>NZ_JABUXW010000017.1 GCF_014897585.1 Brachybacterium tyrofermentans | reverse complement strand
TTCGCTCGACTACTCGCCGGCGAACCCCATGTTGCTTCCACGCTTTGACACCACCTCGGGACGTTCGACGGAAATCATCCTTCCTCCCCACAGGGTGGTTTTCCACATCGTGCTGGTGGGCGATCAGAAAATGTGTCGTGGAGAGGCAATAGCCAACCTTTCCTCCCCAGGGGTGGTTTATCCACAATGGGAGTATCGAGGCGGCCGATGAGTGGCGTGCGGTGCGGCGAGTCTCGGTGTGAAGGGATGTCGTGCGTGCTGTTGACCTGGGATGTTGTGTGCCGTGGTGAGGCATGTCGTGCAGGCTCCTTGCTCGGGGGCGGTCAGCGAGCTTTGAGGGGTCGGGGGTCGGGGGTCGGGGGTCGTCGGGCGGTGAAATCAGCGGAGCGATCCGCAGGGCCGAGAAGGTGCATGGAGGTTATCCACATTCTGTGACCCGCTCTTTCTTTTGTCGGTGCCCGGCGGAACAATAGAGGCATGAACACGGATTCGCAGGATGTCGACGCGGACGACGGGGACCCCACCCGCCGGCAGCTCGATGTTCTGCGGCACGGCGGCCCGGTCGCTCTCGCGGAACTGCTCGGAGACCAGTCCTATCTGCTCGCGGAGCTCGCTCTCGAACCGGGCGCCATGTTCGCTCTCGACGGCCCGGAGCGGCTGTCGGCGCACTACTCCGCTGTCGTCGGGCGGCTCCATGAACAGCGCTCCGCCCTGGAGGCGCTCGAGGCTCGAGCCATTGTGAGCCTGGCGGAATCGATTCGTCGCGAGACCCATGCGCAGGAGGCGGCGAACGCCGCTCAGGAGATCACAGCCATGGCCCCGGAGGCGATCCTCGACAAGCGGGCCGAGCGCGCTGCGACCCGGGAGATCTCGATGATCACCCACCGCTCCCCGTCCGGTGCCGGGCGCACCCTGGGTTCGTGCCGACGCATGGTCGAGTCCATGCCGGAGATGTTCGAGGCCATCGTGACGGGGCAGGTGACCTTCGAGAAGGTCCACAGCGCAGCCGCCTCCGTCGCGCCCCTGTCCCCGGAGCAGCGCCAGCAGGTGGATCGCGGTCTCGCGAAGCGGCTTCCTGCCCTCGACGGTGCGGGCACCAAGAGATGGAAGCGCGAGGTCGCACGGCAGATCGAGGCAGCGGACCCACAGGGGGAGGCGCGACGGCATCAGTATGCCCGCACCCGTCGTCACGTCACAGTGCGGCCTGGCGAGCACGGTATGGCGACCGTCTCCGCGCGGCTCCCCTCCCTGGACGCCGCACTGATCCGCAAGCGCCTCTCGCTCGACGCCGAGAAACTGCGAGCCCAGGGGGACCGCCGGGGTCACCAGGCCATCCAGGCGGATATCTTCGTGGACACGCTCCTGGGTCGCGAGACGGGCATGGCCCCCATGACCCTCGACATCGGGGTGATCATCACCGACCGTGCTCTGTTCACTCCCAGCCAGGGCGACATCGCCCATATCGAGGGATACGGGCCGGTGCCCTCCGAATCGCTCCGTGAGGAGCTGCGCGCCGCGCTCAGCAGCAAGAAGAACGTGATGGACGAGGCGCTGGGGGAGGACGGGCCTGCTGTTCGAGCCGAGCTCAGACGCCTCTATACGCACCCCACCACCGGTGAGCTCGTCGCCATGGAGTCCACAGCCCGAGCCTTCCCTCCGGCGCTCGCACGATTCATCCTCTGGCGCGACGTGACCTGCCGCGGCCCCTTCTGCGACGCCCCCATCCGCCAGACGGACCACATCAAGCCCTACTCCGAGGGCGGTCACACCTGCCTGGACAACGGAGACGGTGACTGTGTTTTCTGCAACGACAAGGAGCAGCAGACGCGCAGCGTCGAACGGGACGATGCTCCGGAGACCCAGGGGCACAGCGTCACGTGGACCAGCGTCAACGGCGTCACCCGCACCACCACGCCAGAGCCGCTCGGTCCGTCCGAGGAGGCCGTGAGTCCACCGATGGCGTCGGGAGGGCAGGACTCGTCCCGAGCATCCGACACATCGACTCCACCCGATGAGTCGACCGCAACCAACAGGTCAACCGCGTCCACCAAGTCGCCCGCATCCAACAGGTCGACTCCGTCCGACAGGGAGGCACCGGCCGGCGGCCCTCGCCGTTATCGCCGAGTGCGTCAGATCCGTGCATCTCGCCGCCGAGGGGACACCAGGACAAGGACCCGGGTGAGCAAGCGCCGTCGCGTACCTCGGCGCAGTTCCCGAGGACGAGGGCCCACGCAGGGCAGAGGACGAGGGTCCACCCAGGATGAAGGGCGGGAGTCTGTCTGATCTGCGGGAGCGGTCTCCTCGGGGCCGGGAACTCCGCCCCGAGCCAGGCCCGCGCGCACCGATGCCCAGGACGCCCCCGAGACCTCCACAACTTCTCCCTCGCCGTGGGGGCCCCTGGTGTCAGGATCTCGTCATGACCACGTATTACGCCTCGGCCGCCGCCTCACCGAGCATCAGAACCAGGGCGAATCCGGCTTCTCGATGGATCGGGGTCGGGGGCACGGCGCTGGTTCTCGCCTATGCCGTCTTCGCAGCCCTTCAGATCCAGGTGCTGAACCCGCTCGCGGCGGTGCCGGGCAGCTCGCTGCGAGAGATCAGCGCGGCGGTGGGGAACACCGCCGACACCATGGGGTGGGGTCTGATGATCGTCGTCCTGGCGCTGGGTCCCCTGATCGCCGTGCTCATCACGATCATCGGGTGGCGCGGACGGATCCCCACCACAGGCATGCTGGTGGCGATGCTCGGGCTGCTCATGCTCGGCACACCGGCGTACTTCGTGGCGTCGTTCCCCGCCGGGATGACTCTGGCCGACACGTTCGGGATCGGCGGAGCCGACCATTCGCCGTGGGCCGGGGTCCTCCACCTCGTCAGCCTGCTCGCACTGATCGCTCTCGTCGTGATCGCAGTTCGCGCCGTGATCCGAGCGACCGTCCGGAGCGTCGCCCCGGGCAACGCCTGATGAGCTCGGGCATGCGGCACTGAGTCCCTGAGTCCCTGAGTCCCTGAGTCCCTGAGTCTGGGCACCGACTCCCGGTGCCCAGACCCCGGGCCCTCACCTGAGGGCGCGCGGTCAGCTCACGCCGCGGTCAGCTCACGCCGAGGCGGCAGCCTTCGCCGCTCCCGGCAGCGCAGCGGCGATGCGATCGAGCACCTCCGGCGTGTGCGCTGTGGAGACGAACCATGCCTCGAAGGCCGACGGAGGCAGGTAGACCCCTGCCTCGAGCATCGCGTGGAAGAACCGGGTGAAGGCCGCGGTGTCCTGCGCCTTCGCGTCCGCATAACCCGTCACCGGATCCTCGCGGAAGAACACCGAGAACAGGGTCCCGGCACTCTGGATGACGTGGGGGACCCCGGCCGTGGTGAGAGCGTCGGCCACCAGCTGCTGCAGCGTGCTCGACGCCGCCCCGAGAGTCTCGTAGGCCGCCTCGTCCAGGCCCGCGAAGGTCGCCAGACCCGCCGCCGTGGCGAGCGGGTTCCCGGACAGGGTTCCCGCCTGGTACACCGGACCGGCCGGTGCCAGCAGCCCCATGAGGTCCTTCCGGCCGCCGAAGGCGCCGACGGGCAGCCCGCCGCCGATGACCTTGCCGAAGGTCATGAGGTCCGGCGCCCAGGCATCATCCGCCCCAGCGACCCCGGTGGGGCCGTCGACCCCGTAGTAGCCCTCACGGCTCGCCCGGAACCCGGTGAGCACCTCGTCGCTGATCAGGAGCGCGCCGTTCGCGTGCGCGGTCTGCGACAGGAAGCGGTTGAAGCCGACCCCGTCGGCCTCCAGCGGCGGGACCACGCCCATGTTCGCGGGCGCCGCCTCGGTGATGATCGCGGCGATCTCGGAACCGCGCTCGGCGAACAGCGCCGTGACCGCCTCACGATCGCCGTAGGGCAGCACCACGGTGTCCCGAGCGGTCGACGCCGTCACGCCGGCGGACCCCGGCATCGCGAAGGTCGCGACCCCGCTGCCCGCCTCGGCGAGCAGGGCGTCGACATGGCCGTGGTAGCAGCCGGCGAACTTCACGATCACGTCGCGGCTGGTCGCCGCCCGAGCCACGCGCAGCGCGCTCATCGTCGCCTCGGTCCCGGAATTGACCAGGCGCAGCTGCTCGACCGGCGCGATGCGGGAGATGACCTCCTCGGCGAGCGTCACCTCACCGGGCTGCGGAGCCCCGAAGGACAGCCCGCGGCCGGCGGCCTCGCGCACCGCCTCGACGACGCCTTCGTGGGCGTGGCCCAGGATCATCGGCCCCCAGGACCCCACCAGGTCCACGTACTCGCGGCCATCGGCGTCGTGCAGCAGAGCGCCCTTCGCGGAGGTCAGGAACGGCGGGGTGCCGCCCACGGATCCGAAGGCGCGCACAGGGGAGTTGACCCCGGACGGAATCACCTTCTGGGCGCGGGTGAAGAGGTCGGCGGAGGATGCACTGGTCATGGGAGGTCTCCTGGAGGGGTCGCGGGAGGTGGGTGGACTGGGTGAGCCGGTCGGGGTGCCTGGCCTCAGCGGAACTCGCGCAGGTGGGCGGGCAGCCCGTCGCGGTACCACTGGGCGACCTCGCTCGCGTAGTAGGTCAGCACGGTCGAGGCCCCGGCACGGCGGAACGCCAGCAGCGACTCGAGGATCATGCGGTCCCGGTCGATCCAGCCGTTGGCCGCGGCCGCCTCGATCATCGCGTACTCGCCGGAGACCTGGTAGGCGCCGACGGGGACCGGCGAGATCTGGGCGACCTCGCGCAGCACGTCGAGATACGGCAGCCCGGGCTTGACCATCACCAGATCGGCACCTTCGGCGAGGTCGAGCTCCAGCTCGCGCAGCGCCTCGCGGCCGTTCGCCGGATCCTGCTGGTACGTGCGCCGATCGCCCTGCAGGGAGGAGTCGACGGCCTCGCGGAACGGTCCGTAGAAGGCCGACGCGTACTTCGCGGTGTAGGCGTAGATCGCGGTCTCCAGATGCCCCGCCGCATCGAGCTCCTCACGGATCGCCGCGATCTGGCCGTCCATCATCCCCGAGGGGCCCAGCAGGTGGGCGCCGGCCTCGGCCTGGGCGAGGGCCATCTCGCGGTAGCGCAGCAGGGTGGCGTCGTTGTCCACGCGGCCGTCGGCGTCGAGCACGCCGCAGTGCCCGTGGTCGGTGAACTCGTCCAGGCACAGATCGGCCATGATCACGGTCTCGTCGCCCAGCTCGGAGCGCAGGCGCGCCAGAGCCCGGTTGAGGATCCCGTCGGGGTCGGTCGCCCCGGAGCCCACGGCGTCCTTGTGCTCGGGCACGCCGAACAGCATCACGCCGCCGACGCCGCGCTCGGCGGCCTCGGTCGACGCGCGCACCAGGGAATCCATCGTGTGCTGGACGACGCCGGGCATGGAGCTCACGGGCTTGTTCTCGTTCGCCCCCTCGCGCACGAACATCGGCAGCACGAGATCCGCCGGGCGCAGGGTGTTCTCCCGCACCAGGGAGCGCATGGCGGCGCTCGAGCGCAGGCGGCGGGGTCGGTCGACGGGGAGGGTCATGGGGTGGCTCCTTGCGGATGGAGGGGACGGGTGGAAGAGCGGGCGGGGGATCCGGGAAGAGGAGCGGCGGTCAGGGGCCGAGGTCGAGCGCTCGCACGACGACGGCGGCGAGGGCTGCGTCGGTCGGCTCCTCGGCCTGGAGGGTGACCCTCAGGCCGGCCTCACGCACCGCCTCGCTGGTCGGGTCGCCGATCGTGAGGATCGCGGTGGAGGGGTGGATCCCGATCGCCGCCGCACGGCGCGCAATCATGGGACTGGTCAGCACCATCGCGCTGTAGCCGCCGGTGCGCAGCGCCTGCGCGGAGGCCTCCGGGAGATCGACGGGCTCGGGCCGGTACACGGTCACCTGGTCGACGCGATAGCCCTTCGACCGCAGCCCCTCGGGCACGGTGGGCGAGGCGGCGCCGGAGGCAGGGAACAGCACCCGGGACGTCGGGGTCGAGCTCGCGACCGGCATCGCCTCCACGAGGGCAGCGCCGGAGCCGGCGGCGACGACGTCGGCCCGGATCCCGATCGCTGCCAGCGCTGCCGCGGTGCCCTCGCCCACGGCGACCACCTGCGTGTGCGGGGGAACGCCGAGGGAGGCGGGGAGCGCGGGCGCACCGGGCGATCCGGTTGATCCGGTTGATCCGGTTGATCCGGCCGAGTCTGCCGAGGGAGATTCTGCGAGGCAGAAGGCCTCCACCGCGGTGCGGGAGGTGAGGACCAGGTGCGAGTACTGCCCGGCTGCGAGGCGCTCGCGGGCGAGATCGACCTCCGGCCCTCTCACGGGGAGGAGACGGGTCAGAGGCCGGTGCTCGACGACCACCCCATGCTGCGCGAGCAGGGTCACCAGACCGTCCCCACGGCCGGCAGGCCGCGTGACCAGGACCGGACGGGACGGGCCGACGTGGCCTGGGCCCTCGCTCATCAGGCCTTCGCCGCCTCGAGGATCTCCCCGGCGCCGCGCTCGATCAGATCCGCGGCGAGCTCCGCGCCCAGCAGGAAGGGGATCGAGGCGGTGCCCGAGGCATCGTCCTCGACGAGGTCGAAGCCGACTCGCGCGGTGCCCTCGACGACGTGGCTGCCGTCGGGCCGGATCGCCAATGCGCGCAGCGCGAGCTCGCCGTCCGCGATCTCCGCATACGCGGCGACCGGGGCGGAGCAGCCCGCCTCGAGCGTGCGCAGCAGCGCCCGCTCCGCGGTGACCGCCGCGCGGGTGGCGGGATCGTCGACGGCTGCCAGCCGCGCGGCGAACCAGGCCGGCGAGGTCTCCGCAGTCTCTGCGGTCTCCGCGGTCTCACCGTGCAGGGCCGCTGTGGTGACCTCCACCGCCAGCGCGCCCTGGGCGGGCGCCGGCAGCATGATCTCCACGCTCAGCAGCTCGCTGATCACGGCGCCCCGGCCCACTCGCTGCAGACCGGCGGCGGCGAGCACCACGGCGTCGAGATCCGCCTCGTCCCCGAGCGCCCGGGCCAGACGGGTCTCGATGTTCCCGCGGATCCCCACCACGTCCAGGTCAGGGCGTGCGCGCAGCAGCTGCGCGGCACGACGCGGCGAGCCGGTGCCCACCCGGGCGCCCTCGGGCAGCTGATCCATCGTCATCCCGTCGCGCGCGCACAGCGCATCGCGCGGATCCTCCCGCACCGGGATCGAGGCCAGGGTGATCTCCTCGAGCGGTTGCGTGGGCAGGTCCTTGCAGGAGTGCACGACCACGTCGACGGTGCCGTCCAGCAGCGCCTGGCGCACGGCGGTGACGAACACGCCGGTGCCGCCGATCTGAGCGAGCGGGCTGACGCGGTCGCGGTCGCCATGGGTGCTCACGTGCACGAGCTCCACCTCGCGACCGGTCCCCTCCACGATCGCCGAGCCGACCTGGCCGGACTGGGTCAGGGCGAGCTGCGAGGCGCGGGTGCCGATGGTCAGAGGGGGGAGCGTGGCCGTCATGAGGAGGCTCCCGCTGCCGCGGCAGCTCCGGCGGCGGCCTCCGACCGGGCGCGGGCCACGTCGTCGGCCGAATCCACGGCGCTCGTGGTGGGGCGGCACATCCGGCCCACGCAGCAGTTCGCGCCGCACACGTCCGGCGTGCCCCCGAAGTCGGTGACCACGCGGCGCGGGAACTGCGCGTCCAGCCGCTCCTGGACCAGATCCGCGAGGGCGGCGATGAAGCGGGGGTCCTCACCGGAGGTCGCGACCCGTCGGAAGGCGAGCCCCTTCTCCTCGGCGGTCTCCTTCGCCTCGGTGTCCAGGTCCCACACGACCTCGACGTGGTCGGTGACGAAACCGATCGGGACGACCACGACGGCGTCGGCCGCATCCTCCTCGGCGAGCTGCGCGATCACGTCGTTGACATCCGGCTCGAGCCACGGGATGTGCGGGGCGCCGGAGCGGGACTGGTAGACCAGCTGCCAGTCGGGGAGCTCCGGCGAATCGTCGTGCAGCTGGTCCATGACCCAGCGGCAGGCCGCGAGATGCTGCTCGACGTACCAGCCGCCGGAGCCCTCGACGCGGGTCTCCTCCGGGCCGGACGCATCGGCCATCGAGGTCGGCACCGAGTGGGTGGAGAACAGCACCGCGACCCGCTCGGCGTCGTGCCCGGCGGAGGCGAGGCTCGCCAGCGCGCGGCCGAGCCCGTCGACCACGGGCTCGAGGAAGCCCGGATGGTTGAAGTACACGCGGACCTTGTCGATGCTCACCTCGTCGACCAGGCCGGTCTCCTCGAGGACCATCCCGAAGTCCTCCCGGTACTGGCGGCACGAGGAGTACGAGGAGTAGGCGCTGGTCACCAGGCCGAGGGCGTTGCGGTGGCCATCGGCATGCAGCGCGCGCACCGCGTCGGCGTTGTAGGGCGCCCAGTTGCGGTTGCCGAAGTAGATCGGGAGGTCGATGCCGCGGCCCGCGAGCTCCTGCTCGAGAGCGGCGATCAGCGCCTCGTTCTGCTCGGTGATCGGGCTGCGGCCGCCGAGGGCGCGGTAGTGGCCCGCGACCTCCTCGAGGCGCTCGTCCGGGATGCCGCGCCCGCGGGTGACGTTGCGCAGGAAGGGGATCACGTCCTCCTGGCCGTCGGGCCCGCCGAACGACGAGAACAGGATCGCGTCGAAGGGCTTGGACTCTCCGCGACGGGTGTGGGTCGCAGAGGCAGGGTCGACGGTGCGGGGGCGGAGCGTCGACGTGGTGGGGTCAGTCACGGAAGGTTCCTTCGCAAGAAGTGGGGTGTCAGGCGAGTCAGGCGAGCAGGGCGGCGACGTCCGCGAGGGAGTCGAGGCGGCGGCCGGTGTGGAAGGGGAGCTCGTCGCGCACGTGCAGGCGCGCATCGGAGTAGCGCAGGTGGCGCATCATGTCGACGAGGTCGTGGAGGTCGTCCGCCTCGAAGGAGAGCAGCCACTCGTAGTCGCCGAGCGCGAAAGCGGCGACGGTGTTGGCGTTGACCTGCGGGTACTCGCGGCCAAGCATTCCATGCTCGCGCAGCATGCGGTTGCGCTCGTCGTCGGGCAGCAGGTACCAGTCGTAGCTGCGCACGAAGGGGTACACGGTGATCCACTGCTTCCGCGAGAACTCGGGGACCATGAACGAGGGCACGTGGCCGCGGGCGAACTCGGCCATGCGGTGCACGCCGACGGAGGCCCACTCGCGGTTCAGCCAGGTGCCGGGCAGGGAGTTCTCGAACTCGCGCAGCGCGGCCTGCAGCGACTCGGGCTTGTCGGCCGCGAGCCACAGCATGAGGTCGTCCTCGGCGCGGAAGCCGGAGACGTCGTAGAAGCCCAGGATCTCGACGTCGCCGTCGGAGGCCGTCTCGATGAGCGACGTGACCTCGCCGAGCGCAGCGGTGATCTGCTCGGTGGTGACCTCGCCGTCCTCGGTGAGGCCGGAAATCCGGCGGAACACGGTGTAGCTCGTGTAGCGCGTGGTCTGCGCGATCTGCTCGGGATCGCTCGCCGCGCCGCTGGTCGCGTCCGTCGACGGGTTCTTCGCCTCGTTCATCAGGGGGTGTCCTTCCACTGCAGGGGAGTTGCTGGATCGTAGGTGGGTCACGTCAGTCACGTCAGTCACGTCAGTCGGGTCAGTCGGGCGGGGTCGCGTCGGGTTCGGGGGCCGGCGCGGCGTCGGCGCGGACGATCGCGTCGATGCCGGTGCCGGCTCTCCAGGAGCCGACGAGCTGAAGGGACGGCTCCTCGCGCAGAACGGCGGTGAGCGCGTCGAGGGCGGCGCGGTGCCCGGGGCGGGGCTGCCGCATGGCACGGTCCCAGTCGATCACACGTGCGGCGAGCAGCTGCTCGCGCGGCAGCGCGACCCCGAGGATCCGGGAGGCATCAGTCAGGGCGAGGTCGACGATCCCCGCGGGATCCGGGAGCTCCTCGCCGGGACGTCCGAAGGACAGTCGTACCACGTGCGGGCTCTCGGCCGACGGGAAGGCCTCGCGGGCGGCGTGCTGCACATGCGCCCACTTGGCGCTCGCGTGGGTGAGCGCCTTGGCCCGGACGCCCGCCGTTCCGGGGGCGACCAGGGCGCCGGTGCCGGAGGGGAAAGAATCCAGGGCCGGGGCGTCGAGCACGAGGACCACCAGGCGCACGGGGGCCGACGGGGTCTGCGGGATGGCCGAGGCGATCCGTGCGACGGTGCCGGTCGTGTCCCTCGGCTGGCCGGTCGGGCCCTCCGGCTGCTGGCCGGTCGGGTCTCCCGACTGCTCTCCGAGCCCGGCCGTCAGCAGGTCGTGGGCCGTGTCGGGCGGGCAGGCGAGGACCAGATGATCCGCCTCGAGGGTCTCGCCGGAGGCGGTGCGGACCCGCCATCCAGGGGCGTCATGGTGCACCGCGGTGGCCTCCACCGACGTGCGCACGATGCCCCCGGCGGCGAGGAACTGCTCCTGCAGAATCGCCGGCAGGGCGGCCAGCGACGGAGCCAGGGTGTGGACGCGGGTCCCGGCGGTCCCCGTGCTGCGGCCGCGCAGCTGCCGGACGGCGGCCACGAGGGAGCCGTGCTCGGCGAGGCCAGCGCTCAGCTGCGGGGACGCGGCGGCGAACTCGAGGGTCGCAGGATCCGCCGAGTGCACCCCGCCGACCACCGGCGCCACGAGGCGCTCGAGCACCGCGGCACCGAGCCGGGTGCGCACCACCTCGGCGACGGTCGCACCGGGGCGGGCCCCGACGGACGCGGGCAGGACGCGCTCGAGGCTCGCCCGCAGGGCGCCGCGCAGGCCCAGCACCGCCCGGACGTCGGCCGCGAGGGGACGCCCCGGGATGCCGAGCAGCGAACCGCCCGGCGCCCGATGCGCTCCGGCAGCGGAGACCACGCGGCTGCCCAGACCCTCGCGCGGGCTGACGACCTGATCGGCCAGGCCCAGCTCGGCGACCAGGGCGTCCACCGCTCCGGAACCGGTCGCGTACGCCTCGGCGCCCGCGTTCAGCACGAGCCGCGCGACAGGATCCGTGCCCGTGCCCGTGCCCGTGCCGGTGCCGGTGCGTGTGCTTCTGCTGGTGCTGTCCTCCGGGTCCTGCGTGACCAGGACGTCGGCGATCGCGCCGCCGACGGGATCGGCGGCCTCCAGGAGCACCACCCGGTGCCCTGCCCGCTGGTGGCGGCGGGCCGCGAGCAGTCCCGCGAGTCCGCCGCCGACGACGAGGGTGCGCTCGCTCATGCCCGGCGCGTGCCCAGCTGGTGGGCGTCCTGCTCGTGCAGGAAGCTCACCAGATCGGTGAGCACCTGCGGATCGGTGTCAGGGGCGACTCCATGGCCGAGGTTCACGACGTGGCCGCTCGCGCGGGACCCGGCCTCGAGCACCGCGCGGGCCTCGGCGAAGCGCGCCTCCTCGGAGGTGAACAGCACGGCGGGGTCGATGTTGCCCTGCACCGGCGTGCCCTCGGGGAGGATGTCGAGCGCCTGGTCCAGGCGCAGCCGGTGGTCCACGCCCATCGCGGTCGCGCCCGCCTCGAGCATCGGGGTGAGCAGGTGCGCGGCGCCCACGCCGAAGTGGATGCGCGGCACGGGGAGGTCGGCCACGCGGGCGAGGGCCGCGGCGGAGTGGGACTGCACGCCGGAGCGGTACATGTCCTCCGACAGCGCGCCGACCCAGGAGTCGAACAGCTGCACGGCGGACGCGCCGGCGAGCACCTGGGCCCGCAGGAAACGGCCCGAGAGCTCGGCGACCCAGCTCGCCAGGCGCGCCCACACCTCTGGCTGGGAGCGCATCAGGGCGCGGGTGCGCAGGTGGTCACGGCTGGGGCCGCCCTCGACCATGTAGCTGGCCACGGTGAAGGGTGCACCGGCGAAACCGATCAGCGGAGTGGTGCCGAGCTCGGCCACCGTGAGGCGCACGGCCTCGCGGATCGGGTCGAGTGCGGCCTCGTAGTCATCGCCCAGCGGCGGCAGGGCATCGACGTCGGCCTCGGTGCGGATCGGGTGGTCGAAGACCGGCCCGACACCGGGCTTGATCTCGACGCCGAGGCCGGCCTGGCGGGCGGGGACCACGATGTCGGAGAAGAAGATGCCGGCGTCGACGTGGTGGCGGCGCACGGGCTGCACGGTGATCTCGGCGGCCATCTCGGGGCGCACGCAGGAGTCGAGCATCGTGGTGCCCTCGCGCAGGGCGCGGTACTCGGGCAGGGAGCGTCCGGCCTGTCGCATGAACCACACGCTGGGAGTGTCTGCTCGGTCACCTCGCAGCTCGCGCAGGACGGACGAATCGGACACTCCACCCTCGGCGACGGGTCGCCGGGCGGGGTGCTCGGAGGGGAGGGCGGACCCCGCTGCGGTGGGATCCGCGGGGGTCTCGAAGGGCGCCGCGGTGGGGGCGTCAGGGGTGGTGCCGTTGCTCGGGCCTGCGGTGATCCCGTTATCTGACACGCGTCGCGAAGAATCTGACGCGATGTCGGCAAAAGATGGCTCTGACGTGGGGTTCTGTGTCATGACACACCTATTGTGCACATCGGATCCGAGAGCGCCATCCAGCCCAGCGGGCAGGCCTACACTGGCGGCCATGCTCGCTGCCCTCCGTGCCTCCCACGAGCACCTCGATCTCGATGTGCTCGACGCCCTCACCCGGGATGCACGCACCCTGCCCGCCGTGATCGAGGACCTCCAGGCCGAGCGCACCGGCGCCAGCGGAGCGGCCCCGATCATCGCCGGCCACGTCGTGGTGAGCACCTGCAACCGCCTCGAGGTCTACCTCGACACCGACCGCTTCCACGAGGGCGTGGACCTCGTGATCGATGCCGTCGCCCGCACCAGCGGCCTCGAGCGCGACGTGGTCTCCCTGTGCTTCGACGCCGCGATGGACACCCCAGTGCCCCAGCACCTCTACGAGGTCACCTCCGGGCTGCGCTCCCTCGTGCTCGGCGAGGCCGAGATCGCCGGCCAGGTGCGCCAGGCCTACGAGGCCGCCCGCCTCGCGGGCCGCACCACCTCGATGCTCCACGACCTCTTCCAGCACGGCTTCCGCTGCGCGAAGCGGGTCGCCACCCAGGCCCCCGTCGGTGCGTCCGGCCGCTCCGGAGCGGCCGTCGCCGTGGACCGCGCGGGCGTCGAGCTGGGCGGCTTCGCGGGCCGCACCGCGCTCATCGTCGGCACCGGCGCCTATGCGCGGCTCGGGCTCGCCGAGCTCACCCGCCGCGGCGTCACCGACCTGCGGGTGTACTCGCCGTCCGGCCGCGCCGCCGGTTTCGCGGAACGCCACGGAGCCCACGTGGTCAGCCCCGAGGGACTCGACGTCGCCCTGCGGGAGGCCGACCTGGTGCTGTCCTGCTCCGGGCGCGGCACCTCGCTGTTCCCCGAGCAGTTCCTCGCGGCCGGCCGCACCATCGTGCTCGACCTCGCTCTGCGCTCCGACCTGCACCCGCTGGTGCGCCACCTCAAGGGGGTGACCGTGCTCGGGCTCGCCGACCTCAAGGTCGGCGTCGATGCGAGCGACGATCCGGCGCTGCGGACCGCCCGCGCCATCGTCGAGGAGAACGTCGAGGCGTTCCGTGTGCAGCAGGAGGTGCGTCGCATCGATCCCGCGATGGCCGCCCTGCGCCGCGAGGTCGCCGACACCGCGGACGACGAGGTCGACCGCCTGCGCCGCGAGGTCTCCGGAGAGACGGCCGACGTGCTCGAGCGCAGCGTGCGCAGGATCCTGGCGAAGGTCATGCACCAGCCCGCCGAGCGTGCCCGCCACCTCGCCGAGACCGGCTTCGCGGACGACTACGTCGAGGCGTTCCACACGATCTTCGGGATCGACATCTCCTCCGGGCGCGGCGCCGCCGACGTCGAGGCCGATCCGGCGGACGCCGCGCCGGCCGGCTGGATGCGCGTGGACCGCACCGTCCCGCCCGTGTTCGGGGCCTCCTTCGCCGGTGCCGGTGCCGGTGCCGGTGCCGGTGCCGGTGCGGGCGTGGGCGTGGGCGTCGGGACAGCGGTCGGGGATGCCCTCGGCCAGGACGGGCGCGGCGCCCTCGCGGAGTCGGAGGGCGTCTCCGTGTCGACCCTCGCCCGGGCCGCCCTGCGCGAGGGGCAGTGCCCGGTCGACCACGCCCCGGCGGATCTCGGTGCCGCCCTGGCGAGCCGGAGCGGGCGCGACGCCTGAGTCGGAACTCGGGATGGCAGTGCCGTGACCTGGGTCGGCGCGATCCGGCTCCGTGCGATCCGGCTCCGTGCGATCGGACTCCGTGCGATCCGGCTCCGTGCGATCGGACTCCGTGCGATCGGACTCCGCGGGATCTGGCTCAGCGCCGTCTGAACAGGCTCCAGCGCGACGCGCGTCGTCGGCCGCGTTCTCCGGGTGCCGGAATCTTCTTCACATCGCCGTGCTCGACGCCGTCCTCGTCGTCCGTGCCGTCCTCGTGGTCCTCGCGGCCCTCGTCGTCCTCGCGGTCCGTCGGCTCGGAGAGCGTGTCCAGGTCGTCGAGTCCCGCTCGGCGCACTGGGGTGTCAGGGAGTTCCGGGAGGTCGGGGGCCGCCGGGGAACCGGACAGATCCGAGGACACAGGGAGCTCCGGAGAACCGGGCTGCTCGACCCGCAGGCCCTCCTCGTCCACCCAGTCGTCGGTCCAGCCGACGTCGGACTCATCGCGCGGGGCGTAGGCCGCCCGCCGGCCCAGCACGTCCTCGACATCGGCGAACTCGATGTCGACGGGAGCCTTGACCTCTTCGCCGCGATGCGGGACCGGGCAGGTCCAGAAGTACGGGCAGCCCGGACACCCGGCGGTCTCCTCGTCGGGAGAGGCCTCGCGCTGCATCTGCACCCCGTCGATCTGCTGCAGCATGCGCAGACGCGACTCGTAGGGATTGATCTCCATGGCCTGCTCAGACTACTGCGCACCGGGACGGAAGGCGTCATCGCCCCCGTAGGATCGTTCCTGCCCCTGCACGCCGTCCCCACTTCGGAGGAGCCCCCGATGAGCACACCGCAGCAGCGTGTCCACGACACCACCCGCCGCCTGCTCGAGCTGCTCGCCAGCGACGACTCCCACACCCCCGCAGTCATCCCCGAGGCGATCGCCCTGCGCACCGAGCTGGCCGTCGCCACCGCCGAGGCGGGACATCTCGAGGATGCCTTCGTCCAGGTCGACGAGCTGCTCAAGGACACCCAGCGCGAGTACGGACGCGAGCACGAGCTGGTCGGCCCGGTCCGGGCCGCGGTGTCGAGGGTCGAGACTCTCGCCCAGCGCGCCCTCGACGAGGCCTGACCCGGGCCTCACCAGCGGAAGCCGGCGTCCTCGAGCTGTCGCTCGACCTCCGGGCCGGCGGATTCCATGTAGGTCGCCGTGAGGTGGTCCTCGTCGAACATGACGTGGATGTTCCCGATGATCGGCGGGCACGCATCCTGCGGGCAGGTGATCGGCAGCAGGTCCACGGGGAACACGTCCCCGTCCTCCCCACCGTCGCCCTCCTCGCTGCGCGCGGCCAGCTCCTCGAGCACCGCGGCATCCGGACGCTGCTGCGGCATCGTGTCCCGGTCCAGGGGGTGAGTGCAGTCCTCGACCGTGCCGCCCGCCTCGAGGCAGGCGACGGGGTTCTCGGCGAGGCGCGGGGCGTCGCGCAGCGCGATCACGTCGGTGCCGCCCGCCAGCAGCGCGGGGACGGTCTCCTCCGTGACCCGGTCCACCCGCTCGGGCCCCTCATGGAGCACCATCGTGGTGGAGACGGCGACGGCTTCCGGGCCGACCTGGTCGATGTACTCCAGCGCCGCGTCGTTGTGGGCGTCGCACTCGGCCCCCAGGTAGGAGTCGATGCCCGGGGTGAACACGCAGCTCGGTGCCCGCAGGATGATCAGTCGCCACCCGTTCTCCTGGGCGGGGCCGCTCAGCGAGACCGCTGTCTGCGCGAGACGGGAGTTGCCCGCGGCGATGATCACGGGCGCGCCGTCGGGGGCATCGGTCATGCGGCAGGACCCCTCGAGCATCCCCTCGGCGGGGGCGAACTCCCCGGAGCACTCCTCGGGCAGGTTCTCCCAGTCCTGGCTGAGCGTGGCGGCGGACGGCAGGGGAGCCGCATCCGGATCCGCGTCCGGGTGGGGCTCGAAGCCCGGCATGAGGGCCCGCGCCCCGGGATTGTCCGCGGTCGCCCGGCGCTCGGCGTCCTGCGCAGCGTCCTCGAGGAGCTGCTTGGCGCCGATGCTCGGGGCCAGACCGATCGCCAGCACCGCCACCACCACGGCGCCGGCCCGCGGCGCCGAGCTGTTCGCCCAGCTCCACCGCCGTATCGGGGTGTCCAGGAAACGGGTGAGCAGGTAGGCGAGGACCACGCTGAGCGCGATGATCGCCGGGCCCAGGAGCGGTCCGGCGGTCGCCCGCTCGGCGGCGACCAGGGTGATGGCGAGGATCGGCCAGTGGATCAGGTACAGCCCGTAGCTGATGTCGCCGAGGAAGGAGAAGGGCCGCGAGCGCAGCAGACGGTCCGCGCCGAGGCGGGAGCCGCTCACCCCGGACAGGAACACCAGCGTCGCGCCCAGCAGAGGGATCGCGGCGATCCAGCCCGGGAACATCGAGCGGCCGTCGATCAGCGCGCCGGTCGCGATGAGCACTGCCAGGCCTGCCCAGCCCAGCCCCACCCGCAGCCGACGGGAGGGCGCGGACCGGGCGGTGCCGGCCGGTGCGGCCGCCGGGAGCAGAGCCAGCAGCGAGCCGGCCGCGAACTCCCAGATGCGCGCCGTGGTGTCGAAGTAGGCGGTCTGCTGCTGGGTCGCGGTGGAGACCACCGACCAGACGAACGAGGCCAGCGCGATCACCGTGAAGACGATCAGCACCACGCGGCGCGGGGCGATGCGGGAGCGCCGGGCGATCACCGCACAGAGCGCGAACAGCAGCGGCCACAGCAGGAACACCTGCCCCTGGATCGACAGCGACCAGAAATGCTGCAACGGCGAGGTCGCGGTGGTCGCGGCGGCCTCGTAGTCGGTGCCGCGATGGATCAGCAGCCAGTTCTCGACCTGGAGCATCGAAGCGATCGCGTCGTGGATCGCGGGCATCCAGGTGCTCGGCGGCAGGAACAGCCGCACCGCGGCGAGGGTGGCCAGCACGATCACCGCCGCCGGAGCGAGCAGCCGCTTGAACGTGCGCGCCCAGTAGGCGACCGGGGCCATCGGCTTCCCGGTCTCCATCCGGCGCACGAAGCTGCCGGTGAGGAAGAAGGCCGAGATGAACAGGAACACGTCGACACCGCCGGAGACCCGGTCCATGAACACGTGATAGAGCACGACGAGCGCGATCGCGAGTCCGCGCAGCCCGTGCAGCTCCGGGCGGTAGGTCGGGGGCGGGGGAGCGCCCGCGGTGACGGGGGACCGGGCGGCGCTCACCAGTGGAACCCCCCGTCGCGCAGCCGGGCGCCCACCGCGTCCTGCATCGAGGCGGCGTAGGTGCCGGTGAGATGGTCGTCGTCGAGGGAGACGACCACATTGCCGATCACCGGCGTGCAGACGTCGTCGGGGCATACCAGGTCGTTCACCTCGAGCGGGACGACGGCGCCGTCGGCAGCGGCGAGCAG
Organism: Brachybacterium tyrofermentans; assembly: GCF_014897585.1. GTDB lineage: Bacteria > Actinomycetota > Actinomycetes > Actinomycetales > Dermabacteraceae > Brachybacterium > Brachybacterium tyrofermentans. Next base: position 86,069 of record NZ_JABUXW010000017.1, on the reverse strand, counting down.
CTCGGCATCGGGGCGCTCCTGCTGGAGCGGCTCGGCCAGCGGCGGGGCGCAGTCCGGATCGTCCGCGCCCTTCTCCGCGGTGCACGCCGGCGGGTCGAACGGCATCCGGGGGAGGTCGCGCATCGCCACGACCTGGGTGCCGGTCGCGGCGAGCTGCGGCAGGGTCGTCTCCATGCCCGGCATGATCGTCTCGGTGCCGTCACGGTTCATGAAGGTGGTGTTCAGCGCGACGGCATCCGCGTCGATCCGTTCCAGATAGGCCTTCGCGTCGGCGCTGAACCCGTTGCAGTCGGGCTCCTCGAGGGTCGCATCGGGCGTGTAGGCGCACCCGCCCTTCCACAGGGTGACCAGCGTCCAGCCCTCCTTCTTCGCGAGCTCGATGAGGGAGGCGCTGAACTGCTCGAGGCGGGAGTTGCCCACGCTCACCACGACCGGTGCGCCCTCGGGTCCCGGCACCGTCCGGCAGATCGGGTCGAGCTGCTCCTGCTCCTGGCCCTGGGGCGCGAGATCGCCGGTGCACTCCTCCTCACCGGAGACCCAGTCCGAGCCCATCAGCGCCGCGGTGGGCAACGGCTCGGCCGACGGGTCCGCGTCGGGGTGCACCGTGAAGTCCGGGTCGAGCACCCGGGCGCCGGGGTTGTCGGCGACCACGCGGGCCTCGGCCTCACGCTGCTGCGCGATCAGGTGCTGCTGGGCGGCGAGAGCGGGGGCGAGTCCGAGCACCAGGCAGGTCAGCGCGACGGCCCCGGACCGCCAGGCCTTCGCCGACGCCCAGGGCCAGCGCCGGATCGGGGTGTCCACGAGTCGCGTCAGCAGCCAGGCGGCGGCGAGGGAGACCAGGATCAGGAGGAAGCCGTCGAGCACTCCGGCGCGCTGCTTGCCGGTGTGGGCGAGGTAGAGGGTCAGCAGCGGCCAGTGCACCAGGTAGAGGCCGTAGGAGATGTCCCCGAGCACCTTCGCCGGGCCGGTGGCCAGCAGCTGGTCCACGCCGAGCCGGTGCCCGGTGGTGCCCACGACGAGGACCAGACCGGCCGCGGCGAGCGGCCAGGCCGCGATCCAGCCCGGGAAGGCCCCCTGTACGTCGATCAGGAGGCCGCACGAGACGAGGCCGAGGATCCCCGCCCAGCCGGCGAGCACCCGCCAGGGGGAGACGGCCGACGCCGGACGGCGGTGCCGGCCGCGACTCCGGTCCTGATCTCGATCCCGGCCCTGATCTCGACTGTGCCGCCGCTCCGCGGCCCGCTCCTCCCAGGCCGGCAGCAGCAGCCCCAGCAGGCTCCCCGCCGCGAACTCCCAGAGCCGGGCGAAGGTGTCGAAGTACGCGATGTCCTGCTGGGTCGCCGTGGAGTGCACGGACCAGGCGAAGGAGAGCACGAGGACGAGCGCGAACAGCACCGCGAGCACGGAGCGCACGGAGCGTCGCAGTACGCGGGCCAGGAGCACGCCCAGCGCGATCAGCAGCGGCCAGGCCAGGAACACCTGTCCTTGGATGGACAGCGACCAGAAATGCTGGAAGGCGGAGGGACCGGTCTCCGCGGCCGCGTAGTAGTCCACGCCCCGCTGGATCAGCACCCAGTTCTCGACGTGCAGCAGCGAGCCGATCGCGTCGTCGAGCGCGGGCATCCACCGCTCCGGCGGGAGGATCAGATACACCCCGGCGAGCGTCGCCAGGGAGACCACGGCCGTGGGCGGCAGCAGGCGCTTGAACGTGCGCCCCCAGTACGCCGCCGGGCGGGTCCGCTCGCCCCGGTCGATCCGGCGCAGGAACGTCCCCACCAGCAGGAACGAGGAGAGGAAGAGGAACACGTCGACCCCGCCGGAGACCCGGTCGAACCACACGTGGTAGAGCACCACCAGGCCGATGGCGAGTCCGCGCAGCCCGTGCAGCTCGGGGCGGAAGCGTCCCGCCTGTGTGGAGGTCGGCGGTGCGGCCGGCGGCGGCGAGGGCGGCGTCCGGGGAGGCGCCGTGGCGGAACGGGACATCAGAGGAGCGGGAGCCTCTCAGCCACGCAGGAACGCGGCACAGGCCTGCTGCAGCAGGAGGGGATCCGCGCTCGCGCACATCTCCCGGGCGGAATGCATGGACAGCAGGGTGATGCCCACGTCGATCGTGGTCATCCCCAGACGGGTCGCCGTGATCGGGCCGATGGTGGACCCGCAGGGCATGGCGTTGTTCGAGACGAACTGCTGGTACGGCACCTGGGCCGCGTCGCACGCGGCGGCGAAGGCGGCGATCCCGACGGCGTCGGTCGCATAGCGCTGCTGGGCGTTGATCTTCAGCATCGGGCCCTCGCCGAGGCGGGGGCGGGTGACGGGGTCGTGGCGCTCGGGGTAGTTCGGGTGGGCGGCGTGGCCGGCATCGGCGGAGAGCACCATCGAGGAGGCGAGGAGCCGGCGGCGGGAGGCCTCGTCGCCGCCGAGGGCGGCGTGCATCCGCACCAGCACGTCCTCGAGGAAGGGGCCGGCGGCGCCGGAACGGGTCGCGGAGCCCACTTCCTCATGGTCGTTGGCGACCATCATCGCGATCGGGTCCGAGCCCGCGCTGCGGGCGCTGCCGGCCACCGTGATCAGGGCCAGCGCCTCGGCATGGACGGAGGTGAGGTTGTCCAGGCGTCCGGAGGCGAGGAACTCCTCGTGGGCACCGAACAGGGCCGGCGCCTGGGCATCGACGGTCACCACGTCGAAGCCGACGATGTCGCTCGCCGCGACGCCCGCCTCGGCCGCGAGCACCTCCCGCACGTCCAGCGGGCCGAACCCGAGGATCGGCTGCATATGGCGCTGGGGGTCCAGCTGCAGGCCGTCCTTGTTCACCGCGCGGTCCAGGTGCACCGCGAGCTGGGGGACCCGCAGGATGCCGTCGGTCGCCACCAGCGCGGTGGTGCCGTCGGCCAGGGCGAGACGTCCGGCCAGGCGCAGCTCGCGGTCCAGCCAGGAGTTCAGCAGCGGGCCGCCGTAGATCTCGACGCCCACCTGCGCGAGCCCCTCGGCGCCCAGCCGCGGGTTCGGCTTGAGCTTCAGCCCGGGCGAGTCGGTGTGGGAGCCGACGATGCGCCACGGGGTGCCGGTGTCGACGCCGTCGGGCGTGGACCAGGCGATGAGCGAGCCGTCGCGGATCACGAAGCGGTCGCCGGTGACCTCCGCCGCGCCCCACGGGGCGGTCTCGGTCAGCTCGGTGAAGCCGGCGTCCTGGAGCCGGCGCGCCGTCTCGCGCACCGCATGGAAGCTCGAGGGGGAGGCGGTGACGAAATCACCGAGGTCCAGGGCGGTGGCGCGGGCACGGGGCGAGGGGGCGGCGGCGGAGAACGTAGTCACGACGTCATTGAACCATCGACGCCGCGGCAGGGGAGCATGCGCAGCAGCTTCGCGTCGCCCACCTGGAGCACCACCTCGGCCGCTCCGGACTCGGAGATCTCGTTGAGCCCGGTGTAGGTCGCGCTGCGGCCATGGAGCTCCTGCGCACCGAAGTCCAGGGCGTAGTCGACGTGCAGCTGCTCGGCGGCGTCGCACACCTCGGGGTTGGTCTGCGCCTCGTCGAGCCGCCCGTTGAGCAGGTGCACCTCGGGTTCGGCGGAGAAGCCCATATAGGTGTTCAGCACCGGGCGGTCGGAGATCGCGTAGGCCAGCGAGCTGCCGTTCCAGGCGTTGGTCGCGATCACCGCATCCTCGGGGACCACGTCGGGCAGCTGCTCGAGCAGGGTGTGCTCGTCCGCGGTGAGCAGCGCGTCGCTGTGCCAGTCCACGGCCAGGTAGTCGAGGTTGGCGCGCGTGGCGGGGGAGAGCTGGGCCAGGGCGAGCACGCCGAGCACGCCGAGCACGCCGAGCACACCGGCCACCGGGAGGGCGGCGGCCGTCGGCCCGGCGAGCGCCGCGACACTGCGCGAGGTGCCGGGGGCGATGGCGCCGCGCCGCGCCGGCAGGTGCTCGTCGACCCACCGGCCGAGCGCATCGATCCCCACGGCGAGCACGGGGATCGCGACCACGGGCACGATCGCGGCGATGCGGAAGGTGTCGCTGTACCAGCCGCCGGTGAGCAGGTACCGCAGGTCGCCGACGGGCGTCGCGCGGGCCGCGACGGACAGCGCTGCGGCGGCCAGCCAGGAGGCGACCAGCCACCGGGACCGGGTCCGGAGGAGCACGACGAGCAGGCCCACGAGCATGACCACGCCCAGCGGCAGCCAGGTCGGTGCCGCGTTGGGCGAGAGCGAGCCGACCTGACCGATCGCCTCCCGCCACGAGGCGTTCGGCTCCCAGACGGCGGAGGACTGCGGGGGGCGTGCCCGCTGCCAGACCTGCCAGGCGATGGCGCCGCCGCCGACGGTCATCACCACGAGCGGGAGCAGGCGTCGGACGCTGCCGGGCACCCCGGCGATCAGGTCGCGGGCGCGCACCAGCGTGGCCCAGGCCAGGATCGGCAGGCCCAGCACGACGCCGACGAACACGCCCTGCGGGTGGGCGAGGGCCGCGGCGAGGCACACAGCCGGCAGCAGCACCACGAGCTGGAGCGTGCTCAGGCGCTGCGCGGACTCCGGGGCGAGGCCGGCCAGGTGCACCACCATCATTACCACGAGGGGCATCAGGACGAGCGAGAGGAGATAGGGCAGCACGATCCCCCACGACATCAGGGAGAGCGGGAACGCGCCGGAGACCCCGGCCAGGGCGCCCGCCGCCATCCAGCCCAGCGGGCCGCTGCTCGTGGTGGTGCGCACCAGGGCGACCAGGGCCAGCGGCCACACGAGGACCCCGACCACCAGCATCATCAGGTTCGAGACCAGGATGATCTCCTGCCCGGACAGCTGCACCGCGAGGCTCACGGCCTGGTGCCACAGGGCCGGGTAGTAGACGGCCTCCCCGGGGAGCGCGGTCATGCCGCCCACCACCCACGCGGAGCCGTCGCCGGCGCGCAGGATATGCCGGATCGCGTTGAGGTGGAAGACGTTGTCGTAGGTCTGGCTGAGCGCGCCGACGCTCCCCATCATCGTCAGGGCGCGCGCCAGCAGCACGCCGCAGCCGATGACCAGGCCGCCGAGGATCGCCAGGGCGGCGCCGCGCCGGCCCGCGAGGAGCGCCCGCACCCCGGCGAGCTCCGGGGACGGGGCGACGGCGGGGTCCGCAGCCGCCTTCGCGCTCGAGGGTGCGGGATGCGAGGGTGCGGGAGGCGAGAGGGAGGGATGCGAGGGTGCGGGAGGCGAGAGGGAGGGATGCGAGGGGGCGCGAGGCGAGGGGGCGGGAGCGGCTGCGCGGCGGCGGCCGACGAGGAGCAGGCCCGCTCCGAGCAGCAGGCCGAGCACGAGCGGGGACAGGCCCGTCCAGCGGATGCCGAGCTGGTGGCCGAGCTCCGCGGAGATCGCGATCAGCAGGAGGGAGACGGGAGCGAGCACGGCGACCCCGGTGAGCGGTCGCAGCCGCAGCGCGAGGACGGCGGGCAGGCCCGGGACCACGAGCACGGCGAGGGTGGCGAGAAGTGCCGCGAGCACCCCGAGAACTTCCACGTGGGCGAACCTGCTTCCTGCTGGGCGGGGCGTCGGAGCGCCCCCGGGACGGGCACATCGTAAGCCGTGCAGGTTGCGAGCGGGTTCACCGGGAGTTCGCGAGCAGTTCGGTCACCCTGGGCGCGAGGGTCTCCTCGACGAACAGGCGCGTGAGATGGTCGTCGTCCATGTATACCGAGACGTCCCCGAGCACCGGGGAGCAGCGGCCCTCAGGACAGATCTGCGTCGAGAGGTCCAGCAGGGTGACCTCGGCCGCGGCGCCGTCTCCCGGACCTGCCGGGACGAGGTCCGCGAGGGGCTTCGCCGGATTGCTCGCGGCGAGCTTCTGCGAGGCGTCCGCGCCGCAGGCCTCGTCGGCCTCGGCCGGGGTCCCGCCGCCGTCGATGACGTCCTCGGCGCACTGGAACTGGTCGCTCTCCCAGCGCGGGGTGTCCCGGGCCGCGATCACGTCGATCCCGCGGTCCAGCAGCGCCTGCACCGAGGAGGCGGCGCCGTCGGGCAGGGTCTCCTCGGCCGATCCGGCATCCGTGAGCGTGACCGTGGTCAGCACCGTGTCGGGGTCGATGGAGTCGACGTAGGAGAGCACGTACTCGTCGTAGCCGGCGCAGTAGCCGTCGCGCTCCGCACCCGCCAGGAACTGGCAGCCGTCCATGGTGAGGTTCACGACCTGGGCGCCCCGTGCCTCGGCCGTGGGCAGCAGGGCGGGGATGTACTGGCGCGAATGCGAGCTGCCCACCACCACGATGGTCTCGGAGGTGTCGACGTCCGTATCGCCGGGGAGTAGCTGCTGGCAGGTCACGTGGGGGAAGCTGACCGACGGGGCCCACGGGCCGGCGCACCGCTGCGGAAGGTCCGGCCACTGCGAGCCGAGCTGCCAGCCGGCCGGGCGGATGACGGTGGGCACCGTGGTGGCGACCTCGTCGGTGGGCAGGTCCTGCGCCGACGCGGTGGTCTCCTGCGGGGACTGCTGGTTCAGCACCAGCCACCAGCCGCCCGCCCCGGCCAGGACCAGTGCGAAGCTCGCAGCGATCGCGGTCAGCGCGCGCCAGGGGCGGGCCTCGAGCCAGCGGGAACGCCGCACCGGGGCATCCACGGCGCGGGTCACCAGCCAGGCCAGCAGCACCGAGCCGGCGAGCACCACGAGGCCGTCGAGCAGCCCCGCCCGCTGCTGCCCGCTGTGGTGGAGCCAGAGCACGAGGACCGGCCAGTGCACGAGGTACAGGGCGTAGGAGATGTCGCCGACGAAGGCGGCCGGCCGGGTGGACAGCAGTGCGTCGATGCCCCAGCGGTGCCCGGAGTGCCCGGCGACCACCACGGCGCCCGCGGCGGCGAGCGGCACGATCGCGATCCATCCCGGGAACATCGTCGAGACGTCCAGCACGATGCCGCAGGCGAGCAGGGCGGCGATCCCGGCCCAGCCGGTCAGGGCGCGCGCGAGGCGCAGCCGGGGAGGACGGCCGTCCTCCGGGCGGTACGCCCCCGTGATCCGGTCGATCACGGGCAGGGCGAGCGCGAGCAGCGAGCCGGCGGCGAACTCCCACAGCCGGGCGGCGGTGTCGAAGTAGGCGACCTGCTGCTGGGTCTGGGTGGTGATCACCGACCAGGTCAGCGAGGCGGCACCGATCAGCAGCACGAGCACGATGAGCGGCCGGCGCACGCTCTTCCCCCGCCGGGCGCGGCGCACCACCAGCAGGAAGAGCAGCGGCCACACCACGAAGGCCTGCCCCTGCACGCTGAGGGACCAGAAGTGCTGCAGCGGGGAGGCTCCGCCGGCATCACGGGCGTGATAGTCCACCTGCAGGAACACCAGCAGTGCGTTCTGCACGTAGGCGGCCGACGCCACCGCCTCCTGCATCACCGTGGGCCACAGCGAGGACGGCAGGAACGCGGCGGTGCCGACGAGGGTGAGCAGGATCGTCACCGCCGCCGGGGGCAGGAGGCGCTTGAACGTGTGCAGCCAGTAGCGGGGGATGCCGAGCGGGCGTCCGCTCTCCAGCCGCCGCACGAACGTCCCCGTGAGGAAGAAGGCGGAGAGGAACAGGAAGACGTCGACGCCGCCGGAGACCCGACCGAGCCAGATGTGATAGATCGCGACCAGACCGAGGGCGACGGCGCGCAGGCCGTGCAGCTCGTGGCGGAAGACGGGCCCGCTGCGGAGTCCGCCGTCGGCCGACGTACCGTCGATCGAGCCACCCGCGGGGGACGCGGCGCCCTCCGGGCCCGTCCGCTGCGGGGACCGGGAGCGGCTCTCCTCGGCCGGCGGCCGCCAGGTCCCGGTGACGGAGCCCGCGGTGGACCAGGCGTCCTCGGCCTCGCGCTCGACGTGGAGCTCGATGGGTCCCTGCACCCAGTCGTCCAGGGACGACGTGGCCGTCGGGAGCGGTCCGGAGGTCCATGCGTCCAGGCTCGAGCCGGGAGAGCGGTCCGAGCGGGAGCGGGTGGGGGTCCGGGACTGGGAGTGGGAGTGGGGGCGAGCGCGGTGGTGCGGGCCAGGGGTTCCCAGGGCCTCGGGGAGGGCCTCCTGGGTCCAGTCCTCGAGGCTGTCGCTCCGCGGGTGCGCACGATGCCCGCCCCGGTTCCCGGCGCGCGGGGTGGGGGGATCCTGGGGCGAACTGATCGCGATCCCCTTCCGTGCTGCTGTCGGCCTGAGCATCCGCATCGCCGCGCGGGCGGGACGATGCGTCGCTGCGCTGGATCCTAGTGGATCCCGGTGGGAGTGATCCGGTCCGTCCTGCGTTCAGGAGGCCGAGGAAGCGGGGCCCGGGCCAGGCGGAGGAGGCTTCTCGATCCTAGAGGGATGTGACGCACGCCGCCCCGCCGAACGGGTCGGCGCGGCCGTGGGATCATGATCCGGTGACCGCCGACGCCCCCCTGCCGATGCCCGCCGACCCGACGTCCACCCCTGCGCCCGCCGCGGCGGCCCCTGATGGGGGCGCTGCCGGGACCGGCTTCGAGATCGTCGCCCGCGCCGGGGACAAGGCCAGGGCCGGGGTGATCTCCACCCCGCACGGCCAGATCCGCACCCCGGCCTTCGTGCCGGTGGGGACCAAGGCCACCGTCAAGGCCGTGCTTCCGGAGTCGATGAGCGAGCTCGGGGCGCAGGCACTGCTGGCCAACGCCTATCACCTGTTCCTCCAGCCCGGTCACGACCTGATCGACGAGGCCGGGGGTCTGGGCGCCTTCATGAACTGGCCCGGCCCGACCTACACCGATTCCGGCGGCTTCCAGGTGATGAGCCTCGGCGCCGGGTTCAAGAAGGTGCTCTCCAGCGAGTTCTCCGGCGGGGAGAAGGCCCGCACCTCCTCGGGGGAGGATGACGCGGTCGCCGAGGGCAAGGAGCGCCTGGCCCACGTCGACGACGACGGCGTCACCTTCCGCTCCTTCCTCAACGGCGACGTGCACCGCTTCACGCCCGAGGTCTCGATGCAGATCCAGCACGGGCTGGGAGCGGACATCATGTTCGCCTTCGACGAGCTGACCACGCTGATGAACTCCCGCGGCTACCAGGAGCAGGCGCTCGAGCGCACCCGGCTGTGGGCCATCCGGTGCCTGGCCGAGCACGCCCGCCTCACGGACGAGCGCACCCATCGCCCCTACCAGCAGCTGTGGGGCGTCATCCAGGGCGCCCAGTACGAGGACCTGCGCCGTCGGGCCGCCCGGGATCTCGGTGCGATGGACGTCGAGGGTCAGACCTTCGACGGCTTCGGGATCGGCGGGGCGCTCGAGAAGGAGAACCTCGGCACGATCGTGGGCTGGGTGACCGATGAGCTGCCCGACGCGAAGCCCCGCCACCTGCTGGGCATCAGCGAGGTCGACGACCTGTTTGTGGCGATCGCGGCGGGCGCGGACACCTTCGACTGCGTCTCCCCGTCACGGGTGGCGCGCAACAGCGCCGTCTACACGGCGCGGGGGCGCGTGAACCTCACGGGCTCGAAGTACCGCCGCCAGTTCGCCCCGATCGACGAGACCTGCGACTGCTACACCTGCACGCACTACACCGCCGCCTACGTGAATCACCTGTTCCGCGCCAAGGAGATGATCTCCTCGACCCTGTGCACGATCCACAACGAGCGCTTCGTGGTGCGCCTGGTGGACCGGATCCGGGCCTCGCTGATCAACGGCGACTTCGACGCGCTGCGCGAGGAGACGACGGGCGCCTACTACGGCGAGGCGCGCTGATCCGGTGATCCGGTGAGCGGCAGACCCGGTGAACGGCGGGCCCGGTGAACGGCGGGCCCCTCCGCGGGCCGGTCGCCTTCCCGGTCCGTCTCAGGCGGAGAGCCTCTTCGAGGCGGTGATGCTCACCTGGGAGACGCCGACGCCCATGGCCAGGATCACGAGGAGGACGCGCAGGGCCTCGACGACCCCGATGAGCCGATAGCCGTTCGCCTCGACCCCGCCGAGATCGCTGTCCATCCCCAGGGACACCAGGACGATCGCCATGATGATCGTGACCACCCAGTAGGCGATGATGGAGACGGGGATCATCGCGGCGACCACGATGCCGCCGACCCGAGCGCGGCCGCGGGCCATCACCGCGACGATGATGCCGACCACGATCATCGCGAGGCTGACCACGACGTTCGCGAGGTACAGCACGATGGCGACCAGCCCGGTGCCGAGGGCGACAGTGCTCATCTCCCCGCCGGAGTCCTGGGCGGCGAGGCTGTCCGCCCCGAAGTAGGTGGTCAGGGCGATGCCGAGCCGGACCACCATGAGCAGCATCAGGCCGATGGTCAGCAGCGTGCCCAGGAGCTTGACGCGCCTCCAGTTCACGCCGTCGCCGGATCCTGGCTGCGGGCCGGGGTAGCTGGTGGAACCCGGGTAGGCGCCCATCACGGGCCTCCGGTCCCACGGCGTCTGCTGCGCCGGGGTGGGCTGGCCCCACGAGGGCTGGGGTGCGGCCTGCTGCGGAGCGCTCCACTGCGGATGCTGCTGCGGCGATGGCGACGACTGCGGCGCGGGGAAGGGTGGCACGTTCTGCCCCCACTGGCCCTGCGGGTTCTGCTGGCCCTGCTGGCCCTGCTGGCCCTGCGGGTTCTGCTGACCGTGGCCCGGTCCGTACCCCTGCGATATGGTGCTCCCTCGCCCAGCGTCAATGCGACGCCACGGCGACGTCGCCTCGAGAATATCGGGCATCGCCCGGGCCGGGTCAGGGCGAGGCACCGTGCCTGTGCCTGTGCACCGTGCCTGTGCCTGTGCCTGTGCCTGTGCCTGTGCCCGTGTCCGGGCCCGCGCCCTGCGGCTCAGGCGGTCAGGCGCCCTGCTTCACGCCGCGCCGCACCATGAGCCCGCCGACGATGAGCGCCGCGAAGACGATCAGCGAGCGGATGACCTCGACGATCGCGTAGATGATCGCCACGACCCCGATGGTGGAGTAGTCGGCCATGTTGTAGATCACGGCGACATAGATGCCGTAGCCGATCCCGTACAGGACCACGGACAGCACGAGCGTCGCCGCGATGATGATCGCGCCGGTGCGGGCGCGGCCGGAGGACTTCACCGCCACGAAGATCGCGAGGACCAGCAGGCCGAGCGTGACGACGCCGTTCAGGAGCAGGAGGAGGAGCCCCAGGAGCGCGCCGCCGCCCGCGACGGCCATTCCGCCGTCGACCGCGCCGCCCGAGGACATCGCCCCGGAGACGAAGCCCGCCCCGAAGCCCACGGCCCCGCGGATCACGCGCACCACGATCACGACGATCACCGCGATCATCGTCCACTGGGCGACCTTGGCGAGGGTCGGGTCCGCGCCGGCTCCGGTCGCAGAGGCAGATCCCGTGGCGCCCGGGTGCTGCGTGGCTCCCGGGTACTGCTGCGCCCCGGGGTACTGCGACGCCCCGGGGTACTGCGACGCGCCGGGGTACTGCTGCGCGCCGGGGTTCTGGGGCGTCCCGGGGTAGGAGGTCAGGTCCGGGGACGGGTTCCACTGCGGCTCCTGGGCGGGCTGCTGTGCCGGCGCGGGCGAAGCCTGGCCCCACTGCGGCTCCGGGGCGGGCTGCTGCGGCTGCTGCCCGTACGGGTCGCCGGGGGACCCCTGCCCCCACTGTGGCTGCTGGGCGTCGTCCGGTCCGTACCCCTGAGTCATGCGTCTCCCTGCGTCGTTATCCAGGGGACGCCGCACAGCGCCCCGGACCACCGTATCGGCCCGGGGCGCTCCCTCCCGTCACGGGGAGGTTGCGATGATGTCGCGCGCAGCGGCCGGTCTCATGCGGAGCGGGTTCCCAGACGGAACGCGAACGTCTCCTCGCGCGCGGAGAGCACGTACTGCGGCAGCGGGATCGGACCGCACGCCGCCGAACCCACGCCCTGCAGCGCCGACGAGAGCGTCACCCAGGTGCGGCCGTCCGGACGCAGCGCCCCGTCGTGCGAGCGCGCATCGAGCTCGACGGTGGACCAGGGGCGCACCGCCAGTCCCAGCCCGGCCGGAGCCTGCAGCTCGAGACCATCGGCCGTGCCGCCGCTGAGCAGCGCCCGGACCACGTCCGCCCGATTGCCGTTCTCCTGCGGGAACACGTAGGGCACCTGGAAGTCCGCGAGGGTGGAGGACCAGGTCGCGAAGGTGGTGCCACCGCCGGTGTCCGGGTAGGACTCGTGCGGGCCGTACCCGGTGTACTCCACCTGATCGGGGGCCGACGGCAGGGCGAAGGTCCAGCCGATGCGCGGCAGCGGCAGGTCCTCGGGCCAGATCGCCGACGGCGACACCGTCACCTCGACGTCGACCCCGCCGCCGACCTCGACCCCGTCACTGCCGGAGCCCCCGGGGCCGCCCGCATCCGCGCTCCAGCGCTCGGTGACGTCCGCTCCCAGCGCCGAGCCGTCCAGGCCCAGCCGGCTGCGCACCACCAGGGTCGCGCCGTCGGCCGTGATCTCGACCAGGCGCCGCCTCGCGACGTCCAGCCCGATCCGCTTCCAACGGGCCTCGAGCGGGTAGTGGGTGCGGGCGCGCTCGTTGTCCACCGGCGCGCGGTACAGGTCCACCCCCGCGTGCTCGATCTCCAGCTCGCCGAGGCGCACGAGACGGCCCAGGTCGTCGAAGCGGGCCGGGCCCAGGGCCCAGCTGCCGTCCTCGTTCCGCTCCGGAGCGAGCGGGGTTCCGGCCGACGCGGTGACCGCGGCGCGGCGACGCTCGGCATCCACGTGGTCCGCGGCGACGATCAGGTGACCGGCCGGGACGGGGCCCTGGGCCTCCCGGGTGGTCAGCCGCACCGTGGTGCTCGGCCCGTCGTGCGTCGGGAGCGCCACGTCGAGTGCCTCGCCCGCAGCGATTGCGGGCAGCCCGAGCTCCTGCCAGCTCGCCTGGGCGTCCAGCGACACCTCGGCGCGCAGGTGGGCGAGAGAGGAGAAGGCGTAGCGGTTGGTGATCCGCACGCCGCCGGAGGAGACCTCGAGGCCCACGGGGGAGTAGTGGTGCTTCGCATCCAGGAGCGCGGGCGAGGGGGTGCGGTCCGGGAGCACGAGCCCGTCGGCCACGAAGTTCCCGTCGTGCAGGCGCTCGCCGAAGTCGCCGCCGTAGCCGTAGATGCGGTTGCCCTCGGCGTCGGTGGTCTCCAGGCCGTGGTCGATCCACTCCCAGATGAAGCCGCCGTGCAGGGCGGGGTGCTTCTCCGTGAGCTCCATGTACTCCTTCAGGGAGCCGGCGCCGTTGCCCATCGCATGGGCGTACTCGATCCACAGGAACGGCTTGGACAGCGCCGGCGGATTCGCGAAGTGGCCCTCCGGCACGTCGAGCGCGAAGCTGCGCAGCATGCGCGTGAGCTTGTCCTGGTACTCGGGGGAGAGGTCCCGGCGGCCGATCTGCTCGGACTCGTCGACCGTGGAGTACATCAGCGAGAACACGTCCACGTACTCCGCAGCGTAGTCCTGCTCGTAGATCACGGGGCGGGTGTCATCGGTGGCGCGCACGCGGGCGACCATCGCCTCGGTGACCGGACCGCTCGCGGCCTCGTTGCCGATGGACCACATGATGATCGAGGCGTGGTTGCGGTCGCGGCGCACGAAACGCTCCGAGCGCTCCACGAGCGACTCCTCGAACAGCGGGTTCTGCGCCGGTCCCTCGGCCGCGCCGGAGCCGTCCTCGCCCCACGTGGAATCGGCGTGGAAGCCGTGGGTCTCGAAGTCGCCCTCGCAGATCACGTACAGCCCCGCCTCATCGCACACCTCGAGGAACCGCTGGTGGGGCGGGTAGTGGGAGGTGCGCACGGCATTGAGGTTGTGCTGCTTCATGAGCGCGACGTCGAGGTCCTGGTTCGCCAGCTGCTGGGTGCGGCCCACCACCGGATCCGCCTCGTGGCGGTTCACGCCGCGGAACACGATGCGCTCGCCGTTGACGCGGAAGATCTCGCCGTCCACCTCGACGCGGCGGAAGCCGAGGCGCAGGGTCACGGTCTCGGAGTCGGTGCGCACGGTGACGTCGTAGAGATACGGGTCCTCGGCGGACCACGGCCGCACCTCGCCCACCTCGAGGGCGTCGGCGCCGGTGGGGGAGGCGAGCTCCAGGCCCGGGACCTCGAGAGTGGCGGGCAGCTCCGCGCCGTCGGCACCATAGGCGGTCGCGCGCAGGGTGCCGGTGCGGGTCGCGGGGTCGAAGTCCGCGACGGTCACGAGGTCGTGGATGCCGCCCGTGGGGCGCAGCAGCAGGTCCACGCTGCGGAAGACGCCCGAGGCCCACCACATGTCCTGGTCCTCGACGTAGGTGTTCACCGACCACTGCACCACGCGCACGTCGAGCCGGTGCTCGCCCGGGGCCGCGAGCGCCTCGGTGACGTCGAACTCCTGGGTGAGGCGGGAGCCGGCCGTCACGCCGATCTCGATGCCGTCGATCCAGATCTTCGCCGCCGAGTCCACACCCTGGAAGCGCAGCAGCACGCGGGCGCCGCCGGTGAGATCCCTGGCCCAGTCCTCGGGCACGGTCACGGTGCGCGAGTAGTGCCCGGTGGGGTTCTCGTCCGGCACGTGGGGGACGTCGCGCGGGATCGGGTAGATGACGTTGGTGTACTGCGGGGCGCCGTAGCCCTGCAGCTGCCAGAGCCCGGGCACCTCGATCTCGGCGCTCTCGCCGAGGTCGGAGCCGTCAGCCCGGGTCCCGTAGCGGAAGTCCCAGGTGCCGTCGAGGCTGAGCTCGCGGGCATCGGAGTGCAAATGGGCGCGGCCGCGCAGGCGGTTGCGGCCCGCGGGGAGCTCCTCCCACCAGCGGTCGGTCGGATCTGCGAGCGGCAGCGGCGTGCTCATCGGTGAGGTTCCTCCTGAAGTCTGGGCGGGACGTCCGGACACGTTTCGTGAACGTTCCCGTACCCCAGGTTACTCGGAGCGCGGAGCGGCTGTCGGTGCGTCCCCGGCAGGGTGCTCCTTCGAGAGCGCACGAGGCGTTGCACTGGTGTCGGTGGGCCCTGCTTGCTACGGTGTGCTACACGATGCCATGCGGTATCCGATCGCTAGAGAACGCCATGAATCGAGGGGCCATGTCCACGATCCCGCACCGCGAACTGCGCAACCACAGCGCCGAGATACTGCGTCGGGTCGAAGCCGGGGAGACCATCTCGATCACGAACAATGGCCGGCCGGTCGCTCGACTCGTGCCGTACTCCAGCTCGCCGCTCGACGCGCTGCGGGAAGCAGGCAGGGTGAGCGCCGCACGGCATGTCGATCTGACCGCGATCCCGGCGGCGCGCGGCGTCAGCAGCCGCGAGATCCTGGACGATCTGCGAGGCGAGGAATGATCGTCTACCTCGACACCTCGGCCGTGCTGAAGATCCTGATCGATGAGCCGGGCACGCAGGCGATGCGAGAGTCGTTCGAGGGGTGGCAGGCGAAGGGGGACGACGTCGTCTCCTCGTATCTTCTGCACACCGAGCTGCACTGCGCCGCCCGGCGACGAGGGTTCGTCGAGCCGCAGGTCATCGACGAGCTCCTCGCCGGCATCGGACTGATCGATCTCGACCGTTCGCTGCTCCTCGCCGCCTCCCGGATCCCGCACCCCCTGCGCAGCGCGGACGCCATCCACTACGCCACCGCGCTCTCGATCGATGCGGAAGTGCTGGTCACCTACGACACCGAGCTCGTGGACGCTGCTCACGGCGGCCCCCTCGCGCCCCTCAGCCCGGGGACCTGATCGGAGCCCTGCTGCTGCCTCGGTGAGGTGCTCAGCAGCCATCCGGCGGCGCTCGCCACGGGACGATCGCTGAGGGCCGCCGACCCGCGTCCCCCGCGCCGGTAGACTCCCTTCTCGTGACCACGACCGAGCCGAACCGGTGGACCGACCGCCGCAGCGACGCTGTCTCCGCGCGCAAAGAGGCCTACGAGCAGCTGCGCCGGGCAAGCACCTGGCGCCTGCTCGCGGCGACCAAGGCTCCCGCCGTGCTGGCGATCCTGCAGTCCGTGTTCCCGGCCGGGGACCGTCGGCTGGCGCGCAGCGAGCTCATCGCCCGCGTCGGCGCGCACCTCCCGCTGCTCCACGACGACGAGCCGGCCGCCGAGCCCACCGGCGGCGCCGCGTCGGACCCGGAGGCCGACGACTCGGATTCGGAGGCCGACGGCGCGGATCCGGAGGCCCGCAGCGGCCGCAGCGCCGCAGAGTACGTCGACGGCTGGGTGCGCGAGGGCTACCTCACCCGCCGTGACGACCCGCAGCACACCGAGACCACCTTCGAGCCGTCCCCCGCGACGATCGACGCGATCCAGTTCATCTCCTCCCTCGAGGAGCACCGGCCCACCACCACGCAGTCCCGCCTACAGCTCGTGGTCCAGCAGTTCGAGCGCCTCGCCCAGGAGACGGAGACCGACCGCGACGTGCGCCTGGCGGATCTGCAGCGCCGCCGCGAGGGAATCGAGGCCGAGATCCGGAACCTCGCCGAGGGTGAGCTCATGCTCCCCAGCGCCGAGGCCTCCACCGACCGCCTGCGCGACATCCTGCAGATCGCCGCCGAGCTCTCCGGCGACTTCCTCCAGTACCGCGAGGACCTGCGCGCCGTGGACCTCCACCTGCGTGAGCAGATCCTCTCCCCGGAGTCCTCCCGCGGCGAGATCCTCGAGCAGCTGCTCGCCGGGGACGACCTGCTGGGCCAGTCCACCGTGGGCCGCACCTTCACCGCGTTCTTCCGGATGCTCAACGACCCGGTCCAGACCCGCACCACGCAGGAGCTCGTGGACCGGCTCCTCGAGCGCGACTTCTCCCGCACCCTCCAGCGCAGCGAGCGCGAGAAGCTGGCCAACGTGTTCAGCGACCTCTATGAGCCCGCGCAGGAGGTGCTCGACGTCAAGACCGAGCTGTACCGCTCGCTGGCACGCTTCGTGCGCTCCCAGGACTTCCGCCAGCACCGCGTGCTGCTCGAGGCCCTGCAGGAGGCGCAGGGCGTGGCCCTCTCCCAGAAGGACGACGTCCCCACGCGCACCCCGTTCCCGCTCGAGCTGGACCTCTCCCGCGTGCAGCTGTCCTCCGTGGCCCAGCACCGGCTGAAGGATCCCACCGACCCCGGCGCCCCCGCCGAGGCCGAGGTGCACGATGCCACGTCGCTGAGCATCGAGGTGCTGCAGGATCTGGTGCGCACCAACGACATCGACATCGTGGGACTGACCGGTTCGGTCAACGAGGTGCGCGGGGTCAGCGGCCAGGCCTCGATCGGGGACGTGCTGCGGGCGAAGCCCGCCGATCAGGGGCTCGCCAGCGTCATCGGGCTGATGTTCCTAGCCACGAACTATGCGCAGGAGCGCGAGGGCTCCACGGAGATCGTCGGCTGGCAGGAGCTGGACGGCAACGAGTATGCCGCCCGGGTCCCGTCGTTCTACTTCCTGGACGACGTGCCCGTGGAGTGAGTCGCCCCGCGGCGTGACGTGCCGGTGGAGGGACGTCCCGGGGGAGCGACGTGCCGGTGAAGTGACGCGGCGTCTCACTCGGCGGTCGGCGCCGTCTCCCGGTGCGACCGGAGCGAATGGGCGAGGGCGACGAAGAGCAGTGCGCACCCCACATGGATCCAGAACACCGTCACCAGAGCGTGTTCCAGGTGCTCCTGCTCGGGTCCGGCGAGTGTCCAGAACAGGCCGCCGAGCAGTGCCACCCCGAGCGTCAGCCCGAGCTGCTGGACGGTGGCGAACAGGCCGCTGCCCACCCCGGCCGCCCACTGCGGTGCGCGCGAGAGCACCGTCTTCAGCACGGGACCGAACATGAGTGCCTGCGCGACGCCCAAGGGGATCAGCGCCCATTGCAGCGAGGCGATGTCATGGTGGCCCGTGCTGATCAGCACCGCGATCGCCGCGAGGATCACCGCCTGGGCGAGTCCGGCTGATGCCATGGTGAGCTCGCCGGCGGCCGGGATCAGCCGGGGCAGCGCCAGGGACGCGGCGATGAACGCGATGCCGAACCCGAGCACCAGCAGCGCCGGGCCCAGCGGGCCCATGGCGTAGCGGTGCTGGGCGAAGGCCGAGAGCTCGTAGAGGAAGGCCCCGTAGGTCATGAAGAACAGCAGCGTCATGAGCAGCCCGCGGCGCACCGGCGTCAGCCGCAGCACCGACGGCGGCACCACCGGTACCGTGCCTCGACGTTCGGAGCGACGCTGAAGCGCCCAGAACGCGGCGAGCAGCGCCACCCCGACCAGCAGCGAGACGACGGTCCAGGACGGCCAGCCGAGCGAGCGGCCGATCGTCAGCGGCACCACGATCGGCAGCAGGCTCGCGCCGAGCACGGAGGCGCCGATCGCATCGAGGGAGAGCGGGGCCGACGAGCGCGTGCGCGGCACGGTGCGAAGCCCGGCGACCGCGGTCAGGGCGATGAGCCCTGTGAGGATCTGCACGGCGCGCCACCCCAGGTGCTCCGGCAGCGCGTGGGCGACCGTGCCGGCCACGATCTGCCCCACCACCGTGCTCGCTCCGCTGACCGCGACGAACAGCATGAGGCCTCGAGTGCGGGCCGTGCCCGAGGAGGCAGACTGGATCGTCGCGAGCACCTGAGGAGTGAGCAGGCCTGCCGCGACGCCGAGCAGGACGCGCAGCGCGACGGTGGACGTCAGGTCCGGGACGAAAGCAGTGGCGACGCTGATCACGCCCACGCCGAGACCACCGATCAGGAGCAGGCGGCGTCGGCCCCAGCGATCGCCGAGCCGACCGGCGATGACCAGGGTCGCGGCGAAGGCAGTGGTGTAGGCGGCGAGCACGAGCTGCTGCCCGGCGGCGTCGGCACCGAGATCCCGGCCGATCGCATCGGCCAGCACGTTCACCGAGCCGAAGGTGAAGTTCACCGGGGCATAGGCGACCAGCAGCACACCCAGCCCCCAGGCGGTGAGCGACGATGCCCGCGGGGGAGCGGCCGAGCTCGTCGGAGCAGGAGGGTCTGCTCGGCCCGGTGGCACTGGAGCGGGAGGAGCGGTGAGGGTTTCGCAGGACATGGATGCACGGTCCCTGCGTGCGGATCCTGGAACCAGGAGCCTGCTCATACTGGTACCAGCACCACCTGGCAGGAACGGGCGCGACGTCGCACACTGGAGGGATGGAGAGCTCCGCCGAACGACGCAAGCAGCTGGGCGCCTTCCTCCGGGCGCGCCGCGAGAAGGTCACACCCGAGCAGGTGGGCCTGCCGCCGCTGGGTCGTCGCCGCACGCCGGGGCTGCGACGCGAGGAGGTCGCGCAGCTCTCAGGCATCGGCACCACCTGGTACACCTGGCTCGAGCGACGGGCGTCTCCGACCAGGTGCTCGAGGCCGTCGCCCGCGTGCTGCGGATGACCGACGCCGAGCGGCACCACCTGTTCGTGCTCGCCGATCGCGCCCCCGCCAAGCTCGGCCCGCTTTCGGCACTTCGCCCTGAGCACACCGCCCTGCTCGAGCAGCTGCTGCCCTTCCCGGCCGCGGTGCAGACCGATGCCTATGAGATCGTCGCCTCGAACCGGGCCTACCGATTCCTCTTCAGCGACCTCGATGCGCTGCCGGTCCAGGACCGCAACTGCGCCTGGCTGATGTTCACCGATCCCGTCTGGCGGGGCAGCCTGCCGAACGAGGATCTCGTGCTGCCCGAGATCGTCGCCCGGCTCCGTGCCCATCGGGCCGAGCATCGGGGCGATCCGCGATGGGACGAGCTCGTCGACCGCCTGCTTGCGCACTCCGCGGACTTCCGGGAGCTCTGGGAGGCGTACGAGGTGGCCGACGACCGACCGCACCTGCGCGAGTACGACTCCCCGCACGCCGGTCATCTGACCGTGCACTTCCAGAGCCTCTGGCTCGATCCGGACCGGGGATCCCGGCTCATCGTGATGGTCCCGGCCGACGAGGTGTCCCGGGAGCGGCTGGAGCGCTACTCCGCCCTGATCGAGGCCGCGCCGAGCTGGACCGCCCGGGACGACGTCGAAGCCTCTCGGGCCAGCTGAACCGACCGACCCGGGGCATGGAGTCGTTCAGGCGTGCAGGTCAGGGGGCGGGGTCGTCGTCCAGCTGCGCCAGGGGAGCCGCCGTCGCGCGGCGCAGCTCCGTCAGGTCCGCTCCGAACTCCGCCATCCGGCAGCCATGCCCATTGGGCTTCACGGTGATGCCCTCGGTCTCCCAGTACGGGAGCGCCCGGGCGAGCAGCGGATGGTCGCCCGAGGCGTTGGTGACGCGCCACCATGGCACGTCCGACCCCCAGGTGCGCATGATCCGGCCCACCAGGCGCGGTCCGACGCCGACGATCGCCCCCACCTCGCCGTAGGCGGCGACCCTCCCCGCGGGGATCGCCTCGACCACGCGCAGCACCCGCTCGACGGTGACGTCGTCCATACGGGTACGGGGGAGGCCTGGGGTCATGCGCCACAGTCTCGCACTGTGCCAGGCAGGGAGTCGGCGTCGTCGGCCGCCATGAACCGCCTTACGGGTTCACCTTATGACGCTCATTAGCTACCGTGTGCCCCATGATCCTCACCGGCCTCCTCATCGGCGCCGCGCTCGGCTACGTGCTGCAGCGGTCCCGCTTCTGCGTCACCGGCGCCTTCCGCGACATCTACCTCTCCCGCTCCACCCGCTACTTCACCCCGTTCATGCTGGCGATCGCCATCCAGGCCGTGGGCGTCGCCGCGCTCACCAGCGCCGGCGTGCTCGCCCCCGAGGCTGCGCCCTTCGCCCCGCTCGCCGTGATCGGCGGCGGGCTGATCTTCGGCGTGGGCATCATCCTCGCCGGGGGCTGCGCCACCGGCACCTACTACCGGGCGGGCGAGGGCCTGATCGGCTCATGGGTGGCCCTGGTCTTCTACGCCCTGTTCGCCGCAGTCATGAAGTTCGGCCCGCTGGGAGGCTTCACGGAGGCCGCCCGCGCACGCACCGTCGGCTCCGCCACGATCCAGGAGACCCTCGGCGTGAGCGTCTGGGTGCCGACGGTCGTCTTCGCCGGGCTCGTCGCCGCGCTCGTGGTGTGGCAGGTGCGCCGCAACGCCGCGCG
Organism: Brachybacterium tyrofermentans; assembly: GCF_014897585.1. GTDB lineage: Bacteria > Actinomycetota > Actinomycetes > Actinomycetales > Dermabacteraceae > Brachybacterium > Brachybacterium tyrofermentans. Next base: position 65,194 of record NZ_JABUXW010000017.1, on the reverse strand, counting down.
CTCCGCGGGCCGGTCCGCCGTCTCCCTGCCGGCGCGTCGCACCGGGATCGGTCACTACCTCGCCGACATCCCCTGGAGCCCGTGGGTGGGCGGTGTGCTGCTGGGCCTGATCGCGATCCTCGCCTGGGTGGCCTCCACCGCCGCAGGCCGCAACGGTGGCCTCGGCATCACCACGCCGTCGGCCAAGATCGTCACCTTCCTGTCCACCGGCGACGTGACCCTCGTGGACTGGTCCGTGATGCTGGTGCTCGGCATCCTGGTCGGGTCGTTCATCGCTGCGAAGCTCGCCGGTGAGTTCCGGTGGCGCGTGCCGGACGCATCGACCATCCTGCGCAGCGCGGGAGGCGGCGTCGCGATGGGTGTCGGTGCGGCGCTGGCCGGCGGCTGCACCATCGGCAACTCCCTCGTGGAGACGAGCCTGTTCAGCTACCAGGGCTGGGTGTCGCTGATCGCGATCATCCTCGGCACCTGGGGCGCTGCCTGGTTCCTGCTGGTGCGCCCGCAGCGGGCCGCCGCCTCGAACCGTCCCGCCCCGGTGCTCACCCCCGCGGCCTGACCCGCGCCCCGCGTATCGAGCCCGTCGAACATCCCGATCCCACGACTACTGCCACTTCTCTCCAGGAGGACCCCATGGCCGCTTACACCCTCGAGACCAACGGCGCCGTCTGCCCGTTCCCGCTGATCGACGCGAAGAACGCGATGGAGCAGCTGACCACGGGCGATGACCTGATCATCGGATTCGACTGCACGCAGGCGACGGACTCGCTGCCGCAGTGGGCTGCTGAGGCGGGCCACGACGTGGTCGCCTTCGACCGTGCGGGCGAGGCCGGTTGGACGATCACCGTCCGCAAGGGCGCCTGACGCGTCGCGGGCTCACGCCTCACACGCGACTCACGCCTCACATGCACTGCGGGCCGGGAACCTCGGAAGGTTCCCGGCCCGCAGTGTGTGGAGCAGTGGAGGAGGTCAGCCGCGGAGGTCCGGGCCGTCCTCGTCCAAACGCTCGCCGTCGTCCAGGCGCTCGCCGTCGACTCCCTGGCCGCCGGCGTGACGGCCCCGCTGCGGATTCTCCCCGCGGGGGTCACGGAACTCCGGGGCGCTCGGCGGGACATTCCCGTCGGCGTCCTCGAAGCGCGGCTCCGTCTGGCCGCCGTCGTCCCGGGTGAGGGGCCGGCCCTCGTGCGGCTGTCCGGAATCGTCCGGGTTCACGGTCCGGATGTGCTCGTCGTAGCCGTCCTGCTGGAACTCGGCCGGCTCCGCCCCGTACTGACCCGCCCCGTAGGGCGAGGCCTGTCCGGGCTGCTCGCCGAAGCGTGCGGCCTCGGCATCCTCCCGCGAGGTGGGCTGCGCACCGGCTCCGGCTCCGGCTGCGCCACCGGCCGCCGCGCCGCCGGCATCGGCACCGGTCGGCGGAGCACCGGCATCGGTCGGCGCAGAGCGCTGCACCGGACGATCGGCCTGCTGTGCGGGGGCACTGCCGCCGCGGCCCTCGACGCTCCCGCGGTCCGCAGCCTCGGCGCGGCCCTGGGTGCTGGCCGCGTCGTCGTCGCGGTGGACGCGATCGCGGAGGGTCTCGTCATCCAGCGGCTCTCCCTGACGGGGACCGTCGGCGGCAGGAGCCTGCTCGGCGCGGACGTCCCGGCCGATCGGCTCCTCGCGCGGGGGCGCACCTGCGGTCCCGGCACCGGCGGCACCGACTCCCGCAGAGCCGGCACCGGGATGGCTTGAGCGGTCACGCTCGATCGGCTCGCCGCGGTCCTCGCGGGGAGCGAGCGGTTCCTGTGCACCGCGGCCCTCGCGGGACGCGGCAGCATCGCGGGTCTCGCGGGTCTCGCGGGTGTCGTGCGTTCCGCGGCCGTATGCGTCCCGATCCTCCCCACCGGGGGCAGCGGCAGCTCCGGCGCCGGCCGCGCCGGCTCCGCCGACAGCTCCGGCACCGGCGTCGCGGTGATCGGGGGAGCGGAGCGCATCCTCGTCGCGCTCCGGGGCACGCCGCTCAGGGGCCGCCCCTCGCTCGGGAGCGGGCTGATCGGCACGGTGCGCGCCGGGGTCGGCTCCGGCGGGGCCAGCGGCCTCACGCACCGGCTCACCACGACCTGCCTCGTCACGGACGGGGCCGTCAGCCTTGCGGCGACCGCCCTCGTGCGCGGCGGCACCGGCAGCGGCGCCACCGGCCACTGCGCCGCCTGCTGCGGCGCCACCGGCCGCGGCCCGACGGCCATCGGCGGGGGTATCGGGATCGAGCCGATCCGCCTCGGCGAGCTGCTCATCCACGGAGCTGCGCTCCTGCTCGACCGACGCACGCTGCTGATCGGCCTCCTGGCGGCGACGCTCGGCGGCCACCTGCTCCTGCTCGGCCGCCTTCGCCTTCTTCTCCGCGTCCAGACGGGCACGGTCGGCCTCGAGCTCGGACTCCTTCGCCGTCAGGTCGCGCTCCTGGACGGCTCTGTCCTTCGCCTGCGCTTCCTGCCGGAGCTCGTCGGCGCGCCGACGGTCTTCTTCCTGCTGCTGGGCCTTCCGGCGCTTCGAGGACTGCGCGCCCACCACGATCAGAATGACCAGGAGGACGAGCACTACCACGATGATTCCGATGAGGACGGGCAATGAGATGGGGAGGTCGTTCATCGTCGGCTCCTTGCTATCGGCTCCTCCGCTCGATCGAGCGGAGGGAATCCTGCTCTCGACACGATTGCACCAGATCTGCCGCCCGAACGCACGAAGTTCACCTCCACGGGTCTCGGCATGGCCTCGTTCACGTCCGTGATATCGCCGCCGGCGCGGGGTCGCCGGTAAGGTGAGTCCCTGTGACCAGCTCAGCGTTCCGCACCGCAGCCGACGATGCCCCGGACCCCGGCGAGGAGTCGCCGTCCCTGCCCGGCTCCGCGCTCGTGGACGAGTCCCGACGGGTGCTCGTGCACCTCATGCAGGGCCCGTTCCTCGACGGTCGGCGGGACCCCGCCCGCTACGCGCAGCTCCTGCGCGACCGGGCGGCGATCGAGACCCGGCTGGCCGATATCTTCCTCGAGCTGGTGGTGGACGACGACGCCCAGGTCGCCTTCGTGCGCCAGAGCGAGGCCGACGCCGACGCCCCGAAGCTGCTGCGCCGCCTGACCGGTCTGAACCGTCTGGACTCGGTGCTCCTGCTGGTCCTGCGGCAAATGCTGCTCACCCAGTCCTCCCGTGGCCAGCGCACCGTGGTCTCTGAGGCGGAGGTCCAGCAGGCGCTGGCCGCCTATCGCCGCACCACCTCCACCGACGAGGCCGGCTTCGCCAAGGAGGTGCGTGCGTCGATCGCCAAGATCCAGCGTGCGGGCCTGCTGGACGAGCAGGGCGACGACTACGAGGTCTCCCCGGTGCTGCGGCTCATGATCGGCCCGGACACCGCCCGCGAGTTCATCGCGCTGTACCGGGAGGCCGGCGTGGGCGGGCTCGAAGATCCGGCCGACGATGCGCAGGACGACGACGAGTCACCGACTCCCGCCGCGGGTTCCGAAGACGTCTGAGCGCGGCATGCGGCGAGCGTGCCGACCGGATGGTCAGGGCATGCTGATACCGAGACGTGACGCCAGACCGGAAGCCGACGCAGCTGACATTCCGGACGAGGACAGCGACACCAGGCACGCAGCACTGAGGCCCGGATCCACGTGGATCCGGGCCTCAGTGTCTTGTGTCAGAGCTTCGACGGGGTGACCGCCGAGCGATCAGGTGAACAAGATCAGTTCTCGCTCTCCTGATCCTGCCCCTCGTCCTCACCGACATCCTCCTGGCCGCTGCTGACGGCGTTCGGGGAGTCCTGGCCCTCGGTGGTCTGCTCCTCGGAGCCGCCCTCCTCGCGCTCGGTGGGAGCATTCTGCGCGGCAATCGACTTGCGCTCATGGAGCACGACGTGTCGCGCGGCATCGACGAAGGCATCGGCATAGTTCTCGGACGGGAACGGGCCGAGGTAGTGATCGCGGGTGGCCTTGCGCTGATCCGCCTTGGAGTCGTGCACCAGCAGCTCGTCGAGAGCGTCGCCGAGGCTCGTCAGCTCGCGATCGATGACATAGGCGGAGCGCGCGAGCGGGAACGCCTGCTCGAACTCTTCGATCGTCGAGGTCATTGTGACCAGTCCGTACGGCTTGCCCGAGTACAGGAAGTCCGGGACCACCGAGGAGACGTCCGAGATCATGGCGTCGGCCGCGTTGAAGCAGCCGAAGGCGTCGAGGTGCTTCTCGGCCGGGCGACCGAACAGATGCTCGCGGCCCGTCGCCTCCGCGTCCGCGGTCAGCATCTGTCGAATCTCGCGGATGCGCTGCCTTGCCTCGGGGTTGCGGTAGCTGAAGGGATGCGGGCGGAAGATGACAGTCCGCTCGCGAGCCAGGAGTTCGCGAATGATCTCCGGCCCCACCGGCAGCGAGCCGTAGTTCGTATCTGCGTAGTGCCCCTCCCAGGTGGGGGCGTAGAGCACTGTCTGGACAGGGATGTTCTCGGGCCCCTGCTGCTCTACGGTCTCGACCTGCGGGCGACCCACGATCGTGAACTTCTCCTTCGGGATGTTCACGCCGTTGTCCTCGTAGCGGTCGATCGCGGCCTGGCCGGCCACGAAGACCTTGTCGTACAGCGCGGTGACGGGGTTGAAGCTCGAAGCCTTGTCACTGTCGCCGTGCAACAGCTGGACATGGATCATGTGCGGGTAACGGACCAGGTGAACGTTCGGGGCGGAGTTGTTCACGTAGAACGCAGCGGTCATGTTCGGCGTGATCACATCGTCGAGCTGCCAGATGTTCGTACGCACCACCACGGGGGCGTCAGTGAGTCGGGCGATCTCTCGGAACGCGGAGGTTCGGCGGAGTACGACGATGAACTTCTCGCCGATGCGCTCGAGGTACTCGATCCACATTCCGACCTGGTACGACGAGCCCGAGGGGACGCCGTAATACAGCACGAACCGGGGGTCGTAGGCCTCGACGGCCGCATAGAGGTCGTTGTCCGCGTGCACCGACTCGCGGATGCGCTGGAACGAGTCCAGTGCGGAGAACCCAGCCAGGCCCAGCGCGATGATCGGCAGAGGGAGGAGCGCACCCGCCGGGACGTGGACCAGCAGCAGAATGCTCGCGAGGGCCGTGAGCGACAGGTCCGTGACGAGGATGAGGTTCACGGGCAGGCGCGGAGGCCGCGTGTCGGTGATGCCGGGAAGGTTCTCAACGCGGAGCTTGCGCCCTGGGGCGACCCGGGCGACGACCGGCTCGGCCAGGGGCACCAGTGTGAAGAGGCTGAGTGCCACCCAGCCGACAGCCCCAGCGGCGCCCATGCTCCAGGCGATGCCGAGCGGGAGGAGGGCGAGCGCGAGGCGGATCCCGTGCTCGCCCGACAATGCGGTGCGTGACACACGCTTGCGCAGACGGCGGTAGCCGCGGCGGATCAGGATGAAGAATGGGTAGACCGCAGGAATGGCGGCGATCGCGGGATGAACGCCGATCGCGAGCAGGACCAGCGGGGCCAGCGCGAACACCGTCTGCGTGAGGCGGCGGCGCAGGCCTGCCATCCGGCCCCAGGGGATCGTCATTCGGCGTCCCGGCGCAGCTTCGCTGCCTGGGCTTTCGAGCTGAGTCATCGGCGAGGGACTCCTTAGTGGATGTGCGGTTGGTATACCAACGGGTCGAAGTGGCAGGGACGGTGCGCGCTGGTCGAGCCCGACCATGGAATGGTGCGGGATTCGCCCTCACCAGACGCCGCCGAGCCCGGAACTTTCGCTAAGAGGTCACCCTACGTGCGCGGGGACGTTCGTGACGGATGCCGACGTGCTTGTGACGTCTGGGCGCGTACGTCGAGCTCGCGCCGACGTGCTTCACGGTCGTCGTGGTTGATCGTCACGACGGGTCAGGGAGCGGCTGTAGCGATGATGCATAATTTGCAAGCGACGTATTGCATGGCCCTCTATACTAGGGTTTGGTTGCCAGCGTCCCGGCAACGGGTCCGCGGTGCTTGACCATTGAGCCGATCGTCCCGGAACATTTAAGCTAGCTGTGGGGAGTATCCGCATGACGACCGCTGAAGGACCGAAAATGCCATTGGTGTCAATGATTGTCCCGGTGTACAATTCTGTGTCGTATTTAGCCGAGACTCTAGATTCTATGCTGGACCAGGGGCTGTCAGAGGCCGAACTGGAAGTCATTACGGTGGACGACGGTTCCGATGACGGGTCGGAGGTGATGCTTGATCAGTACGCTGAGAGATATTCGAACTTCCGAGTGATACACCAGGCCAATTCCGGAGGGCCAGCCAGCCCGTGCAATGTTGGGCTCGAAGCGGCTCGCGGCCGATACTTCTTTGTGCTCGGGTCGGACGATGTGATGACGCCGAATGCGCTTAGGGATCTGGCGACTGTGGCTGAGCGCGAGGGTTCTGATGTCGTTCTCGGGAAACTTGGAAGTATCGGCGGACGACGCACTCCGGGGCGGGTTTTCGAGAAAACTGTGTATAATGCAGATTTGGTCGAAGACTATCTTTTTAACACTCTCAGTGCTATCAAGTTGTTTCGCACCTCACTGGTGCATCAGACCGGTGCCCGATTCCCGACGACTATGCGAATCGGCGAGGATCAGCCATTTGTTGCCACTTTGTACCTTGCGGCGCGAAAGATAAGTATTTGTGCCGACCGCGACTACGTGCGGATTCGGACCCGGGATGACGGCACTAATATTACGGCGCAAAAGCGCAAGCCGAGCGAGTATATGGACCTTCTTAATCTCCTCATTCCAGTCATTGTTGCCGGCACTGAGCCCGGCGACGTAAGAGATGGGGTGATGCGGAGGCCTTTCAGGAATTCTCTCACAAAATCTCTCAGAGTGAATTTTCTGAAGGAGGACCAGGATACCCAGCGGCGCCTAATAAAGGATATTCGCAGTACGATCGGCCCGGTCTATAGCAGTGCCGCTGCAGCGCACCTCGACCCGCTTCCGCGCACTAAGGTTGAGCTGGCCCTAGATGGTGATTTGAAAACGCTCCGTCTTCTTTTGGACTGGGAAAAGAGTGGCAAGAGTGCTCGCGTGGTGCATGATGGTTTGCGATTCGCATACAACTTGCCTGGAGATCTCGAAAAGCGGCTGGGTCAGGAGAGAGTCTATTCGCCTGTCGTGAGAGGTGACGTGGTACTGGCCCACGTGTCTTGCCTGGGTGCCGTCATAGATCTCGATTTCACAGCTCTAGTTTCAGATTGCAAGACGCCAGCACGCGAGACCCTTCTGCGCATGCGAAATCGCGAAACGGGTGATGAGGTTGAAGTGTCGACCGAAACGCAGCGGCAGGTGACGCAGGGGGCGGGCAGTGGCCACGAGTCGCGCGCACGCCTCGATATGAGCGAATTCCCGCGCGGCGTTTGGGACGCCTACGTCGTCCAACGTTTTGGGGAGGACGAGGTTGTCACTCGCTTCGGAGCAAAGAAGGTCGAAGGCGTTCCAGAGAAGCCTGCTTATCTGTTTGCAGGCGGCGAGGATCTGCACGCTTTGGGGAAGCTCTACTACACGCGTGGGCCTGGGAACTTGTCCGTAGATATCGGGTTTAATCTCACTAAGAACGAGCTGCCGGAGGTGGCGGCCCGCGGAGTGGTTCAAGTGGGTGCGGGCGAGGAGTTGCTCTTAGTGCATGTGCTCAATGAAGATGCCATCGAGTTCTTTGTAACTGAGTCCGAGGATTCCTGGGTCAAAGCGCCTCATGTCGCACTAGACGGGAATTTGCATGCGGTGAGTCTTCCAGCCGGTTTGCCGCCGCATGGGACGGATCGCTGGCTTCTGGTCCGCAGCAGCGGAGAGGAGCGGAAGATTCCGCTGCCGGAATCGTCTTCTCTCAGGGGCGCCGAAGCGTCTGACACAGCCAGGGTGCGCTCTGCACGACATGAGGGAGAGCACACAGCCGACATCTTTCGAGGTGCGGTCCGGGATCTTTGCGTCGTCGGCCGCCGCTCCGTTCGGCGTGCAGGGCGAGAGGCAAAGCGCCTGGTCCGGCGAGTGAGCGGCGCGCCGGGGCGCAACGAGCGTTGAAGCCGATGAGGCCTCAGGCGTAGACCGGCTCATGGAGTCCGCTCAGCGTCTACGTGAAGTCTGTCGCGTGAGCGGGCAGGTAGCGTCGCCCTCGCTATGATGAACGGCAGTCCGATGGCCCCTGCATTCGCAGAGGAACAGCTCTCGGTGAGATTGGAGCAAGGCCTTGACCGTTGGCGAGGAAGTGCGTGGCGAGGCACCCCTGGTGCCGCCGCCGCTGGAACGCACCTTCGACCAGGCAGAGGTGGACTCCGCTGCCCGGGAGAACGGACTGGAGCCCATCGGGGTGCGCCCGCATCTGGGTGCCTACCTGAAGGACCTGTGGTCCCGCCGCTCGTTCATCAAGGTGATGGCCATCTCCAAGGCCTACGCGGAGAACCAGAACACTTACCTCGGGCAGCTGTGGACACTGTTCTCCCCGATGATGAACGCCGCCGTCTACGTGGTCATCTTCGGGTTCATCCTGCAGGTGGGCCGCGCGGGCATCGAGAACACGATCGCCTTCATCGTGTGCGGCGTGTTCATGTTCCGCTTCTTCGAGCGCTCGGTGATGGCAGGCGCCCACTCGATCAACAAGAACCTCAATCTGGTGCGGTCGGTGAAGTTCCCCCGAGCCGTGCTGCCGATCGCCGGGGTGCTCTCCGAGCTCGCGATCCTCGGCCCGGCCGTAGCGGTCATGGCCCTCATTTCCTACGTCTCGGGCTTCCTGCCCTTCGCCGGCAAGGTCACCATCGACTGGTACTGGCTGCTGACGATCCCCGCGATCGGCTTGCTCTGGATCTTCTCGACCGGCTGCGCCTTCCTCGTGGCGCGCTGGGTCGCGATCACGCCGGACCTCGACAACCTCATCCCGCACGTGATGCGCGTGCTGATGTACGCCTCCGGCGTGATCTTCTCGATCGACCGCTACCTCGGCCAGTTCAGCTGGGGCTGGATCGCCCAGTACCAGCCGGTCGCCGTCTACCTGTACTTGGTGCGCTCCTGCCTGCTCAACGAGCCCGCATACCCGCAGTCGCTGTTCATGTGGCTCCTCGGCATCGGCTGGGCTGTCGTCTTCGCGGTCGTGGGCTTCCTGGTGTTCTGGCGGGGAGAGGAGCGGTACGGACGTGACTGAAGCTGAAGAAGTCGATTTCGAGATCGATCCGGAGGACCTCGAGGGCGGGCCGGTCGTTGCCGCCCCGTCCGACCACCTCTCCCTGCTCGTCAACGACCTGCACGTCACCTACCGAGTCTTCGGTGCGAAGAAGGTGGGGCACGGCCCTGGCGACAAGCAGGGGCCGTTGCAGAAGCTGCTGCGGCGCGGTGCCCGCCAGCCTCCCGTGCGCGAGGTCAAGGCGGTGCGTGGCATCACCTTCGCCGCCAAGCATGGTGAGTCCATCGGGATCATCGGCGTGAACGGATCGGGCAAGTCCACCCTGCTGCGCGCGATCGCCGGGCTCATCCCGCCGGCCGCTGGCACCGTGCACGTGGCCAGCAGCCCGTCCTTGCTGGGCGTGAACGCCGTGCTCATGAAGGACCTCACGGGCGAGCGCAACATCATGATCGGCGCGCTCGCGCTCGGCCTGACCACCAAGGAAGTCGAAGAGCGCTATCAAGAGATCGTGGACTTCGCCGACCTCGGTGAATTCGTGAACCTGCCGATGAAGGCCTACTCCTCCGGCATGGGTGCGCGCCTGCGCTTCGCCATCTCCGCCTCTGCTGTTCCGGACATCCTCATGATCGACGAAGCTCTCGCCACGGGCGATGCCGCCTTCCGGGCCAAGAGCAAGGCGAAGATGGACTCGGTGCGTGAATCCGCCGGCACCGTGTTCCTGGTCAGCCACTCGCTCGGCACCATCCAGAACATGTGCAGTCGTGTGCTGTGGGTCCACGAGGGCAAGCTCGTGATGGATGGTGACCCGGAAGAGGTCTGCGGCCGGTACAAGCAGTTCGTGGCGGAGTCCAAGAAGGCGGCCAAGGCCAAGAGCTGACTCGTCGGCGGCCTTCGTCGCCGCAGGACGCGCACAGGCGACTCTCTGCACGTCCCTGCATGCCTCGCATAGACCGAGGGCGTGGCACCGATCCTGGATCGGTGCCACGCCCTCGTCATGCGCCGAGAGATCAGCGCGAGGTCGTGCTCAGAGCAGGAGGCTCATTGCCGCACGACGATGTTCTCCGAGTCGATGAACTTGCCGACGGAGGACGACAGCGTGCTGATCACCTGAGCGACGTGCTCGGGCTGCATGATCGTCGTCGGATCCTCGTCAGGTGCGAGGGTCTTGCGCAGAGCGGTCGCGGTGCGGCCGGGGGAGAGGCACACCACGCGGGTGCCGTAGATCGACAGCTCCTCGCGCATCACCTGGCTCATGTTGATCACTGCGGCCTTGGAGGCCGAGTAGGTCAGCCAGCCGGACCGGCCGTTGATGCCGGCGGTCGAAGCGATGTTGACGATGAGATCGAACGTGTTGCCGCGGTTCAGCAGCGCCTTGATGATCGTGAACGGCGCGTAGACGTTCACCTCCATCGTCTTCTCGAAGTCGGCCATCTTGACCTGCTGGAGCGGCACCGGATTGGTGTAGCCGGCGTTGTTGACGAGGATGTCGATGTTGCCGACCTCGTCATAGGCGCGCTTCACGGCCTTCTTCAGTGCCGACCGATCGCCGACGTCGACCTTGTACGGCACGAGCTTGCGGCCGATCGGGAGCTCCTTCTCGAGCTCCTTCACGTTGTTGTCGAAGTCCTCCGAGTCACGGGCGAACATGACCACGGTGGTGATGTCGTCGTGGTTCAGGATGAACCGGCGGGTGGTCTCGAAGCCGATGCCGCGCGACGCCCCGGTCACGAGTGCAGTCTTACTCATCGTCGTCCTCCTCCGGTCGCAGGAGGAACCCTGCCATCTTCAGATCGGTGCTGGTGGTGACCTTGAAGTTCTCGTCCGAGCCATCGATGAAGTGGACGGGGAACCCGCTGTCCGCCACCAGGGTGGCGTCCTCGGTGAACTCGATGCCTTCGTTCACGGCGCGCTCGTGCGACGCCTCGAGGTCGGACTTCGAGAACTTCTGCGGCAGCTGGACGTTGCGCAGTCGGTCGCGGTCCAGGGACCCGGTGACCTCGGAGGTCTCCGGGTCGACCGGAGCCACCGTGAAGGAGATCTCGGACATCAGCGAGACGTTCTTGTGCTTGGACTCGATCAATCCGCGGAAGTCGCTCTCGCGCACCAGCGGGCGAGCGGACTCGTGGATGATCACGTCGTCGTTGGTGCAATGCGGGAGCATCGCGGCGACCGAGGAATGCCGGGAGTCGCCGGCTTCCACCAGGGTGACCGGGGTCGAGATCGCGTAGGCCTCGAGGACCTCCTCGATCTGCTCCCGCCACTGCGGCGGGTAGTTGACCACGATCTGGGAGATCTGCTCGACACGGTCGGCCGTGACGAGTGCGTAGACCAGGATCGGGATACCGCGGAGCTTCAGGAGCTGCTTGGGCTGACTTGCGCCCGTTCGGCTGCCTATTCCGCCATTGAGGAGAATGAGTGAGTACATAGAGTCGTTCCTTCGTGCGGGTCGGCGGCGCTGCCGGATGACCGACGGTCATCTGCAGGAACCGCATCCGTCGAGTTCACTGGGCCGCAACCGGCGCGACCCTCGATGTTCACTGTACGAGGTCGATGGGCTTTTGTTCTGCGGCTCGCGGAGAGCCGACGGAATCCGTGGTTCCTCTCACGGTCGCCGCAGGGCCTGCCGGAGGCCACGCCCTCGGGGGGCACCCGCCCCGCGGCGGCCCCGCGGCGGCCCCGCGGCGGCCTTGCGGCGACCCTGCGGCGGCTCTGCGACCACGTCCCGATGGCTCCGCGCTATGGTCCCGCGCTATGGTCCCGCGCTGTGGCCCCGCCCCGGACCCGGCCCCAAGGCCCTGTCCGCGTGATCCCGCTCACGTCACCGCGAGTGCCCAGGCCTGCGGCGTGCATCGATGGCGGAGACGGCGATCTCCACCATGGACGGCAATTGCGTCACCTGCGCCTTGCGGAATAAGGTCAGGCTTGCCTCATCGCACATCGGTGCGCGGGGGCGTCCCGGTGCGGGGAGAGTCTCCGACCCCGACGGACCGTGGATGCCACGGAGATCCTTGCGACGGGAAGGTGGTCGGCTGATGGCACTGGTCCAAGCTCGAGGGCTGCACCTGGCCTACGACCGTCGGGAGGTCGTCCGCGACCTCGATCTGACCTTGCCCGAAGGGCAGATCACGATCATCGTCGGCGCCAACGGCTGCGGCAAGTCCACCGTGCTGCGCGGCCTGTCCCGGCTGATGGCCCCGCGCGGAGGCGACGTCGTGCTCGATGGCAAGGACATCCACGCCCTCGCCGGCAAGGAGCTCGCCCGGCGGCTCGGTCTGCTCCCGCAGTCCCCGCCCGCCCCCGACGGCGTCACGGTGCGCGAGCTCATCGCCCGCGGCCGCTTCCCCCATCAGGGTCTCTTCTCGCAGTGGAGCGAGGACGACGAGCAGGCCGTGCAGGATGCCCTGGCGGCGACCCGCACCACAGATCTGCAGGACCGACCCGTCGCGGAGCTCTCCGGCGGGCAGCGGCAACGCGTCTGGATCGCCATGGCGCTCGCCCAGCAGACCGAGGTGCTGCTGCTCGACGAGCCCACGACCTTCCTCGACCTCACCCATCAGCTCGATGTCCTGGACGTGGTGCGCGACCTCAACCGTGAGCGGGGCACCACCGTCGGCATCGTCCTGCACGATCTCAATCTCGCGGCCCGCTACGCCGATCACCTGATCGCCGTCAAGGACGGCCGTATCCATGTCGAGGGCCCGCCGGCCGACGTCATCACCGAGCAGATGGTGCACGACGTCTTCGCCCTCGACTGCCATATCGCCCCGGACCCCCACTCGGGCACGCCCATGGTGCTGCCCCGCGGGCGAGGGCGCTCCCACCACGACGCCTCCGAGGAGGACGCCATGACCACGATCACCGCCGACCCGTCAGCGCCAGTCACCGACCTGGCCCCCGCTCTCGAGCACAGCCCCCTGCTCGCCTTCGAGCTCACCGTCGCCGCCCGTCAGCAGCTGGGGAAGAACCTGGTGCGCTTCACCTTCACGGGTCCGGATCTGGTCCACTTCGGGGCCAACTGCCATCCCCTGGACATGCGCATCAAGCTGATCGTCCCCGGGCCCGAGACGAGCCGGGACCACTTCGCTTCCGTACGGCCGGGCGGCCTGATCGATCCGGCGACCCAGCACGAGTGGTACCGCACGTGGCTGCAGATCGATCCTCTCGACCGCGGCTGGATGCGCACCTACACCGTGCGCGAAGCCCGCGCGGCCGGTCATCCCGGCAGCCACGGCGAGCACCCCGAGATCGACGTCGACTTCGTGCTCCACCTCGAGCCGGAGGTGACGCAGGGCAGCGGCGTCGCGGCCCGATGGGCGCAGCAGGCGCAGGTGGGGGACACCATCTCCATGCTCGGCCCGAACAAGCACCTCGTGGGCCCCGACTACGCCGGCATCGAGTTCCGACCGGGCACCGCCCGCACCGTGCTCCTCGTGGGGGACGAGACCGCGCTCCCGGCCATCGGCTCGATCCTCGAATCGCTGCCGGCCTCCATCACGGGGCATGCCCTCGTGGAGGTCCCGGACGCCGCCGACGAGCAGCGGATCCTCACCCGCTCCGGGGTTCAGGTGCGCTGGCTGCCCCGGGGAGATCGACCCCACGGCGAGCTGCTCGCCGCCGAGGTGCAGCGCCTCATGGGGGAGAACGCCCAGGCCTTCCGGGGCGCGGGCGCACCCGCCGACGCCACGACCGGCGCCGCGACAGATGCTTCACCAGGCGCCGCGGATCCCGAGGCCCTCGAGGACGTCGACGTCGACTCCTCGATCCTGTGGGAGACCACGACCGGGCACGGCGCGTTCTACGCCTGGCTCGCAGGCGAAGCCGGCGTCATCAAGTCGCTGCGCCGGCACCTGGTGAGCGATCTCGGCCTGGACCGCAAGCAGGTGTCCTTCATGGGCTACTGGCGTGCAGGCCGTCCGGAGCACTGAGTCTGGCCATCTGGCCGTAGAGCCGTAGAGCCGTAGAGCCGTAGAGCCGTAGAGCCGTAGAGCCATAGTGCCGCAGGGTCGTAGGAGCGAGGTCGCGCCCCGCGCGGCTCAGCTGGTCGCAGTCCGCGGATCCGAGGGGTGCTCGTTCTCCGTGATCTGCTTCCACAGCTCGTCCCGCTGGGCGCTGAGGTCGCGGCAGGCGGCGAGGAAGCGCGCCAGCGAGGCGCCGGGACGGGTGTCGCCGAGGTAGTACTCGGTCAGCCGCCGGCGCTCCTCGCGATCCGGATCGACCTCGATCTGCTCGGTGACCATCTCCCCGGCATGCTCGGCATCGGCGGCGTCCAGGCGCGGCAGCACCTCGAGCATCCTGGTGCCCGCATCGCGGGAATCGGCCCCGGCGGAGCGGGTGACGATCACCGGCTTGCCCGTGGCCAGCCAATCGTTCGCCACCGCGGAGACGTCGCAGATCAGCAGATCCGCCTCGGCGAAGTCGCGCTGCAGCGCACGATCGCCGGAGATGGTGTGCCAGCCGCCCTCGAGCAGCTCCCGCACCGCGCGGTCCGCCTCCCCGAACTCCGGGACGCGCACGCCCGTCAACGGGTGGGGGCGGTAGATGATCCGATAGCCCTTCGCGAGCAGCGAGCGCAGCATGGCGTCGGCATGCGTCTGCAGAGAGCTGTACGCGACGCTCGCCTGCCCGCCCTCCCAGGTGGGGGCGTACAGCACCACCGGATCGTCGCCGCGCCGCTGAGCAGTGCCGGGTTCCACCCTGTCGGTGTCCAGCGAGGGGCGGCCCACCTCGATGCAGCGCGATTCGGCGTCGAACAGGGACGTGTACCGGGCGAAGCGGTCGATCGCCGCCTGCCCCGCCACGAAGGAGTAGTCGTACGCCTTGACCTGGTTCGAGACGGAGACGCCCTTGTCGGAGTCCCCGTGGAGCAGGGAGACGTGCAGTGCGGAGCGCGCCCGCAGCGGGGCCATGTTCAACGGGTTGTAGTTCACGTACAGGATCAGCTTCGTGCCGCTGCGGATGATCAGCGCATCCAGCGTCGCGTCCTGCGCGATCGTCACCACCGGCAGTCCGGACTCCTCCCGGATCGTCGCCGCGACCCGGGAGTCCATGCAGACGATGGTCACCCCCTGGGCACGGTGCAGCTCTCGCAGCGGCCCGTACCAGCCGCGCAGCTGGTAGAGGCTGTCGGCGGTGTCGGCGAAGTACACGATCACCTCGCCGTCCAGCGCACTGTCGCGGAGGGTGGCGTCGTCCCCGAGTCCATCGGGCATCCCGCCCGGCAGCAGGCCGTATCTGCGCAGGAACTTGCCACCGGCGCTGCGGATGCGACGGTTCAGGGTGTTCTCCCGGGGCTGCATGACCTATGAGCCCCCGTTCTCGGCGTGCGACGGGGCGACGGACCGGTCGAACTGCTCGGCCCATGCCGCCTCGGTGGTGGCGCGCGGGAGGTCCCGCCGGTACTGCCGGCGCAGCGACGACCAGCGCAGAGCCATCCGCAGGTGGCGTCCGAGGGTCCGGGTGAGGAGATGGCGGGCCGTCGACCCCCGCACGAGGTGGACGGCGCCGTCCGGGCCGCCCGCGTCGGTGATGATCACGGCGTCGGCGCCCAGCGCGGTGCGCCAGTGCAGCTGCTCGGCGGTCATCGCCACCACGACCCGGGGCTCGGCATCGGGCCGGACGATCCGCAGCAGGGCACGCAGCAGCGCGGGAGCCAGCGGCAGGGGAGCGGCGCGCGGGGTGGGCAGGGCATCCGCGGAGGTCGGGTTCCGAGCGTTCCACCGCGTCACCAGCTCCTGCCCGTCGGCGCGCGCCCGCTCGAGATCCAGGCCCAGCCAGCTGGACGGCCCGGCGAGGAAGGCGTCGATGCCGTGGTCCCAGAGGGTCGCGGTCAGGTGGTGACCGGACAGGATGTGCTTGAGCTGGTGCAGCAGCGAGGAGAGGATCACGCCGCGACCGGCGTCATACGCGGCGGCGGTGGCCAGGCGGTTGCGATGGAGGACTCGCGAGGTCCAGGACATCTGCGTACGGAACGCATCCCACGGAGGATGCGTCACGCTCGTCCCGGGCAGCACCACGTGGCGGTAGCCGTGGCGGGTGGCGCGCAGGCCGTATTCAGCGTCGTCCCACTTCAGGAAGAACGGCGCCGGCAGGCCCAGCTCGGCGACGGATCCGGGCGGGAGCAGCGTCGCCCACCATCCCGTGTAGTTGGCCTCGCCGCGGGCACGCAGGAACGTCCAGCGATCAGGCGACGTCCCGGTGAGGTCGACGGGGCCGCGCACCCCGTCGGCCGCATGCCACTGGAAGTCGTTCGCGCGCACCGCCTCGGACAGGGCCGTCAGCCGCATCGGGTCCTGCGCGGAGAACAGCGGCGTGCCGAGGATGGTGGGCTGCGCGGCGAGGGACTGGAAGGTCACCATGCGGCGCAGCGACTCCTCGCTGATGATCGCGTCGTCGTCCGAGAGCAGCACGGCATCCTGCGGGAACCTCTCGGATTCGCGCATGCCGCGGGCATAGCCCCCGGAACCGCCCAGGTTCGCCTGCGTGATCAGCTGGATCTCCGGGGAGGATCCCTGGAGCCGGCGGAAGTCGTCGTGGTCCGCGAGGCTGTCGCCCTGGTCCACGACGATCACGTGCTGCACGCACTGCATCCGGGCGAAACGCGCGGCCTGCGCGACCGCATCCGCCTCCCGGCGGTAGGTCGGCATCACCACGGTGACCTGCGGGGTCGTGATCGAACGTGCGGTCGTCCAGGCCACCGAGCGCACCTCGCCCTCGACCCAGAGCCAGTCGTGGTCGTCGGCGGCGAGCGAGATCTCCCGGTGCCCGTCGACCAGGGGGCCCAGAGGGAGACGACGCCCGTCCCGGGATCCCCACAAGGTGGCGCGGGTGCCCTCGACCTGCACGACGACGGTGCTCGCGCCGAGCACGGTGCGCCAGACGGACACCGGGAAGGCCTGCTCCCAGAGCGAGGCCGTGGCGGTGGTCCCTGCAGTCCCTGCAGTCTGTGCGGTCTGTGCAGTGTTCGACGTGCCTGCCACGAGCCCGGCCGTGCCTGCCGCGTCCTCGGCGGCGTCGACGGTGCACGAGGCGAGAAGGAGGGGCGAGGGATCCGGTGCGGCGTTCATGTGGCGCTCACGGGGTGACCCGAGGGGACGCTGCTCACGGGGAATCCCGAGGGAGCGCTGAGGCGTCGATGCGGGCTGGGTGCCATTCGTCGACGCTCCTCCCGCGTGTGCTGGATCAGGGGCTCGAGCGTCGTCCTCGCGGGGGAGACGCCGAGTGTGGCGGTGACGCCGCATGCGAGGAGAACCCCCGGAACGGCCGGGACTCGGACTATAGCAATGTGAACTCCGCATGAACGCCATCGCGATGCCGCTCGGCGCGCCGAGCGGCATCGCTGCGGAGGCGCCACGGAACAGGCCTCGATCCCGGTACCCTGCAAGGGTGAATTCCGCAGCCGAGACCCTCGATCTTCCGGGCATGCCCGAGGCCGACGCGCCGAGCGCCCGGGTGGGCACCGACCCCGACCATCCGCATCCGGGCCAGTGGCGCCTGATCGCGGTGCAGGTGTCGAACTGGGGGACGTTCCACGGCACCCATGACCTGAAGATCTCCTCCAAGGGCTTCTTCCTCACCGGCGGCCCCGGCACCGGCAAGTCGACGCTGCTCGATGCCGTCAGCGCCCTGCTCACCCCGCCGCGCACGCTGCAGTTCAATGCCGCGGCGTCCGACGCCGGCCCGGCCCGCTCGAAGTACCGCCGCACGGTGGCCAGCTACGTGCGCGGTGCCTGGGCTATGCACTACGACCAGGCCACCGGAGAGTTCAGCCAGGAGGTGCTGCGCGACAAGACCACCCTGTCGGTGCTCACCATGCGCTACTCCGACGGGATGGGCGGCATCGTCCAGCTCTCCCGCCTGCTCCTGCTGCATGCCGGGCACACCTCGGACTCCGACGTGAAGAGCCTCTACGTCATCTCCCGCACGCCCCTGGACGTCACCGACCTGCGGCAGTTCGTCTCCACGCAGATCGAGGGCAAGGCCCTGGAGAACGCGCACCCCGGCACGGAGACCTTCCGCCAGTTCCGTGAGTACCGCGCCGCCTTCAGCCAGCTGCTGGGCATCCCGGACGAGAAGGCCCTGGGCCTGCTGCACAAGATCCAGTCCGCCAAGGAGCTAGGCGACGTCAACGCCCTCCTGCGCGACTACATGCTCGACGCCCCACGCACCTTCGAGCTCGCCGACCAGGCGCTCGCGAACTTCCAGAACCTCTCCGAGGTCTACCAGGCCCTGGTCACCGCCCGGGAGCAGCGCGACCTGCTGCGCGGGCTGCGGGAGAACCACGAGGACTGGACCGCGATGCGCGCGCGCGGCGGGGAGCTCGTGGACCGCCGCGCCGACATCGACGTCTACGCCGCCCAGCACCTCGTGCGCCTGCTCGGCGACGAGACCGGCAGGCTCCAGCTCGAGCGCGACCGGCTCGGGGCTCAGCAGCGACGGCTGACCCAGGATGTCGCCGAGGCCCGCTCGGACCTCGCCCAGCTCAAGGAGCAGCGCAAGCGGGCCGGCGGCGGAGAGATCGACGACTGGAAGCAGCAGATCGCCGGCCTCGAGGTCGAGCGCGACCGACGCCGGGAGCGCGGCACCGAGTTCGCCGCCCTGCTGGCCACCGTCGAGCTGCGCACCCCCTCCGGCGAGGACATGTTCCTGGCCCTGCAGCGCGAGGTCGACGCCCTGCGCGATGCCCTGGAGGCCGAGGAGAAGGGCGCGGACTCCGCCCGCTGGGAGGCGGAGGCGATGGTGCGCGAGCTCTCCACGACCCTCGCCCGCACCCGGGAGGAGCTCGCCTCCCTGACCTCGCGCGCCTCGAACCTGCACTCCGAGGACGTCGCCCTGCGCGACCACATCGCGTCCGAGGTGGGCATCGCCCCCACCGAGCTGCCCTTCGCCGCCGAGCTGCTCCAGGTGCGCGGCGGCGAGGAGGAATGGACCGCGGCCGCCGAGCAGGCGCTGCGCGGGCTCGCCCGCTCGATCCTGGTGCCGGACCGTGTCTACCGCGAGGTGGCGGCGGTCATCGACCGCACCAAGCTGCGCAGGCGGATCTCCTACAACCGGGTCAACACCGACCTGCGCCGCCCGTCCAAGACCATCGACGAGCGGTCACTGGCCGCCAAGCTCGAGGTCAAGGACGGCGAGTTCCACGTGTGGCTCACCAGCGAGATCGCCTCCCGCATGGACTACACCTGCGCGGAGACCCTGGAGGAGTTCACCCGGCTGAACCGTGCGGTGCTGCGCTCCGGCCAGATCAAGCACTCCGCGTCGCGGCACGAGAAGAACACCGACCGCCAGATCAACGACCGCTCCCAGTGGGTGCTCGGCTTCGACAACCGCGCCAAGCGCGCCGTCTTCGAGCAGGAGCGCACCCGCGCCGAGCAGTCCCTGTTCGAGGCGCAGGCCCGCCGCAAGGACGTCGAGTCCGAGCGCGAGCAGCGCCGGGAGCGGCTCTACGCCCTGCAGTCGATCAGCTCGGTCACCTGGGACGACATCGACGCCGCCTCGGTCGCCCGGCGCGTGTCCAACCTGCGCGACATGGTGCGCGCGGCGGAGGACGGCTCGGCGGCGCTGAGCGAGCTGGCACGGCAGATCGACGACGTCGAGCGCTCGATCGCGGACTCCGACGAGGAGCTGCTGGAGGTGGTGCGCACCGCCGGCAAGCTCGGCGAGCAGGCCGAGCGCGCCGAGGAGCGCCTGGTCGAGGCCCGGGACCGCGTCGCCGAGTCCAGCCTGGCGCCCGAGGTCGAGGCGGAGCTGGCCGAGCGCTTCACGGCGATCGCCCCGACCCTGCTGATCGGGAACATCGATCAGGTCACCAAGGACGCCTCGGCGACCCTGGACGCGGAGCTGATGGCCCTGACCCGGCGCACCTCCCGCACCGAGGAGGACATCCGCACCGTGATGCGCGAGTTCTCCCGGCGCTGGCCCGCACAGGCCGGGGACACCGCGGCGACGCTGGAGGCGGCCGACGACTTCCTGGCCATCCTCCAGCGGATCGAGGAGGAGAAGCTGCCCGAGGTCGAGGACCGCTTCTTCGAGTTCTTCACCGGCAACACCCTCGGAGACGTGCAGGCCCTGGCCACCGCCATCGCCCGCGAGCCCGCCGAGATCCGCAAGCGCCTGCAGCGCATCAACGCCCTGCTGTCCCAGGTCGAGTTCCATTCCGGACGCTTCCTGCAGCTGTCCATGCGCCCCGTGCACCTCACCGCGCTCGATGAGTTCAAGCGTGCCCTCGAAGATGCCGTCGCGGACATGGCGCTGAACGACATCAGCCGTGATCGGGACCTGGCGGAGGAGCGCTTCCTGTCCCTGCGCCACCTCATGGACATGATCGGTGCGGCCCGCACGCGGGACGACCAGATCTCCCGGGTCATCCTCGATGTGCGCCGCCACGTCCACTTCCACGCCGAGGAGGTCGATGCGGAGGGGACCGTGGTCCACGCGCACGAGTCCGGCGGCCCCCTCTCGGGCGGTCAGAACGAGCGCCTGGCGACCTTCTGCCTCGCCGCGGCGCTGCGCTACCAGCTGGCCGGCACCGGCCAGGAGGTGCCGCGGTTCGCCCCGATCATCATCGATGAGGCCTTCTCCAAGGGCGCCGGCAAGTTCATCACCGCGGCGATGGAGTCCTTCCGTCACTTCGGGTTCCAGGTGATCCTGGCGAATCCGGGGAAGAACCCCCAGGCCCTGGCCCCCTTCATCGGCGGCGTGGGAGTCGT
The DNA here is from genome assembly GCF_014897585.1 of Brachybacterium tyrofermentans. Lineage (GTDB taxonomy): Bacteria > Actinomycetota > Actinomycetes > Actinomycetales > Dermabacteraceae > Brachybacterium > Brachybacterium tyrofermentans. The sequence goes on along the minus strand of NZ_JABUXW010000017.1, from coordinate 44,378 downwards.
CTCGATCCGGCAGGACCGCTACTCCTCGGTCGCCCCGGTGGAGTTCGTCCCCGTCCAGGAATGAAAGCCGCCGGTGGGGAGTTCTCCCCATCGGCGGCCCCCAGGGCGACGATTACGCTGGACCACGGAGTCGGCGGGATCAGCAGGATCGACGAGCGCGCCCGGATCGACGCGATCGACGTGATCGACGAGTTCGACGAGATGACCATCCACGACTTGATCGACAGCTCAGCCCCGGACGGGCCGGCTGCACAGCGCATCGGCGACCCCGACGGCGCGCGACGCGAGAGGCGGGCACGCATGTCGACAGCGCCCACAGCATCCCCGGCGACCCTGCCGGAGCAGCATCAGATCTACGACTGGGTCCGCGGGCTCCTCACGGGAGTGACCGACGCAGCGCTGGACGAGCAGCCCGAGCTGGGCGGCTTCGTCGACCGGCGCCCCCAGCGCGATCGCTCCTCGGGGGAGACCTGGCGCGGTACGGGGACGCTCTGCCATGTCAGCGCCCTGCTGGCCAGTACAGGCGTGCCGGACCTGAGCGGGGACAACGCCCGGGACCTGCTGGCTGCCGCCGATCGAGCGGCTCTGGCGTGGGGCCTGCGCCGTCGCTCGGAGTCCGAGTCCCAGGGCATCAGCGTCGCCACCTGGCGCACCGGGAGGGGAGACCTCCTCGAGGTGATCGTCGGGGTGCAGGTCGCCGTCCGCGTGATCAGCGCGCCGTTCCTGGCCGCAGCGGCCTCCCCGGTGGTGGTGTCGACGAGCCCGACGACCCGCCCCTCGCGTTCCGTCGGCTGATCCGTCCGCGGACCGGCTGCTCGCCTTACGCGTTCCGTGCACTGATCCGTTCGAGGGCGGCCAGCGGGATCGGCAGCCAATCCGGGCGGTTCCGCGACTCGTACAGCGCCTCGTAGACGGCCTTGTCGGCCTCGAAGGCCGCCAGCAGCACGCCGAGGGCATGGGTGTCGGCAGTGGCATTGGCATTGGGGTCGGCATGCGCATCGCCTTCGGCCGCCGCCGTGCCGGTGCTCCCGTCGGCAGCTCCCATGCAGCCCTCCAGGAACGCCGCCCGGGCGGCCCGGACCCACGACGAGGCGTCCGCGCCCTGCTCCAGGGCCACCGCCCCGCCGACGTAGTCGAGGCTGCGCAGCATGCCGGCCACATCCCGCAGCGGGGAGTCGGGCAGGGAGCGCTGCGCGAGCGGGCGCAGCGGCTCGCCCTCGAAGTCCAGCAGCACCCAGCCGCGGTCCGGGACCAGCAGCACCTGTCCCAGGTGCAGGTCCCCGTGAATGCGCTGCATCGGCGGCCACGGCACGTCGAGCGCGGCATCGAGCAGGGCGTCGAGCGCTGTCCGATGCGCGGCCACCTGGGGGACCTCCGCGGCGACCATCGCCGCTCGGGAGCGCATCTGCTCGACCATCCCGGCTCGCAGCGCGTCGTCGGTCATCGTCGTGCCCAGGGCGCCGGCGAGGTCGCGATGGACCTCGGACACCGCCTCGCCGAGTCCGCGGGCGGCCGCGCTGAAGTCCTCGCCCGCGACGGCGAGCCGCAGAGCCGTGCGCCAGGCGTCCTCGACGCCCGGCAGGAACTCCTGGGCGAACAGGGAATGGGTGCGGAGATCGCCGAGCTCGAGACTCGCCGATCCGATCAGCCGCGGCACGCGGGTGCTGCCGGCCGCGGTGAGCGCCCCCTGCAGCACCACGTCGGGGTTCTCCCCGTCATGGAGCACACGGAACAGCTTCAGGATGATCGGGGACGTCCCCTCGGGCTCGACGATGATCGAGGTGTTGGACTGCTCCCCGGACAGGATCCGGCTGCGCAGTCCGGGGCCGAGGGGGAGCGGAGATCCCGGCGCAGTCCGGTGGGCGAGCACGCTCATCCCGGGCCCCTGCGCCTGCTCGTCGGAGGCCAGGAGGGCGAACACGGCCGCACGACCGTCGACGTCACGCAGGGCGTCGTGCACCCGCACGCGGGCGGCCGGGGTCTCGAGGACGGACACCTCGGAGCCCTCGTCCTGGTCGGTGGTGCGTCGATCGGCGGCCGGGGAGTCCTCAGGCCGTATCAGGAGGGGCACCTGGTAGAGGGCCTCGGCCGGCTCCGTGCCGGCGAACCTCGCGCCGACCACCACGAGGACGACGACGTGGTCCGGTGCGACGCGCAGCGGGGCCCAGCCCCGGATCGAGACCTCAGGAGTCCCTGCGCCCATGTGCGCGAACCACCGCTGATTCGGCATCCAGTCGGCCAGGGGCGAGGTGAGGGCATCGAGGAGCTCATCCATCGGCGGCATCGCCGTGGCGTCGAACTCAGGAGCAGTGGCGGGGGAGCTCGGCTCGTCCATATGGTCACTGTAGGGGCTGGCCCGTCGCCCGGACGGGGACCCGACCACTTTGTCGGCGGACCCTGCTCGCTTGCTACGCTGAGGACGTGCCCGAGCCGACGTCGCGTCCCTGTTCGCGCGCGGGCCTGCGACAGGCCGCCGCGCGCGTCTCCGCGCTGTGCGCGGCCGGAGCGCTCATGGCGTCCCTGACCCTGCCGGCCGCAGCTCTGGGCGAGGACGGCCCCTTCGACTTCCCGGCCGAGACCGACACCCTTGCGATGGTGCCCGGGGCGGTGACCCACGTTCCGCTGGGCGCGCTCATCGACGACCAGCTCGAGGCCGAGGTCGACCTCAGCACCGCCCTCCTCGCCGTCCCGGAGGACAGCGACCCCGCCGTCCAGGGGCTGATGGAGGTCGCGGAGGACGGCCGCAGCCTCACCGTGGCCGGAGAGGGAACCTGGACCCTGCTCGGGGCCGATCTGGTGTTCACCCCGCTGGCAGGGGTCGAGGGACCCGCCGTCCCGATCTCGCTCACCATCGAGGGCCTCCACGACGTGCGGTCACGGCCCGCGGAGTTCACCCCGGAGCTGGTCGAGCTCGAGAACATCCCGGTGCGCGGCTCGGCCGGCCAGAACACGGAGATCCCGCTGGACGGGCAGATCCCGGAGGGCGGGAAGGCCCGCCTCGAGCTGGCCGGGCTGCCTCCGGGGTCGACGCTCGTCGCGGACGGGAGCCGTGCGATCGTTCCCGACCAGGGCATCTGGCAGCTCTCGGCGGACGGGAACACGCTCAGCCACGCGCCGGCAGGGCCGGGACTGGGCCGGCAGGTCGATCCGATGCGACTGGTCGTCCAGGACGAGGAGGGGACTGTGCTGCGCGCGATCGAGGCCCGGCTCACCGTCCCGATCATCTCCGACCTCGACTGGTCCGCCCCCTACGGCGAGGACATCCTGTTCGTGGTGGGGGAGGGCCAGCAGTTCATCGACCCCAGCACCTTGGAGCTGGTGCCCCTCACCGGCGAGGAGAACGTCGAGATCACGGACGAGGGCACGACAGTGGTGGTCCCGGGGCAGGGCTCCTGGACCCTGGATCGTGCCAGCGCCACGGTGCGCTTCTCCCCCGAGAGCGCCGAAGTGCAGGATGCCGCCCCGATGGGCATCTCCGGCGGGGACGGGAAGGGCGCGACCTCCGCGGTCGCGCTGCTCAGCACCGCCTACCCGATGCTCATGGACCGATCCGCGGCGGCCACACCCGGATCGGTGGTCCAGTTCGACCTGACCACGGGCGTGCGCGACGTCCGCTCGGAATCCCTCCGGTTCGATCCGGACTCGCTGCCACCGGGGGCGAAGATCTCGGACGACGGCACGACAGCGGTCGTCGACGGCGAGGGGACGTGGAACATCGACTTCGAGGCGCGCGCGGTGACCATGACCCCCGTGGAGGGGTTCACGGGCCGGGCGGAACCGGTGGGCATCACCGCCCAGGGCATCTTCGCCGACAACGAGGTCCGTGCGTCCCTCACGGCTCGGTTCGCCCCCGAGCTCGCCACGATGCGCGACGACGAGGAGCGCACCGCGCCGGGGACCTCGGTCACCGTGGACCTGCTGGGCAACGACACCGCCGGCAGCGCCTCACAGGCACTGCTCCCGCAGTCGGTGCAGATCGCCTCGCTCTCGGCGACGAACCTCACCGAGCTCACGGACAGCCGCGGCAAGAGGCTGGTGATCCCCGGGGAGGGCACCTTCACCGTGATGGCGAACGGTGCCGTGACGTTCATGCCCGAGGACGGCTTCTTCGGCCGCACCACCCCGATCCGGTACGAGGTGCTCGACGCGACGGGGAACACCACCTCCGCGAACCTCGTGGTGGAGGTGGACCGCGCTCTCACCGGCACAAAGGAGTCGGCGAACCAGGTCACCGGGATCAACGCTCTGCTCTCCGGGCTGATGCCCTCGGCCCCTGCCACCTCGCTGGTGTTCGGCACCATCGTGACCCTGCTGCTCTTCGGCGGCGGCGTCGCGCTGTGGATCGGCCTGCGCATGGAGAACGAGCGCCGCCGCTGGGAGGACTGAGCGACGAAGGGCGGTGCCGGGAGCATGCCCGGCCCGCCCCAGCCTCTCGGGTCCGCCTGAGCGTCCGATCGATCAGCTCGTCGGGCAGCCCTCGGGGATCTCGACCGGCTCCTCGAGGGCGGCGGTCGCGTCCTTCTGCTCGACGAGGGTGGAGAACCCGTTGCCCAGCAGGAGGTCCACGGTCTCGTCCTCGCGCTCGTCCAGCTGCAGGGCGGCGTCGGGGACCTGGGCCTGCACGGACTGGGCGGCGAGATAGCCCTTCGGGCCGTAGACCACCGTGGCGGCTCCGCTCGCCTTCTTCGTGTTCCCGGCGTCCCCGACCGCGAAGCCCCGCTCCGCGAGCTGCTCGGTGATGTCCCCGGCGAGCCCGCCGCGTCCGGTGCCGTTGAGCACGGTGACGGTCACCGACTTCGGCGGCAGCGGGACAGCGCCCGGCTCCGGGCAGGTGAGGCCCGTCGACTCCTCGGTGGCGGACGTCGCCCCGATCACCCCGGGTTCCTGGACGGGTTCACGGAACTGCCCGACCGCGTACACGCCGACGCCGATGAGCAGCAGCGCGAGCAGGGAGAAGATGCCCAGCTGCGTGGCACGCAGCTGACGCGTCCGCCGGACGCGCTGCTCGCGTCGGCGGACGTCATCGGCCGAGCGCCCGTAGGGATGGGCATCACGGTGGGATGTGGACATATCAGTCCAGCGGGCGGTAGCGGATGCCGAACGCGTCGAGGCGAGGGAGGTGGGCCCGGAGGCGCTCCTCGAACTCGTCCCAGCTCTGCTCGGGCGATCCCCAGGCGCGCTCGGCGAGGGCGCACATGCGCGGGAACGCCATGTACTGGACCTGCTCGGCGGTGGGCATGTACTCGGTCCACAGCTGTCCCTGGAGGCCGATCAGCAGCTTCTGCTGGTCCTCGTCGAGCTTCTGCGGGGTGAACGAGGCGGTGTAGACGTCCTTGACCGTGGTGAGGCCGCCGATGGCGAGGGGCTCGCCCTTCGGATCGGCCTGGTAGTGGTCGAAGTAGGTGTGCTCGTTGTTCGCGATGATGGTCCGGAAGCCGCGACCGGTGGCGGACTTCAGCCCGTTGCCGTGGCGCCAGTTCATGATCACGGTGTCGTCGGGGAGGTGGCTCTCGAGCACCTCGTCCCAGGCGATGATCCGCTTGCCCGCCTCGGAGAGGACGTCGGCGGCGAACTGCGTGAAGCGGCCTTGGATCTCGGAGACCCGGGTCAGGCCCCACTCGTTCATCCGGGTGCGGGCGGCCGAGGAGCGCTCCCACTCCACGCGCGGGCACTCGTCGCCGCCAATGTGGACGTAGGGCGCCGGGAAGATGTCCGCGACCTGCGTGAGCACGTCACGGAGGAAGTCGAAGACCTCGTCGGAGACCCCGAGGACGTGGTCGGAGATGCCCCAGACCTCGCGCACCCCCACCCGCTGGTCGGGGAAGTTGCCGAGCGTCGGATACGCGGCGATCGCGGCCTGCATGTGCCCGGGCAGATCCACCTCGGGAATGATCATGATGCCGCGGCGGCGCGCGTACTCGACGAGGCCGCGCAGCTCCTCCTGGGTGTAGAAGCCGCCGTGCGGGGTGCCGTCGAACTCCCAGGCGGACTCCTCGCCGCTCATGTGACCGATGAGCGACTGCTCGCGCCAGGCGCCGATCTCGGTGAGCTTCGGGTAGCCCTTGATCTCGACCCGCCAGCCCTGGTCATCGGTCAGGTGGAGGTGAAGGACGTTCAGCCGGTGCAGCGCCATCGCGTCGATCAAGGTCTCGACCTCGGCTACCGCGAAGAAGTGCCGGGAGACGTCCAGGTGCATGCCGCGCCAGGCGTGCTGGGGATAGTCGCTGATGGTCACGCAGGGGATCGACCCCTCGGAGCCGGTGACGATCTGGGCGAAGGTGTTGCGTCCGTCGGCCAGGGCGGCCTCGCTGCCCGCAGTGAGGTTCGCCCCGGTGGGGGAGATCGACAGCGCGTACTCGGTGCGGGGGAGGTCCTCGGTGATCCCGACGGAGATCTCGTCCCACGGCGAACTGGTCTCCCAGGTCCCGTCCGACCAGATGACGGACTGCGGGTACGGCACGAGGGCGAGAGGGTCGGGCATCAACTTCTCCTGAACAGCGACATCGAGTGGTCGATCCCAGTTTGCCATGAGACGCCCGTCACGGTGGACCGTGCCCGCTGTGCAGACCTCCGCATCAGCCAGTGCGCTGCCTGTTCCCTGTTCCCTGTTGCCTGTTGCCTGTTGCCTGTTGCCTGTTGCCTGTTGCCTGCTGCCTGCTGCCCGCTGCGTCGCCGTCGGATGTTCTGTGGTCGGTCGCCCTACCTCGCGGGTGCCCGATGGACTCCGGACGCACAGGAGCCCGGTCGGCAGTGCCGACCGGGCTCCTTCACGTCGCCCTGCTCCTTCCCGTTGACGCTGTCGCGTCGAGCAGGCCGTCGTGGTCCTGGACGTCAGTCCGTGCAGCTGGTCCGAGGATCAGCGGTAGGTGACGAAGACATGCGGCGCGCCCCAGATGGAGCGCTCGACGACCCGCTGCTGTGAGCCGGAGGCGTCGATGATCTTCCCGTTGCCCGCATAGATGCCCATGTGGCCGTAGTCGTTACCCGTGAAGGCCACGAGGTCACCGGGCTGTGCCTGGGACTGCGAGATGATCCTGCCGCCGAAGGTGTAGCCCTTGGCGGTCTTGCGCGGCATCGAGTTGCCGGCCTGGTTGTACGCGTAGTACACCAGGCCCGAGCAGTCGAGACCGGTCGAGGGCGAGGAACCGCCCCACGTGTAGCCGACCCCGACCTGACTGCGGGCCGCATTGACGATGGCCTGCCCGTTGATCGAGTTCCCGGTGCTCGGTCCGCGGTCGTCATCTCGGCTGGGAGCGCTGTTGGAGATGCGCACCGAGCTGTAGACGGCGTTCCAGGTGTTGTGCCCGACGACGGTGTCCACGCGGATGCCGGCGGCGGACTGCAGGGAGCGGACCGCGGAGGCGGTCGCCGGGCCGAAGGAGCCGTCGACCGCGATCGAGGCGCCCCGGGCGTTGAGCTGCGACTGGAGGGTCTTCACGGCGCCGCCGCGACTTCCCTGACGCAGCTTCGGCTGCGACGACGACGACGAGGAGTCCGAGGACGAGGATCCGCCGCTGAGGGAGTTCCAGGTCACCGGCCCGACGACGCCGTCGACGTTGATGCTGGCCGACGACTGCTGAGCCTTGACGGCGCGCAGGGTGGAGGAGCCGAAGGATCCGTCGACCCGGAGCGAGGCGCCATGGGAGTTCAGCTGGCTCTGCAGGTGCTTCACGGCATCGCCGCGAGCCCCGAGACGCAGCTTGACGCTCGAATAGTTGGACTGGGTGGGGGCTGCGGGCGCGACGGCCGGTGCAGCGGCGCGCACAGTGCCCTGGGGTGCCGCGGGGGCGGCGGGCTGCGCGGTCGCAGTGGCGGTGCCCGTGATGGCGGCGGTGGCCGAGACGGCGCCGATCACGGCGACACCTCCCACGCCTCGACCGACCGGAGCAGCAAGCCCCCGGTAGTCGATCACGGCACGGCCGGCTGCCCGGTGCGTACCTCGAGTTGCGGTGCGGAACATCTGCAGCGATCACTTTCTCCGGCGCCTCGTGGAATTCTCGCGCGCTGCGCGCGTGAGAAACCTGCGCCCGTCACCCAGGGAAGCGAGGAAGGGACCGGGCCGGTGACGGGAAGGCGGCGACTCGGTCGGTGCCCAGCTCGAGGCAGCACCACAGGTCACTGTATGTGCAGGGAGTTTCCAGCCCACAGGTGGCTTTACTCAGGAAGTCCGACGTTTTTACCAAGATTTTGCAAGAAATCTGGAACCCTCGACGTGTTGTCCACACAATTCGGACATCACTGTGATAGTTACACCAATGTAATTCAGGAGCCCGTTCTCGCCCTCTCGGTGTGCCGGACGGCGGGCGCCGACTGTTCCCAGGCGCGGCTCCGGCGAGAGCAGCCCGGACGTGAACGGCTCCGAGGCGAAGGGCCCGGAGGCGAGCAGCTCAGGGGTGAGGGCCTCGGCTGTGAACGGCCCAGAGGCGAATGGCTCGGATGGCCCGGAGGCTCATGATCCGCGGGAGGCCGGGCCCGGGGTGGATGGAGGCGCGAATGACTCAGGGCCGCGATGCTGTTGCCAGCATCGCGGCCCTGAGAACCGGTCGGGGTGACAGGATTTGAACCTGCGACCTCCTCGTCCCGAACGAGGCGCGCTACCAAGCTGCGCCACACCCCGGTGATGCGCTGCCGAAGCGGTGCATCGAAGAGAAACTTTAGCAGGGGTTCTGCAGTGTCAGGAACCCGTGCTCGCCTCGCGGGCGCGCAACGTGAGCAAGGTCGCCTCGGGTGGGGTGAACAGCCGATAGTTCGAGTAGGGGCTGGCGCCCATGCCGGCGCTCACATGGAGCGGCACGTCCTGCCAGGTGGACAGGCCTCGTGCTTGCTGCCGGGGCAGATCGCAGTTGGTCACCAGCGCGCCGAACCCCGGCAGGCGGAGCTGCCCGCCATGGGTGTGGCCGGCCAGGAGGAGGTCGGAGCCATCGGCAGTCAGGGCGTCCAGCACCCGGCGATAGGGCGCATGGGCGACTCCCAGTCGCAGTACGTGGCCGTGAGCAGGGTCCGAGGGGGCCGGATCCGCCGGAGCCGGCATCTCGTCGCGCTCGAGGTGCGGGTCGTCGACACCGGCCAGACGCACCTCGAGCCCGCCGAGCTCGATCACAGCGCGGGAGTTGGTGAGGTCCTTCCACCCGTGAGCGGTCAGCCGACGCGAGAGCTCCTCCGTGGGGAGGGTGAAATCCCGCGGTGCGGTCATGCCGTCCGGGCGAGGATCCGGGAGGAGGTAGCGGGCAGGGTTCTTCGGGGCGGGCTCGAACATGTCGTTGGAGCCCATCACGAAGGCGCCCGGGCGCCGCAGCAGCGGATCCAGGGCCTCGGCGAGCACGGGGATCGCGGCGGCCGAGGCGATGTTGTCCCCGGTGTCGATGACCAGGTGCGGGTTGAGCGCCCCGAGGTACTCCAGGAAGGCGATCTTGCGCTCCTGGTCCGGCACCAGGTGGATGTCGCTGATGTGGAGCACGCGGATGGTCCGGGTGCCCGGCGGGAGGATCCGCAGCGTGAGCTCACGCAGCGTGTACCGGTGGATCTCGACGTGGCGTGCCCAGATATGCGCCGCAGCGCCGACTCCGAGTCCCGCGAGGCCCACCGAACCTGCGGCCGTGAGGAGCGGCCGCATCTCAACCCCGTCCGGTGGACTGCCGGATGACCACGGTCTCCCCCTCGGGCAGCGAGCTGCCAGCGGCGGGATCCGTGCCGATCACGTACCACTTGCCGACCGTGCTGGAAGGCTCGTTGCGCACCTCCGGCACATACCCGGCGGCTTCGATCGCGGACTTGGCCTCGGAGAGGTACTTGCCGGACACGCTGGGCACCTTGCCCTTCTCCACGGACCCGTTCGCCTGGGTCTTGGTCGCAGGCGGAGCGGCGGGGAACGGCTTGCTCGGCAGTCCCTCGTGCGCCTTCGTCATGTACTCCTGCCAGGTGGGCAGGGAGACGGTGTTGCCCCAGACGTGGCCGCTGCGGAGCATGGTGTCGTCGACGGTGAAGCCGCCGGGACGCTTGTCGCCCTGGGGGTGGCCGAACCACACGGCGGTGGACATCTGACGGGTGAAGCCGACGTACCACGTGTGGTACTGCTTGTTCGAGGTGCCCGTCTTGCCGCCGGCCGGATGGCCCGGGATGATCTTGCCCTTACCGGTGGCCTTGGGGTCCTCGAGGTCCTGCTGGAGGGTCCAGGCCATGGTGTCGGCGACCTTCTTGTCGACCACCTGATGGCACTCGGATCCGGAGATCCCCATCGCCTCGCCGTTGCGGTCCGTCACCTCGGTGATGGACTGCGGCTTGCAGTAGGTGCCGCCGGCGGCCCAGGTCGCGTAGGCGCCCGCCATGTCGAGGGCGGAGACCTGGAGCTGGCCGAGGACCACCGCGGAGGGGGCCAGGGTCTGGCCGTACATATCGGCGATGTCCATGTCCCAGGTGGTGCTGTCGTACGGGTTGTACTTGCCCGGGATGGCGCCGATATCGCGCGCCCCGTCGGCGATGTCGCACAGATCGATCTGGCGGGCCATGTTCGCGTAGGCGGTGTTGATGGAGAACTTGGTGCCGTTCAGGACGGTCTCCATCGGCGCGATCTGCACCGAGACCGCGTTGTCGGGGTTGTATCCCGGCTGCTCACGCCAGGCCCCCCGGGGCAGGCAGTGCGCCGGGAAGCTCGGCATCGACTCCCGCTTCGTGCTGACCTTGTCCTGGATGCTGCGGCCGCTCTTGAGCCATTCCTGGAGCACGAAGGGCTTGAACGTCGAGCCGACGGGGAATCCGTTCGACCCGCCGAGGGCCTGCGGCACGTTGTAGTTGATCGCCGTCTCGCCGGGCTTGGCGTCCTGGTACGGATTGAACGTGCGGTTCTCCGCCATGGTGAGGATCTTGCCGGTGCCCGGCTCGACGGTGACGATCGAGAGACCGAAGCCGTTCTCGGAGTCGCCGGGGACCTTGCGCTGGAGGATGTCCTTGGCCGTGGCCTGCTTCTCCGGGTCCAGGGTGGTCTTGATCGTGAGCCCGCCGCCGTAGAGCAGCTTGCGGCGCTCCTCGTAGGTCGGGGCGAACTCCGGGTCGTTCAGCAGCGAGCGGGTGACGTAATCGCAGAAGAAGCCGCCGTCACCGGCGTCGGCGCATCCGGCCCGCAGATTCTGGATCTTGAGCATGTCCTCGACGGGCTGGGCGGTGTACTTGTCGTACTCCTCGTCGGTGATGTACCCCTCGCGCTTCATATCGCCGAGCACCTCGTTGCGGCGCTTCTCGCCGGCTTCCGGGTGGCTGACCGGGTCGTACTGGTTCGGGCCGTTGGTGATCCCGGCCAGGAGCGCCGCCTCACCGGGGTTGAGGTCCTTCGCGTTCTTCGAGAAGTAGTGCCGCGAACCGGTCTCGACGCCGTACTGCGAGGGGCCGAACTGGGCGACGTTGAGGTAGGCGTTGAGGATCTCGTCCTTGCTCCACCGCTTCTCCAGCGAGATCGCCAGCTTCGCCTCTTTCGCCTTGCGGCTGTACGTCTGCGCTGTCGCCTCGTTGATCCCTTCCTGGTCGCCCTTCTGGACGGCGTCCATGAGCAGAGCGTTCTTCACATACTGCTGGGTGAGCGTGGAGCCACCCTGGGTCGCGCCGCCGCTCGCGTTGGAGGCGAAGGCGCGGATCATGCCCTTGGCGTCCACGCCGCCGTGCTCGTAGAAGCGGCGGTCCTCGACCGCGATCACCGCGTGCTGCATGTACGGGGAGATCTCCTCGAGCGGCACCATGATGCGGTTCTCGGTGTAGAAGGTCGCCAGCAGGGAGCCGTCCGAGGCCTCGATGCGGCTGGCCTCGTTCAACGGCTCGACCTCGAGCTCGGTCGGATACGACTCGAACAGCGCGACGCCATCTTCGGCGACCTTCGAGGAGGCGGAGACCGCCGGCAGGAAGAACGCGGCCAGGAGCACCCCGGCCAGAGCGGAGACGGCGAGCATCCCCAGCAGCAGGTAGATGGTCTGCGCCAGGGCGACGGGGAGGGAGCGTCCGGAACCGGAGCTGGACGGAGTACTGGCCATGCTCCAACAGTACGGCGAGGACACCCGCGAGGCCACGAGACGTGCCCAAGCTCAGGAAATCTTCACGAACTCGGTGCACGTCCGAGACGTGCGGGGACGGCGAGATCGCGCGGCAGCGGTGCCGCAGGGGTGCGGGGTCGCTGTGCCGTGGAGTCTCAGTGCCGTGGGGTCGCGGGATCGCAGAGTCGCGGTGACGTGGGGTCGCAGAGTCGCGGTGCCGTGGGACGGCCGGGGTGACACGCCGATCCATTCCACGAGAACGTCCCGCTGGTGGCACGGTTCAGTGGAATCGGTGACCGGGGGGACGCCCGGTTGCCGGGACGGGGGAAGGAGATGGGCGTCGGGGCCGGAAGTTGGGTGCTGAGTGCTGGGTGCTGGGTGCTGGGTGCCGTGTGTTGGGTGCTGGGTGCCGGGAAGCGTTGGCGGGGGCGAGGCGCTGGACAGCTGGGGTGACACGCCGATCCATTCCACGAGAACGTCCCGCTGGTGGCACGGATCAGTGGAATCGGTGACCGGGCGCGAGCCTGGGGCCGATGCGGGGCCGATGCGGGGCCGATGCGGGGTCGACGTGAGGCCGAGACGGGGCCGAGAGAGAGGCTGACAGAGTGGCCGATACAGGAGCTGGCAGTGGGGCCGACGGGGTCCGGATATCGGGCGTGATTATCACGCGAAGGTCACGCGATGGCCTCAAATTTTGCACTGTGGCGTGCGTCTCCATACAGTGGTCAGAGAAAACGGGTCAACGAGGATTCCGAAAGAGGATGCACATGACGATCGGGGCCATTCCCATCACCGAGGATTCGAGCTGGGCGACGCGCGGAGCGTGCGTGACCATGGATCCGGACGGCTTCTTCGTGCAGGGCGCGGAGCAACATGCAGTGAAGACGGCGTGCGGAGCATGCCCGGTGAGGACTGAATGTCTCGCCGATGCTCTGGACAACCGCGTGGACTTCGGGGTGTGGGGCGGGATGACGGAGCGAGAGCGGCGTCGGCTGCTGCGCCGGAACCCTGACGTCAGCGACTGGTCCTCCGTGCTGCGCCGCGCGACGCAGGAGGCCGTGGGCAGTTGAAGGGTCCCGGGCGTTCGGGAGCACGTCGGGCGGCTGACGGCCCGCCGGGCGGCCGATGACCTGCCGGGTGGCTGACGGCCCGCCGGGCGGCCGATGACCTGCCGGGTGGCTGACGGCCGCCGGGTAGCCGATGCTTTGCCGGGTGGCTGACGATTCCGGACGCGGTCGGTGGCTCGGGACGCGGCTGACGGTTCTGGACGGGGCGCGCGCCCCGACCCCTCCGTCGTCGCGTCCGGCCGGTAGGCTCGCCCCATGAGCACCATGACCCGCTGGGAGTACCTGACCGTTCCGCTGCTGATCCACGCGACCAAGCAGATCCTCGACAACTACGGCGAGGAGGGGTGGGAGCTGGTCCAGGTCGTCCCCGGACCCAACCCCGAGAATCTCGTCGCGTACCTCAAGCGTCCCCTCTCTGCGGGTTGAGCCGATGAGCACCCCAGCACAGGGCCCAGGAACGCGGGTCCGGGCACGGCTCGACGAGCTGGGTCTGAGCCTGCCCGCCGTCGCGGCTCCCGTCGCCGCCTACGTCCCGGCGGTCGCGAGCGGGAACCAGGTCCACACCTCCGGACAGCTGCCGTTCATCGACGGCGCACTCCCCGAGACCGGCAAGGTCGGGGCGGAGGTCACCCCAGAGCGCGCTGTCGAGCTCGCCGCGACCAGCTGCCTCAACGCACTCGCCGCGATCGAGGACCTGATCGGCGATCTCGACCGCGTGGTGCGGATCGTGAAGCTCACCGGCTATGTGGCCTCCGACCCGTCGTTCACAGCGCAGCCCGCCGTGATCAACGGCGCCAGCGAGCTGCTCGGCGAGATCTTCGCGGACGCCGGTCGGCATGCGCGCAGCGCGGTCGGGGTCGCCGTGCTCCCGCTGGATTCTCCGGTCGAACTGGATCTGCTGGTGGAGCTGGACGGCCCTGCCGCGCCGGACTCCGCCCCCGCGGTCTGAGCGCGCCATGGCGGATGCATCCGAAGACCTGCCGCAGCGGGACCCGGAGGTCGGCGCCGTCGAGCTGATCGCGGTCCGGGCCGGGAACCCCGGCCCGATGACGCTCACCGGGACCGTCAGCTACATCCTGCGCGACCAGGACCAGGTCTGGGTGATCGATCCCGGCCCCAAGGACCCGGAGCACCTCGCGGATCTGCTGGTGGCCTGCGGTGCGCAGGCGCGGCCGATGGGGGTCCTCGTGACCCACCGTCACCTCGACCACACCGCCGGCGCCGCGACCCTGGCCCGTCAGCTGTCCGCGCGCAGCGGGCGGGACGTGCCCCTGTGGGCCGCGGACCGGACCGCTCTGCCCGGCTCCCGCCCCCTGCCCTCGACCCTCGAGGGCGACCAGGGAACGGTCGGGCACATCATCCACCTCCCCGGCCACACGGATGACTCCGTCGCCGTGCTCGTCGACGGCGGCCGCCTGCTCAGCGGTGACACGCTGCTGGGTGGCTCCTCGACCGTTATCGTGCCGGACGACGGCGGGAACCTGGCCGAGTACCTGCAGTCGCTCTCGATCCTGCGGGCGATGGCGCTGGACGGGCGGATCGGCTCGATCCATCCCGGCCACGGCCCGGCCTACGAGGACCCCCTCGCCGCGCTCGAGGCGATCGAGACCGCCCTCGCGCACCGCTACGAACGGATCGACCAGGTGCGTCGTGCCCGCACCGCAGGGGTGCTCACGCTGGAGCGCCTGCTGCGATCGGTCTACGGGTCGGATCTCCCCGAGTCCCTGCAGAAGGCCGCCCGCTGGAATCTCCGGGCGACGCTCGACTACCTCGCCGAGGCGGGCTGAGACAGGAAGGTGCGCCGGGCCAGGAAGGTGCGCTGAGACAGGAAGGTGCGCCGGGCCAGGGTGGCGCGCTGGGCCAGGACTGCCGACGCGGCGGCCATGCACGACTCCGCCTGGCGTGCAGCTGGAACCCCGGCACGGCCCGGACGGCTCCCCAAGAACGTCGAATCCCCCGTTTCGGCACCATCACGGTGCGAAACGGGGGATTCGACGTGCGTGTCGGATCGTGTGCGCCCGACAGGTGCCGATCAGCGGGCGCGGCGGCGCAGTCGCTCGACGTCGGAGATGAGGACGGCGCGGGCCTCGAGGCGGATCCAGCCGCGCGAGGCGAAGTCCGCGAGTGCCTTGTTGACCGTCTCGCGGGAGGCGCCGACCAGCTGGGCGAGCTCCTCCTGGGTGAGGCCGTGGGCGACCATCACGCCGTCGTCGGTCTGGCGACCGAAGCGCTGCGCGAGGTCGAGGACGTTCTTGGCCACGCGACCGGGGACGTCGGCGAAGACGAGGTCGGCGAGCGACTCGTTCGTCTTGCGCAGGCGCCGCGCGAGCGAGGCGAGCAGGTGACGGCCGACCTCGGGACGCTGCGCGAGGACCCGGTACAGGTCCTGCTGCGACAGCGAGTAGAGCGTCGACTCGGCGACCACGGTCGCGGTCGCGTTGCGCGGTGCGGGATCGAAGAGCGACAGCTCGCCGAGGGTCTCGCCCGGGCCGAGGACTGCGAGCAGGTTCTCGCGGCCGTCGCCGGAGGCGTGACCGACCTTGACCTTGCCCGAGCCGATGATGAAGAGCCGATCGCCGGGATCACCCTCGCGGAAGATGATCGCGCTGCGGTGATAGTCCTCCTGCTTCATCGACGCCAGCACGGCCTGCTTGCCGTCCTCGTCGAGTGCAGCGAACAGCGGCGATGACCGTACGATGTTCTCGTCCACGGAACCTCCTGATGGTGGGGCCCCGACTGCCGGGACCGTACTGTGCTTCCCTGTGACCGATGCCACTAACTTCGGTGGTGGCTGTCACATGATGGACAAACACTATCGCGCCGAAGCCCCTGTTATGTGTCACACGCTGGATGAGGAGCATTTCGCATGGTGCAGAGCAGCGCTCGACCGGGTGCCGCCAGCCGCCCCGTCGGACCGGCCGACGCTGGCATCGTCGCCTCGCGGCTCCGCGATCTCCACCTCGACGCCCGCACCGAGCTCGACCATTCCGACGCCTTCGAACTGCTGGTCGCAACGGTGCTGTCCGCCCAGACCACCGATGTGCGCGTCAACCAGGTGACCCCTGCACTCTTCGCCGCCTGGCCCGATCCGGAAGCGCTCGCCGGGGCGGCCGATGCTGATGTGACCGAGATCGTGCGTCCGCTCGGTATGGGAGCGACCCGGGCGCGTCGGATCATCGGCCTCGCGCAGCGCCTGGTCACCGAGCACGGCGGCGAGGTGCCCGACTCTCAGACCGCCCTGGAAGCACTGCCCGGGGTGGGTCGCAAGACGGCCCATGTGCTGCGGGGCGCGTGGTTCGGCCACTCCCTGCTCGCCGTCGACACGCATGTGGGTCGACTCTCGCGCCGGCTGGGATGGACCGAGCAGACCGACCCGCGCAAGGTCGAGGCCGACGTCGTCGGCCGGGTCGCCGCCGACGGAACCGGCAGCCCCGACGAGGACCTCACGGTCCTCGGCCTGCGGCTCATCCTCCACGGGCGGCGCGTCTGCACCGCCCGGGCGCCGGACTGCGGCAGCTGCGTGCTCGTGGACGTGTGTCCGCGCATCGGGCTGACCCAGCAGGCAGGTGTCGCATGACCGCACTCCGTCCCGGAGGCGGGCGCTCCGCCGCGCTGCCGGGCTTCCTCCTCCCGCTCGCCGAGCGGGCCCGCCGCGGCGAGGTGCTCGTGCGGCGCGACGCCGACCCCCGCGATCCACCGGTCGACGGTGCGCCGGCGCGGCGCAGCGCCGTGCTGATCCATATCGCCGGCACCGGGCTGGACGACGCGCAGGTGGTGCTCGAGGAGCGCGGCCATGCCCTGCGCTCGCAGCCCGCCCAGTTCTCCCTCCCCGGAGGCGGAGCCGACCCCGGCGACCGGGACGATGTGCACACGGCCCTGCGCGAGGCTCAGGAGGAGACCGGCCTGGTCCCTCAGGATGTCGAGGTGATCGGGGCATTCGCCCCGATCCCGATGCCGTGGCGCGCGCAGCGGGTCACGCCCGTCCTGAGCTGGTCCCCGTCGGTTCCCGAGCTCGGGGTGCAGGACCCGATCGAGGTGGAACGTGTGGTGTGGGCGCCGCTGACCGGAGCAGGGTCCCTCACCGACCCCTCCCACCGGTGGCGCGGGCTGCTCTTCGGTCAGGGCGTCGGCCCCGTGTTCGACCTCCCCGGGGACGCCTTCGTCTGGGGGTTCACCGCGATGATCCTCGAGCAGATGCTGGTGGGCGTCGGCCTGGATCCGGTGCCGCTGGGCGCCGCGACCCGCGAGATACCGCCCGGCCGACGGCGCTGAGTGCCCAGCCGACGGCGCTGAGCGGCCGTCCGACGGCGCTGAGTGCTCTCCAGAGGGACGCTGAGGGCTCGCGCGGACGCTGCTGAGCCCTCGCCCGGGCGATCGGGCGGCGACGCCCGTGGCCACGGTCACGAACTCGGGAAAGGCGCTCGCCCCGAGCGGTGCCGCGCACGCTAGACTGGATTGTTGCCGGACGGTCTCCGGCACGCCCGGGGAACGTACGGATTCCGTCGGATCCCCAGCGGATCCGTGATCGCCCGGGCACCTGAACCAGCAGACCGACATCAGCAGACAAGGAATGGGATCCACGTGCCACGCGGCAAGGTGAAGTTCTACGACGCCGAGAAGGGTTTCGGCTTCATCCTCGATGACGAGGATGGTCAGAGCGTGTACGTGCACGCCTCGAACCTGCCCGAGGGAGCCACCGCGCTCCGTCCCGGGGCCAGGGTCGAGTTCGATATGGTCGATGGCCGTCGTGGCCCGCAGGTGCTGTCGCTGCAGCTGATGGAGCCCGCTCCGTCGGTCAGCCGTGCGCGCCGGCTCAAGCCCGACGAGATGGCGGGGATGGTCGAGGACCTCATCCGTCTGCTGGACGATGCATCCAACGGCCTCCGCCAGGGCCGTTACCCCGATCGCGGGCACTCGCAGAAGATCTCCACCGTGCTCCGTGCCGTCGCCGATAATTTCGAGGCCTGAACATATGACCCAGCCGACCACCGCCCCCCGTCGCCCCCGCACCGCCCGGCCCCGGCTGGACGCGGTGGCGGCTGATGCCGTCGAGCTCGCGCGCGAAGCGCTGCTCGAGGTCACCGAGCCAGGCCAGGTCGGCGAGCACCTGCGTGCCGAGGCCAGCGGGGACCGCATCGTCACGCATGTCTTCGAGTGCACGATGCCCGGATATCGCGGATGGTCCTGGGTCGTGGTGGTCACCCGTGCGGCGCGCGCCAAGGCCGCCACGGTGGCGGAGACCGCACTGCTCCCGGGTGAGGACGCGATCCTGGCTCCCGAGTGGGAGCCCTGGTCGGAGCGTCTGAAGCCCGAGGACATCGGCGCCGACGACCTGCTCCCGTACCGCGACGAGGACCCGCGGCTCGAGCAGGGCTACGAGGCCACCGACGAGGAGGACGCCGACGCGGTCGCGCTGTGGGAGCTCGGTCTGGGCCGCCCGCGCGTGCTGTCCCCGCAGGGGCGCGCCGAGGCCGCTGAGCGGTGGATCGATGGCGACTTCGGCCCGCGGGAGACGTCGGGCCGGGGCCGTCGCGGAACCATCTCGGCGAACTGCTCCAGCTGCGGGTTCCTCTCGAAGCTCTCCGGTTCGCTGCGCGGCGAGTTCGGCGTGTGCACCAACGAGTGGTCCCCGGCCGACGGCAAGGTCGTGCACTTGGGCTTCGGCTGCGGGTCGCACTCCGAGACCGGCCAGGAGGAGGCCGACCGCGAGATCCCGCGCGCCGGCGGCGTCGTGGTCGATGAACTCGACGTCGAGCTCCAGACGAGCGCCTCCGACGAAGCCTCGGAGGCGACGACGGACGCCGCGCCGAATGCGGCGCCGGACGCAACGTCCGAGGATGCTGCCGAGAAGCCTGTCGACGCTGTCGTGACCGTCGGGCCCGCGACGGGCGAGGCCACGCCGGAGGAGCCTGCGACGGATGCCCCGGCGACCGATGTGCCTGCGACGGACGCTCCGGCGACCGCCGCCCCCGTGACCGACGCGTCCGCTGCAGAGGTGCCCGAGGCGGATTCCGCCGAGGACGTGCAGGCCGCGACGCCCGAGGTCCAGCAGGCCGCGGCGGAAGCTCCCGCTGCGAACGCTGCTCCGGCGGCAGACGACGTTCCAGCGGCGGACGCTGCTCCGGCGGCAGACGACGTTCCAGCGGCGGACGCTGCTCCGGAGGGTGACGCCGACGCGCCGGCGCAGTCGACGGGCGACACCGATGCCTCGGGTGTAGCAGGCGATGCCCCGGCTGCCTCCGAGGATGGGGACGCGGCTCCGACCGAGGCCTGAGCTCGGCGTGAGTTCGAGGTGAGCTCAGAGGCGAGCGGGCCTCAGCGCTGCGAGACCGCCAGGCGGGCGAGCAGGGCCTCGATCGCGAGCAGCGGGGGAACATTCCCGCTGATGCGTGCCCTCGTCTCCTGCACCGCCTCGAGCAGCCCGAGCGTGGTCTTCGCCGAGCCGCCGCCCGCGGATCGTTCGATCTCGTCGGCGACCTCCACGTTCACCAGCTCGCTGCCGCTGCCGAGCTGACGGCTCAGCACGTCGCGCAGCACCGAATGGACGTCGAGCAGATAGCGGTCCAGCACGTCACGCACGAGGCGGGTCTGGCGTCGCTTGGCGTCCTCCTCGAGCTGTCGCACCTGGGAGCGCAGCGAGGGCGGGACCTTGCCGTCGTCGATGCCGGCGGAGCGCAGGAAGCGCTCCTTCTCCTCCACGGCGACCGTGTCGGCATGGGCCTTCGCCTCCGCCGTGGCGCGGTCCACGAGCGCCTGGGCCGCGAGCACGGCCTCACCCGCCCCGCGCAGTCCCAGCAGCGTGCGGGCCGACTCCTCACGGGCGGCGAGGGCGCCCTCCTGGGTGGCGTAGCGCAGCGCGAGGCCGATGTGCCCCTGCGCGGCGCGTGCGG
Source organism: Brachybacterium tyrofermentans (assembly GCF_014897585.1). GTDB lineage: Bacteria > Actinomycetota > Actinomycetes > Actinomycetales > Dermabacteraceae > Brachybacterium > Brachybacterium tyrofermentans. Next base: position 24,407 of record NZ_JABUXW010000017.1, on the reverse strand, counting down.
AGCGCATCGCGAGGTTCTCGTCCACGCCGTCCCGTCGCCGCAGCAGCTCGGCGACGACGTCGGAGGGCGGCACCGAGAGGGCCACCAGACGGCACCGGGACTTGATGGTGGGGGCGAGATCCTCGGCCGACGGGGCGCAGAGCATCCACACGGTCGAGGGGGGAGGCTCCTCGATGGACTTCAGCAGCACGTTGAAGGTGCCTGCGCTCATGCGGTCGGCGTCCTCGACGATCAGCACCCGGTACCGCCCCGTCGCCGGGGCGCGCTGGGCGGTCATCACCAGCTCGCGCACCTCCTCCTTCGCGATGGAGAGCTTGTCGGTCGCGACCACGGTGACGTCCGGATGGGTGTTCGCCAGCACCGTCCGGCAGCTGCGGCAGTGCCCGCAGCCGGTGCCCGTCTCGCACTGCAGGGTCGCCGCGAAGGCGCGTGCCGCCGTGGACCGGCCGGAGCCCGGCGGCCCGGTGATCAGCCAGGCCTGCGCGAGGGAGCCCTGCGGGGAGGCGGCCCGACGGAACTGGGCGACCGCGGCGTCCTGACCGACGACGTCGGCCCATACCCCGGGCGCGGTTCCCCCGGGAGCTGCGTGGCCGGCTACGGCGGGATCAGCGGCCGTCGGAGCGTTCCCGGACATCCCGTTCGTGCTGGGGGCGGTCACATCTCGTCCCGGTGCTTCGTGGGCGGTGCCGGCTCGAAGGTCGGGTCGAAGATGCCCAGCACCCCGTTGACGGCCTCGAGCACCTGGGCGTGGACCTGTTCGCGCGGCAGGGTGCCGTCGATGACGGCGAAGCGCTCGGGATCGGCGGCGGCGAGGTCCAGGAACTCCTGGCGCACCGTGGCATGGAAGTCCTGGCCCGCCTTCTCCAGACGATCGTGGTCCGCGGAGACCCGGCGCTCGTCGAGGGCATCGGTGGGCACATCCAGCAGGATCGTGCGGTGGGGGAGGAGCCCGTCGGCCGCCCACAGGGAGAGCGATCCGATCTCGTCGGGCTCGAGGGAGCGACCTGCTCCCTGATAGGCGATCGACGAATCGAGATAGCGGTCGCCGAGCACCAGGCCGCCGCGCGCCAGATGGGGCCGCACGAGTGTGGCGATGTGGTGGGCGCGGTCCGCGGCGTACAGCAGGGCCTCGGCGCGGGGGTCGACGTGCTCGCCGTGCAGCAGCAGCTCGCGGATGCTCGCGCCGAGCTCGGTGCCGCCGGGCTCGCGGGTGGTGAGGATCAGGTCCTCGGCGACGAAGCGCTCTGTGACGAGGTGGTCCCGCAGCATCTGCATCTGCGTGGTCTTGCCGGCGGCCTCGCCGCCCTCGAAGGAGATGAATACTCCCCGCTTGGGCGGATGCGGCGCCGGGATGCGCAGGCCGCGGGACATGTCGAGGAGGCTCATGGGTGCGCCTCCGAGGGGTAGGCCACGCCGAGCTCGGCGCGTACGGCATCCATCGTCTCCATGACACTGAGGGTATCGGCCCAGCTCATCAGCGGCGACTCGAGATCCCCGGCGGAGATCCGACGGGCGGCCTCCGCGATCTCGTACGCCATGCCGTCACCGGGCTCGCCGGGATGGGAGAACGTCGCGGAGCGGCCGTCGTGCAGGGACACCGTGAGGGTCCCCGGGGCGAAGAAGGCCCCGGAGAGCCGGGCCGACCCTGCGGTGCCGCTGACCACGCCCTCGGTCGGGGTGCGGGCGAGCAGGGTGGAGGAGAGCCGGGCGCGACCGCCCTCGGACCCTGTCGCGAGCAGGCCGAAGTAGGCATCGACCGCGGTATCCGTGAGGTCACCGCGCACGGCGAGGCCGGAGAGATCGCCCAGCACCATCTGCGCGAAGGAGATCGGGTACACGCCGAGGTCGAGCAGTGCGCCGCCCCCGAGATCAGGGTTGTACATGCGATGGGACGGATCAGCAGGGAAGGTCTGCCCGTGATCCGCCGCGACCTCGATGACGTCGCCGAGAACGCCGGAGGCGATCACCTGGCGCAGCACGTCGTACTGGGGCAGGAAGCGTGCCCACATCGCCTCCATGGCGAACACGCCGCGCTCACCGGCGAGGCCCAGCAGGTCACGGGCCTGGCCGGCGTTGAGCGTGAAGGCCTTCTCGACGAGCACCGGGATGCCGGCCTCGAGGACGGGACGGGTCAGCTCATGATGCTGCGCGTGCGGGGAGGCGACGTAGACGGCGTCGAGCCCGCCCGCGGCGAGCATTTCCTCGACCGCGTCGAAGGCGCTCTCGATGCCGTGCTTCGCGGCGAAGTCCTCGGCCCGCTGCTGGGAGCGGGAGACGACGGAGACCACGCGGGAGGCCGTCGCGCGGTGCGCCGTCGCCGTGAACTGATCACCGATGTGCCCCGGGGAGATCACGCCCCAGCGCAGGCCCGGGGCGGCCGCCGGATCGGGGACGGTGGAGGCAGGAAGGGCCAGGGTGGGCGCTGCGTCGCTGCCTCGGGATGCGTCGGACTCGCTCATGGGTCCAATCTACCCAGCGACCCCGACACCGCGGGGGTGTCGGGGTCGCTGTGGAGAAAGGTCCGCCGTCGGCGCAATCCGTCGATCAGCCCTTGACTTCCGGCTGATCTCCTATCGCTCGTACCTCGCGATACGTCGATCAGGCTCTGCTCGATCGGCTGATCTCCTATCCCTCGTACCTCGCGATACGTCGATCAGCCCTTGACAGAGCCTGCTGTCATGCCGCGCACCAGGAACCGCTGGAGCCCGAAGAAGACGAGCATCGGGATCACCATGGAGACGAAGGCGCCGGCGGTCAGGAGCTCGGCGCCCTGCCCCTGGGTGCCCAGCATCTGCTGCAGGCTCACGATGACCGTCTTGTTGTCGCCGCCGCCCAGGAACAGCTTGGCGATGAGCAGGTCGTTCCACACCCACAGGAACTGCAGGGTGGCGAAGGCGGCGATCGCCGGGGAGGACATCGGTGCCACCAGCCGCCAGAACGTCTGGAAGTGCGAGGCCCCGTCGATCTTCGCGCTCTCCACGACCGAGGTCGGGAGGGTCGCCATGTAGTTGCGCAGCGTGTAGACCGCCAGCGGCATGCCGAAGCCGGTGTGCAGCATCCACACCGCCACGAACTGTCCGTTGATCCCGAGCCCGCGCGGCCCGAGCAGATCCAGCATCGGCTGGAAGGACACCTGGATCGGCACCACCATCACCGCGACGATCGCGATGAACAGGAAGTCCTTGCCACGGAACTCGATGAACGTGAACGCATACGCCGCGAAGGCGGCGAACATGATCGGCAGCACCGTGGCCGGCACGGCGACCACGATCGAGTTGATCAACGAGCCGGAGATCGAGGGATCCCCGAGCACCGTCGCGTAGTTGTCGAAGGTCCAGCCGCCCTCCCAGAGGCTGCTCCACCAGCCCGTCGAGGCGGCGGCCTCCCGCGAACGGAAGCTCGTCACGAGCAGACCGAGCGTGGGGATCGTCCACAGCAGTGCCAGGAGCGGCATGGTGATGGTCGCGACGAGCGAGCGCTTGCGCCCGTCCTTCATGGTCCCGTTCATCGGTTCGCCTCCTGGTCCCTGAAGCTCTTGACCTGGTAGATCAGTATCGGGATCACCAGGAGGAGGAGCACGACGACGACGGCCGAGGCCTGACCGGCCTGCTGATCGGTGAACAGCTTGCGGAAGAAGAGGTTCGCGATCACGTCGGAGTTGTACAGGCCGTTGGTGGTGACGTAGATGATGTCGAAGACCTTCAGCACCAGGATCAGCACCGTGATCAGCACGGCGATGAGCGTGGTCCTCACCTGCGGGAAGATGATCTGCCAGAAGATCCGGATCTCGCTGGCGCCGTCCATCCGGCCCGCCTCGACGGTGTCCTCGGGGACGCCCTTGATCGCGGAGCTCAGCAGCACCATCGCGAAGCCCGTCTGCAGCCAGATGAGGATCACCATGAGCGCGAGCGAGTTCAGCCGCGCGGTGTCGATCTGGTACCAGGGCTGCGGATCCCCGCCGAGGGCGGTGACGATCGCGTTGAGCAGGCCGGTCTGTGCTTCACCGGGCGAGTTGTAGGCATAAACCAGCCCCCAGATCGTCGCCGCACCCACGAAGCTGATCGCCATCGGCAGGAAGATGAACGACTTCGCCGTCTTCTCCCCGGTGGGGGAGAGCTTGTCTGCGAGGACCGCGACCGCCAGGCCGAACGCCACGGTGACGACCGGGACGATGAGGATCCACAGGAAGTTGTTCAGCAGGGAGGACCAGAAGGCGCCGCTGCTGAAGATCGCCCGGTAGTTGTCCAGCCCCACCCAGGCCGTCGAATCATCGTTCGCGAACGAGTAGATGATCGTCTGGACCGTCGGATAGAGCAGGAACACCGCGATGAGGCTGAATCCCGGCAGCAGGAAGGCGTACGGGATGAGCCCCTCGGCGAACCTCGACGGGAAGCCCTCGATGCACAGGTTCAGGAAGTAGAAGAACAGCAGCGAGCCGCCGATGCCGATGACCAGCCCGAGGACCCCGACGAGGATCCCCGAGTTCGCGAACCACTGCGGGTAGTACGCGAAGGCGAGGAAGGCGTTGCACACGAACCAGGCCGTGACGGCCATGCCGACCGCACCGATGATCACCCGCGCCGGACGGGCCGGAGAGCTCTTGCGCTCGTTCCGCTCCAGAGGCGCTGCACCGTCGGACCCATGACGAGTGGGGGCCGTGGTGGTCACTTCGGCCACCCGGCCTCGATCTCGTCGCAGACCTCCTGAGAGGTCTTCGTGCCCTGCAGCCACTGGACCATGCCCGTCCAGAAGGATCCGCCGCCCACGGCCGTCGGCATGAGGTCCGAGCCGTCGTAACGGAACACCGCCGCCCCTGACGCGATCTCGGCGACCTGCCGGGTGATCGAGTCGGAGTACAGGGACTGGTCGAAGGTGCGATGCGGGCTCAGCCAGCCACCGGCCGCCGCCCATTCGCCGCCGAAGGCATCCGAGGTCAGGAACTCCATGACCTTCACGGTGTCGTCGTTGAGGGTGAACAGCGAGGCGAGGTCGCCGCCGCCGAGGATCGGCTGGCCGTCGAAGCCGCCCTCCCAGGTGGGCATCGCGTACACACCGACCTCGTCGTCCATGTTCGCCTGGATGTCCTCGGGGAAGAAGCCGGTGACGAAGTTGCCCTGGCGCACGAGCATCGCCTTGGTCGGATCCTCGAACAGGGGAAGGGGCGCCTCGGAGAAGGGGGTGTTGATGATCGCGTCGGTCCCGCCCAGCACGTTGCCCTTGCCCTTGAGGAGCTCGCCAACGATGTCGAAGACCTCGACGACCTCCTTGGCGTTGAAGGGGATGCGGTGCTTGGTCCAGTCGTCGTAGACGACCGGACCGTGCACACGGAGCATGAACTCCTCGATCCAGTCGGTGCCCACCCAGCCGGTCGCCTGGCCGTCGTCCCAGCCGTCGGACCACGGTGCGATGCCGTCGGCCTTGATCTTCTCCGTGATCGTCGTGAGCTCCTGCATGGTGGCAGGCTCCGCGGAGTAGCCGCCCTTCTCGTACGCCTTCTTCGGGTACCAGATGAGCGACTTGCAGGCCATGCGCATCGGGGCGCCGTAGACGCGACCCTCGAACCGTGCGGAGTCGAGGAAGCCGGGGATCAGGGTCGAATTCAGGGCGTCGTAGTCCAGGAACGCGTCGATCGGCGTGATCAGCCCCTTCCCGGCGAGGTCGAACATGCCGCCGGGCTGCGGGAACAGGGCGATGTCCGGTGCGTCGCCGGCTCCGGCGCGCTGCTGGATGGTGTTGGTGAAGTCCTTGTCGGGGGTGTAGTTGATGGTGATCTTCGCATCGGCCTCGAACTTCTCGAGGGAGGCCATGAAGGCTTCCTGCTCCTGGCCGCCGAAGGCCCCGAGGATGCTCACCGAGCCGTTTCCGGGGGTGTCGCCGGGCTGGTACTTCTCGCCCCCGCCACCACCTCCGCCGCCGCTGGGGTCAGGGTTCTGCAGGCATCCGGTCATCCCCAGTGCCGCGGTGGCCGCGGCGCCGGTCATGATCGTGCGCCGGCTGAGACGTCGATCCATGATCACTCCTTCGTGAGTCAACAACGAGCTCTTGGTCACACTGTAGGCCGCTTCCGCAGGTGATCGCGCCATAGCGGCTCTGCGAACACGATTCTGAAGCCCCCTGTGACCACCTCGTGACCCGTGGTGAGCAGCTGTGACCGTGACGGGGACGATTCCTGACATTCCGGTCATGGCTGTCGGGCGGGAGAGGCGGACGACGGCACGGGCCGACGACGGCAGGGAGTGCGACATCCGGGCGGGCTGGGACCGGGCGAACGACGACGGCGCGGACGACGACAGGGGCACGGACCGCATGGTCCGTGCCCCTGGTTCTCGCAGGCTCGCAGTCGGAGCCCTCCGCTCGGACCCTGTGGCTCAGGGTCCGGGCGGCCTCACTTCTTCGCGGTGGTGCTCTTCGTCGTCGTCGTGGTCTTCGCGGTCGTGCTCTTCGCCGTCGTGGTCTTCGCGGTCGTGCTCTTCTTGGCGGGAGCCTTGCGCTTCGCGGCGGGCTTCTTCGCGGGACCCTTGGCCCGCTTCTCCGCGAGCTTCTCGATGGCGACCTTCTCGGTGATCTCCTCGACGCTCTCCGACGCGCGCAGCGAGACGTTCGTGGTGCCATCGGTGATGTAGGCACCGAAGCGGCCGTCCTTGATCACGATCGGCTTCTCGCTGGTGGGATCGGTGCCGAGCTCCTTGAGCGGCGGCTTCGCGGCGGCGCGACCCCGGGTCTTGGGCTGCGCGTAGAGCTTCTCCGCCTCCTCCATGGTGACGGTGAACAGCTGCTCCTCCGACTCCAGCGACCGGGAGTCCGTGCCCTTCTTGAGGTACGGGCCGTACCGGCCGTTCTGCGCGGTGACCTCGGTGCCGTCCTCCGTCGTGCCGACCACCCGCGGGAGGCTCAACAGCTTCAGGGCGTCCTCGAGCGTGATGGTCGCCAGCTCCATGGTCTTCAGCAGCGAGCCGGTGCGGGGCTTGGGCTGCTTGGCCTTGGCGACCTTCTTGCCGCCGTTCTCCTCCGGATCGGGCAGGATCTCGGTGACGTACGGGCCGAAGCGGCCGTCCTTGGCGACGATCTCGTGGCCGGTCTCCGGATCGGTGCCCAGCACCTTGCCGTCGTCCTTGGCGCGCTCGAGCATCTCGGTGGCGAGCGCGACGGTCAGCTCGTCGGGGGCGACGTCGTCGGAGACCGAGGACCGCTGCGGATCCGCCCCCTCGATGAGCTCGCCGTTCTCGTCCCGGGCGGCACGCTCGACGTAGGCGCCGTAGCGACCCACGCGCAGCGTGATGCCCTCGCCGATGTCGATGCTGTTGATGGCGCGGGCATCGATGTCGCCCAGGTCGTCGACCATGGGCTTGAGGCCGATCGGGCCGTCGGTGCCATCGGAGTGGTAGAAGTTCTTGAGGTACTCCGCACGGCTCAGCTCGCCCTGGGCCATGCGGTCCAGCTGCTGCTCCATCTGCGCGGTGAAGTCGTAGTCGATGAACGCCCCGAAGTGCTCCTCGAGCAGGCGCACCACGGCGAAGGCCACCCAGCTGGGCACGAGGGCGGTGCCACGGCGCAGCACATAACCACGGTCCTGCACGGTGGCGACGGTTGAGGCGTAGGTCGAGGGGCGGCCGATGCCGCGCTCCTCGAGGGCCCGCACCAGCGAGGCCTCGGTGTACCGCGGGGGAGGCGTGGTGGAGTGGCCGTCCGGGATCAGCTCGCGGGTGTCGAGCTTCTGGCCCTCCTCCATCTGCGGCAGGCGCTTGTCGCCCTTGCCCTCGGCCTCGTCGGAGCCGTAGCGGCTCGCGTCGCGACCCTCCTCGTAGGCGGCGAGGAAGCCGCGGAAGGTGATCACGGTGCCGGCGGCGCGGAACGTCGCGGTGCGGTCCTTCTGCTCCAGCTGCAGCTCGACCGTCGAGGTGGTGCCCTTCGCGTCGGCCATCTGCGAGGCGACGGTGCGCTTCCAGATCAGCTCGTAGAGACGGAACTCGTCGCCCGAGAGGGAGCCGGACACGTCGGCCGGGGTGCGGAAGCGGTCGCCCGCGGGGCGGATCGCCTCGTGCGCCTCCTGGGCGCTCTGCGACTTGGTCTGGTAGTAGCGCGGCTTGTCCGGCACGTACTGGGAGCCGTAGAGCTCCGCAGCCTGTGCGCGGGAGGCCTTGATGGCCTCGCCGGAGAGCGTCACCGAGTCGGTACGCATGTAGGTGATGTAGCCGTTCTCGTACAGCGACTGCGCGACCCGCATCGCCTGGCGGGCGCCGAGACGCAGCTTGCGCGAGGCCTCCTGCTGCAGCGAGGAGGTGGTGAACGGTGCCGCCGGGCGGCGGGTGTACGGCTTGGACTCGAGCGAGGAGACCGTGGCCGGGGCATCGGTCAGCGCCTCGATGAGGGTCCGCGTGGACTCCTCGGTGAGCACGGTCGCCGAGGCGGCCCGGGGCTTGAGGGTGCCGTCGTCGGCGAAGTCGCTGCCGGAGGCGACACGGGCGCCGTCGACGGTCGCGATCTTCGCGGTGAACTGCTCGGACTCGGCCCCGAAGGTGCCGGTCACGTCCCAGTAGTCGGCGGCGACGAACGCCATGCGCTCGCGCTCCCGCTCGACCACGAGGCGCGTCGCGACGGACTGCACCCGACCGGCCGACAGGGACGGCTTGATCTTGCGCCACAGCACGGGCGAGAGCTCGAAGCCGACCAGGCGGTCCAGGATGCGGCGGGTCTCCTGCGCGTCGACCAGGTGGGAGTCGATCTCGCGGGTGTTCTCGAGCGCGGCGAGGATCGCGTCCTTCGTGATCTCGTGGAAGACCATGCGCTTGACGGGCAGGGACTTCTTGGGCTTGAGGGTCTCCAGGAGGTGCCAGGCGATCGCCTCGCCCTCCCGGTCCTCATCCGTGGCGAGGTAGAGGGTGTCGGCGTCCTTGAGAGCCTTCTTGAGGTCCGCGACGGTCTTCTTCTTGTCGGGGCTGACGATGTAGTACGGGTCGAACCCGCCGTCCACGTCGACCCCGAACTTTCCGTACGGGCCCTTCTTCATCTCCGCGGGAAGGTCGCGCGGCACCGGGATGTCACGAATGTGTCCCACCGATGCCTGAACGATGTAGTCGTCCCCCAGGTATCGGCTGATGGTCCGCGCCTTCGCAGGGGACTCGACGATCACCAGATGCCGTCCGCCAGTCACGTTGATATGTCCTTCCTCGCCGCGAGTCGTCGCGGCCCGTCCGCCGTGGCCGAATGCCGTGGTCCGGGATCAGCCGGACGCATCATCTGCGCTCGGCGATTGTTCACGGTACACGGTCGCCGGGGCTGCTCCTGTGTGATGTCGGCGTGCGCAGAACGAGCACCAGCGCCATCCAGGACGCCGTGCCACCCGCGATCAGAGAGGCCGTGGCGACGAAGGATGACGTCTGCTGCGCGGCGTCCTGAAGATCCAGGGGCAGGCCCAGGGTCGCCAGCTCGAACGCGCCGTAGACCACCCCCGCCAGCCCGGCCAGGCCCAGCAGCACGGCGACGACGCGGTCGGCGGCCCCGGTGCGCAGGTCCAGCAGGGTGGTGGACTCTGCGGTGGGACCCGTGACCCGGGACGCGTCGCGGCGCCGGCGCCCGCGCCCGGGGCGCGTCGCATCCCGCGCCAGCCGGTGCCGCGTGTGCAGGCCGTCGATCGCGAGGACCAGGACGGTCCAGCCGGCGACGATGACGATCGCCCCGACGACGTCGCTGGGCCGGTGCCAGCCCAGCACCAGGGTGCCGACGCCTGCGGCAGCGGTCCAGATCACTCCCAGCGGTGCCAGGAGAGCGCGGAGCCGGCCCGAGGCCAGCACGACGGCGATCATCGCGGTCGCTGCGAGGGTGGTGTGCCCGGAGGGGAACGAGTTCGGGGTGACCTCGATGCCCGGACCGAGCGCCTCGCGGGTGACGACCAGATGCTTGACCACCTGGGTGGTGATGTTCGCGCCGACCACCAGGAGAGCCAGCGGGACCAGCAGGGTGAGCCGACGCCGGATCAGCACCAGGACCAGCGCGAGGGCGAGCAGGCCCGCCATGACCGGCACGCTCACCGTCCCCACCGCGAGCTCTGCGTAGTGGGAGAGGCGGCCCTGGTGGTCCTGCGCACCGGAGAGGATCAGCTGGTCCAGGCGCTGTCCGCTCGCGGTGCCCACCGAGGTCCGGGCCAGCAGCACGGCGAGACCGGCGCAGATCGCCGCGCACAGCAGTGCCAGCAGCGGACGCGCGAGGGCGCCGGTGCGGCGGCGCCGGGTGCGAGCTCCGGGCTCCGGGGGAGGAGTCATGGCGTCGTCCTCCTGGGGTGGGGCCCCGTCATCCTCCGGGGGAGTGGTCCCGGCGCGATCGTCCGGCGCGTTCACAGCTGGACCATCCCGGTGCGGACGAGGTCGCGCACGACCGGGAGCACCTGGTCCCGTGCCTCGTCGGGGTCCGCATCGGTGAGGGCGCACACGGCGGCGAGCACCTGGGCGAGGGTGAGAGTCCCATCGAGGGCGCCGACGACCCCGGCGAGAACCTGGTCGGCCCGGACGGTGCGGGCGAAGCCCGCGCCCTGGACGAGCTCGATGAGCATCGGGTCCCATTGGCCGGGGGTGAGGTGACGGCGTTCGACGACGTCGTCGGCGCGGACCAGTCGGCGCGCGGCGAGGGAGTCGTCGTCCATCTCGTGCAGGACGTCGAGTGCGCGCAAGCTCTCGGCCAGGTGCACGCCGAGAGTCCCGGTCCCGGTGCCGGTGGCCTCCTCGGTGCGCAGCACACCCGGGCGCGGCGCTGTGCTGTGGGACCCCGGAGAGTCGGTGCCGGCGGTGTCCGAGACCGCAGCATCGGGGCCGGCCGGTCGGCGCAGCAGGAGGTAGCCGAAGCCGATGCCCTCGACGTCCCGTCCGGCGAAGTCGTCGAGCCAGGCTCCTTGGAGGTCCGACCAGCGGGGATCGCGGTCGGTGACGCCGCCGTCGCGGACCCAGGTCTCCGCGTACTGGGCGGGGTCCTCCTGCTCGCGCTGGATCACCCACGAGTCCACGCCGTCCGCCGAAGCGGCGGCGAGCCAGGCGCGGGGGTGCTCGTCCCAGTCGCCGCCGTGGGGGATCTCCCAGTTGCCGAGCATCACGGCGCTGCCGCCCGGTGCCAGGTGCACGGGCAGGCCGGTGAGCAGCTCGGCGAGCAGGGTGTCGCCGGCGCGGCCCCCGTCGCGGTAGGTCCAGGTCGTCCCGGGGGCTGCCGGCTCGTGTTCGTGTTCGTGCTCGTGCTCCGGCACTGCCGCCGCACGCCGCGGGGTGATCACGAAGGGCGGGTTGGAGACGATGAGGTCGAAGGTCTCTCCCGCCACGGGGTCCAGCAGAGAGCCCTGACGCAGCTCGAGGTCGACCTCGTTGAGGGCCGCGTTGAAGGCGGCGAAGGCGAGGGCGCGCTCGGAGAGGTCGGTCGCGACCACGTGCTCGGCGTGGCGGGAGGCGTGCAGCGCCTGGATGCCGCCGCCGCAGCCGAGATCCAGCACGCGGCCCACCGCGACTCGCGGCGTGATCCGCGCGAGCGTCAGCGAGGCGCCGCCGACCCCCAGCACATGCTCCGGGCCCAGGGCGCGGCCGGTGGCCAGCTCGGAGAGGTCCGAGGTGATCCACCAGGAGATCTCGCCGACGTCGTCGCTCGCGGAGTACGGCGCGAGATCGACCAGTGCGCGCAGCGGGCTGTCGGGGTCGTCGGCCTCGTGATCGTCCTCGCCCCGATGAGCGGGGAGCGACGCCGGGCCGACGAGCCCCAGCTGCAGCGCTCCGTCCGCACCGAGTGCGGGCAGGACTGCACGGACGAGGGAGTACGGGACGACGTCCCCGAGGACGAACAGCCGGAACAGCACGGCGGCCGGTTCCGACTGCGCTGCCAGCGCGCGCCGGGCGGGGATCGGGTTCTCGCGGCGCAGCGCGGCGAGCGCGACCGGGCCCAGGAGGGACTCCGTGGCCTCGACCGTGTAGCGGGCCGTGCGGAGGTCGGCGCGCAGGGCGGCGACCTGGTCGGGCAGCGCCTGCGGGGGCGCGGTGGAGATGTCGGGGGACATGGCTACGATTGTGCCCCAGCCGCCTGCCCCCGGAACGGAGCGCAGGTGTGGGAAATGCACAGGGAATGAGGAGTCGATGCGGGCAGGCAGAGCGTCCGAGCTCCTGACCGATCTCACCGGCCCCCTGACCCGTCGCAGCTGCCTCACGCACGTCGAGCAGCGCCCTGCGAGGCCCGGACGGCAGGGCAGCTTCCCCGACTGGACCGACCCCCGCCTGCTCGAGCACCTGGCCGAGCGAGGGATCACCGCCCCCTGGATCCATCAGGAGCAGGCGGCGCAGCTCGCCCATGACGGCACGAACGTGGTCCTCGCCACGGCGACCGCCTCCGGCAAGTCCCTCGCCTATCTGCTGCCCGCGCTCACCGCTGTCGGGGCGCGCGAGCTGGAGCCGTCGGCGCGCCGCTCGACCGTGCTCTACCTCTCGCCCACGAAGGCGCTCGCCGCCGATCAGCTCACCAACATCACCGCCATGGCCGACGGGGCCGGAATCCGCGACGCGCGCGTCGCGGTGTATGACGGGGACACCCCGACCGAGCAGCGGCGGTGGGTGCGCCGGCACGGCACCATCGTGCTGACGAACCCCGACATGCTGCACTTCGGGATCCTCCCCGGCCATGAGCAGTGGGCGAGCTTCTTCCGTGCGCTGCGCTATGTGGTCATCGACGAGTGCCACAGCTATCGGGGCGTGTTCGGCAGCCACGTGGCGATGGTGGTGAGGCGCCTTCGCCGGATCGCCGCCCACTACCGGGCCGAGCCCACGTTCATCCTCGCCTCCGCGACGACCGCGACCCCGGAGCTGTCGGCGAGCAGGCTGATCGGTCAGGACGTCACCGCGGTGACCGAGGACGGCTCCCCGCGGGCCGGGTTGACGATCGGCCTCTGGGAGCCGGGGACGATCGCCCGCGTCGACGGGCGGGGTCCGATGACCGCCGGACGTGTGGATGACGGGGGCACGGACCTGCGCGCGGGAGCGGGTGCGGACACAGAGGTGGATGCGGGCACTGACCCGGAGGACGATTCGGCGACGGGCGGCACGCGTCGGCGCTCGTCCGAGGAGCCGTTGCGGCGCTCGGCCACCAGCGAGGCCGGCGCGCTGCTGGCCGACCTCGTCGAACGGGACGTCCAGACCCTCGTCTTCGCACGCTCCCGGCGCGGGGCGGAGCTGGTCTCCAGCGGCGCGCGGCGTCTGCTCGAGCAGAAGGCCGAGCACACCTTCTCCCCGCAGCTGGCGGACAGCGCCCGACGGGTGGCGGCGTACCGCGGCGGGTACCTGGCACGTGAGCGCCGGGAGCTGGAGGACTCCCTGCGCTCCGGGGAGCTGAAGGCCCTGGCCTCGACGAATGCCCTCGAGCTGGGGATCGACATCGCCGGCCTGGACGCGGTGGTGATCGCCGGCTGGCCCGGGACCCGCGCCTCCCTGTGGCAGCAGTTCGGCCGCGCCGGCCGACGCCAGGATCGTGACGGCGGCGCGCTGGCGCTGTTCGTGGCGCGAGAGGACCCGCTGGACACCTACGTCGTCCACCATCCCGAGACCGTCTTCGGCGCAGAGGTGGAGGCGGCGGTGTTCGATCCGGGCAACCCCTACGTGATGACGCCCCATCTGTGCGCCGCCGCCTCCGAGCTCGCCATCCGGGACGGGGAGGAGGGCATCTTCGGCCCGAGCGCGCGGGAGCTGCTGACCACGCTGGCGGCCCGGGGCGTGCTGCGGGCGCGACCCACGGGCTGGTTCTGGACGATGACCGAATCCGCCCACGAGCTCACCGATCTGCGAGGCAGCGGCGGGGAGCCGGTGCGGATCGTCGAGGAGTCCAGCGGCACCCTGCTCGGCACCGTCGATGCGGCGAGCGCCCATACCCAGGTCCACGACGGCGCCGTCTATCTCCACCAGCGCACGAGCTATGTGGTCAATCATCTCGACGTGGAGCGCGCGGTCGCCTTCGTGCACCGGGAGGACCCCCTGCATTCCACCCACCCGCAGTCGACGTCCACCGTGCGCATCCGGCAGACGGACCGAGAGGTCGAGTGGTCCGGTGGGGTGCAGCTGTGCTTCGGCACGGTGGATGTCACCGATCAGGTCACCGGCTATCAGGTGCGGGACGTGTTCACCCAGGCTGTGCTCGCCCAGCACCCGTTGGACCTGCCGCCGCGCACCCTCACCACGAAGGCGGTGTGGTGGGTGATCCCGCGGACGACCACCGACAGCGCGGAGATCCCCGGGGAGGAGCTGCCCGGCGCCCTGCATGCCGCCGAGCATGCGGCGATCTCGATGCTCCCGCTGCTGGCGACCTGCGACCGCTGGGACATCGGCGGGCTCTCCGCCGCCCTGCACGAGGACACCGGGGAGCCGACGATCTTCGTCTATGACGGCGCGCCCGGTGGAGCAGGCTTCGCCGAGCGCGGGGCCGATGACGCCGATGCCTGGCTGCGGGCGACGGCCGACATGATCTCCGAGTGCGGGTGCGAGGCGGGCTGCCCCGCCTGCGTGGTGTCCCCGAAGTGCGGCAACGGCAACGAGCCGCTGTCGAAGCGTGAGGCCGAACGCCTGCTGGGCCTGCTCCATCCCTGAGGTCGCCGGGCTCATGGCTGGTCTCGCGAGACGGGAAGATCCGTAGGGCCTGGGCCTGGGCCGGCGCGGGCGTGGGCGGTCGCGGGGGGCAGCGGGGACGCCTCGACCTGGACCTGCACGAGCACATCCCACTCGCGCAGCTCGCACTGCAGCAACTGGGCGCCGTTGCGGGTGGCGGCCTCGGCGGCGATCGCGCATGGCTCGCCGCTGGCGGCGGCCAGGGAGTCGGCCCCTGCCAGCGCGGCGAGGTCCGCAGCCGTCACGGCGCGTGAGTGCGCCACGGTGCCGGTGCCCAGGAGGGACAGCCCGGCCACCACCGCGGTGGCGGCCCCCGTCCAGGCGAGCACTCCGGCCGCGCCCGTGCTCATCCGTCACCGCCGCTGATCAGGTGGGGCTCCCGGCGTGCTTCGGCGTTGGCGCTCAGCTCCCAGTGGGCCCCGCCGAGATAGCCGGAGGGGGCCTCGAGCGAGCGGGAGGTGTCCACCCGTACCCATGCCCCGGCACCGGAGATCTGCACCTGCGTGCCGGGCCCGCCGATCCGCTGCGCCGTGGCGACCGCAGCAGCAGAGTCCTCCCCACGAGCCATCTCGCGTGCGGCCCCTCGGGCGGCGCTCTCGAGACGGAGCTGTGCCCCGAGCCCGGCACCGGCGAGCAGGATGACGACGACCATCATCACCACGACGGGCAGCACGATCGCCGTCTCCGCCGTGGCGGACCCCCGGTCGTCCCGCAGACGGGACGACCGGGCGGACCGCGGCATCACGACCCCATCGACAGCGCAGAGGTGATGATGCCCATCAGGAGCTCGCGCACCTCTCCGGAGGCCAGCAGCGC
This sequence comes from Brachybacterium tyrofermentans, assembly GCF_014897585.1. Taxonomy (GTDB): domain Bacteria; phylum Actinomycetota; class Actinomycetes; order Actinomycetales; family Dermabacteraceae; genus Brachybacterium; species Brachybacterium tyrofermentans. The sequence goes on along the minus strand of NZ_JABUXW010000017.1, from coordinate 8,985 downwards.
GACCAGGACAGCGGCGAACCCGCACGCGGCGAGGACCGTGATGGCGTACTCCGCGGTGGAGGCGCCGGTCTCGTCGCGCATCACGCGATCGAGGGAGCGGCGCATCCGGTTCTTCGTGGCGGACATGGTGTTCTCCTACTCTTCGTGGGCGGTGGGCACCGCCCGGTGGCGAGCGGCGGGCGCCGCTCGGTTCGGACCGTCGTATGGCGGTCCGGGTAGGCAGCCGTGGCTGCCCGGCGTCGACCCGGGAAGGGACCGACGCACGGAGGGAGCCCTGCTCACGACGGAGCGCACGGCGGGGTGCGCGATGGCGCACACGACGGAGCGCTCGGCGGGGCGAGAAGGGGCAGAGCAAGGGCAGGGCACGGGCCGGGTGGACGCCCGGCTCATAGCGGGGTGCCTCCCGTCGTGGTGAGGGCGATAGTGCCCCCGAGCAGGGAGATCACCGTCGGGATGATCCCGAGGACCACGAAGGCGGGAAGCAGCGCCACCCCGGTGGGCAGGACGAGGCGCACCGCGAGCTGGGCCGCTCGCACCTCGGAGTCCCGGGCCCGGCCCCGGCGGGCGTCCCGGGCGGCGGAGCGCAGCACCCGGGAGAGGTCGGCGCCAGCCGATTCGGCGAGGATCGCGGATTCTCTGAGCGCGGCGAACTCCGAGGGCAGGTCCGCTGTGGCGAGCTCGGGGGCGAGCCCGGCCTCGAGGGCCGTCGCCGCTCGGGTGAGCGATTCGGCGTCGGGCCCAGCAGCGAGGGCCTGGGCGACCGAGCGGACGGAGCGCGCCAGCGGCAGCCCGGATTCCAGCGCCCCGGCGATCAGCTCGAGCACCACCGAGGGATCCACACGCTCCGTCGACGGGGGATCGGCCCGACGGATCAGCCGCTGCATCCACCACCACCCCAGGCCCGTCAGCGCGATGCCGAGAGCACCCAGCAGGTTCCCGGCGGGCGAGTCGATCAGCAGGCGCAGCGGATCACCCCCGAGCAGCATGCCCAGCCCGAGACCGGCCAGAGGCAGGACGAGCAGGATCCGGGCCGTGGACCGCGGGCCGGTGAAGGCGCTGCGGCGTGCCTGAGCGGCATCGTGCAGGTCGCGCAGGGCCTCCGCCAGGCTCTGCAGCAGTCCGGAGGTGGGCGCGCCGGTGCGTTCGGCCACGGCGAGCGCAGCGCCCAGGGAGCTGATCGCCTCGGAGGAGGCCAGAGTGCCTGTTGCGGCGCGTCGAGGGTCGGCGCCGGCGCCCGCCGCACGTGCCAGGTCGGTCAGCTCGCCCGCTGGGAGCGAGCGGGCGACGGCGCTCCATGCCTGCCGGAGACCGGCGCCGGAATTGATCACCGTGGCCAGCTGCTCCACCATCCTGGCGACCTCGAGGCGCCCGGCGGCTGCCCGCCGGGCCCGCCCCGGTCGGGCCCGGGGCCCGATGGCGAGGGGCGGGGGAGCGGCGCCCCAGGCCACCGCGAGCGTGGTGAGGAGAGCCAGCACCGTGAGAGCCAGGAGGAGGGTCATGCCGCTCTCCTGCCGGAGCGGTGGGACCCATGGGCCGATGTCCCCTGGGCGCCCTCGTGAGCGCCCTCGTGGACGTCACCGGTTCGCGCGTCGAGCTCCGGGAGAGAGGACAGGCCGGATGCCGTGGGGCTCGTCGGCGTCTCGGGTCGAGCCGGCCCGTGCTCCGGGGCGGTGCGGCCGAGCCGGGCCGCGAGCGCCGAGGCGGCCGGGCCGTCCCGGAGCTCCGCGCCGTCCATGTGCCAGGCGGTGGTCGCCCGGAGCATGCCGTCGTCGGCGCGATGGAGCAGGGCGATCTCTTCCAGGACCCGCCGCCCCGTGCGGCGGCCGAGGTGGATCACGACCTCGAGAGCGCTCGCGACCTGTGCGGCGAGGGCGCTGCGGTCCAGCCCGCCCAGGGCGCCGAGGGCCTCCAGACGGGCGGGGACGTCGTGCGCCGTGTTGGCGTGGACCGTGCCGCAGCCTCCCTCGTGGCCGGTGTTCAGGGCTTGCAGCAGCTCCTGGATCTCGGCGCCCCGGCACTCGCCGAGCACGATCCGGTCCGGTCTCATGCGCAGGCTCTGACGCACCAGGGCGACGAGGTCCACGGCTCCCGCGCCTTCGCTGTTCGCATGACGGGACTGCAGGTGCACGACGTGCGGATGATCCACGGCCAGTTCCAGCACGTCCTCGACCACGACGATCCGCTCGCCGTGCGGGACCTCTCGCAGCATGGCGGCCAGCAGCGTGGACTTCCCGGTCCCGGTTCCTCCGGTGACCAGGAACGGGAGGCGAGAGGCGATGATCGCGAGCAGCACGTCCCGGCCGTGCGTGCCGAAGGCGCCGAGCGCCTCGAGCGCTTCGAGATCGAGCGCGTCGCCGCCGGGCAGGCGCAGCGACACGATCGCACCACCGGGAGACAGCGGCGGGAGCACAGCGTGGAGGCGGATCCCCGAGGGCAGATGCGCATCCACCCAGGGCACGGCGTCGTCCAGGCGGCGACCTCCGGAGGTGGCCAGGCGCACTGCGAGATCGCGGGCCTGCTGTGGGCCCAGGTGCAGATCGGCAGCATGCAACCCGTCCGCATCGTCGATCCAGACCGACCCGTCGTCGTTGACCAGGAGGTCGGTGACCCCGGCGGAGACCAGGGGCTGCAGTGGGCCGAGCCCATCGATGTGGTCGCGGATGCGGGCGGTGAGATCGAGGGTCGCGGCCGCGCCGAGGACCCTGCCCTGGCGGCGAAGAGCCTGAGCGACGCGCGGGACGTCGACCACTCCTGGGCTGCGGACCAGGTCCTCACGGACGAGATCTATGAGAGGTGCGAGTGCCTGATCAGGACCGACCCTCGTCGCCGGGCTCATGACCGGCTCTCCGCGAGCAGGCGCTGCAGCAGCCGGCGCGCTGCCCGGTCGGCGCCTCGACGGCGCACGTCGAGCAGCGGTACGGCGCCCCGTGGGCCGTCGCGGAAGGAGGCCGCCAGCGGGAGCGCGAGGTCATCGGCGACCTCGGCAGGGGTCAGAGGTCCCCGTCGGCGCACGACCACCTGGGTGATGGCGTCGGGGAGGCGCCAGGTACGCAGCCTGCGCGCGGCGGCACGCACCGCATGATCGGAGGCCGGGACGACCAGGAGGAGGTGATCGGCATGCTCTGCCGCGACCGGCACCAGGGCGTCGGCCAGGTCCACGACGACGGTTCCCCCGAGCGGGGTCAGCGCGGAGAGGACGCGTGACAGGGCGGGCGGTTCCGGCCCGAGCTGGGCCCGGGATCCCAGCAGCCCGATCTCGTCGATCTGCGGAAGACCGTCCCGCAGCGCGACCCCGTCGTCCGGACCGAGGCCGGCCGCGTCCTCCCAGGAGATGCCGGACGCGTCGGTGCCCTCGACCAGGAGGTCGAGGCCTCCTCCCAGAGGGTCCGCATCGATCAGGACGACGGGTCCGGAGGGCCGTGCCGCAGCCGCCAGCCGGGCGGCGAAGCTCGAGGTGCCGGCGCCGCCGCATCCACCTGCCACGGCGATCACCGTGGAGGCCGCGCGAGGCCGGGCGAGCTCGGTCAGCTGGGAGAGAAGCTCCTCGGAGCCGTCAGGGAGGGCGAGCACGGCGCGGGCACCGGCGGCCAGCGCCCGCTCCCACAGTGCGCGGGGCACGTCGGTCTGCGAGGTCACCACCAGCAGGGGGAGGCGGCCCGGGGCGGCGGGTGCCGTGTCCCCTCCGAGCGCGACGTCGTCGGTCACCAGGCACCTCACCGCAGCGTCTCCGGCGGTGTCGAGGAGTTCGATGCCGACGGCGGTGGCGTGGTCGCGGACCAGCTCCTGCAAGGCCGGATCCGCGCCGACCCAGAGCGCTCGCGGAGCAGCCCCGTCGGCCGAGGCGGGAGGGGTCGGTGAGGCTCCGGGGAAGCGTGCGGGCCGGCGCACCGGGCTGCCGGTCGGTGCGCCCGCAGGGATCGCTCTCGCGCCGCTGTCGAGCACCTCGGAAGCGGACGCGATGGCTCGTCGAGATGGTGCTGAGGTGCTGGTCATGCCGTCATCGTGGACGCCCTGCGGTGCTCTGTGCAGGGCTGGCCCAACGGCGGTGGACAACCACCCTCTGGGGAGGAAAGGACGGCGGAAGGACACCGGGGCCGAGGGCTTGCGTGCCCCTCAAGTCCAGCGTAGTGTGATCTGCACAACACGAATACCGGCACCGGAACCCACGTGCGACTGGTCCCCGCAACGGACCGGCTGTGAGGCGTCGAAAGCGCCACCGCAGCCAAACACTTTGCACGCCTGATACCGATGCTCACGGATCGTGCGGAGCGGTGTCGCGAGTGATCGCGACACCGCTCCATCATTCTGCGCCGGGCGATTCCGCCGCCCCTCAGGGCGACGCCCTGGCATCACGGCGAGGCCCTGCCGCGAAGGCGACGCCCGGCCGTACCGCGCGGAGTCAGTGCCCGCCAGAGACAGGGCTCCTCGAGCTCACGGTCGGCGCCGGATTCACGGACCGCCTCTCGAACCCGCCACGGGCCTCCTGGGGCCGCGGGCGGCGTCCGAACCCGCGGGCGGCGTCCCGGGCTCACCGCTCTGTGAGCCCGGTTCCGCTCCGTCTCAGAAGTCCATGTCTCAGAGATCCAGATCGACCACGACGGGCGCGTGGTCCGAGGCGCCCTTGCCCTTGCGCTCTTCGCGGTCGATGAAGGATCCGGTCACCGCCGACTGCACCGCCGGGGAGCCGAGCACGAAATCGATGCGCATCCCTTCCTTCTTCGGGAACCGCAGCGCCTGGTAGTCCCAGTAGGTGTAGACGCCGGGGCCCTCGTGGTCAGGTCGTACCACGTCGGCGTAGCCGGCGTCGACGATCGAGCGGAACGCCGACCGCTCGGGCTCGGTGACGTGCGTCTTCCCCTCGAAGGCGTCCATGTCCCACACGTCCTCGTCGAGCGGGGCTACGTTGAAGTCGCCCACCAGCACGGTGCGGGAGGCCTCATCGGCGGTGAGCTCGCGCTCGCCCTCGGCGCGCAGCGCCTCCAGCCATCGCAGCTTGTACGCGTAGTGGGGATGGTCCACCTCGCGGCCGTTGGGCACGTACAGCGACCAGATCCGCAGCCCGTCGCCGACGACCCCGCTGAGCGCGCGGGCCTCGACCACCCCAGTCTCGTCCTCGGGATAGCTGGGGACCGCCGGCAGCTGGGTCTGCACGTCGCTCAGGCCGACGCGCGAGATCAGGGCGACCCCGTTCCACTGGTTCAGGCCATGAGCGCTGACCTCGTACCCGGCGTCCTGCAGCGCCGTGAGGTCCAGCTGCTCGGGCTTGGCCTTGGTCTCCTGCAGAGCGAGGACGTCGACCTCGTGACGCTCCAGGAAGGCGAGCACACGGTCCATCCGTGCCCGCAGCGAGTTGATGTTCCAGGTGGCGATACGCATGCCCACGATCCTACGGGGCGCGGGACGGTGCAGAGCGGGCCTCGGGACGCTCCGGGCAGTCGTAAGATATGCCCATGGCGCGCGCACTCGTGACCGGTTCGACATCAGGACTGGGTCTGGAATTCGCCTGGCAGCTGGCAGGCACAGGTCATGATCTCGTGCTGGTCTCACGGGATGAGGACCGGCTCCATGCTGTGTCCGAGCAGATCCGCGACGTCCACGACGTCCGTGTCGAGATCCTCCCCGCGGACCTCTCGGAACGGGAGCGGCTGGAGCGGGTCGCGGTCCGTCTCACCGATCCCGTCGACCGGATCGATCTGCTGATCAACAACGCCGGCTACGGACTGCGCGGAGGCTTCCTCGACATCGGGGTCGAGGACCATGAGAAGCAGATGGACACCCTCATGAAGGCTGTCCTGGTGCTCTCCCATGCCGCAGCCCGCACCATGGTGCAGCGGCGGCGCGGCGCGATCCTCAACGTGAGCTCGCTGGCGGGCTATACGACAGCCGGCCCGTACGCCGCCTCCAAGAGCTGGGTCACCGTCTTCACCGAGTCGCTCGCGATGGAGCTCAAGGGTACGGGCGTCACCGCCACGGCCCTGCTGCCCGGATTCGTGCAGACCGAGTTCCATGAGCGCGCCGCGATGTCCATGGACGGCATGCCCCGCGTCACCTGGTTGAAGGCGCCGTTCGTGGTCGAGCAGGCCCTCAAGGACACCGCCAAGGGCACCGTGCTGTCGATCCCCTCGGTCAAGTACCGGACCGCCGGGGAGTTCTCCCGGATCGCGCCCAGGCCGCTCATCCGAGCGATGACCTCCCCGAACTGGTACCGCCGGTTCCAGCAGCGGGCAGTGCTCCAGTCCCAGCGGAAGGCGTCCCGCCGCGCGCTCCGGGCGCCGTGGCAGCGGGACGACGAGACATGAGGACGAGGCATAAGGACTAGGCACAGGGCGGACGGTCGACAGGAGGGGAGGCGGCACGGTCCATTATCCTGTCCGTATGCGCCAGACCACCTCAGCTCCTGACCCGTCCGCCCCGATCGATGTCGCGCGTGAGCGGTTGCGCGAGCTGATCCGTGACCTCGCCGTGGTGCGCGGTCACGTCATCCTCTCCTCGGGCGCCGAGGCCGACCACTACGTCGACCTGCGCCGCATCACCCTGCACCATGAGGCGGCTCCGCTCGTGGGTCGCGTGATGCTGGATCTGCTGCGCCGCGAGGGCCTCGTGCCCGGCGTCGAGGCCGTCGGCGGGCTCACCCTCGGCGCGGATCCCGTCGCCACCTCGATCATGCATGCGTCCGCCTACGACGCCGCAGCGGGCGGCTCGGGCGCCCCGCTGGACTCCTTCGTGGTGCGCAAGGCCAACAAGGCCCACGGCCTGCAGCGTCGCATCGAGGGCCCCGAGGTCTCCGGGCGTCGGGTCATCGCCGTCGAGGACACCTCCACCACCGGCGGCAGCGTGCTGACCGCCTGTGAGGCGCTCACCGAGGCCGGTGCGGACATCGCCGCGGTCGCGGTGATCGTGCACCGTTCCGAGGCGTCCCGTGAGGCCGTCGAGGCCGCCGGGTACCGCTACCTCTACGCCTACGACATCTCCGAGCTGGAGATCTGACCGCGCCGGTCCAGCAGATCGCGCCTGCCCAGCAGGTCTCGTCTGTCCAGCGGCTCTCGTCTGTCCAGCGGCTCGCACCCGCCCAGCGGGTCCCTCAGACCTGATCGGCGGAGAAGGTGTCGCAGGATGCCACGGTGCCCTCCTGATAGCCGGTGGTGAACCACGCCCGTCGCTGCTCCGAGGAGCCGTGGGTCCAGGTCTCCGGGCGGACCTCGCCACCGGCGACGTCACCCTGGATGTGGTCATCGCCCACCGCGCTCGCCGCGGACAGCGCGGAGTCGATGTCGTCCTCGGTGAGCGGGGACAGCATCGTCTGGCCGTTGTCGTCGGTGGAGGTCGAGGCGTGATTCGCCCAGACCCCGGCGTAGCAGTCGGCCTGGAGTTCGAGCCGCACGCCGTCGGACTGCGGCCCCGTGCTCTGACGATCCAGCCCATCCATCGTGCCGGACAGGTTCTGGATGTGATGGCCGTACTCGTGGGCCACGACGTACATCTTCGCCAGCTGGCCGCCGTCGGCCCCGTACTGCGAGCTCAGGGAGTCGAAGAAGGAGACGTCGACGTACAGGGTCGAGTCGGCGGGGCAGTAGAACGGGCCGACGTCCGCCGTCGCCGCACCGCACCCGGTCTGGACCGTGCTGTCGAAGATCGCGCCCGTGGGCTCGACGAAATCGATGCCGGACTCCGGGGCGAGCTGTGCCCACAGGGAGTCCGCGGATTCGACGGTCGCCTGCACCAGGCAGTCGTCGCGCTGGTTGGCGTCCTCGCCGGTCTGGCACTCCTCCAGGGCACCGCCCTCGGCGACCGGGCCCTGCTGGGTGGTCGTGGGATCGGATCCACCGAGCAGATCGAGCGGGTTGCCGCCCATGACGATGTAGATCACCAGGATCACGACCAGCACGCAACCGCCGCCGCCGCCGAGCTTCAGGCCGCCGCGCCCGCGGCCCCCAGGGCGGAAACCGCCGGGGCGAAAACCACCACCTCCCCCGCCGCCACCTGCGCGGGAGACGTTATCTGAGCGGATCTCCGCGTTCGGGTTGAAGGTCATGGCGACAGAGTAGACCGCGGCGGCGCCGTGGTCAGGCGGAACAGTATTCGTGAAGGTCCTGCGCAACCGGGCGTGCGGTGCCACGTCGGAGGATTTCCCGCATCTAGCATGGGTGGTGGGGCGGCACCCTGCTCCGCGCGAGGCGACGTGACGCCGGCCGGAGCATCCGACCAGGCGTTCGGCGGCACCCCGCTCCCGGTACGCCGCCACGACCGATCCGCCGTTGATGGCCGGTCCGCACACGGAGGAGATCTGCATGAACATCGTCGACTGGGCTGTCAGCACCATGGACACCCTCGGCGCCCTGGGTGTGGGCCTGCTGATCTTCCTCGAGAACGTCTTCCCGCCGATCCCGTCCGAGGTGATCCTGCCCCTGGCCGGCGTGGCCGCGGCCGGTCCGAACCACAACTACTGGGCGATGCTGATCGCCTCGCTCGTCGGATCCCTGGCCGGGGCATGGCTGCTGTACGGACTGGGCCGGCTGCTGGGGCCGGTGCGTCTGCGCACCATCTTCCTCAAGCTGCCGCTGCTGCACGTGAAGGACTACGACAAGACCGTCGACTTCATGGACAAGCACGGGCACAAGGCCATCTTCTTCGGCCGCATGGTGCCCGGGGTGCGCTCCCTGATCTCGATCCCGGCCGGCCTGTATGCGATGCCGCTGTGGACCTTCAGCCTGCTCACCCTCGCCGGCAGCGCCATCTGGAACACCGTGTTCGTGACCTTCGGGTACTACCTGGGCAGCAACTGGACGGTGATCGAGCCCTACACCGACATCTTCTCCAACGTGGTCTACGCGATCATCGCCCTGATCATCCTGGTGTTCGCGGTCCAGATCATCCGCCGCGAGGTCCGGCGCCGCAAGCTCGGGCTCCCGGGCCCCGACGAGGAGATCCTCGAGCAGGAGCAGGAGCAGGAGCAGGAGCAGGAGCAGGAGCAGGAGCAGGAGCAGG
>NZ_JABUXW010000094.1 GCF_014897585.1 Brachybacterium tyrofermentans | reverse complement strand
GCCGACCTCGACGATCTGCGGATGCCGCACCGGGACCCCGGCCACGTGATCGATGCTGACGGTCCTCGGGTTGTCGGTCAGGACATAGGTCGGGACCCCGCCCAGGCGGTGCAGCGTCGCATCCAGGCACGTGATCAGCGTGGGCAGGGTCTGGTCCCAGACCGGGATCACCACCCGGAACCTCGAGAAGGCCAGCCACGCGCAGAACAGCCACGTCCGCCGCGGCGTCCCGTCCGGGCCGGGCACCTTCGGACCCTCACCCCAGTCGAACTGCAGCCACAGCCCCGGCTCGGTGATCCACGGCCGGTAAGTGCGCCGGTGCCCGGCCCGCCACGCCGCCTTGGCTCGTGCGACCGCCCGCCGAGTAGTTCGCTCCGTCCCCGTGAACCCCTGCGCGACCAGCCGTTCATGGACCACGTCCGCGCGGACCTTGCCGCTACTGCGATCGACCCACTCCTCGATCTTCGGCAAGAACCCATCCAGCATCCGCGGCCGCCGGCCCGGCCCCATCACCGGCGCCCCCGCATCCCGGGCAGCGACGTAACGCCGCACCGTCTTCGCATCCACCCCCGCCAGCCCCGCCGCCGAATGCGCGGACCCCGTGGCGTCGAACGCCTCCAGAATTTCCATGATCTCCCTGTCAGACTTCTTCATGCGTCCCTCCGGTGGGTACCTGCTCGTGGTGGTAGAAGACCTCGAGCAAACCCCGGAGGGACGCGCATTTCGGGACCGACACGGCCCGATCCCAGGACCACAGACAGGGAGATCAACTGTCCGTCAGCAAGGAAGTCCGTGTCCGCCTACAGGGAGATTGGCATGTCCGCTAGCA
>NZ_JABUXW010000093.1 GCF_014897585.1 Brachybacterium tyrofermentans | reverse complement strand
GGGCGGCGTAGTTGTCCATCACCAGGTGCAGCTCCTGATCGGGGTAGGCGCGGGAGACCTGCCTCAGAAAGGCCAGAAACTCCTGATGGCGGTGACGCTTCTTGCAGGCCGCGGTCACCGTGCCGGTCGCGATCTCCAGCGCCGCGAACAGCGTGGACGTGCCGTGGCGCTTGTAGTCGTGGGTCCGCCGCTCGGGCAGCCCCGGTTGCATCGGCAGCAGCGGCGCGGTGCGATCCAGCGCCTGAATCTGGGACTTCTCGTCCACGCACAGCACGACCGCGTTCTCGGGAGGCTCCAGGTAGAGCCCGACCACATCGGTGACCTTGGCGACCAGCTCCGGGTCAGTGGAGAACTTGAAGGTCTCGCTCCGCCAGGGCTGAACCCCGTACTCCCGCCAGGCCTTCGCGACGGTGCCATTGCCGATCCCCAGGTGCCGGCCCAGCAGCCGCGAGGACCAGTGCGTAACCCCGTACTTCTTCGGCGGCGGAGCCAGCGTCGCCGAGACGATCTGGCCATGATCGACCTGGCGCGGCCGTCCCGCGCGGGGCTCATCCTCCAGCCCCTCGATACCTTTGACCTGGTAACGGTCCCGCCAGGCCAGCACGGTCGGCCGGGAGACCCCCACCGTCTGGGCGATATGGGTGTTAGAGACCCCATCGGCGGCCAGCAGCACGATCCGTGCCCGCTGCGCCAGCCCCGCTTTCACCGTCGATGAACGGGTGAGCCGTCGCAGCTGCTCGAGGTCACCCTCGCGCAATATCAGAGCCGGAGCAGGTCGATTCGCCATGCCCCCATGATCCCAAACCACGAACCGTAAACTAACTAACGACACGCGCCACTAG
>NZ_JABUXW010000016.1 GCF_014897585.1 Brachybacterium tyrofermentans | reverse complement strand
ACACCGCCCGACGCACCAGCGAAGGCAAGACCCCGCGAGAGATCAAACGCTGCCTCAAGCGATACATCGCCCGAGACCTCTACCGCCGACTTGAGAACCCACCACTATCCACTTGACGCACCATAGGAGCGTCGCCCTCAAGCTCCTCGATGAGCCCGTCGATGGACTCGAGGAGCCCGAGGGAGGCGAACTGAGGAGCGTTGAAGCGGTCCATCCAGTAGAGGTCCGGCCCCGTCTTGCCGCGGATCGCCGTGATGACGCTGGAGGCATCTCCTTCACCGTTCGAGGGCACCTGCGAGACCTCGACCTTCACGTCCGGGTTCTGCTCGGAGAAGGCCTCGAGGACTTTCGCCTCCTTCTCGGCGTCCGCTGCGCCGAGGCCCCAGAGCCGCACGGTGTTCGGGTCGCGATCCTCGCCGACGGGTCGGTTCGTGCAGCCGACGATCGAGCCGCCGGCAATGGTCACGCTCGCGCCGGCGCCGAGGGCGCGCAGCAGGGTTCGACGGTCGATCAAGAAGTGCCTCCGTAGGTGATGTCGCCGAGGGGACGGCGCTGGGTGCGGGTGGTTCGGTGCGCCTGCCGGATCGCCGGTGGATCGGTGGCGGACGCCGCCTGAGCGGGGCGGAAGTCCGAGGACCTCCGCCCCGCTCAGGGTCGGTCAGAACAGCTGCATGAGGTGATCAGGAGTTGGCCCCGGCCTTCTCCGCATCCTTGCTCGAGAAGTTCGGGTCCGGTTCTCCGAAGCCCTCGGGCAGGGTGATCGGGCAGAACTGCTGCATCGTCGGATCCACGTACTGCTGGGCCTCCTTGACCAGGTTCTCCGGGGTGTCGGATCCGGCGTTGATGCTGCCCTGCATGGTGAACATGGAATCCCAGAGCTTCGTCCCGACCGGCAGAGGGGGCCGGGACTTTGCGACGCCCATCAGCTCCACGAAGAACTTGATGTCCGGGCTCCAGCCCTCGGGATCGTTCAGCGTCTCGATGTTGGTGGGGATGTTGGTGATCTTGGGCATGAGGATCTTCTGGCCCTCGTGCCCGGCGTAGAACTTGAAGAACTCCCAGGAGGCCTTCGACATGCTCGCGCCCTTGGGCATCGCCAGGGCGAAGCCGCCGGCCCAGGTGAAGGGGTCATCGCCCTCATTCGGGACGGGGAGATAGGTGACCCCGTAGTCCATGTCCGGCTTGTACTGCTGCTGGCCCTTGACCGCCCAGGAACCGGTGATCTGGAACAACTGACGATCCGAGAAGAACGAGGTCTGGGTGGGAGGGGCGTTCGGCGGCTGGTAGGTCGCCTTGAACGCGTCCAGACGGGGGAAGTCGAGCTTGTCGATCCACCCGGCGTACATCGTCGCGACGTCGAGCATCTCCGGGGAGTCGAGCAGCACATGGCAGGTCTCGTTGGAGAACATCGGCACGTCGTTGGCCATCGCCCACATGAGCAGCGAGGCCTGATCGTCCCAGGGGATCCAGGTGACCCTCTCGTAGGTGCCGCGATCGTCCTGGACGTTGAACTGGTCGTTGATCTCCCAGATCTGGTCGTAGGACATCGGTCCGTTGGCGGGGTCCAGGAGCGCCGGATCGATCCCGGCCTCCTTCGCGAGTCCCTTGTTCACGAACAGACCGCGCGTGTCGGTGTCGACGGGGAGCCCGTAGTACTGGCCGTCGTAGAACAGCTCGTCGGTGGAGAACTTGATCCACTGCGCCATGAACTCCTCGACGCCCATGTCCTCGTGCTCCTCGATCAGCCCGTCGATGGGCTCGAGGAGTCCGAGCGAGGCGAACTGCGCCCCGTTGAAGCGGTCCACGAAGTAGACGTCCGGGCCGGTGCGACCGCGCACGGCGGTGATCGCGCTGGAGGCATCGCCCTGGCCGTTGGAGGGGACCTGGGAGACCTGGATCGTGACGTCCGGGTTCTTCTCGGTGAAGGCCTCGATGATGAGGGCCTCGTACTCGGCGTTCGTGCCGCCCTGGCCCCAGAGCTTGATGACGTTGGGGTCACGCTCGTCGCCGACGGGGCGGTTCGTGCACCCGACGATCGAGCCGCCGGCGACGGTGACGCTGGCGCCGGCGCCGAGGGCACGCAGCAGGGTTCGACGATCGATCACTTGAAGCCTCCGAGGGTGATGCCACTGATGAAGTAGCGCTGGAACATGAAGAACAGGATCACCAGCGGCAGCAGCACCAGGAACGATGCCGCCATGAGCAGGTTGAACTGGATGTCCTGGGAGTTCACGGAGCGGAACACCTGCATACCGATGGAGAGCGTCTGCTTGCTCTCGTCCTGCAGGTAGATCAGGGGGCCCATGAAGTCGTTCCAGGTGCCGACGGCCGCGAAGATCGCGATGACCGTGACCGCCGGGCGCGCGGTGGGGAACACGATCCGCCAGGCGATGGCCCATTCGCTGGCCCCGTCCACGCGCGCCGCATCCATCATGTCCTTCGGGGTCTGCAGCATGAACTGGCGCAGGAGGAAGGTGAAGAACCCGCCGGCGAAGAGTGCCGGGGCGATCAGGGGAACCCACGTGTTGACGAATCCGAGGCCCGCCCACATGTCGAACATGGGGATCAGAGTGACGGGGAACGGCAGGAACAGGGTGGCCAGCACGACGAAGAACACCTTGTTGCGGCCCGGCCACTCGATGCAGGCGAAGCCGAAGGCGACGATGAAGTTCGAGACCACGCTGAAGACGACCACGCTGATGGTGATGATCGCCGTGTTGCGGAAGAACGTCCAGAACGGCATCACCGTGACGGCGTCGACGAAGTTCTGCCACCTCAGCTCGTTCGGGAACAGCGTGGGCGGGAACTGGGCGAGCTCCTCCGGCGACTTCAGGGCGGAGATGAGCATCCAGTACAGCGGGAGGGAGAACAGGATGAGCACGACGAGCATCACGAGGCGCGACACCCATTTGCCCACGGGCCCCTGACGGGAGCCGTCGGGGTTGCGGCCGTAGTTCGACCGCGACTTGATCGTGGTGGGGGACTGACCGAGATTCTGCGTCCCGGTCTCGAGAGTATTGATAGCCATGTCTGTGTTGTGCTCCTCAGCCGGCCGACACGTCGTAGTTCACGAACCGGCGCGAGAGCCAGTAGATGAGTCCGGCCAGCAGCATGCCGAACAGGAACAGCAGCACGGCCAGCGCGGAGGCGAAGCCCAGCTGCCCGTACGAGAAGGCGTTGCGGTACAGGTACAGCATGTAGAACAACGTCGAGTTGTCCGGACCGCCGTTGGTCATGATGAACGCCTCGGTGAACACCATCATCGCGCCGGAGACGCCCGTGATCAGGTTGAACAGGATCGTCGGGGTCAGCAGCGGGACGGTGATCGAGAAGAACTGGCGCATGCGGCTCGCCCCGTCGATGCGGGCGGCCTCGTAGAGCGTCTCGGGGATGTTGCGCAGGCCTGCGAGGTAGATGAGGGCGGCGTTGCCCGCACCCAGCTGGGCCATCACGATCATCACGATCTTCGCGTAGCGCGGCTCGCCCAGCAGGTTCGTGTCCGGCATGCCGAACAGCCCCAGGAACTGGTTGACGATGCCGAACTGGGGGTTCACGAACACGATGAAGATGAAGGACATCGCGAACATCGGGATCAGCGAGGGCAGGTACAGCAGCGTGCGGTAGATCGCCACCTCCCGCACGTTGCGGTTCATCGCCAGGGCCAGCAGGAGCGCGATGATCAGGCCGATCGGCACCGCCAGCAGCATGTAGTACACGGTGTTGCCGACCGAGGTGTGCACCATCGGGTCGGCGAACGCGGCGATGTAGTTCTTGAACCCGATGAACGTCGGGGACTGCATGCCCGAGTACTGGGTCAGGCTGATCACGAAGGAGTAGATCAACGGGTAGATCACGAAGACGGCGACCCCGATGATCCACGGGGAGATGAAGAGCAGTCCCACCCGGAGATTGCGCTTCTCGCGCCCGGTGAGCTTCCTCTTGGCGGGTTTTCCGCCGGTGCCGTTCCGGGCGCTGGGCCCGCTTCGCGCAGTGCGGTCTGCGACGGGGCCGGTGCCGGATGATCCGGCCCGCGGTGTGTCCGTGGCAATGGCTTCGCTCGCGCTCATCGCTCTCCCTTCGGGTACTCACCGCGCCGCCATCGGAGCGGTGGAACGGAACGCCAGGCATCGGTGCCTTCGTGGGTGTGCCGACCTCGGCGCACGGACCACGCTGTTCCTGTGAGGTAGGTTACTCACACCGATGGACTAATGCAATAACCGCTTAAGCGATATCGTCATCGGGCAGGCGACCGACGAGGTGAGGAGGGGTGGGATGCGCGGATCATCGATGACGGACATCGGCGAGTTCAACGAGAAGCTGGTGCTCCAGACGATCCGCAGCGCCCCGGAGGGCATCGGGCAGTCCGACGTGGTCCGGCGCAGTCATCTCTCCCGGCAGGCGGTCTCGCTGATCACGCGCCGTCTGCTGGGGGACGGGCTGATCGAGCAGGCCGGGAGGCGGATCTCCGGTCCCGGCAAGCCGCACACGCTGCTGCGGGTGGTCGCCGATGCACGTCTCGCGATCGGTGTGCACCTGGATCCTGCCCACATCACCGTCGTGGTCTGTGATCTCGCAGCCCGTCCCGTGGCCAGGGCGACCCTCGAGCCGCCGACGGAGGATCCTCAGGCCGACATCGCCCGCATCGCCGACGCGATCGGGGCCCTGACCCGATCCCTCGGGGCACGGCCGTCGGAGCCCGTCGAGGACCCCGCCGAGCGGCACGAGCGGTCCGAGGCCCAGGAGGCCCTGCCCGCCGGCCGCCGGCTGCTCGGGATCGGCATCGCGGCCCCGGCCGGTCTCGACGCCGAGGCCGGCATCCTGCGCGATCCGCCGTGGATGCCCGGCTGGCGCGATGTCCCGGTGGTCGACGCGCTGAGCGCGGCGACGGGACTCCCGGCGATGCTCGACAAGGACACCAACGCCGCCCTCACCGGCGAGATCTGGTCGCGGCACCTCGACGCCTCGCAGACCGTCCTGTACCTCTATGTCGGCCACGGCGTCGGCTCGGCGATCAGCGCCAACGGGAGGGTGCATCGGGGCGGGAGCACCCAGGCCGGGGAGGTCGGGCACCTGCCGATCGGGCGGGCGGGGGAGATCTGCTCCTGCGGCCGCGCCGGCTGCCTCAGCCTCTATACCGACGCCCATGTCCTGGTGGGTCGCGCGCGCTCCCTCGGTGTCCCTCTGCCTGCCGGCGACGACATGACCGCCGCGCTCACGGCCCTCTCGCAGGCGGCGGAGGACGGTTCGGACGCGGCGCGAGGCGTCATCGCCGATCACGGCATCGCCCTGGGGGCCGCGGTGCGTCTCCTGGCGGGCATCCATGACCCGCGCCGGATCATCATCGGCGGACCGACCTGGCCCGCTCTGAGCTCCGTGGGCACGGCGCGGGTGCGGGAAGCCCTGGCGGACTGGTTGATCGAGGATCGCGCCGTGCTGGAGAACTCGCGGCTCGGCGACGACGGCGGGGCGATCGGTGCGGCGAGCCTGTTCCTCGACCAGGAGCTCGCGCCCGGCACCCCGGGCCCGTCCCCGTTCTGAGTGCCCTTCGGCGGTCAGACGCCGAGCAGGCCGGAGATCAGGAGCAGCACCACGACCGTTCCGATCGTGGTGATCAGCACCGTGTCCCGTGCGAGGTTCTCCGCGGCCCGGTAGCGGGCGGCGGCGACATAGACGTTCTGCGCCGTCGGCAGCGCGGCCATCACCACGACCTCGTAGAGAGAGTGCCCGGACAGCCCGAACAGCAGGCCGATGCCGAGGGCGATGAGGGGCATCACGAGCAGCTTCGCGCTCGAGGAGACGGCGATCAGACCGCGATAGCCGTCGTCCTTCGCGAGGGGCCGGGAGCCGTGCAGGGACAGCCCGTAGGCGAGCAGCATCGCGGGGATGGCCATGTCCGCGAGGGACTGGATCGGTTCGAGCACGACGCCCGGGATCTTCACGCCGAGCACCGCGAGCACCATGCCCACCGCGGCGGCGATGATCGTGGGGTTCGCGCCGATGCTGCGGGCCACGCCCTTGGGGCCGAGCGATTCCTTCTCCGTGATCTGGTGGAGCACGAACAGGTACAGCGGGTTGTAGACCGCCTGCTGGAAGAGGATCACGGGCAGGGCGTGGGAGATGTCTCCGAGCACGTAGGCGGCGATGGGGAAGCCCATGTTCGCGCCGTTGACCACGGAGCCGCTGATCGCCGCGACGACCAGCTCGGTGCCCCGGCGCTTCGTGAACAGCCGTACGCCGAGGATCAGCAGACCGCCGGTGGCCAGCCCGGAGATGCCTGCCACGGCCATCGGCACGGAGAAGATCTCGCGAAGGTCCGAGCTCAGCAGGCCCACGAGGACCAGGGCGGGGGAGGCGATGAAGAAGGTCGCCCGGTTCAGCACATAGCGGCCGTGGGGCCCGAGGACGCCCGTGCGGCCCGCCACCCAGCCCACGGCGATGAGGGACCAGACGATGAAGAACCCGGCCAGGACCCCGGTCACAGCAGGGGAGGGGGCTGGGCGGTGTTCACGGGGGAGATCCTAGACGTCGAGCGGGAAAGGGGCTTCCCGTGTCCACCGGTTGCCGCGGGCCGGGCGGACGGGCGATGGCGAGGTGCCCGGGCGGGGGGCCGGGGCGAAGCGCCCGGGCGGGCTGCCGTGGGGCCGGCTCAGCGCATGCCGTGCGACTCGCGGCCGCAGAGCTGGTCCGGCATCCCCGGGACGGGCTGCGCGCCGTCGTCGCCGATCGCGACGATGCGGTTGCTCTCGTCCACATGGACCACCCGGGGCCGGTGGGAGGAGATCTCGGTCTCGTCGAGCTGGCCGTACGCCATGAGGATCACGAGGTCACCGGGGGCCACGAGGTGGGCGGCGGCGCCGTTGATGCCGATCACGCCGCTGCCGCGCTCACCCTCGATCACGTAGGTGGTGAGGCGGTGACCATTGGTGATGTCCACGATCGTGACCTGCTCGTTCTCGACCAGGCCGGCCGCCTCGGTGAGAACGGGGTCGATCGTCACCGAGCCCACGTAGTGCAGGTCTGCCTGCGTGACGGTGGCTCGGTGGATCTTCGAAGTCATGAGTGTGCGCAACATCGTCCTTCCAGTCTCCCACGGTCGGCACATGCGGGATGATGGCGGTGTTCGTATCGTCAGGAGGATCACCATGCCCAAGGCCCGTCGTCGTTCCGCCCACAGCGGGGAACGTTTCGAGGACATGGCTCTGCCCGATGAACTGATCGGCGTCCTCGCCGATCAGGGACTCGAGCGGGCCTTCGAGATCCAGTCAGCGATCCTGCCGGATGCCCTGGCAGGACGCGACGTCCTGGCACGCGCAGAGACCGGCTCGGGCAAGACCCTCGCCTTCACCCTGGCGATGGCCTCTCGCTTCCGGGGCCGCAAGATGCACCGCAAGCGCCCCCTGGGCGTCGTGCTGGTCCCCACGCGCGAGCTCGCCGTCCAGGTCGTCGACACGATCCACCCCTTCGCCCGCGCAGTCGGCATGAAGGCGCAGCTCGTCGCCGGCGGGATGAACATCGAGAAGCAGGCCGACGCCATCAACCGCGGCGTCGGGATCGTCGTCGCGACCCCGGGGCGCCTGATCGATCTCGCCGAGCGCGGTGCCCTCCAGCTCGACCTCGTCGAGAGCACGGTCGTCGACGAGGCGGACCACATGGCCGACCTCGGCTTCCTGCCCGATGTGCGCGACATCCTCGCCGCCATCCCGATGGGCACCCAGAAGATGCTGTTCTCCGCCACGCTCGATGGCCAGGTCGAGGAGATCGTCGACAGCTTCCTGGTGGACCCGGTGAGCCACGAGACGACCCCGGTGACCGCCGCCGTGACCACGATGGATCACCACGTGCTCGCGATCGAGCCGTCGGCCAAGCGGTCCGTGACCGCGCAGCTCGGCGCCCGCGAGGGCCGCACCCTGATGTTCACCCGCACCCAGCTCGGCGCCGAGCGCGTCGCCCAGGAGCTGCTCGAGGTCGGTGTGCGGGCTGCCGCTCTGCACGGCAACAAGCAGCAGGGCCTGCGCATCAACGTGCTGGCAGGCTTCCGCGAGGGCGCCTACCCCGTGCTCGTGGCGACCGACGTCGCCGCACGAGGCCTCCACATCGACGATGTGACGATGGTCGTGCACGTCGACCCGTCCGACGACCTCAAGGAGTACGTGCACCGCTCGGGCCGCACCGCCCGCGCCGGGGCCACCGGTGTCGTCGTCACCCTCGCCCTGCCGCACCAGGTCGCCAAGACCCGCAGCATCGTCGCGGGAGCCAGTGTGGAGGCCACGTGGGCGGACGTCGCCAGTGCTGAGGAGCCCGCGCTCGAGCAGCTCGGCGGGCAGGCACCGGCCGGGACCCCGGCGGAGGATCCGGCGCAGGTGAAGTACAAGGGTGCGCCACGCAAGCTCGACATCCAGCGCACCGGCGGAGCAGATGCCCGTCGTGCCGAGGAGCGACGGGCGAACGAGGAGCGTCGCGCCTCCTGGGAGGAGGAGCCCGAGACCGAGAGCCCGCGTGGCGGCGGTCGTGGTGGTCGCGGAGGCCGCGCCGCCGGTGGCCGCGCCGCCGGAGGGCGCACGGCTGTCGGACGTGGTGGCAGCGCCGGTGGCGCCGGCTCCAGGACCCGGGGTGTCCGTGGGGACGCCGGAGCGGAGGAGCCCCGCCAGGGCGGGCCGCGCTCCGGAGGGGGACGCACGGTCGGCGGCCGTCGCGGCCAGCGCACTGCCGAGGCCGCCGGGCGGGACGCGCAGGACCGTGGCCGGGGCCGTGGTGGCGCGGGACGGGACGGCGCCGGTGAACGCGGTGGCCAGGCAGGTGGCCGCGGGGGCAAGGGCGGCGCCGGTGGCGCTGCGGGTGGCAAGGGTGGCAAGGGCGGCAAGGGTGGCCCCGGGAAGGGCGGTGCGCGAGGCAGCTCCGGTGCCCCATCCCGCAGTCCGCGTCGAGGAGGCGGACGGTGAGCATCAGCACGTTCGACCTGTTCAAGATCGGTATCGGGCCGTCGAGCTCGCATACGGTCGGTCCGATGCGCGCGGCGGCCCAGTTCGCCCGTGAGGTGCTCGAGGACGAACAGATCGGACCGCGGGTCGCCCAGGTGGAGGTGCACCTGTACGGGTCGCTCGCCGCTACCGCCACGGGGCACGGCACCCTGGACGCCGTGGTCATGGGGCTGGAGGGTTCCGATCCCGAGACCGTCGACCCGATCGCCGGGCGGGAGCGCGTGGCCCAGATCGAGGCCGAGGGCGGTCTGCTCCTGGGCGGTCAGCTCGAGGTGGGTCTGCGGCCGTCCGCCATCGTGCTGCACCCGCTGACCTTCCTGCCCCAGCACTCCAACGGGATGACCTTCTCGGCCCTCGACGGTGAGGGCGAGGAGCTCGTGCGTCGGCCCATGTTCTCCGTCGGAGGCGGTTTCGTGGTCGACGAGGCCGATATGGACCGCTCGATCGCCGAGGTCGCCGCCGAGGGCGAGGGGAGCGCCATCTTCACCACCGGCGACCAGCTGCTCCGGGCGTGCGAGGACCAGGGCATATCCGTCTCCGAGGCGATGCTCCAGCGCGAACGCCAGTGGCGCAGCGACGAGGAGATCCGTGCCGGACTGCTCACCATCTGGCAGTCCATGGACGACTGCATCCGGCGTGGCACGGCCACCAGCGGAACCCTCCCCGGCGGCCTCGAGGTCAAGCGCCGCGCCGCCTCCTGGTACGACTCCCTCAGCGCCGAGGACCCCGTGCGCCTGCCGATGAACGCCTTCGAGTGGGTGTCCCTCGCCGCCCTCGCGGTGAACGAGGAGAACGCCGCCGGCGGTCGCGTCGTCACCGCGCCCACCAACGGCGCAGCGGGCATCATCCCGGCGGTGCTGTTCTTCGCGACCACCTACATCGACGGGGTCGACCCCGACGAGATCGCCGTGCGCTTCCTGCTCACCGCCGGAGCGATCGGCTCTCTGTACAAGGAGCACGCCTCGATCTCCGGCGCGGAGGTCGGCTGTCAGGGCGAAGTCGGCTCCGCCTGCTCGATGGCTGCCGCGGCCCTGTGCGAGGCGATGGGCGGCAAACCCGCCCAGGTCGAGAACGCCGCCGAGATCGCGATGGAGCACAACCTCGGCCTGACCTGCGATCCCGTGGGCGGGTTGGTGCAGGTCCCCTGCATCGAGCGCAATGCCATGGCCGCGGTCAAGGCGATCACCGCGGCGCGGTTCGCGCTGCGCGGCACCGGGGAGCACTTCGTCTCCCTGGACACGGTCATCGAGACCATGCGCCAGACCGGCAAGGATATGAACGATCGCTACAAGGAGACCGCGATGGGCGGCCTCGCGGTCACCGCGGTGCCGGTCAGCGTCCCGGACTGCTGAACCGCACCTCGCGCGGCACTGATGCCGCGCCGAGATGGTCACGGACCAGGGCGCGCAGCTCCTCCGGGAGCGGCGCGGACTCCGCGGCGATACCCGCTGCGAGCGTCACCTCGGCGACGGTGCACGGTCCGAGGTCCGCATCGTGCACGACCCGCAGCTGGGCCGCGGTGACTCCGGGATGGGTGCGCAGCAGGCGCACCACCGCGATCGGGTCATGCACCATGCCGCCCTGGGTGAGGACGCCTTCGGCGCGGCCGGAGACCCGGACGGTGCCGTCGGCGTCGATCCCGCCCCGATCGGTGAGGTATGTGCGTCCCGCGGTGAACGGCGTGCGGGCCAGCAGCTGGCCGTCGCGCTCGCGCAGGCGGATGCCGCGCAGCGGGCGGCCGTCGACGGCGAGCGGGCCCGTCTCCGCCGTGCCGTAGATGTCGTGCACCCGGGCGCCGAAGTGCCGGGCGAGATCGGCTCGCAGCTGCGGGGACAGGACGTCGGATCCGGAGATCACACGCTCCATGCGGACCGGCCGGTTCCCGCCCAGCTCGCGGTCGGCGAGCATGAGCTCGACCAGGTGCACGGGGGCGCCGGCGAGCATGTCCACGGCGTGCTGATGCAGCAGATCCACCCGCTCGGCGGCGGGGAGATGGGACAGGTCCAGCACCGGGCAGCCGAGGGCGAGGGCGCCGAGGGCCACCAGCAGCCCATGCCCGTGCACCCCGGGAGCGGCGCTGGCCACCCGGCGACCCGGCCGCAGGCCGATCCGTCGGCCGAGATCCAGCAGGGTGAGGAACTGCGACGGAGAGAGCGGGCCTCGGCGCCGTGGAGAGAGGCGCTCGGGGGTCCCGCTCGACCGCAGCTCGAGCGGGGCATCGCTGGCGAGCACGGTGACCATGATCTGTCGCAGAGGAGCGTGGGCCGGCAGCAGGTTCCACGGCGAATGGCCGCGTCCCGGCAGCGCCGAGCCAGGACGATGCCGATGCAGCTGCGCCTGCGCGAGCAGCTCCTGCGCCGTGAGCTCGCCGAACTTGTCGATGAGCACCACCGAGCGCGGCGCCAGGGCGACCCGTGCACGCAGGGTCGCCGAGACCGGGAGCATCTTCACCGAGCCACCTCCTCCTTCATGATTCCCACTGCGACCATCACCTCGGATCCCACCACGAATCCGCTCGCCGAGCTCACCAGGATCCGCGGCGATAGGCGCCGGGATAGAGGGTTCCGTCCCGGACGCCGAGCTCATGGGCGGCGCGTTGCGGCCACCCGGCTTCTCGCAGGGCGGCCCGCCCGATCGCCACGAAATCCGCGTCGCCGCGGTCCAGGACGTCCTGGGCGGCGGCAGGGTCGGTGAGGAGCCCGACGGCCGCGACCGGCATGGAGACGGCCTCGCGCAGGGTGCGGGCGAAGCCGACCTGGTACTCAGGGCCGACGGCGATATCGGCGATCACGGCGCCCCCGGTGGAGACGTGCAGGGCGTCCACGCCGACCATCTCGAGGCTGCGGGCGAGGTCGATGGACTGCTCGATGCCCCAGCCGCCGTCGATCCAGTCGGTTGCACTGATCCGGACGATCAGCGGCTTCTGCGCAGGCCATTCCTCGCGCACCGCCGTCGCGATCTCGAGGGCGAGACGGCGTCGGCCGGTGGCGTCGGCCCCGTACTCGTCCGTCCGGGTGTTCACGAGCGGTGAGAGGAACTCATGGACCAGGTAGCCATGGGCGAAGTGGAGCTCGACAGCGTCGAAGCCGGCGCTCTCCGCGCGACGGGCCGCCGCGACGAAGTCCTGGACCACCTCGGCGATCTGCTCGCGGCTGAGGGCGTCCGGCGCGTCGAGGCCGGGGAAGGGATCGGTGGTGGGGCCGACGGCGCGCCAGCCCGAGGCGAACTCGGGGATGGTGCCGCGTCGGTTCGAGAACTGGGGGAGCGCCGGCCAGGTGGAGGCCTTGCGCCCGGCGTGCGCCAGCTGGACCGCGATCTTCGCGCCCTGCTGCTGGCAGAAGCCGGTGATGCGGGACCAGGCCTCGGCCTGGTCGTCGTTCCACAGGCCGGTGTCACGGGGACTGATGCGGCCCTCGGGGGAGACGGCGGTCGCCTCGGTGATGAGGAGCCCGAACCCGCCGGCGGCCCGTGCCCCGAGATGGACGAGGTGCCAGTCGGTGGGGACCCCGTCCTCCGCCTCGACCATGTACTGGCACATGGGGGCCAGCCAGATGCGATTGCGGATCTCGAGACCGCTCAGGCGGGTCGGCTCCAGCAGCGGCGGCTGCGCGGCGGCGGTATCGGGGGCCATGGGACTCCACGATAGTCGCACGGCCTGCACCTCTGCCCATCTGCCCGGCCCGTGGGGACCGCACGACGAGAGGTAATGCGAGGATGCTAGAATCCTGGCATGGTAGAAGTTCCGAAGAGTCCCGCCAGCAGCCCCAAGGTGCAGTTCAACGTGTACCTGCCCAAGGACCTCGTGGTCGCGGTGAAGCACCGTGCGATCGATGAGTCCACCAGCCTCAGCGCCCTCGTCGAGACGGCGCTGACGCAGTACCTCACCCACTCCACCACCCAGCGCGACGACGCCTGAGGAGATCGACATGACCGAGCATCCTGTTCCAGCCCACCGGGCCACCCCGGACCCCAGTGCCTTCACCGTCTTCCCGCTGCGGTTCACAGCGAAGCCCCGTGCGCTCATCGACTTCCTGCGCACGGTGGGGATGGCCCCGCTGCTGACCTCGCCGAGCGATCAGTACGCCGAGCTCGTCGCCGGCGGCGGCGGTCGCGTCATGGTCCATTCCGCGTCGACCTCGGCGACCGGCTCCCCGGCCGGGGAGACCCAGCTGAGCACGGTCGTGCGTTCGACCGACGCCGCGGCCGAGCAGCTGCGCGAGGCGGGGCTCGAGGTGACGGTCTGGGACGAGGCCTATGGGCGGCAGGGGAACATCACCGGACCCCATGGCGAGGCGATCGGGCTGAACGAGGATCAGGAGGACCACTACGGCTATGTCGCCCATGACGGCGCCGGGGCGGACGCCCGCCTGTCGGTGGTCGCCGTCCGGGCCAGTGCCGAAGGCGTCGAACGGGACCGTGACGTCGCGTTCTTCGGTGCTCTCGGCTTCGTCCCGGCCGACGCGGGCAGTCCGGCCTACCGGGCCCTCGTGAGCCCGGGCAGTGGCGGGGTCGGCCTGCATGCCCCGGCCGAGGGAGAGGTGGCATCCCGGCCCGGAGGTGATTCGGCCCATCCCGCTCTGCGGGTCCCGCTCGTCCGCCTCGGGTTCACGACCACCGAAGACCTCGGGGAGCTCGCCGCCCGCCTCACGGACGGCGGATATACCGCACGTGTGGTCGAGGGCGGGGCGGTGCGCAGCGTGCACGTCGCCGATCCTGACGGTCAGCACCTGGAGATCCATCCCGCGAGCTGAGTCCGAGCGGCGACGAGAGTCCGCACGGCCGAGTCGCTCCGGGCGCCTGGCAGCGGACGTCCGCGCGGTGGACGGTGCCCGTGACGTGGGTCTCCTGCGATACGGTTGGGCCGTCCGTTTCGCCCCGGCGAGCCCGGGGCCCGTGAACCAGGAGTACTCATGACTGACGACGCCGCCACCGGGATCGAGAACCTCTCCCAGGAGACCCGTACGTTCTCCCCCTCCTCCGAGTTCGTCCAGAACGCGGTCGGTCGCCCTTCTCTCTACGAGGAGGCCGAGCGGGACCGGCTGGCCTTCTGGAGGGCGCGGGCGAGCCTGCTCAGCTGGAAGACCCCCTTCACCGAGACCCTCGACTGGACCGATCCGCCGTTCGCGAAGTGGTTCGCCGATGGCACCCTGAACGCGGCCTACAACTGCGTGGACCGCCATGTGGAGTCCGGCCACGGCGAGCAGGTCGCCCTGTACGCCGAGTACGAGGACGGCTCCGATGCGACCTTCACCTACGCCGAGGTCAAGGACGAGATCAGCAAGATGGCGAACGTCCTGACGGACCTCGGGGTGAAGACCGGCGACCGCGTCGCCATCTATCTGCCGATGATCCCCGAGGCGACCTTCGCGATGCTGGCCTGCGCCCGCATCGGTGCCCCCCACTCCCTCGTCTTCGGAGGCTTCAGCGCCGACGCGCTGCGCTCACGCATCGAGGATGCCGAGGCACGGGTCGTCATCACCGCCGACGGCCAGAACCGCCGCGGGAAGCAGCTGCCGCTGAAGCCCGCGGTCGACGAGGCGCTCGCCGGAGGCGGCGACAGCGTCGAGAAGGTCCTCGTGGTCCGTCGCACCGGTGGCGACGTCGAGTGGACCGAGGGTCGCGACGTCTGGTGGCACGAAGCCCGCGAGAGCGCCTCCGCCCAGCACGAGCCCGTCTGGGTCGAGGCCGAGCACCCGCTGTTCATCCTCTATACCTCCGGCACCACCGGGAAGCCCAAGGGCATCATCCACACGACCGGCGGGTACCTCACGCAGGCCGCCTACACCCACCGTGCCGTCTTCGACCTCAAGCCGTCCTCGGACGTCTACTGGTGCACGGCGGACGTTGGCTGGGTCACCGGCCATACCTACGTGGTCTACGGGCCTATGGCCAACCGCACCACCCAGGTGATCTACGAGGGCACCCCGGACAGCCCCCACCAGGGCCGGTGGTGGGAGATCATCGAGAAGTACAAGGTCACGCAGTTCTACTCCTCGCCCACGGCGATCCGTACCGCGATGAAGTGGGGCGAGGAGATCCCGGCGAAGTTCGACCTGTCCTCGCTGCGCCTGCTCGGCAGCGTCGGAGAGGCGATCAACCCCGAGGCATGGATGTGGTATCGCCGCGTGATCGGCGGGGACAGCTGCCCGATCGTCGACACCTGGTGGCAGACGGAGACCGGCGGCATCATGATCTCCCCGCTGCCGGGCATCACCTCGACCAAGCCGGGCTCGGCGCAGGTCGCGCTGCCCGGCATCAGCGCCGACGTCGTCGACGAATCGGGGAAGTCGGTCGCGAACGGTGATGGCGGCTATCTCGTGCTCAACGAGCCGTGGCCGGGCATGCTGCGCGGTATCTGGGGTGATCCGGAGCGCTTCAAGGAGACCTACTGGTCGCGCTTCGAGGGGACCTACTTCGCCGGCGACGGCGCCAAGCGCGACGAGGACGGAGACATCTGGCTGCTGGGTCGCGTGGACGACGTCATGAACGTCTCCGGCCATCGCCTTTCGACCATGGAGATCGAGTCCGCCCTGGTCAGCCACGAGTGGGTGGCAGAGGCCGCCGTGGTCGGCGCGAACGACGAGACCACCGGGCAGGCACCGGTCGCCTTCGTGATCCTGCGCTCGGGCAACGATGAGGTCATCTCCGCCGCCGGCGGCGAGGACAAGGTGCCCGAGATGCTCCGTGCCCACGTGGGCAAGGAGATCGGTCCGATCGCCAAGCCCAAGAAGGTGCTCCTGGTCTCCGAGCTGCCGAAGACCCGTTCCGGCAAGATCATGCGCCGCCTGCTGCGGGATGTCGCCGAGAACCGTCAGGTCGGCGACACCCAGACCCTCGCCGATGCGTCGGTCATGGACCTCATCCAGAAGGGGCTGGGCGGCAAGGCCTGAGCCACCTCTTCGCCTCAGGAGCTCGATCACGGGCGGGCGCCCCGGTCCATGACCGGGGCGCCCGCCCGTGATCGTGGTGTCCGGGACAGGACGGGACGGAGTCAGCGGGAGCTGGTCACGTCAGCGGGAGACGGTCACGTTCCCGAGCTCGGAGGTCACCGTGAGGGTGCCCACCTCGTCCCCGGTCCGTGCGGTGAAGCTCGGATCCACACTCCGTTCGCCGAGCTCGGTGCTCGCCGTGACGGACCACTGGGTGGTCCCCGGTGCGGTGAGGTAGACGTCACCCAGCTCGGAGCTCACGGCCACGTCGCCGCTCGCATCCACCGGCAGCAGCAGGTCGGCGTTGCCCACTGAGGTGGTCACCTCGACCGCGTCCGGGGTGGGGCCCTCGAGCTCCACCTCGACATCGCCCACGTCGCTCGTCACGGTCAGCCCGCCCGGGGCGGCCACGGAGGCGAGGCGCACGTCGCCCACCTCAGAGGCCACCGCGAGGGAGGAGAACGACCCCGTGGCGTCGACATCGCCCACGGTGGACGTGAGATCGAGAGACAGGTCGAGGTCGTTCGGGACGAGCAGGAGAAGGTCGCGCGTGTCGTTCTCCCAGGGAATCACGGCCGGCCCTCCGGGCTGGCGCACGGCGATGCTCGGGGCATCGGCCCCGCCCGTGCGGTCGATGGAGGCCTGCGCCGTCGCGCCGTCCGCCGGCAGCGTCGTCGAGCCCTCCTCGACGAAGGCCAGGGTGACCTCGTCGACGTCCGCGGATCGCAGGACGTGCACGTCGCCGAGATCATTGGTGAGCTCGAGCGCGCTGGGGGTCCCGAGGCCGGTCGTCGCCGGAATCTCGGAGAAGCTGCGGGTGGTGAGCCAGCTCGACACCGAGACCGCGGTGAGCCCCAGCAGGAGCAGGAGCAGCACGATCGCCCCGAGGAGCGTGATCAGCAGACGCCAGGACCTGTCGCCCTGCGGGGACGGGGACAGCCGTCGACCCGGCTCGAGCACGGATCCGCGAGCGGAGTCGGGTCCAGCGGCAGAGCCGGGCCCTGGTGCGGGATCGGGCCGAGGAGCAGCGCCGGGCCCATGCGGAGGTCGGGATGCGGACTGCAGGGTGGTCATGAATGGTCCTCGGATTCCAGGTAGCGCAGCACGGCCATCACGCGTCGGTTCTCCCCGTCCACGGGGGGAAGGTCGAGCTTGGTGAGCAGCGAGGAGATGTGCTTCTCCACGCTGCCGGCGGAGACGAACAGGGCGTCGGCGATCGCCTGGTTGGCCCGGCCCTGGGCCATCAGCGAGAGCACCTCGCGCTCCCGTGGCGTCAGACCCTCCAAGGTGCGACGGCGACGGGAGCGGATGAAGATCTGCTGGACCACCTCGGGGTCCAGCCAGGTGCCCCCGTTCCCGACGTCGGTGACCACGGAGAGGAAGTCGTCGACATCGGCGACCCGGTCCTTGAGCACATAGCCCAGCCCGTGCGGGGAGTCGGCGATCAGGTCCGAGGCGTAGCGCTCCTCGACGTACTGCGAGAGCACCAGCAGGGCCACGGCGGGGTCCTGCTGGCGGATGAGCATCGCCGCCCGGACCCCCTCGTCGGTGAACGTCGGCGGCATGCGCACGTCGATCACCGCGAGATCGGGCTGGTGATGGGAGACCGCGCTGAGCAGGGTGGTGGCGTCGCCGACGGCGGCGACCACCTCGTGTCCGGCGTCGGTGAGCAGGCGTTCCACGCCCGCCCTCAGCAGCACGGCGTCGTCGGCGATCACGATCCTCATCGGAGGGCCTCCTGGGTTTCGGGTCCGGCGGGGGATGCCGTTGAGGGCGGAGAGGCAGTGCTGGCGATGTCGGTGGTGCGGCTGATGCGCGCCTCGCGGAGGTCGCTGACAGCGCTGGAGTGCAGGGGGAGCCTGGCGTCCAGGACGGTGCCACCCTCTGCAGGGCTGGTCACCTCGAGCCGCCCGCCCGTCGCCCGGACCCGGTCGGTGAGCCCGGCGAGACCGGTGGAGAACCCGTCGCGGCGCACCGTCGCCCCGCCCCGGCCGTCATCCTCGATCCGCACGTGCAGCGAGGTGGAGGTCTGGACGACCCGGACACCGACCCGGGATGCCCCGGAGTGCTTGGCCACGTTGGTGAGCGCCTCGGAGACGACGAAGTAGGCGACGGCCTCCCTCTCGCGGTCCAGCCGGGGAGCCCCGGCTCCGGCGAGCTCGACCTCCAGCTCCACCGGGATCCGGGAGCGGGCGGCGAGGGCGGAGAGCGCCGCATCCAGCCCGCGGTCGGTCAGCACGGCCGGGTGGATGCCGCGGGCGAGCTGCCGCAGGTCCGTCATGACAGCCTTCGACTCGGCGTGCGCCTGGCCCACGAGGTCGGCGGCGCGGTCGGGATCCGTGCGGATCGCCAGCTTCGCCATCCCGAGGGTCATGGCGAGGCTGACGAGACGTGGCTGCACACCGTCGTGGAGATCCCGCTCGATGCGCAGCCGCTCCTGGGCGGCTGCATCGACCGCGCCCTGGCGACGCTCGGCGAGCTCGGCGACCTGTTCGCGCAGATCATCCTCGGAGCCGGAGATGAGGACCCGGGCCAGTCCGCGATCCGCGAGCGCCCCGAGCACCAGGGCGAGCACGGAGAGCAGCACGAGGCTCACGGCGATGACGCCCAGCATCCAGCGGGAGAGGTCGATCGCTCCGACCTGCAGCGGGCCGTGGCGCAGCGCGATGTCGCCGGCGCTCCAGCCCAGCCACAGCAGGGCCACGAAGAGGAGGGAGAACAGGCCCGCCACGAACATCGCGACGTGATGGTGCAGGACGCCGCGCCAGAAGGCACCGGATCCGAGCTCGAGCCACCGATCGTGGATCCACCCTCCGACGCCCGTGCGCCACGAGCGCCGCCGGGACGGCAGGATCACGGAGATCCCGTGCACGGCGATGGCGCGACGCCGCTCGATCCGGACCGCGCCCTGCATGATCAGGAGCCAGGGGATGATCAGCAGCAGGCCGGACCCGAGGGCGGGCAGGGCGCCGAGACCTGAGAACAGCAGCGCCAGGCTGATCCAGAACCAGGAGAGGAACAGGAGGCCGCCCAGGAGCACGGAGGCGAGCGCCGCGGCGTGCAGCCGGGATCGCGGAGCCACCGGTGGGGGCGCAGTGGTGTCTTCCATGGTCCTGACAGTATTCGTGATGGCGGATGCGGCCTAGAGGGCCCTCCGACGTCCTGGGTGGGGGATAACCCCCGAACGACCTGGGTGGGGGCAACCGCTGAACGGGAGCCGAGTCGGCCGATCCGCGGACGGTGTGAGGTGCGCACCGGCCAGGTCGTGCCCGGACCAGGGTGGAAATGCGGTTCAATGGGTCCATGAGCAGTGATGCGAGCGCTTCGTCCGACGAGACCATCGATCCCGGATCCGACACCGGTACTCCGCCCGGAGAGGGGGGTCGCAGCGGTCAGGTCGTCGAGGGTGTCGACGAGACCGCCGCCGAGCTGGCCCGGTCAGGGCAGGAGCGCGGCACCCTGCGAGATGTCGCGGACTCCCTCGGCATCTCCAGTGCGGTCGCGCTGCGGGCCCTGCGCGGCGCCGAGGAGATCAAGCCCCTGATGGCCAGCAAGGTGCGGGAGACCGCCGAGCGACTCCACTTCCCGCTCGAGGAGCTCAGCGGCGAGGCGGACCACCGCGGGGTCGTCGCGGTCCTCGTGAACACGATGCGCAACACCTGGATCTCGGACCTGGTGCGCGCGATCCGGATCGAGCTGGCGGCGACCGGGCGCTCGGCCGTGGTGGTCCCCACCCGGCGCCGGATCCCCGAGTACCCGGTGGCGGCGGATACGGACGCGATCGAGTCCCTCGTCGACCTGGGCGTCGACGGCTTCCTGATGATCTCGGACCTCGCCGACATGGACACCGTGCTCGAGGCGACCGCGGGCCGTCCCTTCGTGGGCATCGGGTGCTCGAAGAGCTTCATCGGCAGGTTCGACACCGTGCGCATCGACGATGAGGTCGGACAGGGCCTGCTGGTCGACCACCTGGTCGGCCTGGGGCATCGCGAGATCGCCCATATCGGCGGAGTCGGGGCGGAGGTCGCCCGCGAGCGCTCCGAGGCCTTCCGCGCCGCGATGGAGCGTCACGGCCTCGGCGAGAGCGCCCGCATCGAGCCCGGCGACTTCACCGAGCAGGTCGGGCAGACGGCCGGCTCGATGCTGCTGCGAGGGAGCAAGGTTCCCACCGCGGTCACCTGCGCGAACGACGTCACGGCCGTCGGGCTGCTCTCGGCGGCCCGCGAGGCCGGCATCTCGGTGCCCGAGGAGCTCGCCGTCGCCGGCTACGGCAACACGTCCCTGGCCTCCTCCGGCGTCTCCCAACTGACGAGCGTGGACCCCAACTCCTCCCGGCTCGGTGCGCTTGCCGCGCAGTTCCTGGTCGAGCGGGTCTCCGGTCTGGAGACACCCGCGCGCGACGTCGCCGTCGCCCCGTCGATCGTGGTGCGACGATCGAGCTCGGCCGGCCCCCGACCCGAGTCCACGAAGCGCAAGCGGATCTCGGTCGACTGACGGCGACCGCACGATCCCCCTCTCCGTCCCGAGCGCGCTCCGCGCCCCGAGGACACGAATCCCCGACACCCTGCGTTAGGCTCTGACCATGATCAACACCACGAACGATCCGAGCACACCGCCCACCCAGCGGTCCATCGGTGAACTCGTCCAGTCCATCCGGGACGAGCTCCTCGGCGTTGTCCATCACGAGATCGACATCGCCAAGAAGGAGATCACCGGGATCGCGATCAAGGCGGGCATCATCGCCGCCTGCGCCGCGGTGCTGCTGTTCCTGCTCCTCTCGGCCTGGGTGATGCTGCTGTTCGCCGCGGCGACCGGCCTCCAGGCCCTCGGGCTGCCCTACTGGGCCTCCTTCCTCATCGTCGCCGGCGTGTTCGTCCTGATCTCGGCGATCGCCGGTCTGGTCGCCTTCCTGGTCTTCAAGAAGATCAAGGCACCGGAGACAACGATCGAGACGGCCCAGTCCGCCGTTGACGCCGTCCAGGGCAAGCGCCGCAGCAACGCCGTCTCCTACGACGACACCTTCGAGGAGCTCTACGGCAAGCAGGTCAGCTCCCGCACGGAGTGATCCGCCGGGGATCCTGCGGACAGCCGGACCCCCTCCCAGGTCTCGCGTGAGCCCGCCGCCGGAGGATCGCAGGGTGATCCCTGCGATCCTCCGGGGCTCCGGAGGCCATGGAGCCGCGACCTGGGCAGTACCCTGGTCTGCGTGACTCTCCACCTGCATGACACCGCCACCCGCCTGACTGCGCCGTTCACCCCGGTGCGCGAGGGGGCGGTGTCGTTGTATGTCTGCGGTCCGACGACGCAGGGCGCGCCCCACCTCGGGCACCTGCGCACCTTCCTCGCCTTCGATGTGCTGGTGCGCTGGCTGGAACGCAGCGGGTACGACGTCACCCACATCCGCAACGTCACCGACATCGAGGACAAGATCCTCGCGAAGTCCGCCGAGGCGGATGTCGACTGGTGGGCCTGGTCGCTGCGCTTCGAGCGTGAGTTCCAGGACGTGCTGGACCGACTGGGGAACCGCAGGCCCACCTACGAGCCGCGCGCCACCGGGCATGTGCCGGAGATGATCGAGCTCATGGATCTCCTCATCGAACGCGGCCACGCCTACGCCGACGGCGAGGGCTCGGTGTACTTCGACGTCGCCTCCCACCCCACCTACGGCTCGCTGACCCGGCAGAGCATCGAGGACATGCAGGACGCCGGCGAGGAGATGGAGCCGGGCAAGCGGCACCCTCGAGACTTCGCCCTGTGGAAGGCCGCGAAGGCCACCGAGCCGGGCACCGCCTCCTGGGAGACGCCGTTCGGGAGGGGCCGGCCGGGCTGGCACCTCGAGTGCTCGGCGATGAGCCGCAAGTACCTGGGGGAGACCTTCGACATCCACGCCGGAGGCCTCGACCTGCGCTTCCCGCACCACGAGAACGAGCAGGCCCAGTCCCACGCCGCAGGTTTCGGCTTCGCGCGGCAGTGGATGCACTCCGGAGTCCTCACCGTGGACGGGCTCAAGATGGGCAAGAGCCTGGACAACTTCGTCACCGCCGCTCAGGCGTTGACGGACCACCCCGCAGCCGCCGTCCGCTACGCCATGGTGAGCGGCCACTACCGGGCATCGGTCGAGTACAACGGAACGGCCATGCGCGAGGCCGAGGTGGTCTGGGAGCGTTTCTCGGCCACGGCCCGCCGCGCCGCGGAGCTGCTCGGCGAGGATCCGCTGGCCGGCCCCGATGCGGATCTCGCCGCCGTCGCCCTTCCGGAGGCATTCGTCGCGGCGATGGACGACGACCTCGCGGTGCCCGAGGCGCTCGCGGTCGTCCACCACGAGCAGGCGGCGTTGAACTCGCTGCTCGCCGCGGGCACGGCAGCGGCGGAGGTCGCCCCCGGGCTGGGCCGCCTGCGCGCCATGCTCGACGTGCTGGGCCTGGACCCGCTCGCCGAGCACTGGGCGAGCACCACCGGCGGCGACGGTGCGGAGCATGCCGCGCTGGATGCGCTGATCACCACCCAGCTGGCCGCTCGCGCAGCGGCCCGCGCCGACAAGGACTGGGCCCGGGCAGATGCCCTGCGGGACGCACTGAGCGCCGCAGGCATCCGCGTCGAGGACGGCCAGGGCGGCGCACGCTGGACTCTCGAGACCACGGACTGAGGAGAACACCCATGGCAGGCAACAGCTCGCGTCGCGGCGCGATGCGCAAGGGCAAGAAGGGCGCGACCGTCGGATCCGGCGGCGTGCGCCGTCGAGCGCTCGAGGGCAAGGGGCCGACGCCCCGCGCCGAGGACAGGCCGTACCACAAGAAGTACTCGGCCTCGTCGGGAAGCGGCACAGGATCCGGCGGCCAGGCACGGCGCAGCGGGCTCAGCACGAAGGGCGGCCGGAAGGCGCCGGGCAGCGACCTGGTGGCAGGGCGCAACGCCGTGCTGGAGGCGCTCGAGGAGAAGGTCCCCGCGACCCAGCTCACGGTGATGGTGCGGATGGATTCCGACGAGCGCGTGCGCGAGATCATGCGCCTGGCCACGGCGCAGGGGCTGCCGATCGCCGAGGCATCCCGCACCGACCTGGACCGGATGACGGACCACTCGGTGCATCAGGGCGTCGCCCTGACCATGCCCGCGTACGAGTACGCCGAGGTCGACGACCTCCTCGGGATCGCCGCAGAGGCCTTCGAGACGCCGCTGCTGGTCGCACTGGACGGCATCACCGATCCTCGCAACCTCGGGGCCGTCCTGCGCTGCGCGGATGCCTTCGGCGCCCATGGCGTGATCCTGCCCGAGCGACGCAGCGCCTCGATGACCGCGAGCGTCTGGAAGGTCGCCGCCGGCGCCGCCGGTCGGGTGCGGGTCGCCCAGGTCACCAACCTCAACCGCACGCTCACCTCCCTCAAGGAGCAGGGCGTGTTCGTGCTCGGTCTCGACGCGGACGGCGACGTCACCTCGCGCGGGCTCGAACTCAGCACCCAGCCCACCGTGCTGGTGGTCGGCGCCGAGGGCAAGGGCCTCTCGCGTCTCGCCCGGGAGATCAGCGACCAGGTGGTGTCGATCCCGATGCCGGGTCGCGCGGAGTCGCTGAACGCCTCGGTGGCCGCGGCCATCGCCCTGTACGAGATCTCCGGGGTGCGGGCGGCGCACGGCCGAGCCTGACCCCTCACGTCGGACGTTTCGAGGCAGTCCACGACAGCAGGGCCCATCCCGGATCGCTCCGGGACGGCCCCTGCTGTCGTGTCATCGTGCTGTCGTGCGCTCAGGCCACGGGTGGCTCCTCAGGCGGGGCCCGCGGGCACATCCGGGTCGGTGCGTCCCTGCGCCGTCCCGCGCTCGGAGCGCTCGGACCCGCGCAGGCCGCGCACCGGCATGATCACGTACGGCAGAGCCAGCTGGATCACCGGACCGAGCCCGACGGCGTACAGGAAGGTCCCCGCCCCCACCGGCCCTCCGAGCAGCCATCCGGTGCCGAGCACGAGGATCTCGAGCACGATCCGCACCGGGCCGACGGGCCGGCCCAGTCGCCGCGAGAGCCCCGTCATCAGGCCGTCGCGCGCCCCGGGCCCGAGCTGCGCCCCGATGTACACGGCGGCGCTGACGCCGTTGATCACCACGCCCGTGACCGCCAGCAGGATCCCTGCGGTCAGGTTGGGCGCGGCTGGCAGCACGAGCATCCCGAGGTCGATGCTCACCCCGACCCAGACGGCATTGGCGATCGTGCCGATCCCGACCTGCTCCCGCAACGGGATCCACAGCAGCAGGACGACGAAGCTGACGGCGATGCTGAGGGTGCCCACGCTCAGGCCCGCGCGGTCGGCGAGCGCCGCGTGGAGCACGTCCCAGGGGGCGCCGCCGAGTCCGGAGCGCAGCAGCATCGCCAGGGAGAACCCGAAACCTGACAGCCCCACCATCATCTGCAGCAGGCGCAGCGGGAGGCGGTCGACCCTCAGCTGGTCACGGAACGAGAGGTTCGAGAGCTCAGAGGCGGGCGCAGGGACGGGCGCGGGGGTGGGGGAGGGCGCGGACACGTCGCAGGAGGGACTGGTCAGGAGCCGAAGATCGGCAGCGCCGAGGTCTCGGTGGTCATGAGCGACTTCTCGTCGGGCCGGTGGATCAGCACGTTGAGGATGTAGTGCCGCACGGTCTCGTCGAGGCTCACGTCGGTCCCGGCCTTCTCGGACAGGAACCACTTGTGCTCGAGCACCTCGTGGAAGAACTCCGGGGGCTCGAGCTTGGAGCGCATCGAGCGGGGAATCGCACGGACCACGGGTTCGTACTGCGTCTGCAGCCACTCGTGCGCGACGAACTCCTCCTCTTCCGCCTGCTGCTCGGTGGCCGCGCCGTACTGGTCCAGCTCGTTCAGGAGCCGGCGCGCCTGGTTCTCCTGCGCGTCGATGCCGGTGAGGCGCATGAGCCGACGGGCGTGGTGACCGGCGTCGACGACCTTGGGAAGGATCGACAGGGTGGTGCCGTCGAGGTCGGTGGTGATCTCGAGCTCGCCCACGTCGAAGCCCAGGCGGTTGAGCTTCTCGATCCGTGCGGAGACTCTCCAGCGCTCGTCGGCCGAGAACCGCTCGCGCTCGGTGAGAGCCGCCCACAGCTCCTCGTAGCGGCGCACCAGGTCGTCGCCCACCTCGACCGGATCGGCCTCGGGGTCGAACATGTCGCCGGCCTGCAGGTCCATCAGCTCGCCGATGATGTTGGTCCGCGCGAGGTCCAGGTCGTAGGCCCGCTGACCGTCGGTGAGCTGCTCGTGCAGGGCGCCGGTCTCGACGTCGACGATGTAGGCGGCGAAGGCGCCGGCGTCGCGACGGAACAGGGTGTTGGAGAGGGAGACGTCCCCCCAGTAGAAACCTTCGATGTGCAGATGCACGAGCAGCACGGCCAGCGCGTCGAGCAGGCGCTGGGCGGTGTCCTCGCGCGAGACCTGGCTGAACACGGCGCGATAGGGGAGCGAGAACTGCAGGTGCCGGGTGACGAGCATGGCGTCCAGCGGCTCCCCGGTGGGAGTCGTGCGCCCGGAGATCACGGCGAAGGGCACCACGGAGGGCACCCCGATGCGCCCCAGCAGCCGGAGCATCTCGTACTCGCGCTTGGCGAGGTTGTGGTTGATCTCCTTGAGGGCGAGGACGCGCCCGGAGACCCGCACGAACCGCACTACGTGACGAGAGATGCCGCGGGGGAGGGCGGCGAGGATCTCCTCGGGCCAGTCCTCCAGCGGCTGGTCCCAGGGGAGGTCCAGCAGTTCGGGATCGGCCCGGGACGCAGTGATCTCCAGGGGTGCCATGGCGCCATTGTCTCCCGTTCCGGGCCGCAGTGCCCACTCATCGCGCTTTTTTCACCGCTGGACTACGGAAACCTCACGCCGTCTTCCCGGAATCGTGGGGACGACGACGGGCGCCCGGCAGAAGCCGGACGCCCGTGTCGAGTGCGCTGCGGGGAGATCAGTCGCCCAGGCGCTGACCGTTCTTCGCGTCGAAGAGGTGGATGTGACCCTCGCTCGGACGGAAGTAGACGGTGTCGCCCTTCAGCGGGGGGTTCCGGGCATCGACACGCGCGATGAACGGCTTGGCCGTCTCCTCGCTGCCTGCACGGCGACCGTAGATGAAGGCGTCCGCGCCGAGCTCCTCGACGAGGTCGACCTCGACGGCGATGCCCTGGTCGTCCCCGACGAGCTCGAGATCCTCGGGGCGCACGCCGACGGTGACGGAGGTCTCGTCGGTCGCGGAGAGGGTGGCCCGGTCGACCGGGATCACAGCGCCGCCGAACTCGACGCCCTGATCGGTGAGCTTCGAGTCGAAGAGGTTCATGGCGGGGGAGCCGATGAAGCCTGCCACGAACACGTTGTTCGGGTGGTCGTACATGCGACGCGGGGAGTCGATCTGCTGGAGCACGCCGCGATCGAGGACCGCCACGCGGTCGCCCATCGTCATGGCCTCAGTCTGGTCGTGGGTCACGTAGACCGTGGTGACGCCGAGGCGACGCTGCAGCGAGGCGATCTGCGTACGGGTGGACACACGGAGCTTCGCGTCGAGGTTCGACAGCGGCTCATCCATGAGGAACACCTGGGGGGAGCGGACGATCGCACGACCCATGGCGACACGCTGGCGCTGGCCACCGGAGAGCGCCTTGGGCTTGCGGTCGAGGTACTCGGTGAGGTCCAGGATCTCGGCGGCGTCCTCGACGCGCTTGCGGATCTCTGCCTTCGGGTTGCCGGCGATCTTCAGGGCGAAGCCCATGTTGTCGGCCACCGTCATGTGCGGGTACAGAGCGTAGTTCTGGAACACCATCGCGATGTCGCGGTCCTTCGGCGGGACGTCGGTGACGTCACGATCGCCGATGAGGATGCGGCCGGCGTCGATCTCCTCGAGGCCGGCGAGCATGCGCAGCGAGGTCGACTTGCCGCAACCCGACGGGCCGACGAGGACGAGGAACTCGCCGTCGGCGATCTCGATGTTCAGGTTGTTGACGGCCGGGGCCTCTTGGCCCGGGTAGACGCGCGATGCGTTGTCGAAAGTCACTGTTGCCATGGTGGTACTCCTTCACCGGCAGGTACGTGCCGGACGGTCCGTTGTGAAGTGATGGTCACCGGTCTCGATCGCCCCTCGCGGGGAGGTGCGTCCTTGCACCGGCTCGGTGAGTGTATCCCACGTCTCATCGTTTCGGAAAACCCTGTCCAGGGGTGTCGCCATCGGCCGGGCGCCCGTTCTCGGCGAGGCCTGCGCTGCAGGTCGGAGTGCAGGTCGGAGCATAGGTAGGGGCGGAGGGTCGAGCGCCGGCCGGGCAGCTCGACGGTGACGGGCGGGAGCTGCGGGATACTGGGCGGGTGGATACCACTGAGCTGACCCGGAAGATCCTCGACCGTCGCGAGAAGGAGACCGATCCGCTGCGGATCGTGCAAGCCGGCCATCCGGCGCTGCGACGCCCTGCGCTGACCGCAAACGGTCGCCTGGCCACCGACCTCCTGCTGGAGCTGGTGGACGCCATGACGATCACGATGCGCGAGGCGCCGGGCGTGGGCCTGGCCGCACCTCAGGTGGGGCTGCCCCTCGCCCTCTACGTCATCGAGGACCGGTCCGAGAGGGAGGAGGAGGGCGAGGAGGATCCCCTGGAGCGCTCACCCGTCGCGCTGCGCGCCCTGCTGGACCCGCAGGTCGAGCTGCTGGGGGAGCAGCGCGTCTATGCCTGGGAGGGATGCCTGTCCGTGGACGGCTGGCAGTCGATCGTGCCCCGGTCCCGGCGGGTGCGGGTGCGGGCCGTCGAGCTGCTCCCCGGTGGTGAGCTGCGGGAGATCGACGAGGAGCACCAGGGCTGGCCCGCCCGCATCCTGCAGCACGAGACCGACCATCTGGCAGGCACCCTGTGCCACGACCTGATGGTGCCGCGCTCCTTCATCGATGCGGGCTACACGCCGCACTACGAGGACCTCAGCGAGGCTGTGCGCCTGCTCGACCTGCGTGGCGAGATCACCCAGCTCGCCGCGGGCCAGGTCGTCGTCGGCTGATCGCACTGCCTGTCGTCGGTCGATCGCACCGCCCGTC
Organism: Brachybacterium tyrofermentans; assembly: GCF_014897585.1. Lineage (GTDB taxonomy): Bacteria > Actinomycetota > Actinomycetes > Actinomycetales > Dermabacteraceae > Brachybacterium > Brachybacterium tyrofermentans. The sequence continues at coordinate 86,107 of NZ_JABUXW010000016.1, read as the reverse complement.
GTCGGCATCCTGCCAGCCGAGGGCGGTAGCTTGGCCCTGTTCACGACACGAGACGAACGGAGCCGATGGTGAGCAAGAGCGACCAGAACACGCCGGAGATCGATCAGGATGACAGCGGTGAGCTCCGCGAGGAGCTCGACGAGCGCTGGCTCTCGGTGATCGACGCCGCGCTGAAGGTGCAGACGCCCCTGGCGCACAGCTATGTGCGGCGGCTGCGTGCGAAGCACCCCGAGGACACGCCGCGACAGCTCCTGGAGCGGGCCACCGGGCGCTTCGCGGGCCTGATGACCCTGACCGGGGCGGGGATCGGCGGCGTCGCCGCATTGCCCGGACTGGGTACGGCGGCAGCTCTCGGGCTGACCGTCGGCGAGGGCGTCTCCTTCGCCGAGGCCTGCGCCTTCCTGACCCTCGCGGCCGCGGAGATCCACGACGTGGACATGTCGGACAAGCACACGCGCCGGCTGGTGCTGATGGGCGTGCTCAGCGGTGAGCGGGGAACCGAGATAATCGCCAAGGCGATGGGCAAGCAGGGACTGCAGTGGAACGCCGTGCTCGGCGGGGGCGGCGGCGGCTTCCTCCCCGGTCTGGTGAGCAAGCAGATCTCCCGGTACGTGCGCCGGCGGGTCGTGGCGCGCTCCAGCAAGCTGTGGCTGGGTCGGCTCCTGCCCTTCGGCGTGGGGGCCGTCATCGGTGGCTTCGGGGCGCGATCCGTCTCGAAGTCCGTCGTCGACGCGATGCTGGAGATCTTCTCGCAGGCCCCGACCCTCGAGGGCGAGCTCGCGGACTCCGGCCCGCGGGCGGATCGCCTGGACCGCTGAGGCTCGCAGCCTGAGGGCACCGGGACACCGGGGGCACCGGGGCAAAGCGCCTCGAGGGAGAGCGCCACTGGGCAGCAGGCCGCAGGACCAGCAAGAGAGGGCCGACCCCGCGGGGCCGGCCCTCTCCTGCTGTCCGTGGACAGGACGGTCACACCGGGGCGACCGCCCGGTGATCACACGTCCTGCGTGAAATCGTTCTCGTGCTCGGTGCCGACGGCACGCTGGTAGGAACGGCGGATCTCCGCCTCCGCGTCGCTGCGGCCCTCCCAGTGAGCGCCCTCGACGCTCTTCCCCGGCTCGAGATCCTTGTAGACCTCGAAGAAGTGCTGGATCTCCAGCCGATGGAACTCCGAGACATCGGTGAGCTCCTGACGACGGACCTGACGGCGGTCACCGACAGGCACCGCCACGATCTTGTCGTCGCCGCCGGCCTCGTCGCGCATGCGGAACATGCCGAGCGCGCGACAGCGGATCAGGCAGCCCGGGAAGGTGGGCTCCTCGAGCAGGACCAGACAATCCAGGGGATCGTCGTCCTCTCCGAGAGTGCCCTCGATGAACCCGTAGTCATCGGGATAGCGAGTGGCGGTGAACAGCATCCGGTCCAGGCGGATACGCCCGTTGTGGTGGTCCACCTCGTACTTGTTCCGGTTCCCGCGAGGGATCTCGATGGTTACGTCGAATTCCACGACAGCCGCTCCGTTGCTCCGGCCCTGTGGGCACTGGTTCTGACCCGGACACCATATCGTGGGGTCATGGTGGGAACAGTATCCGAGCGCATATGGCGCACGACGGCGATCGTGCTGTGCGCTGTCGTCCCCGGGAGCTTCTACCTGATCGGGGATCTCACCGACGCCTTCCCGGGCGTGCTCACGGTGCGTGGCGCGCAGGAGGGTCCGCAGGCCGGGCCGCAGGCGCAGGCCGAGGACTGGGAGCGGATCCCGGCCGCCGCGCCGGGCCCGGAGGTCGCCCCTGAGCCGGACCTCGAAAAGGCTGCTGACCTGGAGAGACGCATGGCATCGCATGCGGAGGATCCCGTCGTCGCCGGAGGGCTCGCCTTCAGCGTGGTCGACGCCGATACCGGGGAGGTGCTCGCCGCTCGGGATGCCGATGTCGCGCGGACCCCGGCCTCGACCATCAAGCTCCTGACCGCCGCCGCCGTGCTGCGCCTCTATACCGGGGACGAGGTGCTCACCACCCGCGCCACCGTCGAGGACGGTCTCGTCACGCTCCAGGGAGGCGGTGACATGACTCTCAGCGAGGAGGACCTGCGTGATCTCGCGGTCAAGACCGTCGCGCTCGCGACGGAGCAGGGCAGCACCGAGGTCTCCCTCGCCCTGGACGACTCCTACCTCGCAGGCGGCGCCAATCCCGCCTGGGGGAACAACGGGGCCGCCGGCGGATGGGTGACGCCGACGGCCACGCTCGCCCTGGACGAGGGGTGGCTCGACGGGCAGCAGTACGGACCCAAATCCATGGATCCCGCCGGTGACGCGGCCCGCCGCTTCGCCGAGCTGCTCGAGGAGGAGGGGCTCCCGGTCGCCGGGAAGCTCACCACCGCCCAGGCGGCGGACGAGGCCCCGAGCGTCGAGGTGCACTCGGCGCCCCTCTCGGAGATCGTGCGCCACACCCTGCAGATCTCCGACAACACGACCGCGGAGCTGCTCGCGCATCTCGTCGCCGACGCGCGGGGCGAGGAGACGACCCCGCAGGGAGCTGCGGCCGCGGTCGAGGCGGAGATCCGGGATCTCGCCGCGGAGATCGGCGTGAGCGAGGAGGATCTCGCCGCGCTCGAGATCCACGACGGCTCCGGCCTCTCGCGGCAGGACAAGGTGCCGCCGGCCCTGTTCTCCGCGGTGCTCGCGCACGTCGCCTCCGGGGAGGAGTCCGCACTGCAGCAGATCCTCTTCGACATCCCGATCGCCGGGCTCTCGGGGACCCTCACCGAGCGCTTCGCGGCCGATGACACGGACCTCGCCCGCGGTCTCGTGCGGGGCAAGACCGGCTATCTCGGAGGCGCCGCCACCCTGGCCGGGGTCGTCGTGCTGCCGGACGGTCGGACGGCGGGCTACTCGATCGTGGTGCACGGCTTCGACGGGGCGGACGCCGTCGCGGCCCGCGAGGCCGTGGATGCCGTCGCAGCCGAGATGGTGAAGGTCGCCTGATGCGGGAGGTCTCCAGAGGGAAATGGTCCTGTGAGGGAAGCGGTCGTCTGATGGACGTGGTCCTCTGATGGCCGGGCCCGCCCCCGTCGTGGCGCGCGCACGGACCTCCGTCAAGGTGGCGCTCGCGAGCCGGCTCGAGCAGCTGGCCGACGACACCGCGGCCGGTCAGCTGTCCCCGCGGATCCTCGTCGGGCTCAGTGGGGGAGCGGACTCGCTCGCGCTGCTGGCGACGGCGGCCTGGGTCGGGTCACGGATGGGCCTGGAGACCGAGGCGGCGATCGTCGACCACGGACTGCAGGAGGCCTCGGCCTCGGTCGCGGAGCGGGCGAAGGCCCAGGCCGAGCGGCTCGGTGTCGCCGCGCACGTGCTGCGGGTCCACGTCGATCCCGCAGCGGGCGGAGGCCTCGAGAAGGCCGCCAGGGAGGCACGGCACAGTGCGCTCGACGCCCTCCTCGAGGATCGCGGCGGCTTGGCCCTGCTGATGGCTCACACGCTGGATGACCAGGCCGAACAGGTGCTGATGGGGCTCGCACGGGGCGCCGGCCCCCGTGCCCTCGCGGGGATCCCGCGCTCCCGCGGCGCGCTGCTGCGGCCCTTCCTGGGCAGCGGCCGCGACGAGACCACGGCGCTGCGCCGGGCCGACACCGAGGAGATCTGCCGCCTCCACGACCTGGAGTGGTGGGAGGACCCGATGAACGCCGATGAGTCGATGCTGCGCGCCCGGGTGCGGCACCGGGCGCTGCCGCTGCTGCGGGAGGTGCTCGGGGAGCAGATCGACGAGAACCTCGCCCGTACCGCGGACCTGGTGCGACCGGATGCGGACCACCTCGATGCCGAGGCGTCGGCTCTCCTGGATGCCCTGGTCCGGGACGGGGGCGAGCTGCGCGAGGAGCGGGACCTGCTGCTGCTGGACGTGCACGCGCTGACCGCTGCCCCCGGGCCCCTGCGTACCCGGATCCTCCGGGACGTCTCCCGTCGGGCGCGCCGGATCGCCGAGCCGGCCGGGGCCCCGTCGGGCGCGAAGTCCTTGCTGCGGCGCCAGGTGCTCATGATCGATGCGCTGGTGGTCTCATGGCATGGTCAGGCTTCGGTACCCGTACCGGGTAGGATCGAGGTCGCTCGCCGCGACGGCCTGTTGGTGTGGCGCCGTATGGATCCGTGAGTCGCGGCGGACGCACCCCACCACGTTCCCTGGAGGAGATCCGCGTGCCTCAGACGCACCACCACCCCGATGTCGAACGGGTCCTGCTGGACGAACAGCAGATCCGCGAGAAGGTGTCCGAGCTCGGACGCCGGATCGCCGCTGACTACGCGGACGAGCCCCCGATCCTGGTGGGCGTCCTCAAAGGCGCGGTGATGGTGATGGCCGACCTCGCCCGCACGATCGACCTGGACGTCGAGATGGACTGGATGGCGGTCTCCTCCTATGGATCCGGCACCAAGTCCTCCGGCGTCGTGCGGATCCTCAAGGATCTCTCCGCGGACATCGACGGGCGCAATGTGCTCATCGTCGAGGACATCATCGACTCGGGCCTGACCCTGAAGTGGCTGCTGTCGAACCTGCGCTCGCGCGGCCCCAAGAGCGTCGAGGTCGCCGCCCTGCTGCGCAAGCCGGAGGCGGCCCGCGTCGAGATCGACGTCAAGTATGTCGGCTTCGACATCCCCAACGAGTTCGTGATCGGTTACGGGCTCGACTACGCGGAGGCCTACCGGAACCTCCCCTACGTGGGCGTGCTCAAGCGCTCGGTCTACGAGGACTGACATGGCGGACGACTCCTCCAAGAACGAGAACAAGACCAAGAACAAGGCCGCCGCGGCCGACAAGTCCGCGAAGTCTGCGAAGTCTGCGAAGGGCGGCAGGTCCAAGAAGCGTCGGCCCTTCACCGGGGTCGCGATCTGGATCCTGGTGGCGCTGCTGCTGGGGATGGCCCTGTTCTCCCTGTTCGGTCGCGACGGCTATCAGCAGGTCGACACCCAGCAGGGTCTCGAGCTGCTCGAGGGCGGCACCGTCGACCAGGCCAAGATCATCGACGGCAACCAGCAGCGGGTGGACCTGGTGCTGACGAAGAACTTCGTCGACGGCGAGGAGGACAAGGGCAAGCAGGTCCAGTTCTCCTACGTCGACGCCCGCGGCGACGACGTCGTCGAGGCGGTGCAGAAGGCCGACCCGAAGAAGGGCTACACCGACGAGATCGCCACGAGCCCGTGGTGGTCGACGCTGCTGCTCTCGTTCCTGCCCCTGCTGATCTTCATCGGCCTGTTCTGGTTCCTGATCATGAACGCCCAGGGCGGCGGCGGCAAGGCCATGCAGTTCGGCAAGTCCAAGGCCAAGCTCTTCAACAAGGAGGCCCCGCAGGTCACCTTCGCCGACGTCGCCGGCGCGGAGGAGGCCGTCGAGGAGCTCGACGAGATCAAGCAGTTCCTCGTGGACCCGGGCCGGTACCAGGCGGTGGGCGCGAAGATCCCCAAGGGCGTGCTGCTCTACGGGCCTCCCGGGACGGGTAAGACCCTGCTGGCCAAGGCGGTCGCCGGTGAGGCGAACGTGCCCTTCTACTCGATCTCCGGCTCCGACTTCGTGGAGATGTTCGTGGGCGTCGGCGCGAGCCGCGTGCGCGATCTCTTCTCCACCGCGAAGGAGAACGCCCCGGCGATCATCTTCATCGACGAGATCGACGCCGTGGGCCGTCACCGCGGCGCCGGCATGGGCGGCGGGCACGACGAGCGCGAGCAGACCCTGAACCAGATGCTGGTGGAGATGGATGGGTTCGACGAGAACCAGAACGTCATCCTCATCGCCGCGACCAACCGCGTCGACATCCTCGACCCCGCGCTGCTGCGCCCGGGCCGTTTCGACCGGCAGATCGGTGTGGAGGCCCCGGACCTCAAGGGCCGCCTGCACATCCTCGGTGTGCACGCCAAGGGCAAGCCGCTCGAGCACGACGTCGACCTCGAGGCCGTCGCCAAGCGCACCATCGGGATGTCCGGTGCGGACCTCGCCAACGTGCTCAACGAGGCGGCGCTGCTGACCGCCCGCAGCGGCAACCAGATCATCGACGACCGCGCTCTGGACGAGGCCATCGACCGCGTGTCCATGGGGCCGCAGCGCTACTCCAAGGTGATGACCGAGCGTGAGCGCCAGATGACCGCGTACCACGAGGGCGGTCACGCCCTGGTCGCTGCGGCGATGAACAACTCCGCGCCGGTCACCAAGGTGACGATCCTGCCGCGCGGCCGGGCCGGCGGCTACACGATGGTGGTCCCCACCCAGGACCGCAACTACCAGTCGCGCAACGAGCTGCTGGACCGCCTGGCCTACGCGATGGGCGGCTACGCCGTGGAGGAGAGCATCTTCCACGACGTCACCACCGGTCCCAGCTCGGACCTGCAGAACGCCACCAAGATCGCCCGCGCGATGGTCATGCAGCTCGGCATGAGCGACAGCGTCGGCCAGGTCGCGCTCTCCGGCGAGCAGGACGAGGTCTTCGTGGGCATGCAGCAGGGCCAGGCGCCCCGCTTCAGCGCCGAGACTGCGAGCATCATCGACCAGGAGGTGCGCCGCCTGCTGGACACCGCCCTGGACGAGGCCTGGTCCGTGATCGTGGAGAACCGCCACGTGCTCGACCGCCTGGTGGAGGAGCTCCTCGAGAAGGAGACCCTGAACGAGCACGAGCTCGCCGCGATCTTCACGGACGTCACGAAGCGACCGCTGCGCGAGGTGTGGCAGTCCAGCCAGGAGCGCCCGGCGCTCGCGGCCCCGCAGGCGGGCAGCGGCACCACGGCGACGGGGGCGGAGTCCCACGACGCGGGCGAGCCCCTCAGCCCCGGTGCCCCCGAGCTGCCGCACCCCGGTGACGACGGCCCCTCGATCCCGGGTGCGCCGCATGGCGACCTCCCCGGCGGCGGCGGAGGCTATGGTCCCGGAGGCTCCGGTCCCGGTGGCTACGGCCCCGGCGGATCCGGCGGCTACGGCTCCGGCGGCTACGGTCCGAGCGGGGACCAGGACGGGAACTCCGGCTACGGGCCCTCCCGCCGCGACGATGCCCCCGAGGGCGACGGGACGGCTCGTTGAGATGACCATCGATCACCCCCGCGTCGAGGCGGCGGTCCGGGAGATCCTCGCCGGGATCGGCGAGGATCCGGACCGGGACGGCCTGCAGGACACCCCGGCCCGGGTGGCGCGGATGTATGCGGAGGTCTTCGAAGGGCTCGACCAGGACGCCCGGGAGCCGCTGTCGACCACTTTCGACATCGACCACCAGGAGCTCGTGCTGGTGCGGGACATCGGCTTCCACTCGATGTGCGAGCACCATCTGCTGCCGTTCGTGGGCACCGCGCACGTGGGGTACATCCCCGACGGCGGCGTGGTGACGGGGCTCAGCAAGCTCGCCCGGCTCGTGAACGTCTACGCCCGCCGGCCGCAGGTGCAGGAACGGCTCACCTTCCAGATCGCCGACGCCCTCATGAGCGAGCTGGGCGCGGCCGGTGCGATCGTGGTGATCGAGGCGGAGCACATGTGCATGTCGATGCGGGGCGTGCGCGCCGAGGGCGCCCGCACGGTCACGAGCGCGGTGCGCGGCATGCTGCGCGACAGTTCCAGCACCCGGGCCGAGGCCATGAGCCTCATCAACCGGGCGTGACCCCATGAGCCCCGCGGCACGCCAGCGCCCGGAGGGACTCCCGGAGCGTCTCGCCGGGGAGGACACCCTGGTCATGGGCGTCCTGAACGTCACTCCTGATTCCTTCTCCGACGGCGGGGAGCACTTCACCCTGGCCGCTGCGATCGCGCACGGGAGGCTGCTGGTCTCCCAGGGCGCCGCGATCGTGGACGTCGGCGGCGAGTCCACCCGGCCGGGGGCGCCCAGGGTCGACGAGGACGAGGAGCTGCGCCGGGTGATCCCCGTGGTCCGCGCCCTGGCCGCGGAGAACGTCGTGATCAGCGTGGACACCATGCGGTCCTCGGTCGCCGCCGCCAGCGTCGAGGCGGGAGCCCTCATCGTCAACGACGTCTCCGCCGGCCGGGCCGATGTCGACATGGGGAGCGAGGCGGCGCGGCTGCGCACAGGTCGCGGCACGCCCCCGGTCTTCATCGCGATGCACTGGCGCGGCCACAGCGACGTCATGAACGAGCTGGCCGTGTACGAGGACGCGGCGCGAGACAGCGCCATCGAGCTCGAGGACCGGCTGACCGCGCTGCGCGAAGCCGGCGTCGAGGACCGCTTCCTGGTGGCGGATCCCGGTCTCGGGTTCTCCAAGACCGGGGACCAGAACTGGGACGTCCTCGCCGACTGGGACGGGATGGCCTCCCACGGGCTGCCGATCCTCATCGGGGCCTCCCGCAAGCGCTTCGTGAGCTCGCTGGGCGTGGACCGCGACGCCGCGACGGCCGCGATCAGCGCCTACAGCGCCGAGCATGGCGCCTGGGCGGTCCGGGTCCACGAGGTCCCCTCCACCCTCGCCGCCGTGCGCGTCGGCGACCGACTGCGCAGGAGCGCCCGCCGATGACCACCACCGCAGGTCCTGAACCGTCCCTCCCGGGCAGCTCGCACCCCGGTCGCGCGCTCGATCAGCTCGACCGCATCGAGGTGACCGGGATCCGGGCCTGGGGCCGGCACGGCGTGCTCAGCCAGGAGAAGGATCTCGGCCAGCAGTTCGTGGTCGACGTCGCGCTCCATCTGTCGACCGCTCCGGCCGGCCGCCGCGACGCGCTCTCGCGCACCGTGAACTACGCGGAGGTGGCCGCCGCGGTGCACGAGGAGATCGGCAGCGGCTCCCACGACCTCGTCGAGACCCTCGCGGAGCGCATCGCGCAGCGGATCCTCACCGACACCGGGCACCCGCTCGTGCGCCGTGTGGAGGTGCGGGTGCACAAGCCCTCGGCCCCCGTCGGTCTGCCGGTGGGCGACGTCGCGATCACCATCACCCGCGACGCGGCCCCTGTCGAGGCCGTCCTCGCCCTGGGCACGAACCTCGGCGACCGGGAATCGCATCTGGCCCGCGCCCTGGACCTGCTCGGGCGGACCGACGGGATCGAGATCGGCTGGACGGGCCCCGTGCTGGAGACCGCCCCTGTCGGCGGGCCCGACGGGCAGGGCGCCTTCCTGAACTCCGCCATCGGCGTGAGCACCGTCCTGGGGCCGTTCGATCTGCTCGAGGCGGCGCACCGCGCTGAGCGCGATGCGCATCGTGAGCGCCTGGTCCGGTGGGGGCCCCGCACGCTCGACGTCGACGTCATCACCTATGGCGAGAGCGTGAGCGCAGACGAGGAGCTCACGCTCCCGCATCCCCGTGCCCACGAACGGGCCTTCGTGCTCGCTCCGTGGCACGCCGCCCGGCCCGATGCCGAGATGCCGGGCCTCGGTCCGATCGCCGAGCTCCTCGCGCACGCCGAGGATCGCGACGGCCTGCGGCCCGGCCCGACGATCCCCGGGTTCGGTCGCCCATGAAGCCACTCAATCTGCCGATCCTGCTGCTGATCCTCGTGGTCGGTGCAGGGTTCGGTGCCCAGATGCTCGAAACCCTCGCCGCGCGGGGCCATTCCCTGCCGATCGCGGGCTGGCTGACCACCGTGGTGATGCTCGCTCTCGGCGGGGTGCTGCTGGCCTATGGGATCCCGCTGCGCCGCTACATGGCCGAGAGCGAGGAGCGCCGGGTGCATCCGAGCCTCGCCCCGCGTCGCCATCAGATCGATCTCCCCACGGCCTTCCGCACCGTGCTGCTGGCGCGTGCCTGTGCCTACACCGGCACGGTGGTGGGCGGCATCTTCACCGGGCAGGCCCTGTTCCTGGTCGTCACCGGGAACGGGGACCCGCTCGGAGCCGTGCTCCCCACCGTCGCCGCCGCCGTGGTCGGGATCGCGCTCGGGATCCTCGGCGTGGTCGTCGAGCGCTGGGGACAGCTGCCTCCGGACGACGGCGAGGGCAGCGGCGAGAGCACCGGAGAGAGCGCCGGGCTCGGGCGCTGAGCCCGGCTGAACCTGCTGGATCGGCTGAACGTCGGCCCCGGACCCCGACGATCGGCGGGGCAGGACACTGTCGGGAGCGGAAACCTCCCCCGGAGGTCGGATGGCGCGGCGCGCACGAGGTGACACGATGGTGACCATGACTTCCGCTCCCGACCCCACTGAGCGCCCCACGGCGTCGATGCATGTCGTCCCCACGGCGCCGACGCTTCCCGACACCCCGGACGGTCTCCTCGGCACCGGCGCGCTGCGCCCCGTCTCGCCCCGGCTGGTGCCCGCCCGCTACGTCGCGAGCATCGTGGGATATGTGATCTGGGTGCTCCTGATCGCGGGCGCGATCGTGGCGGCGGTGCTGACCGACCTGTGGTGGCTCGCCCCGATCGGCGTGCTGCCGCTGATCATCCTGCTGCAGAGCCTCCTGCTCACTCCGCGACGGGTGCGCGCGATCGGCTACCTCGACGCGCAGGAGGATCTCACGATCGCCAGCGGCATCATGTTCCGCTCCGTGCACACGATCCCGTACGGCCGCGTGCAGTCCGTGAAGATCGACGAGGGCCCGGTGGACCGTCGCTACGGCCTCGCGAAGCTCACCGTGAGCACGGCCGCGGGCGGGTCCACCGTCGTGCTGCCCGGTCTGCCCAAGCAGGAGGCCGAGCGCCTGCGGGCGATGCTGACCGAGCGCGGCCTCGAGATCATGGCCGCGCTGTGAGTGCGACCGAGCACCCCACCGCAGGGTCCGAGCACCCCTCCGCGGGGCCCGACGACGCCGAGAACGAGACCGGGCACGGCGGCACCGCCGTGGGCAGCACTGCAGACGGCGCCGCGGACAGCACGGCGGAAGGCAGCGCCGCAGACAGCACCGCGGTGGAGCCCGGCACCGACACGGCCGCGCGTCGCCGCACCCACCCGATCACCCCGCTGGTGAGCGGCTGGAAGATCGTCGTCGGCATCATCGCGGTGGTCTCCGCCCAGAACATCGCACGGCTCGTCAACGACTTCTCGGTCACCAAGGCGCTCATCGGCGCCGGCGTCATCCTGGCCGCCGTGGTGATCGCCATCGCGCTCTCCTCGATCAGCTGGTGGTTCACGACCTACGCGGTCGACGACGAGGGCGTCTCCCTGCACACCGGCGTGATCAGCAAGTCCCGCGAATATGCACCGCGGGCGCGCATCGAGTCGGTCTCCGTCGAGCGGCCGTTGCTGGCTCGCGTGCTGGGACTGGCGAAGGTCCGGGTCGAGGTCGCGGGCGGCGGGGAGTCGTACCTCGACATCGAGTACGTGAAGTCCGTGGACGCCGAGCAGCTGCGCCGCCAGATCCTCGGGGTCGCCGCCAGGGCCGCGGAGTCCCGCTCCGAGAAGACGGACCGGGACACCGCGGACGATGCCGGAACCGAGGGAGCCTGGATCGAGGGTGCGGGGATCGACGGTGCGCAGTTCGAGGGTTCGCGGATCGAGCGCAACGGATCCCAGGGCACCGGGCCCCAGGGCGCAGGATCGCAGGAAGCTGGGTCCGAGGGCATCGGGCATGACCGCACGGGCACGTTCCAGAACGTCCTCTACGACGGCGTCACCGACGGCGAGCTCATCGCGAAGATCCCCACCGGGCGACTCCTGCGCTCGCTCCTTCGGGACCTCGGGTTCCTCATCGGGACCGTGATGAGCATCGTGGGCGTCCTCGTCGCGATCGGCCTCGCGATCTGGCAGGACGGCCTGTCCTTCGCCGTGATCATCGCCCTGGCGCCCACTGCGATCACGATCCCGAAGTACATCTTCGGCCGGATCGAGTCCGGCTGGGGCTTCGTCTCCCGCGACACCGACCGCGGGCTGCGGATGCGTCGCGGCCTGGCCAACACGCGGACCGACAACATCGCCTCGGGGCGCGTGCAGCGCTTCCAGCTGCGCCGGCCGCTGCTGTGGCGCACCCCCGGCTGGACCGCCGTGTCCGTGACCGTGGCCGGGATCGACGACTCCGACGAGAACGGGGCCGAGCACGTCCTGCCCGTCGGCACCTCGGAGGAGCTGGGCGCCACGCTCAGCCACCTCGCCGCCCCGCTCGGGACCGACGACGACCTCGGAACCCTCGAGCACCTGATGACGGCGAGGGCGCGAGATATCGAGGGTCTGCGCACGCCGGCCCGCCCGTACTGGATCGCTCGACGCACCGAGGTCACCGTGCTGCTGCCCGGGGCCGTGATCCACCGCAGCGGGGTGCTGGCGCGGACCGTGCAGATCATCCCGCGTGAACGCATCCAGGAGCTCACCCTCCAGGACGGCCCGCTCGCCCGACGGCTCGGGGTGCTCGACCTGTCGGTGGGGATCGCGGGGGACACCTCCCTGGACCTGAGCGGCCTCGCCCGCGAGGACGCTCGTGCTCTGCACGGTGCCCTGGCGCTCGATGCCCGGACGCTGCGGCGCTACCGCGATCGTGACCAGTGGCCACAGCCCGCTCTGGGTCGGCTGTCGGCGACGCCCACCCAGTCGCCAGCACCGACCCAGTCGGCAGCGCCCGCCCCTGATGAACTCCTGGAGGATCGATGAACGCACCACGGCTCGGCATCGGAATCATCGGCTCCGGTCGCGTCGGGGCCGTGCTCGGCGCAGCCCTGCGCGCCGAGGGCCACGCGATCACCGGGGTCTACGCGGTCTCGGACGCCTCCCGCGAACGGGCCGAGGAGCTGCTGCCCGGCGCCCCGCTGCTGGACGTGCCCGCGATCGTCGAACGCAGCGAGATGCTCCTGCTGGCCGTGCCCGATGACCAGCTCGTACCGCTCGTCGCCGGGATCGCCGCCACCGGTCTCTCGCCGGGCGGGCAGCTGGTCGTGCACACTTCCGGCCGCTACGGGACCGACGTGCTGGCGCCCCTGGCCGAGGCTGGATGCGCGACCCTCGCCATTCATCCCGCCATGACCTTCACCGGCACCCGGACAGATCTGGCCCGGCTCGTCGGCTGCCCGATGGCGATCACCTCCGCGGCGACCTTCCTCCCGGTCGCCGCGGCCCTCGTCGTCGAGCTCGGCGGGGAGGTCGAGGTGCTGGCGGAGGGGGACCGGCCACTGTACCACGCCTCCCTCGCCCATGCGGCGAACCATCTCGTGGTCCTCGTGGACCAGGCCCGTGAGGCGCTCGGCCGGATCGGCGTCGAGGATCCCGGCGCGTATCTGCGGCCCCTGCTGGAGGCGGCGCTCGAGGAATCCCTGCGCCATGGGGCGAAGGCGCTCACCGGACCGGTGATGCGGGGCGACGCCGGGACCGTGGGTGCGCATCTCGAGGCGCTCGACGATCTCGACGCGACGGGGGAGCGCGGCGTGCGCGGTGATACCGGTGACACCTATCGCGCCCTCGCGCTCGCGGCCCTGTCACGTGCGAAGATCCCGGAGGGCAGCCGGGAGCAGATCCGAGCGCTGCTCCAGGAGAACCCGCCCAGGGAGGACGCATGAGCACCGCACCACAGGCCGCGCCGGGCGCCGGAGAGCATTCCGCGTCGGCCGCCGGACCGGACCTCGCACCGGAGGCCGGACAGAACCCTGCCCCGGGGGCCGGTCAGCACCTCGCATCGGCCGACGGCCGGACGCCGGATCGCGACACCGCACTGCTCACCACCAAGGCGCAGCTGCGCGAGGCGCGCGCGAGGCTGGACGGCACCGTCGCGGCCGTGTTCACCATGGGCGCCCTGCACGAGGGCCACCTCGCGCTGGTGGACCGTGCCCGGGAGATCGCCGATCACGTGATCCTCACCGATTTCGTCAACCCGCTCCAGTTCGGCCCCGGGGAGGACTTCGACGCCTACCCGCGGGTCCTCGAGCAGGACCTCGCCCTCGTCGACGGGCTCGTCGACCTCGTCTTCGCCCCGTCGGTCCAGGAGATGTACCCGGTGCTGCCGCCCACCGTCTCGGTGACCGCCGGACGCGCCGGCACGATCCTCGAGGGCGCGGCCCGGCCGGGGCACTTCGACGGGGTCGTCACCGTGGTCACGAAGCTCCTGCAGCTCACGCGGCCGGATCTGGCCGTCTTCGGGCGCAAGGACGCGCAGCAGGTCGCGATCATCCAGCAGCTGGTCGCCGACCTCGACCTCCCGGTGCGGATCGAGCCGATCGAGATCCAGCGCGAGCACAGCGGCCTTGCGCGGTCCAGCCGCAACGTCTACCTCACCGATCAGGGGCGGGAGCAGGCGCTGGCCCTGTCCCGCACCCTGGCCTCGGCGCAGGACGCCGCGCCCTCGAACGCCGCCCTGCGAGAGGCTCTCGCGGCCGCCGTCGATCGTGCCGAGATCGAGTGGGCCTATGCCCTCGCGCTGGATCCCAGCACTCTCGAGGAGATCGACGCCGACCATCGCGGTGAGGTGCTCGTGACCCTCGCAGGGCGCGTGGAGGGCACCCGTCTGCTGGATGCCGCTGTGGTGGTGGTGACAGCTCCCTGAGGAGACCAGCGTTTCCACGGGGAGTGATGAGAGAATGCGGATCATGACTGAGAACGCACCTGCCCTCGACCCCACGGACACCTCCGACCAGGTAGCGGTCCGCAAGTCAAAGCGGGAGCGCCTGCTCGAACGGGGCGAGGAGGCCTACCCGGTCTCGGTCCCCGTCACCACCACCGTCGCCGCCGTGAGGGAGGCCTACGGGCACCTGGAGGCGGGCCAGGAGACCGAGGACGTCGTGGGCGTCGCCGGTCGCGTCGTGTTCCAGCGCAACACCGGCAAGCTCGCCTTCGTGACCATCCAGGACGGCGCCGGTCAGCGGCTGCAGATCATGGCCTCGCTCGCGGAGATCGGGGAGCAGCGCCTCGCCGACCTCAAGGCGGACGTCGACCTCGGCGACCACGTGTTCTTCCACGGTCGCGTGGGAGCTTCCCGTCGTGGCGAGCTCAGCGTGTTCGCCGATACCTGGCAGATGGCGGCGAAGGCGGTGCGCCCCCTCCCCGTGCTCCACGCGGACCTCTCCGAGGAGTCGCGGGTCCGTCACCGCTATGTCGACCTGATCGTGCGCCAGCAGGCCCGGGACACCGTGCGCCAGCGCGCCCAGGTGATGCGCTCCCTGCGCGAGTCCTTCCACTCCCGGGAGTTCGTCGAGGTCGAGACCCCGATGCTCCAGGTGATCCCCTCCGGCGCCGCGGCGCGCCCGTTCGTCACCCACATGAATGCCTTCGATCTCGATCTGTTCCTGCGGATCGCCCCGGAGCTGTACCTGAAGCGTGCGGCGGTGGGCGGCCTGGAACGGGTCTTCGAGGTCAACCGCAACTTCCGCAATGAAGGCGCGGATTCGACGCATTCGCCCGAGTTCGCGATGCTCGAGGCGTATGAGGCATACGGCGATTACGACTCCATCGGCGATCTCACCCAGACTCTTGTTCAGGAAGCCGCCGAGCGCGCCACCGGCTCGCAGGTCGTCACGCTCCTGGATGGATCCGAATACGACTTCAGCGGGGAATGGGCGAAGATCACGGTCTACGGATCGCTCTCCGAATCCCTCGGCGAGGAGATCACCCCGGAGACGACGCCGGAGCGCCTGCGCGAGATAGCACGGTCCCTGGACCTCGATCTCGATCATCCGAAGTTCGGGCACGGCAAGCTCGTCGAGGAGCTCTTCGAGAACCGCGTGGGCGACCACCTGTACGAGCCCACCTTCGTGCGCGATTTCCCGGTCGAGACCAGCCCCCTGGTCCGTGCCCACCGCACGACGCCCGGTGTCGTCGAGAAGTGGGATCTGTACGTGCGCGGTTTCGAGCTGGGCACCGGCTACTCCGAGCTCGTGGATCCTGTCATCCAGCGTGAGCGTTTCGCCCAGCAGGCGGGTCTGGCCGCCCAGGGCGACGACGAGGCGATGCGTCTGGACGAGGACTTCCTCGAGGCGATGGAGTACGCGCTCCCGCCGACGGGCGGCATGGGAATGGGCGTCGATCGCCTGCTCATGGCGCTGACGGGCCTCGGAATCCGCGAGACGATCCTGTTCCCGCTCGTGAAGCCGGAGGCCTGAGATGGACAGCGGATTCTTCTTCGAAGCTGGATCTCTCCTGCCGTCTCTGGGCGTCGGACTCCTGTTCTGGTTCGTGATGCGGGCAATTCTGCGGTCGGATCGGCAGGAGCGGGAAGCTCAGCGACAGGCGGAGAAGGATTTTCGGGAACTCCATCCGACGGATGAATAGGATCACCGTGCGGAAGTGATTCTGCGATACAGATTGATAATCTCTCCTTCGCAATGGATACTAGGTGGCGCTCGCGAACTCATCCAGAGTTCGTGGATTCAGAAACACGCAGACCAGCGAGGGAGTACCCCTATGGCACGGAAGACTTACGTGGAGCTCGTCGATGATCTCGACGGCGGTCAGGCCGCCGAGACCGTGAGCTTCGCCGCCGACGGCGTCGCCTACGAGATCGATCTGTCCGAGGACAACGCCCGGAAGTTCCGCGAGGAGCTGGGCACCTGGGTCAGCAAGGCCCGTCGTGTCGGCGGTCGTCGCAGCCGCGGGACCGCGTCCGGTCGCTCCGGCGGCTCGAACGATTCCGCACGCATCCGCGAGTGGGCGCGGGAGGCAGGCTACGAGGTTCCCGACCGTGGCCGGATCTCCGGCACCATCCGCACGGCGTACGAGGATGCCCACGCGAACTGATCGCGCAGCAGCCTCCCGGGGAGTGCATCCCGGCATGACGAGAGCCCGTCACCTTTCGAGGTGACGGGCTCTCGCCATGCCGAGGCCGGGAAGGATCGGCCGGACAGAGCTGGGTCGGTTCGGACTGGGCCTGGCCAGAGCCGGGCTCAGCTCACCAGCCGCGGATCGACCAGCTCGCGGAGAAGTCCTCGCCCGGGGCCAGACGCACCACGTCGGTGCCGCTGCGGAAGGCGTCGGGCGGGCAGGTCATCGGCTCCACCGCGAGACCGAGCCGGTTGTTCTCCGGTTCCGGACGATCACCGGTGTGCACCTGCAGCCAGCCGCACTCGGTCCCCGCGGTGAGCGCGACTCCCGTCCCTCCGGGGGCCGTCACTGTCACGGTCATGATGTCGTCCTCATCGCGCCCGAGATCCGTGAAGGCATGGTCGATGAACAGCGCACCGATCGTGCGCGGACGGCTGAAGTCGAAGTCGCTCCCGGGCGCGATCTGCTCGGTGCCGGTGGGGAGCAGGCGATCCTCGGTGACGGTGAGCACCGTCCCGGCCTCGACCTGCAGCGTCCACTCGTCCAGGGGTTCCGTCCCGGCCACCAGATACGGGTGGGGGCAGACGCCGTACGGAGCATCCTGAGAGCCGATATTCCGGGCCGAGACCGTCGTGGTCAGGCCCGCATCGGCATCGACGGCGTGGTGGACTGTGAGCACCAGGTGGAAGGGATAGCCGGGGGAGGGGAACAGCTCGGTGCGCAGCGTGATCGCGTCCTCGGCGACCTCGACCGGGGTGAAGGCCTGGAACGAGATCAGACCGTGGAGAGCATTGCCGCGCTCGGGCTCGGTGAGCGCGGTCTGGATCTGCTGGCCGTCCCAGGTGTAGGCGCCGTCGCCGATCCGGTTGGGCCAGGGTGCCACCACCGCTCCGCGGTAGAACTGCATGGGTCCCTGCTCGGGGTTGCGCACCAGCAGGTCGCGGTCCCCGACGGTGAGGGCCTCGACGACGGCGCCGAGCGTCGAGATCTCTGCCCGGTAGTCGCCCGCGATCAGCTCGAACAGCTCACCGCGGTCCCTGCTGACGTCGCCGGTGGGGGAGGTCTGGGTGTCTGCAGCGGGCAGGCGGTCGCTCATGCGGTCTTCTCCTGGTGGTCCTGATCGGAAGGGGTGCGCTGGGTGCGCCGTTCTCTGCTCTCCGGCGCGGCCGGATGCATGGGCCCGGAATCTGACTCTGATCCCGGCGTCGTTCCGGACCCTGATTCGGACCCCGGTCCGGACTGTGAGTCGGAATCTGACCCGGGCTCGGGCTCGGGGGACGGCTCGACGAGCACGACGTCGAGCCGTCGCGGCCCGTGCACGCCTTCGACGCGGCTGAGCTCGATGTCGCTGGTGGCGCTGGGCCCGGAGATCAACGTCCAGGGTGCTCCGGGGTCGGTGCCCAGGCGTTCGATGCCCTTGGGGACGCCGAGCACCACCTGCTCGTCCTCGACGACCACGATGTGGTGATCGGGGACCAGGGTGATCGCCCGTCGGCCCCCGCGGTCGTCGCCGCGCAGCGCGATGGTGCCGGTGAGGGCGATCGCGGTGTGGCAGCCGGTGAGGACGGCGTCGATCGCGTCGAGGTCCCGGGGGGAGGCGGTGCCGTCGTCCTGGATCACCGTCGCGTCCACGGACCCGGTCCAGGTCTCCGGCAGCCCCGGCGGCACGATGACGCGGCGTGCGGAGCCGAGGGCGGTGGCGATCGCCGCCGGGATCCCGTCGGCCGTGGTGCGATGCACGACGGCGGTGTAGTCCTCGAGGCGTTGCACCAGCACGTCGCGCACCTTGCCCCGGTCGGTGGAGACCTCCTGCTTGGCGTCGGCGCGCTGATAGTCGCGGGGAACGTCCTCCGCCTCGGTGACGGCGTCACGGCGCGGGGCCGCGAGGGCGGTGCGCACGCGGGCGAGGATCTCCTCTTTGGCGCTCATCCCGGGAGTGTGGACCGGTCGCTGGTCCGTCCAGTCGCTCATGCCTGCTCCTCGCCGCGGGTGGGGGCGTCGTCGTCCTTCTCGCGGGCGTCCCACCAGCTGCGGAAGGACTGACCGGGCTTGGGCAGGTCCCGGTGGTCGGTCCATCCCGGGACCAGCGGGACAGCCCCGGGAACCTTCCCGATGTTCTTGCCGCGCAGCACCTTCGAGAGCGGGCCGGCGGCGCGCACCGCCTTGTCATAGGCGCCGGGGGAGCTCATCAGGGTGCTGGCACCCTTCATCGCCACGTCCCAGGTGCCGCGGAACTCGCCCTTGGTCTCCCGGCGCTGGTCAACCTCCTCCGCGCGCAGGTGCACGAGGATCTTGGGGATGTCGATCTTCACGGGGCACACGTCGTAGCAGGCACCGCAGAGGCTCGAGGCGTAGGGGAGCGAGGTGTTGGGGTCGTCCGGCCCGTGCATGCCCGTCATCTGCGGCGAGAGGATCGCCCCGATCGGACCGGGGTAGGTGGAGCCGTAGGCATGGCCGCCGGTCCGGGTGTAGACCGGGCACACGTTCAGGCAGGCCGAGCAGCGGATGCAGTGCAGGGCGCTGCGGCCCTCCGGGTCCTCGAGCACGGCGCTGCGGCCGTTGTCCAGCAGCACCAGATGGAACTCCTCGGGGCCGTCGCCCGGGGTGACTCCCGTGAACAGCGTCGTGTAGGGGTTCATCCGCTCCCCGGTGGAGGAGCGCGGCAGCAGCTGCAGGAACACTTCGAGGTCCTGGAACGACGGGATGATCTTCTCGATCCCGACCACGGAGATGAGGGTCCTGGGCAGGGTGAGGCACATGCGGCCGTTGCCCTCGGACTCGACGATCACGAGGGTTCCGGTGTCCGCGACGGCGAAGTTCGCCCCGGAGATCGCGACCGATCCCGGCATGTCCAGGAACTTCTCGCGCAGGAAGCGACGCGCCGCGTCCGCCAGCTCCGCGGGCTCGTCGGTGATCGACGGATCCAGGTCCGGCATCGCCCGCAGGAAGATCTCGCGGATCTCGGCGCGGTTGCGGTGGATCGCGGGGACGAGGATGTGGGAGGGGGTGTCGCCGGCGAGCTGCACGATGAGCTCGGCGAGGTCCGACTCGATGGTGCGGATCCCGGCGTGCTCGAGGGTCTCGTCCAGGGCGATCTCCTGGGTCGCCATCGACTTCACCTTGAGGATCTCCTCGGCGCCGCGCTCGAGGGCGAGACGGGTCACGATCTCTCCGGCCTCGTCGCCGTCACGGGCCCAGTGCACCACGCCGCCGGCAGCGGTCACGGACTCCTCGAGCTGCTCCAGCAGCTCCGGGAGATGATCGGTGACCTGCCACTTCAGGGCGCTGCCGGCGTTGCGGAGCTTCTGCCAGTCACGCACCTCGCGCACCGCCGACGCCCGCTTGGACTGGATGGTGGAGGTGGCGTGGCTGAGGTTCCCGCGCAGCGTCTCGTCATCGAGTTCACCGCGCGCGGCCTCCGGGAAGGACTGCGTGCCGCGCAGGTTCGAGGACGGCGAGGCGTACTGGGGGCGGATCGTCGGGATGCCGAGGTCGACGGTGCTCATGAGGCCCTTCCCAGGATGGTCTCGGATGGGATGAAGGGATCCTCCTGGGTGGAGGCGAGGATCTGGACGAGGTGCACGGCCTGCGGTCCTGTGGCGTTGCTGTTCGTGCGGCGCAGCTTGCCGCCGATGTTCATCAGGCACGAGGCGTCACCGGCGACCACGAACTCGGCGCCGGTGGAGACCACGTTGGCCGCTTTGTCGGTGACCATCGCATCGGAGGTCGCGTCGTTCTTCACCGAGAAGGTGCCGCCGAAGCCGCAGCAGGAGTCGGACTCGGGGAGGTTGCGGATGTCGATGCCCTCGACCGCCCGGAGCAGCTTCAGCGGGCGCGCCCCGACCTTGAGCACGCGCATCGAATGGCAGGTGGGGTGGTAGGTGACGCTGTGCGGGAAGTAGGCGCCGACGTCGGTCACCTTGAGCACGTCCACGAGCAGCTCGGAGAGCTCGTAGGTCTTCGCCGAGACGGCGGCCACCCGTTCCTCCAGCACGGCGTCCTCCTCGTGCTGTGCCACGAGCTGGTGCTGCTCGCGCACGCAGCCGGCGCAGGACCCCGAGGGCATGACGATCGCATCGATGCTGTCCAGGGACGGCTCGAAGGTGTCCACGAAGCTGCGCACCACCGGGGCGGCCTCGGAGTAGTACCCGGTGTTGGTGTGCATCTGCCCGCAGCAGGTCTGCCGCTTGTCGAAGACGACCTGGTGCCCGAGCCGCTCGAGCAGGGTGACGGTGGCCCGGGCGACGTCCGGTGCCATCACGTCCACCAGGCACGTGGTCATCAAGGAGATTCGCATCCGGGTTCCTTCTTCCTGGTCCTGCCGGGTGGGTGGTCGACGGTGACGTGCCGCGGTCCGTCCGCGACGAGGGCCCGTCGGCGCCCCGGGGAGGCGCCGACGGTGGGCTCAGGGGTGCTCGAGCCCCAGTGATGCGGCCGTGGCCTGCAGCGAACGATGCGCGGCGTCGGCATCCTCGGCCAGATGGGTGCCCCAGCTGGGAACCATCTTCGTGATGGTCGGGCGCCACTGCTCGATCCGCTCCGGGAACATCTTCCCGAGCAGGTTCAGCATGATGCTCGTGGCGGTCGACGCACCGGGCGAGGCGCCCAGCATGCCGCCGATCGAGCCGTCGGCGGCGCTGATCAGCTGAGTGCCGAACTGGAGGACTCCGTGCTTGGAGGCGTCAGGAGCGATCACCTGGACGCGCTGCCCGGCGGTGACCTCCTCCCAGTCGGCCTCGCGGGCGTCGGGCATGTACTCCAGCAGGGCGTCGAACCGCTGATGGCGGGTCGCGGCGAGCTGGGAGCCCAGGTAGACCATGAGGTCGAGGTTCGGCGGGGCGACCGCCATCATCTGGGTGATGTTGGACGGCTTGATGGACTCGAACAGGTCCATGTAGCTGCCGGACTTGAGGAACTTCGGCGACCAGCCCGCGTAGGGGCCGAACATGAGCGAGCGCTGGCCGTCCACGTACCGGGTGTCGAGGTGGGGGACGCTCATCGGCGGCGCCCCGACGGCGGCCTTGCCGTACACCTTCGCGTCGTGCCGTGCGATCACCGAGGGGTCGGTGCAGCGCAGCCACTGCCCGGAGATCGGGAAGCCGCCGAAGCCGCGGATCTCCTCGATCCCGGACTTCTGGAGCAGGGGCAGTGCGGCGCCGCCCGCTCCGACGAACACCATCGGGGCGCGGACGACGCGGATCGAGTCGTCGGCCGTGGAGCGGACCATGACGCCCCAGTCCGTGCCCATCCGGCGCAGGTCGATGACCTCGGAGCCGGTGGAGACGGTGGTGCCGTGGCTCCCGGCGTAGTCCAGCAGCTGGGTGGTCAGGGTCCCGAAGTCGACGTCGGTGCCGTCAGGGGAATAGGTGGCGGCGACCGTCTCGGTGACCGGTCGACCCTCGGTGACCAGCGGTGCCCACTCCGAGAGCTGGCGGTGCTCGGTGGTGAAGTCCATACGGTCGAACAGCGGGTGCGTCGAGAGCGCCTCGTGGCGACGACGGAGGTAGTCCACGTTCTCCATCCCGTGCACGAAGCTCATGTGCGGCACGGCGTGGATGAAGGTGGAGGGATCGCCGATCCGGCCGGTCTCCACCAGGTGCGCCCAGAACTGGCGCGACACCTGGAACTGCTCGTTGATGGAGATCGCCTTGGCCGGGCTGACCGAGCCGTCGACGTCCTGCGGGGTGTAGTTGAGCTCGCACAGGGCGCTGTGCCCGGTGCCGGCGTTGTTCCAGCCGTCGCTGGATTCCTGGCCGAGGCCGTCGAGCTTCTCGAGCACCTCGATGTTCCAGTCGGGCTCGAGCTCGGTGAGCATCGCGGCGAGGGTGGCGCTCGCGATCCCCCCGCCGATCAGCACCGCATCCGCACGGGTGACGTCAAGGTCTGACATGGTTCTCCGTTCCAGCTAGCTCGGGAGGCGCACCCGGGGAGCGCTGCGTGATCTCTCGCGCGCGATGGGGCGGCCGTGGCGTCCAGCGTATCCCTTGTCGACCGGGTGGGAGGGCGCACCGCCGCCCGTCGGCCGACTCCGGGAGGCGTCAGACGGTGACGGCGCGGGAGGCCTCGAGATCTTCCAGCAGCAGCTCGACCCGTCGGCTCAGCAGGGTCGTGGCGATATCGATCCCCGTGGCCGCGCCCACCAGCAGGGCGACCGGCCAGAGGACGGTGCACACGACGATCCACACGGCGAGCAGGAGGATCAGACCGATGAAGCGCAGGGGCACGGCCCCGGGGAGGAGGATCGCCAGCCGCCACGCCACCAGGACGTCCTGGCGACGGACCCGCGGGACCGTCATCAGGAGGGCGACGCTGACCGTGGACCAGGCGGCGCTCACGACGGCGATCCCGGACAGGACGACGGCCATCGTCGAGTTCGCGGCGCCTCCGCCCAGCACGATCCAGATCATCGACGCCGAGCCGAGCTGGACCACCATGAGAGGCAGCATCCGGAGGTTGGCGCTGACGAACTGACGGCGGTAGCTCTCCCACATCAGAGGCAGCACCTTCACCGGCGCTCCGTGCCGCGAGGCGATGAAGGCGTCGCCCGCGGCCGCGCCGGCCGGTGCGACGCCCGCCACGATCAGGCCCAGGAGGCTGAGCAGGGTCCAGACGATGTTGATCCGCAGCACCAGATAGACGTGCTCGATCATCTCGTTCATGTGCATGACCCAGGCGGGGACATGCGTCGGGCCCGCGGGCGCTCCGGATCGACTCATGGAGGAAAGGGTAGCGGGCGCAGCTGTGAGCTGTTCCACCGTCTCGTGCCGCAGAGGCCCGATGTCTGGGGGTAAGCAAGAGGCGGTCCCGGGAACTGGCGCGACGGAAGCCGAGAACAACGTGGACGGGCTTCCCCTAAAGGCCCGATCTTTGGTTGACTGATCCCATGGCATCCACTCCGCGCGACGAGGCGCCGACCATGTTCCCGCCCGCTCCCCGGACCGCCCAGGCACCGCTCACCCCGACTCCCGCCCAGCTGACCTGGCAGCGCGACGGCCTGGGAGTGTTCTTCCACTTCGGGGTCAACACCTTCGCCGGGAAGGAGTGGAGCGACGGCACCCTGACGCCGGAGAGCTTCGACCCGAGCGAGCTGGATGCCGACGAATGGGTGCGGACCGCGCAGGAGCTGGGCGCGAAGTACGTGGTGGTCACCGCCAAGCATCACGACGGATTCTGCCTGTGGCCCACAGCCACCACCGACTACTCCGTGGCGTCCTCGCCCTGGAAGGACGGCCGCGGGGACGTGGTGCGCGAGGTCGCCGACGCCTGCGCCCGCTACGGGATGAAGCTCGGTCTGTATGCCTCGCCCTGGGACCGCAACGCCCCGCAGTACGAGGACGCCGCCGCCTATGACGAGTTCTACCTCGCCCAGCTGCGGGAGCTGTGCACGAACTATGGGCAGCTGTCCGAGCTGTGGTTCGACGGAGCGGGCTCCGCCGGTCGCGAGTACGACTGGGACGCCATCGGCGCGCTCGCCGCCGAGCTGCAGCCGCAGGCGATGATCTTCAACATGGGCCCGGCGACCATCCGCTGGGTGGGCAATGAGGACGGCCTGGCCGCCGATCCCGTCGAGTACGTGACGACCTCGACGGATCTCAACAACTACGACGACGACGTTGTGGAGACCGGGGAGGCCGTCTACCTGCCGCCGGAATGCGACGTCTCCCTGCGCAAGGGATGGTTCTGGCAGCCGGGGGAGGAGCCCAAGTCGCTGTCGCATCTGCTGGCGATCCACGACCGCTCGATCGGGCTCGGCGCCAACCTGCTGCTGAACATCCCACCGGACCGCCGCGGCCGCATCGATCCGGCCGACGCCGCGCGCGTGCGCGAGTTCGCAGCGGCGCTCGAGCAGCGCTTCGGCTCCCCGCATCCCGGGACGCTCACGGCCGACGGCCACACTGTGCGTGTCGATCTGGGGGCGGAGACGGACGTCGACCATGTCGAGCTCGTCGAACGGCTCGAGGACGGGCAGCGCGTCACCAGCCACCGGATCCTCCTGGAGGACGGGACCGTGCTCGCCTCCGGGGCCACCGTCGGCGTGCGCCGCATCCACCGGCTCGAGCAGACGGTGCGGACCTCGGCGCTCGTGGTCGAGCTCAGCGGTGAGGGAGCACTCCTGGAGGCAGCGGTGGTCCACGACGCGACCGGTGCGCCCGTGCCCGATTCCACCATCGCCTATCGCGCGACGACGGAGCGCCCGGGCGCGTGATTCGCGGTGCCTGACGCTCCTCGCGCCGCGAGACCGCGGGGCGAGGAGCGTGGAGACGTGCACGAAATAAGCGCAGGAGCGCTCACTCGGTATCCTCAGGCGCGTTCCGAGTCAGCCGTGGTCAGCACCTCGAGGTATCTCTCGAGCCCCGCGGCGTGGAAGGCCGCCAGATAGGACTCCCAGTCCGCATCATCGGCGGGGTCCAGCTCACCGAGGCACATCTTCGTCACGTTCTGGGCGTACAGGCTGTCGAGGTTCGCGCGCAGCTCGCCGACCTCCGCTGCCTGGTCCGCGCTGAAGAACGGGGGCACGAAGAGTTCTTCGAGCGAATTCCGGAAGGGCTCGTACAGCTTCCCGGCCCGGTAGAGCGCGGGCTCGATCGAGGTCTTCTCGTCCACTCCCAGGCTGTGTCGCACATCCATGCTCGAGTTATGGGGATGGAACTCCGGCCAGGTCGTGTTGTCGGGCGAGCCATCCTTCTGGGGAATCGCCGCATACATGGCTGCGCGGCCGTCGATCCCGATCACATCGGGGCCCGCCCAGTCCCATTGCTCTCCCTGCCGCCCATAGCTGAACTCCAGTGTCGGCAGCAGACCGAGCTGATGGTCGGCCCAGCGCACCATGGTCTCCGGATCGGAGCAGGCGCTGGTGATCACCAGCCCGACGGCATCGCCATGGGACTCGTTCCACGGGATGACGGGGTCGCCGTGGGGGCCGCTGAACGGCGCCAGGGCCACGTACTCGTTCCAGAGCGACTTCGGATCGTAGTAGTCCACGTCCAGCAGAGAGTGGTGGTGGGGCATCTGTGACACTCCGACGCGTGTACCGGCCGGATCCATCGTGAGGCGTTTGAACTGTTCGTTGTCGCGAGTGAACGTGTTGGGGTCCAAGAGCCCGTCCCGGACCAGTCTGGCCGCCACCGTGAGCACCTCTCGGAACTTCTCGTCCGACGGGGTGTAGACGATGGTGTCTCCGTCCTTGCGGAGCCGGTTGATGCCGAGATCGAGGAAGGGTGCACTGATCAGCGCGAACGGCAGATTGTCCTTGTCGCCGCTCAGCGGCAGGATGTCCGGGTTCGCGGTTTTCATGTCACGCAGCATCTGCTCGAACTCGTCCAGGGTGGCGGGCTGCTCGGTCCATCCGGCGGCCTCCAGGGTCGGTTGGTGGACGAAGGTGCGCGAGGCCGACGATGCGCAGTGGTAGCACTGGTTGACTGCGGGGATCCCATACATCGCACCGTCGGGGGCAGTCCAGGAAGCGCGCAGGTCAGGATTCTGCTCGAAGAGCTCCTGCAGCTGCGGAGCGAACTCATCGATCAGCTTGTCGAGAGGGAGGAAGAGTCCCTGGGTGCCGTAGGCGTAGAGCTGGCTCTTCGTGAAACCCCCCATCCATTCCGGTCCCAGCATCATCGCGTCGGGCAGATCCCCGCTCGAGATGATGGCATTGACCTTCGGGGATCCCTCATCGCCCTGGGGAACGGTCTGATAGGCGATGTGCACCCCGGTCATCTCCTCGAGGTGCAGGGAATGGGCGTTGGTCGCGAGATCCAGTCCGGCCTCGCTGCGGGCGAGCACGGTGAATTCTGTGGACCCGTCACCGAACGGCTCGGACTCCCGCGCCTTGGGTCCGACATATCCCTCGGGGTAGGGGACCCCGTCGATCTCCGCACCCAGCTCGACCGAGAGCGGTGACGAGCCCTGTTCGTAGTCGACCTTCGGGACGTCGCCGGCACCCCCGCCGCTGTCCGTCGAGCACCCTGCGAGCAGTGCCAGGGCAGGCCCGGCACCGAGCCCTGCAAGGACGGAGCGTCGGCGGACATGGTGACCGTTGGGTGTGTCGTCAGGAGTGTGCTGCGGAACGGTGTGCATGGGTGGTTCCTCGTCTCGTCGAGTGGAGCGTCGGTGGTGACAACGGATGGCGACAGCTGGTACGGAGGTCAGAACAATCCGGCCTTGGTCACGCGCTTGGCCAAGGAATTCACCGTGACCAGCAGGATCAGTCCGACCACGCTGCGGAACAGTCCGATGGCCGTCGCGTAGCTGTACTGGGGGATGGGGCTCTTCAGCCCGACCTCGTAGACGTAGGTGTCGATCACCTGGGACGTGGTGAGGTTCAGCGGGTTCTGCATGAGGAGGACCTTCTCGAAGCCGACGCTCATGATCGATCCGACATTGAGGATCATCAGGACGATGGCGATGGGAAGGATCGCCGGCACATCGATGTGCCACATGCGGCGGACGTGCGTGGCGCCGTCGACCTTGGCTGCTTCGTGCAGCTCGGGCGGCACGGAGGTCAGGGCGGCGAGATAGATGATGGCGCTGAAGCCGGCTGTCTGCCAGATCCCCGACCACACATAGGTGTGGCGGAACCAGCCTGGATCGGTGAGGAACGCGGGTGGGGTGAGCCCCAGCAGCTCGAAGGTGTGGGGCACGATGCCCATCTGCGGATCCAGCAGCATGACGAGGATGCCGACCACGACCACGATGGAGATGAAGTTCGGGGCGTAGGTGATCAGCTGGACGATCCGCGAGAAGTACTTCTGGCGCACCGCATTCAGCGCGAGGGCGAGGATGATCGGGATCGGGAACCCCGCGATCAGCTCGTAGAAGGCCAGGATGAGCGTGTTGCTCAGCAGCGGCCAGAAGTTGTAGCTGGTCACGAACTTCTCGATGTGCTTCAGGCCCACCCAGTCCGATCCCGTGATTCCGCCGACCGGGGTGAAGTCCCGGAACGCGATCTGGATGCCGTACATCGGCCAGTACGCGAACAGCACGACCCATACGACTGCTGGCAGGAGGAGCAGGTACAGCTGCCAGGAGCGCTTCAGCTTCTTCGACAGAGGGACGGTGCGTTGTCCGGCGACCGGGGGCGACGAGCGCTTCCTGCGTCGGGTGGGGGTGTCGTCGACCCGTAGCTGGTCGACGAATGTCTGCTGGTCCGTGCTCATGTTCTCAACCCTTCAGGGAACCGATCATCATGCCTTTGACGAAGTGCTTCTGCACGAACGGATAGGCGATGAGCGGGGGGACGGACGCGATGATGATGAGGGAGTATTTGAGCTTGTCGGCCAGCTGCTGCATCTCCGCGATGCGGTCGGGGTTGGCACCGACCATCTTCGAGGGGTCGAAGGTGTTCTCGAGGAGGATGTTCCGCATGACCAGCTGCAACGGGTAGAGGTCCTCATCGGTGAGGTAGATCAGCCCGTTGAAGTACGCGTTCCAGGTGGCCACGCCGTAGAGCAGCAGGTTCACTGCGAGGATCGGCTTGGACAGAGGCAGCACGATCCTGGTGAAGAACCGCACGTCGCTCGCGCCATCGATCCGCGAGCACTCGAGCAGCTCGTGGGGGATCGTGGTCTGGAAGAACGTGCGTGTCACGATCAGCTGCCACACGCTCACCGCGCCCGGCAGGATCATCGCCCAGATCGTGTTGAGCATGCCCAGATCTCGGACCACGAGATAGGTGGGGATCATGCCGCCGGAGAACATCATCGTGAGCACGAAGACGAGGGTGAAGGCATTGCGACCCACGAGGTCCGATCGTGAGAGGGCGTAGCCGCCCATCACGGTGGCCGCCGTGCCGATCAGCATGGCGGTGCCCGAGTACAGCAGGGAGTTGAGGAATCCGCGGGTGATGGCCGGATAGTCCAGGACGGCCTGGTAGGCGTCCAGGCTGAACCCGACCGGCCAGAGCCACATCTCGCCGGAGGACACGGCGGTCGGGCTGGAGAGCGATGCACTGATGATGTACACGAACGGATAGACGATCGTCAGTGTGAACAGAGCCAGCAGCACCAGGAGCACGACATTCAGGACACGGTCCGATCTCGGGTCCTTGATGCGTCGACGGGCACTCTCCGCGGCGGGGGCGGGAGGGGCGTGAGCTGTCATGTCGGGGGAACCTCTCTTCCGGGCGCGGCGGGTGCGGGAGCACTGGGGGCCGGGAGCGGTGTCATCCGTTCTGGGTGTCGTACGCGGCCTGATGGATCTCGACGTAGTCGTCGATGCCGATAGCCTTCGCCGTGGCGATGTACTCGTCCCACGCGGCGTCGTCGCTCGCGTCTTTGGCACCCGTCCCGAAGGCCGCCATGGTCTGCTTGAGATGGCTCTCCAGATTGGTGGTGATCTCACCGATCTGTGCCGACTGATCCATGTCGAGGACCAGGGGAGGCACCCCTGATTCCTCCGGTGTGGCGAAGGGTTCGTAGAGCTCCGCTGCCCGGAAGAGGATCGGCTCGACCGACGGATTGGACTCCTGGACAGCCTCGCCGTGGCGCTGCGACATGGACTTGTACAACGGGCCCCACTCGCGCCATGCCGTGTTCTTGAGATCCTCCGGCGTCGGAAGCACCTCGTACACGGCCTGCTGGCTGTCGATCCCCTTCTGGCCTTCGGAGGCATACTCCCAGCCGGTTCCCTGTTCGCCGCGACCGACGGAGATGGTCAGACCCAGCTCGAACTGGTAGTCGGCCCATCGGATCAGCTGCACAGGGTCGGGGCACTCCGGGGTGATGACGTAGTTGAGGTAGCCGTAGGAGAAGTGATCCCACTGCGCGGTGCGGACTCCGCCCGGGCCGGCCATCGGGGCGAGCGGCGTCATGATCAGGGCGGCGCTGTCGGGGTCCGTGTAGTCGGCGATGCTGCTGAACTGGTAGGTGGAGTATCCGTACCCGACCCCGAAGCGGGGCCCGTCGACGCCGTCGCCGAGCTTCTGGTACTGCTCAGCCGTGTTCGAGAAGATCCCGGGATCGAAGTTCCCGGCGGCGAACTGCTCCTGGATCCAGATGATGCCTTCTCGGAAGGCCGGATCCTGGTGGTGCCATTCGAGCGTCGACCCGGCGCGACGCATCCAGAGGTCGGGGACCTCGAGGAACGACCCCAGGAAGAATTGGAAGAGCTGGAGCATGGTGTCGGCATCGGTCGTGGTCATCACCGACCCGTCGGGTTTGCCCGTGTA
This sequence comes from Brachybacterium tyrofermentans, assembly GCF_014897585.1. Classification (GTDB taxonomy): domain Bacteria; phylum Actinomycetota; class Actinomycetes; order Actinomycetales; family Dermabacteraceae; genus Brachybacterium; species Brachybacterium tyrofermentans. The sequence goes on along the minus strand of NZ_JABUXW010000016.1, from coordinate 56,380 downwards.
GGCACGGAACTCGTCCATCACGGCGGCGTAGTCCTCGAGCGACTCAGGGGCGCTCGCCCCGATGCCCTTCAGCAAGTCCTGGTTGATCCAGGTGCGGACGTTGGCGCTCTTGCAGTGGTAGCAGTCGTTCATGGACGGCACGGCGTAGAGCTTCCCGTCGGGAGCCGTGTACTGCTGGCGCATATCGGGGAATGAGTCGAACATGTCCAGGATGTGCGGCGCGTTCTCGTCGATGAGCTTGTCCAGCGGGATGAACAGTCCCTGCTGCCCGTAGATGCTGATCTCCGACGGGTTGAAGATGTCCTGACCCACCATCAGGGCGTGGGGGAGCTCGCCGCTGGCCACGATCGCGTTGACCTTCGTCTTGCCATCTTCACCGGCAGGCACGGTCACGTACGTCGCCTTCACCCCGGTCTTCTCCTCGACCAGCGTCGAATAGTAGTTCGTCTCGAGGTCGAGCTCAGGATCGGTCTGGCTGAGGATGGTGAAGTCGGTCGTGCCGTCGCCGAACGGTTCGAGTTCGCGGGCACGCGGGCCGACGTACTCCTCGGGATACAGGATGCCGTCGATCTCGGGTGCGATCTCCACCTGGAGGTCGGCGCTGCCGGGGGCGTAGTCGTCGCCCCCCGTGATCTCCTCCGTGCCGTCCTCGCCGCTGCAAACGGCCAGCACCGCGGGTGTGATCACCACGGCACCGCCCGAGGACGCGGAGCGCTCCAGGAAGGCGCGTCGGGACACCTTGCCGGTGCGGCGCTGGGGTCCTCCGTCGGCCGCGGGGGCCGACGGGTGCGAGGAGCAGGTGGGTCGGTCGGGATCGTTCACGAAGACTCCTCAGCCAGTACGCCGGATGTGTGTGGTGGAACATACGGACTAATACATAGGCCCGATGGGTGCGGCAAGACTTTCAGTGATGTTGGACCATTTCTGTCATCTAGCATTACGGCTCATCGACGGAGTGTCTCTGACCTGGGGCTTTGCGGGCGGCGAATCGGGGGTGCAGGTCTTGGGTCTGGACTGGGAGTGCGGTAGTCTCGTCAGACATCCGAGGTCTTGTTGGTGTCCGTGCCGCGGGCGCAACGACCCACGTCTTGCAAGGAAGTACTCGATGCCCACGTTCACGACCCTCGACGTCACCGACGTCCGGTTCCCGACGTCGACTTCGCTCGACGGCTCCGATGCGATGAACAAGGACCCTGACTATTCGGCCGCCTATCTCGAGATCGGGACCTCCGACGGCGACAGCGGCGTGAGTCTGGTCTTCACGATCGGTCGCGGGAACGACGTGCAGGGCGCGGCCATCCGTGCGTTATCGCATCATCTGCTCAACCGGGACGTCGACGAGGTCCTGAGTGACGTCGGAGCGGCGGGTGCGGCGATGACGGCCGACTCCCAGCTGCGCTGGCTGGGTCCGGAGAAGGGCGTCATGCAGATGGCGATCGGTGCGGTCATCAACGCGCTCTGGGATCTGCGCTGCGTCCGCGAGGACAAGCCGCTGTGGAGAGTGCTCTCGGATCTCTCCCCCCGTGAGCTCGTCGATCTTGTCGACTTCCGGTACCTCGAGGACGCCCTCACGCGCGAGGAGGCGCTGGGGATCCTCGAACGTGCAGCCCCTGGTCGCACGGAGCGGATCGAGGAGCTCGAAGCGAAGGGGTTCCCGGCGTACACGACGACGCCCGGATGGTTGGGCTACGACGACCAGAAGCTCGAGCGACTTCTCTGCGAAGCAGCGGACGACGGCTTCGAGATGGTCAAGCTGAAAGTCGGTGCGGATCTCGACGACGATATCCGGCGCTTCTCGATCGCCCGAAAGGTGCTGGGGGAGGGTTTCCCCATCGCGGCGGATGCCAACCAGCGCTGGGGGGTCCAGGAAGCCGAGAACTGGATGAATGCCCTCCGTCCCCAGGATCCGTACTGGATCGAGGAGCCGACCAGTCCTGATGACATCCTCGCGCACGCCGAGATCCGCCGGCGCATCGCGCCGATCCGTGTCGCTACCGGCGAGCACGTGCACAATCGCGTCATGTTCAAGCAGCTGCTCCAGGCGAGGGCGGTGGATATCGTGCAGATCGACGCCACGCGGGTCGGGGGAGTTCACGAGAACATTGCGATCCTGCTGCTGGCCGCCAAGTTCGGGATCCCTGTCTGCCCGCATGCAGGAGGAGTGGGATTGTGCGAGATGGTCCAGCACCTGTCGATGCTCGACTTCGTGGCCATCAGCGGCTCCTTCGAGGATCGCCGAATCGAGCATGTCGACCATCTCCACGAGCACTTCGTCGAACCCGTGAGGCTTGAGCACGGGCGCTATCTCCCGCCGGAGAAGCCCGGCATCGGTGCCCGGATGCACGCCGGGTCGATCGCAGACCACCGTTTCCCGGACGGCCCGGTCTGGAAGGAGCTCCTCCCGTGAGCCGCATCGATGCACCCTCGCCGGCGTCGCGCCTCGAAGGCGTCGACGCCGACCCTCACGCCTGGTTCGACGACGCCCGGTTCGGGCTCTTCGTGCACTTCGGCCTCTACGCGATCCCGGCGCGGCACGAATGGTCGATGACGCGTGAGCACCGCACCCTCGAGGACTACAGCAGCTATACGGAGTTCTTCGATCCCGATCGGTTCGACGCCCCGGATATCGCCCGCCGGGCCCGCGAGGCCGGCATGCGCTACGCCGTGCTCACCACCAAGCACCACGAGGGATTCTGCCTGTTCGAGACGGAGCACACGGACTACTCGGCGCCGGACGTCTGCGGCCGCGATCTGGTGCGCGAGTTCGTCGACGCGCTGCGCGCCGAGGGCCTCCACGTCGGCTTCTACCACTCGCTGCTCGACTGGGCGCATCCGGATTTCACGATCGATGTCAGCCATCCGCTGCGCGACCGGGAGGACGCCGCGGAGCTGAATTCCCACCGCGACATGGGCCGCTATCGGAAGTACCTCCATGCCCAGGTGCGGGAGCTGCTCACGAACTACGGGAGGATCGACTACCTCTTCTTCGACTTCACCAACCCTGACCGGGACGGCAAGGGCCCCGAGGACTGGGATGCGGAGACACTGCTGGCGATGGTGCGCGAGCTGCAGCCCACCTGCGTGGTCAACGACCGGCTCGGCATCCCCGGCGACCTCGTCACCCCCGAGCAGTACCAGCCGGCCGCCCCGATTGCCACCTCAGGCGGCGATCCCCTGCGCTGGGAGGTCTGCCAGACCACCAACGGATCCTGGGGGTATGACCGCGACAACCACGACCACAAGAGTCCCGACCTGCTGGTGCGGATGCTTGTGGACTCCGTGGCCAAGGGCGGCAACCTCCTGCTGAACGTCGGGCCCGACGGCCGCGGAGCCGTCTCGTCGCCCGACCGGGAGATCCTGCGCCGGATCGGGGAGTGGATGGACCTGCACTCCGCCTCGGTCCATGGAGCGGGCCCGGCCGATGGCCTGGTTGCGCCGCAGGGGACCGTGCTCACCCAGCGCGGGGACCGGCTGTACGTGCACCTGACGACCTGGCCGATGCAGCACCTCCACCTGCCCGGCCTGTCGGGAGCGGTGCGCTTCGCTCGGTTCCTGCATGATGGGTCCGAGGTCGCCCTGAGCACGATCGATCCCGACCAGCAGGCCATGAACATGACCCCGGCAGGTCTCGGCTCCGACGTGCTGACGATGACCCTGCCCATCCGTCGGCCGGACGTCCTGCTGCCGGTGATCGAACTGTGGTTCGATCAGGCCCCCGGCGCGCAGAGCAGCCCGCCGATCCCCACCTTCGAGGAGTGAAGCCCATGGAGTCCGCAACTCCCGGTCCCGTCGAGTCCGCCCGCCACCGCCGTCCCGGACCGGCCCGCCTGCCGGAGCTCGGCTATGGCGCCGCCCAGCTCGGGAACATCTTCCGCGTCACCACCGAGGAGGAGGCCCGCGGCGCCGTCGAGGCCGCCTGGGAGGGCGGCATCCGCATGTACGACACGGCGCCCCATTACGGGGTCGGCACCAGCGAACGGCGCCTCGGCGCGCTGCTGGCGCCGTATCCCCGCGAGGAGTACCTGATCTCGACGAAGGTGGGCCGCCTGCTGGTCCCCGGACCCGGCGACGGTGACGACATGGACAACGAGTTCGCCGTGCCGAACGACTTCGTGCGCCGCTGGGACATGACCGAGGAGGGCATCCGTCGCAGCCACGCCGATTCGCTCGAACGCCTGGGCCTGGACAGCGTGGACATCCTCTACCTCCACGACCCCGAGGAGGCGCCCGAGGAGCACTCGATGGACGAGGCGCTCGCCGCGCTCGTCGCGATGCGCGACGAAGGGCTCATCAGCCGCATCGGCGTGGGCTCCAAGGACGCCGGCGTGCTCACGCGCGCGGCACGCACCGGCCTGATCGACGTGGTCATGATGTCCGGGCGCTACACCCTGCTCGAGCAGCCGGCCGCGGCGGAGCTGCTGCCCGCATGCCTCGAGCACGGTGTCGAGGTCGTGGCGGTCTCGGTGTTCAACTCCGGGATCCTCTCGCGACCTGTGGTGCCCGATACGGCGAAGTACGAGTACGGCGACGCCCCCGAGGACCTCCTGCAGCGAGCACGTGAGCTGGCCGCGCTCGCCGAGGAGCATGGGGTCGAGCTGCCGGACCTGGCGATCCGCTACCCGCTGCGGCACCCGGCGATCTCCTCGGTCGTGCTGGGCATGCGCACGGCGGACCAGGTGCGCCAGAACATCGAGCGCATCGACCAGGTCATCCTCGAGGAGCTGTGGGAGCAGATCGGTGCGTGAGGCGGCGCAGGCCCGTCGCACGGGGGCCCACCTCTCGGACACCGTTCCCACCGACATCCGCCTCACGGACACCCATCTGCACCTGTGGGACCGCTCCGGCGGCGGGTACGGCTGGCTCGAGGGAGCGCCGGAGGCGCTGCGGCGCGACGCCCGTTGGGAGGAGGTCGCCCCGCAGCACGGCGCGCTCGGCACCACTCGCGTCGTCCTGGTGCAGGCCGATGACACGCTCGAGGACACCCGCGCGATGCTGGACGCCGCAGAGCTCGTCGAGGCGCACGCCGAGGCAGGCCAGGGGAGCGTGGACCGGGTCGACGTCGTCGCCTGGCTGCCGCTCGCCGATCCCGTGGACACCGCGACGATGCTGGACGACGCCGCGATGATGCGCCGGGTCGTGGGCGTGCGCCATCTCGTCCACGATGATCCGGATCCGGGCTTCCTGGACCGGCCTGCGGTCCGGGGGAGTCTGGCGCTGCTCGCCGGCCGCGGGCTGCCGCTGGATGTCCCAGATGCCTACCCTCGGCATCTCGACCAGGCGACCCGCCTCGCCGGCGAGGTCGACGACCTGGTCGTGGTGCTCGATCATCTCGGCAAGCCGCCGCTGGGGGACGCACGGGAGATGGCCCGCTGGGAGCAGGCCCTGCGGGGCTTCGCCGGGTGCGGGACGACGGTCGCGAAGCTCTCGGGCCTGTCCACGAGCGGTCAGGGGTACGCCGCTGTCGAGGATCTCCGCGCCGCTGTCGACCTGGCCCTGGACCTCTTCGGGCCGGAGCGGCTGATGTTCGGCAGCGACTGGCCGATCGCCCCCGTGCCCTTCGATCTCCGATCCGGGACGGGCGACCTGCTGGCGCTGCTGACGGAGCTGCCGGTCGAGGACCGCGAGCTGGTCCTGCACGGCACAGCGGAGCGCGTGTACCGGCGGGCGGCCGACGACAGGCCCTGACTCCGGGTGGTGGCGGGCGCGACGTCGGTCAGACGACCGTGGTCCCCTTCTGGATCCAGCTCTCGACGCCACCGATGTGGGCGGCGGCATGCACCCGCGCGAGATCTCCGCGACCGGCCTTCAGCGCGTCGAGGATGCGGCGGTGCTCGGCGAGCGTGGACTCCACGGCGGCATCCTCCGTGAGTCCTCTCCAGACCCGGGCCCGGGCGGTCGCGCTCGCGAGGCCCTCGAGCATCGAGGTGAGATAGGCGTTGGGGCAGCGACTCGTGATGAGCTGATGGAAGTCGATGTCCGCCTGCACCAGCTCCTCGACCGAGGAGTGGTCGGAGAGGTCGACCATGAGCTGCTCGAGGCGCTCGAAGTCATGCTCGCTCAGATGCGAGCAGGCCTGCTCGACAGCTGTCGGCTCGAGCAGCCGCCGCACCTCGAGGATCTGTCCCTCGCCGGACCCCTGGTGCAGGTCGAGGATGAACCCCAGGGATTCCACGAGCACGCTCGGCGCGAGCGAGGTGACGTAGGTGCCATCCCCCTGGCGCACGTCGAGCACGCGGATCACCGAGAGCGCCTTGACGGCCTCGCGCAGGGAGTTGCGGCTCACGCCGATGCGTTCGGCGAGCTCCTTCTCCGGGGGCAGACGGTCCGCGGGACCGAGTTCGCCGTCGATGATCATCTGCTTGATCGCATCGATGGCCCGGTCGGTCACGGCATGCGGTGCTGGCATCGCGTCCTACTCCTCGCTGGACCGGCGTACGTGCCGGTCACGACGTGATCGATGCTAGTCGACCGCTGCGCCGTGCGGGGCAGGTACGACGCAGTCACCCAGACCCCGGCCCAGACCCGGGCCCGTGTTCGGGGCTGGGCGCGGGAGGCCGGGAGGAGGGAGCCGGAAGAGCCTGATCGCAGGAGCGGGGACGGGCCGTGTCGGCACCGGGCCGGCTGCGCATCACGCCAGCGGCGAACAGGCGCGGCTTCCGGGCCGAACCCGCGTAGTCTCGATCCATCACCACCACCGGACGGGGGAGGACCATGTTCGAACGCTTCACCGATCGCGCCCGCCGCGTCGTCGTCCTGGCGCAGGACGAGGCTCGGCTGCTCAATCACAACTACATCGGTACCGAGCACATCCTGCTCGGGCTGATCCATGAGGCTGAAGGCGTGGGCGCCAAGGCGCTCGAAGCCCTCGGCGTCACCCTCGATGCAGTGCGCGAGCAGGTTCGCGACATCATCGGCGAGGGCAACCAGACCCCGAGCGGCCACATCCCCTTCACTCCTCGCGCGAAGAAGGTGCTCGAGCTGAGCCTGCGCGAGGCGCTGCAGCTGGGACACAACTACATCGGCACCGAGCACATCCTGCTGGGCCTGCTGCGCGAGGGCGAGGGCACGGCCGTCAAGGTCCTCTCCCGCCTCAAGGCCGAGCCGTCGGCTGTGCGCCAGGAGGTCATCGAGCGTCTCTCGGGCTACCAGGGCAAGGAGCCGGCCACGGCCGGCGGCCCGTCCGAGGGCCAGCCCGCCGGGTCGCTCGTGCTGGACCAGTTCGGCCGCAACCTCACCCAGGCTGCCCGCGAGGGCAAGCTCGACCCTGTCATCGGGCGGGACAAGGAAGCCGAGCGGGTGATGCAGGTGCTCTCGCGCCGCACCAAGAACAACCCCGTGCTGATCGGCGAGCCCGGCGTCGGCAAGACCGCGGTCGTCGAGGGCCTGGCCCAGGCGATCACCGCCGGGGACGTCCCCGAGACGCTCAAGGACAAGCAGCTCTACACGCTCGACCTCGGGTCGCTGGTCGCCGGCTCCCGCTACCGCGGTGATTTCGAGGAGCGCCTGAAGAAGGTGCTCAAGGAGATCCGCACCCGCGGCGACATCATCCTGTTCATCGACGAGATCCACACCCTCGTGGGTGCCGGTGCCGCCGAGGGCGCGATCGATGCCGCCAGCATCCTCAAGCCGATGCTGGCCCGCGGCGAGCTGCAGACCATCGGGGCGACCACCCTCGAGGAGTACCGCAAGCACATCGAGAAGGATGCGGCCCTCGAGCGCCGCTTCCAGCCGATCCAGGTGGATCAGCCCTCGGTGGCGCTGACGGTCGAGATCCTCAAGGGGCTGCGCGACAAGTACGAGGCGCATCACCGCGTGACCATCACCGATGCCGCGCTGGTGGCTGCCGCGAACCTCGCCGACCGCTACGTCAACGACCGCTTCCTGCCGGACAAGGCGATCGATCTGATCGACGAGGCCGGTGCACGTCTGCGCATCCGTCGTCTCACCGCGCCGCCCGAGCTCAAGGAGTTCGACGCCCAGATCGAGACCGCGCGCACGAAGAAGGAGGAGGCGATCGACGGGCAGGACTTCGAGCTCGCCGCCTCCCTGCGTGACGAGGAGCAGCAGCTCAAGACGCAGCGCGAGGAGAAGGAGAAGGCCTGGCGCCACGGGGAGACCGATGCGGTGACCACGGTCTCCGAGGAGGTCATCGCCGAGGTGCTCGCCGCCTCGACCGGCATCCCGATCGTGAAGCTCACCGAGGAGGAGTCCTCGCGTCTGCTCAACATGGAGGACGAGCTGCACAAGCGCGTCATCGGTCAGCACGAGGCGATCCGGGCGCTGTCCCAGGCGATCCGCCGCACCCGTGCCGGGCTCAAGGACCCCAAGCGTCCCGGTGGCTCGTTCATCTTCGCCGGCTCCACCGGCGTCGGGAAGACCGAGCTCGCGAAGGCGCTCGCGGAGTTCCTGTTCGGGGACGACGAGTCGCTCATCCAGCTCGACATGTCCGAGTTCGGCGAGAAGCACACGGCCTCGCGCCTGTTCGGCTCGCCTCCCGGCTACGTCGGCTACGACGAGGGCGGCCAGCTCACCGAGAAGGTGCGGCGCAAGCCCTTCTCCGTGGTGCTGTTCGACGAGGTGGAGAAGGCCCATGTGGACATCTTCAACTCGCTGCTGCAGATCCTCGAGGACGGCCGGCTCACGGACTCCCAGGGTCGCGTGGTCGACTTCAAGAACACCGTGATCATCATGACCACCAACCTCGGTACCCGGGACATCGCCAAGGGCGTCTCCATGGGCTTCACCGCGGGCGGCGATCTGAACACCGATTACGAGCGTATGAAGTCCAAGGTCCACGAGGAGCTCAAGCAGCACTTCAAGCCCGAGTTCCTCAACCGCGTCGATGACGTGGTCGTGTTCCCGCAGCTGTCGCAGGACGAGATCGTGCAGATCGTCGACCTGATGGTCGCGAAGCTCGCCGTGCGACTGGCGGAGAAGGACATGACCATCGAGCTCACCGACGGGGCCAAGAAGCTGCTCGCCGAGAAGGGCTACGATCCGGTCCTCGGAGCGCGGCCCCTGCGCCGCACGATCCAGCGCGACATCGAGGACGTCCTCTCGGAGAAGATCCTCTTCGGCCAGGTCCACGTGGGCGACACGATCGTCGTCGACGCGGAGGGCGAGGGTCTCCTCGGCGAGCTGACCTTCAACCGTCGTGACGAGAACGGTGTTCTCGAGTCGATCACCGAGCTGGTCGACGTGGCGTCGGTGACCAAGGCCCGTGCCGAGGAGGTGTCCCGTCCTGACGGGACGGCGAACTCGGACACGGACAACGCGGAGGCCAGCGCCTCCTGACCGGTGTGAGGCCGGCCCTGTCCGCGAGGACCGGGCCGGCCTCTCCGGATCGCGACGGTGCGCGAGCGCCCGCCGCAGCATGCACCGCTCGAGGGGCTCCACCCACGGCGGAGCCTCTCGCAGGGCAGTGCTACCGAGGCGGCGCTGAGGCCGTCGCCAGAACCGAGGAACCGGAGGGACAGATCGCATGGGCGGATTCGTCGACTGGATGCTGTCCCTGACCGGCCAGGTCGAGGACTGGATCATGGTCGTCGCCGACGCCTGGTGGATCTACCTCCTCGTCTACGGCTTCGCGGCGTTCGACGGCTTCTTCCCGACGATCCCCAGCGAGTCGACGATCGTCTCGCTCTCCTCGCTCTGGTCGTCCTCCGGCCGCCCCTACATCATCCTGATCGGCCTCGCGGCCTGGATGGGGGCCTGGACGGGGGACAACCTCGGCTACTTCCTGGGTCGGAAGATCGGGTGGCAGCGGTTCAAATTCCTGCGGGAGGGCAAGGGACGACGGGCCGTCGTCGCCGCCGAGACGGGCCTGGAACGACGAGCTCTCGTCTTCCTCATGACCGCTCGCTACATCCCCTTCGGCCGCACCGCGGTGAACCTGGTCGCCGGAGCGGTCCGCTACCCGCACAAGGAGTTCTGGCCCCGGTCGTTGCTGTCCACCTTCGTGTGGGCGGTCTACTCCTGCGCCATCGGTGCGGTGGCGGGCGCCTGGTTCGGTGAGCACCATCTGCTGGCGATCACCGCAGCGCTGGTGGCAGCCGTGGTGCTCGCCCTCGTCGTGGAGCGCGTGATCAACGCCGTGCACAAGGCGCTGGACCGGCGGGCGGACAGGAACGCCGGTGACGCGGCAGGGGCCGGCGACGCCGCTGCATCCGACCACATTGCTGGCGCCGACCACGCTGCTGGCACGGATGGCACTGCTGACGCCGACCACACTGCCGACACGGACGGCACTGCTGGCGCCGAGGAAGCGGCTGGTAGCGCGCACACGGCTGATGCTGACCGTGCGGCGTCTCCTGGCCACCCCGCGGATCCTGGCCACTCCGAGCAGGCAGGCGCAGCTGAGGAGCCGAGCTCCACCGCGGAGGACCTGCTCCTCACCGAGTCCGAAAGCATTCCCGCACAGAGTCAGGACAGTCCCGCATGACCCTCACCATCCGCCCGGCGCTGCCTGCTGACGTCCGCGGGATCAATCGGCTGGTCGAGCCGATGACCCACACGGGGATCCTGCTCGGGAAGGACCTGGTCTCCTACTACGAGGCCGTCCAGGAGTTCCTGGTCGCCGTCGATGACGAGGACATGGTCGTGGGCTGCGGAGCCCTCCACGTGATGTGGGAGGACCTCGCCGAGGTCCGAACGCTCGCGGTGAGCGACGCCCAACGGGGCACGGGGCTGGGCCACCGCCTGCTGGATGCGCTGCTCGACCGCGCTCTGCAGCTGGGCCTGAGCCGCGTCTTCTGCCTCACCTTCGAGGTCGAGTTCTTCACGCGGCACGGGTTCGAGGTCATGGCCGACGTCGTGGACCCGGAGATCTACAACCAGCTTCTGCGATCGCCCGACGAGGGCATCGCGGAGTTCCTCGACCTGGCACGGGTCAAGCCCAACACCCTCGGCAACACCCGCATGATCAAGGCCCTGGTCGCGGGCGACTGACCGCCGAGCACCTGCCGTCCTCGCCGGACGTCGCTGCGGGCCAGGGCCCATTCCGTGCCCGACGCCGTTCTCGGAGCGACCCACCGACGCCCGTGGGTTCCTCAGCCACCGACGCCCCAGGGCACCTCAAGGCAGCCTGAGCCGTCCTGCCGAGCGCACCGCCAGCCCGTCTGTCACGAGCGAGGCCTCGCATCGGACGACCCGCTCAGGATCTGCGGCGTCCAGCGCGAGCAGCGCCGCGTGCGTCGCCTCCCCGTCACGTCGCAGCACAGCCATGATCTGTCCCCGCAGCTGTCGATCGGTGCCCTCGAAGGCCTGGCGACGCCGGGACCCCTCGGGCGCCGCCGGGCTGCCCGCGGCCACCCACGCGCACCCGGCCTCGGCCAGCGGGCACTGCCCGCATCGTGGCGACCTGGCCGTGCACACGAGCGCCCCGAGCTCCATCACAGCCTGGTTCCAGGCGACGGATCGATGACGCTGCGGGGGAAGGGTCCTGGTGGCCAGGGCGCGTTCGGCGGCGGAGTACGACGGGGCGGGAAGGGCGAGCCCCTGCACGCTGCGAGCGAGCACCCGACGGATGTTGGTGTCCACCACGACTGCTCGCTCATGGTGGGCGAAGGCGGTCACCGCCGCCGCAGTGTATTCGCCGATCCCGGGCAGCGCCCGCAGCGCCTCGATCCCGCGGGGCACCACGCCGCCGTGCTCACGGACGATCGTCTGCGCGCAGTCCTGCAGCCGCAGCGCCCGGCGCGGGTACCCGAGGCGGTCCCATGCCCGCAGGACCTCTGCTGTCGGCGCGTCCGCGAGATCGGCAGGCGTCGGCCACCGCTGCATCCAGTCGGTCCAGCGCGGCAGGACGCGGACCACCGGGGTCTGCTGCAGCATCACCTCGGAGACGAGCACGGCCCAGGGGTTGGTGTCCTCGTGGCGCCAGGGGAGATCGCGGCCGTGGTGCCGGAACCAGTCGATCACGGTGTCGATGATCGTCCCGAGCTCCGGGTCGACCATCGTGCTCTCGGCGCTGAGAGGTGGATCGGGGTCGACACGACCGACGCGGGGCGGGACCGAGAGGTCCCGCCCCGCGTCGAGGTGGTGCGGTGCGTGAGCACCGGTCATATCGTTCAGGCCTGGGGCGGGGTGGTGCCGCCGCGCTGCACGACCAGGGCGTCGCGGATCTCGGTGAGGAGCGCGATGTCCTCGGAGATAGCGGTCTCCTCCTCCTCGGGGAGCCCACGACGACGGCGGTCGATCTTGCGGGCGTGCGAGATCGGCAGCACGAAGACGAAGTAGACGACGGCCGCGGTGATCAGGAAGGCGATGATCGCGGAGAGGATCGCGCCGATGTCGACCAGGGTCGAGTCGTTGGTGATCTTGAAGGCGAGGCCGTTGACGTTGCCGCCGCCGAAGACGTTGATGATCGGCTGGATCAGGTTGTCCACGAACGCACCGATGAGCGCGGTGAACGCGGAGCCGATCACGACACCGACCGCGAGGTCGATGACGTTGCCCTGCATGACGAAGTCCTTGAAGCCCTTCATGGGACATCCTTACTGAGGAGGGGAGGGAGACGGACCGTCGACATGGTCCATCGGGACTCTAACCGATCAGGGAGATGCTCATCCAACCTTCGTGGAGGGAGTGGGCGAGGTCTCCTGACCGTGTTCGCTCCACCGCGACCACCATCTCCGTCGAGGCCCCTGCCCCCGGCGCCACGAGCGAGGACCCGGTGGGCTGCGCTGCGGGGAGCTCGACAACCCGTGCGGTGATGCGTTCGGGGGACGAGAGGTCCGGACCCGTGCTGAGGATCTCGATCTCGACCCCCGGTGTCAGCCGGGGGACGAGGGCCGACGGGACCGGGACGGCCATCAGGACGAACCCCTCGGGCAGCTCCGTCGGGCCCCCGCCCGTGAGCACCCCGGGAAGCACGGGAGCACCGGCCGGCAGGGGCAGCGCGGTCTCCCGGCCCACCACGTCCTCCTGCGAGGTCGGCGCCCCGGTCGGGACCAGCTCCGCCGCGATCCGCACCTCGCGCAGCTGGTGCTCGGACAGCTCCGTGCCGGCCGGGAGGTCGACAGCGGTCACCACGACGGAGGTCCCACGGACCGTCGGGGGGAGCAGGGCAGGGGCGAGGGCAGCTACCAGGAGCGCGGCGACGAGCACGGCAAGAGTGCGGCGTCGGCGACGCACCGAGCGACGCAGGAGAGGAAGCTGAGCACGGATCCAGGTGAGCATGCGGAGGACGCTAGGTCGGCGCGCAGGCACCGATCTCGTCGACCCCGCTCGCGGTGGATGAACCGCCCCTGGGGAGGAGAGGTCCCGGTGTCAGGAGGCGGGGGCCGCCGCAGCCGCCGGTGCGGAGGTCGAGGAGCCGCTGCTGGAGGTGCTGCCCGAGGTGGAGGTCGCAGCGGGCGTCGAGGAGCTCGACTCGCTGGAGGAGCTCGACTCGCTGGAGGAGCTCGACTCGCTCGAGGAGCTGCTCGAACCCGAGGCCACGGAGGCGGCGGAGGACGATGCGGAGTCCGTGGAGTAGAAGCCAGGGCCCTTGAAGACGATGCCGACCGAGTCGAAGACCTTGCGCAGGGCGTCCTGCGTGCACTCGGGGCAGGTCACCAGCGAATCCTCGCTGAAGCTCTGGTACTGCTCGAACCGATGACCGCAGCTCTTGCAGGCGTAGACATAGGTGGGCACGCGGAGTCCTCCGGAATGTTCTCTCAACAGGGCCGCGGACGACGCGACCGTGAGGAGTCTACGACCCCTGGATCGATCCCGGGGCTCCGGGACCATCGATCGTGACCAGGCAGACGAGGCCTGCGGCGGTGAGCGCGGCCGGGATCGGGACGTCGTGCTCGCCCCGGGGGAGCGTGCCGGCGTCGAGCACCTCGTCGGGATGCACGACCGCGACGACCTCGGTCCGGGAGGAGATCCTGGACAGAGCGCGATCGTAGTAGCCGGCGCCGTGGCCGATCCGGGTCCCCGCACGATCCACCGCTACCGCCGGTGCGAGCACCAGATGCGCGTGCGCGAGAGCATCGGGTCCATGGTGCTGGCCGGTGGGCTCCTTGCCGAAGCCGCGGCCGGGGGAGTCGACGAAAGGGGACGTCCCATCCCAAGACACCCAGTCGAGCTCGTGGCCCGCGGCGACGGGGAAGATCAGCTGGGCGCCGAGATCGGCGAGCCGTCGGGCCAGGGGCATCACATCGGCCTCGGTGGGCGTGGGGTGATAGGCGGCCACGAGCAGAGTGCTGGAAGGGTCACCGGACCGGTCCGCCCCGGCGCCGCTCTCCAGCGCGGCGCGCACCCGCTCGATCAGGGGCGCCGCGTGGGCGAGGAGCTGGTGCGACTCCTGCGCGCGCCGCTGAGCGCCCTCGGAGCCGCCGTAGATTCGTGTGCGCCGTGCCCGCACTGTGGTGCGGAGCACTTTCTTGCGAGCCGCCATCGCCTCGGTATCCATGAGCCAAGACTCCCATATCCCCTCGAGCACTACGCGGCCGCCGGACCTCGCACGGGTGTCATTCCCGCACCGAGTTCTTGCACACACCGGTCTCATTCCTTCTGAAGGCCGTCCCGGCATCTGTGAATGGCTTTATGTGGCCCTCAGCGAGCTGATTCCAGCAGCTTCGGAGTTCCGGCCGAGGCCATGGTGCCCGAGGTGCACGGCGATTCCTCCGAGGGGTGGACCCGCCTGCCCCGCCCGCGCCGGATCGGTCGCCTGGACCGTGCACGGGGAGGGGGCCGCTTCCGTCTACGATGACGCGATGGTTCACGTGTGGCCGCTGACACTGCGCGACGGGGAGCTCGCTCTGCGGCCCCTGCGACGCCGTGACCGCGCAGACTTCGAGCGGTTGCGTGAGCGAAACCGTGACTGGCTGCGCCCATGGGATGCCACAGACCCTGATCGCCCAGCCCGGCAGATACCCTTCGCCACGCTGCGACGTTGGAACGAGCAGCAGGCGCGCCTCGGGCTCTACCTTCCGCTGATGATCACCGTGCGGGGCCGGGTCGTCGGCCAGATCACGGCAGGACCCATCCAGTACGGAGCGCTGCGCAGCGCGGTGCTGGGCTACTGGATCGACCGGGATCAGGCGGGAGCGGGCCTCGTCCCGCGGTCGGTGGCCCTGGTGATCGATCATCTCTTCGCCGAGCTCGGCATCCACCGCATCGAGGTGACGGTGCGCCCGGAGAATGCCTCGAGCCTGCGGGTGGTCCAGAAGCTGCATCTGCGTCCCGAGGGGCTGAGACGTTCGGCGATCCATGTCGACGGAACGTGGAGAGATCATCTCGTGTTCGCGCTCACCGCCGAGGAGATCGCCACCGGACATGACGGGCGCGGAGTTCTCGCCAGACTTCATCGGGAGTTCCCTCCCGACACGCCCGCGGGGTGACCAGGGAAATCACATCGGTGTCATTACTGTAGAGATGTGGAGTCAATCAATCTCGGTGCCGTCCTGTTCGGCCTTCTGCTGCTGCTCTGGGTGGCGTATGCCCTGCCGCGCACTGCCAGTCGCCGCGAGGTGATGGGGCGCGCACGCGCCTCGGAGCTCTCCGAGATGAGCTCGGAGGCCCGGGACCTGTCCGCGGCCGTCCACTCCCGTCGCTCTTCCCACGAGGTGAATGCCGCCATGTCCCAGGACCGTCTCCTTCTGCGTCCCGCTGACCCCACCAGCCGACCACGCTTCGACGCGGTGCCCGGGGCCCGCATCGACCTCCTCGAGGAGCGGACCCGGTCGCGCCGACTGATGAAGGTACTCCTCGCCGGGATGAGCGCGCTCACCCTCGCGCTGATCGCCCTGGCCGTCGCCGGGATCGTCGCGTGGTGGGTGCCGGCGATCGCTGCGGTCGCCGTGATGACCTATCTCGTGGGCCTGCGTCGGGCCGAGCTGGATCGTCGGGCCCGTCTGACCCGGGCGGCGACCCTGAACCGTCAGGAGCGCGCCCAGCAGGAGACCGCTCGTCGCGCCGCGGCCGCCCCTGCGGTCGAGCCCGCGATCGCCCGCTCCACCCCCGAGAAGCGCGAGAAGCCTGTGCAGCGCGCACCGCTCGAGGCGACGGCCGAGCGCGCCGCCCATCAGGTCACGGCCGCCGGCGAGTGGACCCCGCGTCCGGTCCCGCGCCCCACCTACGCGCTGCGCGGCGAGGTCGATGACCTCGCCACCCGCCACGCCGCACATCGTCAGAGCATGCAGCCCGCTTCGGTGCCGCTCGAGAGCGGTTCCGTCGAGGAGCTCGAAGCGGTCGACGAGGCCTACGCCCCCGCCCAGAACCTGCACCTCGACGAGATCCTCGCCCGCCGTCGGGCCTGAGACTCCCGGACCCGAGGTCTGAGGCATGCCGATGGAGGCGAACCGGCCGACGCGGAGCACCCGCATCGCCCGGATCGACCGGGCGCTCACCCGTGAGGGCCGGTCAGAGCGGCCCGTCGCCGTCCTGGACCTCGACGCCTTCGACGCCAATCTCGAGGACCTCGCGCCTGTTCGCCGGCCCGCGCGTGGTGGATGATTCCGCCTCGGTGTTCACCGCGCCGCGCCGGGTGCGCTTCCAGGAGTCGGAATGGGCGATCCCCGCGCACCGCTTCGAAGAGGCCTTCGACGCGCTGAGCACCCGCTTCGAGGACGAACGCGTGCACGTCACCTTCCCGCTCGAGGTACGGCGGGCCGCGGCCGACGACGTCTGGCTCTCGACCGCGTACGGACGCGACACCGTCTACCTCGCCGCGCACCGCCATCACCGCGAGGAGGCCGGGCCCTATCTGCTCATGGTCCAGCGCATCCTCGCCCCGTTCGCCGCCCGCCCCCACTGGGGCAAGCAGCATTGGCTGGGCCGTCGCGAGCTGGCCGCTCTGCATCCCCGCTTCGAGGACTTCCGTGCAGCACGGGCGACTGCGGATCCCGACGGGGTGCTGCTGACGGGATATCTGCGCCACCTCCTGGGCTGATAGCCGGCGCATCCGCGCCGGGTCGTCCGCACGCTGTCGTGGCCCACGGACACAGCGTGGTTCGGACTAGGCTCGAGGTGATGAACACCTCGACTGCGCAGACGGCGCCCTCCTCCGTCCCGAGCCCCGACCATCTGCTGGACATCGCGACCACCGCGGCACGGGCAGCGGCCGACTGCATCCGCTCCCTGGACCGCGAGCACCTGGCCCGCGAGTACAAGACCTCCAGTCATGACATCGTCACCGAGCACGACAGGGCCAGCGAGGACATCATCGTCGCCGAGCTGCGCCGGCTGCTCCCCACCTGCCGCATCGTCGGCGAGGAGGGCGGGGAGCGACCCGCCGAGGAGGGCGCGCTGAGCGCTGATCCCGCGGAGCCCGTCGTGACCTTCTACGTCGACCCCATCGACGGGACCAGCAACTTCGCTGCCGGTCTTCCCCTGTTCTGCGTCTCCATCGGGGTGGCGGTGGGCGACGAACTGGTGGCCGGCGTCATCGATGTTCCGGTTCTCGGCCAGGTGTTCACCGCAGCGGACGGGCCGGCGACGCTCAACGGCCGCGAGATCACGCCGCGCTCGACGAACAAGCCCGCCGACGCCCTGGTGCTGTCCGGCTTCCCGGGCCAGCGTGGCTGGGCCGAGTTCCCTGAGCTCGCGGCGAGGGCGCAGCCCGAGCTGGAGAACGGCCTCTCGGCGATCCGGCACCTCGGCTCCGCCGCCATCGAGCTCGCCTATGTCTCCGCCGGGTGGGCCGATGCGACATTCCTGGCCTCCATCAACGCCTGGGACATCGCCGCCGGCTTCCACATCCTGCGCCGCGCCGGAGGCTCGGTGCGCACCTGGCCCGGCCACGGGGAGACGGGGCAGCCCGACTTCCTGAACCCTGCGTACGTGGCGTGCACCGGGCCTGAGCGCCTGGACCTGGTGGATCGCGTGTTCGAGGAGGTTCAGGCCCTGCGCGACGCGGATCTGTGATCCTCGTCAAGGCGATTCCGACGAGTTCTCCTCCGGGGCTTCCCGGTGGTAATCTGGCCGGGTCGCCGCGCGACATGGGGCTATGGCGCAGTTGGTAGCGCGTCTCGTTCGCAATGAGAAGGTCGGGGGTTCGAATCCCCCTAGCTCCACCGAAGAACCCCCTGGTCACGCAACTGACCAGGGGGTTCTCCTGTTCCACGGTGCTGACCACGCACTCAGCCCGGGGCCGTGGCCGCTCGTCCGTTCACCCCGTCGCCGGTTCGCCCTGTCGCCGGTTCGCCCGTTCGCCAGCCGGCCCGTTCGTCTGCTCTCCGGCTCGCCCGTCCCGGAGCGCCGACCTTTCTGAGGAGCTGTCATGGAGATCCGCGACGCGACCGCCGCGCACCTGGATGCCCTCACCGCGCTCTACAACGACGCGGTCGAGCACACCACGGCGATCTGGAACGACCACGCGGTGGATCGTGAGGACCGGGCGGTCTGGCTCGCTCAGCGGCGTCGGGACGGCTTCCCCGTGCTGGTCTGCCTCGGCGACGGCGACGGCGACGGTGAGGGGAGCGGAGCTGCCGGTGAGCTGCTCGGCTACGCGACCTACGGCATGTTCCGACCGCACGACGGATTCCGGGGCACCGTGGAGGACTCCGTCTACGTGCGCAGCGACCAGCAGGGCAGGGGCGTCGGCCGCGCGCTGCTGGAGGCCTTGGTCACCCGAGCCCGGGAACAGGGCGTCCAGGCCATGATCGCGGCGATCGAGGCAGGCAACATCGGCTCCGTGCGCCTGCACGAGAAGCTCGGGTTCGAGCATCGTGGCACCCTGCCCCAGGTCGGGACGAAATTCGGTCGACGCCTCGATCTGGCTCTTCTCCAGCTGATGGTCACGCCTGTCTCGAGCTGATGGTCACGCCCGTGTCCAGCTGATGGTGCGGGAACGGACGCCGGCAGCGGTCAGCCCAGCGGGATCGGCCGGAAGCGGCCCGCCGCGCCCCGCGTGAGCTGCAGCGCACTCTCTGGGGCGATCCGGCCCGCAGTCCCCTCGAGGTGGTCGATGACGACGGCGAGGGCGTGCCGCGCGGCGGCGTCCTCATCCCCGCGGGTGGTCGCCTCCACCGCGAACCGCAGGACGGCGCGTCCCACCCGTCGGTCGCCGATCAGCGGTGCTTCGACGTCCTGCTTCTCGACCACGTGGAGCGTGCCCAGCGCGAGGGCGGCCTGCTCCATCACGTCGTGCGGGGAACGTCCCGGGAGGAGTTCCCCGATGGGCAGGTGCATGCGGTAGCTCGGCATGCTGCTCAGGCTAGCGGTCGGCGCGGGGGCCGACGCTCGCCGTGGCGTCGTCGTCCACCCGCGGACGATCACCCGCGGACGATCACCCTCTGACTATGACCCTCTGCCTTTCACCCACGGACGATAGGGTCCAGGCGGGGACGATGCGTCGCGCGATGCGACGGATGCCGCAGGGGAGGGGACCTCGATGACCAGCAGCATCGTGCTGATCCATGCTGTGCGCTCCTCGCGCACCATGTGGAAGGGGCAGACGCGCCGCCTGCGCGAGCACGGCTTCCAGGTGATCGCCCCGGACCTCCCCGGTCACGGTCGACGCCGCGGCGAAGAGTTCACGCTGGAGAGCGCACTGGCCACCATCGAGCAGGCCGTGAGCGACTGCGAGCAGCCACCGTTGCTGGTGGGGCTGTCGCTCGGCGGATACCTGACGCTGCACTGGGCGTCCCGGAACCCGGGCCGTCTGGAGGCGGTCCTCGCGGCGGATTGCACGATCGTCCCGGGACCGGCGATGGCGCGGCTCTACGGCCTGTGGATCACCATGAAGGACTGGCTGCCCGGCGACTCCGACACGCGAGTCGCGCGCGCCTTTGCGAAGCGGCACTCCCGCAAGGCCTCCCGTCGCTACTACGGGGGAGGACGCGCCCACGGCGTGGTGGGGACCGTGGTGCGGACGATCAGCTCCCTCGATCTGCTGGCCGACATCGCGATGATCGATGTCCCGCTGACCTTCCTCAACGGGGAGCACGACCCGTTCCGCCGCCACGAGGCACTCTTCCTGGAGGCCGCCCGGGACGGGGAGCTCGTGATCCTCGACGATGCCGGGCACATCGCGAACCTCTCCCGGCCCAAGCGCTTCACGAAGGTGCTGCGACGTGCCGCCGCAGGTGCAGAGATGGGGACCGGTGTTGAGGTGGGGAACGGTGACTGAGAGCATCGTGCTGGTCCACGGCACCCGCACCTCCTCCAGCCAGTGGGATCTCCAGCTCCCCGGCCTGCGCGAGGCGGGGTATCTCGTGAGCGCCCCGGACCTGCCCGGCCATGGGGTGCACCGCGGCGAGCCGTTCACCCTCACCGAGGCCACGGCCACGATCAGCCGGGCCGTCCTCACCGCGGCCGAGGCGACGGGCCCGGCCACCGTGCACCTGGTGGGATCCTCGCTGGGCGGGATGCTCGCGATCCACGCCGCCGCCGCGCTCTGCGCCGGCGGCCTCGACAGGGCCGACGAGGCGCGGTCCGCTGGAGCTGGAGCTGGAGCTGGAGCAGCAGCAAGGGCAGGGGCTGGAGCACAGGCAGGGTCGCTCGCGAGCCTCACCGTCTGCGGCTCCGCCGTGCAGCCGACCCCGACCACCGCGCGGCTGTACGGACTCGGGATCACCGCCATGAGCGGGCTCCCGACCCTGCCCGGACGACGCTCCCCATCGGGAGGGAGCCGCCTGCGGAGGGCACGGTCCGACCCGAATCCGGCGACCGGTGCCACCCTTCTGCATGCCCTGGCGCTCGGGAGGCGCGGGGTGGGCGCCTACACGCGCGGCGGCCTCTCCGGACCTGAGGCCGTGACCGCCGCGATGACAGCGGTCGGCACCCTCGATCTGCGCGAAGACCTGCGGCGCATCGACGTCCCCGTCACGATCCTCAGCCCACGCTTCGATCAGCTGCGGTGGGACGAGCGATCTTTCGCCAACGCAGCGCCCCGGGGTCGCGTCGTCGCCCTCGGCTATGGCAACCACCTGGTGAACCTGGTTCGTCCGGAACGCTTCACCCAGGACCTCCTGAGGATCCTCGCGGAGGCACGGCCCGCTCCCGGCCTGCCTGCCTGACCGCTGGAGGCACACGGGGCTGAGGCGCAGGGCAGAGGCACGGGGCCGAGGCCCCGGAGCTCCCCGTCCCGCGGAGGGCGTCTCGTGCACGGAGGGCAGCCCCCGCGCCGTAGTCTGGGCACATGGAGAATCGCACCCTGCGCGTCGGGTTCGTCCCCGGTGTCGAACCTGATCGTTTCCTGCGTCGCTGGAAGTCGGGTCGACGGGACGCCTGGCTCGAGCTGACCCCGATCCCGCTCTCGCAGCAGCACCTCGCCCTTCAGCGCGGGGACGTCGACATGTGCTTCGTGCGCCTGCCGATCCCCACCGACGACCTCCATGTGGTGGGTCTGTGGGAGGAGCGGGGGGCGATCGTGATGGGCACGGAGCACGTGCTGAGCCTGCTGGACGAGGTCTCCGAGGGCGATCTCGCCGAGGAGACGGAGATCCCGGCCGAGCATCTCGACGACGCCGCGGACCGCGTGGCCGTCGTCGCGGCCGGCGTGGGCTTCACCCGCATGCCGCTGTCGCTGGCCCGCCTCCACCACCGCAAGGACGCCGTGCATCGGCCGCAGGTGGACGCCGAGCCCACCCGCATCGCGCTGGCCTGGCCCCGTGCGGCCGACGACGAGGTGCGCCAGGAGTTCGTCGGCGTGGTCCGCGGCCGCACGTCCCGCTCCAGCCGCTGACGGACCGGTCCTCGCGACCGCGTTCTCATGACCCCGTTCTCATGACTTTGTTCCCGCGACCGGTGTCCACCACCCTGGGCTGAGGCCCCCACGACAGAGGAGTACCCCATGACCGAGCAGAACCGGCCTCCCCGCATGAACGTCGAGAGCTTCAACCTCGACCATCGCACCGTCGCCGCGCCGTACCTCCGGATCGCCGATCGCAAGGAGCTGCCCGGCGGTGACGTGCTCACGAAGTTCGACGTGCGCTTCACCCAGCCCAACGTCGCGCATCTGGAGTCCGAGACCGTCCACTCCCTCGAGCACATGATGGCCGAGCACATGCGCAACCACAGCGACGTCGTCCTGGACGTCTCGCCGATGGGCTGCCGCACCGGCTTCTACGTGCTGCTGATCGGCGATCACACCACCGAGAGCTTCGCCCCCACGCTGGAGGCCACGTTGCGCGATCTGGTCGCGGCCGACGAGGTCCCCGCCGCCAACGAGATCCAGTGCGGCTGGGGCGCCCACCACACGCTCGAGGGCGCCCAGGAGGCGGCACGGGTGTTCCTCGCCGAGCGCGGCTCCTGGGAGCAGGTCAGCGCGGCCTGATGCCCTCGCGCACCGCGGCCAGCAGGTGCGCGGTGCGCTCGTCGGTCGCGATGTCGTCGATCGAGACGGGGCGCAGCTCTGCATCGGCCAGCGGGATCCGCCAGTTCGGGTACTCCTCATCGGTGCCCGGCTGGTTCTGGATCCGACGCTCGCCCACGCAGTCCACGAGCGAGACGCCCAGCAGCATCGACGGGGTGCGCGCCAGATGCCGGTGCAGCGCGATCACCGTGTCCTCGAGGTCCGCACCGGGGGCCAGCAGGCCGTCGCGGCGCAGCAGGTCGAGCACCTGCTCGCGGCCCGTGGCGTCGGCCTCCTGCTCCTCCTCCAGAGGACGCTCGAGCAGTCCGAGCTCGTGGCGCAGCGCGACATGGTCCCCGGCGAGATAGCCGGCCGTCGGCGGCAGGTCATGGGTGTTCACCGAGGACATGCACAGCGTGCGATAGTCCGCGGCCGGGAGCGGCGCTCCCTCGGCGTCGTTCTCGAACCACAGGATCGACGTCCCCAGGATCCCGCGGTCCACCAGGTAGTCGCGGACCCACGGCTCGAACGTGCCGAGGTCCTCGCCGACCACGACCGTGCCGGAGCGCTCCGCCTCCAGGGCGAGGATGCCGATCATCGCCTCGTGGTCGTAGGAGACGTACGCCCCGTCGGAGGCTTCGTGGCCCTCGGGGATCCACCACAGGCGGAACAGGCCCAGCACGTGGTCGATCCGCAGGGCGCCCGCATGGCGCATGAGGGTGCGCAGCATGTCGCGCCACGGACGGTAGGAATCCTCCCGCAGCCGCTCGGGATGCCACGGGGGCTGGTGCCAGTTCTGGCCCTGCTGGTTGTACTGGTCGGCGGGTGCGCCGACGGTGGCGCCGCGGGCGAGGACCCCGCGCAGCCGCCAGGAGTCGGCGCCGATCTCTTCGACGCCGACGGCGAGGTCATGCATGATGCCGATGCGCATCCCGGCGTCCCGGGCGGCCGTCTGCGCGGCGCTGAGCTGCTCGTCGAGCAGCCACTGCGTCCACACATGGAAGTCGACCTTCTGCGCGAGCTCGGTACGTGCTCGCTCCACGGCGTCGTCGTCGAGCTCGGACAGCCCCTGCTCCTCGCCGGCGGCCCGCGCGGATTCCGCGATCGCGGACCACAGCGCGAAGTCCTCGAGGCCCTGCCCCTCACGGCGACGGTAGGCCGTGAGGAGGGCACGACGCCCTGCGGAGAGCGGCACGGCGAACAGCTCCTCGAGCGCCTCCAGCTTCGCCGCGAGCACGTCGTCACGCTCCAGGCGGTCCACCCGGGTGTTCCAGTCCTCGACCCCGCGCCGGGACAGCTCGACGCGCTGCCGGGCGTGCTCCGGCAGATCCCGCCATTCCGGGACGTCCTCGATCCGGAGGTACAGCGCGCTGGTGAAGCGCCGGGTCACCGGGAGATATGGGGACGGCTCGACCGGCGGCGTCGGATAGGAGGCGTGCAACGGGTTGACCAGGAGGAAGTCCGCGCCGTGGCAGGCACCGGAGATCGCGGCGAGATCGCGCATGTCGGCGAGGTCCCCGATGCCCCAGGATCGTGAGGAGCGCACCGAGTACAGCTGCGCCTGGATCCCGTAGGCCCGTCGGGCGGCGAAGCCCTCATGGAGTGTCAGCCGCGCCGGGGTGACGACGACGTCCGCCGTGTCCGTCCCCGAGGGCGTCTCGGCGACGAGCTGGTGCCAGCCCAGCGGGAGGCCCGAGGGGATCCGGAAACGGGCACGGCCGCGCAGGGTGCCGTCGATGTCGACGGGCGGGGTGAAGTCATCGACCTGCTCGAGATCACGGCGGCCGCCGTCCTCCAGGAGCAGATGGGTGGTGACCGGGCTGCCGTGGTCGACATGCACCGGCACCGTCGTCCCGTGGTCCGTGCGCAGCACCGTCACCGGGGGCAGGGTGCGGGCCCACGGGGCATGCTCGTGCTCGCGGCGGATGCGGTCGATGTCCTCCGGGGAGTCGGCCTGCGCGCCGAGCGCGGCGAGCACGGAGCGCAGGGTGTTCTCGGCGACATCCTTGAGCGTGCCGTCCCACCCCCAGTACTCGGTGCTGACACCGAGATCGCGGGCGAGATCACGCAGCGCTGTGGGTTCCGAAGGCATGGCGCAATCGTAGCGGCGATCACACCCTGGGAGCGGAGCGTCCGGCGCCTGCCGGGTCAGGTCCAGGAGGCGCCCGTCGGGTCAGGTCCAGGAGGGAAGCCACATCCGGTACCGCCACTGCTCGAGGTCGATGACCTCGCCGGTCCAGATCGGCCAGAAGAACGCGGAGACCAGCACGATGAGCACCAGCAGGGATCCGGCGAAGAGACCTCCGGCCAGACGTCTCTCCGAGTCCGCACGGGCAGGGCCGATGAGCAGCCCCAGCACGTAGGCGAGGCACAGGATCAGCCAGGGCTCGAACACGACCGCATAGAACGTGAAGATCGTGCGGTCCGTGTACAGCAGCCAGGGGAGGTAGCCGGCGGCGATGCCGGCCAGCGCCGCCCAGGCCCGTCCGTCGAAGCGCACGATCGCGATCACCAGGGTGATCAGCACGGCGAGCGTGCCCAGCCACCAGATGACCGGATTGCCGACGGAGAGGATGTGGGAGGCGCACTTCGCGACCTCGCAGCCGTGCTCCCCATATTCGTAGGAGCGGTAGTAGAAGTTCGTGGGCCGCAGCATGAGGGGCCAGCCCAGCGGGTTGGCCTGATACGGATGCTCGGTGTCCAGGCCGATATGGAACTCGTAGGCCTGGCGGTGGTAGAGCCAGAGGGACCGCAGTGAGTCCAGGATCCCGTTCCCGGTGGCTGTGCCCTCCTTCGCGGCGAGGTTCCGGTTGTACCCGACGGAGGAGGCGAACCAGCCCGCCCACGACGCGATGTACACGACCAGTGCGGTCCCGACGGTCGCGAAGAAGGCCGGGATGGCGTCCTTCACGAACCCTCCCAGCAGCCAGTTCTTCTGGGCGGCCGTGCGCCGTGCCCACCAGTCCCACAGCACGGTCATGATCCCGAAGACCGCCAGCGCATAGAGCCCGGACCACTTCACTGCGCAGGCCATGCCCAGCAGCGCGCCGGCGAGCAGACGCCACGGTCGCAGCCCGCCGGAGACGCCCAGGGCCGGAGGCAGCTCGGCATCGAGCTGGAGCTGCGCGGCCCGCACCGCCAGATGCTCGCGGAACCGGTCGCGATCGACGAGCAGGGCCCCGAACGCGGCGAGCACGAAGAACATCAGGAACGGGTCCAGCAGGCTCGTGCGCGAGTGCACGATGTGCAGACCGTCGATCGCCAGCAGCAGACCGGCGATGAGGCCGACGGTCGTGGAGCGGAACAGGCGCCTGCCGATGAGGGTGAGCATCAGGACGGCGACGGAGCCGAGCACGGCGGTCGAGAGGCGCCAGCCCCAGGGCGAGTCGGGGCCCAGAACCATCATCCCGGCACCGATCAACCACTTCCCGAGCGGGGGATGGACCACATAGGAGCCGGTGCTCTCGTAGGTGTTCACGTCCCCGGACTCGAAGACCGCGTCGTGGTCCTCGGGCCAGGACATCTCCACACCCTCCTGGGTGAGGGCGTAGCCGTCCTTGACGTAGTAGGTCTCGTCGAAGATCAGCTCATCGACTGTTCCCAGGCCCCACAGCCGCAGCACGAGCGCCAGTCCGAACAGGGCCATCGCCCCTGCCCAGGCGAGGCGGGAGACCGGGAGGTCGTAGGTCCTCAGACGGCGCCGCAAGGACGCGAGCACCGCGTCGGGCTCGTCCTCGGCGTCTGCGCGATGGGTCGCGACCTCCTCCGTGTGCACCCGCACATGCTAGGACATCACCTGCGGTGATCCTGGAGGGCTGTCCGCGTCGGCCGTGCGGCTCGCTAGCATGGCGGGATGCTCGAACCCGGAGTCCTCACCCTCGCCGCCACCCCGATCGGCAACCCGCTGGATGCCTCGGTGCGTCTGATGCGATCGCTCGAGCAGGCCGATCTCATCGCCGCCGAGGACACCCGACGCCTCGCGCGGCTCGTCGGGGCCCTCGAGGTGCAGACCACCGGGCGGATCCTCTCGTACCACGAGCACAACGAAGCAGAACGCACCGGGGTGCTGCTCGAGGCGCTCGCCGCGGGGGAGCGGGTCCTGATCGTCACCGACGCCGGCATGCCGGTCGTCTCGGATCCGGGCTTCCGGGCGGTGCGCGCTGCGAGCGAGGCAGGGTTCACGGTCACCGTGATCCCGGGACCGTCGGCCGTGCTCACAGCGCTCGCCGCTTCCGGGATCGCGCCGGACCGCTTCACCTTCGAGGGCTTCCCGCCGCGTCGGGAAGGCCGGCGGGCCGCGACCTTCGGTCCTCTCGTCGCCGAGCAGCGCACGATGGTGTTCTTCGAGTCCCCTCGCCGCACGGCGGCGACGCTCTCCTCGATGGCCGAGTCCTTCGGCGAGCAGCGGACCGCCGCCGTCGCGCGCGAACTGACCAAGACCTACGAGGAGATCGTGCGAGGGTCCCTCGGCGAGCTCGCGCAGTGGGCGGAGTCCACGGAGGTGCTGGGCGAGATCGTGATCGTCGTGGCGGGTGCGGAGCCGGTCGCCCTGAGTGCCGAGGACCTCGTCGAGGAGGTCCTCGCCCGGGCCGCCGCCGGGGAGCGGCTCAAGGACGCCGCGAAGGCGCTGGCGAAGGGACAGGACGGCGTCACCTCGAGCGAGCTCTACGATCTGGCGCTGAGCCGGAAGAGCTGAGCCGGAAGAGCTGAGCCGGACGGGCGGCGCTGCTCTCCGGCGACGTGGCGGATCTGCTGCGTATCCCTGCCGTGCCACGACACGGCGCCATGACACGACCCCACGACACGACGACATGACACGGCCCCACGACACGACGAAGCCCCCGGCACAGGGCCGGGGGCTTCGGTCGAAGATCAGCTGCGGGTCGCGGACCCGCGCGGGATCAGTCTTCGATCTGGAGCAGACCGCGCTGGTAGGCCTTGGCCAGACGACGCGGAACAGCTGCGGTACGGCCACGCACCGTCACCTGCACGAGGTCGGGGTTGTTGGCCTTCCACTGCGAACGACGCGAGTGCGTACGTGCGCGGGACATCTTAAACTTGGGCACTGCCATGAGGACGCTCCTTGGACGGTCCGGAGATGAACTAGCGTTGGCGTCCGTCCCGAGCAGCGACCCGAACCCGGTCCAGCTGAGTCGGGGCGCTCGGGTGCACGTTAGGACGCGCAACGACGACCCATCTTGTCACATCGGGCTCGGCTTCGCCTGCTCGGGGCTCGTGACGTATCCCACCGCACACCGTCCCGACGGTTCGGGAGCCGTGCGTCGACCCTGCGGGCTCCGAGGGCCGGACGTGACGTCGACGTCGCCGCGGTCACCCGATGGCGGGACCGGAGGGCTGACGCTCCTACCATGGTCGCATGCCGTCACCGTACGAGACAGATCCCGCGCAGGACGATCGGTCCCTCGCTGCCCGGTCCGACCCGTCCCCTGAGTCCACTGCGCCGGCCCGGCCCGAGCAGTCCTCCTCCTCATCGGCCGCGCCCTCACCGGTGCGCAGTCGCGAGGACATCGACCCCCGGGGCCGTTCTCGCGACCGTTCCTGGCCGCCGGTGCCGGACTCGCTGCCGTTCCCGGTGATCGACAACCATTGCCACCTGGACTTCGCCGACGGCGACAGGGAGCTCACCGTCACGGATCACGTGGCCCGGGCCGCCGAGGTGGGCGTCGACGCCCAGATCACGATCGGCTCCGACCTCGAGGCCGTGCGCTGGACCGCAGCGCTCCTCGCCTCCGAGGCGTGCCCTCCGTCCCTGCGGGGCGGTGTCGCGATCCATCCCAACGAAGCCGCGCTGCATGCCCGGGGGACCGATCATGACGGCGATCCGATCATCGGGCTCGACGAGGCGATCGGCGAGGTCTCCACCCTCCTGCGGGGCCCCGGCATGGTCGTGGTGGGCGAGACGGGTCTGGACTGGTTCCGCACCTCGAAGAAGGACGACGCCGCGCGAGCCGCGCAGATCGAGTCCTTCCGTGCCCACATCGCCCTGGCCAAGGAGCTCGACCTGCCGATGCAGATCCACGATCGCAACGCCCACCAGGACGTCCTCGAGGTGCTCGACAAGGATGGTGCCCCCGAGCGCACCGTCTTCCACTGCTTCTCCGGGGATGCGGAGTTCGCCCGCGCCTGCGCGGATCGCGGGTACTTCCTCTCCTTCGCCGGGAACGTGACCTTCAAGAATGCCGATGACCTCCGGGGTGCGCTGGCCGAGGTCGGGTTCGGGCAGGTGATGGTCGAGACCGATGCGCCGTTCCTGACCCCGGTCCCCTATCGCGGCCGGCCGAACTCCTCGTATCTGATCCCGCTGACGATGGCCACGATGGCGGAGGTCACCGGCACCGACCTCGAGCAGGCGTGCCGAGCAGTCCGCGCCACGACCGAGCAGGTCTACGGCTGGCCGGAAGCGGTGGCGGCATGAGCGCCGGCACGCCCCACTCCGCCGACGCCGCGCAGCCCGCCGATGCCGCGCAGCCCGCCGATGCCGCGCAGCCCGCCGACGCCGCGCAGTCCGCGGGCGCGACGCAGGAAGCCTCCGGTTCCTCGCCCGCCAACGGCTCGCAGGGCCCGTCGGCCCCTGGGCTCCTGCTGAGCGCTCGCGATATCCGCGAGCTCGCGGATGCGGCCGGGATCCGGCCCTCGAAGCAGCGCGGCCAGAATTTCGTCATGGACCCCAACACGGTCCGCACGATCGTCGGCCGAGCCGGCATCACGCCGGGCCAGGCCGTGCTCGAGGTGGGACCGGGTCTGGGCTCTTTGACCCTCGGTCTGCTCGAGGCCGGGGCGGATGTCGCCGCGATCGAGCTCGACCGTGGGCTTGCGGAGCTGCTGCCGTTGACCCTGCACGCCCGCGGGGTCGACGAGGAGCGGTACCGCCTGGTGCACGCCGACGCCCTGCAGGTCACCGAGCTCTCTGACCTGCCGCACGCCGGGCAGCCGACCGCACTGGTCGCGAACCTCCCGTACAACGTGGCCACTCCGATCTTGCTGACGATCCTCGAACGGTTCCCGGAGATCCGCACCGCGCTGGTGATGGTGCAGTCCGAGGTGGTCGACAGGTTGACGGCAGACCCGGGGAGTCGGACCTACGGCGGGCCGAGCGTGAAGGCCGCCTGGTACGGCCGCGCTGAGCAGGCCGGCCGCATCTCCCGCCAGATCTTCTGGCCCGTCCCCAACGTCGACTCCGCCCTCGTGGAGCTGACCCGGCACGACGAGCCCCTCGGGACCTCCGCGGAGCGTGCCGAGGTGTTCGCGGTCATCGACGCCGCCTTCGCCCAGCGGCGCAAGACGCTGCGCGCCGCGCTCGCGCCCTGGGCGGGCAGTCCGACGAGGTCCGAGGAGATCCTGCGGGCCGCGGGGATCGACCCCGGCGCTCGCGGCGAGACCCTGGAGATCGAGCAGTTCCGGTCGATCGCTCGGGCGAGCGGGGAGATCGCGTGATGGCGAACGCCCTGAACCGGGTGGTGGTGCGCGCCCCTGGCAAGATCAACCTGTCGCTCGCCGTCGGTGCCGTCGACGATCGTGGTTACCACAGCCTCGCGACGGTCTTCCAGGCCGTCGACGTCTACGAGACCGTCACCGCGACCCAGCAGGATGAGCTCACGCTCTCGGTCGATTCCGACGTCCCGGGAGAGGTCCCGCTGGACGGATCGAACCTTGCCCTGCGCGCTGCCGAGCTCCTGCGCTCGGAGCGCGGGGTCACAGCTGGTGCCGCCCTGCATGTCCACAAGCAGGTCCCGGTGGCCGGCGGTATGGGCGGGGGCTCGGCGGACGCCGCTGCCGTGCTCGTCGCCCTGGATCGGCTCTGGGGCCTGGAGCTCCCGGCCGAGGAGCTGCGGGAGCTCGGCTCCCGGCTCGGGGCGGACGTGCCCTTCGCGATGCTCGGCCACACCGCGCTGGGGCGGGGCACCGGCGCGGACCTGACCACGGCGCTCACCCATGGTGAATGGACCTGGCTGCTGGCGTTCCCGGGCGGGCACCTGTCCACCCCGGCCGTCTATCGACGCCACGATGAGATCGCCCGGTCGGTGGGACGGGTCCTGCCGGAGCACCCTGAGATCGAGGAGCTGCAGTTCCAGGCTCTCAGCTCCGGTGATGCGCCTCTGCTGGGGCGCACGCTCCATAACGACCTGCAATCGGCGGCCTTCGCCCTCCACGATGGGCTCGAGCCGGTCGTGGAGCATGCCCAACGGGCCGGCGCCTACGGAGCGATGGTCTCGGGCTCCGGGCCGACGGTCGCGGTCCTGGTCGAGGACAGGGAGCATGCGCAGGAGATCGGGGAGGAGCTGCGGGCGGCACGGCTCGTGGACTCCTATCTTGTGGCGCGGGGTTCTGCAGCTGGCGCGAGCGTGCTCGACGCCGGCTGACGAAGAGCGGCACGTCCTCCGAGCCGGCTGACGGTTGGCGGCACGTCCTCCGAGCCGGCTGACGGTTGGCGGCACGTCCTCGACGGCGTCCGACGATGTGGCGCCATCGCATGCTGTGGCGCCATCCCATGCTGTGGCGCCATTCCATGCTGTTGCTACATCCCATGCTGTGGCGATGTCCCGTGCTTCGGCGGCGGCCCATGGTGTGGCGGCATCCCCTGCTATGGCGACCCGCCCCATCTTGTGGCGGCATCCTTCGTTGTGGGGACCACCCATGTCGAGACGAGACGACCCATGTCGTGGCGGCATCCCCTGATGTGCGGTATTGACGCCACTATCTGTGGCGAATTCTTTCCTCCCGATCCACTGCTTGTCCACATTTGCGTAAAGCGCCTTGTGTTGCGAGGTGCAGTGCGCTATGGGGTTATCTGAATCGTCAGGACCCCACGCGGATCCGCGACAGTGGAAGGAGCCGCAGGCGAGGTGTGGAGCGTGTTCTGTGACGGCAGTGTGTGTGGGCATCGCGTGCGGCTGCCGCATGTGACCATTGCTTATGGCTGCTACGAGGGGGAGTGCCGGCGGCACCTGGTTGGCCGTCGACGGCGCTGTGGCGCACGAGAGCCGACGGGAGGCCCGGGTGGGTCGTTCCTCCACACAGATGGTTTATCCACATTTCTGGATTGGTATGTTATAACCCTTCGGTAAGTGGGGTGGATGTGTAATCATTGATGCATGAATAGGGGACTTGGGGACGCGGAGAGTGAGCGGGACGGGGTCGAAGACGACTCTGAGCACTCTGCCTCTGTGAATTCGACGCCCGCTCCCGCGAGCGTGCTCCGCCTCGGCGAAGTCGATCTGTCCTCTGTGCTGTCGGGGCTGGTGCATGCGGGAGGCGATGGATCGGGACCGATCGAGCGTCTCTCGACGCAGGCCACGCTCTCGCTCCTCGACGGACTGCGTGAAGTGTCCACCGCGATCGCCGCCGTGCAGGCGCGGGCACTCGTCCATCTCGAAAGCGCGGTCAAGGATGAGTGCCTGGCCAAGGAGATGGCGCCGCGCGTCGCGCTGAAGACTGCCCGGGCAGAAGCTGCTTTCGCCCTCCATGCCGCCCCCGCCGTGACAGGCCAGACCATGTCGAGCTCGCGTCGTCTGGTGCAGTCGATGCCGGGGATGCTCCGCGCCCTCGCGCACGGTCGGCTCTCGCCGGAGGCTGCCCATCGCGTCGGCCGCGTCGTCGGCCCAGCTGCTCCGGAGCTGCGCTCCCAGGTCGATCAGGTGCTCACGGAGCACCTCCCGTACCTCGAGGGGTGCGGCGTGCAGCAATGGGGCGATGAGGCGGAGAAGGTGATGCACGCGCTCGACCCTCAAGGCGCTGCAGCCCGCCATACACATGCCGTGCAGAGCCGCAACGTCTCCGTGCGTCGAGCGGAGAACGGGATGAGCGTGGTGACGGCGAGGCTCACGGCGCTCGACGGCGCCAGGATCCGCAAGAGCCTCGCCCTGGAGGCGGAGAGGGCTCGTGCCCACGGGGACCGTCGAGGCCATCAGCAGATCATGGCGGATATGTTCGCCGATACTCTCCTCAGCCGCGGCGAGGGCATGGACCCCGGCACCATGGAGATCGGCGTGATCATCACCGACCGGTCACTGCTCGTCCCGGAGCACGCAGACCCCGCCGTCATCGAAGGTCTGGGGACTGTCCCGTACGAGCATGTCCGCGACGAGATGCGCCGTGCCATGGCCTCAGCCGATGACGATCCGGAGCTGCGTCTCGCACTGCGCAACCTCTACACGGATCCGGAGGATGGTCAGCTCGTCGCCATCGAGTCCAGAGCTCGGGCTTTCCCTCCGGCGCTCGCACGATTCCTGAGCTGGAGCCACCTCACCTGCCGCGCACCCTACTGCGACGCCCCGATCCGCCAGAACGACCACATCACGCCGTATGCGGCGGGCGGGGCCACGTCCGTGGACAACGGCAACGGGCTGTGCGGCATCGACACCCAGAAGGAGGAGGCAGGGATGCGCGCGGCGGTGATCCACGACGACACCGGGCGCCGCCGCACCATGGAGTGGACCACCCGGTACGGCCAGAAAGCACGACGCAGCGGCATCAACTTCGACCCTGTCGGAACAGCGCTGCGCCGACGGCATCGACGGCTGTCAGCGACAGAACAGACCACCCCAGAGCAGTCCACCTCGATGTCGCCGACGGCGAACCCGCCAGAACAGCAGACGGGCTGGGTCATGCACACCCTCGGTGAGCTGGAGCCGACTCGCGAAGGCGGGCCGACGCCACCCGACTCCCATGCAAGCTTGCATCGAGCGATCTGTCAGCTCGTCCCCGCGGGGATCCTGATCAGGAAACCACCGAGCCACCCGGGGCAGAGGCTGCTCTGCGCACACAGCGACTACGTCTTCGACGCAACGCGCATCACCTCGCGTCTCGAGGCCAAGGGCGAGGTCAGGGGAGAAGCCAGAGGAGAGGAGAAATGAGGTCATCTCCTCCCGGCTGGAGAGGTCAGTCGATCTGCTCCGACAGCTCCAGCCAACGCTCCTCCAGCCCCGTCACCTGAGACTCGATCGCGCGCAGCTCTTCGGTGATCGACTGCAGCCCCTGATAATCGGACTGGTCATGGGCGGCGAGCCTCTCGTGGAGCTTCTTGGTCTGACCCATCAGCTTCTCCATGCGGCGCTCGGTGGCACTCAGCTCCTTGCGAGCGGCATGCGCCTCCGCACCACCTGATCCGGTGGCAGCTCCCGTCGCGGAACGAGTGGAGCCACCGGTACCGGACCCGGACCCGGAACCGGAACCGGAATCAGAACCGGCGCCGGCACCCTTGTCGGTTCCGCTCCCGGTACCGGCAGCGCTCGACGTGGCCCTGCGGCCCCCGGTCGTCTGCACAGTTCCCTTCGCGTCGGCTTCCGCACGCAGCTCGAGATACTGCTGGACGCCGCCGGGGACATGACGCACGGTCCCGTTCAGCACTGCGTACTGGGTGTCCGTGACGCGCTCGAGCAGATACCGGTCGTGGGACACGACGATCAGCGGGCCGGGCCACGTGTCGAGGAGATCTTCCATCGCCGCGAGCATGTCGGTGTCCATATCGTTGGTCGGCTCATCGAGGATCAGCACATTGGGCTCCTCCAGCAGCGTCAGCAGGAGGTCCAGGCGGCGCTGCTGGCCGCCGGAGAGCGCGCCGACCAGAACCTTCTGATGCGCGGTGGTGAACCCGAGACGCTCCAGGAGCTGCCCGGGCGAGACCTCGTCCTTCCCCGCCTTGAACGAGCTGCGATATCGCCCCACCACGTCGCTGACCCGCGACGTCAGATGGTCCTGCAACCCCTCGACCCGCTGCGTCACCTGGCGGACGGTGACCGTCTTGCCGCGCTTGACGCGACCCGCCTGCGGCTCGAGATCCCCGGTGATCAGGGCGAGGAGCGTGGACTTCCCGGCACCGTTGGGACCGAGAATCCCGATGCGGTCGGCCGCGCCGATATGCAGCGTGACGTCATGCAGCACGCGCACGTCGCCGTAGCCGGCATCCACATCGAGCACATCGAGCACATCGCGGCCCAGGCGCGAGGTGGCCAGCTGCGTGAGCTCCACGGCGTCGCGCACGGGCGGCTCGTCCGCGATGAGCTCCGTCGCGGCATCGATGCGGAACTTCGGCTTCGAGGTGCGTGCGGGCGCGCCGCGACGCAGCCAGGCGAGCTCCTTGCGCATGAGGTTCTGGCGCTTGTTCTCGATCGCTGCGGCCTGGCGATCGCGTTCGACACGCTGGAGGACATAGGCGGCGTACCCTCCCTCGAACGGATCGACCACCCCGTCGTGCACCTCCCACATCCGGGTGCAGACGGCGTCGAGGAACCACCGGTCGTGGGTGATGACCACGAGCCCGCCGTCCCTGCGGTTCCAGCGCCGGCGCAGATGGTCCGCGAGCCAGGAGATGCCCTCGACATCAAGATGGTTCGTGGGCTCGTCCAGCAGCAGCACATCCCAGTCGCCGACCAGCAGCTCGGCGAGGTGCACGCGGCGGAGCTGGCCACCGGAGAGATCCGCGAGCTCCGCCTCGAGGTCGATCTCGTCGAGCAGGCCGGCGAGAACGTCGCGGATCCGGGAGTCCGAGGCCCACTCGTACTCGGGGCGATCACCGACCACGCGCTGGCGCACCGTCGTGCTCGCGGTCGCCTCGTCCTGCTGGCTCAGCACGCCCACCCGGACGCCTCCGCGCACGGTCACCCGGCCGGAGTCCGGCTCCTGGAAGCGGGCGAGAAGGCGCAGGAGGGTGGATTTGCCATCGCCGTTGCGGCCCACCACGCCGATGCGGTCGCCCTCATCGATGCCGACGGTGATGTCGTCGAGCAGGACGCGGTCCGGCAGGGAGACATGGAGGGACTGGGTGCCGAGCATATGGGCCATACGGGTTCATCCTTCGAGAAGCTGGGTGCTGGGGGACGGACGAGTCACGCGCGTCGTCCAGGGCATCAGCGCGGCGCGCGGATGCCGGATCTGTGGATCATCGATCCAGCGGATCGTCCACCTCGAACGTGAGCAGGAGCGAGCGCAGCGCGTCGGCCAGGGCCGACCTGTCCTCAGAGGCCAAGGGATGCAGCAGCTCGCGCTCCGCGGCGAGCAGGCTCTCCATAGCGGCATCCACCCGGGACACCCCGTCGGGCTGCAGGCGCACCTCGACGGCGCGGCCATCGCGCGGACTCCGGCTCTTCGTGATCAGGCCCCGCGTGACGAGCTTGTCGATGCGGGTGGTCATGGTGCCGCTGGTGACGAGGGTCTGCCGCATGAGCGCGCCGGGGGAGAGGGCGTCGTCCCCGCTGCGCCGCAGGGCAGAGAGCATGTCGAACTCCCAGCCCTCGAGGCCCGCCGCGGTGAACGAGTCGCGCCGTGCGGTCTCGAGGTAGCGGGATAGGCGGGAGATGCGGGAGAAGACGGCGAGAGGCTCGATATCGAGGTCCTCGCGTGCACGCTCCCAGCCCTCGATGATCCGATCCACCTCGTCGAGGTGCGGCGCGGTGGCGTCATCAGCAGTCATGGGCATGCCCCGAGTCTAGGGCGGGGGACCGGCGACAGGCAGGCCCTGCCTGTTCCGGGTGGTGCGTTCCACGGTCCGCCTGTGCGTTCCGGGTCAGGCCTTGGAACCCTCGTGCAGCGTCGGCGACTTCTGCAGGTCCACCAGTCCGTACCAGGACAGGTTCACCATCCGGGAGGCGACGATCTCCTTGCTGGGGGTGCGGGTCTCCAGCCACCACTGACCCGTGTAGGCGACCATTCCCACCAGCATCTGGGCGTACATCGTGGCGTCCCGCTCGGGGTAGGAATGCAGTTTCAGCTGGGCGGCGAGGATCTCCTCGACCCGCTGGGCGACGTCGGTGAGCAGGGAGGAGAAGGTGCCGCCGGCCTGGCTCACGGGGGAGTCCCGGACCAGGATCCGGAACCCGTCCTCGTTCTCGTCGATGTAGGACAGGAACGCCAGCGCCGCCCGCTCCATGAGCAGACGGGGATGGAGCCGCTGCTCGCGCAGGGATCTCTCGAGGTCCGCCAGCAGAGTGCTGACCTCACGGTCCACGACCACCGCGTACAGGCCCTCTTTGCCCCCGAAATGCTCGTACACGATCGGCTTGGAGACGGAGGCGCGGGCCGCGATCTCCTCGACGCTCGACATGTCGAAGCCCTTCTCGGCGAAGACCGAACGGCCCACCGTCACGAGCTGCTCCCGCCGCTCTCGTCCCGTCATCCGGGTCGACCGACCGCGAGGGGCTCCGTTCTCCGCCATGGCGGAAGTCTCGCACAGGCTCTGATCCTGGTCGCGGTCCCGATCCCGGTCCCGCGCCGGATCTCGGTCCTGATCCGGCGCGAGCGTGCCCGCAGTCGTGGGCAGGAGCACTCCGGACCGCCGCCGATCGCGGCCCGGGACCCCTGGTCCGGACGATAGGATCGGTCCGCGCCCACGGGCCCTCCTTCGCGTCCGCGCGGCCCTCGACGGCCCGAACGGATCCCTCGGGGGCAGCCTCCGGCGTGCTCCGCCATGGTGTAATCGGCAACACCTCAGATTTTGGTTCTGAAGTTTCAGGTTCGAGTCCTGATGGCGGAACGCCCACTGCCTCCGCGGCGGTGCCGCTGCACATCACCCGTCGATTCCGAGGAGCTGCCGACGTGGAATCCCCTGCCCCCGCCGCTGTCATCGTCCTGGCCGCAGGTGCCGGGACGCGCATGAAGTCCCGTACACCGAAGGTCCTCCACGAGATCGGGGGTCGATCGCTTCTCGTGCATGCGGTCACCGCCGCGGAGGGCACCGGTCCCTCCGAGCTCGTCGTGGTCCTGCGCCACGAGCGCGATCGCGTTGCCGCGCATCTCGCCGAGCACGCCGCCGAGGTCACCGTCGCCGACCAGGACGACGTGCCGGGCACCGGCCGCGCCGTGCAGTGCGGCCTCGACCAGGTCTCCGCCTCCGAGGGCACCGTGCTGGTGACCTACGGCGACGTGCCCCTGCTGGAGCCGGCCACCCTGCGCGAGCTGGTCACCGCTCACGAGGGCGCCCGCGCCGCGGTCACCGTGCTCACCTCCCGGGTCCCCGACCCCACCGGGTACGGCCGCATCCTGCGCAGCGAGGACGGATCCGAGGTGCTGGGCATCGTCGAGCACAAGGACGCCACCGACGACCAGCTCGCGATCGACGAGATCAACTCGGGCATCTACGCCTTCGACCTCGCGGTGCTGCGCGATGCGCTCGGCCGCATCGGCACCGACAACGCGCAGGGCGAGATGTACCTCACCGACGTCCTCTCGATCGCCCGGGCCGACGGTCGCTCGGTGCGGGCGGTCGTCACCGCCGACGTGATGATGGTCGAGGGCGTCAACGACCGGGTCCAGCTGGCCCAGCTCGGCGCGGAGATGAACCGCCGCACCCTCGAGCGGCACATGCGCTCGGGCGTCACGATCGTGGACCCCTCCACGACGTGGATCGACTCCGACGTCTCGATCGCCCAGGACGCCGTGATCCTCCCCGGGGTGCAGCTCCACGGGGCCACCGACATCGGCACGGAGGCCACGATCGGCCCGGACAGCACGTTGCGCGACACCGAGGTCGGGGAGGGCGCCGAGGTGGTCCGTTCCCACGCCGTCCTCGCGGTGATCGGTGCGAACGCGACCGTCGGCCCGTTCTCCTACCTGCGGGCCGGGACGGACCTCGGGGAGAAGGGCAAGATCGGCGGGTTCGTCGAGACGAAGAACGCGAAGATCGGCCTCGGCGCGAAGGTGCCGCACCTCAGCTATGTCGGTGACGCGGAGATCGGCGAGGGCACCAACATCGGCGCCGCCACGATCTTCGCCAACTACGACGGGGTGGACAAGCACCGCACGACGGTCGGCAAGCATGTGCGGGTCGGCTCGGACAATGTTCTCGTGGCGCCCATCACCATCGGTGACGGGGCCGCCACCGGAGCCGGCACCACCGTGCGCAAGGACGTGCCCCCGGGGGCGCTGGCCGTGAACGCAGTCGCGCAGCGGAACATGGAAGGATGGACCCTGCGACGCCGTGCGGGGACCGCGGCCGAGGCGGCGGCACGAGCCGCCCTCGGAGCCGAGGACAGGTCCGCTGCGGATGCGCCTGCCACAGAAGTTGCCGATGAGCACAAGGAGCACGAGCAGCGATGAGCGGAATCGTCACCACGGGGGAGAAGCGACTGGTCCTCGCCTCCGGCAGGGCCCACCCGGTCCTCGCGCAGGAGGTCGCCGACGAGCTCGGCGTCGAGATCCTGCCGATGGACGCCTGGGACTTCGCCAACGGCGAGATCTATGTGCGCTACGGGGAATCGGTGCGCGGCACGGACGTCTTCGTCCTGCAGTCCCACCCTGCTCCCATCAACACGTGGGTGATGGAGCACCTGATCATGATCGACGCCCTCAAGCGGGCGTCGGCCAAGCGGATCACGGCGATCGCCCCGAGCTTCCCGTACGCCCGTCAGGACAAGAAGCACCGTGGTCGCGAGCCGATCTCGGCGCGTCTGATGGCGGATCTCTACGAGACCGCCGGGGTGGACCGCATGATCTCGGTGGACCTCCACGCACCGCAGGTCCAGGGCTACTTCAACCGTCCTCTGGACCACCTCATGGCGCTGCCGATCCTCGCGACGTACATCCAGGAGA
This sequence comes from Brachybacterium tyrofermentans, assembly GCF_014897585.1. Taxonomy (GTDB): domain Bacteria; phylum Actinomycetota; class Actinomycetes; order Actinomycetales; family Dermabacteraceae; genus Brachybacterium; species Brachybacterium tyrofermentans. The sequence continues at coordinate 17,613 of NZ_JABUXW010000016.1, read as the reverse complement.
AGTACGGCAACGAGGACATCGCCGTGGTCTCGCCCGACGCGGGCCGGATCCGCGTCGCGGAGCAGTGGGCCAAGAGGCTGGGCGGCGTGAACCTCGCGTTCGTGCACAAGTCGCGTGACATCAACCGGCCCAACCAGGCTGTGGCCAAGCGCGTGATCGGTGACGTCACCGGCAAGACTTGCGTCCTGGTCGACGACATGATCGACACGGCCGGCACCATCGTGCAGGCGTCCGACGCGCTCATCGCCAGCGGAGCGAAGTCCGTCGTCATCGCCACCACCCACGCGATCCTGTCCGACCCGGCCACCGAACGGCTGAAGAACAGCTCGGTGCGGGAGATCGTGTGCACCAACACGCTGCCCGTCCCGCCGGAGAAGCAGTTCGACCGGCTCACCCAGCTGTCGATCGCGCCGCTGCTGGCGCGCGCGATCCGTGCAGTGTTCGACGACGGCTCGGTCACCAGCCTGTTCGACGGCGAGGTCTGACTCGCTCGCACGCTGATCAGTGACGAAGGGTCCGCATCCTCTCGGATGCGGGCCCTTCGCCGTCCCGTCGGGCCCCACGGCGACGGCCGTCACGTCGGCGAGGGACTCCGGGGCCTCGCGTGCTAATCTCACCGGGTCACTTCGGCGAGGGAGCGGGCGCGAGCCCCTCCGTGATCGACGCGGTGCGGAGACCAGGAGATGCTCCTGTGCCCCGTGGCGTCGCTCATCGTCGAGCAACCGCATCCACGAGGAGCACCACCATGGCTGAGAACCTGAATGTCGAACTGCGCGAGGACTTCGGCAAGGGCGCTGCCCGCCGCCTGCGCGTCGACGGCCGCATCCCCGCCGTCCTGTACGGCCACGGCGAGGCGCCGCTGCACCTGTCCCTCCCGGGCCACGAGACCGCGCTGATCGCCCGTAACCCCAACGCCCTGCTCGAGCTGAAGCTCGCCGACGGCACCCAGCACCTCGCACTCATCAAGGAGATCCAGCGCCACCCGCTGAAGCGCTCCCTGAACCACCTCGACCTGATCACGGTCCGCAAGGGCGAGAAGGTCGAGGTCGAGATCCCCGTGATCCTCCACGGCGAGCCCGTCGCGCCGGCCGACGCCTTCGTCGACCTGCAGCACCTCACCCTCCTGGTCGACGCGCTGAACGTCCCCGAGCAGGTCGACGTCGACGTCGAGGGCTCCGAGGACGGCTTCCAGGTCTTCGCCGGCGACGTGACCCTGCCCCAGGGCACCGAGCTGGTCACCGACGCCGAGATCCTCGTCGCCAGCGTGGCGCTGCCCCGCGTGCAGGAGGAGCCCGAGGACGAGGAGTCCACCGAGGCCGCCGAGGCCGGGGAAGGCTCCGCCGACGAGGAGTGACCCCTCCGAGCGGGCTCCAGGAAGCAGGGACGCACCCTGCACCCGGCCGGTCCGCTCGATTCCTCACACACATCGCCCCGGGGCGTCGCGCACTGCGCGGCGCCCCGGTACGGTGTTCGAGGCCATGAAGTGCGCGCGGTGGGTCGCGCCGGCCGACACCAGGCCGCCCCGGGCGCAGGTCCCGGGAACGGCGTCGACGCTGCAGCGAGGAGCAGTCCATGACCGTGAGCGAACGTCGACCCGGGCCGTACCTGGTCGTGGGTCTCGGCAACCCCGGCCCGAAGTACGCCGCCACCCGTCACAACATCGGGCACATGGTGCTCGACCACATCGCCGACGCCACCGGGGGCCGCTTCACCGCGGCCCGCCGCGCGCAGGCGGTCGTGCTCGAGGGCCGGCTCGGCATCCCCGGCTCCGATGAGCGCGTCATCCTCGCCAAGACCACCACCTACATGAACGTCTCCGGGGGACCGGTGAAGGCGCTGGCCTCCTACTACGACATCCCGCCGGAGCGGATCGTCGCGGTCCACGACGAGGTGGACATCCCCTTCGACACCGTCCGGCTCAAGCTCGGCGGCGGCGAGGGCGGCCACAACGGGCTGCGGGACATCACCAAGGCTCTGGGCACCAAGGACTACCTCCGCGTGCGAGCGGGCGTCGGTCGACCCTCTGGTGGCCGGGACACGGCCGATCACGTGCTCGCCCCCTTCACCTCCACGGAGCGCAAGGCCCTCGAGCTGCTGATCTCCGATGCCGCCGACGCCGTCGAGGCCGTGATCCTCGAGGGCCTCACCACCGCGCAGCAGCGCTTCCACTCCCGAGAGGCACGATGACCACGAACCGCCCCGCACTCCGCCCGACCCGCGCCCCGCTGCGGCCGCTGCTGGACCAGCTGGCCGGCGGGCAGGACCTCACGACGGTGCGCGCCGCCGTGCAGGAGGGCTCGGAGAGCGGCGAGGGTGGGAGCATCGTCGCCGCGACCGGGCTCTTCCCCTTCGTCGTCGCCGATCTCGCCCGTGAGGCGACCGTCGAGAGCCCTCTCGTCGTGGTCACCCCCACCACGCGTGCCCTCGAGGACGTGCGCTCCGCACTGTCCGCCCTGATCGGTACGGACCATGTCGCCGAGCTCCCCGCCTGGGAGACGCTCCCGCATGAGCGGCTGTCCCCGCGCGCCGACACCGTCGCGAAGCGGCTGGCGACGCTGCGGCGTCTCGCGCACCCCGAGTCCGAGGACCCGGTGCGGGTGCTCCTGATGCCCGTCCGTTCGCTGCTGCAGCCGATCGCGACGGGCCTCGGGGACCTCACCCCCGTGCGCGCCGCGGTCGGCGACACCTATCCGCTGGACGACCTCGTGCGCGACCTCGTCGACGCCGCCTATGCCCGCGTGGACATGGTCGAGAAGCGCGGCGACTTCGCCGTGCGCGGAGGCATCCTCGACGTCTTCCCGCCCACCGAGCCGCATCCGCTCCGGGTGGACCTGTTCGGCGACGAGATCGACGACGTGCGGTACTTCTCCGTCGCCGATCAGCGCTCGCTGGATCCGGCTCCGCGCGGGCTCGACGCCCCGCCCTGCCGGGAGATCCTCCTGACCCCGGAGGTGCGCGAGCGCGCCCGCACCCGGGCCGAGGAGCTTCCCGGCGTGCGGGATCTGCTGCTGCGGATCGCCGACGGCATCGCCGCGGACGGGATGGAGTCGCTCAGCCCGGTCCTCGTCGATGGGATGGAGCAGGTCGCCGACGTCCTCCCGAGCGGATCCCGCCTGCTGATCCTGGATCCCGAGCGGACCCGCGCCCGTGCGGAGGAGCTCGTCGCCACGACCGACGAGTTCCTGGCTGCGGCCTGGTCCAGCGCGGCCGCCGGAGGGGGCCTGCCCATCGACGTCGGGGCGGCGAGCTTCGTCCCGCTGGGAGAGGCCAAGGGACATGCCCGTGAGGGCGGGCGGCCCTGGTTCACCCTGGCGTCCTTCGGGCTGGACGCCGATGTCGACCTCACGCGCGGTGCGCACACCCACCCGGGCTACTCCGGGAAGCCGGGCGACGCGGCGAAGGACCTCGAGCGGCGCCGTCAAGACGGCTGGAGCGTCGTGGCGACGATGGTCGGCCCCGGCGGCGCCCGCCACGTCACCGAGAACCTTCGCGCAGAGGGCATGCCGGCGGTCTTCGCCCCGGACCTCGAGGGGCCCGTGGATCCCGGCCAGGCCGTGGTCACCGTCGGACCGTTCCCCGAGGGCCTCGTGGTCGAGGACCTCAAGCTGGTCCTCGCCTCGGAGCGCGATCTCACCGGGAAGTCCGGCGCACGGCGGGGCGAGGAGCGCAAGATGCCCTCGCGCCGACGCAACGTCGTCGACCCGCTGCAGCTGCGCCCCGGCGACCACGTCGTCCACGCCCACCACGGCGTGGGTCGCTTCATGGAGATGACCAGCCGCGCCGTCGGCGTCGGTGCCAAGCGCACCACCCGCGAGTATCTGGTCATCGAGTACGCGGCCTCCAAGAAGGGCCAGCCCGGCGACCGGCTGTACGTGCCCAGCGACCAGCTGGACCAGGTCACCAAGTACGTCGGCGGCGAGGATCCCAGCGTCAACCGCATGGGCGGCTCGGACTGGGCCAAGACGAAGTCCAAGGCGCGCAGGGCGATCCGCGAGATCGCCGACGAGCTGGTTCGGCTCTATTCAGCCCGCCAGTCCGCCCCCGGCCATGCGTTCGCCCAGGACACACCCTGGCAGCGTGAGCTCGAGGACGCCTTCGAGTTCGTGGAGACCCCGGACCAGCTCGTGACCATCGACGACGTGAAGTCCGACATGGAGAAGACCGTCCCGATGGACCGCCTGATCCTCGGCGACGTCGGCTACGGGAAGACGGAGATCGCGGTGCGCGCCGCGTTCAAGGCGGTCCAGGACGGCAAGCAGGTCGCCGTGCTCGCGCCGACGACCCTGCTCGCCCAGCAGCACCTGGACACCTTCACCGAGCGCTACACCGGCTTCCCGGTCACGGTGCGCGGGCTCTCCCGGTTCCAGAATCCCGCCGACTCCAAGGCCACCATCGAGGGCGTCGCCGACGGCAGCGTCGACATCGTCATCGGCACCCATCGCCTGCTCACCGGGCAGGTGCGGTTCAAGGACCTGGGACTGCTGATCGTCGATGAGGAGCAGCGCTTCGGCGTCGAGCACAAGGAGACGCTCAAAGCGCTGCGCACCGACGTGGACGTGCTGGCGATGTCCGCCACCCCCATCCCGCGCACCCTGGAGATGGCGGTGACGGGGATCCGCGAGATGTCGATCCTCGCGACCCCACCGGAGGAGCGCCACCCGGTGCTCACCTATGTCGGCGCCCAGGAGGACAAGCAGATCACGGCCGCCATCCGGCGCGAGCTGCTGCGTGAGGGGCAGGTGTTCTACATCCACAACCGGGTCGAGGACATCGACCGGGTCGCCGCGCACCTGCGCGAGCTCGTCCCCGACGCCCGGGTGCAGGTCGCGCACGGCAAGATGAACGAGGCCCAGCTCGAACGGGTCATCGTCGACTTCTGGGAGCGCGACTTCGACGTGCTGGTGTGCACCACCATCGTCGAGACCGGCCTGGACATCGCCAACGCGAACACCCTGATCGTGGAGAACGCCGACAAGTTCGGGCTCTCCCAGCTGCATCAGCTGCGCGGTCGCGTGGGCCGGTCGAGCGAGCGCGCCTATGCCTATTTCCTGTACAACGCGACCAAGCCGCTCACCGAGCTCGCGCACGACCGCCTCACGACGCTGGCCACGAACACCGATCTCGGCGCCGGCATGAAGGTGGCGATGAAGGATCTGGAGATCCGCGGTGCCGGCAACCTGCTGGGCGGCGAGCAGTCCGGCCATATCGCCGGGGTCGGCTTCGACCTCTATGTGCGCATGGTGGGGGAGGCGGTCTCGGCCTTCCGCGGGGAGTCCACGGCCCCCGAGAAGGAGATCCGCGTCGAGCTCCCGCTGGACGCCCATGTCCCGCACGACTACATCGGCTCCGAGCGTCTCCGCCTGGAGGCCTACTCGAAGCTGTCGGCCGTGCGCGAGGTCTCCGAGATCGACCAGATCCGCTCCGAGCTCACGGACCGCTACGGCGCGCCGCCGCAGCCGGTCGAGGTGCTGCTCGACGTGGCGCGGTTCCGGATCGACGCCCGTGCCGCCGGCATCGACGAGGTGCAGGCCCAGGGCAAGATGATCCGCTTCGCGCATCTCGAGGTGCCGGACTCCGCGGCGATGCGCATGAAGCGTCTCTACCCGGGCACGATGCTCAAGCCCACCACCCGCCAGGTGCTCGTTCCGCGACCGATGACCTCGCGCTTCGGGGGCACCGAGCTGCGCGATCACGAGCTGCTGGACTGGGCCCGCGAGGTGCTGCGCACCCTGGTCCCGGGGGCGGCGGAGTCCATGACCGCGCCCACGATCCAGGGCTCGGCGACGTAGCCTCGCAGCTGTGAACGCTTCGAAGCCGCCGGTCCCGTCCTCACAGCCATGCCAGTCCCCGCAACCGGCCCAGCCCCCGCAGCCGCCCGTCCAGCCCTCGCAGACGGGCCAGCCCTCGCAGGCCACCGAGCCGACTCCCGGTGAGGCGGCGCGCGGCAGCGCCCTGCTCCGGGCGGTCGAGGTGATGGAGGCGCTCCGGGCGGCGGACGGGGACGCCTGGTCCCATCAGCAGACCCACGCCTCGCTGGCCCGCTACCTCCTGGAGGAGACCTACGAGGTCCTCGAGGTGATCGACGATCCGCAGGCCCATGGACCCGGCGCGCTGCGCGACGAGCTCGGGGACCTCCTCTTCCAGATCCTGTTCCACGCCCGGGTCGGGCAGGAGGCGGAGCCGGCCTGGGACGTCGACGACGTGGCCAGGTCGTTCATCGCCAAGATGGAACGCCGGAATCCCCACATCTTCGGCGACCGCCGCGACGAGGCGCTCGAGGATCCGGAGGACATCGAGCAGATCATCGCCCAATGGCACGCCGTCAAAGCCGCCGAGCGGCAGGCGCGAGGGGCCGGCGACACGCCGTCGTCGGCGGTCTGGTTCGACGGCATCCCGGAGCGTCTTCCGGCGCTGCAGACCGCCGCGAAGGTCGTGCATCGCGCGCGCTCCGACGGTCGGCTCGAGGAGCTGCTCGCCGCCGCCGACGAGGCGGCCGCCGCGCCCGACGCCCAGCAGTGGGGAGGCGACGTCGCCAGCGCACTGCTCGAGGTGGCGGTGCGCGCCGAGTCCGAGGACATCGATCCCGAGTCCGCCCTGCGCGCCCTCCTGGCCCGGACGCGCTCGGCGGCCCTCGAGACAGACGGTTCCGCCCCGCGAGATGGAGCTCTACAGACCCCCGGCGACAGGCCATCAGACGGCACCATGGCGGGCCCGGACGGCCGGACGGCCTAGACTGGCCCGCGGACGGTCAGCGCCGACCGGCCGTGACCGCTCTTCTCCTGATGGAAGGAACAGCCCATGGCAGCTCTGATCGATGCCGTTCACGCCCGCGAGATCCTCGATTCCCGAGGCAACCCCACCGTCGAGGTGGAGATCCTCCTCGACGACGGGATCGTCGCCCGCGCCGCAGTCCCCTCCGGTGCCTCCACCGGCGCCTTCGAGGCCGTCGAGCGCCGCGATGGCGACAAGGCCCGTTACCTCGGAAAGGGTGTCGAGGAGGCCGTCTCCGCGGTCATCACCGACATCCAGCCCAAGATCCTGGGCATGGACGTCCAGGAGCAGCGTGCGATCGACCAGGTCATGCTCGATCTCGATGGCACCACCAACAAGGGCGCCCTCGGCGCGAACGCCATCCTCGGCGTCTCGCTGGCCGTGGCCCGCGCCGCCGCGGACTCCGCCGGTGTGCCGCTCTACCAGTACGTCGGTGGGCCCAACGCCCACATCCTGCCGGTCCCGATGATGAACATCCTCAACGGCGGATCCCACGCGGACTCCAACGTCGACATCCAGGAGTTCATGATCGCGCCGATCGGTGCGGAGACCTTCAGCGAGGCCATGCGCGTCGGCGCCGAGGTCTACCACGCCCTGAAGTCCGTGCTCAAGGAGCGCAGCCTGGCCACCGGTCTCGGTGACGAGGGCGGCTTCGCCCCGAACCTCGACTCCAACCGCGCTGCCCTCGACCTGATCGTCGAGGCGATCGGCAGGGCGGGCTTCGAAGCCGGCAAGGACGTGGCCCTGGCCCTGGATGTCGCCGCCTCCGAGTTCTTCGAGGACGGTTCGTACCTCTTCGAGGGCGAGAAGAAGACGTCCGCCCAGATGATCGACTACTACGCCGATCTCGTCGACTCCTACCCGCTGGTCTCCATCGAGGACCCGCTGGACGAGGACGACTGGGAGGGCTGGAAGGCCATGACCGAGCGTGTCGGCGCCAAGACCCAGCTCGTCGGCGACGACCTGTTCGTCACCAACCCCGAGCGCCTCGGCCGCGGGATCACCGAGGGCTCCGCGAACGCTCTGCTGGTGAAGGTGAACCAGATCGGCTCGCTGTCGGAGACCCTCGACGCCGTGGATCTCGCACACCGTGCGGGCTTCAAGGCCATGATGTCGCACCGTTCCGGTGAGACCGAGGACACCACGATCGCGGACCTCGCCGTGGCCACCAACTGCGGTCAGATCAAGTCGGGCGCTCCTGCCCGAGGCGAGCGCGTGGCGAAGTACAACCAGCTGCTGCGCATCGAGGAGGAGCTGGGGGATGCGGCACGTTACGCCGGAGCCTCAGCATTCCCTCGGTCCCCGCGTTTCTCTGCCTGAAGTCCTCAGCCGGAGGTTGTAACCTCTGGTCATGAGCAACAGACGACCGGGTGCCCCGCGATCAGCGAGGCGCCCGGTCGCTGCATCCGGGGGTCGTCGGCCCGGTGCGCGGCCGGCCGCGCGACCGACGTCGACCACCGGGCGGGGAACGGCCAAGAGCGCGTCCTCGCGCAGCCGCGGCCCGGCGGCGGCATCACGCCCCCGCAGCACCGCGTCGCGCGGTCCCCAGGAGGACGGCCCCGGCGTGACCATCACCCGCCGCACCCTGGCACTGGTCGCTCTCGTGGTGATCGCCCTGGCGGCCCTGGTGCCGACGGTCAACTCGTATGTCGCCCAGCGCCAGCAGCTCTCCGAGCTCCAGGCCCAGGTGAACACCCAGGAGTCCGACGTGGAGACGCTCCGCGAGCAGGTCGCCCGCTGGGAGGATCCCGCCTACGTCTCCGCTCGCGCCCGGGAGCGACTGCTCTTCGCGATGCCGGGGGAGACCCAGTACCGGCTCACCGACACCTCCGGCCAGGACGTCCCGCTCACCGAGGCGGAGCGCGCCGCAGAGCACGCGAAGGAGGGCGAGTGGTTCTCGACCCTCTGGAAGAGCGTGGAGGGCTCGAGCCGTCTGACCCCCGAGGACATCCCCGACGAGACCGGCTCCACCGACGAGGACGTCCCCGACCAAGCACCCGCCGACGACACCGACGATCAGGATCCCCCGCAGTGAGCGCACTTCCGCCCCTTCCCTTCGAGTCCCCGACGACACCCGACGATCTCGAGGTGATGCGGGAGCAGCTCGGTCGCGACATGCGCGGCGTGGTGTCGATCGCACGGCGCTGCGGCTGCGGCCGCCCGGCCGTGGTGCGCACCGCACCGAGGCTCGAGGATGGGACCCCGTTCCCCACCTCCCTCTATCTCACCCTCCCGTGGCTCACGCTGGACATCTCGCGCATCGAGGCGACCGGCACGATGGCCGATCTGACCCGGCGCCTGGAGACCGATGACGAGCTCGCGGGCGGCTATCGTCGCGCCCACGAGCGGTACCTCGCCCGTCGTGAGGAGCTCGGGGACGCCGCGGAGGTCCGTCATGTCAGCGCCGGCGGCATGCCCACGCGCGTGAAGTGCCTCCATGCGCTGGCCGGGCAGGCCCTCGCCGAGGGCGAGGGCATCAACCCCGTCGCCGACGAGGTCCTGGCGACCATCGACGGCGTGCTCCCCGAGCTCGTGTGCCGCTGCGAGAGCGTCGACGCGACACCCGACGCAGCATCGGACGCAACAGGGGAGGAGGCATGAGCGCCCCCGTCGCCGCGATCGACTGCGGCACCAACTCCATCCGTCTCCTCATCGCACGCCGGGACGCGGAGGGCGCCCGGCCCACGGACCTCGAGCGTCGGCTCGAGATGGTCCGTCTCGGGCTCGGCGTGGACCGCACGGGACGCTTCGACCCGGTCGCGATCGAGCGCACGCTGGAGGCGGCGCGCCAGTACCGCGAGCTCATCGAGACGCATGGCGTAGCGCCCGAGGCCGTACGGTTCGTCGCGACCTCGGCGACCCGGGACGCCGCGAACCGTGACGAGTTCATCGAGGGGATCCGCGAGATTCTCGGGGTCACCCCCGAGGTGATCAGCGGCGAGGAGGAGGCGGCGCTCTCCTTCCGGGGCGCGGTCAGCACCGTCGCCGGGCTGCCCGAGGGCCCCCGCCTCGTGGTGGACATCGGCGGGGGCTCCACCGAGCTCGTGCTCGGGACCACCACTCCGACGCACCGCATCAGCATGGACATGGGGTCGGTGCGGCTCACCGAGCGCCACCTGACCACGGATCCCCCCACTGCGGAGCAGATCGCCGCCGCGAGCGCGGACATCGACGCCCTGCTGGACGAGGCCGAGTCCGTCGTGCCGTTCGAACGAGCTCGATCCCTGGTCGGCGTCGCCGGCACAGTGACCACTGTCACAGCGGTCGCGCAGGGGCTCCAGGAGTACCTGCCCGATGTCACCCACGGGGCAACCCTGGCGGCGGATGACGTCCGGGCCCTCTGTCTCGAGCTCCTCATGCAGACCCGTCAGCAGCGGGCCACCCACCGGATCATCCATCCCGGGCGCATCGATGTGATCGGTGCAGGGGCTCTGATCTGGTCTCGGATCATCGAAAGGGTCTCCGCGGTCTCCGGGATCACCGAGACCAGGACCAGCGAGCACGACATCCTCGACGGTCTGGCCCTGGACCTGCTGGACCGCACGGACTGATCGACACGGACCGCGTGGTCCGGGGCCCGACGGCCCACGGGGCCCGTCAGGACGTCCACGACCTGAATCGTTTTGTGCGAAGTGCTCCGCGGTTCTAGGCTAGGGGTCATGAACACCACTTTCGGCGGCAAGCCCCATGTCCTGATCCTCGGCGGCGGTTCCGTCGGCCTGACCACTGCGAGCGATCTGCGCAAGACGCTCGGCACCGAGGTCGCGATCACGGTCGTGGACCCGCGCCCGTACATGACCTACGCGCCCTTCCTCCCCGAGGTCGGCGCCGGCAGCATCGATCCCCGCAACGTCCTCGCGCCCCTGCGCAAGATCCTCCCCGGGAGCAAGGTCGTCACCGGCTCCGTCACGCAGATCCGCAGCTCGGAGAACACCGTCGTGGTGAACACCGAGGAGGACGTGCAGCTCGAGATCTCCTACGACTACCTGGTCGTCGGCCTCGGCGCCGTTCCCCGCCTCCTGCCCATCCCGGGCCTCGCGGAGAACGCCATCGGCTTCAAGCAGGTCGAGGAGGCCGTGGCCGTGCGCGACCGCATCCTCGCCAACCTCGCCGAGGCGGCGTCCACCAAGGACCCGAAGATCCGCAAGCGTCTGCTCACCTTCACCTTCATCGGCGGCGGCTTCGCCGGCGGCGAAGCCGTCAGCGAGACCGAGGACATGGTCCGCGACGCCCTGCGCTACTACCCCGACCTGCACGCCTCGGACATCCGCTTCGTGCTCATCGACGCGGCCCCCTTCGTGTTCCCCGAGCTCACCGAGGACCAGCGCGCCTACGTGCTGAACCAGCTGCGCGAGCGCGGCGTCGAGGTCAAGCTCGAGACCTTCCTCAACTCGGCCGAGGACGGCCTGATCAAGACCAGCGACGGCGACGAGTTCGAGACCGGACTGCTGGTCTGGAACGCCGGCGTGAAGCCCAACCCGGTCCTGTCCGACGCGGACGTCTCCGACCTGCCGGTCATCACCGAGCGCGGCCCCATGATGGGCAAGCTCGAGGCACTGGCAGACCTCCGCGTCAACGGCGCCGAGGGCCCGCTGGACAACGTCTTCGCCGCCGGTGACTGCGCCGCGGTTCCCGACCTCGCCTCCGGCGAGGGCAAGTTCTGCCCGCCCAACGCCCAGCACGCCGTACGTCAGGGCAAGCGCGTGGCGGACAACATCGCGCGCTCCGTGCAGGGTCGCCCGATGGTGGACTACTACCACAAGAACCTCGGCGTCATGGCGACCCTGGGCATGTACAAGGGCGTCGGCCGCCTCAACGTGGCCGACAAGGAGCTCGACATCCGCGGCCTCCCCGCCTGGGCCATGGCCCGCGCCTACCACGTGTACGCCATGCCGACCCTGGGTCGTAAGGCAGCGGTCATCGCCGGTTGGGCGACCAACCTGATCTCCCGTCGCGACATCATCGGCATCCCGCAGTCCTCGACGCCGCGCGCGGCCTTCGAGTACGCCGCGAACTCCGGCAAGAAGAAGTGATCCGGCCGGGATCGGACGCCTGAGCGTCCGCATCCCGCGGCCCCGGAGTCACGGAGGCACCGTCACGTTATGCGTGACGGTGCCTCCGTGCATGCGGGGACTGCTCACATCGTCGGCGCGGGTCGTCCACCATGGCGATGCCCGAGTAAGCTCGTAACCGGTAATGAATGAGCACAAACGGTCAGCAGGGTGTCGGGGGTAGGGCACGCGCGGCCGGAAGGGAAGCACTCCATGGAGATCCATATCGTCACCGACGCCGCCGAGGGCGCACGCGTCGTCGCCGACGTCTTCGAGAAGACCCTGCGGGACGCCGGGGACACCGGCGCCGTTCTCGGTCTGGCCACGGGGTCCTCTCCCGTCCCGGCGTACACGGAGCTGATCCGGCGCCATCGAGAGGAAGGGCTCTCCTTCGCCACCGCGCAGGCATTTCTGCTCGACGAGTACGTGGGCCTTCCTGCCGGCCACGAGCAGAGCTACCACCACTTCATCCGCGACAACTTCACGGCGCATATCGACATCGACGATGCGGCCGTGGTCTCGCCCGCGGGCGACGCCGCTGATCCGGTCGCGGAGGCCGCCGCCTATGACGCCCGTATCGTCGCGGCCGGGGGAGTGGACCTGCAGATCCTCGGCATCGGATCCAACGGACACATCGCCTTCAACGAGCCGAGCAGCTCGCTGGGCTCGCGCACGCGCGTGGTCGGTCTGGCGCAGAGCACGATCGCCGACAACGCCCGCTACTTCGAGGAGGCGGCGGATGTCCCGGTCCGGGCGCTCAGCCAGGGGCTGGGAACCATCCGCGAGGCCCGCAGGATCGTGCTGACCGCTTCGGGCGAGCACAAGGCGGAAGCGGTCGCGCATCTCGTCGAGGGTGCGATCAGCGCGCGGTGGCCGGCATCCAGCCTGCAGCTGCACCCTGATGTCGTCGTCGTGGTCGACGAGTCGGCCGCCTCGCAGCTCGAGCTCGCCGACTACTACCGGTATTCACGCAGCCTCGAGGCGGAGAACCCGGTCTCACGTCACAGCTGAGGATCTGGATCAGGGGTGAATGCGTCGGCGGGGGCCGGATACGATCGCTCCCATGACGCAGGCCGACCCCTCCTCACCCCCTTCCTCCCCGCCGTCCTCGGGCGCTGTCGCAGCGCCTCGTAGCGGATTCGATAGGTTCTTCCACATCTCCGAGCGAGGGTCCACCCTCTCCCGTGAGCTCCGCGGAGGGCTCGTCACGTTCTTCTCGATGTGCTACATCGTGGTGCTGAACCCGCTGATCATCGGGACTGTCCCGGACTCGACCGGGCAGTTCCTCGGCGGCGGTGCGGAGCCCAACCTCCCAGCCGTGGCCGCCGGCACCGCGCTGATCGCCGGGCTCCTGAGCATCTTCATGGGAGCGTGGGCCAAGTTCCCGCTCGCCCTGGCGACCGGGCTCGGGCTCAATGCCTACATCGCCTATTCGGTGGTGCCGCTGCCGGGGATGACCTGGGCCGGGGCGATGGGCCTCGTGGTGCTCGAGGGCGTGGTGATCCTCGTCCTCGTCCTCACGGGCTTCCGCCGAGCGGTGTTCATGGCCGTTCCGCCCTTCCTCAAGACCGCCATCGGCGTGGGGATCGGCCTGTTCATCGCCTTCCTCGGCCTGTTCAACGCCAAGTTCGTGACCACGGCTGCCGGCACCCCGGTGCAGTTGGGCAACGATGGCTCGCTCACCGGTTGGCCCACCTTCGTGTTCGTCGCGGGCCTCCTGCTCATGTTCGTGCTGTGGGTGCGCAAGGTCCCCGGCGCGATCCTCATCGCGATCGTGAGCGCCACCGTCCTGTCGATCGTCCTCGAACGGTTCCTCCACCTCGGTGCCTTCACGGCGGCCGACGGCACGAACCCCGGCAATCCCGGTGGCTGGGCGATGAACGTCCCCGCCATCAGCGAGTTCCCGATCCAGGCCCCGGACTTCGCGACCCTGTTCACGGTCGACCCGATCGGTGGCATCACCGCCGCAGGCGGGATCGGCGCACTCGTCATCGTCTTCTCCCTGCTGCTGGCGGACTTCTTCGACACCATGGGGACCATGGTCGCGGTCGGCTCCGAGGCCGGGCTGGTCGATGACGAGGGCGATATGCCCCACTCCCAGCGCATCCTCGTCGTGGACTCCGTCGCCGCGATCGCCGGCGGCGTCGGCGGCGTCTCGTCGAACACGAGCTTCGTCGAATCCACGTCGGGAGTGGCCGAGGGCGCACGCACGGGAGTGGCCTCGATCGTCGTCGGCGTCGCCTTCCTGCTGACCACCTTCCTCGCGCCGCTGGTCGCCCTCGTGCCCTACGAGGCCGCGACCCCGGCACTGGTGATGGTCGGATTCCTGATGATGACCCAGGTGACGGACATCGACTTCAGCGACGTCGAGGTCGCGCTGCCCGCCTTCCTCACGATCATCCTCATGCCGTTCGCCTACTCGATCACCGTAGGCATGGGCGCCGGCTTCCTCATGTACGTGCTGATCCGACTCGTGCGCGGCAAGGCCCGCGAGGTGCACTGGCTCATGTACGTGATCGCCGCGCTCTTCGTGGTGTACTTCCTGCGCGGTGCGATCGAAGGCCTCCTGCTGTGACGACGGGGGAGTCGCAGGCAGGGGAGGAGGGCGCTGCCGCGTCCGGCCCCGGGAGCACGACCCGCCTCGGGCCGACGAGCGACCTCGCTCCCGGGGCACCGGACGAGCTCGCCGGGCACGACGAGGTCGCCGGACAGGCCGAGGTCGCCGAGCTGGCGGCAGAGCTCCGCCGCGTGCTGCTGGTCTCCTCCCGCATCCTGCGCTCCCGCACGGCGTCGGACGACGTCTCCGCCTCCCAGTTCTCCGTGCTCGCGTTCCTGGATCGATCCGGTGAGTCGACTCCGGGGGCGCTCGCGGAGTTCGAGCATGTGACTCCTCCGGTGATGACCCGGATCCTCGGGCGGCTCGAGGACGCCGGTCTCGTGGTGCGCTCGACGCACCCGGGTGATGGTCGCCAGGTGCTGGTGACGCTCACGGATCCTGGGGAGCAGGTGGTGCTCCATGGCCGGGCCGAGCGTGACAGCTGGCTCCGTGCCCGGATCGGGTCCGCAGACCTCGAGGAGCGGGAGACTCTCCGTGCCGCGACCGAGCTGCTGCGTCGCACCCTCATCGATCCACCCCGGTGACGGTGCAGGACTAGTGACCCTGCAGAACACGTGACCCTGCAGAACACGTGACCGTCCAGAACGAGTGACCCTGCGGAACGAGTGAGCTCGCAGAACGAGTGACCGCGCGGAACGGGCACCCACGCAGCATGGGCGACCGAGAAGCCCCGATGACAGAGCACGGGCCGTACCCCTCGAACGAGGAGTACGGCCCGTGCCGTGTCGTGCGGGTCCGCCCAGAAGGAGAGATCAGGCGCTGTGGTCGAGCACGTGGTCGAGCACAGCGAGCAGGGCCGACACGTCCGCCTCCTCCACCGCGGGGAAGGTCGCGATGCGGAGCTGGTTGCGTCCGAGCTTGCGGTAGGGCTCGATGTCGACGATCCCGTGGGCACGCAGCACAGAGGTCACGGCCGTGGCATCGATCGACTCGTCGATGTCCAGGGTGGTCACCACCTGCGAGCGAGCCGCGGCGTCGGTGACGAAGGGCGTGATCTCCCCACGCCCAGCGGCCCACGCCTGCACCATCCCGCTCGTGGTCCGAGTGCGGGCATCAGCCCAGGCGAGGCCGCCCTGGGCGAGCATCCACTCGATCTGCTCGGCCAGCAGCACCAAGGTCGCCACGGCAGGGGTGTTGAGCGTCTGATCCTTGCGGGAATTGTCGATGGCGCTGGTGAGGGAGAGGAACGACGGGATCCATCGGTCCGTGCCCGCGGCGAGTCGCTCTGCCCGCTCGATAGCGGCAGGGGAGAGGACGCTCAGCCACAGCCCGCCGTCCGAGGCGAAGGCCTTCTGCGGCGCGAAGTAGTACGCGTCGGTCTCGGTGATGTCGATCATCGCGCCACCGGCCGCGGAGGTAGCGTCGACGAGGACGAGCTGATCAGCGTGTGCCCCGTCCGGTCGTCGCACAGGGACCATCACCCCGGTGGAGGTCTCGTTGTGGGGCCAGGCGTAGGCGTCGACGTCCTCCCGGGCCGTCGGCACCGGGCAGGCGCCGGGATCGACCTGGATGATCTCGGGATCACCCAGATGTGGAGCCCCGGCGACCTCGCCGGCGAACTTCTGGGAGAACTCGCCGAGCACCAGGTGCTGGGAGCGCTTCTCGATCAGCCCGAAGGCGGCGACGTCCCAGAACGCCGTGGACCCCCCGTTGCCGAGCACGACCTCGTAGTCGTCGGGCAGGGAGAACAGCTCCCGCAGGCCGGCGCGGATCCGTGCGACGTACTGCTTCACCGGTGCCTGGCGATGGGAGGTGCCCATGACCGTGCGAGATACAGAGCTCAGCGTCTCCATCTGTGCGTCACGGATGCGGGAGGGGCCGGAACCGAAGCGACCATCCGCGGGAAGCAGACCCTGAGGGATCGACAGACCGCGGATCGTGTCGGCACGGATGGTACGGGCATCGGACATCGGCAAACTCCTCGTGATGCGGGGCGGTGCCGCCGGCGGGTCCGGCAGCACGCCCTCCTATCCTGCCAGGGGAGCGCGCCGTCCCTCGCAGCGGTCCGTGCCGAACGGCCCGGCGTGGCAAGATCAGGGCATGAGCCGTGCCGATCTCGAGAAGCAGCCGTATGACGTCGCAGGGATGTTCGACAGCATCGCCAAGCGCTATGACCTCACGAACGATGTCGCCGCCCTGGGCCAGGTCCGGATGTGGCGGGCGGAGATGGTCGAATCGCTCGACGTCGAAGCGGGCGACACCGTGCTCGACCTCGCTGCGGGCACCGGAACGTCCACCACGGCGATCGCGCGCACCGGAGCCCAGGTCGTCGCCGCGGACTTCTCGTTGGGGATGATGGCGGAGGGGCGGCGACGCGGGGCACCGGTCCCGTTCGTCGGCGCCGATGCCCAGCACCTCCCGTTCGGCGATGACTCCTTCGACGCCGCAGTCATCTCCTTCGGTCTGCGCAACGTCCATGAGCCCAAGCTCGCCCTCGCCGAGATGGCCAGAGTCGTGAAGCCGGGCGGCCGTGTCGTGGTGTGCGAGTTCTCGACGCCGAGCTCCCGCATCGTCCGCACGGTGTACGAGAAGTACCTGTTGCGCGCTGTGCCGGCGCTCGCGCGACGCGTCGCCACGAGCGCGGACGCGTACGACTACCTTGCCGAGTCCATCCTCGAGTGGCCGGACCAGGAGTCACTGCGCGCGTGGTTCATGGACGCAGGGCTGGGGAGAGCGCAGTTCCGGAATCTGACCGGGGGGATCGTGGCGCTGCACCGAGGGGTCGTGCCTCACATCTGAAGTTGCTCCGAGAGGGGCCGCGGAGTCCGTCGACGCCGCACGTAGGCACGATCTGGCCGGACTCCACCTCAGATCGGTACGGTGACCTGCACGTTTGCTCCATGACAGGCGAGTGTGGCGCAGGACACCGCTGAAAGGGTCGTTCTGGCTTGACGCTCCCCGGGGATCTGCGTAACGTTCTTCCTCGTGCCCAGCAGAACGGGAACGAGGAACGGCCGAGAGGTTGAACCGAGAAAACCGTACTGAGCAGGTATGCAGGTCCCTCCGAAGTTCAGTGAGGCGCGGATCACACCGCATCGAGTTGACACGGAGCGCCGCACCTCGTAAGTTATAGAGGTTGCCCCGGAGCGAAGAGCTTAACGGCTTGGAAGTCCGAGTGCGCGTGTTGTTTGATATCTCAATAGCGTGTTTATTTGTTGATGCCATTATTTTGAT
>NZ_JABUXW010000015.1 GCF_014897585.1 Brachybacterium tyrofermentans | reverse complement strand
GGCCCCCGATGTAGTTCTCGTACCGCTGCGCGAAGGTGACCTTCGCTCCGTCGGTCCCGGGGTGTGCATAGGCGGTCATTGGTGTGCCTCCACTGGGTAGCGGACGTCCGCTCCGCCGCGGGTCAGTGCGGTGGTGCCGACGACGTCGTCGGATGCGAATCACCGTAACGGGGGTCACGTTGCATCCACGTTGCGCGGGTGGCAGGCGGGGTTCAGGAACCGTGCGGGCGGCGTGGTCCCGGCGGCGCCGTGCAGTGCCGCTCAGCGCGTGCAGTGCAGTGCAGCGTGGCGGTGAGGGGCAGTGCGGTGCGGGTCCGGGTCAGCCCGACTCGCCGCGCAGGTCGCGAGCTCGGGCCGCGGCGGCGGAGCGTTCGGGGGCGTCGGCCGGGGCGAGCTGGAGGATCGCCATCAGCACTTCGAGGTCCGCCGCCGCCTCGGGGCGCTGCGCGTATCTCCACAGCTGCGCGGAGGTGCCGGACTCGAGCAGCAGCTCGCGCAGGTGCCCATCCAGGGTGCGGCGCAGGCGACCGATCGCCGGAGCCTCGGAGGCCGGCAGCAGATCGCCGACGCACTGGGCGAGCGCCACCTCGACATCCCCTCGCTCGAGCGCGGCGCGAGCACGGGACAGGTCGCTCTCCAGCGGCCCCTGCAGCCGGTACGGGCGAGCCAGGATCTCCGGTCCGCCGATCTCGGCGAGCCGTCGGCGCAGCCGCACCACCTCGGCGCGCACCGTCCCCTCCGCGGCCGGAGTGCCGTGCAGGTCCTCGGCGAGCTCGGCGCCGCTGATCCCGTCGGGGTGCAGGTGCAGGAGGGTCAGCAGCTCGGCGTGCCGCCCGCTGAGCTCGGAGGAGCCTGCCGCCGAACGCAGCAGAGGTGTTCGGCGCCCGGTCAGCAGGATCTCGGGGCGACGTGCTTCGGGGGAGCGGGGCAGGATGCGGCGGCTGACGCCCCGGTGCACCTCCTGCGGGGGGCGGCCGACGGGCAGCAGGGCCCGCAGCTCCTCCTGCACGGCCCGGGAGGTGGCCTCGAGCAGCGGCAGCACGAGCGGGGAGACGGCCTCGGCGCTGCCGGTGACGTCCAGGACGCCGAGCAGCTCGCGGGTGCGGGGGTGCAGCACGGGCACGGCGCTGCAGCTCCACGGATGCACCGCCTCGTGGAAGTGCTCCGCACCGACCACCTGCATGGGGGCGGCGGTGGCCAGGGCCAGGGCGGGGGCGGAGGTGCCCATCGCCGCCTCGGACCAGTCCGCCCCGGCGGCGAAGCCCATCGCGTCCGCGCGGGAGATGAGCTGTGGCCGCCCCTCCACCCAGAGCAGGCGCCCCCGGGCATCGCCGAGGGCGACCATCAGCCCCGCCTCGACCGCCGGCTCGATGAGCCGTGAGCGCAGCAGCGGCAGCACGGCGGAGAACAGGTGGGTCTCGCGCGCCCCGGAGAGGTCATCGCCCTCGAGCACGGCGTGCCCGGTGCCGTCGCTCGCGTCCGCCGTCGGCCGCGCGGTCAGCGATCGGCGCCAGGACTCCAGCACCGCGTCGCGCACCGGGGCGTCGGTCGCACGGAGCTCGGCGTGAGCGCGCAGGTCCTCGTGGGCGCGCAGCAAGCGCGCCTGGTAGTCGGAGTCCGTCGGCGACCAGCCGGTGGCGGTCATGCCGTTCTCCGCCTGCGGGCAGAACTGTTGATCACGATCCACCTCATTGTCTCTCGCGTCACACCTGGCCTGACCGTACAGCGCGCACGGGTCAGGGGCAAAGGCGGACGCCAGCGGATCAGGGATCAGAGATCAGGGATCGGGCACTGCGCATCGAGCCCCGCGGGCGGAGCTCAGCGACCGAAGAGGCGGGCGAGGATGCCGGTCTTCGGGGTCTCCTCGGTGTGGCCGGGGCACCGGTTCGAGGCGGGGACGTCCTTCATGACCTGGTCGACGTGCTGGCCGCAGCCGGCCCAGGTGGTCTTGCCACAGGTGCGGCAGGTGGTGGCTCTGCACATGATGTCCTCCTCAGGACGGTGGGGTGGAACGGACGGTGGGGTGATACGGGGGCTGGGTGAGTGCCCGCCTCAGAGGGCCAGCGTCCCCGGAGCCTGCGCGAGCGTGGTCACCAGGGCCGTCGCGGCGTAGCCGGTCACGACGGTGCACAGCAGCCACTCCCGTGCGCTGCCTGCATCGCCGAGCAGCGGCACGGCGATGTCCCCGCTGCGCTGCCAGATGCCGGACGCGAGGCGCTTCGGGGGTCGGATCACGAGCGGCCAGGTGGGGAACGGGATGCCGTCGGTGGTGAGCAGATCGCCGACGAGATGGACCAGCACGCCCACCGCCACGGCGGCCGGGAGCCAGATGGAGGTGTCCGGGGCGACCACGGCGACCAGCAGGCCCGAGGCGATGCCCACGAGCCACGGCAGCAGCCTGCCCTCGACCATCTTCAGCGCCCGGGTGCCGACGGCGCACATCGCCGCCACCAGCAGCGCGGCGCCCGCCTGCACCTCGCCCACCCCGGGCACCACCACCTGCCAGTCGAGACGGTTCACGACCACGGCCAGCGCGGTGAAGAGCGCGGCGGCCAGGATCGTGTGGGTCGCGCCGCGATGCCCGGCCACGGTGCTGACCGCCCGGGTGAGGGCCTTGGTGAGGCCGCCGCCGGAACGGGAGATCGTGGCGCTGGGATGGTCGATGTCCGGCAGCAGGGCCGCGCCGGTCGCGACCACCGCGCCGGCGAGGACCTGCGCAGGATCGAGGCTCCACAGGTCCAGGCCCACCACGTGGTCGAGCACGGGCGCCGAGCCGGCCAGCGCCATCCAGGCCGCTGTTCCGCTGATCGCATGATGTCCGCCCATCATGGGCATCACCCTCCTCGGGAGATCGTCGACGTGGCCTCACCAGGGGAAGGGCGCGGGCGGAGCCGCTGGTGGGACGCGTGACGTCACCGGGGGAGGAGGGCCGCCGGGAAGACTACCGGCGGGTCATGACAGCCGGTGGCGCCGTGCCCGGAGGGCAGAGGGTGGGAACCCTCTCACCGCGTCACGGCCTCCAGCAGCTCGAGCACGTGCCGGTACGGCTTCCCGGTCGCAGCCTGCATGCCGAGCTCGCACGTACGGTTCGAGCTGACGTACCAGTCCGTCTCCCGCTGGGCGATCTCGGCCGCCTCCGCGCGGGTGGCCGACGCCGTGAGCTCGGGGTGCAGCATGCCGCGGTCGCCCGCATAGCCGCAGCAGCCCCAGTCCACGGGCACCACCACGTCCCGGGCGGCGGCCTCGGCGATCGCGACCAGGTCGTCAGTGGCGCCGAGGTGCGTGGTCGAGCAGGTGGGGTGCACGGTCACGGACCCTGCGGGCTCCCGGACCGTCAGGCGCGTCAGCAGGTGGCGGCGCACGAAGGTGATGGCGTCGAGCACCTCGATCCCGGTGCCCTCCAGGGCCCCGAGGATCCCTTCGGTGCAGCTCGTCGCATCCACGATCACCGGCAGCTCGCCGTCATGGCTCGCCGTCAGCAGAGCGGTGCGCACCTGCTCGCGCATCTGCTCCTTGGCGCCGGTCATGCCCTTGGAGGAGAAGGGGGTGCCGCAGCACAGGGAGGCGGCGTCGTCCGGGACGGCCAGGCGCACGCCGGCGCGCTGGGCGAGCAGATCGATGGAGGCGGGGACGCCCGCGCTGGTCGTCGGGGCGGTCGTCTGGGCCGACGTCGAACCCGATGTCGACCCGGACGTCGCACCTGACGTCGAACCGGAGGTCGCACCCGACGATGCCGCACTTGTCCCGGTCCCGCACGCGCAGCCACCTCCGCAGCCGCCGCCCGCTGCGCCGTCACTGCTGCGGGGTTCCTCGGCGGCCCCGAACATGGTGTGCACGCAGGCCGGGAGGTACACGGCGCTGACGTCGGCCGATGCCCGGCCGCGCCCGCCCGCGCGCCGCGCCGACCCTCCGCGGCGAGGCAGCTCGCCGCGGTACTGGGGCACGACGTCGCTGCCCAGCAGCGCGCGGCCCACATCGGTCGCCGCCCGCGGCAGCACCTGCGGGAGCTTCCCGGCCACGCCCATCGCGGCGGACGCCCCGCGGGTGAGCAGATCCCAGTTCCCCGCCGCGGCCTTCCACGCCGCGTTCGGAGCCGCGCTCGCGTCCTCCGCGCGCAGGCGTCGCACCAGATCGCCGGTGTTGATGCCGACGGGGCAGGCGGTCACGCACATCCCGTCGACCGCGCAGGTCTCCAGGCCCTCGTACTCATAGGCGCTGCGGATAGCGGCGGCGGTGGCACTGTCCCCGCGCTGCTCGGCGAGGTTCGCGTCGCGACGCAGCACGATCCGCTGGCGCGGGGTGAGGGTGAGGTCCTTCGAGGGGCACACGGGCTCGCAGTAGCCGCACTCCACGCAGCGGTCCGCCTCCTCCTCGATCCCGATGACGGGCTTCAGATCGCGCATGTGGGCGGAGGGATCCTCGGTGAGCACCACGCCGGGATTGAGGATCCCGGCGGGGTCCACCAGCGCCTTGATCTCGCGCATCACGCCGTACAGCTCCGGTCCGTACTGGCGCTCCACGAACGGGGCCATCACGCGCCCGGTGCCGTGCTCGGCCTTGAGGTTCCCGCCGTGGTCCAGGACCAGCTCGACCATGTCCTGCGTGAACGCCTCCAAGCGCGAGGACCCTTCACCGAGCTGCTCGTTGAGCAGGAAGTGGATGTTGCCGTCCTTCGCGTGCCCGAAGATCACCGACTCGTCGTAGTCGTGACGGTCGAACAGGTCCTGCAGGCCGCGGCAGGTGGCCTCCAGCTCGGGCACCGGCACCACCACGTCCTCGAGCAGGGCGGTCGAGCCCGCCGGTCGGGCGCCGGCGATCGCGGCATAGAGGCCCTTGCGGGTGGTCCACATCGCGGCCCGACGTGCGGCGTCGGTGGTCATCTCCAGCGGCACCGACAGACCGAGCCCCTCGGACATCCCCACCGCGTCGGCCGCGCGCTGCGCGAGCTCGGCTGGATCGTCGCTGCGGTGCTCGACCAGCAGTGCGGCGTGGCGCTCGACGTCCAGGCCGAGGATCTCCTGGGGCGCTCCGGCCAGGCCCTGGGCGACGATCAGCGAGCGGGCGTCCATCAGCTCCGCGGTCGCGAACCCGGCACCCACCACCTCGGGCAGCGCAGCGGTCGCGGCCTCCAGTGAGGGCAGCACCAGCAGTCCGGTGGTGATGTGCTTCTGGATCGGCACGGTGCGGAACACAGCGGAGGAGACGAAGGCGAGGGTGCCCTCGGAGCCGACCACGAGATGGGCGAGCACGTCGGCCGGGGTCTCGAAGTCCAGCAGGGCGTTGATCCCGTAGCCCATCGTGTTCTTCAGCGCGAAGCGCTCCCGGATCACGCTGGTGGCCGCGGCGTCGTCGCGGACCTGCCGCATGAGGCGCACCAGGCCCTCATGGAGGGCGGGCTCCTCGCGCCGCAGGCGGGCGTCGGCCCCCTCGAGGCCGGTGTCCACGACCGTGCCGCTGGGCAGCACGAAGCGCAGCGACTCCAGCGTGCGATAGGAGTTCTCGGCGATCCCCGCCGCCATCCCGGAGGAGTTGTTGGCGATCACGCCGCCGATCGTGCACGCGACCTCGGAGGCCGGATCCGGCCCCAGGCGGCGCATGTGCCGCAACAGGTGCGCGTTGACCTGGCGCAGCGTCACCCCTGGGCCCACCCGCACGCGCTCGCCCCCGTCGAGCACCTCGATCGAGCGGAAGTGCGTGCGCACATCGGCCAGGACCGCCTCGGACTGCGCCTGGCCGGACAGGCTGGTGCCGCCGGAGCGGAAGGTCAGGGGCCGACGCTCCCGCATCGCCTCGCGCAGCAGCGCCACGACGGAGTCCTCGTCGGTGGGGGAGGTGACGGCCTCGGGCAGCAGCAGGTAGTGCGAGGCGTCGTGCGCGAGCGCGTGACGGGCGACGACATCGGTGTCGAGCAGGGGTGCGACGGTCATACCTCACGGTATCGCGGGAGGTCGGGGACGCGAGGTGGCTTCTCGCTCCATGAGGTTGCAGGTGCGGCGGCGGCCTGTACGGTCGGTTCCGTGACGAGCGCTCTGAACACCTACCTGAACCGCCTCACGATCGCCCTGTCCACGGCGACGGCACCCGAGGCGGACCCGACGACCGATGCGGTCCTCCCGGATCGTGGGATCTCCGGCAGCGCCCAGTCCGTCGGAGACATCCCGGAGCTCTCGTATCTCTCCGGCGCGCGCGAGGACCACCTCGGCGTCGCCGTCTGCACGATCGACGGGGAGATCACCTCCGCCGGCACCGACCACGCCTTCCCGGTGCAGTCGATCTCCAAGGCCTTCGCCTACGGGGCCGCGATCGATCTGCACGGGATGGACTACGTGGATTCCGTGGTCGACGAGGAGCCGACGGGGGAGGAGTTCAACGCCCTCAGCATCGACCGGCACTCGAAGAAGCCCAAGAACCCGCTGGTGAACATCGGCGCCATCCGCACCCACGCGATGCTGGGCCCCACCCAGGAGGAGCGCACGCAGCGCCTGCGCGACGTGCTCGATGCTGCCGCCGGGCGGCCGCTCGAGCTGCACCAGGAGACCCGCGAGGAAGAGATGACGATCGCCGATCGCAACCTCGCGCTCGCGTACATGCTCCGCGCGGCCGGCTCGATGACCGAGGACGCCGCCGACGTGGTCGCGGGATACATCGAGGGCTGCGCGGTGCTCACCACCGTCACGGACCTCTCGGTGATGGCTGCGACCCTCGCCTCCGGCGGCACCAATCCGCTGACCGGCGAGAAGGTGTTCTCCCGCGTCGCCGCCCGCCAGGTGCTCTCCGTGATGCTCACCTGCGGGATGTACGACAACGCCGGCGACTGGGTCAGTGACGTGGGCCTGCCCGCGAAGTCCGGCGTGGGCGGCGGGATCATCGCCGCGCTGCCCTCTCGCTTCGGCATCGCCAGCTACGCCCCGCAGCTCGACCTGCACGGCAACTCCGTGCGCGGCACCTACTTCTTCGAGCGGCTCAGCGAAGATTTCGCCCTGCATATGCTCGACGGTGCGGTGCCGCGGGACCTGGAGGAGTGCGCCCGAGAGCTGATGGAGGTCGGCACACACCCGTGAGCTGAGGGCCGGTAGCCGCCGGACCGAGAGCTGCCGGGGTGACCCCCCTTCCGGACCCGCCCCGCGAATCTGCCTCCTGCTCCTGCTCACGTATCCAGTGGCGCGAGGCGTGCAGGCTCGCCCCTCTGCGGGCTGCCTGCACACCTGGCGCCACTCGACGCAGGGCGGTTCGCTGCGGCGCGCTGGGGTGGGCAGGGGTACGCAGGATTCTGCCGAAGCAGGACGGAGCCAGCCGCAGAGGTCGTCTCAAGGTGCTGAACTCCGGTGGAGGCCTGCTTGCGACGTGCTCGCTTGTGGCGTGCTCAGCCGGATGCGAACCTTGCGGCATGATCTCCGCGAAGGTGCTGGCGCCCGACGACTGGCCCGTGTGGCGGGAGCTGCGCCTGCGTGCGCTCGCCGACGCCCCCGAGGCGTTCAGCAGCACGCTGGAAGGCGCCCTGGCTCGGGATGGTGCCGACGACGACCAGCGTGAAGCGTACTGGCGCGGATACTTCCGCCTTCCCGGGGTAGCCTACGTCGCTGTACGGCACGAGAGCGGCGTGGAGACCGCCGCCGGAATGGCCCGGCTCGTCACGACCTCGACCCGAGGGCAGCTCGCAGAGATATTCGCAGTCTGGGTCGCGCCCGAGCACCGCGGCCGCGGTGTCGGCCGGGTCCTCATCGCCGCCTGCGTCGACCACCTCGCCGCGCACCACCTGTTGACCCGGCTGCGCCTCGCGGTGGTCGAGACCAACCTGCCCGCCCGTCGGCTCTACGAGAGCTGCGGCTTCGGGGTGATCGGCCGCAACCCGGACGACGACACCGAGCTGCTCATGGAACGCCGCGCCGCCCCCATGGACCAGGAGAGCGTCGAGCTGCCCACCGAGCTCGTGGCCCGGTACCGGGCCGTGGACCGCGAGCACGTGGGCACACCCACTCTGGACACCCCCGCCCACCTGGACCGCCTGACCGAGCTGATCGGTCGTGAGGGCATGCGCACCCCGATCGATCTGGCTTTCACCGAGGAGTTCGCGACCATCGACGGCAACCACCGCATCGCCGTGGCCCGGAGGCTGGGCCTGGCGACGGTGCCTGTTCATCTCACCCGCCGCGCCGAGCACCCCCGCCCCGATCACGGGCGGGACATGGACCCGGCGGATCTGCGCGTGCTCGAGGCCGCCCTGGCTCCCTCACCCACCCATGCCCCCGATCGTGCGGGGCGCGGCACAGGAATCGTGGCGTGAGCATCCGACGAGGCACGCCTGCGGATCGGTAGACTTGCGGTCATGAGCTCCACCTCTCGAGATGCCCTGGTCCTCCGTCCCTTCGAGGGGCTGCCGAACGAACAGGATCTGGTGGCGATGCGCGAGCTGATCCCCGCGGCGACCATGGCCGCGAAGACCACCGCCGAGCACGGCGCGGTCGATGTCGAGATCGCGACGATCCTGCCGATGGCGTGGCCCGCTGTGCGCCGCACCGACGGGAGCATCACCGTGGGCATCCAGGCCGCCTACCCCGGCGGGGACCTCTCCCGCGGGATCGGGCAGGCCATCAAGCTGGCCCTCGCCCTCGAGCCCGGCAACCCGATCACCTCGGTGACCCTGGATGACGACGCCCCGCGCCTGCAGGAGATCCTCGACCTGACCGGTGACTTCACGATCGCCGTGCACGACACCTTCGAGTTCTGGCTGGACCCGAGCGCCGAGCGCACCCCCGAGATCGAGTCCTCGATCCAGGAGGCGAACCAGTCGATCATGCCCACCCGCGCCGTCGCCGGCCTCGAGCACGCCTACTGGGTCGACGCCGGGCCCAAGGAGCACCTGCGCTGGGTGCTCGACGCCGACGAGGAGAAGGTCATCGACGCGGTCACCCGCCTGCACGCACGCCGTGAGTCCGGGGTCGGCGAGGGCACCAAGTACGTCGGCTCCTTCCGCGCCGAGGGCCTCGCGATCCCCGTGTGGGACCTGCCCAAGGGCTTCGGCGCCGCAGGCGTCGAGGCGGAGGCGGAGGCGTTCCGCACCCGCTTCGAGGAGGCGCTGCACACCGAGGAGCCGCTCACCGCGCTCGAGCGTCGCGCCCGGGGCGGGATCGTGGCCCGACAGGTGACCCTGCGATGAGTGCGGCGGGGCCGCTGACGGCCCACCGCCCCGAGCGGGTGGCCGTGGTGATCCCTGCCAAGAACGAGGCGGAGAGGATCGAGGCGACCATCGTGGCCGCCCGCGAGATCCAGGGCGTGGATCTGGTGGTGGTCGTCGACGACGGCTCCACCGACGCCACCTCCGCGGTCGCCATGGGGGCCGACGCCCTCGTGGTGCGCCACAAGACCAACCGCGGCAAGGCGGCAGCGATGG
This sequence comes from Brachybacterium tyrofermentans, assembly GCF_014897585.1. Lineage (GTDB taxonomy): Bacteria > Actinomycetota > Actinomycetes > Actinomycetales > Dermabacteraceae > Brachybacterium > Brachybacterium tyrofermentans. The sequence goes on along the minus strand of NZ_JABUXW010000015.1, from coordinate 121,580 downwards.
CGACCGGTGCACAGATGGTCGCGATCCGGGAGGACGCCGAACGGGCCGACGGAGGCGCCGGCTTCTCCGAGGAGCTCCATGCCGAGCCGCGCTCGCCGGGGCACACCGGGCCGTTGCCCGTGATCGACGGCAAGGACCGGACGCCGCGCGCCCTGCTGTTCGTCGATGCCGACATGGAATCCTCCGTCACCACCGCTCAGCCCCTGGTGGATGCGGTGCTCGGCGAGGGCGTCGACATGGCGATCGCTCTGCTGCCGCCCCAGGCCGGCGCCGGCGGCATGGGGATCGTGGTGGGCACCGCCCGCCGCGGCATCCTGCGCGCCACCGGCTGGGAGGCCACCCAGCCGCTGTCCGGGACCCGCTGCATCACCCGGGAGACCTGGGAGGCCTGTCAGCCGCTGGCGCCGGGGTGGGGCGTCGAGACGTCGCTGACCATCGACGCGCTGACCGGCGGTTTCTGGGTCAAGGAGATCGAGACGTCCCTCGCGCACCGCGCCACCGGCAAGGATCTGCGCGGTCAGCTGCACCGCGCCGCCCAGCTGCGCGATGTGGTGCGGGCCTTGGCACGCCGCCGCCATGTCCTGCCGGACGAACCGGCCGATGACCCGACCGACGAGCCTGCCGTGCTGGCTGCGGGTACGACCGGTGAGTTCATCGGCGAGCCGGTGATCGACAGCTCTGGGGCCGAGCCAGCCGGGACTGAACCTGCTGAGGTCGAGCCCGCGGAGGTGGAGCCCGCTGAGGTCGAGCCTTCTGGGGGTGCGGCGACCGCGGCCGTCACCCCCGAGTCGTCCGTCGACCCGGAACGGTCCGTCACCCCCGAGCCGATTCCTGCTCCGGAGGTCAACAGCGAGTCAGAGCCAAGCGGCGAGCCGGAACCGGGCGTCGAGCCGGAACCCGACCGGGGCACGCGAGCCGAGGCTGAGAACCGCGGCGGCACCGTCCAGCCGCGCCCCACGTCCGTGCGGGCCGTCTGGCCGGGGGCGAAGCGGGCACCGGAACCGGAATCCGCCGAAGAGGTCAACGCCTGGGACCTCGGTCCGGTGGAGGAGGCCGCCCCGGAGGAGCCGAGCGCTCCCGCCTCGGGGACGACTCCTGGCCCGGAGTCCAAACCGGCCCCGGCGGCGAATCCGGTCCCCGTCGTGCCCGCGCCGTCGACATGGACCTCACCGCAGTCCCCGATCTCGTCGACACCCACGACCTCGGTCCCGACCTCGCCGTCGACCCCGGCTGCCGCACCGGGTGCAGCTGCGACGTCGCCCACGGATCCGGCGTCTGCTCCGACCACGGAGCAGGATTCCGCCGTCAACAGGGCGGATCGCCGCCGGGCGCGCCTCGCCGCGCTCCCGGTCAGCGGCGCCTTCTCCGACGAGGAGACCCGGGCGCTCGGCGATCTCGACATCGAGTCGCTGGACCGCCGGCTGCGGGCTCTACCGGTCGCAGGGGAATTCGCCCCGGATGACGTCGTCTACCTCGCAGGCATCGACCTCGAGGCTCTTGCGGCCCGGCTCGAGGCGGCTCCGGTGGCGGAGCGTTTCAGCCCCGAGCACGCCGTGATCATCGCATCGCATCTGACCGTGCCCGGGCCCGAGCTGCCCAGCTCGATCCGCCCGCCGCTGAGTGGTGATGAATACGCCTCGCTCGTGGTCCACGCCGCCGTCGAGGCCGAGAACGCCTCGGACGACTGAACCTGCCTACTGCGGGTCCGCGGAGCCCGTCGGCCGGGGCGCGGGCAGCGCGACCGGCAGGAAGGCGAACCAGATCCCGAAGACCGCGGCGACCAGCACCGGCCCGGTGTCGTTGACCGCATACCCCAGCCAGGTGCCGGCCACGAGGGCGACCCGCACCCGGTAGGCCGCAGGGTGCGCGGCGTCGAGCGCCACCAGCCGCGTGAGACGGAACCGGCGCGGGGCGAGCACGGCGATCGAGGCGAGCACAGCCAGCAGCATGATGAGTGCGAGCGCCCAGTAGCCGGTGGTCATCGCGATGTTCTGCGCGAGCTTGCGCGTGATCACGGAGAGCAGCTCGCCGCTCAGGAGCTCGTCGATGAACCGCCCCAGGTGGGTGCGGTCCTCGGGCGGACGCAGCCAGTCCAGGAAGGACACCCCGAGCACGGCGACGGCGCCGCCCGCGAGGAGCGCCAGGATGTGCCAGGCCTTCGGCCGGATCCCCGAGACGAGCAGGGCGAGCAGCCCGAAGGTGGGGATGGTGGCGAGCATCGAGCCGAAGTCAGCGCCCATGGACGGCGCCACGCACACGACCGCCACGCAGGCGCCCACCAGGAGTGTCCACACCACTCGGGCGCGAGGGGTGCGCAGCACGGTGAACAGGCACAGCAGCGCCATCATCGCCCCGGCGAACACCATGCCGTACAGGTGGTTGGAGAGCCCGTAGAAGCGGCCGCCGGAGATCGGCTGGGCACCGAGCGGGGAGCCCAGCTGGAACCGTGAGCCGAGCGCGGACTCGCCGAGGATCACGGCGGTGATCAGGGCGGAGGAGACCCCGAGCGGTCCGAAGCGATGGCGGCGCCACGGGCCGCCGAGCACGATCACGGAGAGCACCGCGCAGCCGCCCCAGACCACAGCGGTCAGTGCCAGGGTGTCGTGCTCCCCGCGCCACCAGGGCACGACGGATGCGCACAGTCCGACGGGGAGGGCGAGCGGGGCGATGGCCGCGAGGGCGCGGCCCACGGCGGCGAGCCGCCGGCGCCGTGCGAAGGCAGGCACGAGGCAGATCACGAGGCCGATCACGCCGAGCGCGAGCCAGGATCCCAGAGCCGGGACGGTCGCGGAGTCGACGATCGCGGCGGCCTGCGAACGGTCCAGGGCGAGCTGCTGGGGGTCGTCGTGGTCCGTGCCGCGGAACGGCTGACCGGGGATCAGGCCGTCGGCTGCGACGTCATAGGAGGCGAGGACCGTGGCGACCACGTCGGTCATCATCACGACGCCGTTCTGCTTGGTGGCACCGCTGGTCAGCGCCTGGCCGGGGAACGCGGAGTCCAGCGCGACCTGCAGGCCCACGGTGCGGGAGGCGACCGCACCGGTGCGCTCCATCTCGTCCGGGTTCGCCGGGTCGGTCGCAGCGACGGAGACCAGGAGCGTGCGGGGCAGGTCGGCGGACTCGCAGCCGCCGGCGGCGTCCAGCACTCCGCCGACCCTCTCGTCGAGGTCCGAGAGCGCCTGCTCGCGGCCCGGATCGTCGTGGTCGGGCACGGAGCCGAGGTCGACCTGCACGATGTCCTCGCCGGCGAGGGCGTCGGCGGTCTGTGCAGCGATCTGGTCCGGGTCCGACGGCCCGGATCCCGCCAGCTCGGGGTCGGCCTCCGCCGAGGCGTCGATCTCCGTGGTGTGGACGGGCAGCTGCTTCCACTGGTCCACCGGGGGGTTCGGGATCCCGGCCGAGCGGGGTGCCTTCTCGGCGAGGCCGCGGTAGCCGGTGTGCAGCGTCTCCAGGCCCTGGCGCTCCGTGGAGACCACGGAGGTCGAGGTGGTGTTCATCGCCCCTGCTCCGGAGCGATCCGCGAGGCACTGGATGTTCGGTGTCCGCTCGGCGGAGATGTCCTCCCAGCTCAGACCTGCGGTGGTCAGGACCAGGCGCACCGGGGCGTCTGCCTCCTGCGGGCCGTCGGCCTGCGCGGCGGGAGCGAGGCCCAGCACGAGCGCGCTCAGCATCAGGGTGAGCAGCACTGCCGGCAGCGCACGGAGCCGGCGGGCAGGGGAGGAGGAGACAGGCAGGTGGGGAAGCACAGGACGATGCTACGGGGCGCACCGCAGGCTCCCGGGCGTCTGCGCAGGGCCTCCACGCTTCTCCCACGGATTCCACGGGCCCCGCCGGCGCCCTGGCCGCGGCGCGCGCCGGGCGAGCGGTGCCGCACAAGAGGTGCTATGCAGCGCAGAGGAGGTCCGGGGACCCATATCGTGGACCCCATGAACACCCCGACTCCTCCCTATGAGCAGGTCCGTCGCGAGATCGTCGAGCAGGTCCGCTCCGGCGAGATCGCCCCGGGCGACAAGCTCCCCGCCATCCGCGTGCTCGCCGGCGATCTCGGCCTCGCCGCCGGCACCGTGGCCCGCGCCTACAAGCTCCTCGAGGAGGCGCAGATCATCGTGACCCGGCGCGGCGCGGGCACCACCGTGGCGCCAGGAGCCGTGGCTGCCAGCGAGAGATCCGCCGCGGCGACCGACAGGGAATCCGGGGGCGTCGCCGACCCGGACCTCGTCGCACTGTTCTCCGGACCCGTCGCCGACGCCCGTGCCAAGGGCCACGGTGACGTCGAGATCATGGCGTCGGTGCGGGCGGCGCTGGCGGGACAGGCCCCCGCGACCACCGCATGAAGCGACTGAGTCGATGATCCGACTCCGAGCACTCGACCCCCAGGATGCCGATGCCTTGCTGCTCGGTCAGGACGACGCGCTGGCGCGGGAGATCAGCGGAGGCCGGTGGGACCGCGCGGCGCTCGTTGCCTTCCTGGACCGCTGTTCACGGTGGAGCAGCGACGGTCCGATCCGTGAGTACGCCGCGGTAGACGGGATGGCCTCGGGCGGGGACGAGCACCAGGACGGGGACGGGGTCGGAGGCGGGCGTCTGCTCGGCGGCGGCGGTCTGAACCGCCTGGCGCCAGGAGTCCAGCGGGGCCACGCCGCGATGACCTACTGGGTGCTCCCAGCTCATCGGGGGAAGGGTCTGGGGCAGGAGATCGCGTCAGCGCTCGTCGACTGCGCCCGCGGAGACCAACGGATCTCGCAGCTCGTGCTGTTCATCGCGCCGCACAACGATCCCTCCCGAGCCGTGGCCCGCAATATCGGCGCGGCTCCCACCGGCACTCCCGAGCGGCACCCTGCCGATCCGGCGCGGGTCGTAGACCGCTGGGTGCTCGACCTGCGCTGAGCCCGACCCTGATCTCCGGGAATCTGCATCTCCGCGTCGGGCCACAGCAATCCGTGCTCCGCCAGCCTGGCATCCTGGGCCGATGAGTCCTGCACTCCGCCTGGTCCCGCCGTCCGTCTCCCGCCACGCGGCCTTCGTGGACTGCCTCGCCGACTTCGCCGGGACGGCGATGGACGGCTCGAGCATCTTCGACCCCGGCATCCCGCCGGTGGGCGACGGAGAGTTCATCGACTTCGTGACCGCGCGCCTGGCCGAGGAGGATCCGAGCACCGAGCTCGAAGAGCCCTGGGTGCACTGCACCAGCCGCTGGATCATCGCGGCCGACGGGTCGAGCGACGGCTCATGTGGAGTTGACGATCCGGGAGCCGAGATCCTCGGCTTCATCGTGATCCGCCACCGCCTGACCACCTACCTCTTCGATCAGGGCGGGCACATCGGGTACTCAGTGCGGCCATCCGCCCGGAGGCAGGGGATCGCCTCCGCGGCCCTCGAGCTCGGCCTGGCCGAGGCGCGGGGGCTCGGCATCAGCCCTGTCCTGGTCACCTGCGATGAAGACAATGTCGCCTCCCGCCGCACGATCGAGAAGGCCGGCGGGCAGTACGAGAACAGTGTTGAGGGGAAACGGCGCTATTGGATCGATGACGGGACCAGGCCGGCACGCCCCTCGTCCTGATCGCCAGTGCGCAAAGAGGCCGGTCCGTCCTGGGCCGCGCGGCGGAACTGCGCCCGTGAGCAGTAGTGTTGGCTCCCATGCGGTACGGATACCTCGGCCCCGAGACCACCTTCACCCACCAGGCGCTCCTGCAGGCGCTGGCGGTCATGCCCCGCGAGGTCACCGACACGGTGGAGCAGGTGCCCTTCACCGCCGTCGCGACCGCGACCACCGACCTGCTCGCCGGGGACATCGATGCGCTGATCGCGCCGATCGAGAACTCCGTCGAGGGCGGGGTCTCCGGCACGCTGGACGTGCTCGCCGCCACGGACTCCATCACCATCGTCGCCGAGCAGATCGTGCAGGTGACCTTCGTGCTCGCCGCCCGCGAGGAGACAGCGCTGACGGACCTCCGCGTCGTCTCCTCCCACCCGCACGCCCAGGCTCAGGTCCAGGGCTGGCTGCGCGGCCACGTCCCCTCGGCGAACGTCGCCACCGCCTCATCGACCGCCGCGGCCGCCCGCGACCTCGCCGCGATGAGCCCCGAGGAGGCCCGCGGCCGCGCCGCCGTCTGCTCGCCCCTCGCTGCCGAGCACTTCGGCCTCACGGTGCTCGCCGAGCAGATCGAGGACAACGCCGGCGCGCAGACCCGCTTCGTGCTCGTCACCCGCGAGGGCCGCATCCCCGCCCGCACCGGGGCGGACAAGACCACGCTCGTCGTCCAGCTGCCCCACAACCGCTCCGGCGCCCTGCTCGAGACCCTCGAGATGTTCAGCGCCAACGGCGTGAACCTCTCCCGCATCGAGTCGCGCCCCATCGGCGACTTCCTGGGCCGGTACTCCTTCTCGATCGACGTCGAGGGGCACATCGAGGACCGTCGCGTCGCCGCCTCCCTGCGGGCGCTGCACCGGATCTGCCCCGTCGTGCACTACCTCGGCTCCTACCCGCGCATCGACGGGATCAGCTCCGAGACGCGCGAGGAGTTCGCCGACGACACCTACGACGAGGCCCACGCCTGGATCGAGTCGCTGACCGGCATGGTCACCCCGCCCTCGACGGGGTCACCGAGCACGGACTGACGGCCCTCAGGGCTGGTCCAGATCCGTTCCCGCGGGAACGCGCAGGCGCAGCACGCCCGGGTCGATCCGGGCGATCAGATGGGTCGCCTCAGTGTCGGTGTCGCCGTCGAGCTGCACGGGCTGGGCCTTCGTGGTCGCGACCCGCACCTCGGTGGCCTGGTAGCGGTTCATCGTGGACAGGCGCGTGGTCTCTGCGAGCTTGCCCTTCGGGACCAGCTTCGGGTTCACGACCTCCGTGACCACCTGGCTGAAGCCGGCGGCGCCCTTCCACCCGGCGACCACGATCTCGAGGCGGCCGTTGTCCGCTGTGGCCTCCGGCATCAGCACGAAGCCGCCGGGAAGTCTGCCCACGTTGCCCAGCAGCACGGTGCGCGCCTTGTGGGCCTGGCGGGTGCCGTCGGGGAAGTCCAGCATGACGTCGACCGAGCGGCCGAGGATCGTGCGCACCCCGCCGACCACATAGGCGATCCACCCGAGGCGCTTCTTCAGGGTGTCGTCGGTGTGGCCGATCATCTCGGCGTCCGCCCCGAAGCCGGCGATGACCAGGAAGATCTGCTCAGCGGATGCGGCCGCCTCGGAGACGGAGCCGCCGCTGCGCAGCCAGCCCACGTCGATCTGTCGGTCCTCGCCGCTCAGCGCCGCGGTCATCGCCGCGGTGGGATCCTCCAGGGGGATGTCGAGGTTGCGGGCCAGCAGGTTGCCGGTCCCGGCGGGGATGATCGCCATCCGGGTGTCGGTGCCGGCGAGCACGGAGGACACCAGGCGCACGGTCCCGTCGCCGCCGGCGGCGACCACCAGATCGGCGCCCTCCTGGAGAGCACGACGGGTCTGGCCGCGGCCCGGATCCTCCACCGTCGTCTCGTAGAACTCGACGTCAGCGCCCCCGAGGTTCTCGACGACCTCGCGCACGCGGGTGCGGAACATCTCGGCGTCGTCGAACTTCGAGGGGTTCAGGACCACCGCGACCCGGTGGATGCTGTCAGCGGGCGAGTCGTCGTGGGGGTCCGCGTCGGCCCTGGCAGCACTGTCGACGTCGGCGGACGTACCGTCCCCGGCCGCGCCGGCTCCCGCACGTGCGCCCGAGCCCTCCGTCGCGGCCCGCAGCGCGGCGATCTCGCGACGGTGGCGCCCCAGGTGCCGCAGCACCACGACGAGCAGCACGACGGCGACGACGGTGACCACGATCGAGGCGATGCTGAGGTAGAGCAAGGTCTGGTCCATGGTCACAGAGTACTGACGGCGAGGGCCGGAGAGCACAGGCCCCTGCGCGGGTACCCTGGTGCAATGATCGATCTGCGGCTCCTGCGAGAGAATCCCGATGCCGTCCGCGATGCCCAGAAGGCGCGCCGACGAGACCCTGCCACCGTCGACGCCGTCCTGGCGGCCGATTCCCGCTGGCGCGAGGCGACCGGGTCCTTCGAATCCGCGCGCGCCGAGCAGAAGGCCTTCGGCAAGAAGGTCGCCCAGACCACGGGCGAGGAGAAGCAGGCACTGCTGGCCGAGGTCAAGCAGCTCGCGGCCGACGTCAAGCGCCTCGAGGCGGAGGCCGGAGAGGCCATCGCCGCCCGTGACAGCGCCCTGCGCGCCATCCCCAACCTCGCCGAGGGCGCCCCCGAGGGCCTCGAGGAGGACTTCGCCCTCCGCGAGACCGTCGGCGAGAACCCCCGTTTCGACCACCCGGTCAAGGATCACCTGGAGATCGCCGAGGGTCTGCGGGCGATCGACATGGCCCGCGGCGCGAAGGTCTCCGGCTCACGCTTCTACTTCCTGCGCGGCGTCGGCGCCCAGCTCGAGCTCGCGATCCTGAACTCCGCGATCGACCAGGCCACGAACGCCGGCTTCACCCCGATGATCACCCCCACCCTGGTGCTCCCGGAGTCGATGGAGGGCACGGGCTTCCTCGGCGAGCACGCCGACGAGGTCTACCACCTCGACAAGGACGACGACCTCTACCTCGTCGGCACCAGCGAGGTGGCCCTGGCCAGCTATCACAAGGACGAGATCCTCGACCTGTCCGGCGGCCCGATCCGCTACGCCGGCTGGAGCGCCTGCTACCGCCGCGAGGCCGGCAGCTACGGCAAGGACACCCGCGGCATCATCCGCGTCCACCAGTTCCACAAGGTCGAGATGTTCAGCTACTGCCGCATCGAGGACTCCTACGCGGAGCACGAGCGCCTGCTGGACCTCGAGCGGGAGATGATGGCGCGCATCGACGTGCCCTACCGCATCATCGACACCGCCGCCGGTGACCTGGGCACCTCCGCCGCCCGCAAGTTCGACTGCGAGGCGTGGATGCCCAGCCAGAACACCTACCGCGAGCTCACCTCCACCTCGAACACCACCCAGTTCCAGGCTCGGCGGCTGAACATCCGTGAGCGCACCGACGACGGGCTGCGCCCGGTCGCGACGCTCAACGGAACCCTCGGCACCACGCGCTTCATCGCCGCGATCCTCGAGAACCACCAGCAGCCCGACGGTTCTGTCGTGGTCCCCGAGGGCCTGCGCCCCTACCTCGGCGGGCGCGAGACCTTCGAGGTCGTGGCCTGACATGCCCAGCCTGTCCGGACGCGGAGCCCTGCGACGCCTGCGTGATGCTGTCCGTCACCGCCGGTTCACCCGGGTGTCAGACGGCGCTGAGACACTCGGGGGCATGGATGCTGCCACGGCGATCACCGACCGCGATGCCACCCGGACCCGTCTGAAGGAGCATCTCGGTGCCCTGCCCGGCGAGCGACTGCTGATCGGGCTCGACGTCGACGGCACGCTCGTCGACCACGACGGCGTCATGTCCCCGCCGATGCGCCGCGTGCTGCAGCGTGCCGCCACGGAGCACACCGTCGTCATCTCGACCGGTCGTTCCCTCGGAGCGACCCTCCCGATCGTCGAGGCCGCGGGTATCACCCGCGGGTACGCGGTCTGCTCCAACGGGGCGGTCACCCTGGAGCTGGATCCGTCGGCCGACGGCGGGTACCGCATCATCGACACCCGTGCCTTCCGGCCCGGCCACGCCCTGCGCACCCTGCGCGAGGTCGCGCCCGACGCGCACTACGCGGTCGAGATGGTCGACGGCTCCTTCCAGGCCACCACCGGCTTCCAGGACGCCAGCTTCGGCGTGCAGGCCCAGGAGAAGCCGCTGGAGGACCTCCTCGAGCTCGAGGCGGTGCGCGTGGTGGTGCACGTGCCGGACCTCAGCCCGCAGGAGTTCAGCAAGGTCATCGCCGAATCCGGCGTGCACGGCGTGGAGTACTCGATCGGCTGGACGGCCTGGCTCGACATGGCCGCCCCCGGCGTCTCCAAGGCCACCGCCCTGGAGACGGTGCGCGCGGATCTGGGCATCGAGCCGGCGCACACCGTGGCCGTCGGGGACGGCTTCAACGACACCGAGATGCTCCAGTGGGCCGGCGTCGGGGTGGCCATGGGGCAGGCGCCCCAGGGCGTGAAGGACGTGGCGGACACCGTCACGGACTCCGTCTACGAGGACGGCACCGTGCTGGTGCTGGAGACCCTGCTGGGCTGAGCGGGCTGCAGGGCTGATCAGACTGCTGGGTCGAGCCCTCAGCCCTCAGCCCTCAGTCTTCGGGCGAAGCGATCTCGAGGACGACCTTGCCGAGATGGCCGCCCTCGCGGAGCACCGTGTGGGCGTCGGCGGCCCGCTCGAAGGGGAAGCGGGCGTGGATCGGGATCCGCAGGGAGCCGTCCGTGAGCAGCGGCCAGGCCAGGGCCTGGGTGGCCTCGAGGATCTCGCGCTTGGCCTCGGTGCGGCGGGAGCGCAGCGTGGTGCCGATGACGCGGCCGCGCTTGCCCATGAGCAGGCCGATCGGCAGCTCGCCGCTCGCCCCGCCGAGGGTGCCGATGATGACCAGGCGCCCGTGCTCGTGGAGCATCCCGACGTTGTCCGCGAGCGTGGGCCCGCCCACGACATCGAGGATGACGTCGGCCCCGCCGGTCTCGCGCACCGCCTCGAGCAGATCGGTGGTGTGGCGGTTCCAGGACATGTCGGCGCCCAGACCGCGGGTGGTGGCGATCGCCTCGTCGGAGCCGACGGTGGTGAGCACGCGGGCACCGAGGTGCCGTGCCAGCTGGATCGCGACGGTGCCGATGCCTCCGGTGCCGCCGTGGATCAGCACGGTCTCGCCCTCGACGAGTCCGGCCTCGAGCACGAGGTTTGAGACCACGGTCGCGCACACCTCGACCACGCCGGCGGCGTCGACCAGGTCCATCCCCTCGGGGACGGGGAGCAGCTGCCCCTCGGGCACGGCGACGACCTCGGCGTAGCCACCGCCGGCCAGCAGCGCCACCACGGCCTCACCGGTGTCACGGCGGTGGCCGGAGACCTCGAGCCCCGGCAGCTCCGACGCATCCGGCGGCGGGGGATACATGCCGGCGACCTGGGCGAGGTCCGCACGGTTCACCCCGGCGGCGATGACGTCGACCAGCACCTCGCCGGGCGCCGTGACGGGTTCGGGGAGATCGACCAGCTCGAGCTGGTGATCCTCGGTGATGGAGAGCGCGCGCATGGTCACTGGGTCACATCCACGATCGTGCGGCCACGGGTCTCGCCGGCCAGGATCAGCGGGGCGAACGCGATCGCCTCCGACAGGCCGATGCCGGTGGTCAGCGAATCGAGCAGGTCGAGGTCCAGCTCCCGGGTGAGGGCCTCCCAGGCGCGCTCGCGCAGCGTGAGCGGGGCCTCCACCGAGTTCACGCCCGCCAGGGTCACGCCGCGCAGGATGAACGGCAGCACGGTGGTCGGGAGGTCCGTGCCCTGGGCGAGCCCGTAGGCCGCGACCGTGCCGCCCCAGGCGGTCTGGGCGAGGACGTTCGCGAGCGTGGTGCTGCCCAGGCCGTCGATCGCTCCTGCCCAGCGCTGCGACTGCATCGGCTTGCCGGGCTCCTCGGAGAGCTCGGAGCGGTGGATGACATCGGCCGCGCCGAGATCACGCAGGTACTCCCCGTTCTCCTCATCCCGTCCGGAGGACGCCACCACGCGGTGGCCGCGACCGGCGAGCAGCGCGACCGCGATCGAGCCGACTCCGCCGGAGGCGCCGGTGACAAGCACATCGCCGCTGCCGGGCTCGATCCCGGTGTCCTCGAGCCGCAGCACCGAGAGCATCGCGGTGAACCCGGCGGTGCCGATCGCCGCGGCGCGGTCGGGGGAGATCTCCGCCGGGAGGCGCACCAGCGCGTCGGGCCGCACCCGGGCTCGGGTCGCGAAGCCGCCGTGGAGGGACTCGCCGATGCCGTCGCCGTTGAGGATCACGAGGTCGCCGGCCGAGTACTGCTCGGCCTCCGAGGCCGTCACCCGCCCCACCAGGTCGATGCCGGGGACCAGCGGGAAGGAGCGGGCGATACCCGTGCCCGCGATCGCCATCGCGTCCTTGTAGTTGTAGCTCGAGAAGAGCACGTCCAGCTCCACGGGCCCGGTGAGCAGGGACTCACCGGCATCCTCCACGAAGCGGGCGTCGGAGTCCTTCGAGTCGATCAGTACGGCGCGCATGCGGGGTGAACCTCTCCCTCGGGTGCAGATCCCGCCACCCTAGTCCCGGTACACTTCTCGAGGGCCTCCGGGCCCGGGGAGGGTTGTCAGAGCGGCCGAATGAGTTGGTCTTGAAAACCAATGTGCGGTCACCCCGTACCGCGGGTTCGAATCCCGCACCCTCCGCTGATCGACGACCGGCCCCGGGCATCTCGTGCAGATGCTCCGGGGCCGGTCGTGGTCCGAGGGCCGCCGGCGGCAGGTCGCGGTCAGAGGGATGCCGACAGCAGGCCGGCTCACGGCCGGGTGTCGGCGCCCCGCGGTGTGCTGGGCAGGCCCACCTCGGACCGCGCCCAGCCCGCGACCTCGCGGGCCAGGTCGCGGTCCTGGGCCGCAGCCGAACGCCGCAGGAACGTCGGCCGGCCCCGCAGCGCTCCCCGCCCGTCCGGACCGATGTAGGAACCCGGCGGCAGCGGCTGGGTGGCGGCGAACAGGACTGAGGCGGCGCCGCGCTGCGCCGACATCGCGATCGGCCGGGTGACCTCGGTGACCAGTCGGTCCAGCCGTGCGGACCCGGTCGCGTTCTGCAGGTTGGTGAGCACCCAGCCCGGATGCACGAGCTGCAGGTCCACGCCTGAGCCATCCGTTCCTGAGCCCTCCGCCCGGAGCCGGTCGGAGAGCTCACGGGCCCACAGCATCGTCGTGAGCTTCGAGCGTCCGTAGCCGGCGCGCAGCGACCAGCCGCCGCGTCGGAAGTGCGGATCATCCAGGTCGATCGACCCGAAGGTGTGCGCATCGGAGGCGACCACCACCACCCGCTCCCGCACCAGCGGCAGCAGCGTCTCGGTCAGGAGCAGGGGAGCGAGGGCGTTCACCCCCAGCATCCGCTCGGAGCCGTCAGCGGTCTCCTCGCGACGCCGGGTGACGGCCCCGGCGACATGGATCAGCAGGCCGATCCCGCTCGGGCCGACGAGACGCTCGATCTCCTCGGCACCCGTGCGCACCGCCGACAGATCGGCGAGATCCAGAGACGTCAGGCGCACGGCTCCTCGTCGGCCGGTCTCCCGAATGATCCGCTGCGCGACCACCTCGCCCTTGGCGCGCGTGCGCACCGGCAGCACGAGGTCAGCGCCCCAGTGGGCCAGCTGCAGCGCCGCCTCCCGGCCCAGTCCGTCGCTGGCGCCCGTCATGACGACGGTGCGACCGGTGAGATCGGGCTCGGGCAGGTGCTCCCATTCCATGACGTTCATCGCGTCATCGTAGGGACGCCGGCTGGACGGGCGCCGGGCCCCGCACTCCGGAGGGCACGACACTCCGCGTAGCATGGAGGGGTCGCCTGGCAGGCCGTCCGGCTCCTGCGGCGCAGCCCCCGGATCCGCAAGGAGAATCAGCGATGGCCCAGTACACAGGTGTTGCAGTCAGCCCCGGCCGCGTAGTCGGCACGATCCGCACCATGGCGCCGCCGGTCGCCGAGCCGCCCGTGACCGAGAAGCTGCCCGAGGGTGCCGATCCCGCCGTCGAGGCCGAGCGCATCCCGGCCGCGGCCGCCGCCGTGCAGGCCGCGCTGGTCCGCCTGGCCGAGCGCGCCAGCGGGGACGGGAAGAAGATCCTCGAGGCCACCGCGCAGATGGCCGCAGACCCCTCGCTCACGCAGACCGCGCAGGGCTTCGTGCTCTCCGGCGGCAAGTCTCCGGCCCGCGCCGTGTGGGAGGCTGGAGACCAGGTCGCCACGATGCTCGAGGGCCTCGGCGGCTACATGGCCGAGCGAGCCACCGACGTGCGTGACGTGCGCGCCCGCATCGCCGCCGAGCTGCGCGGTGAGCAGGCCCCCGGGATCCCCGGCCTCGAGGAGCCCTTCATCCTCACCGCTATCGACCTCGCCCCGGCGGATACCGCCACTCTCGACCCGCAGCGCGTGATCGCCCTGGTCACGTCAGACGGCGGCCCCCAGTCGCACACCGCGATCCTGGCCCGTCAGCTGGGCCTGCCCGCGATCGTCGCCGCCAAGAGCATCCATGAGTTCGCCGACGGCACCGAGGTGTTCGTCGACGCCGGCCTGGGCACCATCACCGACGAGGTCACCGAGGAGCATCACCGTTTCGCCGAAGCCTGGACCGAGCTGCAGAAGAATCCCCTGACCTATGAGGGCGGCGGCGGTGTGCTGGAGGATGGCACCCGCGTGCAGCTGCTGGCCAACATCGGCAACGCGGCCGACGCCGAGAAGGCCGCCGCTGCGAACGCCGACGGCGTGGGCCTGTTCCGCACCGAGTTCCTGTTCCTGGACCGCGAGGACGAGCCGTCCGTCGAGGAGCAGACGGCCGCCTACTCCGCCGCCTTCGCGCACATGGCCGGCAAGAAGGTCGTGGTGCGCACGATCGACGCCGGAGCCGACAAGCCGCTGCCCTTCCTCACCGATGCCGACGAGCCCAACCCGGCGCTCGGCGTGCGCGCCTACCGCACCTCCTGGGAGAAGCGCTCGGTGCTGACCAACCAGCTCGACGCGATCGCAGCCGCCGCGAAGCAGTCCGAGGCCACGCCCTGGGTGATGGCCCCGATGATCTCGACGGTCACCGAGACCGAGGACTTCGCAGCGCTGTGCCGCGAGCGGGGCCTGGAGCCCGCCGGGATCATGGTCGAGACGCCCTCGGCCGCGATCACCGCGGACCGTCAGCTGGCCGCCTGCGACTTCGCGTCCATCGGCACCAACGACCTCACCCAGTACACGATGGCCGCGGACCGCCAGCTGGGCTCCCTCGCTCACCTGAACAACCCGTGGCAGCCGGCCGTGCTCGCGCTGGTGGGGGCCACCTGCGCCGGCGCCCGCGTCGCCGGGGGAGACCCCGAGGCGTTCGGCGAGAAGGCCAACAAGCCCGTCGGCGTGTGCGGCGAGGCCGCCGGCGACCCGGGCCTCGCGGTCGTGCTCGTGGGCCTCGGCGTGAACAGCCTGTCGATGACCCCGCGCTCGCTGCCGGCCGTCGCCAAGGTGCTCTCGACCGTGACGCTCGAGCAGGCCAAGGAGCTCGCCGCGAAGGCCGTCGCCGCCCGCACCGCGGAGGACGCCAACCACGTCGTGCGCGCCGGCCTGCCGATCCTCGGCCAGCTGGGCCTCTGAGCGCCTGACCCCGGAGACGCGCGGGTGCCTCTCGCGCGTGCTCGCCGAATCCCCGAGAGCATGTCCGTAGCGGCACGGTCTCGGGGATTCGGTGCTTCCATAGTGGCCCGACTCGCGTCGACACGGCCCCGGAGCGCCGAAACCCTCGATATACACCATCCACGGTGCATATCGAGGGTTTCGACGAGCCAGACCGGTGTGGCGGCCGCGGTGCGGGCGTCATCGGGCGGACTGTGGCCGGGGCAGAGCCCTGAGGCCTGCAGAATCCTGTCGCCGAGGAAGAACCCGGGACCAGGGCACAACCCCGGGACCGGGTCGGTGCCCGGGGGAGGGCTCAGTCCTCGGCGTCGAGGTCCTTCTCGAGGAGATCGGCCAGGGCGTTGACCGACTCGTCGGCCCCATCACCCTCGGCACGCAGTGTGACCTCGTCGCCGTGACCGGCGCCCAGGGTCATGAGCATGAGCATGCTGGAGGCCTGCACGGCATTGCCGCCGGACTTCTCGATGGTGACGGTCGCGCTCTGCTCGGCGGCGGCCTGCGCGAAGATGCCCGCGGGGCGCGCGTGGAGCCCGGAGGCGCTGGCGATCTTGACGGTGCGCTCTGCCATGGTGTGTGCCTTTCGACGGGCCGCCGCGCGGTTCGCGACGGTGGGGCGGCGCGGTCTCCGCGCCGAGTTCTTACAGTGTCCTCTGGAAATATACCGGTCTGTCCCGTGAGCCTGGGGCCCAGCGGGCAGACCATCGCTCGGGAGTGGGAAGAGTCCCCACTGTGCGTCGATCGCGCCCTCGCGGGACGGCGCGCTGCACCCCTCGCCGCACTCCGAGCCGGGACGGCCTGAGGGCGGTGTGGGGAGGGTCGACGCGAGCCGAGTGCGGCGCCCGTCGACCCACTTTCACAGGGTCGACTGCCTCGCGGCGACGGCGTCGCGCACGGCGGCGAACAGCGGGTGCGAAGGCTCCAGGCCAGTGATCTCGGCCGTGGCGGCGTCGGCGTCCTGCGAGCGTAGGATCTCCTGCAGCCGGTCCACCTCGTCGTCACCCTCTGGGGTGAAGGCGAGCGCCGCCGAGAAGGAGGCGAGCAGGCCCTGATATCCCAGCCCGTGCTCGGCGAGCTCGGCGGCCGGGCTGATGATCCGCTCGTTCCGGGAGAGCTTGCGCAGGGGCGCGCGCCCCACCCGCTCGACCGGGTCCGGCAGGGCGGTGTTCGCGAAGCGGCCCAGCACCTTCGTGCGGTACGAGGCCATGTCCTCCTCGGAGAAGCCGTGCTTGGCGACCAGCAGCGCGGAGGTCTCCGTGAGCACCGAGGTGACTCGGCCGTGCACCGCGGCATCGGAGATCGCGTCGGCGATCGTCGTATGGCCGGCGGCCCAGCCGTGCCAGGCGGTGGTGGCGTGGCCGGTGTTCACCGTGAACAGCTTGCGCTCGATGTACGGGCCGAGGTCGTCCACCCAGGTGATGCCCGGGACGTCGAGCTCCTGGCCGGCGAAGGGCGTGCGGTCCACGGCCCACTCGTAGAAGTCCTCCACGGTGACGTCCAGGCCTGCGCCCTCGGCCTGCACCGGCACGATGCGGTCTACCGCGGTGTTGGAGAACAGCGCCTTGTCGTCGAGATCTTCGCCCTGGTAGTTGGCGCGGATCTCCTGCTCCAGCAGATCGGTCGCATTGATCGCGTTCTCGCAGGCCATGACGGCCAGGCGAGGGGCCCCGGCAGGGCGGGCCGCGATGCCGGCGGCGATGTTCGGTGCGACGAAGCGCAGGATGTGCGCGCCGACGGCGGTGGTGACGACGTCGGCCGACGCGATCTGCTCGGTCAGGCCCTCGGGGTCCTTCGTTGAGTTGATCGCGCTGAACCCGTCGACGACAGTCCGGGTCGGGTTCTGGCCGACGGTGCGGACCTCGTAGGAGTCCGCCTCCTGCAGCTGGGTGATCAGGGCGTCGGCGACGTCCGCGAACACCAGCTCGTAGCCGGCCTCGTGGAGCAGCAGTCCCACGAAGCCGCGGCCGATGTTCCCTGCGCCGAAATGCACTGCCTTGGTCATACGATCACTCCTTCTCGTCGCCGAAGATCGCCAGGATCTCCTCGGCGCTGGTGGCCTGCTCGAGGCGCTCGACCTGGGCGGGATCGGAGAAGGTCATGGCGACCTTCTGGAGCAGCTCGAGGTGTTCGTTGCCGACCCCGGCGATCCCGATCACGAACTTCGTGGGGTTGCCGTTCCACTCGATGCCGTCGGGGAAGCGCACGAACGACATCGCCGAACGCTTGATGGTGGACTTCGCATCGTTGGTGCCGTGGGGGATGGCCAGGCCGTTGCCCATGAACGTCGAGACCGTGGCCTCGCGGGCGTGCATCGCGTCGACGTACCCCTGGTCCACGGCGCCGGCGCCCACCAGCAGGGCCCCGGCCTCGTCGATGCCGGAGGCGGAATCGGTCGCGGTGCCGGTCAGGACGATGCTCTCGGGGGAGAGGATCTCCGGAGAGGCATTCGTGGCATCGGGCGTGCCGGTTGCGGCGCTTCCGTCGGACGAAGCGCCGGCGGCTCCTGCCTGCTCCTCCCGCGACTGCTCCGCCGCTCGACGGCCGTGGCCCTCGGTGGCTGCAGCTCCGGCGGCTCCCGCCCCGGCACCGACTGCTCCTGCCCCCGCAGCCGCAGCCGTGGCTCCGGCTCCGGTTCCCGCTCCGGCCGTGCCGGCGCCAGCGGCGTCGGCGGTGGTCTCTGCGGGGGCCGACTCGGCGGCATCGTCGGCCTTCGGATCGTTGCGCTCGTGCACGAGCTCCACGACCTCGTCATAGCGCGGGGAGTTCATGAACTGGTCCACGCTGACGTGCACGGCGGAGCCGGTGCGCTGGCGGGCCCGGTCGGTGAGCTCCTTCTGGGTGACGACGACGTCCCACTCGTCGTTCAGCGAGGAGATCGCCTTGTTGGTGACCTCGACGTCGTCGAAGCCGGCCGCGCGCACCTTCTTGCGCAGCACGGTCGCGCCCATGGCGGAGGAGCCCATGCCGGCGTCGCAGGCGAAGACGATCTTGTCGATGCGCCCGGTGTGGCCGGAGCCGTCGGCGGCGGCCGCCGCTCCGGCCCCGGCACCCGCGCCGGTGAGGGCGCCGGCGACGGAGGACTTCTTGCCCTTCATCTCCTCCATCTTGGCGGTGGCGGCGGCGATGTCGCCGTCGTCCTGCTTGCCGATCTTCAGGAACAGCGTGGAGAGCAGGAAGCTCACCCCGGCCGCGGCGAGCACGGCGAGGGTGATGCCCAGGTAGGAGTCGCGGGCGGCGACCCCGTAGATCGCGAGGATGGATCCCGGGGAGGCGGGTGCCTTGAGCCCCGTGTTGAAGAGGACGTTCACGAACACGCCGGACATGCCGCCGCCGACCGCGGCGAGGATGAGGATCGGCTTCATGAGCACGTAGGGGAAGTATATCTCGTGGATGCCGCCGAAGAACTGGATGATCGCGGCGCCCGGTGCGGAGGCGCGTGCCGCGCCGCGACCGAAGATCGTGTAGGCGAGCAGGATGCCGACCCCCGGTCCAGGGTTCGACTCGAGCAGGAACAGCACCGACTTGCCGTTGGTGGCGGCGTCGGCGATGCCCAGCGGGGTCAGCACACCGTGGTTGATGGCGTTGTTGAGGAAGAAGACCTTCGCGGGCTCGATGAGGATCGAGACCAGCGGCAGGAGGTGCGCATTGATCAGCGCGGCGACCCCGTTGGCCAGCAGAGTCATCAGGGCGTTCACCAACGGGGCGAGACCGAAGAAGCCCGCCGCCAGCATGATGAAGCCGAAGATCCCGGCGGAGAACATGTTCACGAGCATCTCGAAACCGGCGGGGATGTGGTCCTGCCACAGGCGATCGAGCTTCTTCATGATCCAGGCCGCGAGCGGCGCCATGATCATCGCGCCGATGAACATGTGCACCTCGGGCAGCGCCGCGAAGTCGGCTTCGGCCTTTCCGCTGGCGAGCCATTCCTCGAGAGCTGCGGCGTTGTCCTGGGCGATCAGCCAGTCGGAACCGGCGATCACACCCATGGTCGCGATCACGCCGACCACGGCGCCCCGCGCCTCGTAGATCATGCGGCCGCCGGTGTTCGCGATCAGCAGCGGCAGCAGGTAATGGATCATCGGGCCGACGGCGCTCTCGAGTGGAGCGTTCGGCGTCCAGCCGTCCTCGATGAAGAAGGCGGTGAGGATGCCCCAGGCGATCAGGGCCGGGATGTTCGGCATCACCATGTTCGACAGCGAGGTGCCGACCTTCTGCAGGGCCACGCGCGGGCTGAACCCGCGCTTGGCCTCGGTCTTTGTAGTCATGACACGTCCTCAGGGATGGCCGGGGACCACGGGCCGGGGTCTCCGGAGGGCGACGGCGTGCGCCGACTGGCGCACTGCGGCCGGGCGGGGCGATCTCCGAGCATGGATCTGAGGAGGGGCTCCGGCGGCGTGAGAGCAGTCTAGTCCTGGCGACGGCCCGGAACAGGCACCCCGGGACTCGGCATCCGTCGAGGTGGCGCCGAGGAGTCCGTGCCGAGGAATCGGAGTGGGGGATCGGCCGACGGGGACGGGGCGCTCAGGCGTCGGCGGTGCGGGTGGCCCGCCAGCGGCGGTAGGACATCAGGGTCAGGATGATCACGATGATCCAGGAGATCACCACGGCGATGCCGTGGCCGATGCCGGGATTGGCGAGGAAGGAGCCGATCGCGATGAGGGAGATCTGGCCGGGCAGGGCGGACAGGGCGGTGGCGATGAGGAAGTCGCGGCTCGTGATGCCCAGTGCGCCGCTGCCGTAGTTCACCGGCCAGTACGGGATGCCGGGCATGAGGCGCAGCGTGCACACGGCGTAGAAGCCGCCGTTCTCCAGCTGGTCCTCGACCATGTCCGCATGCGAGCCGAGACCCTTCATCACCGTCTCGCGCCCCAGGCCGCGGGCGATCCAGTAGCCGCCCCAGCAGCCCAGCACCACGCCGATCATCGACAGGACTGTGCCCAGCGGCAGCCCGAAGAGCATCCCGCCGGCCACGGCCATGATCGTCACCGGGATCGGGGTGAGCGCGACGACGGCGTAGAGGCCGATGAACGCGAGCGGACCCCAGGCGCCGAGCTCGGCGAACTCGGCGCGCAGCTCGTCGAGCGATGGCAGGCGCACGTTCAGCGCGAGCCAGATCATGGCCAGCACGGCGACGACGAGGGCCACGTTGCGCAGCACGGACCCCCACGGCACGCCGCCCCGTCGGCCCCGGCCCGACGAACGGTCATCGGCGGATCCGGTTGCTGCAGTTCCAGTCGGAGCGGCCTCTGCCGCAGCAGTTCCGGTCGCATCGGCTCCGGGCTCAGCGGGGCCGGATGCGGGCTGCGCGGGTCGCGCGGAGGAGTTCTCGAGCATCCCGCGATCCTAAGGTGCTGGCGCTGTTCGTGCAGTTCCCGCCGTTTCCGCCGTTCAGCGCTCCGTGGGCTCCACCCGGGACTCCCCGGCCCGCACCGCGAGCGGCAGGTGATTGCCCACCGGCGGCCGGGGGCAGGTGCCCCAGGCACTGAAGGCCGAGGGGAAGTTCAGGGAATAGTTGAGATCCACCCGCACCTTGTCGTCGTCGAGCTGTGCGCTCACCTGGCGCCAGTCGGCGGTGTCTGTCCCGGAGGTCTCGTCGGTGAACAGGATGCTCGACTCCCCGGTCAGCACGAGGTCCACGGCCGTGCCGTCGATCTCGAGGGTGGCCACACCGGGGGAGGGCAGTTCCTGCTGCAGCCACGGCATCGCGGAGTCGACCGTCACGGTGGTGGTCTCGCGCCGCCAGGTGCCGGTCAGCACGAGGGCCGGGTCGTAGTCGAAGGTGGGCACGCCGTCGAAGGCGGTCAGGCGCGGGGCCGACGGGTCGAGCAGACGCAGGCCGATCCGGCCACCGCGACGGATCACGTCGATCCTCACGTCCTCGCCGTAGCTCGCCAGGCGCACATCGCCGGTGCCGGTCACGGTCACGGTGGTGCGGTCGGCGTCCTCGTGGACCTCGACGTCAGGGGCCTCGGCGAGCACCGTCAGATCCGTGCCGTCGAGGTGGACGACAGCGCGATCGTCCACGATCTCCCAGCTGCCGGGCACGCCCTCGAGGCGCTGAGGACCGGCCGAAGGATCGATCCACCGGATCCCCACCTGGGCGAGGATGCCGTGGGGAGCGGCCAGGGACTCGTCGCGACGGCGGCGGAAGCCCTGCCAGGTGGTCGTGGCGCTGTCAGGGGTCTGGGCGGTGGTGCTCATGGGCGTCTCCTCGCTCGGTGCGTGTGCCTCGAGTCTGCCTCTGGAGGGGGCTGCCGTGCACGGGGCGCGTGATCTGCGGACACAAAGCAGTCGGCAGGGAGCTCGCGGTGTCACCACGCGGTGTCACCACACGGCGCGGAGCACCCGGATGGCGGCGTCCAGGTCGAGACCGTCCTCGCGCGAGCTCGAGGCGAGGCGTCGCGCGGCGCGGGCGACGGCGGGGGAGACGGGGGAGGCCTGGTCGCTCACCCGGGACCCGGAGCCGGCGCGGGAGACGATCAGCCCGCTGGCCTCCAGCGCCCGGTAGGCCTTCGCCACGGTGCCCGGGGCGACCTGCAGATCGGTGGCGAGCTGCCGGACGGAGGGCAGGCGGTCCCCACGGGCGAGGGCGCCGGTCGTGATCAGCCCGGCGATCTGGTCGTGGATCTGCTCGGCCGGGCTCCCACCGGCCGGGGTGATCTCGATGATCATGCCGACTCCCGAGAGGTCCTCGCGGACCGAGGGAGAGCCGTCAGCGCGGTGTAGACCCAGAGCCCCAGGCCGATCGCCGCGAGGAGCGGGGCACCGTATTCCAGGAAGGGTGCCAGGTCGGAGAACGCCGAACCCGTGGAGAAGTGCTCTCCCGATTCGGCACCGACGGTGAGACTCATCGTGGACGTCGACTTCAGGAGACGGAGGACCGACGCGAGGTGGAGCAGCAGCGCTCCGGTCGTGATGCGGGCGACGTTCGTGCTCCGCAGGCGGCGCTGCGCGATGTCCTGCTCGACGTCCTCCGGATGCGGCGGCCGGGCGATGCCCGCCCATGCCATCACTGTGGCCGCGAGCAGGATGACCAGGGTGATCATCGGCGCCAGGGAGTAGTGCCAACCGTAGAAGTCGGTCTCTGCGCCCCCGCTGCCCAGCTCGATGACATAACGCGTGAAGTGGCCGGCCTCATCACGCTCCGAGACCAGGCCGGTGGCCACGGTGATGGTGACGACGAGCGCGAGCACGATCCCGAGGGTCACCATCCATGGCCCGCTCAGGAACGAGGTCCAGGTGCGCCGCGTCAGCTGGGCCCCGTTGGAGCGACGGTCGCGCGCAGGGAGTCCGAGCAGGAGCACCGTGAGGACCCCGAGCGCCAGCGGCAGCACGAAGCGCACGGCGGCGTACACGTCCCAGGGGAAGGACTGGAGGTCGGTGACATACATCGGGATCAACGGGGACGTCGAGAACACGATCATGATCAGCGACGAGGCGCCGGCAGCCAGAGCGGTCACGAGGCCGACCGGCCGAGCGAGGCGGGGGAGCCTCCTCCGCAGGACGAGTCTCAGCAGCGCCGCGCCGAGCACGCCCACGACGAGGGGGATGTACAGGAACCACATCGGAAGAAACCTCGATCCGTATCAGTCAGGTGACACAAACCGTATCAGCTGATTAGTACGTTATCGAGGGTGAGCAAGTCAGCGCCACCGGCCCGCGGCGGTCTCGATGGTGGCCTCGATGGGGTGCCGGCGTGGTGGCTGTGCTGGCTGTAGCGGCACCGATGGTCACCCTGGTGGCGGCCGCTGAAAAACAGAAGCGGCCGACGGGATGGTCCCGTCGGCCGCCGCGCTGTCGAGCTGGTCGTGCAGCAGCTCTGTCCGCTCAGAGCAGGCCCTGGGCCTCCGTGCCGGCGGGGATGGGGGTCATGCGGGTGACCAGGCCCGGCTTCTCGACGAGGTCGGCGACGTCGGCGCGGAAGATCTTCACCTGGTCGCTGTTACCGTGGGCGTCGAGCGCCTCGACGGAGGACCACTTCTCGATCATGGTGATCGTGCCGTCCTCGGCGTCGTGGATGGAGTAGAGCTCGCAGCCCTCCTCGGTGTGCACGGCGGCGATGCCGCGCTGCATGGCGTCCGCGAGCTTCTGCTTCTTGCCGGGCTTGGGGTAGAAGATGGCGGTGACGACGACAGCGGTCATGGGGGCTCCTGGTGCTGATCGGGGTGGGGTCCTGAGCATCCATCCTGCCTGGTCGAGCCGCTCGACTCCACCCCGTCCCAGCAAGGCGACCTCCGCGACGGCGACGGTTGTGGGGCCGACGCCTCGCGGCGGATCGCCCTCACCGTGCGGTCCAGGCCTCCCAGAGCGTCGCGTAGAGGCCGTCGCCGTGGCTGAGCTCCTCGTGGGTTCCTGATTCGACGATCCTGCCGCCCTTCATCACCAGCACGCGGTCGGCGGTGACGGCCTGGGACAGGCGATGGGCGACCACGAGCCCGCCCCGGCCCGTGAGCACCCCGCGTGCCGCGGTCTCGAGATCTCGGGCGCCGGAGGAGCCGGCCTCCGCCGTCGCCTCGTCGAGGACCACGAACTCCGGATCCGCCAGGACGATGCGGGCGAGAGCCAGCATCTGCTCCTGCATGGCGGTCAGCGGCTGCCCGCCGTCGCCCACCACGGTGTCGGTGCCGTCGGGCAGACTGCTCACCCAGCGGTGCGCCCCGACGGTGCTCAGGGCGGCGAGGACGGCACCGTCGTCGGCCTCCGGGGCGGGCACGCGCACGTTCTCCGCGATGGTGCCGGCGAAGACGTGCACCTCCTGGCTGACCATCGAGATCCGTCGTCGCAGTGCAGGGGCGGAGAGGTCGCGAACGGCGTCGGCTCCCAGACGGACGGTCCCGGTCGTGGGCGGCACGGTGCCGGCGGCGATCTGGGCGAGCGTCGATTTGCCGGCGCCGGTGGCACCTACGACGGCGACCACCTCGCCCGGCGCGATCCGCAGATCGACCGCGGCGAGCACGGGGTGGTCGACCTCGTAGGAGTGCCCGACGTCGTCCAGCAGCAGCGAGCCGTCCTCCGGCGGCAGCGTCTCGAGGGCCGGGGCGCCCGCCGTCGCCGCGATGCCGACTGGTTCTGCCGCACGTGCTGATCGTGTCGACGACGACGGCAGGTCGATCACGCCGACCATCCGTGCGAGCGAGGCGCCGGCGGACTGGATCTCGTCGAACATGCCGACCAGTGCGCCGATCGGATTGAACAGGCGGTGGAACAGCAGCGCTGCGGTCGCGACGCCGCCGGCCGTCAGCCCACCGGACTCGACCAGGAGGAACCCGGCCACCAGGAGGGCGGCGAGGACCACCGCCTCGGCCCGGTTGTTGCGCGAGAAGGCGCGGGTGAGGAAGCGGAACACGTCGATCGACAGGGTGCGCGCATGGGCCGACGCGGCGTCGATGCGCTCGAGCTCGACCCGTTCGGCCTCGTACGCCCGCAGGGTGGTGGCGCCGCCGATGCCGCCGAGCATGCGCTGCGAGCGCACACCGAACGCGATCCGCTCCTGGGCGTAGATCGGCCCGGAGCGGGGCAGGTACCAGCGCAGCGTCAACGCGTACATGGGGACGGCGACGAGGCCGACGAGACCCAGCCTCCAATCCACCACCGTCATGCCCGCGGCGGAGACCACCACCACGAAGAGCGACTGCAGGAACATCGGCAGGATGGCCGAGGCGGCCTCGGTGACCACGCGGGAATCCTCCGCGACACGGGAGACGAGATCTCCGCGCCCTCCGCTCTCGACCACGGAGGAGTCGACGGCGAGGGCTGCGTCCAGGACGTCCTCCCGGAGCGATGCGACGGCCGGCTCCGCGAGCGCGCCCATCCACCAGCGGCTCAACCAGGTGCCCAGACCGCCCACGATGCCGGCGACAAGGATCCAGACGGCGCCCTGGACCACCGGGCGCATCGAGGTCTCGACGCGCAGCGCGTCCACGAGCCCGCCCACGACCCAGGGGCCGACGAGGCCGGCCAGCGCGGTCACGAACCCGGCGACGGCGATCAGGAGCAGCAGGAGGAGGCGGCCGGACAGGAGGGGGCGAAGAGCCGCGAGGACTCGCCGCCGGGAGGCGGTGGGCAGGATCATCGCTCACCCCCGGCGGTCTCGTGGTCCTGCTCGCCGGCCTGCTCGCGGTCAGGGCCCGTCAGGGTCGGGACGCGAGTCACGGCCGAGGCCGCCGCCGCTGGATCCGGGTCCGGATCGGCGGATCCCTCGGCGTGGATCTCGTGGATCTCGTCGGCCAGAGCACGGAAGGCCGGGGAGGAGGTGAGCACGAGGGTGGTGCGGCCGGCGCGCTCCCGCTGCACGCCCCGCGCGATCTGCCACTCGGTCACCGAGTCGACGGCACTGGTGGGGTCCTCGAGCACCAGCACCTCCGGGTCCGCGTACAGGGCACGGGCCAGGGCGATCCGCTGGCGCTGGCCGCCGGAGAGGTTGCTGCCCGCCTCACGCACCTCGTGGTCCAGGCCGCCGGAGACCACCCCGAGCACCTCCGCTGTACCTGAGGCAGCGAGCACCGACCCGGGCACCGGGGTGCCCGGGTCGTGGAGCATCGTGATGTTCGAACGGATCGTGCCGGCGAAGAGATCCGCCGCATGCGGCGCGCTGATCATCGCCCCGGCCAAGGGGCGGGCGATCTCGTCGCGGCGGGAGTCGCCCACGAGGATTCGATCCGCGCCCGCACCGCCCGAGAGGGCCCGGGCGAGCCGGAGGGCCACCGCGGGCTCCGAGACGTCCAGGACGCACAGCGCCCCGTCGCTGATCCGCAGGTCCACCATGTGGTGGATCCCGAGGTCCAGGGAGTCGACGGCGACCGCGGAGCCGGTGGGCAGCGGCCCCGTCGGCTCGACGGATCGACCGCCGCCCAGAAAGTCCGCGATCTTCCCGGCCGCGCCATGGGAGCGGGCGAACACGGTCATCGTCATGGTGAGGGTCTGGATCGGCTCGGAGAAGAACACGGCCACGCCGATCACCGAGACCAGCTGGCCCACGCTGAGGTCGCCCGTGGTCACGCGCCAGCCCGCCATGAGCACCACCCCTGCGAGGATCACGCCGACGCCGAGGGCGCCGAGGCCGGAGACCCGACCGGAGACATCGGCCGTGCGGACCCCGGCGGCGGCCGCGTCGGCGGAAGCGCGATGGTAGCGCTGGGAGGCCCAGCGCTCACCACCGATGGCCTTGAGGATCCGCAGGCCGCCCATGGTGTCGCTCGCGACCGCGCCGGCCTCGGCGACCGCCGCCTGCTGATCACCGCTGCGCCGGGAGATCGCCCGGGAGGGGCCGGCGACGACCAGGAGCGCGAGGGGGACCCCGAGGATCACGACCAGGCCCACCGGCAGATCGACCCACAGCAGGTATGCGGAAGCGCCGGCGATACCGATGAGCGCGGAGCCGCCGGAGGCGAGCTGTCGGAAGATCATCGCGGCGACGTCGGCGTCCGCCGAGGAGAGCGACAGGACCGCGCCCGGCCGGCGCCCATCGAGCGCGCCGCGGCTCAGCAGTGCGTGGCGTGCCACCTCGACCCGCAGGTCGTGGGCCTCCAGCTGCAGTGCCGTGTTCATCCGTCGAGCCCCGAAGCGATAGGCGAAGGAGAGCACCGTGAACAGCAGCAGGAGGCCGGCGATCGAGAGCAGCAGGGCGGCGCGGTCCCGGGGCACGATCGCGTGGTCCACGATCAGCCCGATGGAGATCGGCACGAGAGCCTCGCAGAGCTGCCAGGTGGCCATCAGCAGCAGGCCCGGGACGACGAATCGCAGGCGGCGGCAGATGGCCCGCCGGAGCAGGGAGCCGCTGGTGGGTGAGGTGGGCATGGGGCCTTCGAGAGGAAGAGTCGTCGCAGCCGGGTCCGGCGCTATGAAGGCAACCCTAACCTGAGGTGGAGGGGGGGGGGCGAGGGCGGTCACCGGCGCCGAGAGGGGCGCGGCACTGGGTGCCGTGCGCGGCTCGCGCTCAGGCGGTGTGCGGCAGCCCCACCAGCTCGGCGCTGCGCTGCCACAGCGCCTCGGCGAGCTCGAGATCGTCGGCCTGTGGGTTCACGGCCATGGTGGGCCGGTCCTGGTCGTAGTAGCGCCCCGAGGTCCAGGTCGAGCCCGGAGTGCCGGTGAGGAACCAGGCCAGGGTCGCTCCGCCCCGCTCGGGGCTGATCATCGGCGCGAGGCGTGCCAGCGGTGACTGGTAGAGCCAGCGCATCGGGCTGCGAGAACCTGCGGAGAAGCTCGTGCGCACCAGCCCGGGGTGGAACGCCGCGGAGGAGATCCCCTGGTCGTGGAACTTCGCATGCAGGCTGCGGGTGAACAGCACGTTCGCGAGCTTCGCGTCCCCGTAGGCCTTGCGCGGGCTGTAGCGCTTCATGTTGTCGAGGTCCTCGACGTCGAGGTGCCCGAAGAGCCGGTTCGCCACGCTCGAGGTGTTCACGACCGCGGCGCTCCCGGCCAGCAGGCGCGGCAGCAGGAGGTTGGTGAGCAGGAACGGGGCGAGATGGTTGACCTGCATGGTCTTCTCGAAGCCGTCGACGGTGGGGGTGCGGTCACCGAAGATCCCGCCTGCATTGTTGGCGAGCGCGTCGATGCCGTGCCCGGCCGTCGCCTCCGAGAGCTCCTCCGCGAGGCGGCGCACGTCGTCGAGGCGGGCGAAATCGGCGACGAAGTGCTCGGCGCTGACGTCTCGCGCGACGGCCGCGGTCTTCTCCGGCGAGCGGCCCACGAGGAGCAGTCGGATGCCCGGGCCTGCGAGCTGACGGGCCGCGGCGGCGCCGATACCGTCGGACGCACCGGTGAGGACGATGGTCCTGAGGCTCGGGCTCGGGCTCGGGCTCGGGGTGGGGGCGGGGGAGTTCGTCGTGCTCTGCTCCATGGGGTCAGTCCTTGCTCGTGTCGTGGGCGGAGACGTCGCCCGAGTTCTCCAGGAACCGCTCCAGCAGCTCCGCCAGCGCAGTCTGCTCCTCGCGGCTGAGGCGGGCGTCCAGCAGCTCCTGTTCGCCGTGCGCGTGCGGGACCACGACCTCGTCCACCAGCTCCCGGCCGGCGTCGGTCAGGCGCACGAGCACGCGACGGCGGTTGGAGGGGTCCATCGTGCGTTCGAGCAGGCCCTTGTCCTCCAGGCGCTGCAGGCGGTTGGTCATCGCAGCGCCGGTGACCATGCTCGATGCGGCCAGCTCGCCGGGCGTGAGCGTGAACGGCGTCCCGGAGCGGCGCAGGGTGGCGAGGGTGTCGAACTCCCCGCGATGCAGGCCGTATTCCTGGAACGTCGCCTGCAGGGTGCGGCTGACGATCTCCCCGACGCGGGAGAGGCGGCCGATCACCCCCATCGGGGTCGCGTCGATGTCCGGGCGCTCCCAGGCCCACTGGGCGAGGAAGTCGCTCACGCGGTCGGCCATGTCATCGCCTCCAGAATATTCGATGCCTAACTGTTTGACGCAAGCCTACCGGGCGTCTAGATTCTCAACCATGAAACAGTTAGAGGTCGAAGGATTCAAGGTCGACGGTTCGCCTCCGCGCGGTCACGGGGTCCCGCCGGTTCCGTTGCCCGGCTCGCCTGCGGCACTCACCGTCGCCCTGACCGCGATCGCCCCGATCACGTGGGGCACCACCTATGTCGTCACCACCGAGCTGCTGCCCCCGGACCATCCCCTGTGGTCCGGGGTCCTGCGGGCGCTGCCCGCCGGGCTGCTCGCCCTCGCCCTCGGCCGCGCTCTCCCGCACGGTCACTGGTGGTGGCGCTCCCTGCTCCTGGGGACGCTCAACATCGGCGCCTTCTTCCCGCTGCTGTTCCTCGCCGCCTACCTGCTGCCCGGGGGAGTGGCGGGAGTGTTCGGTGCCACCGGGCCGCTGCTGGTCGCGGTGCTCGCCGCCGTCCTGCTCCGGGAACGACCGACCGCACGACGGCTGACCTGGGGAATCATGGCCGTCCTCGGGGTCGCAGCCATGGTGCTCGGGCCCGACGCCGCGCTCGATCCGCTCGGGGTCCTCGCCGGCCTGGGCGGCGTGACGTCCATGGCGGTGGGCACCGTGCTGTCCAAGAAGTGGCGCCCACCCGTCGGCCCGATCGCCTTCGCGGGCTGGCAGCTCACGGCCGGTGGTCTGGTGATCCTCCCGCTCGCCGTGGCCGTCGAAGGTGCGCCGCCGGCGCTCGACGCGCAGGCCGTGGCGGGTTACGCCTGGCTGACGCTCGTGGGCGGGCTGCTCGCCTATGCGCTGTGGTTCCGGGGGCTGGGTCGGATGCCGGCCGGGAGCGCCGCCTTCCTGCCGGTGCTCTCGCCCCTGGTCGCCGCCGTGCTCGGATACCTCGTGCTCGGCGAGCAGCTCACCGCCGTCCAGCTGGGTGGCTTCGCCCTCGCGCTGATCGCGGTGGTCGCCGCCCAGAGGACGTCGCGCCGACGGGAGGGGTCGGCATGAGGATCCTGATCATCGGGGGGACCGGCGCGGCAGGCTCGCGCATCGCGGCCGAGGCGCAACGGCGGGGCCACGCGATCACCATCGCGTCTCGGACGACGGGGATGAGGGTGGATGCCTCCGACACCGAAGCGGTGGCCGCGGCCGCGGCGCGCATGGACGTCGTCATCGCGGCGACACGGCCGGCGCTTGGGCGAGAGGCCGACGTGGTCGCGGTGACCGCGGGTCTCACCACCGGAACGGCCCGGGCAGGCGCGCGCCTGCTGGTCGTGGGCGGCGCCTCGCCGCTGCGCGTGCCCGGCACCGGACGGACGGCGATCGAGGACCCGCGCTGGGTGCCCCCGACGATCCGGCCGATCGCCGCCGCGAGCACCCGCCAGCTCGAGATCCTGCAGTCGGCCGGTCGGGAGAGTGCCTGGACCTACCTGGCGCCAGCGGCGGACTTCGCGCCTGCCGCGGACCGCACGCCGGGCCTCGGCCAGGGCTCCTATCGCCTCCACCTCGGGCGTGACGGGTCCGTCCCCGACCTCGTGATCGCTGCGGACGGCACCTCCCGCATCTCGATGGAGGACTTCGCGCTCGCCGTGCTCGACGAGGTCGAGGAGCCGCGCATGCTCCGCGGGGTCATCGCCGTCGGCACCTGAGGTGCGGCGCGCGGGACGCGGTGGCGGCAGGTCCGTGAGCGGGCCAGGATGGGGCAACCCCTGATCACGTGGAAGGACCCTCGCATGGCAGACCTCGCCCCCGGTGACGACCGCTTCCTCGAGCAGCTGATCGATCTGCGACGTCGGCTGCACACCACCCCCGAGATCGGGCTGCAGCTGCCCGTGACCCAGCAGCTCGTGCTCGACGCGCTCGCCGATCTCGACCTCGAGATCACGCTGGGAACCGAGACCACCTCGGTGATCGCAGTGCTCCGCGGCGGCCGTCCCGGACCGGTGGTGCTGCTGCGGGGCGATATGGATGGCCTGCCCCTCGTGGAGGACACCGGCCTCCCGTTCGGCTCGACCAACGGGGCGATGCACGCCTGCGGCCACGACCTGCACGTCGCCGGGCTGGTGGGCGCGGCGCGACTGCTCGCCGCTCGGCGCGCGGAGCTCCCCGGGACCGTCCTGTTCATGTTCCAGCCGGGGGAGGAGGGGTACGACGGGGCGAGCGTCATGCTGCGCGAAGGCGTGCTCGAGGCGGCGGGGGAGCGGCCGATCGCCGCCTACGGGATCCATGTCGCCGCGGACGTCGCCAGCGGCATGATCGCCAGCCGGCCCGGCACGCTGATGGCCGCCTACTCCGTGCTCGATGTGCGCGTGGTGGGGCGCGGAGGCCACGGCTCCCGCCCTCACGAGGCGCTGGACCCGGTGCCGGCCACCGCCGAGATGATCTCCGCGCTGTACACGCACATCACCCGCCGGTACAGCGCCTTCGACCCCGTGGTGCTCACCGTCGGCGAGATCCACGCCGGAAGCGCGCCGAACATCATCCCCGATCAGACCCATTTCCGAGTGGGTGTGCGCTCGTTCAGCAACGCCACTACCGAGTCGCTGGTCGCCGAGCTTCCCCGCTTCGTCACCGACATCGGCCGCGCCCACGGCCTCACGGTGCACGCGACCATGCGCACGGTCCTCCCCGCCACGATCAACGACGACGTCGAGGCGGCGACCTTCGGGGAGACCGCCCGCGCCCTGTTCGGTGCGGAGCGCTACCAGGAGCTGGCGAACCCGCGCACGGGGTCCGAGGACTTCTCCCGGGTGCTCGCGGAGATCCCCGGGGCGTACGGATACGTGGGAGCGGCGAAGGATCTCGACCCCGAGCATCTGCCCGCCTCGAACCATTCCCCGCAGGCCCGTTTCGACGACTCCGTGCTCGCGGACCAGGCGCTGCTGCTGGCAACCCTGGCCTGGAACCGACTGCAGGCAGAGGTGGGGGAGGGTGACCCCGTGATCTGAGCACACACCCACGGCGCACATCGATAATCGATGAATTATTGCTGTTGAACGATGTCCTCCCCGTGAGCTCCGTCGACCGGGCGGATCACGACGGACCTGAGGGAGCGATGCCATGAGCGCGGTGGGTGTGACGATTCTTCGGGTGATCATCTGGATCTCGTTGCTGGGCGCCCTCGTGCTGCAGGGCGTGATCGTGATGGCGGGGCTGCTCGACCAGGCCGGGATACCCACGTTCGCCATCGTGATCCTCTCGCTCGGCGTCCTCGGGATCCTGGCCCTGCAGGTGATCGGAGTCTGCATCCTGCGTCTGCTCGGCCTTGTGCGGCACGGTCGGGTGTTCTCGCAGCGCTCCTTCCGCTATGTCGACGTGATCATCGGAGCGATCGGAGCCTGCTCCGTGCTGGTCCTGGCGTTCGCGCTGGTCGGCGTCTGGGCGAATCGCACCACCCCCGGGGACGAGATGGCGCCGGGGATGGTCGGCGCGCTGTGCGGATGCGCCCTGGTCATCGCCGGTGTCGCCCTCGTCGTGTACGTGCAGCGCCAGCTGCTGGTCCAGGCCACGCTCACCGCAGAGCAGGCCCGCTCCCTCCGAGCAGAGCTCGACGAGGTGATCTGATGGCGGTCGTCGTCGACCTCGACGTGATGCTCGCCCGGCGGAAGATGCCGGTGGGCGTGCTCGCCGAGCGGGTCGGCATCACCGCGGCGAACCTCTCCGTGCTCAAGAACGGCCGTGCCAGGGCGGTGCGCTTCTCGACGCTCGCTGCACTGTGCGAGGTGCTGGACTGCCAGCCCGGCGATCTGCTCCGCTGGGAGCCCGACGTCGCCGACTCTGCCGGCTCCGCCGACGCTGGCGGGTCAGAGCTCGCTTCGTGACCTGGTCCCGGGTTCTCCTCAGCGCGCCCTGTCGGTGAGGAGGTGCTCGCGCAGGTAGCGACCCGTCACCGACGCGTCGATCGCGGCGACGTCCGACGGGCTGCCCGTCGCGACGATCCGGCCGCCGGCCTCGCCGCCGCCCGGCCCCATGTCGATCACGTGGTCGGCGTTGGCGACCATGTCCAGATCATGCTCGATGACCACGACGGTCGCGCCGCGGGTGACGAGGCGATCCAGCACGGACAGCAGGGTGCGCACGTCCCGCGGGTGCAGGCCCACGCTCGGCTCGTCGAACACGAACAGGGCGTCGTCCTGGCGGCGATCGATCTGCCCGGCGAGCTTGAGCCGCTGCGCCTCCCCGCCGGACAGCGCCGGGGTGTCCTCGCCGAGCGTGAGATAGCCCAGCCCCAGATCGACCAGGGCCTGCAGCTTCTTGCGCACCGCCGGCAGATCACCGACCGCGTCGAGCGCCTCGCGCGCCGTGAGCGACATCAGATGGGGCAGAGACACACCGACGGGTGAATCCGGGCGCGGTCGCAGGATCTCGTCGGCCTCCGGGGCGTAGCGGTGCCCGCCGCATTCAGGGCAGTCGATATCGATGTCCGGGAGGAACTGGACGTCCAGCGAGACCCGCCCGGTGCCCTCGCAGCGCGGGCAGCGCAGCGAGCCGGTGTTGTAGGAGAAGTCCCCGAGCGTGAGCCCCTGCTCGCGGGCCGCGTCGGTGCGGGCGAAAGCACGGCGCAGATCGTCCTGCACCCCGCTGTAGGTCGCGACGGTGGAGCGCACGTTCACCCCGATCGGCGTGGCATCGATCTGGTGGACCCGCAGGATCCCCTCGTCCTCGAGCTCCGTCACATGCGCCGGGAGCCGACGGTTCTCGAGCCGTGCCCGCAGCGCCGGCACCAAGGACTCGAGCACCATCGTCGTCTTGCCGGAGCCCGAGACGCCGGTGACCGCGGTGAAACGGCCGCGAGGGATCTCCACCTCGAGCGCATGGACCGTGTGCACGGGATCGGTGCGCAGGCTCAGGCAACCGTCGGCGAAGACGTCGCCTCCTGCCTGCTCGCGCACGACGACCGGCTTCCGACCGGTCAGGAACCCGCTCAACAGGGAATCCGCGGAGTCCTCGATATCGGCCACGGAGCCCGCGGCGACGACGGTGCCGCCGTCCTTGCCCGACCCGGGACCGATCTCGATCAGGTGGTCCACCGCCCGCAGCACCTGCACGTCGTGGTCCACGAGCACCACGGAGTTCCCGTCGGCCAGCAGGTCGCCGACCAGGGTGAGGAGCCCGTCGATGTTCGAGGGATGCAGGCCGATGCTGGGTTCGTCGAGCACGTAGAGCACGCCGGTGGTGCGGTTGCGCACCGCGCGGGCGAGCTGGACCCGCTGCAGCTCCCCGGTCGAGAGCGAGGACCCTGCCCGATCCAGGGCCAGGTAGCCCAGTCCGAGCTGGACCAGACGATCGGCCATGGACAGCAGCGTCTCCACGAGCGCCCGGGCCATCTGGCGCATCTCGCCCGGCAGCGGATCCACGACCGTCGGTGCCCAGGCGATCAGCTCGTCGAGCGTCTTCGCCGAGGCCTCGGCCAGGTCGATCCCGTCGAGCCGGGGGAGGAGCGCAGCGGGGCTCAGACGGGTGCCGTCACAGTCGGGGCAGGTGCTCACGGCGAGGAACCGGGAGACCCTCGACAGGCGCTTCTCGGTATCGGCCCGGGCCAGCTCGGCGGTGACGGTCAGGCGGGCGTTGCGGAACGTGAAGTCGAGGTCGTGGATGCCCTTCTTGCTGGTGACCGTGATGTGCTTCTTCTCCTCGGGCCCGTCGAGGACGATCTCGCGCTCCCAGTCCTCGAGGTCCTGCCAGGGCACATCCGTGCGCACCCCGAACTCCCGGGCGATGTCCGGCTGCACGTTGAAGCCGAACATCGACCAGGGCACCACAGCGCCCCCGTCGAGGGTCTTCGACGGATCCGGGACGAGAGTCGCATCGTCGACCGTGCGCACTACCCCGATGCCCTCGCAGCGCGGGCAGGCCCCCTCGGCGTTGAAGGCGAGTGCTTCCGCGCCGGGAGCGACGACCTGCTCGCCGCACTCGGGGCAGGCGATCGGCACCTCGGCGGCGACGTCGATTGTGGGGCCGATGCGATGGCCGTTGGGACACACGTGCGAGGCCAGGCGCGAGACCATCAGCCTCAGCACGTTCAGCAGCTCGGTCGAGGTGCCGAAGGTGGAGCGCACCCCGGGCACTCCGGGCCGCTGGCGCAGGGCGAGCGAGGCGGGCACGTGGGTGACCTCGTCGACGTCCGCCCGCGGGGCCTGGGACATGCGGCGGCGCGTGTAGGTGGACAGCGCCTCGAGATATCGGCGCGAGCCCTCGGCGTAGAGCACGCCCATCGCGAGCGAGGACTTCCCGGAGCCGGAGACCCCGGCGATGCCCACCACGCGGTGCAGCGGCACGTCCACGTCCAGATCGCGGAGGTTGTGGACGCGGGCGCCCCGGACCTCGATGGCTGTGGGCTGGGGGCCTGCGTGATCGATCACGAGCGCCAGGCTACTCGCGGGGGCCGACGCACGGGCCGACGACTATGCGGACTTCTTCGTGCTGCCGGACTTCGTCGAAGCACCGGACTTCTTGGAGCCACCGGACTTCTTCGCTCCGCTGGCTTGCTTCGAACCGCTGGACTTCTTCGCTCCGTCGGCTTTCTTCGAGCTGTTCGAGCTCTTCGAGGCCTTCGAACCCTTCGTCGCCTGCGCTGCCTTCGCATCCCCGGAGGACGATCCCGATCCGCGGCGCTTCTGCACGCTGCGCTCGAGCGCGTCCATCAGGCTGATGACCTTCCCGCCCCCATCGCCGTCGTCTCCGTCATCGGCCGACCCGTCCTTGCCGAACGTCGCCTCCGTATCGACCGAGTCGCCCTCGTCGAGCTTGGCCTCGACCAGCTCGCGCAGCTGCTCCTGGTACTCATCGGTGAACTGCTCGGGATCGAAGTCGCCGCTGAACTGCTCGACCAGCGAGGCCGACATCGTCAGCTCCTTGGCGCTGATCGTCGTCTTCGACGGGCCGAAGTCGACGTCCTTCAGGTCGGTCGGCCAGCGCAGGGTCTGCAGGGCGAGGAGGTCCTCATGGACCCGCAGCACGCCGAGGCGGGTCTTGGTGCGCAGCGTGAAGGTGACGATGGCTGTGCGCTCGGTGTCCTCGAGCGTCCGGCGCAGCAGCACATAGGCCTTGGAGGACCGGCCGACCGGTTCGAGGAAGTAGGACGTGCCCAGCAGGATCGGATCCACCTGCTCGTCGGGCACGAACTGCACGACGTCGATCTCGTCGTTGTCCTCGGCGGGCAGCTCCTCGAGCTCCTCGTCGGTGAGGACGACCGTCTTGTCGCCGTCGTCGTACGCCTTGTCGATGTGCTCGTAGTCGATCTCGCGGCCGCACACCTCGCAGGTGCGCTGGTACCGGATGCGTCCCTGGTCCTCGTCGTGGACCTGGTGGAAGGAGAGGTCGTGCGACCTGGTGGCCCCGTAGAGCTTCACCGGGACGTTGACGAGCCCGAACGTGATCTCACCGCTCCATATCGCGCGCATGCCCCCATGACACCACGCGCGGTCGGCGCACGCCAGGAACGATCGGTAGGCCGATTTCCTGCTCGGGCCGTGACGATCCCCGTGACGCAGGGCACAGTGTGGTCATGGCTACCGGAGAGCAGAAGGTCAGGATCGACGACCGCACGCTGAAGGTCTCGAACCTCGAGAAGATCTACTACCCCTCGACGGGGACCACGAAGGGAGAGGTGCTGGACTACTACCGGCGCATCGCTCCGGTGATGATCCCGCAGGCCACGCGGCGACCTGCGACCCGCAAGCGCTGGGTCGACGGGGTGGGCACGGCCGAGCATCCCGGCTCGGTGTTCTTCCGCAAGGACCTCGAGGATCACGCACCGGACTGGGTGCCGCGCGCGGACATCGAGCACAAGGACGGCACCTCGACCTACCCCCTAGTCGACGAGACCGCCGTGCTGGTGTGGCTCGCGCAGCTGGCCACCCTCGAGATCCACACCCCGCAATGGCGCTTCGACGAGGACCTCGCACCGTCGAACCCCGATCGGCTGGTCCTGGATCTCGATCCTGGGGAGGGAGCGGGCCTTCCTGACTGCGCCCGCGTCGCCCAGTGGTGCCGCGAGATCCTGGAGGGGATGGGGATGGAGTCCTACCCCGTCACCTCGGGATCCACAGGCATCCACCTCTACGCGCCCCTGGACGGCGACGCCACAGCCGAGGAGATCGCCCAGGTCGCCCATGAGCTGGCGAAGGCCCTCGAGGACGACCACCCCGATCACGTCGTCAGCGACATGAAGAAGTCGTTGCGAGCGGGCAAGGTGCTCGTGGACTGGTCGCAGAACAACGGGCATAAGACCACCGTGTGCCCGTACTCCCTGCGAGGCCGGCTGCGCCCCACGGTGGCGGCGCCTCGCACCTGGGAGGAGATCGAGGATCCCGAGCTCGACCAGCTCGAGTTCGAGGAGGTCCTGCAACGGATCGAGGACGGCACGGACCCGATCGCGGCCCTGGGCATGAACGGCAGCGCGGGGAGCGGGTCGGCCGGCTCGTCGCGTGACCGGCTGGAGGCCTACCGCTCCAAGCGTGATGCCACGAAGACCCCCGAACCGGTTCCGACAGCAGGCTCCGACTCCGATTCCGACGCCGCGCAGGAAGCGCTCGAGGCCCTGCGCTCCGAGGCGCCGATGTTCGTGATCCAGGAGCATCACGCCTCCAGTCTGCACTGGGACTTCCGCCTCGAGCACGACGGCGTGCTGGTCTCCTGGGCCGTGCCCAAGGGGCCCCCGCTCGACGTCGACGTGAACCGGCTCGCCGTGCAGACGGAGGACCATCCGCTCGAGTACGGCACCTTCGAGGGGACGATCCCGACGGGCGAGTACGGCGGCGGCGACGTCACCCTCTGGGACTCCGGCACGATCGAGATCGAGAAGTGGCGCGAGGGCAAGGAGGCCATCGTCGTCTGTCACGGTCGCGGGGACGGCGGACTCGGCGGGGCACCGCGCCGTTTCGCCTTCCTCCACACCGGAGGCATGGGCGGGACGACGAAGTCCGCGGCGGCAGAGAAGAAGGCCGACGCGAACTGGCTGCTGCATCTCATGAAGGACCAGCCGACGGCAGGGGACGGGGCGCCCTCTGCGTCATCCTCCTCCGGAGCCCGATCCGCGCCGGCCGGGATGAGCGACCCGATCTCCCCGATGCTCGCCACCCTCGGCCGCCACGAGGACATCCGGGACCAGGACGACTGGGCCTTCGAGATGAAATGGGACGGGGTGCGCGTCATCGCCACCGTCACCGCCGACGCCGTGCGCCTGACCAGCCGTGGCGGCAAGGACCTCACCGCCACCTTCCCCGAGCTCGCCGAGCTCCAGGACGCTCTCGATCCGGAGATCCTCGCGGCGGGCGAGAGCGTCCTGGACGGGGAGATCGTCGCGCTCGACGCCCACGACCGTCCCTCCTTCTCCCGGCTCCAGCAACGCCTGGGCCTCACCCGCGAGCGCGACGTCCAGCGGGCGCGGGAGGAGGTCGAGGTGCACGTGATGCTCTTCGATCTTCTGGTGCGCGGCGGCGACTCCCTGTTGCGCACCCCGTACCGGGCACGACGCGACGCCCTGTTCGCCGCGGTGGAGGCAGCCGAGCACGTCCATCTGCCGCACGCCGATCACGGCGACGTCGACCATGCGATCGAGCTCTCGCAGGAGCTCCAGCTCGAAGGGGTCATGGCGAAGACGGAAACCGGCATCTACCGGCCCGGCAAGCGCGGCCGCACCTGGATCAAGCTCAAGAACGCCCGCCATCAGGAGGTGGTCGTCATCGGCTGGAGGCACGGCAAGGGCGGGCGCTCCGGGAGCATCGGATCCCTGCTCGTCGCCGTGCCCGACGCCCAGGGACGCTTGAGCTATGCCGGTCGCGTCGGCACCGGATTCAGCGACCGCGACCTCGAGCAGATCGCGAGCACGCTCGGATCCCGCACCCGGAAGACCCCGCCGGTGGACGACGTGCCCGCGGCGGACCGTCGGGACGCGGACTGGGTGCGCGCGGACCTCGTCGGCGAGGTCCAGCACACCGAGCGCACCGAGGACGGCCGGCTGCGCCACCCCGTCTGGCGCGGGTGGCGACCCGACAAGGAGGCGGCGGAGGTCCGATGGGAGGAGTGAGCCCGCTGCCTGCTCCCGGAGGGGGTCGGCGTCGGCTGCTGACCACGTGGTCGTCCGGTCCGATGGCGCTGCACCGCGTCCGTCGCCACGCTCCCCACAGGATCATCGTGCAGGTCATCACCGATATCGATGGCCCGGCTGCCACGCGGATCCACGGTTGCCGCGTCCGGTGGATCACATGTGGTCACACGCGGTCCCGCGGATGCCGTAGTCTCCTCGGAGTCGTTCGAACGATCTCGCCTCGGCGGGACAGCACGCACCACCTCCTCCGGGTCGTGGATCCGGGTGCTGAGAGCGGATGGCCGCACGGCGCTGGATGCCTCTTTCGGAGGCGACCGACGACGGTCGCGCAGAACACCTACGAAATTGAGTATTCATCACCTCCTCCGCACTTCTCAGTACGTACGACGACGTCTCGACGTCACCCCTCTCGTCCGCGCCGATGGCCGCCTCCCTGGTCGTTGCAGCGCACCCCACCCTCTCCTGGCTCCGAGCCGATGACGACGTCCACGTCGCCACGCTCGCCGGAGAGTTCGCCGGCCACGTCGTCAGCCCTGCCGCTGACGCGCCGGTCCACACGGCCTTCGGGCCCCAGTTCGGCCGCATCGGCGACTTCATGTCGCTGGCCGCGGCTCAGGCGGCCCTCGAGGCCGCACACGCACCCCGTCCTGGCAGCACCGACCGCATCGGTCGGCGCAACGCCTGGGGTGCACCACATCCGCGGCGGCGCCGTCGCCACGGATACCCGGGCCACGAACGTGGTTCACGACAACGAAGGAATATCGCCATGGCTACTGGCATCGTCACCTGGTTCAACTCCGACAAGGGCTACGGCTTCATCGCCCCCGAGGACGGCTCCGCCGATGTGTTCGCGCACTTCAGCGCGATCGCCGGCACCGGCCGTCGCGATCTCGAGGAGAACCAGCGCGTGGAGTTCGAGACCGAGCAGGGCCCCAAGGGCATGCAGGCAGTGAACATCCGCGCCATCTGAGCGCCCCGGTCGATCACTGATCGGCCCTGAAGACCGGTGGGTCCGCCTCGCGGATCCCGGTCAAGACCACGACGCCCGTCGGGTCCGGCATCACGCCGGAACCGGCGGGCGCCGTTCTATGTCCCGGGTGTCACCAGGACACGGAGTGGAGCCCCGGCTCCAGATGCTGCTCGAGGCCGGGAAGCATCACGCGGGCGCGGGTGCCCTCGGGCACCTCGAGCGTCACGATCCGGGCGTCGCGGTCCACGTCGACCACGATCTCGCCGTGGATCGTGCGGCGCGACAGCTCGATCCGGCCGACGGGGACGTCCGGGTCCGGGACGA
Source organism: Brachybacterium tyrofermentans (assembly GCF_014897585.1). GTDB lineage: Bacteria > Actinomycetota > Actinomycetes > Actinomycetales > Dermabacteraceae > Brachybacterium > Brachybacterium tyrofermentans. Next base: position 81,622 of record NZ_JABUXW010000015.1, on the reverse strand, counting down.
CGTCGAACTCCCGCCACCCGTCCGGGCCACGGCGCAGCCCGGCGACGTTCTCGTGGATCCACGTCGCGGGGGTCCCCATGAAGTAGTGGGAGCAGGAGCGGGGCTCGTGCCACATCTCCATGAACGTGGAGTTCCCGGCGTCCAGCCACCCCTTCCACCCCGGCGCCGTCGGGTTCGACAGCACGCGGAGTGCGAGCTCACCGTGCCCGTGGGCCGAGAGCACGGGCAGCAGGAAGCGCACCCCGATGTGCCCGCAGTCGTGGTGGGCGTCGCGCTCCTCGAGGTCCGCGACCAGGTGTGAGACCACCGTGGCGACCCGGCTCGGGGGAACGACCCCGAAGGCCAGGGGCACCAGGTTGCTGGTCTGGCGGTACTCAGTGGAGCCCGGGTCGCGGTACACCCCGCGCCGAGGGTCGAGGAAGACGGTGTTCACGGCGGCCTCGAGGGTGGTGGCGTCGTCGAGCAGCTGCGCCGGGGTGGGAACTCCCGTGATCTGGTCGCCGCGGGAGGTCCAGGGGTTGCCGTCCGTCGGGCTGCCCTCGATGCTCGCGAGCTCGACCGCATGGGCGAGGGCGCGCAGGCCGTGTGCGAGGAACAGCGTCGCCGTGAGGCGCTTGTCCTCCGGGGCAGGGCCGGGGCTGCCGGGTGTCAGGTAGTCGCCGAGGACTCCCGAGACGAGGCCGTCCTCGTCGCGGCGGCCGAGCTCGTAGGACAGGTAGGCCGCGGCGGCGGGGCCCAGTTCGTGCACGATGTCCACCTCGCCGTATTCGGTGGCGAGTTCGTCGAGCAGCTCGGGAAGCAGCGAGGTCCACTCCGGGGCGGGGGAGAGCTCCTCATATCCCCAACCGGGATTCGGGGCGATCACGGAGAGGGAGCCGTCCGGGCGCTGGCCGTCGGCCTGATCGAGCGCCCACTTCCGCAGCATCCGGCGCATGTCGAAGCTCGCCACCATCGCGCTCAACCCCGTCAGGGCATCCCCGGTCCACCCGTTCTTCTCGTGCATCGGGGTGTCGGTGGGGACATGGTGCATGTTGTTCGCGAGCGACGCCCTCATCGCGGCATCGAAGCGCACGAGGTACTCGTCCGAGCTGGACAGGGCACTGGCGACGGAGAGATCTGCATGGGCGAGAAGTCCCGTGACCTCGAGGTCCTCGAGGGTTCCCAGCCGGGCCTGGAGCTCCACATACCGGAAGCCCTTATAGCTGAACTGCGGTTCGAAGGTGGGGGAGTCCCGTCCGAGCCGCACCAGATCCTCCTGGAAGCGGTCGGCGTGGATGTGCTCGTTGTCCGCGTCGACGCTGCCGTCGGCCCGGAGCTTCTCGCCGTGGACGGCGGAGAACTCCAGCGGCTCCTGCCCGCGGAGCGTGTACCGGCACCAGCCGGCGATCACGCGACCCATGTCGAGCACCACGCGCGCATCCCCGGAGTTCGTGGGGCCCGGTCCGGCGACCTCCACCGGGACGATCTCCTCCTGGACGATGACGGGCTCCTGGACCTGCAGCTGCATCCGTGGGGCGGCGATCGGTGCCGCGCGGCGGGATCCCGATCCCGGGCGGTCCACGAGCACACCCTCCCAGTCAGAGTCGTCGAAGCCGGCCTGCAGCCAGGCGTCGGGGTTCTGGCCACCCTCGAAGACCTCACCCTCGTACATCGAATCCGCGGAGATCGGCCCGGGCGCCGTGCGCCACCCCTCGCCGGTGGCGATCGCCCGGGAGGTGCCGTCGGCCAGCTCGACGCGGAGGTGCGCCCAGGCGCGCACCGGACCGCGCCAGGGCGCCTGCTCCCACCGCCATACGTTCGGGGTGGACATGTCGTGGAACCCGCGCCCCAGCGAGATGCCCAGCACGTTCGTGCCCCGCGTGAGCAGCTCGGAGACGTCCGCCTCGCACACCTGCACCCGATGTCGCGGGTCGGTCAGGCCCGGGTCCAGCCGCGAGGGCCGGTAGGGGGAGCCGTTGACGAAGGCTCGGAAGGCGCCCAGGCCGGTCACGAGCAGCCGGGCGGACGTCGGCGGGGCGCTGAGCTCGAACGTCGTGCGGAGCAGGGGGTTCTGCGGATCCGTGCCCGGGGCGGCGATCCACCGGGCAAGGGAGGGGTTGACGTCCGCCATCGGCAGTTTCCACCTGGTTCTTCGTATCCGCGTCGACAAGTGCCGACAGTCTGGCATGCGGCCGGTCGCCGTTCCCGCAGGAGCGGGTGGACAGGCGGTCGCGGACGGATGGGACGGCCGCGGATGCGTGGGGCGTGTGTGGGTCGTGCGTGGGCCTGGCTCTGCCTCCGTGGTTCCCGGGGGAGCACTGCGACGATGGGGGGATGGATCTGCAGACTGTCGGCCGCGCGGTGTGGGAGCGCATCGTGCCCGCGCCCGTCCCCGAGGCGGGATGGTGGGTGCTGCTGGCCCTCGCCGTGGCGCTCGTGGTCGTCGCCCTCGCACCGCTGTGGCGCCTTGCGCGGCCCGCCGTGACGATCGTGCATGAGCTCGGCCACGCGATCATCGGCATGCTCTGCGGCCGGCGTTTCACCGGCTTCGTGGTCAGCGCCGACATGTCAGGCCACGCGGTGACCGTCGGCCCTCGGCGCGGCGCCGGACGCATCATCTCGACCTGGGCCGGCTATCCCGCCCCTGCCGTCCTGGGAGCCGTGCTGATCCAGATAGCGCTGCAGGGCTGGTCCCGCACGGCGCTGTTCGCAGCGCTCGTGATCCTCCTGCTCTCGCTGGTGTTCACCCGCTCCGCGCACACCCTGCTGGTGGTGCTCGCGAGCATCGTCGGGATCGGCGCCGTGTGGTGGTGGGGGAGTCCCGGTGTCAGTGCCCTGCTCACCCTCGCGGCCGGGGTGTTCCTCCTGCTCGGCGCCTGGCGGCACCTCGGGGCCGTCATGCGCGGGGGCGGGAGGTCCGACGACCCGGGCCAGCTCGCACAGCTCACACCGCTGCCCGCATGGACCTGGAACCTCGGCTATGTCGTCGTGCTCGCCGCCTGCACGTGGTGGGCCGGGACGGCGCTCGTCCCGCAGGGGCTCGGCGGGGGCTGAGCGCGTGGGGTGCTCACCGTGTGACGCCGACGGACCGAGGATGCGTAGTCTGGCCTACGCTGATCCCTTCCCCGCCCGACCCTCCGAGGAGCTCCATGTCCGCGATCGCCGTTCCGGCCCGCCGTCCCGTCCTGGCCGATGCCCTGGCCCCGCACCGTTCCCGCCTGCAGGATGCCGGACTGGTCCTCGCCGGGACCGCCGTGGTCGCGCTGCTCGCCCAGATCACGATCCCGCTGCCGCTCGTGCCGATCACCGGCCAGACCCTCGGCGTGATCCTGGTCGGCGCCGCACTCGGCTCCCGCCGCGGCGCGATGGCGATGCTCACCTACCTGCTCGTCGGCCTCGCCGGCGCCCCGATCTTCGCCGAGTTCACCGGCGGGCCCGCCGCGGCCCTGTCCCCGAGCTTCGGCTTCATCCTCGGCTTCATCCCCGCAGCCTTCGTGGCCGGCTGGTTCGCCGAGCGCGCCTGGGATCGCAAGCCCGTCCTGGCCATGGTCGGCTTCGTCGCCGCGAGCGTGGTGCCCTTCCTGGTCGGCGTGCCCTACCTCGCCATGATCCTCAACGCCGTGATGGGCGCCGAGATGGGCATCGGGGGGATCCTCGCCGCCGGCGTGTGGCCCTTCCTCGCCGGTGGCCTGGTCAAGGCCGCGATCGCTGCCGTGCTGATCCCTGCCGCCTGGAAGGGTGTGCGCGCGCTCGACGAGCGCCGCTGAGCCCACGCGTCCGCTGCTGAGCCCACGCGCTCGCTGCGTGGTCCGGGCGCCCGCCCTTACGCAGGGGCGAGCAGGCGGACCAGCAGGATCGTGAGCGCAACGGTCACGGGGAGTGCCGCGAGCACCCAGCGCACGCGGTAGGCCATCGTGATGACGAACTCCCGCAGCGTCGCAGTGGGCAGGTAGGACAGGGCGGTCCGAGCGCCGATCACCTCGTCGTCGAGCCCGAGCCCACGGGCCAGCAGCGCGGCACGGAAGGCGTGGTACCTGCTCGTGGAGACGATGTAGGGGCCCTGGAGCCCGGCCTCGTCGAGGATCCGGTGGGAGAGGATCAGGTTCTCCTCGGTGGTCCGTGCCTCGGTCTCCGCGTGCACCCGGTCCGCCGGCACCCCGGCGACCTCGATCAGGTAGGCGGCCATCGCCTCGCTCTCGGCCGGCGTGAACCCATCGCCCTTGCCGCCGGAGGGCACCAGCAGCGGATCGACCCCGAGGCTGAGGAGCCGCTCCCGTTCGGTGACCGCCCGGTCCAGCCGGCGCCGCAGCAGGGGCGGGACGCGGCCGTCGTACAGGACGGAGCCGAGGATGATGATCCCCGTGCTCTCGCGGTGCGGCGGGAACAGCTGGTACGGGACGGTCGCCCCGAGGAACACCAGGTAGGCGACGCCCATGTGGCCGGCGACGACGCAGGCGGCGATCGCGATGCCGAGGCCCGGCGGCGTCCCCGTCGCCACCAGCATCACAGCGGCACCGGGCGCGACCAGCAGCGCGATCCCCCCGAGAGCGGAGGAGAGGCGTCCGAGAAGGCCGCTCTCCCAGCGGGACACCGCGACCGAACCCACGACGACGGTGAGACCCAGGGCGAGCGCACCGATCAGGCCGAGGGCGCCGGCGACGAGGAGGAGCAGCTCGCCCAGCGGATGCCCCCGGAAGACCAGCACGGCGAGCAAGGTGCTGCTCGCGTGGACTGCCATCAGCAGGGCGAACCCGCTGCGCACCCGACGGCGGTCGTGCCGGACCAGCAGCAGGTGGGCGAACCACCAGAGGGCGACGACGGTCAGCGCGCCCAGCACATCCAGCACTGCTGTCCCCTTTCGTCGCTCGTCAGGGACATCCTGGCATCCGCAGTGCAGGTCACGAGCCGGGCAGTGGCGCGCCCGACATTCCGGCATCGCCCTGCCCGTCAGCGCGCGGAGGCAGAGCCCGTCGGCCCCCGCACAGATCGGCGGACGCAGCCGTGCACGGGCCTGCCCGCCGGTTCGCCCGCGCTGGACTGCGGACCGGCCGACGGGCAGGCGATGGGGGAGTCGTGCCCCGAAGCTGGATCAGCGCCCGGTCAGCGTCCCGTCGGGGCCGCCGCGAAGGGTGCGAGGTGCTGGCCGATGTGGGCGGCGAGGACGTCGGTGTGCTGTGCCTGGTTCTCGGCGACCACGGCGAGGAAGCGGTCGTGGATCGAGGCGCCCGAGGCGTCGGTCCCGTTGAGCGAGTCGCCGTAGCCCACGTGCAGGATCTGGCGGGCGTCGGCCGACCTGATCAGCTCGGGCAGGTCCACGCCGGTCAGCGAGGTCGGGGTGCGGTCCTCGTGGGCGGAGACCTGGTAGCTCGCGCGGGCCTTCACGTAGGAGGCGCGGGAGATGTCCCAGATCGCGGCGAACAGCTCCGGATCGTGGGCGGCCACGACCTCGACGCCGCACAGGTAGCTGGTGCCCGAGGTCTTCAGGTGCACCAGGCCCTGGGTGGCCTCGACGCACAGCGGGTAGATCGAGAACTTGTCCGACCCGGAGTGCAGGGAGATCTTGTAGCCGCCGAACTGCTGCGAGATCGCGTGGTGCGCCTCGAGGTTCAGGCGCAGCTCCTCCGTATCGCCGAGGAAGTCCAGACCCTTCTCGAAGCCGTCCACGTAGCGCGGGGCGAAGCTGAACCAGGAGGCGCCCAGGCGCGTGAGCTCGGTGGCCATGTAGAAGTGCTCGAAGAAGGTGGTCAGCCACGTCGTCTCGTCGACGGCGAACTCGACCTCGACCTCCTGCTGCGCGTTCTCCGTGACGTGGCGGTACAGCCGCATCGACTCCACGACCGCGCGGCCGTACTTCACGACGGCGGTGAGCACGTCCTGCTCGGTGACCTCGATCTGCGAGTGGCCGACGTCCAGCGTCATCCCCACGTAGCGCTTCTTCGTGTCCTCGAGGGTGTCCTGGAGCTGGTCCCAGGGCAGCGCCGCGGCGTCGGCCTCGTTGACCCCGCCGGTGACGTCGGCGACCAGATCGCCCGGATCCAGGGTGAACATGACGAAGCCGGCCTCGAGGCCGCGGTCGATGCCCTCGGTGGTCTTGATGTGGTCGCAGTCGGCGCCGAAGCCGCTGTCCCAGCCGGCCTCGACGAGCCCGAAGACCGCGTCGTCCATGACGGACTGGGCGCTGCGGCCCAGGCGGTCCATCTCGCGGATCGACTGCTGCGCGAGGACCGGCATGACGTTCCCGCCCTGCGCGCCGAAGGCACGGGCCTGGCCGGGGGTCGCGAGGCCGGTGCGGTCGCCGGTGCCGACGGAGGTGCGGTGGCCGCCGATCAGCTGGGGACGCAGGGCCGGGAAGGCGGCCTGCAGGGCCTTCGCGTTCGCCGTGGTCAGGGAACCGGTCAGCACGTGGCCGTCGCCGGCCGCAGAGGCCTCGCCCTCGAAGGCGGTCAGGGCCTCGGCGGTGGAGGCCTCCAGCTGGAGTGAGCGGACGGAGCCGTCGTAGCGGATGCTCGCCGAGAGGGAGTCGGTGCGCAGAGTCATGGGGTTCTCCGATCAGAGAGGTGGGTGGGGGCGCAGTCGTGGTGGTCGAGAGATCTCGGGTCAGCAGGGGAGCCGCGCGGGGTCACGGGCCGGGGAACGGGCGAGATCGCGGGCCGGGTCATGGGCAGGATCACGGGTTCGCCGCGACGTCGAGGAGCACCTTGACCTCGTGCGTGGAGCCGGCTGCGGCGGCCTCGAGAGCGCCGCGCGCCTCGGCGAACGGGACGATGAGGGTGCGGATCGGCGAGACGTCCACCGCGCCGGACCGCAGCAGCTCGATGAGGGTGGGGAAGACGCCGCGGCTGTTGCGCGAGCCGAGCACGGTCAGCTCCTTCTTGATCAGCAGGGACTGGTTGAAAGTGACCTCGGCGGTGCCGTTGCCGATCAGCACCAGGCGGGCGCCGATGGCCGCGGCCTCGATCGCACCCAGGAAGGAGACCGGCAGTCCGGTCGCCTCGCAGACCACGTCGAAGCCGTCGCCGTCGGTCGCCAAGTCGACGACATCTGTCAGCGCCGTCCTGCGGAGGTCGATGGTGCCGGCGGCGCCGAGCTGCTCCGCGAGCTCCAGGCGCGAGGGGACCACGTCCGCGATCCACACCTGCGCGCCGCGGGTGAGGGCGGAGAGCATCGTGAGCAGGCCGATCGCCCCGGCCCCGAGCACGAGCACACGGTCCGACGGGCCGACGTCCGCCCGCAGCACCGCGTGGTAGCCGATGGAGAAGGGCTCGACGAGGGCGAGATCGCGGGGGTCCACCCCGTCGGCCCGATGCAGACGGTCCAGGGGCATCACGAGCAGCTCCTGGAAGGCGCCGTCGCGGTGCACGCCCATGGTCTCGTTGTGCTCGCAGGCGTTGATCAGCCCGCGGCGGCAGGAATAGCAGGTGCCGTCCTGGAAGTACGGGACGCCGGTGACCACATCGCCCATCTGAAATCCGGCGCTGTCCCCGCCCGCCGCGTGGATCTCGATGATCTCGGCCGAGAACTCGTGGCCCGGGACGCGGGGGTAGGTGGTGAAGGGCTGGGTGCCGCGGAAGGTCTGGATGTCCGAGCCGCAGATCCCGGCGTAGCGCACGCGCAGCAGCGCCTCGCCGGGCGCGGGGACGGGATCGTCGATCTCGGCGACCACCGCGGTGCCGGGGGTCGTCACCTGCAGTGCTCTCATGGCGCTCCTGTCCGGGGTGGGCGTGGTGCTCAGCCGTGGTGTCCAGCGATGCACGCGCCGACCCATCAGGGTTCCGGCGCCGGGTTGCTCACCTGATCACGGAGAACCATCGTAAACGATTGCACACCAGGGGCCAGCAGGGAAGGGCAGTTCATGACGTAGGATTCTCTTCCACTGCAAAAGTTGCAGTCGATGATCCGCCGTCGCACGGCGCACCGGCCGGGTGCGGCACCGGGCGCACCAGGCGCGCGCACCAGCCGGGCGCGGCACACCAGGCGGACACGACACGGAACACGACACGGAGGCGGCGCATGGCCACGACCCTCAAGGACGTCGCGGCGCTCGCGGGCGTCTCCGTCGCGACCGCCTCTCGCGCCTTCCAGCGGCCGGAGCTCGTGGGGGCGACCTCGCGGGAGAAGGTCCTCGCCGCAGCCGCCGATCTCGGCTACAGCCCCAATCGCAGCGCCCGCGCGCTCATCACCGGCCGCTCGGGGGTCTACGGCGTGATCGTGCCGGACCTCGAGAACCCCTTCTTCCCGGCAGTGCTCAAGGGGGCGCAGGCTCGTGCCCACCAGCTCGGCTCCCAGCTGCTGATCACGGATGCGGGGGAGGCCCCGGAGGGCGAACTGCCGCTCGTGCGCACGCTCGCCGCCCAGGTCGACGGCATCGTGCTGTGCTCGAGCCGGATGACCGAGGACTCCCTGCGCGAGGCCGCGGACATCACCCCGCTCAGCCTCGTCAACCGGGTGTCCCCGGTGCTGCCCGGCGTCTTCGCCGATCCGGTTCCCGGGATCCCCTCGGCCGTGCGCCATCTGCACCGCATGGGGCACCGCCGCGTCGGCTACGTCGGCGGGCCCAGTGTGAGCCGATCCGATGCCGTGCGCCGCACCGTGATCGAGCGGATCTGCACCGAGGCCGGCATGGAGTGGACGGACATCGGCTCCTTCCCGCCCACCGTCGACGGCGGCCGCAGCGGCGCTGAGGCGGTGCTGCTCACCGACGTCACCGCGGTGCTCGTCTACAACGACTTCATGGCGCTCGCCCTCATGGAGCGGCTGCGCAGCTTCGGTGTCGACGTGCCGGAGGAGATCAGCGTGGTGGGCTGGGACGACATCGAGTTCTCCTCTCTCGTGACGCCGGGGCTCAGCACGGTGCGGGTGCCGCGCTACGACATGGGCGTCACCGCGATCGACCTGCTCCACGACGGCGGCCGACGACGGAACGGAGAGAGCCATCTCGAGTGCCTGGGCAGCAGCGGTGACGAGGATGCTCAGGGCCGGAGCCCGAGACATGCCCGGATCGGCCTGCCCTCCCAGTTCGTCCCCCGCGGATCGACCGCGAAGGTCACCGCTCGCGAGTAGCCTGCGGCCATGAGCGACCTGAGCACATCGATCGATGCGGTTCCCGGTGTCGGCGGCCCGGCCGCCCGCGCCCTGGCCGAGCAGGGCCTGGCCACCGTCGGCGATCTCGTCGGCGCGGACTGGACGCAGCTCGCGCAGCTGCACGGCGTCGGCCCCGCAGCCGGGCGCCGCCTCCAGCAGATCCTCGAAGAGCACGGCGAGTCCCTGACGGACCCGCCCGCTCCGCGAAGCGGCGGGACGACGGTGACCCGCGGCAGCACCGGGCGGAGTGCGAAGGACATCACGACCCATGCGACGACGGTCGACCCGGCCGAGTACGTCGCGGGCCTGAGTGCCCGGCGCAGCCATGAGGGTCAGCAGCTCCTGGAGCTGTTCGGGGAGGCGACTGGGGAGCGGGCAGTCATGTGGGGCCCGAGCATGATCGGGTACGGGGAGAGCCACTACGTGTACGCCTCCGGCCGGGAGGGGGACACCTTCCATCTCGGCTTCAGCCCGCGCACGGCGGACATCGCCCTCTACGGGCTCTCGAGCGCCCCGCGCTCCGAGGAGCTGCTCGACCGGCTCGGAAAGCACCGCCGCGGCGCCGCCTGCGTGTGGATCAGGAAGCTCGAGGACGTGGACCGTGACGTCCTGCGCGAACTCGTCGAGCACGCCTGGGCGTCGGACCCCACTGCCTGCTGAACCTGCAGAACCTGCAGAACCTGCAGGGCCGTGCGCGGAGAGTCGGCCGACGAGATGGTCCTCACCGCTGTGATCCGCCGTCGAATCTGCAGTCCGATCTGCCGGCGATGGTGCCCTGGGCCGCACCTGGTGGTCGATCGTTAGGCATGTGCCGGGCAACAGGCCTACGCTTCCGCGAGGTGCCTGGAAAGATCTGCGTCCGGGCACCCCGGACCGACGTCGAGAGGATCACCCATGGAGCTGCCGGGACGCATGCCCCGACGCGCTGATCGGGTGCCGATGGCGCGACGGAAGTCGCGTGCCGGGATCCTGATCGTGGCGATCGGTGCCGTCATGGTGATCGTCTATGCCGCGGTGTTCAAGACCCTGATGGGCGTGGACGCCCAGGATCATTCCTGGATCGGGGCGATCTACTGGACGATCACCACGATGTCGACCCTCGGGTACGGCGACATCACCTTCACCTCGGGCGCAGGCCGGCTGTTCTCCCTGCTCGTGCTCCTCAGCGGCGTGGTCTACATGCTGGTGCTGCTCCCGTTCTTCGTCATCCAGTACGTCGTCACCCCCTGGCTGGACCGCAGGCGCACGGCCCGGACGCCCCGCAAGGTGCCGGCCCAGATGCGTGACCATGTCCTGCTGGTCGGCTCGGACGCGGTCACCCAGGCGTTCGCCGCGCGGGCGGAGCGCTGCCAGGTCCCCGCGGTGCTCGTCGTGGAGGACCCGGTCGAAGCAGGGCTGCTGCATGACCAGGGACGCCAGGTCGTCGTCGGCCCCCTGGACTCCGCGCAGACCTATCGCAGCGCGGGCGCGGATCGGGCGCGCATGGTCGCCTCGATGCTCTCCGACACGGCGAACACGAACGTCGCCTTCACAGTCCGTCAGGTCTGCGGGGATGTCCCGGTCGCGGTCACCGCGAGCAAGCCGGTCTCGGTGGACGTGCTCTCCCTCGCCGGGTCGGACCACGTGCTGGAGCTGGGCGCGGTGCTGGGCCGGGAGATGGCCGGTCGCGTGCTGGGCACCACGGGCAGGGTCCACCGCATCGGCAGCTTCGGGGACACGCTCATCGCGGAGGCCGCCGTGCGCGGCACCTCGCTCGTGGGGAAGTCGTTGGGTGAGGCCACCATGGGTCTGCGCTCCTGCGTGCGGATCCTGGCCATCATGCGCAAGGGGCGTCTGCGCCCGCTGAAGCCCGAGCTGCCGATCACCGAGCAGACCGTGCTGATCCTCGCGGGGGAGGCCGCCGAGCTCGCCGCCTACGACGAGCAGTTCCAGGTCCTGGAGCAGTCCGAGGATCCGGTGATCATCCTCGGTGGCGGCCGCGTGGGGCGTTCCGCCTCCCGCGAGCTCACCGCCCAGGGCGTGCCCAACACGATCGTCGAGCTGCTGTCGGACCGGGTCGAGAACTCGTACTCCGCGCTCGAGGGGACCGCCAGCTACACGGTGGTCGCCGGTGACGCGGCGGACCAGCGGATCCTGCGCCGGGCCGGGCTCGAGAACGCGTCCGCCGTGCTGGTCACGCCGCGCGACGACGATCTGAACGTGTACCTCACCCTGTTCTGCCGGCGCCTGCGCCCCGAGCTCCAGGTGGTCTCGCGCGCGACCTACGAGCGCAATGTCGCCACGCTGTACCGCGCCGGGGCCGACGGGGTCCTCTCGTACGCGACCATCGGCGCCACCGATCTGTGGAACCACGCCGGCCTCAGCCATCGCGTGCTGGTGGCCGAGGGCAATGAGCTGTTCCTGGTGCCGCGGCCCAACTCCCTGGTGCGGCGCTCCGTGCGGGACACCGAGGTGCATCGCCGCACCGGCTGCCACATCGTCGCCGTGGCGGGGGACGACGGCACGCTCAGCTATGACACCGAATCGATCCCCTCGGCGCCGGGCAAGCTGCTGCTGCTCGGTGATCGCCACGCCGAACGACGTTTCCGCGAGACCTATCTGCGGCGCAGGCGCCGAGGCCGACGGGTCACCACCTCCCGCTAGCCTGGGAGGACGGCGTCGGCCACCGCCTGCGGACAGGTCCGTCGCCGTCCCCACCACCGCCTGACCTGCATCACCTCCATCCCGGATCACCACCGCCCCGCACCACCTCCACCCCGCACCACCTCCAGGAGAGACATGCCTGCCGCACCCGTGAAGCTCGCCGTCGGCGACATCGCCCCTGATCTCGATCTGCCCACCGCCGGCGGAGGCCGGATCAGCCTGTCCGAGCTGCGCGGCGCCCCGGCGCTGCTGTGGTTCTACCCGGCCGCGAACACCTCGTTGTGCACCAAGCAGGCCTGCGATCTGCGCGACAACCACCAGATGTTCCTCGATGCGGGATACCGGATCGTGGGGATCTCGCCGGACCCGGTGGCGGAGCTCGATCGTTTCGTGGCGGAGCAGGAGCTGCCCTACACCCTCGCCGGCGACGAAACGCACCAGGTGATGGAGACCTACGGCGCCTGGGGCGAGAAGAACATGTACGGCAAGAAGGTCCAGGGCACGATCCGCTCCACCTTCGCGATCGACGCCGAGGGCGTGCTGACCTTCGTGAAGTACCGCGTGGGCACCCCGAAGCACATCGCTCTGCTGCAGGAGAAGCTCGGGCTCTGACCGGAGCTTCCGAGCACGCCGCCGGGGGAGAGATCCTGATGCGGGACCGTGCGGGACCGTGCGAGATCGTCCGCCAGACGGTGGCAGTCCGCACATGTGACGTGATCTGTGCACTCCCGCTTTGGCGCACCCCGCGCGCTCCCGTATGCTGTTCCGGCATGCCCTGCTCGTTCAGGGCATCAGGAGACGTGGCAGAGCGGCCGAATGCGCTCCCCTGCTAAGGGAGTAGGCGACAAAAATCGCCTCGGAGGTTCAAATCCTCTCGTCTCCGCCGACGACAAGGCCCCTGGCCTGCGAGAACATCGCAGACCAGGGGCCTTGTCCATGCCCGGGTGTTCGGGCCGACGAGCCGATGCGGTGATGCGGTGATCGGTCGACGGGCCGACGCTCAGACGCTCTCGCCGGTGTCCTCGCCGATCGTCGTCCACTCGGGGCCGGAGGTCTCCAGCAGATCGGGATCGCGCACCACGTCGGACTCGACTCCGGCGCGCAGGCGACCCGCGAGCTCCTGCAGCGACTCCCGCAGCAGAGCGCGCGCCCGGGAGCCGTCGCCCTCCGCGAGCGCCGCGATCAGGGCTTCATGGGTGGTGGTGATGTCGGCACGCACGCCGAAGCCGAGCGGGTCGGAGAAGCTGCCCATCCTCGTGAGGATCACGATGGTGTTCATCGCGGTGCTGAGGAAGCGGTTCGTGGTGATCTCCGCGAGCTGCTGGTGCAGGTCGAGGTCGGCGTTGCCGGCTTCGATGAGCTGCTCAGCTGCGAGAGCGGCGCGGCTGCGCTCGAGCGAGGCACGCAACGGGGCCAGCAGAGCGTCGATCTTCGCCGTCTCACCACGGCGGTGCAGGGTGCTGATCGTGTCCGCCACGATCGTGGCGGACTGCATCTCGATCCCGAGGCGGTAGTCGATGAAGTCCGACATCGTCCCGGCATCCATACGGGTGACGTACAGGCCACGACCGGGGATCTGGGTGAGCAGGCCGTCGCGCACCAGGCGCTGGCAGGCCTCGCGCAGGGAAGAGCGCGAGATCCCCATCTGTCGGGACACCTGCACCTCGGGGATCCCGTCGCTGGGGCGGAGGTCGCCGTAGTAGATGGCGTTACGCAGCTCGAGCTCGGCCTGATCGATGATCGAGGGCCGACGCAGCGGCTGCATCATGGGCAGCTGCACTCGTTCCGGACGAGAGGTCATCGCCGTTCTCCTTGCTCCTGCGCGGTCCACTCCGCGTCGCGTCATCGTAGAACGCGGGAGACCTCCCGTCAGCACGCGAGGGCCGGTGCAGTCGCTCGGCTCACTCGTGGGCCCGCTCATCGGCTCACCCATGGGCCCGCTCAAGGGCTCGGCCGAACCTGACTCCGGGAGTCGACGAGATGAGCTCCGGACGGCGACGAGAACGGCTCCGAGCGGGTCACGACCCCATCACGAAACGTGGACCGGGCGCGGCCCACACCGCCAACACCGATACCGTGGTTCGGAATCCGATATCCAGAGATCAGATTGTCCGACAGTGCAACGACCGTCGGCCCGTCGATCGCTCAGCGAGAGGGAACACCCCATGCACAACCGCCGTACATTCTTCCGAGGGACCGGCCTCGTGCTGTCCGCCGCGGCCCTGGGCGGCAGCCTGGCCGCCTGCAGCCAGACGAGCACCGGCGGAGGTGGCGGCGATTCCAGCGACGGCGGCGGGGGCGATCTCCTGTCCAAGCTCCAGGAGGCCGGGAAGATCACCGTCGGCTTCGCCGGTGAGGCGCCCTACAGCTTCGATGACAACGGCGACCTGACCGGAGCCACCGTCGCCATGCACCGCGAGATCTTCGGCGAGCTCGGGATCGACACGGTCGAAGGCAAGGTCACCGACTGGAACTCGCTGATCCCCGGGCTGAACGCCGGACAGTTCGACGCGGTCAGCGCCGGCATGTCGATCCTGCCCGAGCGCTGCGCCGAGGCCGCCTTCAGCGAGCCGGAGTTCCAGTACACGACGGCTCTCATGGTGCCCAAGGGCAACCCCGAGAAGCTCGAGAACATGGACTCCTTCGTCGACTCGGGCCTCAAGGTCGCCACCATGAGCGGCGCGATCGAGAGCACCTACGCGAAGGACCTCGGTCTCGAGAGCATCGAGGTCGGCGGCCCGCAGGACGGGGTCGATGCGGTCACCAGCGGCAACGCCGATGCCTTCGCGCTCACCGCGATCTCGCTGAACTGGCTGGCGGACAACTCCAACACCGACCTCGAGGTGACTCCGAGCTTCGTCGCGGAGATCGACGGGGTGAAGCAGGTCGGCGCCGGCGGCACCGTCTTCCGCAAGGAGGACACCTCCGTGCTCGACGCCTACAACGAGAAGCTCGCCGAGATCATCTCGGACCCGGAGCGGTACCTCTCGATCGTCGGCGAGTTCGGCTTCTCCGAGGAGGAGCTCCCCCCCGAGGACATGACCGCTGAGATCCTGTGCTCCGGCGATCTGTCGTCCCTGCAGTGACCTCTGACCTTCTTGTCCGTCCCGCTCCGGCGCGTCCCCTTCCGGGACGCGCCGGAGCGGCGCGAGCCGAGGTGGTGAGCCCCCGATGGACGGTGTGATCGGTTTCTTCGAGCAGCTCGGTCCCAATATCGAGATCCTCGGCGCGCGGATGCCGCAGATCCTCGAAGGCGTCCAGGTAACCGTGCTGGCCGCCGCGTTCGGCGGACTGCTGGCCCTGGTGATCTCCTTCGTCTTCGGCATCGCCCAGACGGTGAAGCTCGGCGCCGTGCGCATCATCGCGCGCATCTTCGTGGAGTTCTTCCGGGGCACCTCGCTCGTGGTCCAGCTGTTCTGGCTGGCCTTCGTGCTGCCGCAGCTGCCGTACCCGTTCGGCTGGCAGCTCGCGCCGCTCGCGATCGGCGTGCTGGCCCTGGGGCTGAACTACGGGGCCTACGGCGCCGAGGTGGTGCGCGGCTCGATCGGCTCGGTCCCCAAGGGCCAGTACGAGGCTCTCAGCGCGCTGAGCCTCTCCCCGGTGCGCGGCATGTTCCGCGTGATCATCCCGCAGGCCTGGGCCCTGATGATCCCCTCGCTGTCGAACCTGTGGATCCAGCTGCTCAAGGGCAGCGCGATCGTCAGCACTGTGCTGCTGTACGACCTCTACTTCCGGGTGGAGCAGGTTCGTGACCAGACGGGCACGTGGTTCGCGTTCCTGTTCGCCCTGGTCGCGTACTACCTCGTCGCCTGGGTGATCGTGATCATCATGAACGCGCTCGAGGTGCGGGCCAAGCACAAGATCGGCCGCGGTCCGGCCCTGTCGGACTCCCTGGGGACGCTGCTGCGGCCCCCGGGTGGCAAGAACGTGGCGAGGGGGGCAATGGTATGAACGAGTCCTGGTGGTCCTGGGACCACGCCGCCGCCGTCCTGCCCATGCTGCTGGAGGGCTTCTTCAAGTACACCCTGGTGGCGACCGTGCTCGGCACGCTCATCGCCGTGGTGCTGGGCCTGATCGTGGCGATGACCCGGCGCGTCGCGCCGGGCTTCATCAGCACTCCGGTGACCTGGGTCGTGGAGTTCATCCGGATGACGCCCCTCGTGGTGCAGCTGGTGTTCGCGAACCTGGTGCTGTCGCCGTACATCGACTCGACGCTCGCGATCGGCATCTGGGTGCTCGGCATCCACTACACGACCTATATGGCCGAGGTGTACCGCGCGGGGATCGACTCCGTGCCCAAGGGGCAATGGGAGGCGGCCACCGCGCTCTCGCTCCCGTTGCTGCGCACCTGGCGGGCGGTCGTCATCCCGCAGGCGATCCGCAGCACGCTGCCGGCGCTGGGCAACTACGCGATCTCGATGTTCAAGGAGACGCCGTTCCTCGTGGTCATCTACATCCCGGAGATGGTCCGAGTCGCTCAGACCTACGGTGGCGACACCTTCCGATACACCGAGTCGATCACGCTGGCCGGCCTGATCTTCCTGGTCGCGAGCTATCCGACGTCCGTTCTGATCCGACGACTGGAGAAGAGACTTGCCTGAGAACACCGCCCCCGACGGGGCCACCAGCATCGGTGCTCCGCACATCGAGTTCCGTGACGTGGTCAAGAGGTTCGGCGACAACACCGTGCTGAACGACCTCAACTTCACCGTCGCGAAGGGAGAACGCGTCACCCTGATCGGGCCCTCGGGCTCCGGCAAGACGACGATCCTGCGCCTGGTGATGACCCTCGAGGAGCTCACCGGCGGGTACATCCACGTCGGCGGGGCTCCGCTGCAGTACGAGGACCAGGGCGGCAAGCGCGTTCGCGTCTCGGACAAGACGCGACGGCGCACCACCACCCAGATCGGGATGGTGTTCCAGCACTTCAACCTGTTCCCGAACATGACGGTGCTGGAGAACATCACCGAGGCGCCCATCCACGTCATGGGCCTGTCCAAGGCCGAGGCGATCTCGAAGGCCGAGGGCCTGCTGGAGAAGGTCGGCATGAGCGACAAGCGGGACTTCAACCCCTCGCAGCTCTCCGGCGGTCAGCAGCAGCGCGTGGCGATCGCCCGCGCCCTCGCGATGGACCCCGAGATCCTGCT
Source organism: Brachybacterium tyrofermentans (assembly GCF_014897585.1). Classification (GTDB taxonomy): domain Bacteria; phylum Actinomycetota; class Actinomycetes; order Actinomycetales; family Dermabacteraceae; genus Brachybacterium; species Brachybacterium tyrofermentans. The sequence goes on along the minus strand of NZ_JABUXW010000015.1, from coordinate 64,772 downwards.
GCTGGACGAGGTCACCTCGGCGCTGGATCCCGAGCTGGTGGGAGAGGTGCTCGCGGTGCTGAAGGACATCGCCGCCGAGACGGACATCTCCATGCTGATCGTGACCCACGAGATGCAGTTCGCGCGGGATGTCTCGGACCGGGTGATGATGTTCGATCAGGGATCGATCGTCGAGGAAGGGTCGCCGGAGAAGATCTTCAGTGACCCCGGCCACCAGCGCACCAGGGACTTCCTGCACGCCGTCCTCTGAGCTCGAGCGACGGGGTCGCGAGGTCGGGCGGCAGTGGTGCATACCAGATGATCCCGATGTCGCGACCCGGTCGCGTCCCGTTCCGTCCGCAGGCCGGTCCACGGCCGGGCCTCCAGGCCTGTCGCGGTAGTCTGTGCCCGTTCGTTCCGCGCCGAGGCGGTCGCCCCAGCTGTCGGCGGCCGCTGTGTGGCGCCGCCGACCCCAGGAGGCCCCGTGCCAGAATCTGACGCCATCGCTGTCCCGACCTTGACGAGCGAGTTCCCCGTCGTCGGCGATGATCCCCATATCGATGCACCGCTGCGAGCGACAGTCCGTCGCCTCTCGACGCTGCTCGGTCGCACCCTCGCTGACCAGCACGGTCAGGAGATGCTGGATCTCGTCGAGCAAGTCCGCAAGCTGACCAAGGACGCGAAGTCCTCGGACTCCGAGGCTGAGGCCCGTGACGTCCAGGAACGACTCGCCGAGCTCCCGCTCGAGCAGGCGACGGCACTGACCCGTGCCTTCGCCCAGTACTTCCTGCTGGCCAATGCGGCCGAGCAGGTCTACCGGGTCCGCTCCCTGCAGGAGCGCCCCGCCTCGGAGTCGTGGGTCCCGCGCACCGTCGCGGCCGTGCACGAGTCCGTGGGGCCCGAGGGCCTGCAGGAGGCCGTCGACTCGCTCGACGTGCGACTGATCTTCACCGCGCACCCCACCGAGGCCTCCCGTCGGGCGGTGCTGACCAAGCTCCGCAAGATCTCGGACATCCTCGAGAACGACACCGAGGACGGCACGACGGAGCGGCGCCGGCAGGATCACCTGCTCTCCGAGCTCATCGAGTCCCTGTGGCAGACGGATGAGCTGCGCCGCCAGCGTCCCACCCCTCAGGACGAGTCGCGCAACGTGCTCTACTACCTGACCCAGCTGTACCGCCAGACCATGCCGGGCTTCCTCGACGATCTGCGCGAGGAGCTGCGCGCCCACGGCGCCGATCTGCGCGAGCGTCAGGTGCCGCTGCGCTTCGGCTCCTGGATCGGCGGCGACCGCGACGGCAACCCCTACGTCACCGCGGAGGTCACCCGAGAGGTGCTCCAGCTCCAGGCCGAGACCGCAGTCGAGCTCGCGATCGACGTGATCTCCGAGCTCATCGGCGACCTGTCGATCTCCAGCGAGATGACCGGCGATGACGAGGAGCTGCGCGCGAGCATCGAGGCGGACCTCGCCTTCGAGTCCGAGGTCGACGAGGTGCAGCAGCGGATGTTCGAGCAGGAGCCCTACCGGCTCAAGCTCGGCACGATGCGCGGCAAGCTCAAGGCCACCGGCGAGCGGATCCGCACCGGCGAGCCGCATGTGCACGGCAAGGACTACTACGACTCCGAGGAGCTGCAGGACGACTTCGCCGTCCTGCGCGGCGCCCTGGCCCGCCACGGCGGCCGTCGGGCGGCCGACGGGGCGATCGCGGTCGCCCAGCAGGTCCTCGCCGGCTCCGGCCTGAACCTCGCCATCCTCGACGTGCGCGAGCACTCCGAGAAGCACCACGAGGTGCTGGCCCGTCTCTTCGACCGCGTCGGCGAGCTGGACCGCCCCTACGCGGAGCTCAGCCGCGCCGAGCGCACCAAGGTGCTGGCCGCGGAGCTCGCGAGCCGTCGTCCGCTGGTCGGCACGGCGCTCGCCGAGGACGAGACGATCCTCGATGACGCCACCCGCACCACCTACAAGGTGTTCGGCGAGATCCGGGACGCCCACCGGCAGTACGGCCAGTCCTCGATCGAGACCTACATCGTCTCGATGACGCATGGCGCCGACGACATCCTCGCGGTCGCCCTGCTGGCCCGCGAGGCCGGCCTGGTCACCCTTCCCGGTGGCGATCAGAACCGTTCGGACATCAGCTTCGCGCCGCTGCTCGAGGAGGTCGCCGAGCTGCGTCACGCCGGGGAGATCCTCGACGAGATGCTCAGCGATCCGTCCTACCGGGAGATCGTGCGCCTGCGCGGCGACCTCCAGGAGGTCATGCTCGGCTACTCCGACGGCAACAAGGACTCCGGCGTCATCACGAGCCAGTGGGAGATCCACCAGGCCCAGCGTCTGCTGCGCGATGTCGCCGCCCGCCACGGGGTGACGCTGCGTCTGTTCCATGGCCGCGGCGGGTCCGTCGGCCGTGGTGGCGGCCCGACGTACGATGCGATCCTGGCCCAGCCGTACGGCGTGCTCGAGGGCGAGATCAAGTTCACCGAGCAGGGCGAGGTCATCTCCGACAAGTACACGCTGCCCACGCTGGCCCGGGAGAACCTGGACCTGTCGCTGGCCGCGGTGCTCGAGGGCTCCGCGCTGCACACCTCTCCGCGCTCGACGCCCGAGCAGCTGGACCGCTTCGGCGAGGTCATGCAGCAGGTCTCCGACGCCTCCTATGCGCGCTATCGCACGCTGGCGGACGATCCGGACCTGCCGGAGTACTTCGTGACCTCGACCCCGGTCGAGCAGCTCGGCGACCTGAACATCGGCTCGCGACCCTCCAAGCGCGCGACCTCGGAGAAGGGCCTGGACGGCCTGCGAGCCATCCCGTGGGTGTTCGGCTGGACCCAGTCGCGGCAGATCGTGCCGGGCTGGTTCGGTGCAGGCTCCGGTCTGAAGGCGGCGCGTGAGGCCGGCCTCGAGCCGGACCTCCACGACATGCTGCGCAACTGGCACTTCTTCCGCACCGTGATCAGCAACGTCGAGATGACGCTGGCGAAGACGGACATGGCGATCGCCGCGCACTACGTGCACTCGCTGGTGCCCGAGCGGCTGTGGCCGCTGTTCGACCGCATCAAGGCGGAGTACGAGCTCTCGGTCGCCGAGATCGAGCGCCTCACCGGGGTCCTGGGCCTGCTGGACAACCAGCCGGTGCTCAAGCGCACGCTCGCCGTGCGCGACCGCTACCTGGATCCGATCTCGTACATGCAGGTCGCGATGCTGCAGCGTGCACGGGCCGCCACGGACCGCGGCGAGGAGCTCTCCCCGGAGCTGCAGCGTGCGCTGCTGACCACCATCAACGGTGTGGCCGCCGGTCTGAAGAACACCGGCTGAGCCGTCCCGCGCCATAGGGAAGGGCCCCGACGATCCTCAGGATCATCGGGGCCCTTCCCTATGGCCACGTGCTGCTGGTCAGCGGCCGGTGCCGTCGACCGCGAACTCATCGAGGGCGGCGAGCTCCGCCGGGGTAAAGGAGAGGTTCTCGGTGGCACCGACGTTCTGCTCGAGCTGACGCACCGAGGAGGCGCCGACCAGCGCGGTCGCCACGGCCTGGTGGCGCAGCACCCAGGACAGGGCCAGCTGGGCGAGGCTCTGGCCGCGCTGGTGGGCGATCTCCGACAGGGCGCGCATACGGGTCTGATACGCGGTGTCGTGGACCTGACGCGAGGTGAGCGAGCCGCCCGTCCCGCTGGCCCGCGATCCGTGGGGAACCTCGGACATGTACTTGTTGGTCAGCAGGCCCTGCTGCAGCGGGGAGAAGACGGCCAGGCCGATCTCCAGATCCTCCACCGTCTCCAGCAGCCCGTTCTCGATGTGCCGGTTGAACATCGAGTAGGAGGGCTGGTGGATGAGCAGCGGGGTGCCGAGGTCGGCGAGGATCTCCGCGGCCTCCCGGGTCTTCTCGGGGGAGTAGTTCGAGATCCCGGCGTACAGGGCTCTGCCGCTGCGCACCGCGTGGTCGAGCGCCCCCATCGTCTCCTCGAGCGGGGTCTCGGGATCTTCGCGGTGGTGGTAGAAGATGTCGACGTGTCCCAGGCTCATCCGTCGCAGGGACTGGTCCAGGGAGTTGAGCAGATACTTCCGCGAGCCGCCGTCGCCGTACGGGCCGTCCCACATCCCGTAGCCGGCCTTGGTGGAGATCACGAGCTCGTCGCGATGGTGGCGGAAGTCCTGCTCGAGGATCCGGCCCACATGGGTCTCGGCACTGCCGGGAGGCGGGCCGTAGTTGTTGGCCAGGTCGAAGTGGGTGACGCCGAGGTCGAAGGCGCGGCGGACGATGTCGCGGAGGACCTGCAGGTCGCGACCCTCACCGAAGTTCTGCCAGAAGCCCAGCGAGACCGGGGGCAGGCGCAGCCCGGACCCACCGACCCGCCGATAGGGGACGTTCTCGTAGCGATGGGGGGACGGGGCGAAGGCGTCGGTGCTCATGCCGGTAGTTTAGTCGCCTCAGTCACATCCTGCGTCGACGAGTGCAGGTCAGAGCGCGTGGAGCGGACGCTCCATGACGTCCATGCCCAGACCCTCGACTTGGAGCCCTGCGGGGTCGCCCGCGAAGGGCACGGCCACGCCCGTGCGCACGAAGCCGTTCCGCTCGTACCAGGCGTGCAGCTCCGGCCGGGACTGCAGGACCCGGATCATCAGCAGGTCGACCCCGGCGCGCTGCAGGTGGTCGCTCTGCGCCGTGAGGAGACGGCGCCCGAGCCCGCGGGACTGGGCCGACGGATGCACGGCGAACAGTCCCAGCTCGGCGCGCGCGAGCCCGTCGGCGTCGGCCGGTTCGCGGCGCGTGTAGCAGCATCCGACGATCGTGCTGTCAGTGCTGTCAGTGCTGTCAGTGCCGTCAGTGCTGTCAGCGCCGTCGTCGCTGGAGTTGCGGTCGTTGCTGTGGTCGTGACTAGCGGTGGCGTCGTCGCCATGGTCGTGACCCACGGTGCCGTCGGCGGGACGCTCGGACTCGGCGTCGTCGCGTGCCGTCTCGGACGGCGTGAGCACGGCGACCAGCAGCGTGACGGCCGGATCGGCGATCATGGCGCGCACTTCGGAGGAGTCGGTCCGGGTTCCGCTGACCAGGTGTGCCTCCGTGGTCCAGCCGCCGGTGCCGCGATAGGCGGCCTGTGCCAGCTCGACGATGCTGTCGACCTCGTCCTCCTGGGCGGGCCGGATCGCGATCGTGGACGCGGTGGTAGCCGTAGTGGGGGCAGGTGCGGGGAGGATCATCGGATCACCTCGGCGTGCTGGAGGGCGGAGAGCAGGGTGTGGCCATCGGGCGCGGTCACGACCAGCGGGGTGAGGTCGCCATGGTTCCGCCGCTCGAGGGGCCGCAGCGTGCCGTGGGCGAGCAGCTGCTCGGATTCTGTCAGCTGACGGATGACGATCGCCTCGACGAGCTCGGGACGCTCGGCGGCGAAGTCGGCGTAGGTCGACGGGTCGTGCTGTCCGTCATCGCCCACCAGGAGCCAGCGATGCTCCGGGAAGGTCTCGGCCAGGTGCCGCAGGGCCCGCTCCTTGTGCTCCCGGCCGGAGCGGAAGAACCCGGTGTTCGTGGGCCCCCAATCGGTCAGGAGCAGCGGGCCGTCGGGGTACCCGTTCTTGTAGAGGAACCGCTTGAGCACCGGGAACACGTTCCAGGCGCCCGTGGACAGGTACAGCACCGGCATCTCGGGAAACTGCCGCGCGAGACGCTGGTAGAGCATCGGCATGCCCGGCACGACCTGGCGGGAGGACTGGTGGACCACGAAGGCGTTCCAGAAGGCGAGCAGCGGCCGCGGCAGCCACGTCACCATCACCGTGTCATCGATATCGCTGACCAGCCCCACGGTGGCGTCGGGGGCGAAGACGGTGATGTCGGCGGACACCTCGTTGCCGGGGACCGTCCACAGCAGCGCCTCGTGCCGACCGGGTTCGAGGTCGACATCGAGCTGGACGTCGACGATCCCTGTGCGGTCCGCGCGCACGCTGAACTGCTGCTCACCGATCCGGATGTGGACGGTGCGGTACGGCGCGACCTGGCTCGCGAAGTTGCGCCAGCCCCGCACGGCCATGGTGCGCATGTCGTGGACCGGCTGGTCATGGAAGTCGGCCGGAGCACCGGGGGAGGCATAGAGGACTTTCGCCAGCACCCTGACCGTCGTCGGAGAGCCGTATCCGTGGAACGGCTGGAGGCGCAGATCCCAGTGCAGTCGTCGCAGCGCGCTGCCCACCGTGGCGTTCTTGACGTCCTCGAAGCGGGCTGACCAATGAGGACGCCTCCGGCCTGAGCCTCCACCGGTCGCGCGGGATGCGGATCGGGAGGAGGTCAGGCCGGAGGCGGCTCGACGGGAGGAGGGCACCTGGCCTCAGAGGCCTCGGGCCATCTTCAGCCAGGCGCCGTCGGGGTCATCCTCGATGATCTCCCAGCGGCTCCCGGTGTCCTCGAATCCGAGGGCCTGGTAGAGCGACTGCGCTGCCTCGTTCTTGGGGCCGACGTACAGCGTGACGGTGTCCGCCTCGTCCTCGCGGCACCAGTCGAAGACCGCGTCGGCGAGCTTGACGGCGATGCCGCCCTTACGTGCGCTCGGCAGCACCCACATCGCCTGGAGCTCGCGCTCGTTGGCGGGGGAGTCGCCCTCGTGGCGAACTGCCACGACAGCCACCGGCTGGCCGGATTCGATCGCAAGGAACCACGCGGCCTCACGGACGCGCTTCTTCCAGATGGAGTCCTCGTAGGTCGACTCCTTCTCCCAGCTCTGCCCGAAGGCCGAGGGGTCGGTGCTGAGAGACCGGAGACGGATCTCGCGCACGAGCGACCAGTCGTCGTCGTGAGCGCGGATGATTTCGGCCATGGCTGTCCTCCTGAGCCGTCGTGGCATGGTCACTTCCATCTTGTGCTCGTGACCATACCCTGGCGAATATGCGCGGACGGCACGGTGGGCACCGCTCGCGCTTCCCTCAGTATTGTACGGGGCGTGGCGATTCTGCGCTCACCGCCTCCGCTTCATTGACACAATGGGGGGATGTCGCCCTTCCGTGTCCTCACCGTCTGCACCGGCAACGTCTGCCGGTCCCCCGCAGCAGCGGTGATGCTGCGCGAGGCGATCCTGGAGGCGGGGCTCGCTGACCGGATCGAAGTCGGTTCGGCCGGCACGAGCTGGGAGGCCGAGGGGATGCCGATGGATGAACGCACCGAGCTCGCGCTCATCCGTGCGGGATACACGCGGCCCTTCGAGCACACTGCCCAGACCATCCATCTCACGGAGCTGCTCACCTGGGACCTCGTGCTGCCGATGACGATCGAGCACGCGCAGCTGCTGCGTCGCATGGCCGAGCAGGCACCCGAGGGGAAGGATGCCCCGGAGATCGCCCTCTGGCGCCGGTTCGATCCGAAGACGTCCGCGGAGACCCCGGAGACCGAGATCGCGGTGGACGACCCCTGGTACGAGGGTCAGGGCGCCTTCAACCGCACCGTCGTGCAGATGCAGCGGAGCCTGCCCGCGATCATCGCCCATGTGCAGGACGCGCTGAGCGCCCGCTGACGACATCTCGCCCCGGCTCGGGACCTCGACTCGGCCCGACACGCTGACTCGACCCTCGAGCTGACTCGGTCTGGCGTATCGACCCGGACGAGGGGCTTACTTCTTCGGCGAGATCGAGCCAGAGGCACGCCGGCTGTGCCAGGTGGCACCGGCGAAGCCTGCTGTGGTGAGGAAGCCGATGCCGAGCGCGACAGCGAGCACCTGCTGCATGCGGCCGAACGCGGAGTCGGGATCCTGCGAGGACAACGCGTTGAGGAGCTGGACGATCGGGCCGTCCTCCTGCGTGCTCGCGACCGGTCGTGGCTGCGGAGCCGGGCTCTGGTCGTCGGGGCTCGGTGCCGGCGCTTCCGACGTGGTCTCCTCGGGCGAGCTGCTCGTCCCGGGCGACGTCCGCTCGGTGTCCCTGCTGGCCTGCTCGGTCTCATCGACCTGGGCGTCCGAGTGCTCGTCGGTGGCAGGTGCTTGCGACGCTTCGTCCCGGGTCTCACGCTCAGGCTCGGCCTCGGGAGCGGTCTCAGGGGTGCTCTCCGGCTTCACCTGCGGCGCGATGGGGCGCGGCGCCTCGGACTGCTCGGGAGTATCGGTCTTCTCCGGTGCCTCGGTCGTTTCCGGAGACTCTGTCTCGTCTGGCGTCTCAGTCGTCTCGGGAGATTCCGTCTTCGCCGGGGTCTCGGTCTTGTCCGGCGTCTCTGTCTTCTCCGGTGTCTCTGACTGGTCGGGTGCCGTCGACGGCGCCTCGGACTCCGGCGTGGTCGGTGCAGGAGACTCCTCCTCCTCGGGGGTGTCGTCCTCGGTCGGCGTCTCCGGGGCGCCAGTCGTCTCGTCATCGTCGGGCGCCGTGGACGGAGTTTCTGTCGGTGTCGGTGTGCCCGTGCCAGTGGCGTCGTCGGTCGGCTTCTCGGCTGACGGCTGCGTTGTCGCTGAGGCCGGGGTCGTGGTCGGCGGCAAGAGAGCCGGATCCGAGTCGTCATTCTGCGACTCGTCCGTGGAGGCGCACTCCTCGCCCTCGACAGGCGCGGACGGCGTAGTGGTGTCGTCACTCTGCGCCGATGATGCGTCGGAATCGGCGTCATCGTCGTCCGAGGCCGACTCAGCGTCGGAGCCGTCCTGCGGGTCGGCATCCTCGGAGTCGTCGAGGCAGGTGTCCTCCGGAGCTTCTGCCTCGTCGTCCTCGCCCGCTGTCTGGTCACCGGTCTCGGTGCCCTCAGAGTCTTCAGTGGTCTCGGTGCCGTCAGCAGACTCTGTGTCCTGGCTGGGCTCGCTGTCGTCGGTGGACTCAGGGTCCTCAGTCTCCTCGGCCCCCTCAGCGAACTCGGTGTCCTCAGGGTCCTCAGCGGACTCGGTGGGCTCGCTGCCGTCGGTGGACTCCGTGCCCTCGGCGGACTCAGTGGAGTCCGCTGGAGTCGGGGACTCCTCGTCCGCGGGATCGTCCTTCTCCTGATCGGCACCGGGGGTGGCAGCAGCGTCGCCATCCGCGGGTTGCTGCGTGTTCGACGAGTCTTCCTGCGGCTTCTCGGTCTCCTCGGCGTCCTGCTGGTCGGCGCCCGAACCGATGGTGATCGTGACGGGGGCCGGGTCCTTCTCGGGGTGATCGTCAGCCGAGTCGGTGGCCGTCACCTCAACGGATGCGGTGGGCCCGGAGGCGGATCCTGCGTCATCGGCGGATTGCGTGGAATCGGGCGCGTCGACGGAATCGGCGGGTGCGCTCGCTCCGGAGGGCTCAGTGGCCTCAGGGGAGGAGGTGGTCTCGGGGGAAGCGGTGGCCTCTTCAGGAGCGTCGGTGTCTGCGGAGTCGGCGGGCTCAGCGCCTGCGCCGTCGCCGGGCTCGGTGGCAGTGTCGTCGGCAGATTCGACGGCCGACTGGTCGGCCTGATCGGGAGGTTCAGGTGGCGTCGCGAGGGCGGGTGCGGCGGCCGCGGGAAGGGAGAGTGTGAGGGCAGCGGAGCAGGCATACAGACGTGTTCGTAGCCGCATAGGCGCTAATCCCCCTCTCCGGGATGTGCTTCCGACGGGTGCGGTCGGCGTCATCATTGGTGGCCCGACGGAGCATATTACCCTACCGACCCTTTACCTTCGGGCTCCATGCTCCTGCGCGGAAGAGGGGTGACGCAAGGGGATGTGGACGGAGACACCCCGGCGTGACGCACGCTATGTTGACCGCTGCTTGGCAATTCCTTGACCATCGACCTGGCGCGTTGTCCAGATTGTCGCAGTGGGGCCGCTGCGCCGAGCTGAGCGCGAGCAATGGGGAGGAAGCGTGAATGCGCAGATGACCCAGGGGTCATATAGCCCTCCGGGCACTGCGGAGGGCACCCTCCCTCACGGGGCGAGCGCCGCCGGGACGACCGATGGCTCGGAGTGTCGACGGCGTCGCTCCCGATCGATCTCGGCCGCTCCAGCGCGACAGGACACCTCGCCCGCAGCGTGACGGGCGGCACGATCCGCGGCGGTTCTGTACGTCGTGCGGGAACTCTGTCGTCGCACGGTGACTCTTCACTGCGCGCAGTGGCTCCGTGCTGCGCCCCGCCCTCCGGAGCCGTGGCAGCCGGAGCGCGGGGCGCAGAGGTGGTCAGTCGGCCAGGGCGCCGTCGACCAGAGACTTCGCGGCCTCCTGGACCTGCGCGAGATGCTCCTCGCCGCGGAACGACTCGGCGTAGATCTTGTAGACGTCCTCGGTGCCTGAGGGGCGTGCGGCGAACCAGGCGGACTCGGTGGAGACTTTCAGGCCGCCGATCGCGCCGCCCGAGGGAGCCTCCGTGATCGCCGAGGTGATCGTCTCTCCGGCCAGCTCGGTGGCGGTCACCTGCGAGGGGTTCAGGGCCTTGAGCTTCGCCTTCTGGGCGCGGTCGGCCGGGGCATCGATGCGGGCATAGGCGCTCGAGCCGAACTCCTCGACCAGCTCCGCATGCAGCGCGCTGGGGGAGCGGCCGGTGACCGCGAGCATCTCGGAGGCCAGGAGCGCCATGATGATGCCGTCCTTGTCCGTGGTCCAGGCAGAACCGTCCTGACGCAGGAACGACGCCCCGGCGCTCTCCTCACCGCCGAAGCCGACGGAGGAGTCGATCAGGCCGGGCACGAACCACTTGAAGCCGACGGGGACCTCGTACAGCTCGCGGCCCAGGGAGCCCACGACCCGGTCGATGAGGCTCGAGGAGACGACGGTCTTGCCGACCTTCGCCCCGGCAGGCCACTCCGGACGGTGCGCGAAGAGGTACTGGATCGCCGTGGCCAGGTAGTGGTTGGGGTTCATCAGCCCGCCATCGGGCGTGACGATGCCGTGGCGGTCGGAGTCCGGATCATTGCCGGTGGCGATGTCGAACTCGTGGCGCTTCTCGAGGAGGGAGGCCATCGCCCACGGGCTCGAGCAGTCCATGCGGATCTTGCCGTCGCGGTCCAGGGTCATGAACGACCACTGCGGGTCCACGTCGGGATTGACCACGGTGAGGTCCAGGTCGTGCATCTCGCCGATCTCGGCCCAATAGTCCACCGCCGCCCCGCCCAGCGGGTCGGCGCCGATCCGGATGCCGGCGCGACGGATCGCGTCGATGTCCACGACATTGGCCAGATCCTTCACGTAGGTGTGGAGGTAGTCGTAGCGGCCGGCATCCTGCAGGGCTTTCTGACGGCCGTGGCGGCGCACGCCGTTCAGGCCCGCGGCCAGCAGCTCGTTGGCGCGGTCCGCGATCCAGGTGGTGGCGTCGGAATCGGCCGGTCCGCCATGGGGCGGGTTGTACTTGAAACCGCCGTCACGTGGCGGATTGTGGCTGGGCGTGACGACGATGCCGTCGGCCCGGCCGGGATCGTTCGTGGCGCGACCGCGGTTGTGCACGAGGATCGCGTGCGAGACCGCCGGGGTCGGCGTGAAGCTGTCCAGGGAGTCGACCTGCGCGGCGACGTCGTTCGCGGCGAGCACCTCGAGGGCGGTGTCGAAGGCGGGCCGGGACAGGGCGTGGGTGTCGCGGCCGATGAACAGCGGGCCGCGGATGCCCTGGCCGGCGCGGTATTCGACGATCGCCTGGGTGGTCGCGGCGATGTGGTCCTCGTTGAAGGCGGTATCCAAGGAGGAGCCGCGATGGCCTGAGGTGCCGAAGGCGACGGCCTGGTCCGGGTCCGACGGGTCTGGATGAAGGTCGTAATAGGCGTCAAGGAGAGCGTCGACGTCGACGAGGTCCTCCGGAAGGGCCTTCTGGCCTGCACGGGGGTGCATGATCATCACTCCATCCTGAGCTGTGGGTATGGCGCCACTCTAGGTCAGGGGTGCCGCGCGCATGTGCGGAAGGGCCGATCCCTGAGACGCAGCGTTCTCGACGGAGGATGCTCGCCGGCGCGTCGGTCCCGAGGGCAGTCCGTACGCAGGGGCGACGTCAGGCGCAAGGACGACGGCAGACACAGGGGCGACGTCAGGCGCGACGGCTCCGCACCAGGCGGACGATGCCGATGATCGTGAGGATCAGACCGATCAGGCCGGCGATGATGCCGATGATCGGGCCGATCAGCATCGGGGCCGCCATCTTCGTCACGCTGTACGGCCCGAGATAGGCAGGGGCCTCCGTGCCCGTGCAGGCGATCGTCACCGTGGTGTCCTCCATCGCGGCGACGCCGAGAGCCTGCTCGTACGACGTCCCGTTGCCGAAGGTGACCGATCCGGAGGTCGGGAACTCGGTGACTGCACCGGAGGACGATCCCTCGGCGGTGCACTGCGCCTCGGCGGCGTCCTCAGCGGGGACATAGAGGATGAGCATCTCGTTCTTGCCGACCTCGAGCTCGCCGGTTCCGCCCTCGAGCACGGTGGGCCCGGTCGAGGCGTCGCCCACCAGGGAGCTGAACGACCACACGAGCCCGCCGATGGTCGCCGCCGGGCCGATGATCAGCAGCAGAGCGAGCCCGATGATGAGCGGCAGCAGCCCGCGACGCTTGGACGGCGCGGACCCGCCCGATGACCGGGGCGGCTGGGCCGGCAGAGGCCCGGTGGCCGGCCCGTCGGGGTACGGCGCCTGAGCGGGCGACCCGTGGGCGAACGGTGCCTCGGCGGAGGGCTCCTGGGCGAACCCTCCCTGCGTGAACTGCCCCTCGGCGTACGGGACCGTCGGGCTCCCGGGAGCCGGCGACCCGGAGGCGGCTCCGGGGGACGTCGGTGCAGGGCGTCCGTAGACGGGACGTCTCCTCGGGGCGGGAGTGGTGGACTCGCCGTCGGACATCGGGTCTCCTTCGCGATCGGGCCTGCACAGGATAGCCGTCGACCCTCCGAGAACCCTCCGGGTCCAGCCCCGTCAATCCAGTCCGGTCTAGTCCGGTGAGGTGAGGTGAGGTGAGGTGAGGGGAGGTCAGCCCAGTTCGAGCAGCACGCCGGCCAGCGCCGCCGCGAGCAGAGCCGTCACGATCGGCGTCAGCAGCCACACCGCGACCATCGTGCGTGCCACGCGCCAGCGCACCTGACGCGGCCCCACCGCGACCCCGGCGCCGACGACGCCCGACGCGAGGCCGTGCGAGGTGGAGACGGGGGACTCCAGTCCGAAGATCGCCACCGACATCGACAGCACCGAGGAGCCCTCCGCGGCCAGGCCCTGGGCGACGGAGAGATCGGTGAGGCGGCGGCCGATGGTGCGGATGATGCGATGCCCGCCCAGGAAGGTGCCGGCCGCGACGGCGACCGCCACGGCCACCATCATCGGCAGGGCGGCGCCGAAGGACAGGTCGGAGACGGAGGCCGCGACGACGATCACGGCGAGGGGGAGACGGGCATCGCTGAGGCCGTGCCCGGTGGCGACCGCGCCGGCGGTGACCGTCTGGGCGAATCGCAGGTGCGCGACGCGAAGGCGCTCGTCGCGCGCCAGGGCGAGGATCCCCTGCATCACCAGATAGGATACGAGCACCGCGGTCAGCGGACCGACGATCGAGCCGATGACGATCACCACCAGTCGATCCCAGGCGGCGGCCGCCCCGATGGCCAGGGACGCCCCGATCACGCTCCCGTAGAAGGCGTGCCAGGTGGAGGAGGGCATCCCGATCCACCAGGTCAGCAGCTCCCAGCACAGGGTGGCGAGCAGGATCGCCACCAGGCCGGCGCCCAGCACGTCGGGCGTTCCGGCGGTCGAGGCGGCGAGCTCGCCCAGCCCCAGAAGGTGCAGCGCCCATGGAGCGGTCACGGCCAGCAGGAGCATCCCCAGCAGCGCTCCGAGCAGGTTCAGGATCGCCGCCATCCCCAGGGCCGTGGACTCTCGCAGGGACCGGGTGGTGATGGCGGTGGAGACCGCGTTGGAGGCGTCATGGAATCCGTTGACGAACGCCATCGCGAGCGCGAGGAGGACCACCAGGGCGAGAAGTGCCGGGGTCACTCAGGCGTCCTTGACGCGCAGCAGATCGGCCAGGCGCCCTGTGTGCTCCTGCAGCTCGATCGTGCGCCCCATGGACGCGGTGATGTCGCGCAGGGGGAGCAGGTCGGTGGACGCTCCGCCGCGCTGGTAGAGCTCGCCCAGGGCCTGGCGGACCAGCCGGTCCCCCTGCCGTTTGAGCTTGCGGATCTGCGGGTAGTAGTCGCCCATGTCCCGCACGCGGTTCAGCGTCCAGGTCGCGACGACCGTGAGCTCGGCCGCCCGTTCGATGCCCTTGGCCGCTTCGAGCAGGGGTGTGGGCAGGGCGCCGACCCGGGAGACGACCAGCAGCTCAGCCGTGTTCTCCATGGCCGCGACGGTGTCGGCCAGGGTGAGGGCGAGGTCGTAGAGCAGCTCCGCCTCGTACGGCGTGATCAGCGACTGCGCCAGGCGCTGCGCGATCCTCAGGCACAGCTCCTCGGCGCGGGACGCCTGGTCGTGCAGCACGGGCGCGATGCGGGTGCGCTCGCGGTATCCGTGGCCGAGCAGCCGGGAATGGGTGTCGGTGGCTTGGACCAGGAGCTCGGCGAGTTCGCTGAACAGGTCCGTCATCGAGCGTTCGACGCGACGCGGGAAGAGCTGCACCACCTCAGGTCTCCTCCTTGCGCCGTGGGGCGCGGTACCCGGTGCCGATCGCCGCTGGCGTAGGGCGTCGGCATGCTCGCGATGCTGGAGCGCCGGACCGGGGTGCGCCTGTCGGCGCGAAGGCCGCTCGAAGCGGCAAATGTTGGAGCCCGGGGCAACCGCGGCCCGACGCCCGTTCATCGTAGGGCACTCACGGGCCGGGCATCCACCCGTCACCCGGGCTGGAATGGCATGTGCCACGTCTGCGGCGATGCACAGCCCGGACGCATGGCTCCGGGTTCAGTCCAGTCGGCCGGCCTCGGCGTGACGGCCGGCCATCGCGAGCTCCTCGCCCGTGCTCAGCAGCCGCTCCGCCTGCCGGGTGCGCTGGGGGCCGGGATCCTCATCGGCCAGCTGGGCGGTGCCATGGGCGACGATCGTGGCGACCGCCCCGGCGCGGGTCAGCGCGAGGGCGAGGTCGCCGGTGAACGCCCCGCGCAGGATGTCGTCCATCGTGCGCTGGACCTGCTGAACGTCCGGCGGCTCGGCGAATCCGGAGAGATAGCGCAACCCCGGGATGGTGCGCGAGCCGGCCCGGTAGCGGTGCACGACATCCTCGCCGCTGTGCTGGACCCAGGTATGCAGCACGTAGAGCCGCCACAGGGCACCGGGCAGGGTGCTCGCGGGCGATCCGGACCAGAGGGCGGCCAGGTCCGAGAGACCATCCTGCGCGGCCAGCCGCAGGACCCGTTCGACGACCTCGGGGTCCGAGCTGTGGAACACCCCGTCCAGGAGGGCCTGCGCCGAGTCATGGGCGAGATCCGTCGAGGTCGAGGGATCCGGGTCGCCGGGGATGGCTTCCGCGGTCGAGGGGAACAGGGAGGCCGGACGACGGAATCGGGGAGAGCTGGATCCAGGGGAGGACATGCTGTGAACTCTACGGCGAGCGACCGGACGCTGGCACCGGACCGGTGGCGCACCGCACGGCTCCGAGGCCCGTTCCGTCCGGTGCATGAGGTGGGGAGTTCAGCCCATCGACCCTGCGCAGAGGCCGGAATAGCCTGCGAGAATGACTATTCCGCGGCACCTCGACCCCGAGCCGGGGGTCCGTACTCTCCTGCCCGACTACTCGCGCAGCGCGGCGACGGTGGAACGGATGGTCGGCACCCTCCAGCAGGAGCCGACAGCACGGGGGAGGACCAGCCGCCGCATCGCCAGGACGGTGCGCCCGGCAGACGCGATGCGGGACACGCTGCTGCGGTCCGTGGTCTCCGCGCTCGCCCTCGGCAGCGCGCTGGTGATGGGGGTGGCGGCCGTGCTCCTGTGGACGACGACGGAGGACGGCCACGCTCCGGGCATCGGCCTGCTGCTGGTGCTGCTCGCGCTCCTCGGAGCGGCGACGCTCAGCGGCCTGCTGGGGATCCGGTTCGGACTGGTCGCCCTCGCGACCGCGAGGTCGCGCCTGCAGATCTCCGAGGAGGGTCTGCGGGTGGTCGGGGCGCTGCGGACCCGGGACGTGCCGTGGAGCAGGATCGTCGCGGTCGAGTCACGGGTGATCCATCCGGTGCACTGGCTGACCGTCGGCCTGCGGCTGCGCGACGGCGCCCGCATCGTCGTTCCCGCCCTGGACCGCCACATCTGGTCCTACACTCGGCCTTCCGGACAGGTCGTCCGTGCACTGCGTGCGGAGCTGCGCCGGCGGGAACGGGCAGCACGGGGCAGGCTCTGAGGGGCTGACACGAAGGGGCGGGGAGACGGCGATGGAAGCACTGCTGATGACGCTGGGATCCGGATGGGTGAGCGGGATCAGGCCCTACTTCATGGCCTTCCTGCTCGGGCTCGCCGGGCGCCTCTTCGACCTCGAGCAGGTCCCTGACGTCCTGCAGCGCACCGACCTGCTGGTCATCACCGCGATCCTGCTGCTGGTCGACTTCGCGGCCGACAAGATCGCCTTCTTCGACTCCTTCTGGGATCAGCTGCATACGGTGATCCGCCCGATCGCCGGTGGCGCGATCGGGTTCCTGCTGGGCGGCGAGACGGACACGACGACAGCGATCGTCATGGCCGTGATCGGTGCGGCGGCCGCCTTCGGTGCGCATGCGGCGAAGTCCACCGCGCGAGCCGCGGTCAACGTGTCCCCGGAGCCGGTCTCCAACGCCGTGGTCTCGACCGGTGAGGACGTCGCGGCGCTGGTCGTCGGAGGCCTGACGATCCTGCTGCCCGCGGTCGCCGCCGTGCTGGCACTCGTCCTGCTCGCCGCGGGGATCTACCTCATCTACCGGGTGCACAAGCTCTACCGGAACCTGCGCGGCAGGCTGCGCACCGCTCGCGCCGAGCGCACGACGGGGCTCGATCCCGCGCCCTGACCCGCGGGTTCAGGGGGAATCAGGCTGGCTCCCCGTCGGGCTCAGGCTGGCTATCAGCCGGGCTCAGCCGGGCTCAGCCGGGCTCAGCCGGGCTCAGGCGGTCGGAGCGGCCGGTGCTGAGCTGGCGCCGTCGGCCCACAGCTGGCGCACGGCGTCGGCGACTGCGTCCCGGGAGATGTCCGAGACGGTGAGGATCCCCTCGTCGTCGAGCGGGAGATGCCCGGACCGCCAGGTGCCGTCGGCCTCGGCGTGGAGCATCATCGGGGTCTCGTCCTCGGGCGTCGCGATGTCCTTGCGGCGCAGCGAGACGGTGCGCTCGCGCCCATCGTCGAGGAAGGCGGTGACGATGTCCGCCACGGAGGTCGGCACATGCTCCGGATCGGGCAGGGCGGAGACCACGAAGGAGTCCAGCTCGTCCTGGGTGAGCATGAGGACGGCGTCATCCGCCTTGATGACGAAGGCCATCCGCATGGCCTCGCCCTCGGCCAGGGCGAGCCCCAGCCAGCGATCGGCGGAGGTCAGCGCACTGGCCACGATCTGGCCCTCCTCACCGAGCAGCCACTGGCCGTCGTCCGAGCGCTCCACCTTCCCGCGAGCCCGCAGCCCGGAGGTGACCGCCGCGGTGACGAACTCCTGGGCGTCCTCGGGAGCGCGGCGCAGCCCCACCTGCTCGCGGGTGATCGCCCCGCTCTGCGTGGGACGCAGGGCCAGCATGAAGTCGATCTCGTAGGCCGTGTAGATCGTGGGCTGATCGTCCGTCGCGGTGTCCGTCGGCATCTCGCTCATGGGGTCCCCTGCTGCAGGTTGTGGAGTCGTCCCGGCGCCTCGGGAGAGGGTCCGGTGGTCTGGGAGGAAGCATGTCAGATGGCGAGGACATGATCCACAGGGTCCCGATCCCCGGGGGACGGCAGGACCGCACGCGGGAAGCGGTCCACGCCGGATAAGCTCGCGCCATGCAGGGCAGTCACGCGGAGCACAGCGCAGGGTCGGACGTCGTCGCCGACCTCGGCAGCGAGAGCATGCGCGCCGTCTACCGCGACCTGCTGCGCTTCGGTCCCCGTTCCCGCAGCGAGCTCACCAAGCGGCTGGGTCTGTCGGCGCCCACCGTCACCCGGGTCACCCGCGACCTGCTGGACCGCGATCGCCTGCACCCGCTCACCGCCGTGGTGCGCCCCAAGGGCCGCCCTCATGAGCCCCTGGACATCGTGGAGAACCGCGGCCCGCGCTTCATCGGGGTCAAGGTCACGGCGCAGGAGGTCCACGCCGTGGTCACCACCGTGCGCGGCAACGTGCTCGAGGAGCTCGTGATCCCGCTCGAGGACAGCTCCCCGGACGAGCTCGTCGAGGCGATCCTCACCCCGGTCGAGGCCCTCCTCGAGGCGCATCCGCACGTCGCCGGGATCGGGGTGAGCCTGGGCGGCCTGGTGGCCGGACGACGCACCGTCGTCTCCGCGCACCTCCTGGGATGGCAGAGCCCGGTCGAGCTCGCCGCCGTGCTCGAAGCCCGGGTGCAGCTGCCCGTCGTGGTCGAGAACGACCTGGTCGCGATGATCAACGGCCTGCACTGGTTCGGCATCGGGCGTGCCTACAGCTCCTTCGTCGTGCTCACGATCGGTGCCGGCGTGGGCTTCGGCACCGTGATCGACGGGCGGGTCGTCGAGGGTCGGAATCACATGGCGGGCCTCACCGGCCGGCTCGCTGTGAGCCATGACGCCCACGGTGAGCCGCTCGCGATCCGCGACGTGGCCAGCACCGAGGCCGTCGTGCGCGCGGCCCGGGCACGAGGCGTGCTCGCCGCCGACGAGGGGATCGACGAGCTGCGCGCCCTGGTCCTCGCCGGGGATCGGGCCGCGCGGGAGATCGCCGAGGACCTGGCCCGCGCCGTCGCGCTCGCCGCGGGCAGCCTGGTCGCCGTGATCGATCCCCAGGCGATCGTGCTCGGCGGCGAGAACGTGGACCTGGTCAGGGCGGTGTTCCCGATCTTCGAGGAGGCCCTGGAGCGGGCCCTCGCCCGCGGGCAGCAGGGCCTCGTGGTGCGCACCCTCAGCGGGGACTTCGACGAGTGGGCCCGGGGCGCGGCCGTGATCGGCATCCAGGAGTTCGTCGGCGTCCCCTGAGCGCCGTCCGACCCGCCGGCTCCGGCGCGACCGCCGGGGACCCGCCGGCGCGCGAGCTGCTGGCACCCGGACCTCGGACGACGGAACGGCCGACGCCCTCGCCGGCGTCGGCCGTTCCGTCACGCGGTCAATGCATCACCAGATCACCAGATCACCAGATCACCAGATCACCCGATCACTCGAACAGGGCGTTGACCCGGTCGTTGTAGGAGGCGAAGTCCGCCCCGTCGAGCTGCCGCATCCAGCACTGGTCGAAGGCCGCCTGCATGGTCTGCATGATCGCGGCGGAGTTCTCCACCAGCGGGTACAGGCCGGTCTCACCATTGGCCACCCGGTCCGTGAACGGGGTGACGTCCAGTCCCTCCTCGGCGAAGGCCTCGATCGCCGCCTCGGTGCCGACATCGGTCGACGGGAAGAACGGGGCGCGCTCGCCGATGACCTGCTGGGCGTCGTCGGAGGCCAGGAAGGCGATCAGGCGGGCGGCCTCCTCCTTGTTGTCGGACTGGGAGGAGATCGAGTCCCCGAGCCCGTTGAACATCGACATCGGCGTGCCGACGGGGCCCGAGGGGAGCGGGGCGATGCCCAGCTCCATGCCCTCCATGTTGTTGAAGGTCGTGATCATCCACGAGCCGGCCAGTGACAGCGCCGCCTTGCCGGTCTGCACCTGGGTCTGCGTGGGGCTGGAGTCGCCGAACACGCCGAAGGGCGGGAAGAGCCCCTTGTCGACGAGACCGAAGTACCAGTCCATGGTGGCCGCGAAGCGCTCGTCGTCGTAGTTGAAATGCGTTCCCCAGGTGTCCGCATCCGTGAACGTCCACCCGGTCGAGTAGGCGAAGGGGGACCAGCTGGTCTGGCCCGTGTAGTCGATCCCGGGGGCGGCCATGCCGTAGCGGGCCACGTTCTTCGGGTCGAAGCCGTCCTCGTCGCCGCGCACGCCGTTCGCGTCCAGGGTGAGCCGGGCCAGCATCTTCTCGAAGCTGCCGCCGTCCTCGGGATTCCAGTCCAGATCCTCGAGGTCCTCCGGGGTGAGCCCCTCCTTTTCGAGCATCGTCCTGTCGTACATGACCGCGATCGTGTCGTAGTCCTTGGGCATCCCGTACCGCTTGCCGTCCTGGCCGGTCCACAGCTCCTGCAGACCGTCCTGGAACTGCGTGGCCGGGATGTCGTCGAGCGGTCCCAGGCCATCCAGCGGAGCGATCACCCCGAGCTTGAGGAACTCCGGGTAGCGGGCGAGGTGATCGGCGAAGGCGTCGGGACCGGCCTCCGCCACGAAGCTCGCCGTTAGCTTCGTCCAGTAGTCGTGCCAGCCCAGCTGGGTGACGCGCACGAAGACGTCGGGATTCTTCTCCATGAAGAGATCGATCGCGGCGGAGTAGGCGGGGAGCTGGTTCGCATCCCACAGCCAGTAGTCGATCTGGGTGGCTCCCGCCGGGGCGGAGGTTCCTCCGCAGGCGGACAGCGCCCCGGCCGCCGTGGTGCCGGCGGCGAGGACGGCTGAGCCCTGCAGCAGGCGCCGACGGGACAGGGATGGCCCGTCGGCCCGGTGCGGTGCTGGTGACGATGTCGGAGCCGTCGGCGAAGTGGCAGGGGACGGAGTGGTGCGAGCAGCGCGTGCTCGGTGGATCGGGGAGTTCATCTGGGGCACCTCACTTGATCCCGCTGAAACCGATGGAGTTGACGATCTTCTTCGCGAAGAGCGCGAAGAGGATCAGCATGGGGGCGGCGGCGACCAGCGTCGCGGCCATCAGGCCCGACCAGTCGGGGCCGGTGCCGGGCGCCTGGGCCCGGAAGACGCCGAGCGCGACGGTGAGCACGCGGGACTGATCGGTGTAGGACACCATCAGCGACCAGAAGTACTCGTTCCACGCGGACATGTAGGTCAGCAGGGCGAGGGTGGCCAGCGGGGCGCTGGACATCGGCAGGATGAGCATGAAGAACACGCGCGCCTTGCTCGCCCCGTCGATCAGGGCGGCCTCCTCGACCTCGCGGGAGATGTTGTTGAAGAACTGGCGCAGGAAGAAGATCGCGAAGCTCGAGATGAACAGCGTGGGCAGCATGATGCCGAGCAGCGTGTCGACCAGGCCGAGGTTCTTGATCAGGATGAAGTTGGGCAGCAGGGTGAAGATCTGCGGGATCATCAGCGAGCCCAGGAAGATCATGAACACCGTCTCGCGGCCGCGCCAGCGCAGTCGCGAGAACGCGTAGGCCGCCATCGCGCAGGAGAAGGTCTGCACGACGGTCACGGCGGTCGCGACGATGACGGAGTTCAGCAGGTAGCGCCAGAAGTTGATCGAGGCGCCGCTGCCGCCCTGGGAGATCGCGGTCTCGACGTCCTGCAGGCCGAAGACGCGCTCGAAGCCGCCGGCGTTCATCCCGACCGGCAGCAGGCTGCCGGGATCGGTGGCCAGGGCGTTGTTGCTGGACAGCGCCGTGCGGAGCATCCAGTAGAAGGGGAACAGGGTGATCAGCAGGAAGATCACCATCACGGCCCAGGCCGCGATCTTCCCCCAGGGGATCGGCTTCTTCGGCCGCTGGATGGTGCGACCGGTGGGGTCGCTGGAGTTCGTGGGGCCGGCGGTGCCGGGGCTGCCCGTGACGGGGTGCGATGTGGTGGTCATGGTGTCCTCTCCCGTCAGTCCAGGTCCGACTGTCCGGCCTTGGTCAGCCAGTACTGCGTGAACGTGATGACCATGAGGATCACCAGGAGCGCGACGGACAGGGCCGAGGCGTAGCCGAACTCGTACTGGGCGAAGGCGTTCTCATAGATGTACATCTGCAGCACCTTCGAGGCGTCGGCCGGACCGCCCTGGGTGGTCACGGAGATCGTGTCGAACACCTGGAACGAGCCGATGATCGTCATGATCAGCACCAGCGCCAGGATCGGGCGCAGCAGCGGCAGGGTGATGCGACGGAACTGGGTGATCTCGCCGGCCCCCTCGGTGCGCGCCGCCTCGTAGAGATGGGTGGGGATGGACTGCAGGCCCGCGAACAGCAGCAGCGCCGTATAGCCCATGTGGCGCCACACGTTGACCAGCGCGACGGTCGGGATCACCCAGGTCTCGCTGGACCAGAAGGAGACCGGGTCGAAGCCGATCCAGGTCAGGAAGATGTTGAAGATGCCCAGCTGGGTGTCGAGGATCCACAGGAACGTGATCGCCGCGACCACGTTGGAGACCAGGTACGGGGTCAGCACGAGGGAGCGCAGGATCGTGGACTGGGTCAGGCGCTGCATGAGCACCGCGATCAGCAGGGCCACGACCGTCTGCACGCCGATGTTGATCAGCACGTACAGCACCGTGACCTTGAGGGACTTCCAGAAGATCGGGTCGGCGATCAGCCGCTGATAGTTCTCGAGCCCGATCCACTGGGGCGGGGTGAGGGTCGTGTACTCCGTGAAGGAGTAGTACAGGCCGGTCAGCAGCGGCCACACGAGGAACACCAGGAGGCCGACGGTCGCTGGCGCGATGAACAGCAGCGCCAGCTTCGTGTCGTCCTTCCGTCGGCGTCTCGGGGCCGACCGCGTCGACGTCGTCGCGGTGGACATGGCTACCTTCTTTCGTCGGACGGAGCCGGACGTCCCGGCTCCGTGCGTACAGCGCGTGGAGGTCAGGAGGCCTCTGCGCGGGTGATGTCGATCAGGAGCGCCTGCTCGGGATCGAGGAGCGGGGTGGCGAGGCCGGAGACCATGAGGGCCGCGCCGGGGAGGAGGAGGCCGCCGTCCTCGGCGGACTCCCGGGCCAGCTGCATCCAGCGCGGCGGGATGAGGCTGCTGGTGCGGGCGTCGGTCGCCAGCGGCAGGACGCGGTAGATGGCCTCGGGGTCGAGCCCGGGGAGGCGGAGCCGGTCGTGCTGCGAACGGTCGGAGCGGCCGACGGCGGCCAGGGTGAACAGGGCGCGGTCGCGCTGCGGGGAGACCACGCCGTGCAGCCACAGCGGGCTGTCGCCGCGATCGGCGCGCACCAGGTCACCGGTGAACAGCAGGTCGCGCCGGTCCTTGTAGAGCGTGATCCAGGAGCGCAGCGCGGCCGTCTCCTCCGTGCTCGCCTGCGTGAGGTCCCATTCGATGCCGAGGTGGCCGAACAGGGCGCTCGCGGCGCGGAAGTCGAGGGTGTGCAGGCGACCCGTGGTGTGCGAGCGGCCCGAGGCGATGTGGCTGCCCATGAGCTCGAGCGGGACGAGCTGCGAGGTCCAGCGGTTCATCTGGTGGCGGTCCAGGGGGTCGATGCAGTCCGAGACCCACACCCTGTCGGTGCGCTCGAGCACCTCGAGGTCCACGCGGGCGCCACCGGAGGAGCAGGACTCGATCTCGAGCCCGGGGTGGGCGGCCTTCAGCTCGTCCATCAGCCGGTAGGTGGCCAGGGTCTGGGCGTGGACGGCGGCGCGGCCGGTGCCGCGGGTGGCGGCTTCGAGCAGATCGCGGTTGTGGTCCCACTTGATGTAGCCGATGTCGTACGCGTCCAGCACCGCGCCCATCTGCTCGCGCACGTGGGCGAAGGCCTCGGGGATCGACAGGTTCAGCACCTGCTGGTGGCGGGACTCCAGCGGGATCCGGTCGGGGGAGGGGGCCATGACCCACTCCGGGTGCGCCCGGGCCACGTCGGAGTCCTCGTTGACCATCTCGGGCTCGAACCAGAGGCCGAACTCCATGCCGCGGCCGGTGACGTGGTCGACCAGCGGGCCCAGTCCGCCCGGCCAGGCCTCGGCCGAGACGGTCCAGTCGCCGAGCCCGGAGGTGTCATCGCGACGGGATCCGAACCAGCCGTCGTCCAGCACGAACCGCTCCACGCCGAGATCGGCGGCGCGGTCGGCGAGGTCGGTGAGGCGGGCGAGGTCGTGGTCGAAGTAGACGGCCTCCCACACGTTCAGGGTGACGGGGCGGTCGGTGTCCACATGGTGCGGTCGCGAGCGCAGGTGCCGGTGGAAGCGGGAGGCGACCGCGTCGAGGCCCTCCCCGTAGGAGGCGTAGAGCCACGGACCCGCGTAGGACCCGCCGGGATCCAGCACCGCCTCACCCGGCAGCAGGAGCTCGCCGCCGCCGAGGATCCGGCTGCCGGTGTTGACCTGCTCCGCGAGATGGCGGTGGTTGCCCGAGAACGCGGTGTGCACGCCCCAGACCTCGCCGTGGCGGAAGCCGAATCCGGGCCGCCCGGCGTGCAGCACATGGGCGGCGTCGGCCCCGGTGCGGCCCCGACGGTTCTCGCGCAGGTGGGTGCCGACGGTGAAGGCGCTGCGCTGCGGGGTGCGCTCCTTGGACCAGCGGCCGGCGAAGTCCAGCAGCTCATCGGCGTCGCCGGGCACGGGGACGGAGACGGTGAGCTCCTCCAGCGCGTACGGAACGTCTGCGGTGTTCGTGCAGGTGGCGCGCTGGCGCAGGAGGCCCGACGGGAGCAGCTCGATCTCGAGGGCGATCTCGAGCCCGAGCTCCTCGTCGGCCAGATCGGCGCGCACGAGCGCTGCACCGGCCTCGGCATGCGGGGTGGTCAGCAGGTCGCCGTCGAGGGAGATCGCGTGCGTGACCAGGCGCGGCGCCCATCCGGAGCCGTCGGGCCGTGAACCGGTCAGTCCCGGCCGGCCGATCCAGCCGTCGCACTGCTGAGGGATGATCGCGATGCGCAGCGGCACGTCGACGGCGTTGTGGGGGACCGGCTCGACGGCCGTCGCGCACACAGCCTCCAGACCCTCCGGACCGAGCGGCCCCAGGGCGGCGCCCCAGTGGGCGATGGCGGGTGAGCGGCCGTCGGTCACGTCCAGCACCACGGACACCCCGGACGCCGTCAGGTGGATCCGCTGCGTGGAGCCCGGGCTGGGTGCGGTGACAGCTGTGCTGACAGGGGTCCTGCGTGGGGACATCGATGACCTCCGGGACGGGACTTGATGGGGGACGGGACGGGACTGGGTGGGAGGCGGGACCGGCGGGGATGGACCGGGACAGGCGGGATCGGACGGGACGAGCGGGGAGCAGACGGGGCGGCGGACGACGGATGGTGCCGCCGATCGGGGCGGATCGACCGGGTGGCGGTTGCTCATGAGTCCGTTCTCGAGCATTCCGTCGGCCTGCGTGCCGCCTTAACTGAAACCATGAAACTAAACCCTTGGGCTGACGTCAAGGGCATCTCGGTGTTGCGGTGCGGTCACGGGATCGGCGGTCGGTCGTGCGGCGATATCCTGTGCCCACCCGACCAGGCCAGGAGTCCCCGAATGATCTTCACCCAGTCCTCCAAGCTGCGCGACGTGTGCTACGAGATCCGCGGACCGGTGCCCGCAGAGGCTGCGCGCATGGAGGCCGAGGGCCACGCGATCCTCAAGCTGAACATCGGCAACCCCGCACCGTTCGGCTTCGAGGCGCCCGACGAGATCCTCGTCGACATGATCAAGAACCTGCCCACTGCGCAGGGCTACTCGGACTCCAAGGGCATCCCCGCGGCCCGTCGTGCCGTCGCGCAGTACTACCAGATGCGTGACATGCCCGGCATCGACCTCGACGACGTCTACCTCGGCAACGGTGTCTCCGAGCTGATCCAGATGGTGTGCCAGGGACTCGTCGACGACGGCGACGAGGTGCTCGTGCCGCAGCCGGACTACCCGCTGTGGACCGCCTCGGTGTCGCTCGCCGGCGGTCGCGCCGTGCACTACCGCTGCGATGAGGAGCAGCAGTGGTGGCCCGACGTCGAGGACATCGCCTCGAAGGTCACCGATCGCACCAAGGCCATCGTGGTCATCAACCCCAACAACCCCACCGGCGCCGTGTACCCCGAGCACGTGCTGCGCGACATCGTCGAGGTGGCCCGGACCCACGGTCTGATGATCCTGGCCGACGAGATCTACGACAAGATCCTCTACGACGACGCGGTCCACACCTCGATCGCCTCGCTCGCCCCGGATCTGCTGTCGATCACCTTCAACGGGCTCTCCAAGGCCTACCGTGTCGCCGGCTTCCGCGCCGGCTGGATGGCGCTGTACGGGCCGAAGGACGACGCGACCAGCTTCATCGAGGGCCTGGACGTGCTCTCGAACATGCGCCTGTGCCCGAACGTCCCGGCCCAGCACGTCGTCGCGACGGCGCTCGGCGGGCACCAGTCGATCAATCAGCTGCTGCTTCCCGGCGGGCGGCTGCGCGAGCAGCGCGACGTCGCCTACGAGGGTCTCAGTGCGATCGACGGTGTCAGCGTGATCAAGGCGCAGGGGGCGCTGTACATGTTCCCCAAGCTGGACCGCGAGATGTACGCCATCGAGGACGACGAGCAGTTCGCCTACGACCTGCTGCGTCAGCAGAAGCTGCTGGTCACCCACGGCACCGGCTTCAACCTCGACACCCCGGACCACTTCCGCCTGGTCACGCTGCCGTCCGCGGAGATGCTCGCGAACGCCGTGGATCGCATCGGCGACTACCTCGCGAGCATCCGCCGCTGAGCGTCGTGCCCCGTGAGTGCTGGGTCGTTGAGCGTCGTGCCCCGTGAGTGCTGGGTCGTTGAGCGTCGTGCCCCGTGAGCGCTGGGTCGCAGAGCTGCTGCCCTGCTGCCCTGCTAACCCGTCCCCAGGGTCCCTTTCCGCCTCGCCCGTTGACCGATTCCCCTGATTCGTGACGCAGGCGGGACGTTCTCGTGGATTCGTTCGGCGCGTCGGCCCTGACCTGGCGCGTGACGGCAGGGTGTCGCGTGTCGCGTGTCCCGTGCGGTGCCCGTGCGGTGCCCGTTCCGGGTGCCCCGTTCCTCGTGCCCCGTTCCGGTCTCCGGGTGCCGATTCCCCTGATTCGTGACACTGGCGGGACGTTCTCGTGGATTCGTTCGGCGCGTCGGCTCAGACCTGACCTGACCTGCCTCTTGGCGACCGGGCGTGCTCGACTCTCGTCTCTCCTCCCCAGCGGACCTTGTCCACTGTGGGGGCCGAAGCCGTCTCTGCGACCCACCGCGCTCCTACTGTCGAGGGATGAGCAGCGGTAAGGGCAGTACTGGAGGAACCATTCCGCCGGGTCGGGTGTTCACGCGCGCGGGGATGCTCAAGATGGGCGTGAGCACCCGACGGTTGTCGAGCCCCGAGTTCTTGCGGGTGCTTCCCGGGTGCTACACCGTGACCGCGCAGCCGGCCGGGGTCGCTGCGGTGGCGCGGATCCTCCAGAGGAGAGTGATCCCGGGCAGTCTCATCTGCCACGTCACGGCGGCAGAGATACTCGGACTCCCGCTGCCGGAGAAGCTCACCTGGGAGGGAGGCGCGGCCATCCACTGCACGGTGCAGCCCGAGCAGAAACGAGGCTCGGCGCGGAAGCTCACGGTCCACGTGCGCAGGGATCGGCCGTCATTCGTCATCGACGGAGTCACGGTGGAGCATCCGTTCTCCGTACTGCTGGACCTTGCGCCCCTGCTCAGCTATGACGAGCTCGTGGCCTGCATCGATTCTCTGGGATCACGAATTCGAGTGTCGGGCGGGCTCACGGTGGACGCGGTGCGGACAGCATGCCGGGGGAGACGCGCGCACGGGATACGTGCCCTGCGGGCAGCTGTCCGTGATGCCCGGGACTGGGTCGACTCTCCCCGCGAGACCGCCACGCGGCTGATGGTGATCCGAGCCGGGTATCCCGAGCCTGAGACGAACCGTCCTCTCCGGGACCCGGTGACCGGCAAGGAGTACTGGATCGATCTCGCGTACCCCGCGTGGAGGATCGCGATCGAATACGACGGCAAGGACCACTTCACTCTGAAGCAGGCGCAGAAGGACCACGCGAAGGACGAGCTGCTGCACCGCGAAGGGTGGGCTGTCCTGCGGATCACCGTGGAGGACCACAAGGACTCCAAGAGCTTCTTCGCCCTGCTGGACGAAGCCATCAGATCTGCCGAACAGCGGATCAGAGCCCACACCGAAGCCGTCGCCCAACGGCCAGCGGCGTGATCCGAGCGGTACCTGAGGCAGTGTGCCTGTGCGTGTGCGTGTGCGTGTGCGTGTGCGTGTGCGTGTGCCTGTGCCTGTGCCTGTGCCCGTGCTCTGCGGTCGTGGGGTGTCGTCCGGTGCGGGTTCGGTTCACCGAGCGGATGCCCCGATTCCCTTGATTCGCTTCATGAGTGGAACGGATCAAGGGAATCGATCAGGCGGGCGGGGCGTGTCGGCTTTTCGGCCAGGGGTGCGGGGGTATGTCTGCTGCTGAGCGAGCGTGCGAGTGGGGTCTGCTGACTCGCCGGTAAACGGGTGGGCCTGCGCGTCTCCGGTCAGAGCGCGAGGGAGATCAGCAGCGTGATCACGGCGAGCAAGGGGAGCGTTCCCTGCTTCACCGCGGCTCCCCGATGCTCGGGAGAGCTGAGCAGCAGCACGGTCGCCGCGGCGAGCATGCACCCGGTGCCGGCGAGCATGAGCGTGATGCCCACCGTGGTCACCCCTGCCAGGGCGAGGACTGCGCCGAGCGCCGCGAGCACCGCGAGGAACAGGTTGTAGAACCCCTGGTTGAACGCCAGGTCGTGAGTCGTGGAGACCTCGGCAGCGCTCTGTTTCCCGAACACCTTCTGGGCGCGGGGCGTGCCCCACAGGAGCGACTCCAGGGCGAAGATGAACCCATGGAGCAGTGCCGCGGCCAGAGCCAAGATCGATCCGAGAACGAGCACAGCAACCTCCGGGAGTATGGGTCAACGAACTGCGACAACGAACTGCGTCCTGCGTCCTGCGACCTGCAAAGTGAGCCCTGAGCCCTGAGCCCTGAGCCCTGAGCCCTGAGCCCTGAGCCCTGAGGAAGCGCTGAGCGCTGCGGAATGCGCCCCGCGCCCAGCGGATCAGGTGTGCGAGGGCTCGGGCATCCCGGCGCGGGAGACGGAGACCATCTCGTCGCGCTCGACGACCTTGACGCGGGCACGGGGCTCGCCGTCGGCATCCACCGCGGCGGCACCGAGGGCCTTCTCGTGCTCGTCCAGCGCCGTCCACCCGTCCCAGGTCGTGTACTGCACGCCCCGGTCCTCGAGCAGGCGCAGGATCGCATCGTTGTCGCGTTCGGGCGCGGCAGTCAGGCGACCGGCGTCGATGTCCTCGAGCAGGCTCGCGATGGTCTCGATCGCGTCGGACTTCGTGGCACCGATCAGGCCCACCGGACCACGCTTGATCCAGCCGTTGGCGTAGACGCCCGGCACGAGCGTGCCATCGGCCTCGGTGACGCGGCCGGCGACGTTGCAGATCACGCCGCGCTTCGCGTCGTAGGGCATGCCAGGGAGCTCGGAGCCGTGGTAGCCGACGGCGCGGTAGACGGCGCCCAGCTCGTAGTCGATGAACTCGCCGGTGCCCGCGACGCGGCCCTCGTCGTCGAGGCGGGTGCGCTCGAAGCGCATGCCGGTGACCTTCCCGTCCTCGCCGATGACCTCGACGGGACGGTGCCAGAAGTGCATGTGCAGGCGACGCTGCACGGGGCCGCCGTTCCTGTCCGTCGGCTCCTCGCCGGCTGCTTCGCGGCGCTGCTGCTCCTCGAGCCAGCCCACGAACGTCTGGGTGACCTGGTCGGTGCGCTTGTCCGCCTTGATGGCCGCCCACTGGGCGTCGGTGATCTGCTCGACGTCACGGGGGTCCATGACGACCTGCAGCCCCTGGGGGTGGGCGAGCTCGCGGGCCTCGAGCGGCGAGAACTTCGTCTGGGCGGGGCCGCGGCGGCCGAAGACGTGCACATCGGTGGTCGCTGCGGACTGCAGGCCCTCGTGGACGTTCGCGGGGATCTCGGTGCGCAGCAGCTCGTCGGCGCTCTTGGAGAGCACGCGCGCCACATCGAGGGCGACGTTGCCGTTGCCGATCACGGCGACGGACTCGGCGTCGAGATTCCAGGTGCGGGCGTAGTCGGGGTTGCCGTCGTACCAGGCCACGAAGTCGGCGGCGCCGTAGGAGCCGTCCAGGTCGATGCCGGGGATGTCGAGATCGGCGTCCTTGAGGGCCCCGGTGGCGACGATGACCGCGTCGTAGTGGGTGCGGAGATCCTCGGCCGTGAGGTCGGTGCCGAATTCGACGTCGCCGAGGAAGCGGATGTCGCCGCGGCCGAGGATCCGGTGCAGGGCGGTGATGATGCCCTTGATGCGCGGATGGTCGGGGGCGACCCCATAGCGGATCAGGCCGAACGGTGCCGGAAGGCGGTCGAAGAGGTCGATCGCGACCTCGAGGTCACCGTTCTTGGCGCGCTCGGTGCGCAGAAGGGTCTCGGCGGCGTACACGCCGGCGGGGCCGGAGCCGATCACGGCCAGACGGAAGGGCTGCTGGGAGAAGGACATCTCACCTCGGTCTCGTGGCGCGGGGCGCCTGGTCCGGTGCGCCGTCGGACGCACGCTGATTTCCGCATAACCATATACGCGAAATTCATCTCGACCGCGGTCCGTGTGAGCGGGCTGACCCCGTCAGCGCCGCCGCCGGCCGCCATCCAGCGCAGCGCCCGTGCTGATCAGGGAGATGCCCGAGCTGATGAGCGCCGAACGCCGAACAGCGAGGGCTGGACGCTGAGCGCTGACCCTCGGCCGAACGTCGTCAGGGAGTCCCTGGCGCCACCGGCACCACGCCGACGGCGACGTCGAGGGTGCTGGTCGCTCCGGGCGGCCCGACGACGATGCCCTTGAGCGGCGGGACGTCCGCGTAGTCGCGCCCCCAGGCGGTGGTGACGAAACGCTGGTCCACGAAGGTGCGGTTGGTGGGATCGATGTCCACCCAGCCGATGCCGGGCACGAGCACGCTGAGCCAGGCGTGGGAGGCGGCTGAGCCGATCATCTCGTCGGCCGGCTCGGTGACCAGGGCGCCCTCGGAGGACGGCGCCGTGCGCAGGTAGCCGGAGACGTACCGGGCGGCGAGGCCCGCCGCCCGCACCGCGGCGACCCCCACGTGCGCGAAGTCCTGGCACACCCCGTGCCGTTCCGCGAGGACCTCCTCCAGGGTCGAGGTCA
The DNA here is from genome assembly GCF_014897585.1 of Brachybacterium tyrofermentans. Taxonomy (GTDB): domain Bacteria; phylum Actinomycetota; class Actinomycetes; order Actinomycetales; family Dermabacteraceae; genus Brachybacterium; species Brachybacterium tyrofermentans. Next base: position 34,005 of record NZ_JABUXW010000015.1, on the reverse strand, counting down.
CCGTGGTCGCGCGGGAGTCGTAGGTGAAGTTCGCGTGGATCCACCCGGTGAGATCCGCGAGGCATTCCCCGATGGGGCGCTCCGGCGTGAACACGCGCGCCGAGATCTCGTGGGCCTCGCCCTGGTCGGGGATCCGCGGCGACGGATGCACGAAATCGATGCTCTCCGCGGGCAGGAGCGGACCCCAATGATCCGGTCCGCACTGCTCCCAGGGACGCGACATCGCCTCGGCGGGGTAGCGCCGTTCGGAGACGGTCACCCGGGCATGGGAGTGCACGTCGAGCTGGGAGTGCGGGCCGTCGACCAGCAGATAGGTCGAGGAGTTGCCGTAGAAGTCGGTGTGGGCCGTGAGCCGGGTGGGGACCGGGTCCACGACCACCTCATGGGAGAGCACCCGCTGGTGCGGGGTGGCGCGGGGCTCGACGTGGGCGCGCCCGTAGTTCCGCGAGACCGGCTTCGCATAGCGGTAGCTGGTCAGGTGGTGCACGAGGTAGTCGACGGCGTCGGCCGACGGATCGCCCTCGCTGCGCAGCGGGATCTCGGGCGCCTGCGGGCGGAGGTGCTGGTGATCAGACATCATCGATCCCCCATCGGGAGGTGGACTCCGAGGGCCGGAAGAATCGGTTCTCCAGAGCTGTGGCGAGCTCGCGCAGGGAGCCGATCGCGGCGTCGGCCTCCTCGAGCATCGAGGTCGGGGCGCCACCGCGTGCCGCCGGTGTGGGGGCCGACGCAACGGCCGAGGTGGAGCCCGGCGCCGTTCCCGATGCCGGCCTCAGCAGCTCCTGCGGCTCCCAGGAGCCGATGCGTGAGCGCAGCGCGGTCAGCGGCGCCCGCAGCTCGGGCGAGGGCGTCACCTCCGGCAGCCGGTCCAGGGTGGAGTTCAACCGGTCCAGCTGGAAGGCGATCGAGCGGGGCAGCGTGGTGTCGTGCAGCAGCAGCTCGAGCAGGAGCTCGGGCTGCACCGCGGCATGGAACGTGCGCCGGTAGGAGGCCCCGGATTCTGTGATCAGGGCGACCGCCCCGGCGATGCGGGCCTCCGCGGCACGGGTGCGGCGGTGTCCCAGGGTGGCGCGCAGCAGGGACAGCAGCCCCATGGTCCTCTCGAGCTTCCGGCCCACCTCGGTGAGATCCCAGCCGAGGTTGCGGGGCATCGAGTCGGCGACCGCCCCGGACAGGGTCAGGCAGCCGTCGACGATGTCCGTCAGGCCCTGCTCGAGCGGTCGGTTGTCGCTGCCGGCCAGCAGGTGGAAGCTGCCTCGCATGCGGGCGATGACGGGCCAGACGTCGTCGGAGATGAGGTCACGCAGGGTGCGGGTGGTGTGCGCGAGGGAGGCATAGGACTGGGCGAGCGACCCGGGCCGGCCGCTGTCCGTGAGCAGGCTGGAGATCTCGCTGCGCACCGACTCCGGATCCTGCGGGTCCAGGTCCAGGAATCCCGGGTACGTGGTGGTCACGTCGGTGACCGCGCCGAGCAGGACGGCCTGCGCGGTGCCGGCGGAGGCGCTTCGTTCCGAGCCCAGATCGTTCGACGTGTCCAGCACCGTGCGCAGCAGCCTCGCGGTGGAGTCCACCCGCTCGAGGTAGCGGCCGAACCAGAACAGGTCCGAGCCGATGGACCGGGTCATCGCCGGATACGCGGTGAGCACCCCGAGGTCCACTCCGGCCCCGTTCGCCGGTGCCGCCCCGGAGTCGACGGCGTCTGCCCGCCCGGGTGCGGAGCCCTCGCTGGTCGCTCCCCCGCTCGTCGACCCCGTGCCGGGTGACCGCTCGCCGCCCGGCTCCTCGTCGGCACCCTCGGGCAGGGCGAAGGTCTCCGGGACCGTGACCCAGATGTCCTTGAGCGCCTCGGGGGCCTCGTCATCGGTGTGGGCGACGCCGCCGGGCAGCACCTCGTAGCCGTCCTCGGAGGCGATCACCATCAGGCGCAGCCGCACCGGACGCTCCACCAGGTCGTCGCCACCGGCAGGATCGGACGACAGCCAGCGGGCCGGTTCTGCGCCGGTGGACGCGCCGACGGTCGGGGCTGCGGGACGCAGCTGGAGGTCCTCGTGGAGGATCTGGCGGCAGAGGTCCGGGAGGGCGGCGCGCAGGGCGGGGTTCTCCAGCAGTCCGGCACCGAAGGGATTGAGCATCTCGACGTCACCGCAGCGCGCGGCCTCGACCAGTCCGGTGACCCCGCCGTACGGCGTGGGGCCCAGGTCCAGCGGATCCAGCTGGGCGGAGGGGAGCAGCCGGACCAGCGCATCGACCGTGTCGCCGGGATCGGAATCCACGCCGGGCAGGCGCAGCGTCAACGAACCCGACCCCGTCTGCAGGTCGCCGACCGAGACCACGGGGGAGCCCAGGAGGTTGGCGAGCCAGCTCTGATCGAACGCACGCAGGGGATCGTCCGGGTCGCCGGCGGTGAGCACGACGGTTCTCCCGGCGCGACCGTCGGTGCGGGTGCGCCGGTGCAGCGCCGTGCGCACCGTGTCGAAGAAGGGATGCAGCCGGCGAAGCTCCGTGGACCGGTACAGCGACGGCGCGCACCGCGAGAGGACCCGCCGCAGCTCGAGGGCGAAGCCCGCCCCGTCGGGGACGTCCACGCTGTCCTCGAGCACGACCCAGCTGCCGTCGGCCTGGCGGGCGACGGTGCTGGTCACGGCGAACAGGTGGGTGGCGCCGCGGGAGGGGATGCCGATCGCGGAGCGCAGATAGGCGGGATCCTGGAGCAGTTCGGCGGCCGGGGCGACGTCCGTGCCGAGCACGGTGCGGGGGCCGTAGAGGTCCGCGTAGAGGGCGTCGAGCAGTCGCACCCTCTGGATCAGGCCCGCGGAGAGCGTGTCCCAGTCCTCGGCGTCCAGGACCACCGGGACGGGGTCGATCACGGGCGTCGGCGCGGAGACGTCGGCGGCGAACATGCTCGCCGCCGACGTCGCGGCCAGGCGCCGGCCTCGAGGGCCGAGCGCGGCCAGCTCGTCGACCGGTGCTCCAGGTGCTGCGATTCTCACCGGACCATCGTAGGCATCCGGGGCGGATCGATGCTGGATGCTGCGGTCAGGAACTGCTGGGGATCTGGATGCCCTCGGAAGGCTGGACCACGACGAAGCCCGGGCCGTGGAAGCCCAGCTGGAAGGACTCCCCGGAGCCGCGCCCGATCAGCGAGCCCATCTTGAAGTCGTTCTTGATCTGGGGCTGGAGGTTCGCGGACCAGCACACTGCCGCCTGCGGGTCCACGAAGGTGGGCTGCTGGGAGCAGTCCAGGAGCATCGGCGGGCCGTCCGAGGTCACGGCGACCATGCCCTGCCCCTGCAGGAACAGGTTGAACAGACCACCGGCCATGAAGCCCGCCCCGCCCAGGGACTTGATGTCCCACTGGATGGAGCTGTCGAAGGCGAGCATGTTCTTCGTATTCAGGGTGAGGGCCTCGCCCTCGAGCTGGATCAGGAAGATCTCGTCGGCCTGGCGGGCATAGAAGATCTCGCCCTGACCGCGGGTGCGCATCATGTTGCCGCCCTCGCCGGTGGCCATCTTCTTGAGCAGCTTCATGCCGCCGCCGGAGCCCTGGTACGAGAAGTCCATCTGCCCCTGGTAGGCGACCATCGCGCCGGAGGCCGAGATGATCTCGGGGGCGTCGGGGGTCAGCGAGCAGCGGAGCATCTTGTTGGACTGCAGTGCCCATCGGTCGGTCGTCTGTCGTTCCTGATTTGCTGCGTCGAACAGATTTGAGCGCATTGGGAGCCCTTCCTCTCGGATGCCGGGCCGTGGCCGCGGTCACCGCGGTGCCCACCGCACCGCTCGGGGATCGTCTCACGAGGGGGACCCGTTACGGGAGCGCATGAGCACATCCGGGACGGTGCGCAGCGGGCTCGGCGTGCGCATCTGCGGTGGGGGCCGTGTGGGGGAGCGGTGAAGTCGGCGCGATCGGAGTCCTGCGCCTCGTAGCATGGCGGTCATGGTCGAGCATCCGTCTGCCGGTTCCCCCGGGCTCTCTGGGCTCTCCGGGGCGCCGGGATCGTCGAGGACGTCGCGCAGCGCGCGGCAGGATCCGCGCCTGACCGCGCTCGCCGAGGACTCCGGCTACGAGATCCTGGGTCGGATCGGCGCGGGCGGCATGGGGATCGTCTACCGCGGCCAGGACGCGGACGGCCACGACGTGGCGATCAAGCTGCTGCGCCACGAGATCTCCGACGACCCCCGGGCGCGCGAGCGCCTGGCTCGGGAGGTCGCCGCGCAGAAGCTCGTGCGCAATGACAACATCGTGCGGATCCTCGATGCCGAGCTCGAGTCCTCCGACGCCTTCGTCGTCACCGAGTTCGTCCCGGGCCCCACGCTCGAGGACGCGGTGCGGGTCAACGGCGGGCTACATCCGGAGGCGGTGCGGGAGATCGGCCTGGTCATGGGCGACACCCTGCAGGCCATCCACCGCTCCGGCGTGATCCATCGTGATCTCAAACCCAGCAACATCATGCTGCGGGGGACCTCCGAGGAGGATCTCGCGGTCTTCGATCCCGACGGCGACCGGCTCGATCCGGTGATCATCGACTTCGGGATCGCGATCGCCGCCGAGGAATCCCGCCTGACCTCGACCGGGCTGGTGATGGGGACGGCCGCCTACCTGGACCCCGAGGTGATCCGCACCGACCACACCGGCGAGGCCGGCGACTGGTGGTCCTGGGCCGCGCTGCTGTCCTTCGCGGCGACCGGCCGCGATCCCTTCGGCAGCGGGCGCGCCGATCTGGTGTTCCTGCGCGCGGAACGCGGTGAGCTCGACGTCGACGGGCTCCCCGTGGAGCTCGCCGACTGGCTGCGCTCGGCCCTGCAGTCCGAGCCGGAGCGACGACCCGCCCCGCAGGATCTGCTCGCTCGTCTCGCAGAGCTCGATCTCACGCGCTTCGAGGACGCCGGGCCGACGGAGGCGCTCCGGGCCGATGGATCCACTGCTGCGCTGCCGGCGGCTGCGGGTGCGGCTGCCGGGGCGGCCGCTGTATCTGGTGCGACGGCATCCGGTGCGACGACATCCTCCGCTGCGCCCTCCGGTGCAACGGCCGGGACCGAGGCGTTGGACAGCCGCTCGGCGACGGGGGCCGGCGACCCGCCCACGGAGATGCTTCCGGTGACCGGCACGCCGAGCGAGCAGCCCGCCGACGGCACGTCCGACAGCTACGCCGAGCAGCGCACCGAGGCGCTGCCGCGCGTGAACTCCCCGCAGGACGCTCCGACGGACGCGGCGACGGAGGCGCTGCCGCGGCAGAGCACACCGGTCGAGGCGCCCACGGAGGCGCTCCCGGTGTTCGCCGCTCCGACGCAGCAGCTGCCCGTCATTCCTTCGGCACCGGCGGAGCAGCAGAGCTCCGGCTTCCCCGGGCCTTCGCCGCATCCGGTGCAGCGCGGCCCCCACCCGCCCTCCGCGGCGCCGGTGCAGAGGGCGATGCCTCCCCAGCACGCTCCGCAGCAGCACCCGCACCCGGTGGACCAGCAGCAGATTCCTCAGCAGCTCGCGCCGCAGCAGGTTGTGCCGCAGCAGTTCGGGCCGCAGCAGGGCGTCCCGGGCGCGGACGGAAGCCAGCGGATGCTGGGCGCCTGGGCCTCCCCGCTGCCACCCCGACGGCCGTTCCTGGTGTGGATCGGCCACCTGCTGATCGTCGCGCTCGCGGCGGTCGCCCCGTATCCGGCGCTCGCGGTGTTCCTCCTGCTCGGTGCGCTCGCCCGCACCTGGGAGCGGTCGCACAACGCGGTCGCCGGCAGGCGCCTGCGCGGCTCGACGGGATCCGGTCCGACCTGGGCGGCCGGGTTCGCGAGCCCCTTCCGCTTCCTGCTCGGTCTGCTCGAGATCGCGCTGCAGGCGCTGTTCCCGCTCATCCTCGGCGTGCTCGTCGGAATCGCCCTGGACGCCGCCTGGACGCTGCTCCAGGGGACCGCCCCGCCGGACGGGGCCGCGTTCGGGACCGCGATGGCGGTGACGCTGCTGATCACCTGGGTCGGGATCGGCAGCCGGACCACCCGCAACGGGGCGCACCGGATGCTCGATTCTGCCGCCCCGGATCGGGTGTGGACCGCCGTGGTGCTCGTGCTGCTCATCCTGCTGCTCGGTGCCGTGGTCTTCACGGTGCTCGCCCGCGAGGGCGTGGTCGACTACTTCCCCTTCCCCGACGGTCCCACGCTGGAGGACATCGCCATCTGGCGCCGCTGAGATGCCGTGCGAGCCGCGCCCGAATCGGGCCGTCGGGAGCAGCATCGCCCCAGTCCGCGGGGCCGACCGGCGTGAAGTGGCCCATCCATCCCGTTCGCACCCAGGGATCGACGGTTAAACTCTCATCGACCTGTTACCCACCGCAGCCCCGGATCGGGGGCTAGGAGCATTCATGGCCGCGTCCGGTTCGTCGAAGTCAACGCCATCGAAGTCGGCGCAGGAGCGTCGCGAGGCGCAGCGCGAGGCCCTGCGCCAGCAGCGCCAGGCCGAGCAGCGCCGCCAGCGCACCGTGCGCACCGTCGTGATCGCGGCGATCGTCGTGGTCGCGCTCGCCATCGCCAGCGGTATCGGTGTCCTCATCTACCGGTCCGTGCAGCCGGAGGGGCCCGTCGCGGTGCCTCAGGGCATGAGCGAGGACCAGCCGTACCTGACGTTCGGCGCCCCGGAGGGGTCCGGGAAGCCCGTCGTCGAGCTGCACCTGGACTTCATGTGCCCCATCTGCGGTCAGTTCGAGGAGATCAACGGCGAGGACGTCCAGAAGATGGTCGCCGACGAGGAGGTCACCCTTCACCTCGTCCCGCGACGCCTGCTCGATCCTGCATCGACCACCGGTGACTACTCCACCCGTACCGCGGCTGCGATGGTCTCCGTGTACGAGGAGGACCCCGCAGTGGCGATGACCTTCATGCAGCTCCTCTTCGCCAACCAGCCCGCGGAGAACACGGCCGGTCTCACCGATGACGAGATCTGGGCGTATGCGGAGGAGGCCGGGGCATCCGCCGCTGCCAAGGAGACGATCGACGCCAAGACCTACCGTCCGTGGGTCCGCGAGATCGCCGAGCCGTACGCCAAGGGCAAGACCGAAGGCACGCCGTACGTCGAGATCGACGGCACCCAGTTCCAGGACTGGACCACTCCGGGCGCTCTGCGGGAAGCCGCTCTGGCCGCCGGCGGCGAGTCCGCGGCCTCAGATGCCGGTGGTGCCTCGGACGCCGGCCAGGGCTGATCAGCCTGTCTGCGGGGCCCTCTGAGGTCCTCTAGACTTCCGGGTGCGGTCGAGGCATCGGCCGCGCCCACCCGCTGGAGTGGCGCAACGGTAGCGCACCTGTCTTGTAAACAGGTGGTTGCGGGTTCGATTCCCGTCTCCAGCTCGTGAGAGGACCCCTTCGGATCATCGATCCGAGGGGGTCCTCGTCGTTCCGCGTTCGTCGTTCGTCGTTCGTCGTTCGTCGTCCGTTGTGCGAGGTGCGGCGGGCCCGGGCGGGCCGACGCGTGAGACCAGCGGATCAGAACGTCTCGTACGACGCCCGGTTGACCGAGAATCCGTGCCCGGTGTCGGTGTTCCAGCAGGTCATTCCCTCGGAACGGCTGGTGCAGGCCGTGCTGCCGTGCTTGGCGCTCTCCTCGTAGTCGAGGGTCTCGGCAGTGTCGCTGAGGTACGAGGACCCGCAGGCGCGAACGGCTGTGCCCTTGCTGACCTTCATCGAGAAGGGGCCGTCCGAGCAGTCCTCGAGCCCAGCCCCGGTGAAGCCGCGCTCCACGATCGAGCAGGCCACGGTGTCCTTCTCGAGCTGGCAGGTGATGTTCCCGGAAGGGGACTGGAGCTCGGTCATCTCGTGCGCACCATCGGGGGCGGGGGAGACCGGGTCCTTCGAGGGGGTCTCCTCCGTCGTGGTCGGCTTCTCCTCGGGAGCGGACGAGGGCGCCTCCTCGGCGGTGGTTGTGCTGTCGCGCTGGTACTCGTCGTCGTTGCCCGCCAGCAGGGCGCGGGCCCCGAAGCCGCCGGCGATCAGCAGCACGATCGCCAGCAGGAGGCAGCAGCCGCCGGCGAACCACAAGCGGCGCCGCGACGGATCGGTGCCCTCGGGGGTGCCGGAACCCGCGGGAGGCGGCGGAGAGCCGGCGCCGTACTGCGCTGAGGCGGGGCCGGAGAACGCCGGCAGCCCGTAGGCGGCTGTCGGAGTCGGCTCCACCGGGTGCTGGGGCGATGGGGCAGAACCCTGCCAGGCGGCCGCCCCGAGCGCCGGTGCGGCCGCATCAGGCCCGGCCGACGGCGGGGCCGATGCGGTGGACGGCGACGGGGCCGGGGGAGATGCCGGACCGGGCTGCGCGTGTCCGGTCGGCGCCGCGCCGGACAGTGCAGGACCGGCCGACGCAGATCCGGACGTCGGCGCTGCCGCCGCAGGAGAGGCCTGAGCGGTGGGCGGCGAGGCAGGCGCTGCGGGCGAGCCCGTTGCGCCGCCTGCTCCGGCGGCAGTAGCTCCTGCCGCCGCGGCACCGGCACCGGCCCCGGCGAGGCCGGCGGCCGACGGCGACGGGGTCGATGGTGAGGCGCTCGACGGCGAGGCAGACGACGGCGAGACGGTCGACGGTGAGGCGGAGGGGTTCACAGGGCCCAGCGGGACCACGCCGCGATCCTCCGCGACCCGCACCCGCACCGGTCCGGAGGCGCCGGCGGATGTCGTTCCGTCGGCCCGGTGCGTCGCGTGGCTGCCTGCTCCGACGGCGGGTTGGGACGCATCGCCCCAGAGACCGTCCTCGGAGAAGTTGCCCCAGACGGAGACCTCGTGGGGTTCATCGCTCTCGTCGGACTCATCGGGGTCGCTGGACTCGTCGGAGTCGCCGCGCTCGTCAGGCTCGCCGGCACCCTCGTCCTCGCGGGACGTGGCGGGAGTCTTGTCCTCGCGGGCCTCGGCGTGATCCTCGGCCTGTGGTGTCTCGCCCGCGCCGCTCGTGGACTCCTCGAAGGCCGCTCTGGCCCAGGGGTTCGTGGCCAGGATCCACTGCCGTGCCACGTCGGGGCAGGACGGGTTCAGCACGATCAGCTTCTGCAGCTGGGGATGCTTCTCGGTGAGCTCGAGAAGGCGCTCCGGCGTCGTGCTCGGATCGCGTGCTTCCTCTGCGGCTGATCGTGTCTCTGCCACATCCCACTCCCTCTGCGTCGACGCGGGCTCACGGGGGCGCCCAGGACCGGTTCGAGCGCGAACGGTCGCGCCGAGAACCCCCGAGAGTCTGACACCACGCACGACGACGGTCCACCTCGACCGTTTCTAGCCCATGCCCCGCGCGGTCGCCGCGACGCGGTCGTGCGCGGGATGACCAGCGCTCCTATCGAGAGCGTCCAGGGCGGGTCGGTGCGGGCCGAGCGTCCGGGCAAGGGGTGACGCACCGCATGGCCACGCCCCGACGAGGGGCCGCAGGATCATCCGGCGCGACGACGGATCGCCGGGCCGGACGGCGAGCCTCAGCCCGACGCGGCCTGACCATCCTCCGCGGCGACCACCGGCATGGCGGTGGTGACAGTCATCGGCTCCCCGTCGGGGTGCAGAGCGCGCACCTTCAGCCAGTAGTAGCCGTGTGCCCCGAGCATCACGGTAAGCGAACCGTCCTCCGTGACGGGCGGGAACTCATGGCCGCCGAACAGGTCACGCACGGTGCGCCGCGCGAGCCCGCTCAGCTCGAGGTTCGCGGTGACCGGCTGGCCGGACAGGTTGAACACGCACAGCAGCGTCTCCGCATGGAAGGACGCCTCCTCGCCGTGCTCGGCGCCATCGTAGGTGCGGGTGAAGGCCAGCACCCGGTCGGAGTCCGCCGGGACGTTGCGGTAGGCGCCCATCCCGAACGCCTCGTGCTCCTTGCGCACCGCGAGCATCCAGCGCACGAAGTGCAGCAGAGAGCTCGAATGGGCCATCTGCGCCTCGACGTTGGCGGTGGCGTAGTGGTAGACGAGGGACTGGATCACCGGCAGGTACAGCTTGCCGGGGTCGGTGATCTCGCTGAACCCGGCGTTGCGGTCCGGGGTCCACTGCATCGGGGTGCGCACCGCGTCGCGGTCGGTGAGCCAGATGTTGTCGCCCATCGCGATCTCGTCGCCGTAGTAGAGGAACGGTGAGCCGGGCAGCGACAGCAGCAGCGCGTGGATCAGCTCGAGCTCGCCGCGGGAGTTGTCCAGCAGCGGGGCGAGCCGCCGACGGATGCCGACGTTCGCCCGCATCCGGGAGTCCGGTGCATACCAGCCGAGCATCGCGGAGCGCTCCTCGCCGGTGACCATCTCCAGCGTCAGCTCGTCATGGTTGCGCAGGAAGGTCCCCCACTGAGCGCCCGTGGGGATCTCCGGGGTGTCCTCGAGGATGTCGATGATCTGCCGTGCGCTGCCCTCGCGCAGCGCGAAGAACAGACGCGGCATCACCGGGAAGTGGAAGCACATATGGCACTCGGGCTTCTCGTCGGTCCCGAAGTAGTCCACGACGTCGCTGGGCCACTGGTTGGCCTCGGCGACGATCACCCGGCCCGGCCAGTGCTCGTCGACGAAGGTGCGCAGCTCGGCGAGGAAGTCGTGGGTGGCCGGCAGGTTCTCCCCGTCGGATCCCTCCTCTTCGAAGAGATAGGGGATCGCATCGGCCCGGAAGCCGTCGATGCCCTTGTCCATCCAGAACCTCACCACGTCGAACATGGCCTCGCGGACCCTCGGGTTCTCGAAGTTGAGATCCGGCTGATGGGAGAAGAAGCGGTGCCAGAAGAACTGTCGGCGCACCGGGTCGAAGGCCCAGTTCGACTCCTCCGTGTCCACGAAGATGATGCGGGCCTCGGAGTACTTCTCGTCGGTGTCCGACCAGACGTAGAAGTCGCCGTACGGGCCCTCGGGATCCGAGCGGGACTCCAGGAACCAGGGGTGCTTGTCCGAGGTGTGGTTCATCGGCAGATCGATGATCACGCGGATGCCGCGCTGGTGGGCCTCGGAGACCAGACGCTCGAAGTCGGTGATCGACCCGAACTCCGGCAGCACCGCCTCGTAGTCGGCGATGTCGTAGCCGCCGTCGCGCAGCGGGGAGGCCATGAACGGCGGCAGCCAGAGGCAGTCGATCCCCAGCCATTGCAGATAGTCCAGGCGCTCGATGAGGCCGGTGAAGTCACCGGTGCCATCGCCGTTGCCGTCCGCGAACGCGCGCACGAGCACCTCGTAGAAGACGGCTTTGCGGTACCAGTGGGGGTCGTAGTCGACCCCGGGACCCTGGGGCGAGAACTGGCTGGGGTTCAGGGGCATCGGATCCTCCGCGGCAGTGAGGGTGGGCCGGTCACCCGGCGTGCCCCCACAGTAGTGCGCTTCCGAGTCGCACAGGCATCTGTTCCGGGGCGTGTGACCGAGGAGCGGCCACCCACCGCACGGCACGGCGGACAGTAGACTTCCTGCGCCGACAGGGCCGATCTCCGGTACGGCTGAACCCGGCACAGCGGGAGGAGAAGCGAGTGACGATGAGCCCTCAGGAGGCGCCGACGGACGCTCAGGAAGCTCCTCAGGAGACTCAGGAGACTCACGTCGCTGAGGCGCCGACGAGCGCAGGCAGCTCCCGTGGGCTCAGGACCCCGCTGCTCGTGGCCATCGGTTGCCTCACCGCTTCAGTGCTGCTGGTTCTGGCCAGCACGGCCGGAGGTATCACCTACCTCGTGCTGGAGAAGCGCGCCGCCGAGGCGACGACCACCTTCCACGGGGCGACCTACGACTTCGAGTACCCCGTCGACTGGACGGAGACCATCACCGGCGCCGAGCTGCCCGATCCTGACCAGGTGCTCGAGCTGCGCAGCTCCGACGAGACGAAATACGTGACCGTGCTCGACAGGACCGGGCCGATCATGCCGAAGGACGCCTGCAACGAGGTCGGCGACATCGCCGCAGAGCAAGGACTGGGCACCGAGCAGAACGAGGTGATCGCCACCCGGGACGTCGCTGGCCGCGAAGCGCTCCACCATCGTGCCGTCACCTCGGATCTCGAGGGCGACTTCGCCTCCAGCGTGGTGGATACCTGGTGCATCACGAAGCCCGACGGGGTGGTCCTCTTCGTCGCCCAGACGTTCAGCGACGACGCGAACCCCGTCCCGATGTCCGAAGCGAAGGACGTCCTGGACAGCTGGCAGTGGACTCTCGGGGAGGGTCCGTGAACCTCCGGCCTCATGCCCGCCCGCCCGCCCCTCGTGAGCCGTCCCTTCGGCCCTTTCACCTGCCGGAGACCCCATGACGACACAGCAGTCGACCGGACCTCGAGGCCGTCCCCCGGTGATCCTCCTGATCATCGCCCTCCTGATCAGTGCCCTGCTCCTCACCCTCCTGGCCGTCGGCACGGTCACCTACCTGGTGCTGAGCCGCCAGGAGGAGCCGGCCGCGGCCCCGACCTTCGCGACCTATGAGGCCCCGAGCCCGATGACACAGGTCGAGACCGACTATTACCGCTTCTCCTACCCGCAGAGCTGGCAGCCCCAGGCTCCTGGAGAGGACATCTCGTCCTTCGAGTACGTGCTCAAGACGCTCGATGCGGCGGAGAACTCGAAGATGGCCGTCATGGACTACGTGGTCGAGGACGGCATCGAGGAGGAGTGCGCGTCCCAGGCAGAGAGCCTCCGCTATCAGGAGATGCCCGAGGTCGAGGTCGATGGCCGCGTCGGTCTGCATTACCAGCGCATCAGCGAGGACCCGGAATCCGGCGAGACGGTGGTGGAGGACCTCTGGTGCGCCCCCCGACATCTCCACATCGTCGTCATCCTGGGCCGGACCAGCGGCCCGGAGGCCGAGACGGCGGGGGTCTCCGAGGCGCAGAAGGTCATCGACAGCTGGAGGTGGACCTCGGCGGAGTGAGCACTCACCCCTGAGAGGTCGTGGCCTCCTCGGGGCGCCAGGTCCAGTTCTGGAGCATGACCTCGGCCGCCGGGCTCTCCGTGGCCTCTTCGTCGGAGGAGTTCTCGGCGAGGACGAGGAGCGAGCTCGTCCCATCGGCCATGCAGTACATGTCGCCCTGGTGCCACTGGCCGTCCGCGAAGGAGACCCACCGCTCGTGGATCGCGTCGACGCCGTCGACGATGACGGGGTCCAGGACCTCGGCGGACACCGTCGCCAGACCCTTCGCCTTCGCGAGGTCGAGCATGAGTGAGCAGACATCGTCGGGCTCGAGGACATCGTCCGTCGCGCGAGCGATGGCGAGGGTCTGCTGCGAGTCCGGGGACACCAGGGCGGCGAGCAGCCTCGTCGAGGGGATCCGGGGATCCTCACCGTCGGCCCATCCCGTCGGGACCACGGTGCTGAACCCGTCCAGCTCGAGAGGAGCCGTCTCCATCTGATCCGGCGCAGTGCGCTGGACTATGAGATACGCCGCTCCGCCGCCGATCACGAGGACCAGCACGAGGCACAGGACTCCCACGCAGGCCAGCGCCGTGATCTGGGGCCGGCGGTTCGTGGGCGGCCGGTTCCCCGGCACCGTCGTCGGCTCCGACGCGAGCGCGATGTGCGTCGTGTCCCCGGATCCGGTGGTCACCCGGGGATCCGCCAGTCGATCGGGGCGGCGCCCTGTGCCTCGAGGAGCTCGTTGGCCTGGGAGAACGGACGAGACCCGAAGAACCCGCGGGAGGCGGACAGCGGGCTGGGATGCGGGCTCGCGACGTAGGGCACCTCGCCGAGCGCCGGGATCAGCGACTGGGCATCACGACCCCACAGGATCGCCACGAGCGGCCCGCCTCGAGCGACCAGTGCCTGGATCGCGGCGTCGGTGACCTGCTCCCAGCCCTGCTTGCGATGCGAGGCAGGAGCTCCCGGAGTCACGGTCAGGACCCGGTTCAGCAGCAGCACGCCCTGGTCCTGCCAGGCGGTGAGGTCCCCGTGCGCGGCCCGCGGGATCCCGAGGTCGCTCTCCAGCTCGGTATAGATGTTCGCGAGGGACCGGGGCAGCGGCCGCACGTCGCGGTGCACGGCGAAGGAGAGCCCGAGGGGATGACCCGGGGTCGGGTAGGGATCCTGGCCCACGATGAGCACGCGCACCTCCGACATCGGCCGGGTGAAGGCCCGCAGCACCGCATCGCCCTCAGGGAGGTATCCGCGGCCGGAGTCGATCTCGGCGCGCAGGAACTCGCCCAGAGCATGGATCCGGCCCTCGACGGGGGAGAGCGCGCGGGCCCAATCGGTGCTGATGGTCTCGGTGAGCGGGGTCGGCATGTGAGCAGTCTTCCACCGCCCGGGGCGGTGCGGCGAGCCGGATTCGGGAGGGGCCCGCTCCCGCGTAGCCTCGACCCATGCCCGTCGACCCTGCCCAGGATCCCGACCGCGCCCAGCGCGGGACGGGCCGCGAGCCGGGCCGTGAACCGGATCACGACATGGGTGCCGCGAGGGGCGGTGGCGTGGGGGACGTCGGCCTGCTGGGGGACCCTGCGGAGGGCTCCGAGCCCGGCGCCGGCCGCGGTGACGCGCCGGACGACGTGAGCGACCAATCACTTCCGGGTCCGCAGGGCGGATTGGTCGAGCGCGACCGGATGATCCTCGCGCTGGAATCCCGCACCTTCCGCTACGTCGGCGCCAAGGAGCGCGCGATCCGCGAGGAGATCGGGATCTCGAAAGTGGCCTATTACGTGCGCCTGAACTCGCTGCTCGATGATCCGGCGGCGCTGCGGGCGGCACCGGCCGTGGTCAACCGGCTGCGCGGCCGACGCACCTCCGAGGACGGTGCCGCGCCGAGCCGCGGCACCGGTCGCGTCGCCTGAGGGGCCGTCCTCGCCGCCCGACGGAACGGCCGACGGGGCGTGTGCTCCACACCCTCACCGCGCGAAGCAGGTTTAATGGGGCCGTGGCTGATTCCCAGTATCCCTTCCCGCCGGACCGATTCGATGACGAGGCCGACGCCGTGTCCTTCCACGGCGCGCATCGCGCCGAGGAGCCGTTCTGGCGCCAGAACCTGCTCTACATCATCATCATCGGAGCCGCGCTCGTGATGCTGATCGTGCTGCTCTTCCTCATCGGCGGCCGAGGCGGCGACGGCGACGAGCGCGCTCAGGATCCGACGACGCCGGCCGCGAGCGAGTCCAGCGAAGCACCTGCTGAGGAGACCACGGAGGAGGAGACTCCCGCCCCCGAGGCGGACAAGTCCATCCCGATCCAGGTCATCAACGCCGGAGGGATCAACGGTCTGGCCGGCAGGTGGCAGTCCACGCTCGAGGACTCGGACTGGGCCGAGGTCGGCGTGGGCACCGCGGACAACGTCCAGCAGGAGCCGGTGGTCTTCTACCACGACCAGGAGGACGCCGAGACGGCTCAGGCCCTCGCGGACGAGGTCGGTGCCGGGGAGGCCCGGCAGAGCGACGAGTACGAGGCCCGCATCACCTACGTGGCCGTCGACGATCCGGAGTCCGGCAACGACGAGGAGGGCGGCGACGAGGGCTGATCGCCGCCGCACTCAGCACTTCGGACGCGCGCCGCTCTTCCCACCGGAACGGGCGGCGCGCGTTCTGCTGTCTGCTGTGATTCCGGTCGGCCCAGAGCGGAATGGTGGGATCCGGGCCTCTGGAGTTAGCACTCTCCGGCTCCGAGTGCTTATGATGTTCTGGCACTCGATGATCGAGAGTGACAGCACCTCCGGGTGTCGCCGCGCTCGGGAGTCGTGAGCCTGATCGGACAGCAGAACACTGCTGACCGGCCACGAACATTCCGGCCCCGTGAGGGGCTCTGCGCCGTGGGACATGAACACGGTGCGGGGTCTCGTCCGTCGCGGGCACAGGGTCGGGTGGACACCACACCACACGGGAGAGATTCCACAATGGCCAAGCTCATCTCTTATGACGAAGAGGCCCGGCGCGGTCTCGAGCGCGGAATGAACCAGCTCGCCGACGCCGTCAAGGTCACCCTCGGTCCCAAGGGCCGCAACGTCGTGCTCGAGAAGTCCTGGGGCGCGCCCACCATCACCAACGACGGCGTGTCGATCGCCAAGGAGATCGAACTCGACGATCCCTACGAGCGCATCGGCGCCGAGCTCGTCAAGGAGGTCGCCAAGAAGACTGACGACATCGCTGGCGACGGCACCACCACCGCCACCGTCCTCGCCCAGGCCCTCGTCAAGGAAGGCCTGCGCAACGTCGCAGCCGGCGCCAATCCGATCGCGCTCAAGCGCGGCATCGACCAGGCCGTCGCCGCGGTCTCCGAGACCCTGCTCAAGCAGGCCAAGGAGATCGAGACGAAGGACCAGATCGCTCACACCGCGGGCATCTCCGCTGCTGACCCGGCCATCGGCGAGCTCATCGCCGAGGCGCTGGACAAGGTCGGCAAGGAAGGCGTCATCACGGTCGAGGAGTCCAACACCATGGGCCTCGAGCTGGAGCTGACCGAGGGCATGCGGTTCGACAAGGGCTACATCTCGCCCTACTTCGTCACCGACGCCGAGCGCCAGGAGACCGTGCTGGAGGATCCCTACATCCTCCTGCTGTCCTCCAAGGTCTCCTCGGTCAAGGACCTGCTGCCGCTGCTGGAGAAGGTCATCCAGGCCGGCAAGCCCCTCGCGATCATCGCCGAGGACATCGAGGGCGAGGCCCTCGCGGTCCTCGTCGTCAACAAGCTCAAGGGATCCTTCAAGTCCGTGGCAGTCAAGGCCCCGGGCTTCGGCGATCGCCGCAAGGCGATGCTGGAGGACATGGCCATCCTCACCGGTGGCCAGGTCATCGCCGAGGAGGTCGGCCTCAAGCTGGAGACCGCCGGTCTCGAGCAGCTCGGCCAGGCGCGCAAGATCGTCGTCACCAAGGACGAGACCACCATCGTCGAGGGCACCGGCGACGCCGATCGCATCGCCGGTCGCGTGTCCCAGATCCGTGCCGAGATCGAGAACTCGGACTCGGACTACGACCGTGAGAAGCTCCAGGAGCGCCTCGCGAAGCTGGCCGGCGGCGTGGCCGTCATCAAGGCCGGTGCGGCGACCGAGGTCGAGCTCAAGGAGCGCAAGCACCGCATCGAGGATGCCGTGCGCAACGCCAAGGCCGCTGTGGACGAGGGCGTCGTCGCCGGTGGCGGCGTCGCGCTGCTGCAGGCCGGCAAGGACACCTTCGACAAGCTCTCGCTCGTCGGCGACGAGGCGACCGGTGCGAACATCGTCAAGGTCGCCATCCAGGCCCCGCTCAAGCAGATCGCGGTCAACGCCGGTCTCGAGGGCGGCGTCGTGGCCGAGAAGGTCATCCACCTCCCCGTGGGCGAGGGTCTGAACGCTGCCACCGGTGAGTACGAGAACCTGCTCGCCGCCGGCATCATCGACCCCGTCAAGGTCACCCGCTCCGCGCTGCAGAACGCAGCGTCCATCGCGGGCCTGTTCCTGACCACCGAGGCCGTCGTGGCCGACAAGCCGGAGCCCAAGGCCCCGGCCGGTGGCGGCGACGACATGGGCGGCATGGGCGGAATGGGCGGCATGATGTGATCCCCTGCTGGTCGACCTGTCGCGGGCTTCCCCGCGGCAGGGGACCGGCACGGCGGGAACAGTCCCAGGGCTGATCACGCACCGCTCTCCTGAGCGTCAAGGGCCCCGATCCTCTCCGGAGGATCGGGGCCCTTCACTGTGCCTCGGGGTGCATTCCCGCTGTGCTGCCGGAGCGTTCCCTGGGTGCCTGGCCGTTGTGCCGCCCGAGCGGTCCCTGAGACATCCTCCGTGTCTCGTACGAACTGTCGTCACCGGGCGAGGGCTCGCGGCTCAGGGGAGCGTGAGCCCTCGCCGGGAGACGAAAGCTCGTATCCCGCTGTGCAGCAGGGACGAGCTGAGGGCGGCTGAGGGGCGGTGCCGGGTCGGGGTGAGCGGCGCACCATCCGCTGACGACATTCGACGCCGTTGCCCCCATCCGAGATCAGATCGGCAGCTGACCGACCCGCCCCCGAGACCGGATCGGCCGTCCCTGCGGCGTCCGGATCCGGGATCCGCCCGCGGGCGCCTGGTCGAGATCCCGGACTGCTCACCCGGTCCGCAGTGCCGCCGGTCACGGGGACAATGGCGCCATGACCTATGAGATGAAGGATTCGATCGTCGTTCCGGCCGCGCCGGACGAGGTGTACGCGCTGCTCAGCGATGTCACGCGGACGGGGGAGTGGAGCCAGCAGTGCCTCAGGTGCGAGTGGGAGGACGAGCAGAGAGGGGTGGGCGCCCGCTTCACCGGGTTCAACCGCACCCCGGAGCGCACCTGGGAGACCACCTCGGAGGTCATCGTGGCCACCCCGGGCGAGCACTTCGCCTGGTCGGTGGGACCCGGCCGCGCGGAGTGGGGATACCGGATGCGACCGTCCGCAGCCGGCGGGACGGAGCTCACCGAGTACACGCGCACCACGCCGTACTTCGAAGAGGTCTTCGCCGAGCGCTACGGCGACCGCGCCGAAGAGGAGATCGCTCTGCGTCAGCAGGCCGCGCGCACCGGGATCCCGGCAACGCTCGCGGCGATCCGCGACGTGCTCGCCGGCCGCTGAGCCGGCTCGGTCCAGCCGACGCAGCCGACTCGGCCAAGCCCAGCCCGGCCCGGCCTAACCCGGCCCAGCCCGGCTCGGCTGGGCCCGGCTCAGACGAGGAAGATCGGGATCGCGCCGGGATTGTGTGCATGGACGATGGCGAGGAAGACCATCACGTCGAACAGCAGGTGCACGATCAGCACGTACAGCAGCGAGCCGGTGCGGGAGAACAGCCACCCCTGCAGCAGTGCGAAGGGGGCGGTGAGCAGCGGCCCCCATTCCTGGTAGCCGAGCTCCCACAGGAACGAGACGAAGATGACCGCCTGCAGGATGTTCGCCGTCCAGAGCGGGAAATGGCGGTACAGCAGGGCGAAGCAGGTGCAGATGAAGAACAGCTCGTCCCAGGTGCCCACGAAGTTCACGCCGACGAAGAATCGTGCCAGCGCGCCGCCATCGGTGATGTGGGGCCAGTTCTCGTAGGCGCCCGAGGTGATGAAGTAGTAGGGCAGGATCAGCCAGCCCAGCACGGGGACGGCGACGATATATCCCAGCTGCCATCGGTTCCATGACCCCCCGGAGAGCCAGGGGAAGCGGATCGCTCGGCGACGCAGCACCAGGCGGTCCACCAGCAGCGGTGCGGAGACGGCGAGGATCAGCACGGTGCCGATGGTGAAGAACCGGTCCCAGTCCACATCCGCCTTCACCGAGGTGGTCGAGACGATGGCGATCCCGAGGCCGATCAGGGACAGGTCCTTGCCGAGCTCCCGGGACACGAGGAAGGCGCCCAGCAGGCTCAGGAGGAGCAGCCCGTGCCCCCACCCGGCGAGCTGGAGACCGAACAGCAGGAAGGCCGAGGCGGAGACGCCCGCCGCCGGCAGCACACCGATCCGGGGTGTGCTCCGCGCGGGAGCGTGAGCGGCAGTGCTGGGTGGCGTCGCCATGCGCCCCAGCATGCCAGGCGATGTGCGCCGGCGGGATTCATCTCACCACCTCCTGGTGATGGCAATGCTCGGCAACGCGTGAGACCGGTTTCTCGGCGACTGGCACCCTGACCGAGGTCGACCACGCGATGCGACCGGGCATTGTCGCCTTCGGGCTCGACAACGAGCCGGTGAGGGCTCCTGCATAGGACCCGCACGACGCATCGCAGCTCGGCCCTGGAGCGCTCGTGGACCGCCGCCACACTCGGCATCGCGGCTGCGAGCGCGCGCCCGCGCCGTGGCAGCACCGCGGTCCGGCGACGTCATTCGAGGAGGAATGCAGTGCGAACACCACCGTCCCGCCGTCGAGGAGCTCCCCGCTCGCTCGCCGGTCCCCGTCACGGAGCCCGGGAAGGAGTGGGGCGTCGGAGATTCCTGAGGTCCCTCCCGGTCCTCGGCGCCGGCACCGCGCTGCTCGGAGGCTGCGCCACCCAGGAGGGCGCCGTGACCGATGTGGACAGGGTCCTGTCCATCTCGCTGGGACAGGCGGAGTCGCACCCCAGCTACGGCTCGCTGATCTCCTTCGGCGAGCGCATCGCCGAGGCCACCGACGGCCGCTACGGTGCCCGCGTCTACGCGAACAACTCGCTGGGCGACCAGCAGGAGACGGTGCAGCTGGTCTCCGACGGCGCGATCGACATGGCTGTCATCTCCGGCACCCAGATCGAGAACTCCTCGCCCCGCTTCCTCCCGATGAACGTGGCGGGGGTGTTCGACGACATCGACCACCAGAACCGCGTCATGCTCGACGACTCGATCGTCGGTGAGCTGTTCGCCTCGCTCGAGCCGCAGAAGCGGCTCTCCGTGCTCGGCGGATACACGCAGGGAGGTCGGCACCTCTACACCGCGACGGGTCCGATCGAGACTCCGGAGGACCTGGCCGGGATGAAGATCCGCGTGCAGGAGTCCGAGATCTTCCTGCGCCTGATCACCAGCATGGGCGGGGTGCCCACCCCGATGGCGTACAGCGAGGTGTACACGGGCCTGCAGGCCGGCGTGCTCGACGGCGCGGAGAACAACGAGATCTCCTATGTCACCCAGCGCCACTACGAGGTCGCCAAGCACTTCACGATGACCAACCATCTCGTGGGCTTCGACTTCCTGCTCGCCAACACGGACCTCCTCGAGGAGATGGACGAGGCGGACAGCGACGCCGTGCGCGAGGCCTGGGCTCTCACCCAGAGCGAGTTCGTCGAGATCTGGAAGCAGCAGACCTCCGACGCCGTCCAGGAGATGCTCGACCGCGGCGTCGTCATCACCGAGCCCGATCCCGGGGTGTTCCTGCCGATCATCGAGGAGACCGGGCTGTCGATCCTCGAGGACCCCGCGGACATCGCCCTCTACGACGCGATCCGCGCCGTGAGCGAGAAGGAAGGTGCCTGATGCTGACCATCCGTGAAGGACTGCTCTCCGTCCTCAAGGTGCTGTGCATCGTGCTGTTCTCGGTGCTCGTGCTGGTCGTGGTCTGGCAGGTGTTCACCCGCCAGGTCCTCGGCGCACCGAGCCCCTGGACCACCGTCACCGCCCAGTACATGTTCGTGTGGCTGAGCCTCTTCGCCGCCACGCTGGTCTTCGGGGAGCGCGGCCACATCGCCGTCGACTTCCTGGCTCTGCGCGCCCCGGGCGTCGCCCGCCACGTGCTCATCGTCCTCGTGCAGGGATGCACCCTCGCCTTCGCCGTGCTCGTCATGGTGTGGGGAGGCATCCGCGGGATGTCGATGTCCTGGGACCAGGTGATCCCCGGCTTCCCGTTCACCGTGGGGCTGATGTACCTCGCCCTGCCCGTCACGGGCCTGATGATCGCCTTCCTGGCCCTCGAGGACCTCGTGCTCGCCGTGCGCGGCGATGACCTCGCCCCGCTCGAGGAGACCGACGACGAGGCGGCCGAGAGCTCAGGCGCCGCGGCTGCCGCCGCCGTCGTCCAGGATCAGGGCCAGGGCCACGGCCAGAACTATGACCAGGGCGGCGGGGTCGATCCTGCCGCAGGTCCCGGTTCCCGCCCCGACACCGAGAAGGAGCACTGATCATGGATCCCGCCATGCTCGCCGGGATCATCCTGATCATCGGCATCCTCGTCCTCATCGCCATCGGCGCCCCCATCGCCATCGCGATCGGCCTGCCCTCCGTGGTGGCGCTCATCGCCGTCATCGGCGTCGAGCCGGCTGTGTTCGTCTCCGCCCAGCAGATGTTCACCGGCGCGAACTCGTTCTCCCTGCTCGCGATCCCGTTCTTCGTGCTGGCCGGTCAGCTCATGAACACCGGCGGGGTCGCCGCCCGGCTGATCGACGCCGCGAAGGTGCTGGTGGGCCGGATGCCCGGCTCCCTCGCCCAGACCAACGTGGTCGCCAACGCCCTGTTCGGGTCCGTCTCCGGCGCGGCCGTGGCCTCGGCCGCGGCGGTGGGCGGCATCCTCGGGCCCCGGCAGCGCAAGGAGGGCTACGACCCGGCCTTCGCCGCGGCGGCGAACGTCGCCTCTGCCCCGTCGGGCATGCTGATCGCGCCGTCGAACACGCTGATCGTGTACTCGCTGGTCTCCTCGACCTCGGTGGCGACGCTGTTCGCCGCCGGCTACGGCCCGGGCCTGGTGTGGATGCTCGCCTGCGTCGTCATGGTCTGGCTGGCCGCCAGGCGCAACCCTGCGCTGGTGGGGTCCGACGACGGCGCCGCACGCGGCGAGCTCACCCTCGCCACCGCACTGCGCACGTTGCTCGCCGCCGTGCCCGCCGTCTTCATGATGGTGATCGTCATCGGCGGTCTGGTGGCCGGGTTCTTCACGGCGACGGAGTCCGCGGTGATCGCGGTGGTCTACTCGCTGGTGCTGGGCTTCCTCTACCGCGAGCTGACCGTGAAGAAGCTGCCGGCGGTGATCCTCTCGGCCACGCGCACCACCGCCGTGGTGCTGCTGCTGATCGCGGTCTCCGGGGTGCTGGGCTGGGTGCTCGCCTACGCGACCATCCCGCAGTTCATCGCCACGGCGCTGCTGGGGGTCTCGAGCTCCCCGATCATCGTGCTGCTGCTGATGATGCTGGCGCTGCTGGTCGTGGGCATGGTCATGGATCCGACGCCGGCGATCCTGATCTTCACGCCGATCTTCCTTCCGGTCGCGCTGGAGCTCGGCGTGGATCCGATCCACTTCGGCCTCATGCTCACCTTCAACCTGTGCCTGGGCACGATCACCCCGCCGGTCGGCGTGATCCTGTTCGTCGGGGCCCGGGTGGGGCGGATGAAGGTCGAACCGGTGATCATGCGTCTGCTGCCGTTCTACGTGCCGCTCGTGATCGGTCTGCTGCTGATCGTGTTCGTCCCGCAGATCTCGATGCTCATCCCGAACCTGTTGGGGATGT
Organism: Brachybacterium tyrofermentans; assembly: GCF_014897585.1. Classification (GTDB taxonomy): domain Bacteria; phylum Actinomycetota; class Actinomycetes; order Actinomycetales; family Dermabacteraceae; genus Brachybacterium; species Brachybacterium tyrofermentans. Next base: position 11,295 of record NZ_JABUXW010000015.1, on the reverse strand, counting down.
CCAGCGAATGACGCCGGCCGCCCGCTGAGCAGGAGGCCCGCCCGCTGAGCGGGAGCTCGACAGCATGACGGAGCCGACCACGGCAAGACGGGGAGGGCCACGGCGATCACGCCGTGGCCCTCCCCGCATCAGACGAACGGGTTCCAGTACCGCCCGCCGTTGACGACGAGCAGCGCGACCGGCACCGCCAGGAGCATCACCGCGATGAGCATGACCAGCACATCGCGGCCGCGCACGGGGGTGCTGACCAGCCAGGTGCGACGCCTCCCGCGCCCGAATCCGCGCAGCTCCATGGCGGCGGAGACCGACTCGATGCGGTCGAAGGTGCCCAGCAGCAGCGGCATCAGCACGGAGCTGAGGTTCCGCACCCGGGTGCGCAGACCGGCGCCGCGGGATGTGTCGAGCCCGCGCGCCTGCTGGGCCTGGGAGATGGTGCGGAACTCCCGCTGCACGTCGGGGATGTAGCGCAGGGCGAGGGAGACGGCATAGGCGAACCGGTAGGGCACCCCGAGCCGGGCGAGCGACGAGGCGAACTCGGGCGGCCGGGTGGTGGCGACGAACAGCAGCACGGCCGGCAGCACCGCGAAGTACTTGAGCGTGACGGCGAGCTGGTAGAACAGCTGCTCGGAGGTCACGTCCCAGTGCCAGGGCCCATCCAGCAGCAGGTGCCGCGTGCCGAACAGCTCCGTGCCGTAACCCGGTGCGAACAGGAAGATCCCGATGTTGTTGAGGACCATGAAGATCGTGATCAGCCAGAGCACCACGGAGAGGTCCCGCAGCCGCACCCCGGAGACCGCCCACAGCACGAGGGAACCGGCCGCGACTGCGGCGAGATAGCGCACGTCGAAGCCGATCATCGCGCCGAGCACGACGCCGAGGGCGAGGGCGAGCTTCGAGACCCCGGACAGGGCATGGAGGGGCCCCTCGCGGTCGACGTATCCCAGCAGCGGACTGCTCATCCGGCATCCCCCTGGGCGGCCCGGACCTCACGGTCCTCGGCGACGAAGCGGTGCACGAGACGGTGGGGGTCCTCGATGCCGCAGCGACGGGCGAGGTCGTACAGCCCGGTGGTCACGAGGTCGGCGCGGGCGCTGAGCGCCGGATCGGTGAGCACCACGGCGGGGTCCTCGTCGGCCAGCAGGTGGCCCTGCGAGAGCACGAGCACCCTGTCGGCGTACTCGAGCGCGAGGTGCATGTCGTGGGTGATGAGCAGGACCGTGGTCCCGGCGGCGTGGAGCGTGCGCAGGAAGTCCATGAACTCGGTGTAGTGCGCGAAGTCCTGCCCGGCGGTGGGCTCGTCGAGGATCAGCACCTCGGGCTCGAGCGCGAGCACGCAGGCGATGGTCACGCGCTTCTTCTGGCCGTGGCTGAGCGCCGAGACCGGCCAGGAGCGGAACGGGGCGAGCCCGCAGGCCTCGAGCACCATGGTGGTGCGTCGGGCGATCTCGTCCTCCCCGATGCCTCGGGCCCGCAGTCCCAGCGCGATCTCCTCGGTGACCAGCGGCCGGGAGAGCATCTGGCCGGGCTCCTGCAGCACGAAGCCGATGTGCTCGCCGCGCTCGGCGAGGCTCCAGCCGCGGGCGTCGGCGGCGCCGATGCGCAGCTCCCCGCCGCTGAGGCTCTCGAAGCCGCAGATCACGCGGGCGAGGGTCGACTTGCCGGCGCCGTTGGACCCGAGCACTCCGAGCATCTCTCCACGGCGCACCTGCGCGGTGATGCCCTCGAGCACCACGGAGCTCCGGTCGGGGCCGACGGGGATCTCGCAGCGCACGTCCCGCAGGTCCAGCGCGATGCCGGCATCCCCGGATCGCTCGTCCCGGGAGCGCTGCGCGTCGGCGGAGCCGTCGTCGGGCGACCCCTCTTCCACCCAGGCGCGCACCGCCTCGACCTGCTGGGTGGTCAGGGCGATGTCGGTGCTGCGCGAGGGTCGCTGCGCGGCCGTGACCGGCGCCCCGGCGTAGCGCAGGGCGGTGACGTGCAGCGGGGGCCGGATGCCATGCTCCTCGAGCAGGCCGGAGGCGAGGACCTGGTCGGGCGCGGCATCGGCGATGATGCGCCCGTCGCTCATGAGCACAACCCGGTCGACGTCGCGATGCAGGACGTCCTCGAGGCGATGCTCGACCATCACGATGGTGCGGCCGTGATCGCGGTGCAGATCGTCCAGGAGCTCCACGGCGGCGCGCCCGGAGGCGGGGTCGAGGTTCGCCAGCGGCTCGTCCAGCAGCAGCACCTCGACGTCGTCGACGAGCACGCCGGCGATCGCCACGCGCTGCTTCTGACCGCCGGAGAGCGCCTGCGGGGCGTCCTCCAGGCGGTCGCCGATCCCGGCGAGCTCGGCGGCGCGCCTGATCCGCGAGGGCATCTCCGCGCGCGGGACCTGCTGGTTCTCGAGGCTGAAGGCGATGTCCTCGGCCACGGTGAGCCCCACGAACTGGCTGTTGCTGTCCTGCAGCACCGTCCCGATCACGGTGGCCGTCTCCACGAGCGGCACCTGGGCAGGATCGTTCCCGGCCACGCGCACGGTCCCGCTCGCGGTGCCGCGGAAGTGGTGCGGGATCAGCCCGTCGAGCGCATGGAGCAGCGTCGACTTCCCCGATCCCGAGGCACCGACGATCGCGATCTTCTCGCCGCGCCGCACCGTGAGGTCGATGTCGTGCAGGGTCGGCTCGGCCTGCGCGCGGTACTGGAAGGTGTACCCGCGCAGCTCGAGCAGCGGGGCCGTCACTGGTCGCGGCTCAGCGACCCGCTCCGGGTGCGGGTGCGGGCGTACACCGACAGGATGATCGTGGCCAGGATGCAGGCGGTCACCGAGTTGGCGACGAAGGCGAGCGCGCCCTGCGCCCAGACCTTGTTCGCCGGTTCGGAGTAGATCAGCACGTCGCCGAGGGGTGCGATGAGCAGCCAGGCCACACCGTTGGCGAGCAGGATCGAGAGGTTCAGGCGGATCGCCAGGGACGTCCCGAACTCCCCGTCAGCGATCGCATTCTTGAGCAGCAGGGCGCCCACGACCAGGCCGAACACGCCGGAGGCGAGCTCCCAGCTGATCCAGATGCCGTACCCGGTGACGTCGATGAGGAGGTGACCGATGAAGCCGGCGAGGGCACCCACGAACGGGCCGTAGAGCACGGCGAACACGGCCAGGATCGCGTACTGGATGTTGATCGAGGTGTTGGGGATCGGGGTCGGGATCGCCGCGAAGCGGCCCAGCACGAAGAACAGTGCGGCGCCGATGCCGATGGCGACCACCTGGGTCACGGGGGAGTGGGAGCGGGTCATGGTGAGGTCCTTCGGGGTCGAGGCGTTCAGCGCACCGGCACGAGGGTGACGTGCCAGGAGGCGCCGGTGCCGAGGGAGAAGGCGCGGGCGTAGTGACCGCGGTTGATGGCGATCGCCATCCGGTCCAGGGAGTTCACGTAGAGCAGCGATTCGCCGACCTCGACGGCCGCGAAGCTGCGGGCGTAGGTGACCTGGGTGGCGTGCACGACCGTGTCGTGATGGTGGACCCGCACGGTGACCCGGTCTCCGGGGGCGACGTCGAGCTCGCGGAAGAGAGTGTGGGGGATGGAGGTCCACAGCGAGCCGTAGCGCACGTCGAGGGTGTCGATGATGCCGACCACGCCGCCCTCGCGCAGCTCGGGCTCGGTGACGGGCAGGCGCACCATCTGCTCGAGGTCGACGACGGGGCCGACCTCCTCGAAGGTGGTCGCCCCGGCGGCGAGGCGGGCCCCGGTGAAGGCATAGATGTCGCGGCCGTGGAAGGTGTAGGACTCCTCCGATCCGGGCCGACGGTTCCTGGTCTCGTCGATCTCCCGCAGCTCGGTGATGCCGAAGATGTTCTCGAGGTGGGTCAGGGTGCCATTGTCCGGGGTCACGACGTAATGGCCGGTCCCGGTGCGGGCCACGACCGAGAGGCGGTCCGAGCCCACTCCGGGGTCGACGACGGAGACGAACACAGTCCCCTCGGGCCAGTAGGTGAGCACCTGGGCGAGCCGGTAGGAGCCCTCCCAGATGTCGTACGGCGGGATGTTGTGGGTGACGTCGTGGATCCGCAGCGCGGGGTCGACGCCCACGGCGACGCCGTACATCGCGCTGACCGCGCCGTCGTCGAGGCCGAAATCGGATTGCAGGACCAGAGCTCGCATGGAGCAAGTATGCGACGAGGACGTGCCCGTCGGCCCGCATCGCCGTCTTACGGCGCGATCTGGCGGGCCGGGTTCACGAACGGCCTGTCGGATGCCCCACGGATCACAGAGGATGGAGGGATGATCCTCCCTGATGCCCAACCGCCGGCCCTGACGATCCTCACCCAGAACATCCGCTATCACGATGGCGGGACGCGACCGGGGGAACCGGACCACTGGGGCGACCGGGCACCCGTGCTCTCGGACCTGCTGGCTGCGGCCGACGCCGACGTGGTGGGCGTCCAGGAGGTGCTCGCCTCCCAGATCCCGGTGCTCGACGCAGCGCTGGCGCGGACCCACCAGCGCCTGGGCGTCGGCCGCGAGGGCGGCGGGCGCGGCGAGCACAACCTGCTCTACCTGCGTCGGGACCGGCTCGAGCTGCTGGACTGGGACCAGTTCTGGCTCTCCGAGCAGCCCGCGCTGATCGGTTCCGTGGGCTGGGACGGGCACTGCCCCCGCATCGCCGTCTGGGCCCGGGTTCGTGACCGGGAGACGAACCAGGAGCTGGTGCTGGCCGTGACCCATCTCGACCATGCCGGTGAGCGCGCCCGGGAGCAGGGTGCCGAGCTGCTGGCCGGGCGCCTGCAGGAGGCGGCCGACGGGGCGCCCGCCGTGCTGATGGGGGACTTCAACGCCGCCGGCGGCCGCAGTGCGCCGTGGGATGTGCTGCAGGGGGCGGGTTTCGCGGACGCGCACGACGTCGCGGCCACCTTCGAGGGCGAGGACATCGGCTCCTTCCCCGACTACGGGGACCCGGTGGTGGGGGAGATCAGGATCGATTGGATCCTCACCCTCGGGATGGACGTGGACTGGTCGACCACGCATCTGCATCTGCTCGAGGGCCGCGCCCCGAGCGACCACGCCGCGGTCGCCGCGATCGTGCGCCCCGCGGTCACCTGAGCAGGTCGAGAGCGGCTCACATGTCGCGGGCAGAGGTCACCAGCTGGGTCCCGCCCTCGCACACGACGACGATCTCGAGGAGGTCCCCGCCGTGGGAGATGTTCGCCCCCTGGGTGAGGGCCTCGACGCCCGCCAGCGGGATCCACCCGCCGGGGCAGGGCGTGAGCTCCGGCTCGAGCGTGGGGACGATGACGTCGAGCAGCTCGTCGTCGCTCACGGTGTCGGGCTCGTCCTGGCCGCCGCCGTCGGACGCCTCCAGCTGCCGGGCCTCCTCCACGAGCGAGTCGACCTGCTCAGCAGGGAGCTCGACGACGCCCTGCCACCAGTAGTCGTCCGGAGCCGGGAGCAGCTCACGCCCGTCGGGGTCTGTGAACTGCCCGTCCGTGATCGTCACGCGCTGCACGTCGTCCAGGCCCGGGAAGTGCGTGGAGACCAGGTCCGTGGACTGCGTGACCAGCTCCGGCCGGTAGTAGCGCGCCGAGTCCTCGTCGTAGGCCCACGACGAGGAGTCTCTGCCACCCCTGTCGCCCTTGTCATCGTCCTCACCACGGTCCCCGCCCAGCAGCCCGCAGCTCGCGAGCGGGAACAGGCAGAGGCCGGCGACCACGGCGCACGCTGCGGTGCGGCCTGCTGTGCGAGTGCGGTGAGGACTGGTCACGGCGATGCTCCCTGGACGAAGTGGGTTGGGCCGAGGCGGGGAGGTCGGAAGCCTGAGGGACAGAGGCGGGGAGGGCGGCGGCAGGTCAGCCGGCGGCAGGTCAGCCAGCGACGGGGGCCGAGGCGTCCAGCCCCCAGGCCTCGGCGAGGAGCTCGAGGCCCTTCAGCCGGTCGGCGGGGTCGAAGGAGTAGGCGGTGAGGATGAGCTCGTCGGCCTTCGTGGTCGCGACGATCTCCTCGAGCTGGCGCACCACGGTCGCCGGCGAGCCGACGGCGCGGATCGAGAGGGTCTGGTCGACCTGCTGCACCAGGTGGGGCGCGGCGACCTCGTCGATCGGACGCGGCGGCTGGATCTTCTGGCGCTGGCCCGTGACCACGCCGAGGAACATCTGCTGCAGCGTCGTGAACTGCCGCTGGGCCTCCTCGTCGGTCTCGGCGACGACCAGGTTCACGCCGACCATGGTGTGCGGCGCGTCGATCTGAGCGGCCTCCGCCCGGGGGTCGAAGTTCTCCCGGTAGGTCTCCAGCGCCTTGAGGTACTGGAACGGCGCGAAGTGGGACGCGACGGAGAAGGGCAGGCCGAGCTGGGCCGCCAGGCGCGCGCCGTTGGCGGTGGAGCCGAGGATCCACATGGGCACCTCGGTGCCGCGGGCGACGTCCGCCGAGATCGGCAGACCGCCGGAGGTCGCCTCCTCGCGGGACCAGTCCCGCATCTGCTCGACGGCGGCGATGAACGCCTGAGGCTCCGCGGACGTGCGGGCCAGCAGCTGTGCGGTGAGCTGATCGGTGCCCGGCGCGCGGCCCAGCCCCAGATCGATGCGGTCCCCGTGGAACTGCACCAGGGTGCCGAACTGCTCGATGACCGCGAGCGGGGAGTGGTTGGGCAGCATGATGCCGCCGGAGCCGACGCGGATGCGCTGCGTCAGCGAGGCGGCACGGTCGATCAGCAGCGAGGTCGCGCTCGAGGCGAGGGAGTTGGTGTTGTGGTGCTCGGCGAACCAGTAGCGCTCATAGCCCAGGCGGTCGGCGGCCTGCGCACCGGCCATGGAGGCCTCGATGCCCTCCCGGGTGGACATGCCCTCCGAGATGGGCACGAGATCGAGCAGCGACAGCGGCACATGGGGAGCATTCATGACTCGAGCCTAGCCACGTCGCAGCGAGCGTGGCAGGGGAGGAGATGAGACCTTCTCGACGGCAGAATCGGGAAGAACTCGGCCGGGCCTCACGTTGATCACGGCATGAGGCTCTCCCTGCTCGACCGCTCCCGCACGCGCCATGGCCAGCCGGAATCGGCCGCGCTGGGTCATTCAGTCGAGCGGGCGATCGCGGCCGAGAGCGCCGGGTACGAGCGGTTCTGGGTGGCCGAGCACCACACCGTGCCCGGCATCGCGAGCGGCTCGCCGGCCGTGCTCCTCGCAGCGATCGGTGCCCGCACCTCCCGGATCCGGCTCGGCTCCGGGGGCGTGATGCTTCCCAACCATCGCCCGCTCGTGGTCGCCGAGCAGTTCCGCATGCTGGCCGCGCTGTATCCGGGGCGCATCGATCTCGGCGTGGGCAGGTCGCTGGGATTCACCGAGCCCGTCCGCTATGCCCTGGGCCGGCTCGAGGCGAGCCCGGACTCCTTCGCGCAGGAGATCGCCGGGGTGCGCGACCACCTCGAGGGCGCCGCGCCGCTCACCGCACGCCCCGACGCCGTGGGCGACGTGCCCCTGTTCGTGCTCGCGACCGGCAGCGGGATGGACACCGCCGCAGACCTCGGCCTGCCCGTGGTGATCGGCGGCCCGATCCTGGACTTCCCGGAGCTGCCGGCCCGGCTCGACTCCTACCGCGGCGCGTTCCGCTCCCATCGCGGCAGCGCCCCGGAGATCGTGGTCTCCCTCGACCCCCTGATCGCCGACACCGACGACGAGGCCCTGGAGCTCGCGCTGCCCGAGATCTGGGCGATGGCCCGGTCCCGGTCGACGGGTGTGTTCGACTCGCTCGAGCCCGTGGCGCGGATCCGCGCGACGACCTGGAGCTCCTCGGAATCACGGCGCGTGGAGAAGGGCCTCGCCACCACGGTCGCCGGCTCGGCGAGCACGGTGCGCCGACGCATCGAGCAGATCCTCGAGCGAACCGGCGCGCAGGAGGTCCTCGCGACCGGATCGACCTACGACCGGGACGCGCTGAGCGCCTCGGACCGCGACCTGGCACGGGTGCTGATCGGCTGAGCAGCTTCAGGGCCAGGGCCAGGGCCAGGGCCAGGGTCAGGGTCGGGGGCAGCGTGGGTGGTGGTGCCGGCGTCAGCGCCTGCGTCCGGCACACAGCGCCTGCGTCCGACAGGTCGCGCCTCCGCGCTCACCCCACCTGCAGCCCGAAGCTCAGCAGGATGTTGCCGAGCACGAGAGCGGCCAGGATCGCGAGTCCGACGACGGGCACCGCCCGCAGCCGCAGCGGCTCGACCGGGACCTCGGTGACGGCACGGGAGAAGATGTGCGCCATCGGCGCGAACACCAGGATCGCGGTCCCGGCGGCGAGGATCGCGATCTGGTTGCCGGCGGGGACGTCGGCCGGACTGATCGCGAGGTACACGATGCTCAGCAGCACCGAGATGATCATCCCGTACAGCCATGGGAAGAGCGTCATCGCGTTGCGCCGGTACGGGTCCGGGCCGGCATGGCGGGCCATGTGCGTGGCGAAGGCCCGGGCGTTGAGGAACATGCCGCCCACTCCGGCCAGCAGGGCGAGCAGCTGGAGAGGCAGCGGCAGGCCCAGCAGCTGCGCCGCCATCCCGGTGTCCCCGGCTCCCATCGGGGTCAGGCACAGATAGGAGATGCCCTCCTGCACCGAGGTGAAGGCGAACCACAGCCACACCAGGTGTCCGAAGCCCGCACGGCGCCGCAGCGGGGTCCAGATCTGCAGCAGCACGCCCGTGACGAGGCTGAACGCCGGGCCGGCCAGGAGCATCACCACCTGATCCGCCTCCGACGGGGACCCGAGATGGTTGACGCCGAAGGAGTACACGGTCGACGGATGCCCCAGGGCGAGCCCCGCCACCAGGTGCGCCTGCTCGTGCAGGAAGATCATGAGCGCGCTCGCGATCAGGGCCGCGACCAGGTTGTTGAGGAGGAGCGTGCGGGTGGAGGGCAGCGATGGCGTGGTAAGTGTGTCCTGGGTCACCATGGCCTGATCCTGCCATCGTCCACGCCGCTTCGCACCGGAATGCCGGGATTGAAGGGAGCGCCGGGGTGACCGGCGCGCACGGCTGGTTGCCTGACGCCCGCGAGCGGCGCGGGCCCCGCGGATCAGTGCCTCAGTGACTTAGCGGCACGTGCGATCTTGACGATGTCTCACTCTCACAGTGCTTTGCCGGGATTCAGCAGGTGCTGCGGGTCGAAGGCGTCCTTCAATCGGCGCTGCAGCGCCCGAGAGTCGGGGGAGAGCTCGAGATCCAGCCAGTGCTGCTTCGCGGAGCCGATGCCGTGCTCGCCGCTGATCGTGCCGCCGAGGTCCAGAGCCATCCTGACCAGGTCGTCGGCCGCGTCGAGGATCGCCGCCGGCAGCTCGGCGGCGGGGTCCTCGGGCACGCCCGGCATCGAGAAACCGGGGTGGAGGTTGCCGTCGCCCGCATGGGCGACCACCGAGGTGCGCACCCCATGGCGGCGGCCGATCACCTCGAGCTCGGCCAGGACTTCTGCCAGCCGGGACTTCGGCACCGCCACGTCCTCGCCCAGGCGGGCCCGGCCGCCTCCCGCGGCACGACTGGAGCGGCGCAGCTCCCAGAGCTTCTCCGCCTCCGTCTCGTCCTCGATCACGCGCACGGCCGCCCCGGCACCGGTAAGAGTCCGGACGAGGTCAGCCGCCTGCTCCTCGATGCCGTAGCCGTCGAGCTCGATCAGCAGCATCGCGTTGTCGCCGTCGGCGATCCGTGCTCCGGTGTACGCGTCGATGTCGGCGAGGGTTCCGGCGTCCAGCAGCTCGGTCGCCGCCGGCCGCACGGGGCTGCGGGAGATCGCCCCGACCCCCGCAGCTGCCTGTGCGGCCGAGGGGAAGCGGGCCAGCACGGTGCGGCGGGCCACCGGGAGCGGATGGATCCGCACGGTGGCCGCCACCACCACGGCGAGGGTTCCCTCGGAGCCGATCAGCAGCTGGGTGAGGTCGAGGCCGGTGACTCCTTTGATCGACCGATGCCCGGTGCGCAGCAAGTTGCCGTCGGCGAGCACGACCTCGAGAGCGAGCACGGATTCACGGGTCACCCCGTACTTCGCGCAGTGCAGCCCTCCGGCATTCGTGGCGATGTTGCCGCCGATCGTGGAGATCGCGACGCTCGCCGGATCCGGGGCGTAGAAGACGCCGTGCGGGGCGAGGGCCGTGGAGAGATCCGCCGTGATCACGCCCGCCTCGACGACGGCGATCTCGTCCAGAAGGTCGATCTCGCGGATCGTCGTCAGCCGTTCCAGCCCCAGCACGATCACGCCGTCGCGGGCAGCGGCCCCGCCGGAGAGCCCGGAGCCCGCGCCCCGGGGCACCACCGGTGTGCCTGTGCTGCTCGCGAGGCGCATCGTGGTCTGGACCCCGTCGACATCCCGGGGGAGGACCAGCACGAACCGTGCGCCGGCCTCGGGACGCACCGCGCGGTCCGCACCGTAGCCCGCGTCGGGAACCCAGGGCACCGCGTCCTCGCCGAGCTGCTCACGCAGCTGGGCGGCGAGCTCGTCGAGCGAGGTCGTGGGGCCGGAGGGTTCGGTGCTGGTCACGGTGCTCCTTGTGCGAGGTGCGCGGTCCGCGGAGGGCAGGTCAGCACTCGGGACAGTGCCCAGGCCTGTGCTCGGATCAGTGCGCAGGTCAGTACCCGGGAGGGCGATACCCGCCCGGCGCCTGCTGCCCGCCGGACGCATACTGGGCGCCGGCGGCGAACTGCATGCCGATCTGGGCGTGCACGAGCTCGTTGTGCTTCGAGGCGGCGACGCAACCCCAGATTATGCTCCCGATCCACACCGGGATGCCGACCAGCGGCGCAAGGATTACGAGGACGGAGCCCAGGCCGAGGGTGATCAGCGAGATGACGAAGACGACGATGCCGGTGAGCACAGCCAGGGCCAGGCCGATCCCGAGCATGATCAGGGCGCCGGCGACGGTCGAGTAGAACATCCCGAACGGACCGAAGAAGAAGGTGAGCACGAAGGCCACGCCCACGCTCTTCTGCGTCGGCACATATATCGGCGGCACACCCATGCCGGGCTGGCCGGGCGGCGGACCGTATGGCTGCAGGGGAGCGTAGGTCAGGTGCTGCGATCCGGCGAGCGGGTCGTAGCTGCGAGCGCCGGCGGCGGCGCGTCCAGGGTCGACGTACCCCGACGGGACCAGCTCGCCGGACAGCGTGGGCGGAGTGCGGCCCTGCGGCGCCTGCGCGTCGTACGGGTTCTGGCTCATGCGTCCTCCTGGTCGGGCGGCTCGTGGGCACATCGTAGGCCCGAGGGCGGACGATCCACACACGTCATCCACGTCGGGCGCCGACCGTCGGCCCAGAGCCCAGAGCCCAGAGCCCAGAGCCCAGAGCCCAGAGCCCAGAGCCCAG
>NZ_JABUXW010000014.1 GCF_014897585.1 Brachybacterium tyrofermentans | reverse complement strand
ATCAAAATAATGGCATCAACAAATAAACACGCTATTGAGATATCAAACAACACGCACACATCGTCATCCCACCGCGGTAGCGGCGTGAGTCAGAGGCTCGGATGCGCCGGTCGGTAGTAACCGTCCTGCGACTTCGTACTTCGTCGGTCCGGCGCGAGTCACCACTCTAGCAGTTCTTCGCGACCCTGTCCAACTCCGCAGTCCGTGTCCTGCGTCTCGTGCAGATCGCCAGGCGATCGTTCCGGTGACGTGGTCACGGCCGGTCATGCGGTCTCCCGCACTCTCGGGTCCTCAGCTCTTCCGCATCCACTCCGTGCCGCTGCTCCCGGGGGAACCTCTCGGCCTTTCGTGTCTGCGTCCTCGCTGCTGACAAGAAAGAACATTACGCACTGCGAGGAGGTCTGGCAAACCGGCGAATTCAGGTCCCGTTCACCTCGAGTTGGGACCATACCTGCAGGTCAGAGGTGCTTTTCCGGGTTTCGGAAAGCGCTCATCGGGGCAACTGTGACCCACGTCTGAGAGTGGGGTCACGAGGAGTTGCTGCACCAGACGATGCCATGGCAGTGCCTCGGCACGGCCCGCTCCAGGCACGGCCGCTGCCTGCTCGACCTGCCCCGGGGGCGAACCTCGCCTGCCCTGGGGGGCACCTCGGAACGCCGAACGCCCCGACCCCTCCGGACAGGAGGGATCGGGGCGTTCGGGTGGGAAAAGGTGTCAGCCGGCCAGGCGCACCATCGCGGCGTTCTTCCGTCCGCGGCGCAGCAGCAGATGACGACCGGGCAGCAGCTGGACATCTCCGATCTCCTGGGCGAGGGCATCGGCAGAGACCTTCTCGCCGTTCACGGACAATCCGCCTTCGTCGGCCCCGCGCCGTGCTGCTCCCTTGGACGGGACGATGCCGGTCTCGACGAAGGCATCGATCAACGGAGTCGTCGCAGCGAGCTCGGCACTCGGGAGCTCCCGGGCGATCGAGACGACGGTGGCCTCGTCCAGCTCGCGCACATCCCCGCGTCCGAAGAGCACTGCCGCCGCGGCCGTGGCCTGGTCCGTCGCCTGCTGACCGTGGACCATGGTGGTGAGCTCGTCGGCCAGTGCACGCTGCGCGGCCCGCTTGTGCGAGGCCTCCTGCGTGGCCTGCTCGAGCTCGGCGATCTCTTCCCGGGTACGGAAGGTGAAGTACTTCAGGTAGTTCACGACATCCGCGTCGGCCGCGTTGAGCCAGAACTGGTGGAAGGCGTACGGACTGGTGAGCTCGGGGTCGAGCCAGATCGCGCCGCCCTCGCTCTTCCCGAACTTGGTGCCGTCCGCCTTGGTGACCAGCGGCGTGGTCAACGCATGGGCGTCGTGGCCCTCGACCTTGTGGATCAGCTCGACGCCCGAGAGCAGGTTGCCCCACTGATCGTTGCCGCCGAACTGGAGGCTGACCCCGTGCCTCCGGTGCAGCTCGAGGAAGTCGATGCCCTGGAGCACCTGGTAGCTGAACTCTGTGTAGCTGATCCCCTCATCGCTCTGCAGGCGGCGCTGAACGGTCTCCTTGCCGAGCATCGTGCCCATCCGGAAGTGCTTGCCCATGTCCCTCAGGAAGTCGAGCGCGCTCATCTGCCCGATCCAGTCGAGGTTGTTCACCATGGTCACGGCGAACTCCCCGTCCAGATCGAGGAAGCGGGAGATCTGGCCGCGCAGGCTGTCCACCCAGGTCCCCACGAGCTCGGCGTCGTTGAGCACGCGCTCCCCGGACATCCGAGGATCCCCGATCAGGCCGGTCGCCCCACCCACGAGGGCGTAGGGGTGGTGACCCGCCAGCTGCAGTCGACGCATCGTGAGCACCTGGGTCAGGTGCCCCACGTGGAGCGAGGCAGCGGTCGGGTCGAAGCCGCAATACAGGCTGATCGGTCCGTCCGCCAGAGCGCTGCCGAGCGCGTTGCGCCCGGTGGTCTGTACGACGAGTCCTCGCCAGGCGAGCTCGTCCAGGACGGAATGCATCGATCGGTTCCTCTCGGTGGGGCACGGGATGTGCCGCGTGATGTGGCGGTGCAGCGCAGTGAGGCCGACGAGGACCGTCGGCCCGTGCTCCGGACCATCGACGCCCTGAGGGCGCCAGCCTCCAGTATCCCAGATGCGCGCCCGGAGCGACCGGTCCGGCCAGGAGAGCAGCGTGGAGGACCGGCCGCAGGCAGGTCTCATGGTGCTGGGGACGCTCGCAGAACGACGCAGCGGCCGGTGACCATGTCGGTCACCGGCCGCTGACGGCGCCATCTCGAAGTCCCGAAGTCCCGAAGTCCCGAAGTCCCGAAGTCCCGAAGTCCCGGAATCACGGAGCCTCGGAGCCTCGGAGCCTCGGAGCCTCGAGGTTCAGCGTCCCCGGGTGAACTCCCGCAGGGAGGTGAGCGCGTCGGCGACGGCCTGCTCCTGCTCGGCGACGCGCACCGGGGCGGTCCCGCCCTTGGCGTCGCGGGATCCGATGGAGCCCTCCACGGAGAGGACCTCGCGCACAGAGGAGTCCAGGTGCTCGGAGATCTCGGCGAACTCGTCGTCCGTGAGGTCCCACAGCTCCTTGTCCTGCTCCTCGGCCATCTTCACGCAGGCGCCCGAGATCTCATGGGCGCTGCGGAAGGGCACCCCGCCACGCACCAGGTGATCGGCGATGTCGGTGGCCAGGGAGAAGCCCTGCGGCGCCAGCTCCGCCATCCGCTCGGTGTGGAAGGTGAGCGTGGCCATCATCCCGGTGAACGCCGGGAGCACCAGGCCCAGGGAGTCGACCTGGTCGAAGACCGGCTCCTTGTCCTCCTGGAGATCACGGTTGTACGCCAGGGGCAGCGCCTTGAGCGTGGTCAGCAGACCGACCAGGTCGCCGACGATGCGTCCCGCCTTGCCGCGTGCGAGCTCGGCGATGTCCGGGTTCTTCTTCTGCGGCATGATCGAGGAGCCGGTGGAGAAGGAATCGTCCAGCGTGATGAACGAGAACTCCTTGGTGTTCCACAGGATGACCTCCTCCGCCAGGCGCGAGAGATCGATGCCGATCATCGCGAGCACGAAGGAGAACTCCGCGGTCAGGTCGCGCGAGGCGGTCCCGTCGATCGAGTTCCACACCGAGTCGGAGAACCCGAGCTCGGCGGCGACGGCCTGGGGATCCAGGCCGAGGCTCGAGCCGGCGAGCGCGCCGGAGCCGTACGGCGAGCTGTCCGCGCGACGATCCAGATCCCGCAGGCGCTCCACATCGCGCAGCAGCGGCCAGGCGTGGGCCAGCAGATGATGGCTCAGCAGCAGCGGCTGGGCGTGCTGGAGATGTGTGCGTCCGGGCATCGGCACACCATGCACCTCCAGGGCGCGTGCGAGCAGCACGTCGACCAGGTTCAGCACCTGGTCGCCGACGACACGCGCCTGGTCCCGGATGAACAGCCGGATCAGGGTGGCGATCTGGTCGTTGCGGGAGCGGCCGGCGCGCAGCTTGCCACCCACCTCTCCCCCGGCCCGCTCGATGAGGCCGCGCTCGAGGGCCGTGTGCACATCCTCGTCATCCGGTGCCGAGACGAACTCCCCGGAGGCCACGTCGGCGGCGAGCTGATCCAGCGCGCCCTGCATCGTGGCGAGCTCGTCATCGCTCAGCAGGCCCGCGGTGTGCAGGACGTTCGCGTGGGCCTTGGACCCCCGCAGGTCGTACTGCGCCAGGCGCCAGTCGAAATGCGTGGACACCGACAGCGCGGCGAGCGCCGCCGCCGGGCCGGAGCCGAAGCGGCCGCCCCACAGGGAGGCACGCTCCTGCGCGGCCGACGGATCCCCGGCAGCCGAGAGCTTCGCGGCAGCGGACGGGTTCCCGGCAGGGGCGACGTGCCCCGAGGAGGGCGTCCCCGCCGAGCTGATCCCGTCCGAGCTCATGCCATCCGAGCTCATGCGTCGGCCTCGTCGGTGGTGAGGTCCTCCCCGTTGCCGAAGGCGACGTCGCGGGCCGCGGCCTGCTTGGCGGCCAGGCCGTAGATGTCGATGAAGCCGCGGGCGCTGCCCTGGTCGAAGGTGTCGCCCTCGTCGTAGGTGGCGAGGTTGAAGTCGTACAGGCCGGTCTCGCTGCGGCGACCGGTCACGGTGGCGCGGCCGCCGTGCAGGGTCATGCGGATGTCGCCGTTCACGTAGCGCTGGGTCTCGTCGATGAAGGCGTCCAGGGACTTCTTCAGGGGGGAGAACCACTGGCCGTCGTAGACCATCTCGGTCCAGCGATCGCCCACGGTGCGCTTGAAGCGGGCCTGCTCGCGCTCGAGGGTCACGCGCTCCAGCTCCTGGTGCGCGGTGATCAGGGCCATCGCGCCGGGAGCCTCGTAGACCTCACGCGACTTGATGCCCACGAGGCGGTCCTCGACGATGTCGATGCGGCCGATGCCCTGGGCGCCGGCGCGACGGTTGAGCTCCTGGATGGCCTCCAGCGGGGTGACCGTCCGGCCGTCGATCGCGACGGGGATGCCGCGCTCGAAGGAGATGACAACCTCGTCGGCGACCGGCGGGAAGGCCGGGTCGTCTGTGTAGCTGAAGATGTCCTTGGTGGGCTCGTTCCAGATGTCCTCGAGGAAGCCGGTCTCGATGGCGCGGCCCCACACGTTCTGATCGATCGAGAACGGGTTGTGCTTCGTGGTCTCGATCGGCAGACCCTTCTGCTCGGCGTACTGGATCGCCTTGTCGCGTGTCAGCGCGAGGTCGCGCACCGGGGCGATGCACTTGAGCTCGGGGGCGAGCGAGGTGATCGAGACCTCGAAGCGCACCTGGTCGTTGCCCTTGCCGGTGCAGCCGTGGGCGACGGTGGTCGCGCCAAACTTCTTGGCGGCCTTCACGAGGTGCTTGGTGATCACCGGGCGGGAGATCGCCGAGACGTTCGGGTAGGCATCCATGTACAGCGAGTTGGCCTTGAGGGCCTGCATGCAGTACTCCTCCGCGAACTCGTCGCGGGCGTCGGCCACGTAGGCCTCGACGGCGCCGCAGTCCAGGGCACGCTGGCGGATGACCTCGAGATCCTCGCCGCCCTGGCCCACGTCCACCGCACAGGCGATGACGTCGGCGCCGGTGGCGTCGTGGATCCAGCCGATGGCCACGGAGGTGTCGAGGCCGCCGGAGTAGGCGAGGACGATGCGTTCGGTCACGGGAATGCTCCTAATCGAGTTCTGCTAAGCACGTTCTATGGAGTGTCCGAGGGGGCGATGCACTCGGTGCCCTGGTCGCCCAGAGCGGGGTGCTGTCGTACGGGTTCCCTCGGGTATTCGGGGGTCTTGCTGGTCTCGCGGTTCTACGGTTCTGTCTATCGGGTCTTCGGGATCGGGTGCTGCGGATCGGCGCGGTGCCGGCGCTCGGGGACGGGTTCCGGCGGATCGGCGGCGTCCCGTCGGCCTTCGGCCAGATCGAGCAGGCGGGCGGCGAGCCGATCCCCGCCGTCGGGATCCCGGGCGATCAGCAGCACGGTGTCGTCACCGGCGATCGTACCCAGGACGTCGGGCATGACCGACCTGTCCAGGGCCGAGGCGAGATACTGCGCACCCCCGGGAGGTGTCCGCACGACGACGAGGTTGCCGCTCGCCTCGGCGGAGACCAGCAGGCCCTCCGCGAGGCGGGGCAGGCGGGCCTCGAGCAGCTCGTTCTCGGCCGGGGGTCCAGCCGGCCGATTCGTGCCGCCCTCCGGGGGGAGCCGGTAGACGAGGCTCCCCGCGGAGCCGCGGACCTTCTCCGCCTGCAGCTCGACGAGATCGCGCGAGAGCGTCGCCTGGGTGACCTCGGTCCCCTCGGCGGTCAGAAGCTGCGCGAGCTGGGACTGCGAGGAGACCTCCTGGTGCGTCAGCAGCTGCACGATGCGATGCTGACGGGACGTCTTGGTCTGGGCCAGTGCCCGCCGCTGCTCGCTCATCGTCGCGCGCCCCGGGGCCGAGCGTGCTCGGCGGTCTCCTCGTCGGGGTGGGTGAGGAGCCATGTGAGCAGGGCCTTCTGTGCATGCAGGCGGTTCTCCGCCTCGTCCCACACCACCGAGGCGGGGCCGTCGATCACCGAGGCGGCGACCTCCTTGCCGCGGTAGGCGGGCAGGCAGTGCAGGAAGATTCCGCCGGAGAGCTCCATGAGCTCCTCGGTGACCTGGTAGGGGGCGAAGGTCGCCTCGCCCCGGCCGTCCTCGCCCTCCTGGCCCATCGACACCCAGGTGTCGGTGAGGACGGCGGTCGCGCCCGCCACGGCCTCGCGCGGGTCCTCGGTGACGGTGACCGCTCCCCCGGTGGTCGCGGCGATCTCCCGGGCCCGGGCCACGATCTCGGGATCGGGCTGGTGGGAGGCGGGCGCGCCGATCCGCACGTCCATGCCGGCGGTCACCCCGCCCAGCAGGTACGAGTGGGACATGTTGTTCGCGCCGTCGCCGAGGTAGGCCATGGAGCGCCCGGCCAGGGCGGCGTCGCCGTCGGCGAGGCCCCCCGTGTGCTGGGCGATGGTCTGCAGGTCGGCGAGGATCTGGCAGGGGTGGAACTCGTCGGTCAGCGCGTTGACGACGGGGACGGTCGAGACCGACGCCATCTCCTCGATCCGCTCCTGGCCGAAGGTGCGCCATACGATCGCGGAGACCATGCGGGTGAGCACCTCGGTGGTGTCCGCGATGGACTCTCCCCGGCCCAGCTGGCTGTTCCCCGCCTCGATGACGAGCGGGCTGCCGCCCAGCTCGGCGACGCCGGTCGCGAAGGAGATGCGGGTCCGGGTCGAGGACTTGTCGAACAGGATCGCGACGGTGCGGGGGCCCTCGAGCGGTCGCTGGGCGAAGCGGTCGCCCGCGAGCTCGAGAGCGAGGGCCAGGACCTCCTTCTGCTCGGCCGGGCTGAGGTCGTCGTCGCGCAGGAAGTGGCGGGGCATATCAGTTCTCTCCTTCGGGGGCCGCGACCTTGAGCAGTCCGGGCAGGGCGGTGACGAACTCGTCGAGGTCCGCCTGCGTGATGATGAGCGGTGGCGCGAGGCGCAGGGTGGTGGGGTTCGGGGCGTTGACGATGAACCCTGCCTGCAGGGCCGCCGCGGCGACCTGCTGGGCGATCGGGGCCGTGAGCCCGATCCCGATCAGGAGACCCGCTCCGCGCACCTCGGAGATCAACGGGTCGCCGAGGGCGAGCACGTCGGCCGAGAAGCGGGCGCCGACGGTGCGCACGTGCGCGAGCAGGTCGTCCTCGATGAGGGTTCCGAGCACGGCGAGCGCCACGGCGCAGGCGAGCGGGTTGCCGCCGAAGGTGGTGCCGTGCTGACCGGGCTGGAGGAGGTCGTGGACCTTCGGTCCGTAGGTGATCACGGCGCCGATCGGGAACCCGCCGCCGAGGCCCTTGGCCAGCGTCATGACGTCGGGCTGGAGATCGTCGACCGCCTGGTGCGCGAACCAGTGGCCGCTGCGGCCGATCCCGGTCTGGACCTCGTCGAGGACCAGCAGGGTGCCGTGCTCGCGGGTGAGGCGACGCAGTGCCAGCAGGTAGTCGCGGCTGAGCGGCTGCACTCCGGCCTCGCCCTGGATGGGCTCGGCGAAGACGGCGGCGACGTCCCCGGGCGCGAGCGCCTCGGCGAGGGCCTGCTCATCGCCTGCGGGGAGGAACTCGACCCCGCCCGGGAGCGGCTCGAAGGGGGCCCGGTAGGCCTCTTTCGAGGTCAGTGCGAGGGCGCCCATGGTGCGGCCGTGGAAGGAGTTCGACAGCGCCAGGATGCGCGGGCGGCCGGTGCGGCGGGCGATCTTGAACGCCGCCTCGTTCGCCTCGGAGCCCGAGTTCGCGAAGAACACCGCGGACCCCTCCGGGGCCTCGGCGAGCGCGAGCAGCTTCTCGGCGAGCTCGATCTGCGGGGCGCTGGCGAAGAAGTTCGAGACGTGGCCGAGGGTGCCTGCCTGCTTGGTCAGCGCCGCGAGGATCGACGGGTGGGCGTGACCCAGGGTGTTCACGGCGATCCCGGCCAGCAGGTCGAGGTACTCCTTCCCGTCGGTGTCCCAGACGCGCACTCCCTCGCCGCGGGCGAGAACCTTCTGCGGGGTGCCGAACACGGGCAGCAGGGCTTCGCGGTAGCGATCCTCGAAGGACTCCCCCGCCACGTGGTCCGTGGGCGTCGCGCCGGTCGTCGTCGCGCCGGTGGTCGTCGTCGTGCCCGTCATCTCGTCCTCAGACATAGTCGTCCCTCCTCACCATCGTGCCCACACCCTTGGTCGTGAAGACCTCCAGCAGCACCGCGTGCTCGATCCGGCCGTCGATCATGGCGGCGGTGCGCACCCCGGCGTCGACCGCGCCCAGCAGCGCCTCCGCCTTCGGGATCATCCCGGCGGTGAGGGAGGGCAGCATCTCGCGCAGCTCGGTCGCGGAGATCTCGGGGATCAGCGAGCTGCGGTCGGGCCAGTCGCGGTACAGCCCCTCGACGTCGGTGAGCATCACGAGCTTCTCGGCGTCCAGACCCTCGGCGAGGGCCGCGGCCGCGAGGTCGGCGTTGATGTTCAGCACCTCCCCGGTGGGGTTACCGTCGGCGTCGACCTCGGGGGCGATCGAGGAGATCACCGGGATCCGGCCGCTGGCCAGGAGGTCGCTGATGCCGTCGATGTTGACGCCGTTGACGGCGCCCACGTGCCCGAGGTCCACGTCCTCGCCGTCCACGACGGTGCCGCGACGGGTGGCGGTGAACAGCCGTGCGTCCTCACCGGACATCCCGACCGCGAACGGCCCGTGATGGTTGATGAGGCCCACGAGCTGCCGGCCCACCTGGCCCACCAGGACCATGCGCACCACGTCCATCGTGTCGGTGTCGGTGACGCGCAGCCCGCCCTGGAAGGTGGAGTCGATGCCGACGCGCTCGAGCATCGTGTTGATCTGGGGGCCGCCGCCGTGGACGACGACGACGTGGATGCCGGCCAGCCGCATGAAGACCATGTCCGCCGCGAAACCGCGACGCAGCTCGTCATCGACCATGGCGTTGCCGCCGTACTTGACCACGACGATCTTCCCGCGGAAGCGCTGCATCCAGGGCATCGCCTCGATGAGCACCTCGGACTTCTCGCGCGCCTCGGTGCGGGCGGCGTCGAGCTGCGCGAGCGGGTTCTTGCCGACCAGCTGGCCCTCGGCGGTGTCGGCCTCGGGCCCTGCGGCGGGCTGGGGAGTGTTCTGCGGAGAGGTCATGAGGAGTAGGCGCTGTTCTCTTCGACGTAGTCGTGGGTGAGGTCGTTGGTCCAGATGTCACCGGTGGCCTCCCCGGCGCCGAGATCGACCTCGATGAGGGTCTCGCGCGGGGTCATGTCCACCTCGGAGCGGTCGCGGTGGGCCCCGCCGCCACGGCACACCTCGATCCCGTTGACGGTGACGCTGAGATCGGCGACGTCGAAGGGTGCGACCGCCTCGGGCACGCAGCCGGCCGCGGAGACGATCCGGCCCCAGTTGGGGTCGTTGCCGAAGATCGCGGCCTTGACCAGGTTGGAGCGGGCGATCTCGCGGGCCACCGCGAGGGCGGACTGCTCGGAGGTCGCCGAGCGGACCACGACGTGGACGTCATGGCTCGCGCCCTCGGCGTCCGCCACCAGCTGCCGGGCGAGGTCCGCGCTGACGGCCCGGATCGCCTCGGTGAGCTCGTCGGCCGCGACCATCACGCCGCTGGCCCCGGAGGCGAGCAGGATGACGGTGTCGTTGGTGGACATGCAGGCGTCGGAATCCACCCGGTCGAAGGTGGTCGAGGTGGCCGCCTTCAGGGCCTCCTGCGCGATGGTGGCGTCGACGTCCGCATCGGTGGTGAGCACCACGAGCATCGTCGCGAGCTGCGGGGCGAGCATGCCCGCCCCCTTCGCCATGCCGCCGACGATCGCTCCGGACGCAGTCGTGACCTCTGCGGTCTTCGGCACCGAGTCGGTGGTCATGATCGCGCGGGAGGCGGCCGCATCCGAGTCCGCCCCGGCGGCGAGCTGCTCGCTGGCGGCGGCGACGCCGGCCAGCAGTGGCTCCATCGGCAGCCGCTCCCCGATCAGTCCGGTCGAGCAGACCAGCACGTCCTGGGCGGAGACGTCGAGCAGGCTCGCGAGGTGCTCCGCGGTGCGATGGGTGTCGGCGAAGCCCTCGGGCCCGGTGCAGGCGTTCGCGCCGCCGGAGTTCAGCACGACCGCGCGGGCGCGGCCGTCGGCCACGGCCTCGCGGGACCAGAGGACAGGGGCGGCCTGGACCCGGTTCGAGGTGAACACGGCGGCGGCGACGTCACGCGGGCCGTCGTTGACGACGAGGGCGAGATCGGCGGCGCCGGTGGACTTGATGCCGGCGGCGAGTCCGGCTGCGCGGAAGCCGCGAGGGCGGGTGATCGTCATGAGGAACTCCTCGGGGAGGGTCGAGAACGGGAGGGGCCGACGGGACCGGGCCGACGGCGGGGGGCACGGTCGGGCCGGACGCGTGCGGTGCGGACGGCCGGCCCTCAGGGGGCGAGTGCGGTGCGGGTGAGGCCGGTGGCCTCGGGCAGGCCGAGCGCGAGGTTGAGCGACTGGATCGCCGCACCCGCGGTGCCCTTGACCAGGTTGTCGATCGCGGCGATCACGGTGGCCTGGCCGCTGCGATGGTCCACGGCGGCACCCAGACGGATCGTGTTGGCCCCGGTGACCTCGCCGGTCGTGGGGAAGACGCCCTCGGGCAGCACGGTCACGAAATGCTCGTGCGCATAGTCGGCGGTCAGGGCGGCGAGGAGGTCCGCCGTGGTGGCGGATCCCGTGACCGGGGCGTTGAGCACCGCGAGGATGCCGCGGCTCATCGGCACCAGCACCGGAGTGAAGGTGAGTCGCAGGCCGTCCTTCCCGGAGGAGCGACGGAGGTTCTGCAGCACCTCGGGCACGTGGCGGTGACTGCCTCCGACGGCGTACGGTGCGGCGCTGCCGGAGGCTTCTGCGAACATCAGGTGCTGCTTGGCCGAGCGGCCGGCCCCGGAGTAGCCCACGGGCAGAACGGCGCTGAGCTGGGTGTGGTCGATCAGGCCGGCGCGCACGAGCGGTGCCAGCGCGAGGGATACGGCCGTCGCGTTGCAGCCGGGCACGGCGATCTCTCGGGCGCCGACGATCTGATCGCGCTGCCGGGTGCCGTCGGCCAGCGGCAGCTCGGGCATGCCGTAGGTCCAGGTGCCGGAGTGCTCGGACCGGTAGTACTCGGCCCAGTCCTCGGCGCTCTCGAGCCGATGATCGGCGCCGAGATCCAGCACCAGCACGTCCGGATCCTTCTCGCGCAGTGCGGCCGCGATCTGCCCGGACTGGCCGTGAGGCAGTGCGAGGACGACGACGTCGTGACCGCTGAGCGACTCGACGGAGGTCTCCGTTAGGACCGGGTCATGACCGAGGTCGATGTGCGGCGCGACCTCGCTCAGCCGCTTGCCCGCACTTGAATGCGCGGCGACCGTCGCGATCTCGACCCCGGGATGCACGGACAGCAGTCGCAGCGTCTCTCCCCCGGCGTACCCGGAAGCGCCGACGACGGCGACGCGCGGCAGGCGCGCCGACGCGTCGCGAGGCGCAGCAGAGACAGGGGAAGCAGAGGCGGGGGTGCCCGATGCGGAAGTCATACCGGAAGTATATACAGCAGAGTGCATGAACAGCCAATCGAGTTCACACGCTCGATCCGACCCTCTCGACCCCTGGGCGAGACGACCAGCGGAGCGCCCCCACCTGCACCGGCATGCCCTGCGCGCAGTCTCTGCCGGTCACGAAAACGACACGATGCCCATCTGTTGACCGATTCACTGCTGGAGCGGTTAAGCTCTGATTCAGCGCTTAAGCGACACGGGTCACAACGACATGGTGACCCCTTCCCGTCGATGTGCCACCGGCGGCACACCACCAGGAGAAGCAGTGACAAGCAGTACGACACAGGAGTCGACCTCGGGAGAGACTCCCGGGCACGACAGCTCGACACACGCACCTCGGCCCTCCGGCCCGCGGCTGCCACCGAACCTGGTGTACCTGGCCAAACGGGCAGGTACCTACTTGGTGGTGTTCCTCGTGTCCCTCGTGCTCAACTTCGCGCTCCCTCGGCTGATGCCCAACGATCCGGCGCAGTCGATGATCCGTGACATCTACGAGAAGACGGGCCAGCGTCCGTCGGAATACCAGATGTCGATCATCCACAACATGTACGGAGACCCGGACACTCCCGTCTGGGAGCAGTTCTGGAACTACATGGTCCAGCTCGCCCATCTCGATCTCGGGCGCTCGATCATGTACTACCCGATGAAGGTCACCGACCTCATCCTCCAGGCCCTGCCCTGGACGGTCTACCTGGGGCTGGTCTCCACCCTGCTCGGGTGGCTGATCGGCACCTACCTCGGTGCCCGTCTCGGCTGGAAGCCGGGTCGCCTGCTGGACTCGATCATCACGCCCTTCGCGATGTTCTTCTCCTCCATCCCTCCGTTCTGGCTCGGGCTCCTGGCGGTCTGGTACCTCTCCTACAGCAAGGGACTCTTCCCTGCCCAGGGCGCGGTCAACCAGCGCATGCAACCGGCATCGCTGACGAATTCGGACTGGGTGCTGAGCGTGCTGTACCACTCCGTGCTCCCCCTCATCGCCCTGACGGTCGTCGGGTTCACGAGCTGGCTCTTCAGCATGAGGAACATGATGATCACGACCGTCAACGAGGACTACGTGCATCTTGCCCGCGCCAAGGGACTCTCCCCCGAACGGGTGCGGAACTCCTATGCGGCCCGGAACGCCCTGCTCCCCAACATCACCGGCCTGGCGATGTCGATGGGCGGCATCCTCATGGCGGTGGTGCTCGCCGAGGCGGTCTTCATCTACCCCGGTCTCGGCGGTCTGATCGGAGCATCAACCGCTGTGCGCGACTACCCGCTGATGCAGGCTCTGCTGCTGATCGTCATCGTGCTGAGCCTGATCTTCAACTTCATCGCGGACAGCGTCTACGTGCTGCTGGATCCCCGGACCAGAGAGGGGAGCTGAGCGATGATCCGTCGTTTCCTGTCCAACCCGAAAGTCATCATCGGCCTCTCCATCATCGGCTTCTTCACGCTCGTAGCCGTCCTCGGAAAGCCGTTCTCGACCCATGTGCTGGGTCGGACACCGCAGTCGATCTTCCCGGAGGCGATGGGGGTCGGTCCGTCCTGGTCCCATCCGCTCGGGACGACCGTCTCGGGCCAGGACGTCCTGACCTGGATGATGCACGGAACTTACAACTCGATGTTCGTCGGGTTCGCGTCCGCCATCATCGCGTCCTTCATCGCCATCGCGATGGGAACGGCCGCCGGGTTCCTCGGCGGAATCACGGATCGTCTGCTCAACGGACTGATCCTGATCTTCCAGAACCTCCCCTCGTTCCCCGTCCTGATCATCGCGGCGACCTTCTGGCGCGAGATGCCTCTGATCGTCGTCTCCCTCCTGATCGGACTCTTCGAGTGGACCGGCGGCGCGAGACGCATCCGGGCCCAGGCGCTCAGCCTGCGCGGGCGCGACTTCACCACGGCCCTGCGAACGGTCGGCGAGTCCAAGCTCCGCATCGTCTTCGTCGAGGTGATGCCCCACATGTTCGGGATCATCTCTCCGATCTTCCTCACCCTCATCGCGGCAGGCGTCGGGATGCAGGCCTCCATGGCGATGCTCGGGATCGGCAGCGCCGCCGAGCCCAGCTGGGGGCTGATCATCAACTATGCCTTCGGCATGAACGCGCTCTTCCGCGGCATGTGGTGGTGGTTCGTGCCGCCGGGGCTGTGCCTCGCACTCCTCGGATTCGCGACCACGATGGTGAATTTCGGACTGGACGAGATCACGAATCCGACCCTCAGCTCGAAGCGGCTGTCCCTCATGCGCAAGTTCCTCAAGCGCAACCGCCGCCGTTCCACACCGAGCACGCCCGACAAGGTCCCCGCGGGAGCTACCTCATGAGCATCACTGCCAGCACACTCAGCGGACCCGAGGTCCTCGGGGCATCCCAGGTCCCGGTCGAGACCACGGCGCAGATCGCCCGGCGGCTCGAGGAGTCGCCTCTGCTCCTCGAAGCCAAGGGACTGGACGTCACCTACGTGACCGAGAGCGGGGAGGTGCCGGCCTGCCGGGACATCGACATCCAGCTGCGCCGCGGGGAGATCCTCGGGATCGCCGGAGAATCCGCCTCGGGGAAGTCGACTCTGCTGAACGCCCTGTCACGACTCCAGCGCGCCCCCGCCGTCACCAGCGCCGGCACCGTCACCTTCCATCCCGACGTCGGCAGCCCCGTCGACCTGACCGCACTGACCGAGGACGAGCTGCGCAGCTACCGCTGGACGTCGCTCTCCATCGTCATGCAGTCCGCCATGGCATCCCTCAACCCGGTCATGAGGCTCGAGACCCAGTTCATCGACGTGATCCTGGAGCACGACAGATCGGCGACGAAGGCCTCTGCTCGCGTCCGAGCCGGAGAGCTGCTCGAGATGGTCGGGATCCCGTCGGCCCGATTGCAGTCGTACTCCTACCAGCTCTCCGGCGGGATGCAGCAGCGTGCGCTGATCGCGCTCTCCCTCGCCTCGGACCCCGAGATCGTGTTCATGGACGAGCCGACCACCGCGGTGGATGTCGTCATGCAGCGCCAGATCCTCACGCAGATCCTCCAGCTGCAGGCCACTCTGGGTTTCGCCATCGTGTTCGTCACCCATGACCTCTCTCTGCTGCTCGAGATCTCCGACCGCATCGCGATCATGTACGGAGGACGCATCGTGGAGATCGGCATGCCCGAACAGCTCTACGAGGACGCCCAGCACCCGTACACACGCGGGCTGCGGGCATCCTTCCCACCCCTGTCCGAGCCCGTCCGGCGCATGTCCGGAATTCCCGGGACTCCGCCTGACCTGCTCAACCTGCCCCAGGGATGCTCATTCGTCTCACGCTGCCCGCTCGCACTCGACATCTGCCGCACCGAGCGGCCTGAGCTGGAACCCACCGAGACCGGCGTCGCGGCCTGTCATCGGTCAGGAAGCAGCAACCGCGACTCCGCCGCGGACCCTAAGGAGCCGATCTCATGAGCACGAACCACGACCTCGACCAGAACCAGGGGCCCGATCAGGGATCAGACTCCCGCGCCCCGGTTTTCGAGACCCGGGACCTCTCGGTGCACTTCCGCGTCGACAGCCCCGAGGGGAAGGTGACGGTACGCGCACTCGACGGCATCGACTTCACGCTGCATCCCGGGGAGATCGCCGCCCTCGTCGGCGAATCCGGATCAGGCAAGACCACCCTCGCACGCGTGTTCTCCCTGATCTATCCGCCGACGGGCGGCGAAGTCCTGGTGGGCGGGGTCCCGCTGGCCCGCGCCGCGAAGGATGAGCGTCGTTACTACCGCGATACGCAACTGATCTTCCAGGACCCCTTCGCCTCCCTGAACGCGCTGAAGAAGATCCGGCACATCGTCGAGCGCCCTCTGCGCATCCACCGCATCGTCAAGAGCCGCCGCGCCGTCGCCGACAAGGTCATCGAGCTCCTCGAACGGGTCAACCTCACGCCCGCCTCGCGATATATCGACCAGTACCCCACGGATCTCTCAGGAGGGCAGCGACAACGAGTGGCGATCGCCAAGTCGCTGGCCGTGAACCCGAAGGTGCTGCTGGCCGACGAACCGACCTCGATGCTCGACGCCTCCATCCGACTAGAGGTGCTGAACCTCCTGGCTGATCTGAGGGACTCCGAGGGACTCGCGGTCCTCTACATCACCCATGACATCGCCAGCGCGCGGTACCTGTCGGATCGGATCAACGTCATGTACGGCGGTCGGATCATCGAATCCGGGCCCACCGAGAAGATCGTCAGCGACCCGGTTCATCCCTATACACGGCTGCTCCTCGACGCGGCGCCCGACCCGGCGCACTTCAAGGGCTCCGGACATTCCGCCGCGTTGGATACCTCCACCGCGGCCCCCGTCGACAACTCGGTCGAGGTCCTCGGCTGCCGATTCGCGAACCGGTGCCCGCTCGCACGTCCCGAGTGCACCAGCGCCCCCATCCCGCGCTACACCAGCCCTGACGGACGAGACGTCCTGTGCGTCCTGGCCGATCAGCGATCCGACTTCACCCCCACCACCCCCACCCCCGCCGTCACCTCGGCACGTTGAGAAAGAGCGATCAATGAAGATCTCACCCCAGTTCACCCGCCGCAGCGCACTCGGCGCACTCGGCATCGGTTCGATCGCCGCCACGGCGGCAGCGTGCTCCAGCGGCAGCGGCAGCGGCGGCGGGCCCGACAGCGGAGGCGGCGGCGGCGCCGGCGCCTTGTTCGTCGTCGGCACGATGGTCACGGCGACCAATCAGTTCGCCAAGAACTTCAACCGGTACGGCGGAGGTGACACCGCACCCGGCCTCGACCTCGTCTACGAACCGCTCTTCCGCCTCTCCTCCAAGGACGGCGGCCAGCTCCTGCCGATGCTCGCCGAATCCGCCGATCACTCGGAGGACGGCAAGGAAGTCACCTACCACCTGCGCAAGGACGTGACCTGGTCCGATGGCGAGCCCTTCACCGCGAAGGACGTGCTGTTCACCCTGGGCTCGATCTACGGGACCCCGAACCCCGAACCGGCGGAGGACGAGTTCGTGTGGCTCTCGGCCCCGATCGAGACCCCGGACGACCATACGGTGACGGTGAAGTACAACGACGACCAGCGCCAGCAGGAGGTGAACCTCGCGCTCTACTACCCGATCGTCCCGTCGCACATCTATCAGGACGGCGACAAGCTCGAGTTCCCTCAGGACATCATGGACGATCCGATCGGCACCGGGCCGGCAAGTCTGAAGGCCTTCGACACGCAGCTGGTCACCTACGCGATGCGGGACGACTACTGGGGCGGGACGTCCGAGGTCGGGGAGGTGCAGTTCGTGCCCTCCGGTCAGGCTGGCAACATCGAGACCCAGATCTCACAGGGCAACGTCGACTTCGCCGAGGGTGGGGCGCCGGGCGTCGTCAAGGGCTTCGTGGGCATGGCAGAGACGAACCAT
The DNA here is from genome assembly GCF_014897585.1 of Brachybacterium tyrofermentans. GTDB lineage: Bacteria > Actinomycetota > Actinomycetes > Actinomycetales > Dermabacteraceae > Brachybacterium > Brachybacterium tyrofermentans. Next base: position 125,106 of record NZ_JABUXW010000014.1, on the reverse strand, counting down.
TACTCGTGGATCGCCGACGGCGCGTCGGAGGGCATCGCCTTCATGACCGCGAATCCCGACTCCCCGATGGCCGACGCGAATATCCGCAAGGCATTCCGCGCCGCGATCGACTACAGCGCTGTGATGGAGGCCTCCGGCATTGCGTACACGCTGCCGAATGCCGCCGGTGTGGACCCGGTGCTCAACGAGTCGTTGCAGCAGCCCGAGTTCAATGAGCCGATGGCGATGGACACCGACGCCGCCACGAAGGCCCTCGAGGCGTCCGACTGGTCCGTCAACGCTGCCGGCAACCTCGAGAAGGATGGCAAGGAGCACCCTCTGAGCCTGCAGATCCAGAACGACAACGCGACGTTCATGGTGACCATGCCGATCGTCGTCTCGACCTGGGAGAAGAACCTCGGGGTCACGGTCACCTTCGACCCGAAGCCGAAGGATGTCATGGACACCATCCTCTCGACCGGGGAGTTCGACGTGGTCGCCACCGGCCTGGGCTACCCCGGCTCCCCGTGGTCGAACTACACGATGTACGACCAGCCCATCCTGCCTCTCGAGGAAGAGACCAACAACGGCAACTGGGGACGGTGGGCATGGGGCGACGAAGCCGAGGAGAAGATGCAGATCCTCGTCTCCACGCTCAATACCCCGGAGACCCAGGATCAGATCGCGGAGGGGGTCCAAGGGGTGCAGCAGGCCTTCCTCGAGCAGGCGCCGCACGCACCCGTGCAAGGAGGCGGTACGGGCATCATGTACACCGAGCTCAACTGGACCGGCATCCCGGACCCTGCTGATGTCGACTACTTCCCGAGGATCAATGGGATGGGCAACATGACCCAGCTGCTCATGGCCATCGAACCGGCCTGATCCGATCGTCCGGGAGGCGCCTCGCTGTCCACCGGCACCAGACCGCGACGGCCGACGGGCCCGGTTCCTGAGCTCTCCCGCCCAGGATCCGGGCCCGTCGGCCTTTCCTCACCGCCACGGCCGCGCCACGGTCCCCAGAGCGCTGCGGGGAACTGCATTGCATTGCGCTGCGCTGCGTTGCGTTGCAGAAGGTTCACGCGTCCCCGCGGTGCAGACGCTCCGAAAGACGGTTCACGCGTCGCCGCGGTGCAGACGCTCCGAAAGGCGGCGAGTCCAGGTGTAGCCCGTTTCCGTGATCCTGTCGTCGAGGAACTCCACTCCGTCGCGGTCGACCGCGTAGGAGAACACCCCCGCCTTGGTGGCGCCGTCCGGCTGCCAGTCCGCATAGTCGACTGCCCGTGACGTCTCGAAGGGTTCCGAGGTGTCGTCCCACCGGTTGAGGTCAAACTCCTCGTAGAAGGAGAACCCGATGAGGTAGCGCTCCGCCGGGATCAGCGGAGCAAAACTGTCCCAGGTCTCCTGCAGGCTCTCGACCGTGCGACCGTAGGACTGCACCAGGACGTAGTCGTAGAGATCAGCGGTGTGCTGGAAGACCTGCTCGTCACCGCCGAGATTCGTGTCGTAGATCAGCAGGGAGTCCGTTCCGGACTCCTTGCCGACGAGCCGCGCCAGCTCGTGGAAGACGCCCGCGGCGCGTTCGGCCTGCTCCGCATCGAGATAGCTCTCCATGTCGATATCCAGTCCATCGAGACCGTGCTCGTGGACCAGCTCGGTCACGAGCTTCTCCGCCAGGTCCCGGTGGCCGGTCGCGGTGTCGGGGAAGGACGGATCGAGCAGGGCGCTGATGTCGGTCGTGCGCACGACACGAGTCCCTCTCTCATGCAGCGCCGGCACATACTCCTCGCGCAGAGTGCGCCAGAAAGGGTTCTGCGGCGGGGTGAAATCCGGGAAGACGAAGGCGACATCCACCTCGGCCGGGATGTCTCCGAAGCTGTTGGGCTTCGTCGGGTCAGCGACCCTGTCATGCCATGTCCTGAAATACGCCATCTGCAGGGCGGTACGCGGATAAGGGCTGGCGACCACGATGTCTCCTCGGTACTCAATCGGTTGAGCGCCCATCGTTCCATGCCTCGGAGCTCTCTGCCAGGCCAGTGGCCGCCATGATCCGCGCGAAGGGCACGATCCAGGTGTCGAGGCGCTCCAGGAGCTCCCGCTCCCCCATCACGTCCGGGGCGTCGCACCACACGGACAGGGACGCCCCGAGCACGGGGTCGGGCGTTCCCGCGGAAACGGCTGGGACCTCGAGATGCACGTCCTCAGCAGCGAGGCCCATGAACCGTCGGGGCGAGAAGGTGTCGGTGAGCAGGCCGAAACGCCGCGCACCATGGGGCGCGAAGGGCCCGTCCTCGGAGAGCACGGCGTAGAGCTGGTCGCCGTGGGAGTTGATCACCCGATACCCGGAACGCAGGTAATCCTCGACCGACGGGGTCCAGTCCCGCCAGCGGATCCACACGTCGAGCACCACGTCGGTGCTGATCGGCGCGAGGGGTTCGTCGGAGGCAGGCACCACATGGTCGTTCCACAGCAGCGGAGTGCGGCCGAGCTCGATCGCTCGAGCTGCGAGGGTGTTGACGAAGAGGGCGTAGGAGTCCAGAGCCGTCGCCGCCGGCCCCACGAGTGACCGGGCGTGCGCGAGAAGGCTCGGGAAGCGCTCGGGGTTCTGGGCGTCCTCGTCCTCCCAGGGCGCCGCGAAGAACTCGTCCCCTCCCAGGTGGATCGCGTCGCCGGGGAACAGTCCGGCGACGGCCTCCATCAGGTCGAGAGCGAGCTCGAGGGCCTCGGGCCGGGAGATGTCGAGGCGGTCCTCGTGGACGTGGCCGTGGCGATCCACGAGCTGGAGATGCTCCCGCCCCACGAGCAGTGCCGCGGCGTGGGAGGGCAGATCGATCTCGGGCAGGAGCGCGATGCCGGCCGCCTCGGCCGCGGCCACGATCTGCGCCACGTCCTCCGTGCCCCAGGCGTCGTCGGCCGCGAGCTCCTCGAAGCCCGGGAGCCGCACCCCCACACGATGGGTCTCGGTGAGATGGAGGTGCAGGGCGGTGAAGCCCAGCTCACCGAGCCGGCCGATGAGCTGCACGACGGCGTCGGCGGTGAAGGACTTGCGCCCGACGTCGAGGCTCAGGCCGCGGTAGTCCGCGGCCCCGAGCCCGCTGGGCGCCGTCGGCCCCGACGCAGACGGCACGGGCCGCCGGTCCGTCGGGAGCCGGCGGCCCGCGCCGCTGTCGGAGGAGGTCACGCGCGCAGCACGCCGCCCACGGCCGAATCGACCGCCGCGATGCAGCGCGAGCGCGCCGCGCCGATCTGCTCCGCGGTCAGGGTGGCCTCGGCGGACCGCAGACGCACCGCGAACGCGAGCGACTTCTTGCCCTCACCGATCTGCTCACCGGTGAAGACATCGAACAGGTGGACGCTCTCGGCGAGGTCGCCGATGCCCACCACGATCGCCGCCTCGACGGCCGCGGCCGGCACGCTCTGGTCGACCACGAAGGCGAAGTCCTCCTTCGCCACCGGGTACGTCGGCACCGGCGCCGCCGCGATCACTGCCGGGGCGGAGGCGATCAGCGCCTCGAGGTCGAGCTCGAGGGCGCTGGTGCGCGCGGGCAGCCCGAACTCCGTGACCACGGCGGGGTGCAGCTCACCGGCGTGGCCGATGACCGTGCTCGTCCCGTCGGCCGCGGTGACCCGCAGCTCGCCGGCGCGACCGGGGTGGAAGGGCGCGCGCTCGGTCTGTCGCACCTCGAGATCCGCGCCGACGGCGGCGGCCGCGCGACGGGCCAGGTCGAAGGCATCGGCCCAGCCCCACGGGGCGACCTCGCCTTGCCACGATCCCGGACCGGACGCGCCGCCGACCACGGCTGCCAGGGTGCGGGTCTGGAGCGGGAGCGCCCCCAGGATGGCCTCGAGCTCGGCGTCGGAGGGTCGCTGCGCAGCGGCGGGGACCGGCGAGCGGGAGCCCTCTCCGCGGGAGAGGGACGTGGTGCCGAGCTGGAAGATCGCCACCGATTCCTCGCCGCGGCCGAGGTTGCGTCGCGCCACGGGCAGCAGGGTCTGCAGCAGCGACGTGCGCAGCAGGGGTTCGTCGTCGGCCAGCGGGTTCAGCAGGCGCACCGCGCCACGGCGGGCATCGTCTTGCGCGTACCGCAGGGCGTCGAAGATGCCCTCGCCGACGAACGGGTACGAGGTGACCTCGACGAGCCCGGCCTCGGCGAGTGCACGGTTCGCGGCGCGGCGAGCTCTCTGAGCGCGCGTGAGGCCGCGACCACCGGGGGCTGTGGGCAGCACGGAGGGGATGGTCTCGTAGCCGACCAGGCGGGCGATCTCCTCGATCAGGTCCTCGCGGATGACGAGGTCCGGGCGCCAGGACGGCGGGGTGACGGCGAGCGTGCCCTCGGCACCGTCGCCCGTCCCGTCCTCCACGGTGCAGCCGATCATCTCGAGGCTGCTGCGCACCTGCTGCGGGGTGTAGGCGATGCCGACCACGCGCTCGGCGTCGCCGAGCGGCAGCGCGATCGGTGCGGCCGCGGGCCCCGCGATGCCGCCCTCGTCGGTGATGCGGGACGCGATCTCACCGCCGCCGTACTCCACGATCAGCTGGGCGGCCCGGTAGGCGGCCACGCGGGGCAGCTGCGGGTCCACGCCGCGCTCGAAGCGCTTGGAGGCCTCCGAGGGGAGACGGTGGCGTCGCGCGGAGCGGGCCACCGAGATCGGGTGGAAGGTCGCCGCCTCGAGCACGATGTTCGCGGTGCCCTCGGAGACCTCGGTGGACTCCCCGCCCATCACGCCGGCGATGCCGAGCACGCGAGCGCCCTCGCCGCCCTCGCTGTCGGTGATCAGCAGGTCCTCGGCGTCGAGCGTGCGGGTGACGTCGTCCAGGGTGGTGAGCTTCTCGCCCTTCTGGGCGCGGCGCACCACGATCGGGGCGACGACCTCGTCCGCATCGTACGCATGCAGCGGCTGGCCGAGGTCGAGCATCACGTAGTTGGTGACATCCACGATCAGCGAGATCGGGCGCATGCCGGCCAGGGTCAGCCGACGCGCCATCCAGCGCGGGGTCTGCGCAGCGGGGTCCACGCCGCGGACCTCGAGAGCCACGAAGCGCGAGCAGCCCTCGACGTCCCGGATGGGGGCGTCGTCGCGCAGCCGGACGGCGAGCCCGCCGTCCTCGGCGGAGGGGATCTCGACGGTGGAGGCCGGATCGGTGTAGGCGACACCGGTGGCGTGGGAGTACTCCCGGGCCACGCCGCGCATCGAGAAGCAGTATCCGCGGTCCGGGGTCACGTTGATCTCGACGACCTCGTCGGCCAGGCCGAGCAGGGCGATCGCGTCGTCACCGGGCTCGCCGGTCAGGCCCTCGGCGTGGCCGCGGCCCAGCACGATGATGCCGTCCTCGCCGGTGGGGTCCTCGCCCAGGCCCAGCTCGTCGCCGGAGCAGATCATGCCGTCGGAGACGTGGCCGTAGGTCTTGCGGGCAGCGATCGCGAAGTCGCCGGGCAGCACGGTGCCGGGCAGGGAGACGACGACGAGATCTCCCTCGACGAAGTTGTGCGCGCCGCAGATGATGCCGCGGCTGGGTCGCTCCTCGCCGGGCTGCGGGTCCTTGGGGTTGTCGAGGTCCTCGTTGTGCTCGGGGCCGACGTCCACGCGCACCCAGTTGATCGTCTTGCCGTTCTTCTGGGGCTCCTTGACGAGCTCCAGCACGCGGCCGACGACGAGCGGTCCGGTCACCTGGGCGCCGAAGATCGCCTCCTCCTCGAGGCCGACGCGGGAGAGGTCGGTGGCGACCTGCAGGGCGGAGGTTCCGGCGGGCAGCTCGGTGTGCTCGGCGAGCCAGGTCAGGGGAATGCGGGGCATCTCAGATCTCCGTACCGTAGTGCTGGGAGAAGCGGACGTCGCCCTCCACGATGTCGCGCATGTCCGACACTCCGTTGCGGAGCATGAGGATGCGCTCGATCCCGAGGCCGAAGGCGAAGCCCTGGTACTCCTCGGGGTCCACCCCGGCCGCGCGCAGCACGTTCGGGTGGACCATGCCGCAGCCGCCCATCTCGATCCAGCCGGTGCCGCCGCACACCCGGCAGTTCGGGTCCGCGTCGTGGTCGAGCCCCTCGCGGGCCCCGCAGCTGAAGCAGCGGAAGTCCATCTCGGCGCTGGGCTCGGTGAAGGGGAAGTGGTTGGGGCGCAGGCGCGTGATCGGCGCCCCGCCGAAGATGTGCGCGGCGAAGGCGTCCAGGGTGCCCACGAGGTTCGCCATGGTCAGGCCCTTGTCGATGGCGAGGCCCTCGACCTGGGTGAACATCGGCGAGTGCGTCGCGTCGATCTCGTCGGCGCGGTACACGGTGCCGGGGCAGGCGACGTACAGCGGGGCGCCGCGCTCGAGCATCGAGCGGATCTGCACCGGGGAGGTCTGCGTGCGCAGCAGCATCCCCGAGCCCTCGGGCGCCACGTACAGGGTGTCCTGCAGGGAGCGGGAGGGATGCTCGGGGTCGGCGTTGAGCGCGTCGAAGTTCAGCCATTGGGACTCGATCTCCGGGCCCTCGGCGATCTCCCAGCCGATCCCGACGAAGAAGTCGTTGATGCGGTCCTGGAGCACGGTCAGCGGGTGGGAGGCGCCGCGGGGTCGCAGGTCGGTGGGGAGGGTGACGTCGACGGTCTCCGCGGCGAGCGCTGCCTCCTCCTCGGCGGCGGCGAGCTCGCCCTGGCGTGCGGCCAGTGCCTTCTGGACCCGGCCCTTGCCCTGGCCCACGAGCTTCCCGGCGGCGGCCTTCTGGTCCTTGGGGAGGTCCTTGATGGCGCGGTTCGCGGAGGTCAGCACGCTCGCATCGCCCACGTGCTCGATGCGCACCTGCTTCAGCGCGGCGGTATCGGGGGCAGCGGCGATCGCAGCGAGCGCGGCATCGATCGCCGCGGTGATCGCCGCCTCGTCGATCGAGGGCGCCTCGGGCGCAGGGGATGTGTCGGACACGGGTATCGCTTTCGTCCTGAGAAGTCCTGAGTGGTCACGGGCGCCGCGCCGGAGCGACGTCCGGAGCGGGGGCACCGCGGACCATTCTAGGAGGGATCGGCGACGGACCTCCGCACGAGGCAATCCACGCCACATCGCTTAGCCTGGAGGGGACAACGTCTACCCTCGCCCCGAGGAGTCAGGAGGCCCCCATGTCCACGACGGTCCAGGGTGTCGTCGCCCGTGCCGCCAGGCAGCCCGCCGAGCTCGTCGACATCGTGATCCCCGATCCGGGTCCGCACGACGTCATCGTCGACATCGAGGCCACCGGTGTGTGCCACACCGACCTCGCGTACCGCGACGGCGACATCAACGATGACTTCCCCTTCCTGCTGGGTCACGAGTCCGCCGGTCGCGTCTCCGTGATCGGCGAGTCCGTCACCCATGTGGAGGTCGGCGACTACGTGGTGCTGAACTGGCGTGCCGTGTGCGGTGAGTGCCGCGCCTGCACGAAGGGCGTCCAGCAGTACTGCTTCGACACCCACAACGCCTCGAAGCCCATGACCCTCAGCGACGGCACCGAGCTGACCGCCGCGCTCGGCATCGGCTCCTTCGCGGAGAAGACCCTGGTCCACGAAGGCCAGTGCACGAAGGTCTCCGAGGAGGCCCCGGCCGAGGTCGCCGGGCTGCTGGGCTGCGGCGTCATGGCCGGCATCGGCGCCGCGATCAACACCGGCGCGGTGCAGCGCGGCGAATCCGTCGCTGTGATCGGCCTGGGCGGCGTGGGCTGCGCGGCGATCGCCGGCGCGAAGCTCGCCGGCGCGACCACCATCATCGGCCTCGACGTCGACGAGAAGAAGCTCGCCGCCGCTCAGGAGCTCGGGGCCACCCACACCCTCGCGACGAAGGGTCTTTCCCCGCAGGAGGTCGCCGAGAAGGTCCAGGAGCTCACCGGCGGTTTCGGAGCGGATCTGGTCGTCGACGCGGTCGGGATCCCCCAGACCTACGAGACGGCGTTCTACGCCCGTGACCTCGCCGGTCGCGTGGTGCTGGTGGGGGTCCCCCGCCCGGACGTCGAGCTCACGCTGCCGATGCTGGACATCTTCGGCCGGGGCGGCTCGCTGAAGTCCTCCTGGTACGGCGACTGCCTGCCCGAACGGGACTTCCCCTATCTCATCGACCTGTTCCTCCAGGGTCGCCTCCCGCTGGACCGGTTCGTCACCGGGCGCACCGATCTCGCCGGGGTCGACGGGGCGCTGGACGCCCTGCACGACGGGAACACCCTGCGCACCGTGGCGGAGGTCGGCCGATGACCGCGCGACTCGCCCACGCCGTCACGGCGGGCACCTTCAGCCTCGACGGCGAGACCCACGAGGTCGAGAACAACGTGTGGGTGCTCGGTGACGAGGAGCAGTGCGTCGTGTTCGACGCACCGCACGATGTGAAGACCGTGCTGGAGCTGGTGGGTGATCGGGAGTGCGTCGGCATCCTGCTCACCCATGCCCATGACGACCACGTGCGCATGGCCCCCGAGCTCTCCGAGAAGCTCGAGGCGCCCATCCTGCTCAACCCTGCGGACCGCGAGGTCTGGCAGCTCACCCACGGTGACCTGCCCTGGGACGACGATGTGCAGGACGGCGACATGTTCACGATCGCCGGCGTGGACCTCGAGGCGCTCCACACCCCGGGCCACTCCCCCGGGGCGACCTGCTACTACGTCGAGGATCTCGGCGCCGTGTTCAGCGGCGACACGCTGTTCCAGGGCGGTCCGGGGGCGACCGGTCGCTCGTTCTCCTCGCGGGAGACCATCGAGGAGTCGATCAGGGAGCGTCTGTTCGCGCTGCCGGACGACACCGTCGTGCATACCGGCCACGGCCCGGACACCACGATCGGGACCGAGAAGGCGGCAGCTCGCGGCGACTGGCTGTGAGCGGCCCGGGGTCGGGTCCCGAGGGATCCGACCCCGCGAGCTCGTCGCCTCGTCAGGTCGGCGGCGGCGACTCGTCCTCGCGCGGGGACGCCCCCTGCGCGGGCTCCTCGTCGGCCGCTCCCGAGACTGAGGGAGCGGCCGACGGCGCGCCGGCCCTGCCCTGCAGGCTGGCGAGGTAGGCGTTGTACGCCTCGAGCTCGGCACCGCCGTCGCGCTCGGCCTTGCGGTCGTACTGGCGGGCCCGGCGGTCGTCGGACTTCATCCACATCGCGGCGACGATGATCGCGTAGCCGACGGTGGGGACCTCGGAGATCGCCCACATGATCGTGCCGCCGCGCACCTGGATCAGCATCAGCTGCTCATCGGTGTACATCGCCAGCTGGTGGTACCAGTCCGGGGCGATCAGCCAGGTCGCCGAGACCATCGCGACGCCGAAGAAGGCGTGGAAGGCGAGCGTCACCAGCAGGGTGATCAGCTTCAGGATCGGGTTGATCGGCTTCGTCGAGGGGTCCACCCCGATCAGCACCCAGGCGAAGAGGTAGCCCGAGGCCAGGAAGTGCACCGTCATGAGCACGTGCCCGAGGTGGGAGTACATCGCGGCCTCGAAGAGGGGCGAGAAGTAGAAGATCACCAGGGAGCCGGCGAAGATCAGGCCCGCGAGCGGCGGGGAGGAGAGGATCTGCGCGTACCGGGAGTGCAGCGCGGCGAGCACCCATTCGCGGATCCCCCGGGACCCGTCGGTGCGCGGGGCGACGGCGCGGGAGAGCAGCGTGACCGGCCCGCCCAGCACCCACAGCGGCGGCGCGATCATCATCATCGCCATGTGCTGGACCATGTGGGCGTCGAAGCGGAACCGGCCCCAGGCCGCCGCTCCCCCGCTGAGCACCCAGGCGAAGGCCACGCAGCCGGCCAGGAAGGCGAGCGTGCGGATCCACGGCCAGGTGTCCCCACGTCGCACCAGGCGCACGACGCCCGTCACGTAGAGCGCGGCCATCGCCGCAGCCAGCAGGAGCGCGATCCAGTCGGGCTGGATCACCGTGAACATGGTTCCCGGGCCGAAGGCCTTCGCGGGCGGCAGGTAGCCGACCAGCGAGAGGGTCTTCAGATCGCCGACGGCGGGGACCACCTGCGGCACGGGCGGGGCGGACCTGCCCAGGGCGATCGAGGCGCCGATCACGGCGGCCATCACGATCCCCTCGGTCGCGGCCAGGTGCCGGAAGCGCAGCCGGTCCCCGAGCCGTCGACGCTGGGCGGCACCGATCCCGGCCAGGACCAGCAGCCCCACGGCCTTCACGAGCACGACGCGGCCGTACCCGGTGGTGAGCAGGTCGCTCCAGCCCGAGAGGCGGATGACGGCGCTCAGCACCCCGCTGACCGCGAGCGACGCCACGGCCGCCAGGGCCCAGGGCGAGAAGCGGCGCACGGTCGTGGCGAGCTGCGCGTCCTCCAGGCGTGGAGCGATCAGTGCGATCACCAGCAGGCCGCCGGCCCAGACCGACACGGCCACGAGGTGCAGCGCCATCGCGTTGACCGCGTTCGTGTGGTCCAGGCTCGCCCCGGCGTGGCCGGCCAGACCGAGGGCGCCCACCCCGATCCCGGCGAAGGCGAGCCCCCAGCAGGCCAGAGTGGTGGACCGCGCGAGCGCATAGGCCAGCGCCGAGATCGTCGCGGCGATCCCCACGGAGAGCTGGAGCTTGCCGAGATCGGTGCCGAGCGCGATGTCCCAGACATTCAGTCCGGAGCCCGATCCCGCGGCCTCCAGCCCTCCCAGCGGGATCTGGGCGATCGCGGCGACGGCCCACAGCAGAGCACCGACGGCGCCGAGGCGGACGGTGGCGCGTCGCGCAGGATCCAGCGTCGTGACCTCGCGCCGGGACGGGCCGGGCTGGAGGAGCACGGCGGTGCCGCCGGCTCCGATCGCGAGCAGCAGCCCCAGATGGTGCAGGGCTCGGACGACGGGCAGACCCCAGGTGACCAGCGGTGACGCGGGCACCAGGGTCGCCGGGGTGGCGGCGCCGGTGGCGAGCAGCCCGACCAGCGCGGAGGCGACGGTGAGAACCAGCAGCATCGGCACGACGGCCGCCCCGATGCGCAGGGCACGTGAGGTCATTCCCGGGCCTGCCTGCGGCGGAGCGTCTCGAACAGGCATACCGTCGCGGCGGTGTGGACGTTCAGGGATTCGGCGTGCCCGGCCAGGGGGATGCGCACCGCCAGGGGCGCCGCCTCGAGGGTGTGCTCGTCCAGTCCGTGCGCCTCGTTCCCGAGGATCCACGCGATCCGGGAGGGCAGCTCCGCCGTGAACAGCTCCGCCTCCGCGTAGCCGCTGGTCGCGGCGGCGGTGACCTGCGCGCCGTGCAGAGCCTCCAGCACGTCGTCGATCTCGGCGCCGGTGACGACCGGCAGATGGAAGAGGCTTCCCACGGAGGCACGCACGGCCTTCGGGGCATAGGGATCGGCGCAGGTGCGGGTGAGCACGACCAGGTCCGCTCCGGCGGCGTCGGCCGTACGGATCAGCGTGCCCACGTTGCCGGGGTCACGCACTTCGTGCAGGACGACCACCGTGACCGGCTGCTGCTGCGGCAGGGCGGCGATCGCCGCGACGGCGGCCGACGGGTCCTCCGCGGGCAGATGTCCGAGGGCCAGCACGCCTTGAGGGCTCGTCAGGGTGCCGCTGGCCGCGCCGTCCGGCTGCGCGCCGTCAGGGCTCGGCCCGGTGGCGTCCTCGCGCACCATGGCGCGGATGATCTGGTCCTCCACCTCGTGCACCGTGATCCCGGCCTCGCGGGCAAGGTCCGCCAGCTCGGGATGGGCGGCGTCGGCTCGGGCGGTGGTGAACACCTCGCGCGCGAGATCGGCGCGATGGGCGAGCAGCGAACGGATCGACTGCGGCCCCTCCACGCGGAACATCTGCTGCTTGCGACGAGCAGAGCGCCCGGCCAGTGCCGCCACCTTCCGCACCCGCTCGGAGCGGGGGGAGGTGATCGGGGACTGATCCGGGCGCTCGGTCATCGCGTCGTGTGGCGCGATGTCAGGCTGCCGGGGCGTTGACGTCCTCGGGGAGGGCGTTCTTGGCGATCTCGACGAGCGCGGCGAAGGCCGGGGCGTCGTTGACCGCGAGCTCGGCGAGCATGCGGCGATCGACCTCGACGCCGGCCAGGCCGAGGCCCTGGATGAGGCGGTTGTAGGTCAGGCCGTTGGCGCGGGATGCCGCGTTGATGCGCTGGATCCAGAGCTGACGGAAGGAACCCTGGCGCTTCTTGCGGTCGCGGAAGTTGTAGGTCTGCGAGTGCAGGACCTGCTCCTTCGCCTTGCGGTACAGACGCGAGCGCTGGCCGCGGTAGCCGCTGGCCTGCTCAAGGATTTCCCGACGCTTCTTATGGGCGTTTACCGCCCGCTTCACGCGTGCCACGTGATACTCCTTCGATCGTAAATTCAGGGGCGCGGGAGCAGGGCTCCCACGTGGGCGATCAGCGGCCCAGCAGCTTCTTCATGCGCTTGACGTCGGCCTTGGCGACAGTGGTGTCGGTGCCGAGGCGGCGCTTGCGGGTGGAGGACTTGTGCTCCAGGAGGTGGCGAGCGTTCGCCTTCTCCCGCATGAGCTTGCCCGACCCGGTCACCCGGATGCGCTTCTTGGTCCCCGAATGGGTCTTGTTCTTCGGCATGGTGCCTGTTCTCCTTCGTACGTTCTCAGGACTCGGAGCCGGGCTCGGCGTCGGCCTCGGGCTGGGACGACTCGTCCCCGCCACGGGCAACAGCCTTCTCGGCGTCAGTCTTGCGCTTGCGGGCCTCGGCCATGGCCTGGGCCTTCTTCTTGTGCGGTCCGAAGACCATCACCATGTTGCGACCGTCCTGTCGCGGGTGCGACTCGACGAAGCCGTACTCGGCGACGTCCTCGGCCATACGACCGAGAAGCTTGACGCCCCTCTCGGGACGGGACTGCTCACGACCACGGAAGCGGATGATGACCTTGACCTTGTCGCCACCATCGAGGAACTTCTCCACGTTGCGACGCTTGGTCTCGTAGTCGTGCACGTCGATCTTCAGGCCCATACGGATTTCCTTCTGGACCGTATTCGCCTGGTTCTTCCGCGCCTCACGGGCCTTCAGGTTGGCTTCGTACTTGTACTTGCCGTAATCCATGAGACGCGCGACCGGCGGGTTCGCGCCGGGTGCGACCTCGACAAGATCGAGATCGGCTTCCGCGGCGAGACGCAGTGCGTCCTCGACACGGACCTCACCGACCTGCTCGCCGGCGGGCCCGACCAGAAGGACCTTCGGGACCCTGATCTGACCATTGATGCGCTGTTCGCTGATGTTGGCTCCTCACCTTGGTTCGAGTCGGACAAGACGAAAGGCCCCCGCTTCATGCGGAGGCCCCAAGGTGCGCGACGCCGGAGCGCCTGCCGGGCATTGCGGCCCGACGATCGGGCGTTGCCGCCCGACTGCGATACTGACCTGGCAACGGTTCGCGCCGAGCTCGAGAGCTGCGGGCTGTTTGCTACGAGGTGGGAAGGGACTCCACTTGAGGAACGATGTGACGAGGGTTTCGACCTGTTCCGATCCCCTATCCTAGCAGGAGCGCTCGCGCAGTCCAGGTGATGTGCGTCGCGTCCCTGACCAGTGATGAACGAGGAGTTCCGTGGAGAGCGACCGCAGCCCTGTCGGAGACCCTGAGCGCGAGGGCGACGCCCCTCCCGGCAGCACCCCTCCTGATCCGCGGCGCAGACGGGACATCATCATCTCACTGGTGGTCGTCGCGGTCCTGGTGCTGGTGGTCGCCATCGGCGGCAGCATCCTGGCCTATCGCGCACTGCGCCCCGAGCCCGGTGCAGCAGTGGGTGCGATCATCGAGGAGAGCACGATCCTGGAGACTGCAGGAGGGACGATCCACGACCCTCTCGCGGACGCCGCGGCGCGATGCGCTGCGGGCCCGGACCGCTCCGCCCGCACTCTCGACCCCCTGGTCGCCACCGACGACCTTGCCCCCTCCACGACGAAGGACAACACCCTGTGAACGACAACCAGACCCCCGCACCTGCCCCCGCGGACGAGAGCTCCGACGATGCGCTGCGCGACATCTCCGAGGTCGCCGCGGTCGAGATCATCACGTCGGCCTGCGTGCATCTCATGAGCGCCGCCGCCGTGAAGGTGGGGCTCGCGGAGGACGAGGCGACCGGGCAGTACCAGGACCTCGCCGAGGCGCGGAAGCTGATCACTGCCCTGGCCGGCCTGGTGACCGCCTCGGCTCCGGAGATCGGCAACGAGCATGCCCGGTCCCTGCGTGACGGCCTGCGCTCGCTGCAGCTGGCCTTCGCCGAGGCGCTGCCGTTCCCCGATGGCCCGGGCGAGGCCCCGGGCGAGGCCCCGGGCGAGAAGTACACCGGCCGCGTCTCCTGAGGACCGAGCGGCTCATGAGTGCCGTACGGCTCATCCGGGCCGCACGGCTCCCGCAGCTCGACCGGCTCCCGCAGCTCGTACGGTCAGGACCCCAGCACGAGACGCAGTGAGCTGATCCGCTCGGCGACGAGCGTCTCCGCGCCGAGACGGGCGGAGACCTCGTCGACCACCGCGCGCACCTGAGGCGCCGTGAGTCCGGGGCGCAGCTGCAGATGGAGGTCGACCTCGCTGCGCTGCCCTGCACGCGCCGAGAGGCCCTCGACCTGATCCGTCGCGTCCGCGACGGCGTCCAGGACGGCGGAGAGCTCCGGATCCAGATGCGGAGGGACCCATTCGCGTCCCTGGGCGAGCGCCCAGAGCACTGATCGCGGGAGCAGGATCGGCCCGCCCACGTCCGGCGAGGTCGCCGCGTCCACCAGCAGTGCGGTGCAGCCTTCCTGCACCGCGGCCTGTGCGGCCTGCGGGGCCACCACGGGGACCGGGCGGGCGTCGGACCGCCAGGCGCTCAGGGCATCGGCGGCGGTGAAGATCGGCAGCACCCGGATGCCGTCGGGCGCGGTGATCGACACCATCGCCATATCGGCGCCGTTGTCACCGGTCAGCCCGTGCGCGGTGGTGCCGGTCTCGGTGGCGACCGCCATGATCGGCACCAGCACGCGGCTCCGCGCCAAGGCCGCCACGAACGCCTGACGGTGAGGATCCTGACCGGCACGGTGGGCCGTCAGCGCACGGCCGAGCTCCTCCGGGATCGCCCCGGAATCCTCCGGGAAGGGGCTGACGGTGTAGTCGCGCCCTTCCCACGAGACACCCGCGGTGTCCGTGAGCGGTGACTTCTCGCGGAAGTGCGCGGGCAGCGCCTTCGCGACCGCCTCCGCACGGGTCTCGTGAGCGTCGGCGGGCCGCCGTTCCGAGGGGTCCGGGGTCTCTGGTGCCCCTGTCATCGGCGACCTGCGACGTCCAGCGCCTCACCCATCGTGAACGCCTGGGCGTAGAGGGCCTTGCCCACGATCGCGCCCTCGACCCCGGCGGGGACCAGCTCGCGCAGGGCACGCAGGTCCTCGAGCGAGGAGATGCCGCCGGAGGCGACGACGGCGGCGTCGGTACGGGAGCAGACGTCGCGCAGGAGGTCGACGTTGGGACCGCGCAGGGTGCCGTCCTTCGTGACGTCGGTGACGACGTAGCGCTGGCAGCCGGCTTCGTCGAGGCGCTCGAGGGTCTCCCACAGGTCGCCTCCCTCGCGGGTCCAGCCGCGGGCGGCGAGGGTCGTGCCGCGCACGTCGAGGCCGACGGCGATGCGGTCGCCGTGCTCGGCGAGGATCTCCGCGGTCCACTCGGGGTTCTCGAGGGCGGCCGTGCCGAGGTTGACACGGCGGCAGCCCGTGGCGAGCGCGGCGGCGAGGGAGTCGTCGTCACGGATGCCGCCGGAGAGCTCCACGTTCATGTCGACCGCGGCGACGACCTCGGCGAGCAGGGCGGCGTTGCTGCCGCGCCCGAAGGCCGCGTCGAGGTCCACCAGGTGCAGCCACTGCGCACCGCCCTCCTGGAAGGCGAGGGCGGCGTCCAGCGGGGCGCCGTAGGAGGTCTCGGAGCCGGCTTCACCCTGCACGAGACGGACTGCCTGGCCGGACTGCACATCGACGGCGGGCAGCAGCTCGAGGATCGGAGCGGTCATAGGGGTGCCTCCTGGAAGCGGGTTGTCTCGGGGTCGTCGCCCTGCAGGGGCTCGAGATCACTGGTGGGGACTGCAGAGAATGCACGGACTGCACGGGATGCAGGAAGTGCGGGGATTGCAAGGAGTACGGAGAATGCTCGGGAACCGAGGAACTCAGGGAGGGGCGAATGGGCGGGAACGGACGGAGCCGGCGACAGGTCGTGCCGGTCAGCCGGTCCGCAGCCGCCAGAACGAGATGCCGATGAAGACCAGGCCCAGCACGAGCAGTCCCAGGGTGGCCCACCATGGCTTCTTGGAGCGGTAGAAGGACCAGGCTCCGCCGAGCGTCATGCCGCCGGCGAAGAGCAGGATGAAGGCGTAGATCACGGTGACGCCTCCTGCTGGGCACCTGCTGCGGCGCCCTCAGCCCCGGGTCGGCGGCGCGGCAGCGTGCCGAGCCAGTTCGCCAGGAGCTTGGCCCCGGCGTCCCCGGACTTCTCGGGGTGGAACTGGGTCGCCGTGAGCGCGTCGTTCTCGACGGCCGCGACGAAGCGGTCCCCGTCGTGCTCGGCCCAGGTGACCTTCGGGGCGGCGAGCGAGCCGATCTGCTCCATGGTCCATTCGCGCGCGGCGTAGGAGTGCACGAAGTAGAAGCGCTCGGACTCGACGCCCCGGAACAGCTGGGTGCCGTCGGCGGCCTCCACGGTGTTCCACCCCATGTGGGGCACCACGGATGCCTGGAGGCCGGTGATCTCGCCCGGCCACTGCGCGAGCCCCGCGCTACGCTGGCCGTGCTCGGTACCGGCGTCGAACATGATCTGCAGGCCCACGCAGATGCCGAGGACGGGCAGGCCGCCGGCCAGCCGTCGTTCGATGATGCGGTCCCCGCCCACAGCGAGCACCTGCTCGATGGTGGCGGCGAAGGCGCCGACGCCGGGCACGACGAGACCGTCGGCCGCGAGCGCGAGATCGCGATCGGCGGTGAGCTCGACGGCGGCGCCGGCTGCCTCGAGGGCGCGCACCACGGAGCGGACATTGCCCGAGCCGTGATCCAGGACCACGACGCGCGGGGTGGCGGCGGCGTCGCCGGCACCCGGCTCGGCAGAGGGTTCGGCGATGCTCTCGGGGAGGGGATCGGCCTCGGTCACTTGCGCTTCCCCTTACCGGCGATCCAGGCCAGGGCCTCGGCCCGGGTGACCGTCGAGGGGTCGATGCCCTCTTCCAGCTCGTCCACTGCCGTCGTCCCGAGGAGCAGCTCCTCCACGACGTCGTCCACCGCGCCGAGCACGATCGCGGGCGAGATGTCCTCGCCGCGCTCCCCGCCCTTGTACCGGGTGGCGGTCATGCGGTCGCCCCGGCGCCAGAACAGCACGATGCCGTTGCGCTGCAGCGCGGTCGAGGCGATCGCCGCGAGATCATGGGCGGCGGTCTCCTCGAGCTCCCCCACGGCGATCGCGCCGGTGCGGGTCTCCAGGGTGCGGCTGCCGGTGGGGATGTCGATCCCGTCGGTGCGCGCCTCCCGGCCCAGCCGGATCGCGCCGGCGAGTGCCTGGCTGGTCGCGACGGAGGTGGCGACCACGGCGATCGTGGGTTCCTTCTCCTCGGCAGGGGTCTCGGACAGGACGTCCTCGACGGTCAGCGGGGTCTCATCGAGGGAGTCGAGGGAGAGACCCTCGGTGAGCCGGGCGAACTCGGCATCGATGTCGTCGGAGCCGTGGCCGGAGCCGTCGGACGGATCCTGATCCGGGTCACGCGGGTCGGCGGTGCTCACAGGGCTCCCTTCGTGGAGGGCACGTCCAGGACGCGCTCGTCGTAGGCGCAGGCCGCGCGCAGCGCGCGGGCGAGCGCCTTGAACTGGGCCTCGACGATGTGGTGCGGGTCGCGGCCCTCGATCAGGCGGATGTGCAGGCAGATCGCGGCGTGGTGGGCGATCGACTCGAACACGTGGCGGGTCAGCGACCCGGTGAAGTGGCCGCCGATGAGGTGCGTGGCCTGGGCCTCGCTCTCGCCGGAGTGCACGCAGTAAGGGCGGCCGGAGAGGTCCACGACGGCCTGGGCGAGGGACTCGTCCAGCGGGACCAGGGCGTCGCCGAAGCGGGCGATGCCCTTCTTGTCGCCGAGGGCCTCGCGCAGCGCCTGACCGAGCACGATCGAGGTGTCCTCGACGGTGTGGTGCGCATCGATGTGGGTGTCGCCGGTCGCGCGCACCGTGAGGTCGAAGCGGGCGTGGGTGCCCAGGGCCGTGAGCATGTGGTCGAAGAACGGCACGGAGGTCGACACCTCGACCTGGCCGGTGCCGTCGACGTCGAGGGTGACCTCGACGGAGGACTCGCGGGTGGAACGGGTGATGCTCGCCGTGCGCGACGGGCGCGCGCTGGTGGTGTCGGTCATCGGGGGTCGGCCTCCTCGAGGGCGGTGCGGAATGCGGTGTTGTTCTCGGGCGTGCCGATGGACACGCGCAGCCAGCCGGCGGGGCCGACGGCTCGGACGAGGACGCTGCGGTCGAGGAGCGCCTCGAACACCGCGTCGCGATCGGAGAAGGTGCGGAACAGGATGAAGTTCGCGTCGGACGGGGCCACGTCGTGGCCGCGGGCCACCAGGTGCTCGGCGAGGGCGTCGCGCTCGCTGCGCAGCAGGGCCACCTTGCCCAGCAGCTCCTCGCGGTGGGCGAGGGCGGCACGGGCGACGGCCTGGGTGACGGCCGACAGATGGTACGGAAGGCGCACGACGCGCACGGCGTCGACGATCGCCGGATGGGCGACCAGGTAGCCGAGCCGTGCTCCCGCCAGGGCGAAGGCCTTGGACATGGTGCGGGTGACCACGATGTTGGGGTGGCGGTCCAGGAGGGTGAGGGCGCTGGGCACCCCGTCGCGGCGGAACTCGCCATAGGCCTCGTCGACCACGAGCAGTCCCCGGCTCGGTGCCAGCGCCGCGGCGGCCGCCTCGACCACGTCGAGGGTGAGCGCCGTGCCGGTGGGGTTGTTCGGGCTGGTCAGCACCACGATGTTCGGTTCGTGTGCGGCGATCGCGGCGGTGACCGCCTCCGCGGTGAGCGCGAACTCGGGCTCCGGGCCCCGCTCCGCGGTGACCCACCGCGTGTAGGTGTCGCGGGCGTACTCGGGGTACATCGAGTAGTGCGGGGTGAAGCCGAGCGCGGTGCGTCCGGGGCCGCCGAACGCCAGCAGCAGCTGGTGCATGATCTCGTTCGAGCCGTTGGCCGCCCAGACCGCCTCGCGCGGCGGCGCGGCGATGCCGGACTCCGCCGCGAGGTACTCGCCGAGGTCGGTGCGCAGGTCCAGGGCCTCACGGTCCGGGTACCGGTTCAGGCCGACGGCGGCGTCCGCCGCGGCCCGGCCGATGGACGCCGCGAGCTCCGGGGAGGGCCCGTAGGGGTTCTCGTTGACGTTGAGCGCATGCTCGACCGCGAGCTGCGGGGCGCCGTATGGGGCGGCTCCCGCGATGCCGTCGCGCGGCTGCGGCAGCGCGTCGGTGGCCAGGGTCGGAGCAGAGTTCTCGGGCATGGGGCCCATCGTAGTTCGGCCGCGGCGCCGACGACCCGGCCGCCCACCGTGCAGACGGCCATCCAGAGCGGCCCGGTGCTCCCCGACAGGCACGTCGACCGTCGCGAGCAGGCAGGCCAGCAGGTCGGGAGCACGTCGACCGGAGGGGCGCGGCGACCGCCTCCAGGGAGGACGAGGTGGCGCCGTTCACAGAGACCCCTGCAGGGGCCGCCGGCTGAGAGGACGGCGGCCTGTCCGCCAGTACGCTGAGAGGATGTTCCGTTCTCTGGGTGCCCTGATCGGCGACCTGCTGGTCGTCATCCTCTTCGTCGCCATCGGTTTCCTGCAGCACGGGACGCCGCTGACCTCGCAGAACCTGTTCCTGGTGGGCTGGCCGTTCGCCGTGGGCGTGCTGCTGGGCCATCTCGCGATCCGCGCCTGGCGCGCGCCTTTCCGCGTGTGGCCGCACGGGGTGTTCGTGTGGGCGATCACGATCGCCGCCGCGATGGCGATCCGCACCCTCTTCTCGGCCGGCACCGAGGTGGCCTTCATCCTCACCACGGCGATCTTCACCGGCGTGCTGATGCTCGGCTGGCGCGCGGTGGCGATGTACCTCACCCGCGGGGTGCGCAGGGTGCCCCTCGCCGGAGCCGGGGGCGAGGCCGGCAACGAGTCCGCTGCCACAGCCGGAGCCGAGGCCGGAGTGGGCAACGGGACCGCGGCCGCGACCCGAGCTGGAGTCGCGACCACCGGCAACGACGACGACAACGACGGCACCGACGACACAGCCGCCGGGCCCGCGCGGCGCTGAACGCCCACGCAGCGAGCTCCACCCTGCACTACGTGTCGGTGAGGAGGCTCTCACCGACACGTGGTGCAGGCTCGACGACCAGACGGAGCGACCACCAGGCGGATCGGTGACCGGCCGGATCGACGACCAGCACGGCCGGCGACCGGGCGGCCCGGCGGCCCGACCGCATCACCGCCTGCTGCTGATCACCTGGTCGATGTCGAGGCCGTGCCCGTAGGGGTACAGCGGCTCCGCCGTGCCGCCGGGGACATCCTCGTGAGCCTCCCGCACCGCCTTCATCGACCGCGGCAGCTCGATCGGGAGTCGACCCCGGGCCGGGACCACGCCCGTGATCGCGTCCGCCCAGGCGGCGGCGGAGACCCCGAAGCTGCCGGTGAGTGCGTCGCACTCCCCCGCGATGTCGGTGAGCACGGCGGCCCGGTCGAGGTCCACGTCGAGGATCAGCGGGCACGCGGCGCGGAGACGGGCGAGACGGTGGGCGAGCCCGGGCGGGAACTCCAGGTCGCCCTGGTGGAACCACGATTCCAGGAAGAGGTCGTCGCGGGGCTGGAACGGGGCGCCGATCCGCAGCAGCGCGACGTCGGCCTCCGCCGGGGTGGCGACCTGCTCCCCCAGCTGGGCGATGACGTCGGCAGGCAGCCCTTCGGCATAGATGCGGGTGCTGCCGCGCACGGTGTGCAGCGGCAGCACGTGACCGTCGTCGTGCAGGACCACGACGCTGCCGGCCTGCGCCTCATGGCCCTGGCGGCGGCTCTCCTCGCTGCCCACCAGGGCGTCGGCCGCGGACTCGTCGACATAGGGGTCGTCGAACAGCCCGAGCCGGAACTTCACCCGCAGCAGCCGACGGGCCGAGTCGGTCACCCGTTCCTCCTCGACCAGGTCATCGCGCACCAGGCCCAGGAGCAGCTCGGTGCACTCCTCGCCGCCGAGCTGATCGGCCCCTGCCTCGAGGATCCGCTGGAGGCGCTGGGCGGGGATGAGCTCCTCGACGCCCCAGGCGCGCGCCGGGAGCACCTGGTCGCCGACGTGGTTGTCGTTCACCAGCTCCCAGTCGCTGACGATGACGCCGTCGAAGCCGAGCTCGTTTCGCAGCAGGCCGGTGAGCACCTGCTCGTTGAAGCCGAAGCCGACGGACTCGATCTCGTGCCCGTCGATCTGGAGGCCGACGGGCCGGCCGTAGTAGGGCATGATCGCGTCGGCCCCCGCGGCGATGGCTTCGCGGAAGGGCAGCAGGTGGTCCTCGAAGCGACCCCCGGGGTAGACCTGGTCGCGGCCGTAGGGGAAGTGCGCATCCTCGCCGTCCTTCTGCGGACCGGCGCCGGGGAAGTGCTTGACCGTGGACTGCACCGGAATCTCGCCCTCAGCCCCGCGCAGACCGTCGAGCGCCGCGGTGACGAGGCGGGCCACGAGCTGCGGGTCCTGGCTGAAGCACTCGCGCTGACGGGCCCAGCGCGGTTCGGTGGCGAGATCGGCGACGGGGTGCAGCGCGGCCCGGATCCCGACTGCGGTGTACTCGCGGCGCACGGTGCCCGCCCAGGTGCGCACCAGCTCCGGATCGCCGAGAGCGCCGAGCCCGAGCGGCTCGGGCCACAGGGAGAAGAACGACGTCACCCAGGAGGTGCCCGCGTTCTGGGCACCGCCGTGGCGGGGGTCGGTGGAGATCGTGACGGGGATGCCGTGGGGAGTCTGCTCGGCGAGCTCCTGGAGCCGGTTGTGCCAGCGGGCCGCGGCACGGGCATCGTCCAGTCCGTGCACGTTGAAGTGACTCATGCGCTTGTCCAGCACGACCGTGGAGGTGGGCGACTTGGAGATCGCGCCCGGGGTCTCCAGGAGAGTGCCGTCCTGGCCGGTCTCGATGACCGTGTGGAACATGAGCCCCACCTTCTCCTCGAGGGAGAGGCGGGCCAGCAGGTCCTCGGTGCGCTCCTCCGGGCTGAGGCGAGGGTCCTCGAAGGGGTCCATCACCCCGTTGCGGTTCAGGTCGCGGAAGCGGGTTCCGTCGGGCGCGGAGGAGAGGTGGGGAAGGGTGCGGTCAGCCGTGGGCACGGAAGGTCTCCTGCTCGAGGACGGGACGGAGGCGGGCGGCGACCTCGTCGGTGCCGAACCAGCGGTGCAGCTGCTCCTCGAGCAGCACGTTGCCGAGGGCGCCGAGCACCATCGACTGGTCCAGGGAGAGGTGGCGCCGGGCGATGACTCCCGAGCCGACGGCGACGGCGTCGTGGAAGCCGCCGGGTCCGTAGGCGCCGAGCTCGGTCTCGATCCGGGAGAGGTTCTCGATCGCCTCGGCGCGCTCGTACTGCATCGCGAGCGCCGCGGCGTGCGGGGTGACGACGCCGTCGAGCCCCTGCGGGTAGGGCTCTCCCTGATGCCAGTCGGTGGCCGCGGCGTCGGAGAAGTAGCCCTCGGGGTTCAGTCCCAGGGCATCGACGCCGTACTCGCGGTACTCGCCGTGCGGGTCGGAGCTCGGGGAGAAGCCCCAGTAGCCGTAGCCGGCCTCCTCGAGTCCGTGCTCGCGCTGGGCGCGCACATGGAGCGGATGGTTCCTGCGCCAGCTGTCCGGGCCCCAGGCGGCCTCGGGCACGAACAGGTCCGGCATCAGCTCCTCGAACATGGAGCCGCCCCAGCCGGGGACGATCTCCAGGCCGCGGTAGGTGTGGGCTCCCTCGAACACGGCGACCCCCTCGTGCTCGGCCCAGTCGCCCACCGGCGGCATCTCGGCCCAGTCCCACTGGGGCGGGAAGGTGCGGAAGGTCGTGAAGTAGGCGGCGGCCGGGATCTGCTCGGTCATGATCCCGAGGTAGGTGACCATGCGGGCCTCGGAGACGGCCGTGTCGTAGTGATGCTCCGTGTGGTACCAGACCTCTGCCCCGGGGATGTCCTGGAACAGGGGAAGCAGCTCGACGCCGTCCCGGTGCGGGTCCTCGACCCAGAAGCCGCCGATGGTCTGCCCGGGCTGGACGTCGACGTCGCGGTCGAAGAACACATCCCAGCGCATCGCGTCGAACAGGCGCTTCGCCCGACGGCGGTTGGAGGGATCGGCCTGGGCGACCACGTGCAGGGCGGCGCCGAGCCAGCCCATGTCGACGCTGGAGACGAAGGGGACCACGGGGTCGCCGGTGCCGGGCCAGCTGCGCAGCACGGAGCCGTCGGTCTCGTCGTACCAGTTGTAATACATGCCCGAGGGCTCGTGATGCTCCATCGTCTCGAGCGAGTCCAGGGTGCGGGAGATCCGGTTGCGGGCCTCCCCCGGCGTGATCAGGCGCAGCTCGCGGGCCAGGAGCGTGGACCAGAGATAGCCGCCGATGTTGGTGGGCGACGTGTGGCGCGAATGCCCCGTCAGGTCCGCCTCGATGGTGTCGGAGACGAGTCCGGTGCTGCGCACGGTCATCGCGTCCAGGGAACGCCAGGTGTCCTTCGCCCAGCGTCGCAGCAGGCGCTCGTCGCGCCCTCCCCCGGCGGTGCCGACGAGGGCCGGGAGACCGGCCGTCGACAGCCCGGCCCCCGAGGGCGTCGGGGCGGGAGCTGCCAGGGCCGGACTCGCGGCGCCGACGGCCCCGAGGGCGGCGCCGGCTCCGAGCAGCGGGACGGTGAGCAGGGTGCGGCGAGGGATGGAGTTCACGATGCCTCCTCGAGGCGATGGGTACGACGTCGGACCGGGTCTCGTGCGGGGTCGTGCAGGATCGTGCGGGGTGGTGTCGGGTGGTGGAGATCAGCGGACGCCGATCATTTGATGCCGGAGGTGGCGATGCCCTGGATGAAGTAGCGCTGGAAGAAGAGGAAGACGAGGAGGATCGGCAGGACCACGAGCGTGGCGCCGGCCAGGAGCAGCCCGTAATCCGTCTGGTTCTGTCCGGTCGAGATCAGGGCGAGCGCGACGGGCAGGGTGTAGGTCGACTCGCTCGAGGAGACGACGAGCGGCCACAGGAAGTTGTTCCAGGAGCCGAGGAAGGTGAGGATGCCGAGGGTCGCGAAGGCGGGGCCCGCGAGCGGCAGGTAGATCCGGAAGAAGATCGCGACCTCGCCGACGCCGTCGATACGGCCGGCCTCGAGCAGCTCCCGGGGCAGTCCCAGGAAGAACTGGCGCATCAGGAAGACGCTGAACGGCTGCACCAGGAACGGCAGGATGAGCGCGGGGATGGTGTTGGCCAGCCCCATGTTCACCACCAGCACGTACTGCGGGATGAAGGTGACCAGTCCGGGGATCATCAGGCACACCAGGACCAGCACGAACAGCACCCGCTTGAAGGGGAAGGTGAGGTGCGCGAGCGCGTAGCCGAACATCGAGCTGAAGATCAGGTTCCCCAGCGTCACCGCGATCGCCACCACGGTCGAATTGCGGAAGTAGTGGCCGAAGGGCCGATCGAAGAGACGGCGGAAGTTGTCCCAGGTGGGTTCCTCGGGCAGCCAGGTGGGCGGGACGCGCAGGAGCTCTCCCTGGGTCTTCACGCTGCCGAGGATCATCCACACGAAGGGCGTGATGACCAGCAGCAGGAAGGCAGTGAGGATGACATAGGTCAGGACGGGACTGCGACGTTCGATCATCACTTCTCCCTCATCAGGCGGAACTGCGCGAGGGTGACGATGCCGATCACGATGAACGTCAGGTACGCCATCGCCCCGGCCATGCCGTAGTTGCCGAATCCGAACTGGTTGTAGGTGTACATGGAGGCGGAGATCGTGGAGTTCAACGGACCGCCGCCCGTCATGACGAAGGGCTCCTCGAAGAACTGCAGGTAGCCGATCGACGTGGTGACCAGCACGAACAGCAGCGTCGGCCGAATGGACGGGATGGTGATGTTCCGGAACCTCTGCCAGGCGTTCGCCCCGTCGAGCGCGGCTGCCTCGTGCAGCCCGCGGTCCACGGCCTGCAGGCCGGCCAGGAAGATCACCATCGAGGTGCCGAAGTTGCGCCAGACCGCCATCACGATGAGCGACAGCAGGGCGGTGCGCTCATCACCCAGCCAGTTGGGCCCGTCGATCCCCACCCAGCCCAGGACGGTGTTCACCAAGCCGTTCTCGGGCTGCAGCAGGAACCTCCAGACCACGGCGACGGCCACGATGGAGGTGACCACGGGGGTGTAGAAGCCCATCCGGAACAGTCCGCGCAGCTTCAGCGCGCCCCGGTTCAGGGCGATCGCGGCGCTGAGCCCCGCGATGATCGTCAGCGGCACCCCGACCAGCACGAACACTCCGGTGTTCAGGGCTGCCCGCCGGAAGACGGGGTCGTGGAAGGCAGCGATGTAGTTGTCCAGACCCACGAAGTCCACCGCGAACGGCGACCGGATGTCGGTGATGCGCATGTCCGTGAAGGACATGAACATCGACTGCAGCACGGGCCAGGCGATGAAGATCCCGAAGAGCACCACGAAGGGCAGGGAAAGCAGCAGCCCGGCGCGGGCCTCCGCGGCGGCGCGGTGGCCGCGGCGGCGCCCGGGCCGGGAGGCACTGCCCCTGCCCCTGTGGCTCCCTCTGCTCCCGGTGGGCGACGGCGGCGGGAGGGCCGCGGCCGAGGAGGCGGACTGCGTGGTCATCTCAGGCGCCGATCCCGATGCCCTGTGCCTCGGACTGCGCGGCCTGGAGGGCGTCGGCCGGGGCGAGGTCCTGCTTGCAGACCTGCTCGATCTGGGCGTCGAACTTCGCAGCCACCTGTTCCCAGGTGGCGATCGTGGGCGGGGCGAGGGCGGTCTCGAGCTGGGTGTGGAAGGCCTCGAACTTCTCGTTGGAGGAGACCTTCTCGTCCTCCCAGGCCGACTGCACCGCAGGCATGTCGGTGACCTGCTCGAACCACTGGATCTGGACCTCCGGGCGGGAGAGGTACTCCACGAGCTTCCAGGCGGAGTCGCGGTTCTTCGACCCCTGGAGGACGCCGATGTTGGCACCGCCCAGGAAGCTCGAGCTGGTCTCCTTCACGGGCATCACGAACACGCCGTACTTGTCGGCGAAGCCGTCTCCGCCCACGCCCTCGACGGCCGCCATCATCCAGGGGCCGGAGACGAACATCGGCACCGCTCCGGAGACGAAGTCCTGCTCGGTGGTGCCCTCGGCAGGTGCCGGGTCGGCGATCCCGTCGGTGAAGTAGGACTGGTAGTAGGCCAGCGCCTCCTCGTTCTGCGGCGTCTCGAAGGTGAACTCGTCCCCGGCCTCGGAGACGACACCCCCGCCGTTGGACCAGCACAGCGGGAGCACGGTCTGCCAGGAGCCGTCCCCGCCGGGCTGCAGGGCGATGCCCCACTTCCCGTCGGGCTGGCCCTGGAGCGCCTTCGCCATGGCGGCCAGGCCCTCCCAGTCGGTCGGCGGCTCGGAGATCCCGGCGGCCTCGGCGATGTCCTTGCGGTAGTAGACCAGGCGGGTCTCGACGTACCACGGGACGCCGTAGGCGGTGTCGCCGACGGTGACACCCTCGACGGCGCCGGGGAAGAAGTCGTCCAGGGCGATGGACTCCGGGGTGGGCTCCAGAGCATCCAGGCTCACGAACTCCGCCATCCAGGTCGAGCCGACCTGGGCGACGTCCGGGGCGGTGCCGGCGGCGATCGCCGAGGTGAACTTGTCATGGGCCGAGTCCCAGGGCAGCGGGGTGACCTCGAGCGTGACGTCGGGGTTCTCCTCCTCGAAGCCCGTGAGCAGCTCGGGGAGGGCCTCGCCCTCGGCGCCCATGGCCCAGATCGTGAGGGAGCCGGTGGCGGGTCCCTCGGCGACCGGGGCGGCGGGGTCTGCAGCACCGCCGCCGTCCTCCTCGGGGCGGCCGCAGGCGGCGAGGGCGGACAGGGCGCCGGCAGCGCCCAATCCGCCGAGGGTGCGGCGGGAGATGCGGGGAATGCTGGTCATGATGACTCCTTCGTCCATGAGGCGGTCGGGGGATCTGTGCGGTTCTGGTCGGATCGTGAGCGGGCGCGCTACGCCAGGGCCGGGACCGGGTCGGGGGCGCAGCCGCAGGACTGCCGGAGCACGACGTTGGAGTCGACCGTGACCGGCGACTGCGACGTGTCCCCGTCGATGAGGGCCGCGAGTCGCTGTGCGGCGAGGGCCCCGAGCTCTGCGACGTCCTGCCGGACGGTGGTCAGGCCGGGGGTCAGGTAGCGGGCGGTGACGGTGTCGTCCCATCCGGTGACGGCGAGGCGACCGGGGACGTCCACGCCTGCCGCGGTGAGGCGGGAGATGATCGCCATCGCGAGCTCGTCGTTGCCGCAGACGAGTGCGTCGAGACCGGCGATCCCGGTCGCATCGTCCGCTCCGGCCGCACCGGCGTCCGCGTCGTTCCGCTCGCGCTCGACGGCCAGCAGCATCTCGGCGATCTCGAGTCCGGAGGCCTCGACCGGGTCCTTCTCGAACCGCTCTGCGGGCGCGAGGCCGGCTTCCTCGAGGGCTTCGAGGTAGCCGACGTGGCGCTGCCCGATGTCGGACCCCTCCTCGAGGCGCCCGACGAAGCCGATGCGGCGTCGGCCGTGCTCGATGAGGTGCTCGGTGAGCTGACGGGCCGCCGCGCGGTTCTCGGCGTAGAAGGCGTCGACGCCCTCGACCTGGCCGCGGGCGACGCTCACGGTGGGTCGCACATCGGCGACCTGCCGCACGGTGTCGTCCTGCGCGCCGCTGCGGGCCATGAAGGCGACGCCATCGACGCGGCCCAGGAGGTCGAGCACGGAGAGATGCCGCGGCTCCTGCGGGTTCAGGAGCGCCAGCACCACGGACAGCCCGAGCTCGGAGGCCGCGACCTCGAACCCGACCAGGAGCTCCGCGTAATACGGGCCGTCGATGTGCGGGAGCACGACGCCGAGCGCCTTGCTGCGCCGGACGGCGAGCGCCCGGGCCGCAGCGGCCGGGACGTACCGCAGGACGCGGGCCGCCTCGAGGACGGCATCCAGCGTGCGGGGTGCCACCTTGGAGGGGTCCGAGAACGCGCGGCTGACCGTCGCGATCGAGACGCCCGCGCGCTCAGCGACCTGGTAGATCGTAGGTACGGGCGAGGATGCGCCGTTGGCCATCATCCGGTCTCCTCCAGCTCATCCAGCTCGTCATCGATTCCTGCTCAGCAGCGCTGCGCGCACTCCCGGACCTGCCGTCCGTCGGAGCCGGAAGCCCCCATCAGAGCTGGAAGCGCTTACAGCGTGACACGGACTGTATGCGCTTACATCGGTGTGCGCAAGAGGCGCAGGCACGTTCCTGGATCACGGCACGGCCGATGAGTCGACGGGTCTACGGCCAAGGGCCGAGGCCGACAGGCCGACGGGCGACCCCGCCCGTCGGCCCGCGCCCGCGCAGGTCAGTCCGCGAAGCGGATGTCGATCGCCGCACCGTGCGCCGGGAGCCCCTCGGCGTCGGCCAACGTGGTGGCCGCCGCACGGGCATCGGCCAGCGCCTCCCGGTCGTAGTGCACGACGTGGATGCCGCGCAGGAAGGTCTGCACGCCGAGGCCGCCGTTGAACCGGGAGCTGCCGCCGGTGGGCAGCACGTGATTGGAGCCGGCGGCGTAGTCGCCGAGGCTCACCGGGCTGTGGGAGCCGACGAAGACGGCGCCCGCGTTGGTGACCCGGGCGGCGACCGCGGCGGCGTCGGCCGTCTGGATCTCGAGGTGCTCCGCACCGTAGGCATCGACCACCGACAGGCCCTGGTCCATCCCGTCGACCATCACCACGCCGCTCTGCTCTCCGCGCAGCGCCTCCTCGATGAGCTCGCGGTGCCGGGCGAGGGGCACCTGACGGGCGAGCTCCGTCTCGACACCCGCGACGAGCTGCTCGTCGTCGGTGACCAGGATGCTCGCGGCGAGCGGGTCATGCTCGGCCTGCGAGATGAGATCAGCGGCGACGAAGGCGGGGTCGGCGGTGGCGTCGGCGAGGATCGCGATCTCGGTGGGGCCGGCCTCGGCATCGATGCCGACGGTCCCGCGGACCAGGCGCTTCGCGGCGACGACGTAGACGTTGCCGGGACCGGTGACGAGATCGACCGGGTCGAGGTGCTTCCCGTCACCGAGGTCGTCGGCGCCGTGCGCGAGCAGCGCGATGGCCTGGGCACCGCCGGCGGCGATCACCTCGGTCACCCCGAGCAGCGCGCAGGCGGCGAGGATCGTGGGGTGCGGCAGCCCGCCGAACTCCTTCTGCGGCGGCGAGGCGAGCACGATCTGCTCGACGCCGGCGACCTGCGCGGGCACCACGTTCATCACCACGGAGCTGGGCAGCACCGCACGCCCGCCGGGCACGTACAGGCCCACCCGACGCACCGGCACCCAGCGCTGCGAGACCGTGCCGCCGGGGACGACCTCGACGCTCTCCTCCCGGCGGCTCTGGGCGGAGTCCACGCGGCGCACCCGCGCCGCCGACTCCCCCAGAGCGGCTCGAATCTCCGGATCGAGCTCGTCCAGCGCCCGCTGCAGCTCGGCCTGCGGCACCCGCAGATGCTCCGGGCGCACTCCGTCGAAGCGCTCCGAGGCATCGAGCACGGCGGCCGCGCCTCGCGCGGCGACGTCGTCGACCACGGGACGCACAGCGGCGGTCGCGGCCTCGACGTCGAGCTCGGCGCGCGGCAGGGCCGCCGTGAGCTCGGCGGTGCTGAGGATGCGCGAGCGCAGGTCGGTCACGGCGAGGAACGGGGCAGGATCAGGCATGGGGTCAGTCTAGGAGCTGGCCGAGCAGACGGACCTCGTCCGCCGTGGAGTGGTCCTTCCAGGTGATGCCCCCGGGCCACTCCCCCGTCTCCTCGTCGGCGGAGGTCACCCGCCGCCCGGTCACGAGCAGGATCCATCCTCGGGAGCGCAGATGCCGGACGGCTTCGCGGTTCCAGGACACCCTGGCGCGGCGGTAGCGCTCCTCCCAGTCCATCTCGCCCCCTGTCGTCGCTCGGGTCACCGTACTGTCCGTCCGCCTCGCACTGTCCGTCGGCTCCGTCTCGCACAGTTCATCGGCTCTGTCTCGCCCGGTTCGTCGGCTCCGCCGCGCCGGAGCCGACGACGAGGCCCTGGGCGGCTAGTGTCGTCCTCGTGCTCGCCGCCTTCCTCCTCACCCTCGTCGCCGGTGGTGCCACCAGCATCGGCGCCGCACTCGGAGTGCTCGGTCGGGGCACGAACCCGAAGATGCTGGCAGGCGGCCTCGGCCTCTCGGCGGGCGTGATGCTGTACGTGTCCTTCGTGGAGCTGCTCCCCGAGGGCGCCCATGTGCTCTCCAGCGGCGGCGCGATCACAGCCCGCGGCACGGCGATCGCCACCCTCTCCTTCTTCGTGGGGATCGCGCTGATCGCGGTGCTGGACCGTCTGGTGCCCGAAGCGGTCAGCCCCCATGAGTTCTCCGGGAGGATGACCGGCTCACACGGCGACCCCGAGGTGCGCGAGCCCGATGAGCAGGCGGCGGATCGGGCGCTGCGCGCACGGCTCCTGCGCACCGGCACGGTGACCGCCGCGGCCCTCGCCTTCCACAACGTCCCCGAGGGCTTCGCGACCTTCGTGGCCGCACTGCAGGCACCGGAGATCGCGATCCCTGTGGTCGCGGCGATCGCCCTGCACAACATCCCGGAGGGGCTCGCGGTGGCGGTCCCGGTGCGCCGCGCGACCGGCTCGCGATCCAAGGCGTTCTGGCTCGCCTCGATGACGGGGCTGGCGGAGCCCGTGGGCGCCGTGCTCGGGTATCTGCTGCTCGCCCCGCTGCTCTCCGGCGACGCGATGGGCGCGATCCTCGCGGGCGTGGCCGGGGTGATGGTGTTCGTCTCGCTCGATGAGCTGCTGCCTGCGGCCGAGGAGACCGGCGAGCACCACACGGTCATCTACTCCCTGATCGCGGGCATGGCGATCATGGCGCTCACCCTGCTGATCCTCTGAGCCGACGAGGAGCTGACGAGGAGGCGACGGGGAGGGACTCGTCACGTACCGTGGGGGCATCCGGATCAACACTCCAGGCTCGTGCCTGACGTCGATTAGTCTTGACGTCAAGACAAATGCCGCACCGACCCGAGGGAGCCCCGCGACACATGGCGCGCATCATCTACACCCACACCGACGAGGCACCGATGCTGGCGACCGCATCGTTCCTGCCGATCCTCGATGCTTTCTCCGACACCGCCGGGATCGACGTCACCACCCGTGACATCTCCCTGGCCGGCCGCATCGTCGCGACCTTCTCCGATCTCCTGCCCGAGGGGCAGCGGGAGGCCGACGCCCTTGCCGAGCTGGGCGAGCTGGCGAAGTCCCCCGAGGCCAACATCATCAAGCTCCCCAACATCTCCGCGTCGGTGCCGCAGCTGAAGGCCGCCATCGCCGAGCTGCAGGGCCAGGGCATCGCCCTGCCGGACTACCCGGAGTCCCCCGAGACCGACGCGGAGAAGGACGTCCGTGCCCGCTACGACTCGATCAAGGGCTCGGCCGTGAACCCCGTCCTGCGCGAGGGCAACTCGGACCGTCGGGCGCCCGCCGCGGTGAAGAACTTCGCCAAGGCGCACCCGCACCGCATGGGCGAGTGGTCCACGGACTCCAAGACCTCCGTCGCCACGATGGATGCGGACGACTTCCGCGCCAACGAGCAGTCCGTGGTCCTCGAGGCCGAGGACACCCTGTCGATCGTGCATATCGCCGCCGATGGCACCGAGACCGTGCTCAAGGCGTCCCTCCCGGTGCTCGCGGGCGAGGTCGTGGACTCCACGGTCATGCGCGCCGCCGCCCTGGATGCGTTCCTGAGCGAGCAGATCGCCGCCGCGAAGGAGCAGGGCGTCCTGTTCTCCCTGCACCTCAAGGCCACCATGATGAAGGTGTCCGACCCGATCCTGTTCGGCCACGCGGTGCGCGCCTTCCTGCCCACCGTGTTCACCCAGTTCGGCGAGCAGCTCGAGCAGGCCGGCCTGTCACCGAACAACGGCCTGGGCGGCATCCTCGCCGGGGTCGACGCGCTCGATGCCGAGCAGCGCGACGGGATCCGCGCCGCGATCGACACGGACCTGGCCGCGGGCCCCGACCTCGCGATGGTGAACTCCCACAAGGGCATCACCAACCTCCACGTCCCCTCCGACGTCATCATCGATGCCTCCATGCCCGCGATGATCCGCACCTCGGGCCACATGTGGAACGCGGATGACGCCGAGCAGGACACCCTCGCGGTGATCCCCGACTCCTCCTACGCCGGCGTGTACTCCGCGACGGTGGAGGACTGCCAGAAGAACGGCGCCTTCGATCCGACCACGATGGGCACCGTCCCGAACGTCGGCCTCATGGCGCAGAAGGCCGAGGAGTACGGCTCCCACGACAAGACCTTCGAGATCGCGACCGCTGGCCGGGTCGAGGTGCGCGACGCCTCCGGCACGGCGCTCATGACCCACGAGGTCGCCGCGGGCGACATCTTCCGCGCCTGCCAGGCCAAGGACGCTCCGATCCGCGACTGGGTGCAGCTGGCCGTGCGGCGCTCCCGCGAGTCCGGCATGCCCGCGGTGTTCTGGCTCGACGACTCCCGCGCCCACGACCGCAACGTCACCGCGAAGGTCGAGGCGTACCTCGCCGAGGAGGACACCGACGGTCTGGACATCCAGATCCTCGCCCCCATCGAGGCCACCAAGCACACGCTGGAGCGCGTGCGCCGCGGCGAGGACACCATCTCGGTGACCGGCAACGTGCTGCGTGACTACCTCACCGACCTGTTCCCGATCATGGAGCTGGGCACCAGCGCCAAGATGCTCTCGGTGGTCCCGCTCATGAACGGCGGCGGCCTGTTCGAGACCGGTGCCGGCGGCAGCGCCCCCAAGCACGTCCAGCAGCTCGTCGAGGAGGACTACCTGCGCTGGGATTCCCTCGGGGAGTTCCTGGCGCTGGCCGAGTCGCTGCGTCACCTCGCCCGCACCGCGGACAACGAGCGCGCCCGCGTGCTCGCCGACGCCCTGGACCGCGCCACGGAGACGCTGCTGAACGAGGGCAGGTCCCCGCAGCGCAAGCTCGGGAGCATCGACAACCGCGGCAGCCACTTCTACCTCGCGATGTACTGGGCGCAGGAGCTGGCCGAGCAGAGCGAGGACACCGAGCTCGCCACCGCCTTCGGCCCGATCGCGAAGGAGCTCACCGACGGCGAGCAGACCATCGCCGACGAGCTGCTCGCGGTGCAGGGAAAGCCGGCGGACATCGGCGGCTACTACCGTCCCGATCTCGAGAAGATCTCGGCTGTGATGCGCCCGTCGGCGACGTTCAACCGCATCCTCGAGGAGATCTCCGCGGCGCTGTGAGCCCGGGATGAGGACGGCCGGACGGCCGCTCCTCGTGGGACCGATTCTCCGGACAGCTGCACGGACGGGCCGCTGGTGATCCGAGCTGACGACATCGCCAGCAGACATCACCGGCGGCCCGTCCGCTTCCGCCGACGGGCCAAATTGCCCTCCGCACCCCGCGCAGCAGAGCCGACATCCGTGCCCTGCAGAGCGGCCCCGATCCGGGTTCCGCTCCCAGAGCGACCGACCGAAAGGACCGGGCCGTGCCCGTCATCCCCTCCCCCGTGGACGGCATCGACCTGCGCTACGACGTCATGGGCTCCGGCCCCGCCGTGGTGCTGCTGCACGGCTCCGTGCTCTCGCGGGCGATCTGGCGGGGGCTGGGGTATCTCGAGCCTCTCGCCGGCGAGCACACCGTGATCAGGATGGACCTGCGCGGGCATGGCCGGTCGGGCACCCCGCACGATCCCGCCGCCTATACGCAGGACGTGTTCGTCGCCGATCTGCTCGCGGTGCTCGACGCCGAGGCGATCGGCCGGGCCGCGCTGATGGGCTACTCGCTGGGCGCCCGTATCGCGCTGACCGCAGCGCTCGAGCATCCGGCGCGGGTGACGCGCCTGGTCAGCCTGGGCGGTTCCGCCGCTGTGCAGAGGGGCCAGATCGACTCGGTCTTCTTCCCGGAGGTCATCGACGCGATCCGGGAGGGCGGGATGGAGGCGTTCTGCGACGGCCAGGGACTCGGTCCCGGCATCACCACACGGCGGGACCGTGCCACGCGCACGGCGTTCCTGGCCGCTGATCCGCTCGCCGTCGCGGCTCTGCTGACCGCGACCGACGCCACCGCCGCTGTCCCCGACGACGTGCTCGCGGACTGCACGGTCCCGGCGCTGTGGATGGCGGGCACCGAGGACCATCCGCGGTACGAGGATTCCGTGCGTGCCGCTTCGCTGATGCCGGATGCGGAGTTCGTCCCGCTGCCCGGGCGCTCCCACGGCGCCACCCTGTTCCCGCCCGACGACGTGCTCGACCAGGTCGTCCCGTTCCTGCGCTGAGGCTGCGGGCGGCCCGCCCTGTGTGGCCTGCTCCCGCTCAGATGAACTGGCGCACGAGGGCGATCAGCGCGACGACGACGATGATGCCGCGCAGCAGCCACTCGGGCATCAGCTTGGCGAGATGGGCGCCGAAGTAGCCGCCGATCAGGGCGCCGACGGCGATCGCGGCGGTCGCGAGCCACACGATCTCCGCCCCGATCACGAAGTGCGCGATGACGTAGATGGTTGCGGCCGCGAGGTTCACGACCAGGCTCAGCAGGTTCTTCACACTGTTCACCGAGCCCATCGTGCGACCGGTGAACGTGCCCAGGATCCCGAGGTAGAGGATCCCCTGTGCGGCGGTGAAGTAGCCGCCGTAGATCGAGGCGGCGCCCATCGAGCCCACGAGTGCCGGTGAGCGCAGCGGGCTGCGGTCCGAGCCGTCGGACGTCGGCGCCACCGGCCCCCGGGCGGCCCTGCGTCGATCCGATCGGGCGCGCAGCGCCGCCGTGATCCGCTTCTGGAACACGACCATCGCCAGGGCGACCACGATCAGCACGGGCACGACGACGTCGAGTGCCGAGGCCGGGGAGACCAGCAGCAGGAGCGAGCCGAGGATCGCTCCGCCGGCGGCGGTGAGGACCAGCGGCGGGAGGTCGTGCTTCTCCTCGTCGATCTCCTTGCGGTAGCCGACGACGGAGCCGATCGTCGAGAAGAGCATGCCCACGGTGTTCGTGCGCACGGCGACGCCCGGGGGGATGCCGAGGGCCATCAGCACGGGGAGGGTGAGCAGCGAGCCGGAGCCGACTGCGGCGTTGATGGCGCCGGCGAGGGTGCCCATCACGAGCAGGACGATGAGCGAGAGCGGTTCCACGATCGACGACCCTACTGCCCGGAGGGCCGGAGCGGGCGGATGTCCGCATCACAGCACGGCCGCAGGACGGGAGCGGAGAGGACTGTCCTGTCAGAGCCGCCGGTCCGGGTCGCCGGTCAAGATCGACCTTCCTGGTCCCTGGTCAGGATCTCGCACCGTGCTCTCAGCGCACGAGTCCCTGCAGCGCCTCCTGCAGCACCTGGGCGTGGTTGTGCTGGGTGTCCTTCGCAGCGAACAGGAGCACGATCCTGTGAGCTCCGGCCTCTCGGGCCCGGTCCAGGAGCGCCTGGGGGGCGTCGCTGTCGTCGAGCTCATGGCGGTACCGGCCCGAGAACTCCTGGAAGTCCAGGTCGTCGTCGTGGAAGGACGTCCGGAGATCGGAGCTGGGGGCTACGTCCTTGTCCCAGTCGTCGTGGGCGAGCCGCTCCTTCGTGATGCCGCGCGGCCACAGCCGGTCCACCAGCACGCGGTACTCGTCGGCGCCGGAGCCGTCATCGTCCAGCACGTCGTGGACGCGGTCGGTGGTGATCTCGATGCTGCTCATGATCTGTCCTTCCGATGGGTTTCGTCCCGGGTACGGGACAGGGCCCGATCCGCGCGGGAGGCGGACCGGGCCCTGGCCAGGGGTGGCAGCTGCTGCCGCGGAGGGGCGCTGCTCGGGTGAGTGCCTCTCAGGCCAGAGCGGCCTTCGCGCCCTCGTAGTCGGGCTCCTCGGAGACCTCGCCGACCTGCTCGGTGTAGACGACCTTGCCGGTCTCGTCGGTGATGACGACGGCGCGCGAGAGCAGGCCCGCCAGCGGGCCGTCGCTCATGGTCACGCCGTAGTCCTCGCCGAAGGAGGAGCGGAAGGCGGAGCCGGTGACGACGTTCTCGATGCCCTCGGCGCCGCAGAAGCGCGCCTGCGCGAACGGCAGGTCCTTCGAGACGCAGACGACGACGGTGTTCTCGAGGCCAGCGGCGAGCTCGTTGAACGTGCGCACGCTCATCGCGCAGGTGCCGGTGTCCAGCGAGGGGAAGATGTTCAGCACGACGCGCTTGCCGGCGAGGTCGGAGCTCGCGACCGGCGAGAGGTCCTGACCGACGAGCTCGAACGCCGGCAGGGCAGAGCCCTGGGCGGGAAGCTCGCCGACGGTCGAGATGGGGGTGTTCTTGAAGGTGATGGAAGCCATGGCTCCATCATCATCCGCCGAGCTGAACGGCACAAGCCGACTCCTGGGAGTCGGCGGGGGCCGGCAGGCGCCCCGTTCCCGGCGCCGGATCAGTCCATGGTCTCCTGGAGCCGGGCGGTCTGCTCGGCGACGTCGAACTCCGCCTCGGGCCACTGCGGGTCGATGCCGCGCAGCGCGTCCAGCAGGAGCTGCTGCACCGCGAGGCGGGCGTACCACTTGCGATCCGCCGGGACCACGGTCCACGGGGCACCGACGGTGGAGGTGGCCCGCAGCGCCTTCGTATAGGCCTCCTGGTAGGCGTCCCAGTGCGCGCGCTCGTCGACGTCCCCGGGGTGGAACTTCCAGTGCTTGTCGGGCCGCTCGAGCCGCTCCATGAGCCGTTCGCCCTGCTCCTGGCGGGAGATGTGCAGCATGACCTTCACGATCACGGTCCCCGCCTCGGTGAGCTCACGCTCGAAGGCGTTGATCGCGGTGTACCGGCTGCGGATCTCCTTCGCGTCGGCCCAGCCGTGCACGCGATGGATCAGCACGTCCTCGTACTGGGAGCGGTCGAAGACGCCGATCATCCCGGGCTCCGGGGCGTGCTTGCGGATGCGCCACAGGAAGTCGTGGCGCTTCTCGGCGCGGGTG
Organism: Brachybacterium tyrofermentans; assembly: GCF_014897585.1. Classification (GTDB taxonomy): domain Bacteria; phylum Actinomycetota; class Actinomycetes; order Actinomycetales; family Dermabacteraceae; genus Brachybacterium; species Brachybacterium tyrofermentans. Next base: position 88,096 of record NZ_JABUXW010000014.1, on the reverse strand, counting down.
GGGGCCTTGAACGCGGTGATGTCCACGCCCTGGGGATCCACGTTCCCCACCACGTGGCGCATGATGCCGCCCTTGCCGGAGGTGTCCATGCCCTGCACGATCAGCAGCACCGAGCGGCCTCCCTCGACACCGTGGTTCTCCGCGTACAGCCGCTCCTGGAGCTCGTCGAGGGTGCTGTCCCGGGCGGCGAGCTGCTCCTTGCCGTCGGCCTTCTTCCCGGTGAAGCCGGGAGTGGCGTGCGGATCGAGCTCGGAGAGATCCTCCGTCCAGTCCGACGGGATCGCGAAGCCGCGAGGCTCCTGGGCTGCGGGGTCGCTCTTCTTCTGCTTCTTCGACATAGGGGCAGGCTAACCCGCACAGTCCGCCCGCACGGCGTTCTGCCCGCACTTGACTCCACCGATCGGTCGGGCGAGTGTCGGGGCATGACGATCACCGCCCTCACCAACGCCCACGTCCTCCCCATCTCCTCCCCCGCCCTCGACGGCACCGTCCTGGTCGAGGACGGCCGCATCACCGCGGTCGGGCCCCACGTCGAGATCCCCGAGGACGCGCTGGTCGTCGACGCGGGCGGCGGCTGGCTGCTGCCAGGCTTCATCGACGCCCACGTGCACCTCGGGGTCGACGAGGAGGGCGAGGGATGGGCCGGCCAGGACACCAACGAGATGACCGACCCGGTGATGGCGGCGGCGCGGGCGATCGATGCGATCAATCCCGTGGAGATCGGCTTCGACGACGCGATCATCGGCGGCGTCACCGCGGTGAACGTGAATCCCGGCTCCGGCAACCCCATCGGCGGGCTCGCCGTGGCGATCCGCACCCACGGCCGGATCGTGGACGACATGGTGCTGCGCAGCCCCTCGGGGTTGAAGGCCGCGCTCGGTGAGAATCCCAAGCGGATCTACGGCGAGCGCAAGCAGACCCCGTCGACGCGTCTCGGGGTGGCCCTCACGATCCGGCAGGCCTTCGCGAAGGCCCAGGTGTGGATGGCGAAGGACAAGTCGGATCGCGAGGCCGATCTGATGAGCGAGGCGCTCGCCCGCGTGCTGCGCCGCGAGATCCCGTGGCGCCAGCACTCCCATCGGGCCGACGACATCGCCACCGCGCTGCGGATCGCCGAGGAGTTCGGCTTCGAGCTCGTGCTGGACCATGGCACCGAGTCGTACCTGATCGCCGACAGGGTCGCCGCCGCCGGGGTGCCCGTGCTGTACGGCCCGCTGATCGTGTCCCGCTCGAAGGTGGAGGTGCGTCACCGCACCCCGAAGGCGCCCGGCCTGCTCGCCGCCGCCGGCGTGAAGGTCTCGATCATCACCGACCACCCGGTGGTGCCCATCGAGTTCCTCGTCCACCAGGCGGCTCTCGCCGTCAAGCACGGCATGGATCCGGCCGACGCCCTTCGCGCGATCACCCTGAACCCGGCCGAGGTGCTCGGCGTCGAGGACCGGCTCGGCTCGATCGAGGTCGGCAAGGATGCGGACCTGGTGCTCTGGGAGGGCGATCCGCTGGACACCCGGAACCGCTCGCTGCGGGTGTGGCAGCACGGGCGTGAGGTGATGCACCGGGACGAGGCCGGGGAGCCGGTGATCGCGTCGCGATGAAAGCTGACCGTCCTGCCCCTGATGCGATAGCCCGATGAGCGATCGGCAGGCCCCGGCGACTCCGGCCGTCGAGATGCTGTGGGAGGCCGCTTCTCCGGATGTCGTGCTGCGCGACCGGTTCGGGTTCGCGGGTGCCGGCGAAGCTACTGCCTGGATCACCGGAACCGTCCGTTCGCTCTGGGGAATCGAGGTCTTCTCCTGCGCACGGATCGTGATGTCGGACAGCAACGCCCTGACGTGGCTCGGGACGTCGGCAGGAACGCTGGTCGCGAAATGGTCGATCGCGACCGACAGGTTCGTGCGGCTGGGGGCGTTGTCGAACGTGCTCGCCGAGCTGGCCCACCGGGAGGTCCCGGTCTCGGCTCCGTTGACCTCCTGTGATGGTCGACGACAGGTCGAGGTCGATGGCGTCTCCCTCGCGCTGCAACGGGAGATCCCCGGACAGATCCTCGACACGGCGGATCCGACTCAGGTGCACGGCGCCGGTGCTCAGCTCGCCCGGCTGCACCATGCACTCGCCGAGATCACGCAGGACGTTCCGGTTCTGGGTTCGTCTGACGCGGTCCCGAGCGTGCGGGCGCGGATCGAGGAGTGGCTCAGCGGTGATTGCTCCCACCTTCCGGCGCCAGCGCTGCGCACGCTCGCGGACTCCCTGGACGCCGAGGACGATGGCCTGCCGGTGCAGCTGCTGCATGGCGACTACCGCTCCACCAACATCCTGTGGTCGGGGAACAAGGTGGCCGCTGTGCTGGACTTCGATGAGGCGAGGGTCGACCTCCGCGTGGATGAGGTCGGACGGTCCGCCGTGCTCCTCGGCACGAGGTTCACCGACTGGGAGCCGGTCACTCTGGCGGTGCGCGAAGAGTTCTTCCGGGGATACGACGCAGTCAACCGGCCGAGCGACTCGGAGCGGCGATGGCGGCGGATCCTCGTGCTGTGGTACTCACTCGCGACGGTTCCTGAGTCCGACGGGCGATCCAGCTGGTCGCGCGCTGCAGCAGAGGAGCTTGAGGCGGAGCACTGGCGCATCTGACGTCTACGATGAGGTCGGGCCGCATGCCGTGATCAGGCAGTTCCGCAGTGCTGCACACTCTCGAGCGCCGGCTCACTCCGCGATCTTCGCGTGCGTGTGCATGTCATGCCATCCGTCGGCGTGCAGGACGCTCTGGCGACGTGTCCCCTCTGCGGCGAACCCGGCTCTGATCGCGACGCGGCACGAGCCCGGATTCCTCGTCGAGTGCTCGAGCTCGACGCGATGCATCCCGACGGAGAACGCCCAGCGTGCCGCCGAGTCGAGCGCTCGGGCCGCGACCCCTCGGCCTCGGACGTCAGGTCGTACCCAGTACGCGGCCGTCGCGATGCCGTCGGTCTTCTCGACCCTGAGCGTCATCCGTGCTGCCAGTGCACCGTCGACGTCCACGGCCCAGCTGACTCCCGTCTCCAGCGTCCACGCCTCATGAGCCCCCGAGATCCAGGTGCTCGCTTCCTCGCACGACATGGATCGTGCATGCCAACGCCGGATCTCGGGGTCCGAGTACGCAGCAGACACTGCTGGGATGTCGCCTTCGGTCCACGGCCTCAAGATCATCGGTCCGGCCCGGAGCACTGGCTGGGCGGCGGACGAGAGGGAGCCCTCGGCGATGGTCGGCTGCACGAGGGAGGCCATGCCAGGAGCATCTCAGACGCGCACGGTGTCGACAACGCCCGTACGAGCGCACACCGCGTCGAGCAGTGCAGCTCCTGCTCGTGCTCCTGCGACGGATCAGTCCTCGACCCGTACCTCACCGGTCTCGACGTCGACCTCGATCTCGGTGTCGTCGCCGCCGGACCGCTCGAGGTCGATCTGGTAGCGGATCGTGCCGTCGTCGGAGTCGAGGTCCCAGCTGGAGACCCGGCCGTCGTGCTTCTGCAGGGCGAGATCGATCGCCTCGGCGGGAGTCATGGGCGAGGTGACGTCCACGGCCGGCTCGTCGACCCTGTCGTCGTCCTCCTCGTGCTGGAGGACCTCACCGGTGGCGGCGTCGATGTCGATCTCGTGCTCGCGGCCGTCCAGGGCCACCTCGATCTCCCACACCCAGTCGCGGTCGTCGTCGTGGTCGATCGAGACCGACACCGTCTCCCCGCCGCCTGCGGTCTCCAGCGCGATCGCGACGGCGTCCTCCACGGGAACCGGCAGCTGCTCGGTGGCGAGGTCGGCGCTCTCGGGGAGCGGTGCGCCGCCGGCCGCCGCGTCGTCACCGGCGCCATCGCCTGCCGTGCCGCCGTCCGAGGGCGCCCCGTCGGCGCCACCTGCATCCGAGGCGCCAACCGCTTCCGAGGTGTCGCCGCCTGCGGAGCCGTCGCCGCCGGAGGCGTCGTCGCCCGTCGCCTCCCCACCGTCGCTCACGGAGGGGTCGGAGTCCCCGTCGGCCGGAGAGCCGTCGTCCCCGGAGGTGTCCCCGCACCCGGCGGCGAGGGCGATGACGAGGGCGCCGAGGGCGGCGGCCCGCGTGGTGCTGCGGAGGGTGGAGCGTGAGCGCATCGTGCGGATCATGGCGGTCCTTGTCCTGCCGGGGCGGGCCCGGCATACGTCGTGAAGATACCCCCAGGCTACGAGGCACTTCCCAGGAGATCCAGCACTCTGAGAACACTCTCATCGGGCTCTCACCGGCCCCACTGCCACCACGTGTCGCAGGGCGCGTGCGGGGCAGGGGTCTCCGGGCGGCACAGATCCGTTGATCGGGACCTCCGGCCTTCCCCGTCCGCCACCGACGACCTACGGTGGGAAGCAGCCCCCAGGGGACCCTGATGTCTGATGCAGCAGGAAGGCGCCATGACCTCTACGAGGACCACCGCGAACACCACCACGAGCACCTGGCCGGACTCCCCCGCGCAGTCCCCCACCGAGGAGGAGCTGCACCGGATCCACGCCTGGTGGCGGGCCGCGAACTACCTCTCGGTCGGGCAGATCTACCTCAAGGACAACCCGCTGCTGCGCATCCCTCTGCAGCGCGAGCACGTCAAACCCCGCCTGCTCGGCCACTGGGGCACCACCCCGGGGCTGACCTTCCTCTACGCCCATGCGAACCGGGCGATCCGGCAGCGGGGCCTGCACGCCATGTACATCACCGGGCCCGGCCATGGCGGGCCGGGTCTGGTGGCGGCGAGCTACCTCGAGGGCACCTATTCCGAGGTGTATCCCGCCGTGAGCCCGGACGAGGACGGCCTGAAGCGGCTGTTCACGCAGTTCTCCTTCCCCGGCGGCATCCCCTCGCATGTCGCTCCGGAGACCCCCGGCTCGATCCACGAGGGCGGCGAGCTCGGCTATGCCCTCTCCCACGCCTACGGCGCCATGTTCGACCGCCCCGACCAGATCGCCTTCACCGTGGTGGGCGACGGCGAGGCGGAGACCGGTCCGCTGGCGACCTCCTGGCACTCCAACAAGTTCACGAACCCCCAGCAGGACGGGGTGGTGCTGCCGATCCTGCACCTGAACGGCTACAAGATCGCCAACCCCACCGTGCTGGCCCGCATCGGCGACGAGGAGCTCGAGGCGCTGATGCGCGGCTACGGGCACACCCCGCTGTTCTTCACCGGCGGGTTCCAGGACGAGGATCCGATGGCGGCGCACGAGCGCTTCGCCGCGGTGCTCGACACGGCGCTGGACCAGATCGCAGAGATCAAGCAGCAGGCGCAGGCCGATGCCGCGGCCGGCCGCGAGACGGAGCGGCCCGCGTGGCCGATGATCATCTTCCGCACCCCCAAGGGATGGACCGGGCCGAAGACCATCGACGGGCAGGTCACGGAGGGGTCCTGGCGCTCCCATCAGGTGCCGCTCGCGAGCGCCCGGGACACCGAGGAGCACCTCGCCGACCTCGACACCTGGCTCCGCTCCTACCGCCCCGAGGAGCTGTTCGACGAGGAGGGTCACCTGCTCGAGGACATCGCGGCCGCCGCTCCGAGCGAGCTGCAGCGGATGTCCGCGAACCCGGCCACCAATGGCGGCTCCGTGCTGATCCCGCTGCGCCTTCCGGACTTCCGCGACCACGCCGTCGAGGTGCAGCATCCGGGAGCCTCGGTCTCCGAAGCCACCAGGGTGCTGGGCGGCTGGCTGCGGGACGTGGTGACCGAGAATCCCGAGAACTTCCGGATCTTCGGGCCCGATGAGACAGCCTCGAACCGTCTGCAATCGGTGTACGAGGTGACCGACAAGCAGTGGAACGCGGACTTCGAGCCGCACGACCGCGAGGAGCACCTGGCGCGATCCGGCCGCGTCATGGAGGTGCTCTCGGAGCATCAGTGCCAGGGCTGGCTCGAGGGATACCTGCTCACCGGCCGCCACGGCCTGTTCTCCTCCTACGAGGCGTTCATCCACATCGTCGACTCGATGGTCAATCAGCACGCCAAGTGGTTGAAGGTCACCAACGAGCTGGAGTGGCGCCGGCCGATCGCCTCGCTGAACTACTTGCTCAGCTCGCACGTGTGGCGACAGGACCACAACGGTTTCAGCCATCAGGATCCCGGGTTCATCGATCACCTGGTCAACAAGAAGGCCGAGATCGTGCGGGTGTACCTGCCGCCGGATGCGAACACGCTGCTGTCCACCTACGACCACTGCCTGCGCTCGCGCCAGTACGTGAACGTGGTGGTGGCCGGGAAGCAGCCCAACCCGAACTGGCTGAGCATGGACGAGGCCGTGGTGCACTGCGCGCGCGGGCTCGGGATCTGGGAATGGGCCGGCACCGAGGTGGACGGCGAGGAGCCGGACGTGGTGCTGGGCTGCGCCGGCGACATCCCCACCATCGAGACGCTCGCGGCCGCGAAGATCCTGCGCGAAGCGATGCCCGACCTGAAGGTCCGGGTGATCAACGTCGTGGACCTCATGCGCCTGCAGGAGGACACCGAGCATCCCCATGGCCTCTCCCCGGAGGACTTCGACGGGCTGTTCGGCGAGGACATCCCGGTGATCTTCGCGTACCACGGGTATCCCTGGCTGATCCACCGCCTGGCCTACCGCCACGATCGCAGCTCCCGGATCCACGTGCGCGGCTACAAGGAGGAGGGCACCACGACCACTCCCTTCGACATGCTCATGCTCAACGACTCCGACCGCTATCACCTCGTGATGGACGTGATCGACCGGGTCGAGGGCCTCGCCACCCGGTATGCGGGACTGCGCCAGCGGATGGTCGACGCACGGCTCCAGGCACGAGCCCACGCGTACGAGCACGGCGAGGATCCGGCGCACATCGCGCAGTGGCAGTGGGACGACAACGCGGACGAGGCGGGCGACGGCGCCCCCGCGCAGGCCCAGGACACCGGGGGCGACAACTGAGGCGGCCCGCCCCAGGGCCGGAGCGTCGGCAGGTCGGCAGGTCGGAGAGGACGAGATGAGCACGCAGCGGAACCCCGAGCTGGCGAGCGGATCAGCAGAGGCGCAGCGCAGGATCGTCCGGGTGCGCGGGCAGGTCCAGGGCGTCGGCTTCCGGATGGCGGCCGCCTCGGAGGCGGCGCGGCTCGGTGTGGCCGGCACCGTGCGCAATCTGTGGGACGGCACGGTCGAGGCCGACATCGAAGGGGCGCAGCACGCGGTCGACGCGATGCTCGCCTGGCTGCGTCAGGGGCCGACGAGCGCGCACGTGAGCGGGATCGACGTGCGCCCGGAGGCGCCGCGCGGGGCGGACTCGTTCCGGATCACCGGCTGACTCACCGGCCGATTCAGGCACCGACGTGCGCGCGCGGCGTGGTGCGCAGGTAGTTCACCGCGACCAGCACGCCGGCGGCGATCATCACCGTGGAGGTCACGATCAGCGCGGTCTGGCCGGCCGAGTCGATGATCAGGCCGCCCACCAGGGCGCCCCCGGCGATCGCGGTGTTGAACACGGCGCTGTTCAACGCGGTGCCCTCCTCGATCACCTCCGTGGCCTGGGAGTTGACGAACGCCTGGATCGCCACCGAGATCGCGCCGACGAACAGGCCCCATAACGGCATGATCGCGAATGCCGAGGCGGGGCTGCGCATCAGCACGAGCACGGCCAGCAGGGCGATTCCCATCCCGGCAGAGACGACGAGCACGCCCCAGGGGGCGCTGCGGCTCAGCAGCGGGGCGACGGCGAAGTTGCCGATCAGCCCGGCGATGCCGAACACGAGCAGCATCATCCCGACCTGGGTGACCGGCACTCCGGCACGCTCCAGGAGGATCGGGCTCACATACGCATAGGTGATGAACTGCGCGACCACGACGAGCGTGGTGAGCGCCACGGCGTAGCGCACGCCGCGGGTGCGGGCGGCGGCGAGCATCATCGACGGGGTCACCTTCACCGGCGAGCGCACCGGCGTCACGAGGACCAGGATCAGCACCGCGACCACTGCCGCCGCGACGCCCACCACGACGAAGGCGGTGCGCCAGCCCACGTGCGTGCCGATCCAGGCGGCGACCGGGACGCCCAGCACCAGGGCAGCGCCCGCCCCGCCGAAGGCGACCGTCAGGGCCCGGGAGGTGTGCTCGCGAGGAACCTGGCCGATCGCGACGATGGCCAGCACGGCCCAGTACAGACCGATGGAGACCCCGGCGAAGAGCCGGGCGATCAGGAGCACCGCGAACGTGGGCGCCACGGCGCTCAGCAGGCAGGAGAGCACCACGGAGACCAGGGCGATCACCAGCACGAGGCGGCGGTCCAGCCCGCGCACGAGCACCGGGGTCAGCACGGCGACGATGCCGGCGAGAACGCCCGGGACGGTGACGGCGAGGCCTGCCACGCCGGCGCTGACCCCGAGATCCGGTGCCATCACGCTGAGGACGCCGATGGGCAGCTCCTCGATCGTGATGAGGATGAAGATCCCCAGGGCGAGGGCGACGACCCCTCCCCACCGTCGTGCGCTGTCCACTGCTGCTCCTCCGGACCGGGCCCGATGCTTCCTCGGGCAAACTCCCTCACGATAGGGCACGGCGGCCCGGGACAGCGGGCGGCCCCGGGCGCCGAGTAGGTGATCTCGCGCTGCCGGGGCCGTCCAGGGTCCTGCGGTCCTGCGGGTCCTGGATCTCGGACCCTCAGAGAGGCTCGATCAGACAGCAGCGTCGAAGGCCGCGCCGATCTCCTGCTCGCCGTCGTTGTAGGTCAGGAACTTCCCGACGGTTCCGGGGCGATCGAGTGCCGCCACGATGGTGCGGGCCACGTTCCCGCGCGAGACGGTGCTGCTCTCGGAGGTGGTGGCGTCGATCCGCCCGGTGGGCTCCTCGAGGGTGAGACCGGAGGGGCCGAGGATGGTCCACTCCAGGTCCGTGCCCTGCAGGTGCGCGTCCGCCTGGGCCTTGGACTCGGCGTAGGCGAAGAACGGCTCATCCTCGGGCACGCCGTGCTCGAGGCTCGCGCCGAAGTAGCTGACCATCACGTAGCGAGTGGCGCCGACGCGCCGGGCCGACTCCATCGACGCGATCGCCGCGTCCCGGTCCACAGCCCACGTGCGCTGCGGGCTCCCGCCGCCGGCGCCCGCCGTCCACACCACCGCGTCCTTGCCGCGCAGCAGCTCGTCCCAGCCGTCGGCGTCGAGCGATTCGATGTCCGCCACGACGGCCTTCGCCCCGGTGGCCTCGATCTCCGCCGTCTGCTCCGGATCGCGGATCACCGCGTGGACGGTGTGGCCCGCCTCCACGAGCAGCGGCTCCGCGAGCAGCGCGACCTTGCCATGTCCTCCGATAAGTGCAATATCCATGTGCCCACCTTTGCACCGTCATCAGCGCACGTCGAGACCGTGCCGTCCAGGTTCACTCCTGGTGGAATGCGTCGTGATCCGCGTGGCGCTCTCCGCCGTCGACACCCTCGATGCGCGCGCCCGTGCACCGCGCTCGTGCACCGCGCTCGTGCACCGCGCTCGTGCCGCGACCGATATCCTGACCGCGGTCGCCGTCGGGCGTCCGATCCCTCGGGGGAAGGAACCTCGCATGGCCGGTGGACTCGCCGCACTCCTCGACGACGTCGCAGCGCTCGCGCGGCTCGCCGCCGCCAGCGCCGACGATGTCGCCGCAGTGTCCGCGAAGGCGGGCTCGAAGGCCATGGGCGTGGTGATCGACGACGCTGCCGTGACGCCGCAGTACGTGAAAGGGCTCGAGCCCAAGCGCGAGCTGCCGATCATCTGGCGGATCACCAAGGGCTCCTTCCGCAACAAGCTGATCTTCATCCTCCCGGTCCTGCTTCTGCTCAGCGCCTTCGCTCCCTGGGCGCTGACTCCGATCCTCATGCTCGGCGGCCTCTATCTCAGCTTCGAGGGCGCCGAGAAGATCTGGGAGCTCGTCAGCGGGAAGCCCAAGAAGGCACCGGCGGCCGCCGAGGGTGCCGGCGCCGAGGACAAGATCGTCTCGAGCGCCGTGCGCACCGACCTCATCCTCTCCGCCGAGATCATGGTCATCTCCATGAATTCGATCGATGCCGAGTCGCTGTGGGCACGCGCGATCGTGCTCGTGATCGTGGCCATCGGCATCACCGTCCTCGTCTATGGGGCCGTAGGCGTCCTGGTGAAGATGGATGACGTCGGGCTTGCCATGGCGGCTGATGACGACTCCGAGTTCAAGCAGAGGTTCGGCCGCGGCCTGGTCGGCGCGATGCCGAAGGTCATGAACGTCATCAGCTACGTGGGCATGGTCGCGATGCTGTGGGTGGGCGGGCACATCCTCCTGGTCGGCACCCATGACCTCGGCCTCGCCCAGCCCTACGGTTTCGTGCACCACCTCGAAGGTGCCGTCGCAGGCATCGCCGGGGTCGGCGCGATCCTCGGCTGGCTGATCAACACCGCCTTCTCCTTCGTGTTCGGCCTGATCATCGGCGGCATCATCGCCGTGATCCTGCACTTCCTGCCCTTCGGGCATCACGACGAGGACGGGCATGACGGCAGCGGGCACGCCGGGGACAGCGCCGGCCAGCACGACGCCGGCCAGCACGGCACCGTGGAGAGCACTGAGAGCGCCGAGAGCGCTGAGAGCTCCGACGCCGGCTCAGAGAGTCACGACGCGAAGGGCTGACCCCAGGGCTCCCGGCATCGCAACGGTGCTTGCCCGGCCTCCCAGGCCGTGCGACCGTTGGTGACCACCGTCACCGACCGAGGAGTCCACAGCGCCGTGCATCCTGTCGATCGCCGTTCCTTCCTGTCCCTGTCCACCCGGGCCGCCGTCGGCGGAACCGCAGTCACCGCCGCGGAGGCCGCGTCGGCGGTACCGGCTGTTGCCGCTTCTGCGCCCGCTGCCCCTGGGGAGGACCCCGCTCCCCCGCCCTCCCGGGAGTTCCGCGCCCTGTGGCTCTCCTCCGTGGTCAACATCGACTGGCCCTCGACGAGCGGGCTGAGCATCGAGGAGCAGAAGGCCGAGTACATCGCCTGGCTGGACCGTGCTCAGTCGCTCGGCCTGAACGCGGTGATCGCCCAGGTGCGGCCCACAGCGGATGCCTTCTGGCCCTCCCGCTTCGAACCCTGGTCGGTGTACCTCACGGGCACTCAGGGGCAGGATCCCGGCTACGATCCGCTGGCCTTCCAGATCGAGGCGGCCCACGAGCGCAACATCGAGTTCCACGCCTGGTTCAACCCCTACCGGGTTGCGATGAGCGAGACGCCTGATCTGGTCGAGGACCATCCGGCGCGGGTGCACCCCGACTGGGTCTGGCCCTTCGGCGGGAAGCTCTACTACGACCCGGGCCTGCCCGAGGTGCGCGCCTTCGTGCAGGACGCGATGATGGATGCGATCTCGCGGTACGACGTGGACGGCGCCCACTTCGACGACTACTTCTATCCCTACGCGATCGCCGGGAAGGAGTACCCGGACCAAGCCACGTACGACGCCCAGTCCGATGGCGCCACCTCGATCGAGGACTGGCGCCGGGAGAACATCAACTTGCTGGTCAGCGAGATGCATGAGCGGATCCATGCGGAGAAGCCGTGGGTGCGCTTCGGGATCAGCCCGTTCGGGATCTGGCGGAACTCCACGAGCGATCCGGAGGGGTCGGACACCTCGGGCTCGGAGAGCTACGAGATCATCTGCGCGGATTCGCTGCGCTGGGTGCGCGAGGGTTGGGTCGACTACATCACCCCGCAGATCTACTGGCAGTTCGGCCACCCCGCCGCGGACTACGAGACCCTCGTGAACTGGTGGGCCGAGAAGGTCGAGGGCACCGATGTGGGCCTGTACATCGGCGAAGCCGCCTACAAGGCGATCAGCGGAGTGTTCCCCGAGGTCACAGAGCTGGGCGATCACGTCGATCTGACCCGCAGCCTGGACGCCGTGGACGGCAACGTGTATTTCAGCGCGGCGAGCCTGCGCGATGACACCACCGGTTCGGTCGACGACCTCGTCCAGCGCCACTATCAGCACCCGGCGATCGTGCCCGAGCTCGAGATGGTGCCCGGTGAGGCTCCCGGTGCGCCGACCGTGCTGGTGGTGCGCCGCACGGAGGACGGGGTGCAGGTGCGATGGAGAGGGCACGGAGCCGCCAGCTACGCCCTGTGGCACCTGCCCACCGCCGACGTGACCGACGAGGCTCTCGCCGACGGGCGGAATCTGGTGGCGACCGTGCGCGCGGACCGGGGCTCGCAGGCGCTCGTGCACCTCGAGGCCGAGGGCGCCGACGGCAACGGGTACTACGCGGTCACGGCCTACGACCGCACCTGGCACCAGAGTGCGCCCTCGAAAGCAGTGCGGGTGCGCGGCTGACTGCGGCACCGGCCACTGTCCAGCCCACGATTCGATATGAGGACGTCGGGCACGTGGAGGCCCGCCGGCTCACCGCGTGCCCGCTCCGCCCCCACGGTCCCAGCAGGGATTCTGATGCGCCCAGATCGCGGCTTGGACGCGATCGCGGACGCCGAGCTTGGCGATGATGCGTGAGACATGGGTCTTCACCGTACCGACCTCCACGAACAGGCTCTCTGCGATCTCGGCGTTGCTCTGCCCGTCAGCGAGGGCGGTGAGGACATCGCCCTCTCGAGCAGTCAGGTCGGGTAGCGGCAGAGACGATTCTTCGGCTGGCCGCCGACGGGCGAACTCGCGGATCACGCGGCCGGTCACCGCAGGAGAGACCAGTCCGTCTCCGGCCGCAGCAGCCCTCACTGCGAGGGTCAGATGCGCTGGATCGGCATCTTTGAGCAGGAAGCCCGCAGCCCCTTTCTCCAGCGCCCCGAAGACATATTCGTCGAGGTCGAAAGTCGTGATCACGACGACGGGGACCGGCCGCTCAGCGGTCGGATCAGTGAGCTGAGCAGTCGCCGTGAGGCCATCACCCCCGGGCATCCGCACGTCCATCAGCACGACGTCGGGCCGCAGACTGTGGGCCCGTTCGACAGCTTCATGGCCATTGGACGCTTCGCCCACGACCTCGATGTCGCCGTCGACTTCGAGAAAAGTGCGAAGAGAGCGACGGACGCTGGGCTGGTCATCGGCGATCAATACCCGGATCATGCGCTCCTCCCGACGGCGTAAGCCCGGTCAGCGGGTGAGGGGTTGGGCAGCGTGAGGGCTACGATCCAGTCCCCGTTCGGCGTGGGGGCAGCCTCAAGCATCCCGCCCAGCAGCGCGGCCCGTTCAGCCGCACCGACCAGCCCATAGCCAGTGCCCGCGTTCCGGGCGTGCTCCGGCGATGATCGCTCCTCACTGCCGAGATGCTGACTGGTCGGATTGGTGACGGTCAGCTGCACGCGGTCACCATCGGCGTCGAGAGCAACGGTGACCGTGTGTCCCGGGGCATGGGCATCGGCGTTGAGCAGAGCCTCCTTCAAGATGCTGAGCACCGTGGAGGCCGCGGCGTCACCGACACGGGCAGGTACCCGGACGTGCGAATCCACGGCGATACCCCGTTCCCTGGCTACAGCGTCGATCAGCTCGCGAGCAGCCACGTCGAGGGGCGATCGGGCCGGGTCGTCGACATCCTCCTCGCGCAGAGCACGGACCACCATGCGCATGTTGTCCAGGGCCCGAGCGGTCTTCTCCTCCACCTCGGTCAGGATCGGCTCGTGATTGGTGAGCCTCAGTGCCCGGAGGGAAAGCAGGACGTCCATCACCTCGTGAGCGGCGAGGTCGTGCAGATCGCGAGCGAGACGGTTGCGTTCCGTCGCGACGGCCTCGGCATTCACCGCGCGCGAGTGCTTCTCGACCAGCCGGGCCCGCTCAGCGGCATCGCTGGCACGCTGCCGCTGGAGACGGAACCCATAACCGACCGCAGAGCACGCGACGAAGAAGAAACCAATATCCAGCGTGACCAGGCCGATCTCGGGCACCGTGACCTCGAGACCGTTCCGGATGGCGAGCCCCACTTTCAAGGACGTGCTGAGCAGCCATCCGGCCGCCACGACGATCAACCCGAGTCGGAACGGCGCGTACGCGGCGACGGCGTAGACGCTGAACCAGAGCGGCAGGGTGAACGCCGCACTGCCGGTCTGCCCGGTCAGCATCGAGCTGGTGAGAAGGACCAGCATCACCCCACTGAACACCAGCAGCGAATGCTGCCGATGCCACCACAGCAGACCGGCGGCCAGCGTGTTGACCACGAGAAACACGACGTACCGTGCGACTCCACCGTCGATGATGTAGTCGTGGATCGCCCACAGATACAGGGCACCCACAGCCACGCTCAAGGCGCCGACCGCCAGGACGACGAGGGTGTCGTACCTGCCGGTGCTACCGGTCGAAGTCGCCGAAGACATGCCCCCATGATGTCTGAGTGCGGGGAGATCGGCATCTGTCGGAGGATGGACTTCTCGCGGCGTCCCCGGGAAATCTGTCTTGCGACAGATGTGCCGTGGGCTCCGACCCCGACACGCTGGACGCATGAATGATGAAGCCGATGCTCCGCCACCGCTGTCCGGTCTCGCGATCGAGGTCCAGGGCCTCAGCAAGAGGTTCAGCGATCGCGACGTTCTCCGCGATATCTCGTTCGCGGCCCGCCCGGGTCGCGTTACTGGATACCTGGGTCCGAACGGCTCGGGCAAGACCACGACCATTCGCATACTGCTGGCGCTCACCGCTGCCGCCACAGGCTCTGCCACCTTCGGCGGCTACCCGTACCGGGCGATCGCGCACCCCGGGCGGTCGGTCGGCGTGCTCCTGGAGAACGCCGGCCTGCACCCAGGTCTGACGCCGACCAAGCAGCTGCGCATCGCGTGCGCCGCAACCCACACCTCGAGGTCGCGGATACCCCGCGTGCTTCACGAGGTGGGACTGTCCGAGGTCGCGAACCGGAAGATCAGGACTTTCTCGCAAGGCATGCGGCGACGACTCGGTCTTGCCCTCGCGCTGCTTCCGGAGCCGAGCACACTGATCCTCGATGAGCCGGCCAACGGGCTCGATCCGGAGGGCATGATCTGGATGCGCACCCTCCTGCGCGACTACGCAGACCGCGGAGCCACCGTGCTGCTGACCAGCCACGTCCTGGCAGAACTTGATCGGTTCATCGACGACGTCGTCATCATCGGCGGTGGTCGCATTCTGGCCGAGACGACCCTCGGCCAGCTGCCCGAAGGCGTCGACCTCGAAGCCTTCTACCTCTCCACACTCCATACAGCCTCTGCCACGCAGGAGGTGGGAGCGTGATCGCCAGCGAACTGCTTCGCCTCCGCTTCTCGCTCGTCGCGAGGATCATCGGGATCCTCGTCGTCGCCGAGGCCGTATTCATCGGGCTGCTCCTTGTCCTGCTGCCCTCGATCATCGACGGGCTGATCGCCCTGAACGAGGTCATCCCGAATGCCACTGACGCCGACCAACTCGACCCGTCCCAGCTCGCTGCGTTAAGCCTCGACGCTCCCGCAACCCAAGAAGTCATCATCGACCTGCTGGGCAACTCTGGAACCGGCAGCGGCCTCCCCGCCATCGCAGCCCTGCTCATCGGTGCGTTGACCATTACCACCGAACACCGGCGCGGATCGCTCACCGCCAGTGCCCTCGCCGAACCCCGCCGGGCGCAGCTGCTGCTCGCCAAGATGACCGCTCTCGCTCTCACGGTGATCGCTGGGGTCGTCGTGCTCGTCGTGATCCGGGGCCTCCTGCTCACCATCGGCCTCGCCATCCACGGCGCGCCACTGCAACTCGACACCGTCGCGCTGGCCGGGCTATGGGGCAAGGGCGCTCTCGCTCTCGTTCTCTATGCCGCGATCGGATTCGCCATCGGCTTGCTCGCTCGCAGCCCGGTCACGGTGATCATCGTGCTCGGAGCGGCGATCATCGTCGAAAGCGTCATACGGCCGATCACGCTCCTCATCGTCGGCACACCCAACCCCGCACTCTTTCTTCCGTTCGGCCTCGTTCCCGACATCAGCGGAACAAACCCGCTAGCCGCGCTCACCGGGTCAACGGTGACGACCACAGGAATCACACCGATCACAGCCATGCTGGCCTTGGCCGCCTGGGCGATCATCGCTGCCGCTGTGGCATCGATACGCTTCGTCCGAACAGACGCCCCGGACCTCCAGTGAGGACACGATGACAGCACGGCTCGGGTCTCGCGTCTCGCCGCTGGTGGTGTCTACCCGTCCTCGCGTCGTCCCCACGGATCGATGAGCGCGACATCCAACTGCTCGAAATCCTTGACGTTGCGCGTCACCACGGTCAAGGCGTGGACTGCCGCCGTGGCGGCGATCATGGCGTCCCGCTCTGGACTCGGATCAGGAACATGCAGCCGCGCCGCCCGCCGGGCCACGGCGAGATCCATGGAAAGGATTCGGCCCGCGAACACCTTGAGCAGATCATCCTCCAGCCATGTCTGCAGACGACCCGCCTGAGCAGGATCTCGACGAGCTAGTCGTCCGATCCCGATCTCGATCTCCATGATCGTCAGTACCGACAGGTACAGGTCTGACGGGGCACGGGATGCGACCCACGAGCGCACCATCGGGTCGGCCTTGTGCTCCGGTTTGCGAAGCTCGCTGACCACGTTCGTGTCGAGCAGATAGCTCACAGGTCAGGAACCCTCAGACCGACCTTGATCGGCTCGACGTCGAAGTCGACGTCATCGACCATGCTCAACCGCTCGACCAGATCTGCGCCGTCTTCTCCCAGACGTCGGTATTCCTCGATCGACAGGAGAACGAAGGCAGGCTCGCCGCGATCGGTGATCACGACCGGTCCATGACCGGCCTCGCGCTTGGCCGCGCTGACGTCGCGGTTGAACTGACCAGCACTTATCGTCGTCATCACGATCATCTCCGCCGTAGGTAGATACCTACTTTAGCTCGATCTCGCGATCGTAGCAATCTCTGCGCACCGCGCCCGCGCCCGAGGGCGGAAGAGCACTCATGCCCTGCCATCTGGGCGGATATCGCGGACGACATGAAGAAGCGCGCGTCCGTCCTCGGTGCGTCAGTCCGTCGCGGCGGCACCCTGGTTCGCGACCACCGGCGGCTCGGCCGACCACGGGAAGACGATCCACTCATCGGTGCGCCGCCACACGAAGTCCGGGGAGACGACGGAGGCGGACTTCGAGTACAGCACCGCACTGCGGGCGTCGGCGCCCTGCTCGCGCAGCAGGTCGAGCACGAGGGCGAGGGTGCGGCCGGAGTCGGCGACATCGTCGACCACGAGCAGTCGCTTGCCCTGGATCGACTCGTTGTCCAGCATCGGCGCGAGCAGAACCGGCTCGGGCAAGGTCTCGTGCACGTCGGTGTAGAACTCGACGTTGATCGCGTCGGCGAGCTTCAGGCCCAGGGCGTAGGAGAGGGACCCGGCCGGCAGCAGACCGCCACGGGCCACCGCGATGACGATCTCCGGCTCGAACGCAGAATCAGCGATGATCTGCGCCAGCTCCCGCGAGGCGGTGCCGAACAGCTCCCAGGTCAGGACCTCCTTGGTCGACAGCTCGGACGAGTCGGCATGGTAGGCCTGGGACATCTTTTCTCTTCTCCTCGGGGTGCGATCGACGCAGAGAGCAACGATGGTATCGGCCCGCATGCGCTCGAGCCCGCGCAGCGGGCGCCTGCGTGACGGTCGACTCGTCCGGACCGGCCTTCCACCGGTGGATCGCTGGCTGAGCTCTGGCTGATCTCCGGCTGCAGCGGCCCTGACCGCGCCCTGGCCCCGTCCCACCAGCACCTCCGCGCAGGATGCTGGCCGCGCCGTTCAGCTCGCCCGCCATCGCCCTGCTGCCCCCGACTCATGCATTCAGCCACACATTCCCACAGATATTAACTGTTATTTCATGTGGCTTTGTGGCGTAGTGTGCGGTCATCTGCGGAGCCGAGGCTCGCTCGACGCCCGCGATCCCCCTTCGATGAGGCAGGTGATCCCATGTACGCCCGCGAACGCCAGCGACAGATCCTCGACACCCTCGCGCAGTCCGGCCGCGTCGCCGTCACGGACCTCTCTGCGCAGTTCGACGTCGCCACCGAGACCGTTCGGCGCGACCTCGACCAGCTCGCGGGACAGGGCTCGCTGACCCGGGTCCACGGCGGCGCAGTGCCCCGGCGCACCACCGAGGTCGAGCCCGACCTCGAGTCCCGCCGCACCACCAACGTCGACGTGAAACGACGGATCGCGACGGCCGCCGTGCGTCTGCTCCCCGCAGATCCGGGCGCCGCCGTGCTGATCGACGCCGGGAGCACCACCGCAGAGCTCCTCCCCCATCTCTCCGGTCGGCGCGGCCCCGTGATCACCAATGCTCCCGCGATCGCCCAGGGCGCTCTCGTCCACACCGATCTCGAGGTGCATGTGCTCCCGGGCCGCGTGCGCCCCACGACCCAGGCCGCCGTCGGCTCCGCGACCGTCGACGCGATGCGCCTCCTGCATCCCGAGATCGCGTTCCTGGGCTGCAACGGCCTGGACGGCGACGGCTTCACCACTCCGGACCCCGACGAGGCCGCCGTGAAGGACGCGATGGTCCGCTCCGCCGGGCTGCGGGTGGTCCTCGCCGATTCCTCGAAGGCCGGTTCCCGGCACCTGGTGACCTTCGCGCGAGCCGCGGACATCGACACCCTCGTCACCGACGACGGCCTGCCGCCCGAGGTGCTGCGCCAGCTCACCGACGCCGGGGTCGAGGTGATCTGCGCATGATCATCACCTTCACCGCGAACCCCTCGCTGGACCGCACCATCGACCTGGGCGGTCCGCTCGTCCCCGGAGGGGTGCACCGCATCAGCGGCGACAGCACCCAGCCCGGCGGCAAGGGCATCAACGTCGCGCTCGGCGTGCACCGCGCCGGGATCGACGTGACCGCGATCCTGCCGGCCGCCCCGTCGGACCCCCTGCTCGCCCTCCTCGAGGCCGAGGAGCTCCCCCACCGCGCCGCCCCGATCCGCGGCCCGGTGCGCACGAACCTCACCGTGCTGTCCTCGCCACAGGTCACCACCAAGCTCAACGAACCCGGTGCCACGCTCGGCGCGGCGGAGATCGCGGAGCTCGAGCAGCTGCTGATCTCGAGCGTCGGGGACGAGGACATCGCCATGCTCTCCGGCTCGCTCGCTCCCGGGCTCCCGGCCGACGAGTACGTGCGCCTGATCGACCTGCTCCAGGCGCGCGGCGCCCGCGTCGGGGTCGACACCTCTGATGCGCCGCTCGCAGCCCTCGCTACTGCACTTCCCGGCACCGCTCCGGACTTCCTCAAGCCCAATGCCGAGGAGCTCGGCCAGATCGTCGGCGTTCCCGGCGACGAGCTCGAGAGCCAGGTGAGCGAGGGGAACCTCGAGGGGGTTCGCGACGCGGCCCTCATGCTCCATCTCCGCGGAGTCGGCGCGGTGCTGGTGACCCTCGGCGGTGCCGGCGGGCTGCTCGCCACGGAGGGCGCCGCCTGGTACTGCCCCTCAGCCCCCTCGGCCGTGGTCTCCACCGTCGGTGCCGGCGACTCCGCGACCGCCGGCTACCTGATCGGCCACGAGATCGGCGAGGCACCTGACCTGCGCCTGGCCCGCGCCCTCGCCTACGGGACGGCCGCCGTCGGCCTGCCCGGCACCACCATCCCCCGCCCGGACCAGGTCCGCATCGCGGCGGACGGCGTCGTCCGACTCTGACCCGTCTCCCCTCGTCCCCCTGCCTCTCCCCGTCCCGCCCCGCGGGACAGCCCGTTCGAAGGAGCACACATGCCCGGATCACTGATGACCCCCGAGCTGGTCCGCCTGGAGGTGGCCCCTCCCGGTGACAAGCTCGCCGTGATCGGCCTGATGGCTGATCTGATCTCCGCCACCGGCCGCGCGGACCGCGACGGCCTCGAGGCCGGACTGCTCAAGCGCGAGGAATCCTTCGCCACGGGCATGCCCGGCGGCTTCGCGATCCCCCACTGCCGCACCGACGCGGTCCACGAGGCGGCGCTGGGCTTCCTGCGCCTGTCCGAACCGGTCGACTTCGGATCGGCAGACGGGCCTGCGGACCTCATCATCGGCATCGCCGCCCCCGCGGGCACCGACGACCAGCACCTGAAGCTGCTCGCCCAGCTCTCCCGCGCCCTGATCCGTCCCGAGTTCCTCGCCGACCTGCGCGCCGCCCGGGAGCCCCAGGAGGTCTCCGACCTGGTGATGGGCGTGATCGAGCCCGAACCGTCGGCGCAGCCCGCCGCCGGGCCGAGCGCCGGCTCCGCGACCGCCGGGAGCTCCACAGCCGACGCTCCCGCCGGGAGCTCCGCAGCCGGGGCAGGCGCCGCCGAGAGCGCTGCCGCAGGCACAGCTGCTGCTGGCACAGCCGCTGCAGGCACCGCCGAGGCAGCCGACGCGCCCGTGCTGCTCGCGATCACCTCGTGCCCCACCGGGATCGCCCACACGTACATGGCTGCCGAGTCCCTCGAGAACGCCGCGAAGGACAAGGGCGTCGAGCTGCACGTGGAGACCCAGGGCTCCGGCGGCATCACCCCGTTCACCGACGAGCAGATCGCCGCCGCGAGCGCCCTGATCATCGCGGCTGACGTGAACATCTCCGGCCGCGAGCGCTTCGCCGGCCTCCCGCTGGTCGAGCATCCCGTCAAGCGGGCCATCTCCCATGGTCCGCAGATGATCGACGAGGCCGTCGCGGCCTCCTCGGATCCCTCGGCGCGACGCGTCCCCGCGGCATCGGGCAGCTCGGAGAAGGGCTCGGAGTCCGCGTCCAGCTCCGGGAGCCAGCAGTCCTGGCCCAAGCGGATCCAGGCCTCGGTCATGACGGGCGTGTCCTACATGATCCCGTTCGTCGCGGCCGGCGGTCTGCTCATGGCGCTCGGCTTCCTCGTCGCCGGCTTCGACGTCGCCTTCGTGGCCCAGGACGTGGCCACCGGCTACACGCTCACCTCGCTCCCGGACCACATGCCCTATGACGCGGCGACCGGTCAGGCGATGACCGAGCGGGCGGGCCTCGCCCTCTACCTCGGCTCCGTGTTCTTCACCGTCGGCAACCTCGGCATGGGCTTCCTGGTCGCCGCCCTGTCCGGCTACATCGCCTACGGCCTCGCCGGCCGACCCGGGATCGCCCCCGGGTTCATCGGCGGCGCGGTCTCCGTGCTGGTCGGCGCCGGCTTCCTGGGCGGCCTGATCACCGGTCTGCTCGCCGGGCTCGTGGCTCTGTGGTTCACCACCCTGAAGCCGCCGCGCTGGCTCGCAGGGCTCATGCCCGTCGTGATCATCCCGCTGCTCACCACCCTCGTCGTGGGCGGCCTGATGCTGATGTTCCTGGGCCGTCCCCTCGCCTCGCTGATGACCACGCTCCAGGACGGGCTGACCGGGATGTCCGGCTCCTCCGCGATCCTGCTCGGCGTGATCATCGGCCTCATGATGTGCTTCGACCTGGGTGGCCCCGTCAACAAGGCGGCCTACCTCTTCGCCACCGCGGGACTCTCGCAGGGCACCGAGGCCTCCTTCCAGATCATGGCCGCCGTGATGGCCGCCGGCATGGTGCCGCCGCTCGCGATGGCGCTGTCCACCGTGGTGCGCAGGAAGCTGTACACCCCGGTCGAGCGGGAGAACGGCACCACCGCCTGGCTGCTCGGAGCGGCCTTCATCACCGAGGGCTCGATCCCCTTCGCCGCAGCCGACCCGCTGCGCGTGATCCCCTCGATGATGACCGGCGGCGCCGTCACCGGCGCTCTGATCATGGCGTTCAGCGTCGGCTCGCAGGCGCCCCATGGCGGCATCTTCGTCGCCTTCGCGATCAGCCCGATCTGGGGCTTCCTCCTCGCAGTCATCGCCGGCACCGTCGTCGCCGCCGCCGTGGTCACCGTGCTCAAGGAGACCGCGAGCCGGAAGCAGGTCGCGACGGCCTGACCCTGACGGGCCCCGCACGGCACGCAGTTCCCGCAGTTCCCGTAGTTCCCGCAGTTCTCGCAGTTCCTCCCGTAGTTCCCGTAGTTCCCGCAGTTCCCGCAGTTCCCGCAGTTCCCGTAGTTCCCGTAGTTCCCGTAGTTCCCGTAGTTCCCGTACGACATTGCGCAGAGCGCCCCGCCACGGCGGGGCGCTCTCGTAGTCTCGGACCTGGTGTTCGCCACGACGACGGCCAGGTCCGCCCGACGGGCACGATGCGAGGAGACAGGACAGGGATGCCGAGAACCGATCCGGGCGCGGGCACGCTCGTCGCGGGCCCACTGGGCCACATGCCTGCCTACGGGAGCGCCCATCTGAGCGTCCTCGCCCTGACCGTGGTCGCCGCGCTCGGCCTGGTCATCTGGGCCCGCACAACGCGCGCGGAGCTGGTGGACCGTTCACTGCGCGTGGCCGGGTGGATCCTCCTGGCCAACAGCGTGCTCTGGACGGCATGGGGCTTCCTGCCCTGGTCCTGGAACATCGACGAGTCGCTCCCGCTGCACTACTCCGACGCACTGCGCTTCATCGTGCCGCTGGCCCTGATCACCCGGGCACCCTGGGCGATCGCGGTCACCTACTTCTGGGGGCTGACGCTGAACATGCAGTCGGTGCTCACCCCGGATGTGAACTACTACGTGTGGATCCCTCTGGAGTTCACCGAGTACTGGTTCGCCCATATCAGCGGCGTCCTGGCCCCCATCGTGCTGACCTGGGGGCTCGGCTACCGCCCCACCTGGCGCGGCTATGGCATCGCCTATGCGGCGACTGTGGCGTGGGCGGGCATCGCCATCACCGGGAACGCGCTGACCGGCGCGAACTACGGCTATCTCAACCGCGCCCCGTCCGGCCCCAGCATCCTGGACGTGATGGGCCCCTGGCCGCAGTACCTGCTGGTCGAGGCCATGGCGATCGCCGTGGTGTGGGCGCTGATGACCTGGCCGTGGACCGCGCTCGACGCCCGCCGCGGAACCCCAGCCATCGAACCCGGTGCGCTGCTGCGCCGCCGCCTCCAGGATGAGCCAGGCCCGGGCCCTCGTGCTACGGACGGGCCGATGGTGTCACGAGCTGGCCGATCGTGACACGGCCGGGCCGATGGTGTCACGAGCTGGCCGATCGTGACACGGCCGGGCCGATGGTGACGAGCCCTGGCGATATCGCCAACTGGCCTCAGCATCGGCCCGTCCGTGACGGAGCGCCCGCGGGGCACGCAGGCGGGACGGCGTGCGGGCATCAGTCACGCAGGCGGGACGGCGTGCGGGCATCAGACACGCAGGCGGCACGGTAGACGGGCATCAGGCACGCAGGCGGGACGGTAGACGGGCATCAGGCACGCAGGCGCCCAGGCGCGCGGGCCCGAGCGCACGAGCGCAGGAGGGCGCGAGGGCGCGAGGGCGCGAGGACACGAACCCTTGCGAGGACCCGGGCGCTCGGTCAGGCCAGCAGCTCCAGCTCCGCCAGACGCAGCGGGCCCTGGGCCGTGGTGATCACGAGCCGGTGGTGGGTGAACCCGCGTGGCGAGGGGATCTGGAAGGGACGGGTCTGCCGACGCCAGCGGAAGCTCTGCTCCGTGCGCTCATCCAGCAGCTCCCACGACTCGCCGTCCTGCGAGCCCTCGAGCCGCCAGGCGATCGGGTCACCGCCGGTCTCCGCCGAGGAGGTCAGGGTGAGGAACCGGGTCACGAGGGGCTCGCCCAGCTCGGGCAGATCGATCACGACGCTCGAGGTGTCCCAGGTCTGCTCGGTCCGCGAGTCGTCATCCCGCAGCGGATCCGAGGGGTCCGCGCTGAAGAGGTCCCGCAACGGCTGCGGGTGGTGCCCCACAGGAGTGGCCGACGGCGGCACGGCACCCCAGTCCGAGGCCTCGGCGTCGGCCCGGGAGCCGAGCGCGACGTGCAGGCGACCGCGCAGGTCCGCGTGGTCGATCCAGGCATCGCGGTGCTCCGTGTCATCGCGGGTCATGCCCACGATGCAGTCGGCTCCCGCGTCGCCGTGCTCGGCGATCACGGTGAACGGTTCCCCGCCCAGCGGCTTGACGTGCACATGGTCGAAAAGCGGCGCCACCAGGTGGTAGCGGCCGGTGCCGAGCTGCAGCGGGTACAGGCCCAGCGCGGTCAGCAGCCACCAGGCGCTCATCTCGCCGTTGTCCTCGTCCCCCGGGTAGCCCTGTCCGATCTGCTCGCCCACGAACAGCCGACGGTGCACCTCGCGCACCACCTGCGAGGCGATCTCCGGTGCCCCAGCGTGGTGGTAGAGGAAGGGGATGTGGTGCGAAGGCTGGTTGGAGACCCCGAACTGTCCCATCCGCACCGCGCGGGCCTCATCCATCTCGTGGATGACGTGGCCGTAGGTGCCCTTGAGATCTGCCCGCTCCGGGGTGGAGAAGAACTCGTCGAGCTTCGCGCGCAGGAACTGCCGCCCGCCGAACAGGGCGGCGAGGCCCTCCCCGTCGTGCGGGACGTGGAAGGCGAAGTTCCAGCCGTCGGTCTCGGTGAAGTCCCCTCCCCAGGCACGCGGGTCGAACTCCTCGGGGCTCTGCGCGAAGGCGCCGTCGGCCCGCCGACCCTGGAAGAAGTGGATGGCCGGATCGAACAGCAGCGGGTAGTTCACGGAGCGCGACCGCAGGTAGGCGGCCTCCTCGTGGAGCTGCGCGGCGTGACGCACCTCCTCCGTCGACGCCGCCAGCAGCTCGGCCTGGGCGGCGAGCCCGAAGTCGTTGATGTGCGCCTCGAGGGCCCACGACACGGATTCCTCGGTGTCGGTATCGACGTATCCCGTGAACACGGCGCGTTCGTTGCCCCTGCGCCCCACCTCCGTCATCGGCGGGGTCACGGTCGCATTGCGCAGGCCGGACTCGTAGGCGGCGACCGGATCGGGCAGGGCCACGCCCTTGACGGCGAGATCTGCGAAAGCGACGTCGCTGCTCGTGCCGGTCATGCAGTCCGCATAGCCGGGCGAGGACCAGCGGGCGATCCAGCCGCCTTCGCGGTACTGCTGCACGAAGCCGTCGGCGATCTCGGCGGCCACCTCCGGGTAGAGCAGCGCGTACGCCGGCCACGCGGTGCGATAGGTGTCCCAGAACCCGTTGTTGACATACAGCGTCCCCGGAAGCACCTGGGCGTTGGTGCGGGAGTCGGTGGCATCGCCCTTGGGCGGGCGCACCGGGCTCGCGTGCATCGGAGAGACCCGCTGCAACGTCCCGGCGTTCTCCCACTGGGAGTTGGGGTAGAGGTTCAGGCGGTAGAGGTTCCCGTACAGGGTGCGCCGCTGGGCCGGGGTCGCGGTCCCCGGCTCGATGACCCGCAGGCGCTCGGTCCACGCGGCGTGCGCGTCCTCGCGCACCTGCTCGAGGGACCGACCCTGCACCTCCTGGGCGAAGGTGCGACGGCCCTGTTCCACACCGATGAAGCTGGTGACCAGGCGCACCGTGACGTGCTGGGTGCCCTCGGCGAAGGTCAGCACGCTGCCGGTGGACTCCCCCTGCGCGGCGGCGACCGAGATCGGGGCCGGATCCACCTCGGCCACGACGAACATCCGGGTGGCCCCGTCGGCCCGCTCATAGCCCTCGGCCAGGCCCGAGTCGACCCACGCGCGCATCGTGCCGTCGAACACGGCACCGGCCGCGTCGATGCGGCTGTGCTCGTCGACGCCCTCGAGCAGCAGGTGCGGGGTGCCGCCCTGGGCGGAGTAGTCGATCTCGCAGACGGCGCCGTGGTCGGTCGGCGCCAGCCGCAGCGCGGTCCCGCCGTCGAGCGCCACCTCGTAGAGGTCCGGGCGCGCGGTCTCCTGGGCATGGTCGAAGCCCAGAGCGCGGGCGGCCGGGGTGGCGACGGGCGAATCTCCCTGCATCGGCATGAGCACGAACTGATTGCGGTCCCCCATCCAGGGGCTGGGCTGGTGGGAGATCGCCAGTCCCTGCAGGCGGGGACGGTTGTCCTCACCGTTGCGCCGGTGGTACTCGTACAGCCAGCGCCGGGTGCGCGCATCGGTCACCGGGGTGAAGAACGCGAAGCCGTTGGGCACGGCGGTCAGCGGAAGGTTGTTGCCGCGGGAGAAGTCGCCGGAGGCGTAGGTGCCGCGCCGGGTGTCCACCCAGGCCACGTAGTCCTCGCGGGGCGGGTCCGCGGGAAGGGGGCCGACGTAGGGGCCGTCGATCCAGCCGATGAGCTCCACGGGCGCGGCGGGCTCGATCGGGGCGGCGGGCTCGATCGGGGCGGCGGGCTCAATCGGGGTGGCGGGCTCGATCGGGGCGGCGTCGTCGACCGCTCCCGTGGCGGCATCTGCCGCCGCCGGTGCTGTCGGTGTCGTCGGCCCATCGTGCGCCGTGGCACCCTCATCTGTCGCAGAGATGACGGCGACACCCCTCGTGGTCAGGCCGGCGTCGTCCGCCGGGGCCTGCTCCTCCACGGGATCGTCCTCGAGATCGCTCTCGTCACCGAGGTCCCAGGACGCGATCTGCGATGCCCCGAGGGACGGATCGGCCTGTGCCAGGACCGTCCCCGACAGGTCGCTCCGCTCCAGGTCGACGTCCAGCATGCTCACTTCTGGACCAGCGGGTGCCGGATCCGCGGCGGGAGCACCCTCGGGCTGTTCGTCGTCGTCACCATCCGGGATCGCGGCCATCAGCAGCACCTCGGCGATGGTGCGGCCGACGGCGGTGTCGAGCGCGACCTGCACGTCGTTCCATTGGTCGGCGTACAGGATCTTCCCCTCGCCGATCCCGGCGGCGGTGGCCGGGGTCCCGTACTGATCGCGCGGGTCGAGCTCGGAGAGGCGCGAGCCGTCCTTGAACACGAGATCGATCGAGACGTGCGTGGCGCCCCAGGTCAGCTCCGCATCCAGCTGCGGATACACGTAGAACCGCAGCACATCGCCGCGCTCGATGGTGCGACCCACCACGGAGGCCAGGCCCTCCAGCACCGGCAGCGTCGTCTCGGAGCTCTCTGCGGCGCCGGCTTCGTAGCGCAGTGCGGAGGTCGCGAGGAAGCCTGCGGCGTCCTTGCTGGTGGGCGAGCCGACGGGTCCCGGGTCTGCGGTGACGATCATGCGCTCAAGGTTAACGACCACGGCGGGCTCGAGGCAGGTCCCGTCCGGCGCGGCGCGGCAGGACCTGCCCCCTGGGCACCCGATTGCGCAGGCTTCGTGGTCCGCCCCCTCCACCTATATCCACAGGCACCAGGTGTGCAGGCTCCGCCATATACGGCCTCCCTCATCACCTCACGCCCCTGGATACGCCTTCCCCACCTCGGGAAGGAGGCGCCCGGCGGCGGGGCGACGAGTACCTCTCCTCATCACGGGAGCCATAGGGCTCCGGCGCTATGGGCCCTCTCCTCATCACGGGAGGCACAGGGCTGCGGCGCTATGGGCACCTCTCCCCATCGGGGGAGGCACGGGGCGGCGTCCCGATGCGGAATACTGGAGGGACGACGACGCAAGCACTCGGGGGAACAACATGGCGTACGCCCAGGCATCACCGAACATGCCGCAGAAGGCTCCGACCGATCGGCCGAAGCGGCCTACCTGGCATTGGCTCGTGGTGGGCGGAGTGGCCCTGCTCGGTCTGCTGCTGGTCGCGGCGCTCGCGATATTCATCGGGTGGCGGATCCTGGACCGCGGCAATCCCGAGGACACCCTCGATGACTTCTACTCCTCGCTGCAGTCCGCCGACTGCGAGCTGTTCATGGAGTCGACCACCGACGAGTTCCAGCAGGCGACCGGTCTGACCTCCTGCGCCGTGTTCGATGAGAACATCGCCGGGGTCTCGGGCGTGGACTACGAGGTCACCGATCGCACCAACCGTCAGGGCTACGCGATCTTCGAGGTCACCGAGACGTTCACCGCGGACGGTCAGTCGGAATCCGTGGACGCGCGCTTCTACGTGCGCCGCATCGACGGCCAGTGGGACCTCGACCTCGTCGAGACCGTCGAGCCGGGCAGCGAACCGATCACCTGATCGGAGTGCCGCCGCGCGCGTCGCGGCTCATCGCACACCGCACACCGCACACCGCACACCGCACAGGGTCAGCGATGTGCTCGGCAGCGGGCCTGGTACAGCTCCGTGCCGCCGATCTGCTCGGCCGTCGCCTGCAGCGCGTCGGCGTCGGAGTCGAGCAGACGGATGTGGAAGGCGGCGTCGGCGCCGCACACGGTGCATACCGCGGTCAGCTTCACGACCTCCTCCGCCTGCGCCATCAGGGAGGGGATCGGCTCGAAGGGGCCGCCGTCATAGGTGACGCACAGACCGGCGACCTCCACCAGGATCCCGGCCACGAGGATCTCCTCGACGGCCTCGACGATGCTCGGGCCGAAGAACTGGGCCTCATCGATCGCCACCAGATCCGGGCGCTCCCCCGTGACCGCATCGCGCAGCTCCTGGGCGTTCTGGAGCATCCTCGCAGGCACCGTGCGGCCGATATGGGTGCTGAGCCTGTCCTGCCCGCCGCGGTCATCGAGCCGGTGGCCGAACACCTCGACCCGGAGCCCGGCGAGCTCGGCGCGATGCACACGACGCAGCAGCTCCTCGGTCTTGCCGGCGAACATCGGCCCGGCGATGACGTGGAGACGACCTGCCTCTGAAGGACGCATGCGATCACAGTACGCGCAGGCCGCGCGTGGACGGCCCCGGTTACAGTGCCCGCATGAGCATCCGCCGCGTCTCTCCCCTCGACGGGCGCAGGCCCACCCGTGACGATCTGGCCGCCTTCGCCGGCTCGGACGGATCCGTGCTCGAGGACGTGATGCCGGACCCCGAGCACGGGGAGCGCCTGCGACTGCTGATCGTGGGGATCAACCCTGGCCTGTGGACCGCCGCGGTCAACGCGCCCTTCGCCCGGCCCGGCAACAGGTTCTGGCCTTCCCTGCACCGCGCGGGGCTCACCTCCCGCCTCGTCGATGCCTCGCGCGGGCTGGCGGAGCAGGACGAGCGCGAGCTGCGCGCACGAGGCATCGGCATGACCAACCTCGTGGCGCGCGCGACGGCTCGCGCGGACGAGCTCAGCCGGGAGGAGCTGCGCGTCGGCGGCCGCGAGCTGGCCGCCCGCGCGGAGTCCCTGCGGCCACATGCGGTCGCAGTCGCCGGCATCACCGCGTTCCGCACCGCGTTCGGCCTGCCCCACGCCCGGATGGGTCGGCAGGACCCGGAGCTGGTCCCGGGCTGGCCCACGGAGGTCACCCTGTGGGTGATGCACCAGCCCAGCGGCCTCAACGCCCATGCGACGGTCGACTCCCTCGCCGAGACCTGGCGCGACGTCGCGCGCGATGCCGGCCTGGCCCAGGAGAACATCAGCTGACCGGTGCATGGCTCCCGCCTGCGGGCTCGATGCACAGACGGCGAACTGTGAACGGACACGGGGACAGGGCGATGGTCCTCACCTAGGGTGCCTAGCAGAACTTTGCACCTCTCGGCATGATCGCCAGGGTGCAGATCCCGTCCCCAACCGGAGGAGACAGCGGTGGCCAGCACCGATGAGCGACCTGAGTATCCCGATGACCACAAGCGGTTCTCTCTGAGCGAGGACTGGATCGCGACGATCCTGGGCCTGCTGATCTTCGCCGTCTGCCTGCTCGGCCTGATCTCCCCGGAGCTGATCCCGTGAGCACCGTCGATCCCCAGGTGAGGGACGAACCCGTCGACGCCGCGGGGACCCCGCTCGTCGATCGCCGCGTCCCCGAGCAGTCCTCCGCGGGCGAGGGAGACCCCGAGGCACCGCGCCGCGCCTCCGCGCTGTGGACCGTGCTCGGTCTGCTCGTCGTGCTCGCCCTGGCGGCCGTGGTGAAAGTGCTGACCGACCTCGTCCCGGCGGTGACCGAGGGCACCGGGATGGGCCGCATCGCGAAGTCCGTGGAGTTCCCGGTCTACGCGATCGCGCTCGGCTTCCTCGGCAACGCGGTGCTCTCGCTGACGGGCGTGCGCGCCAGGATGACCGCCGCCTTCCGCACCGAGCTCTTCATCAAGATCGGGCTGGTCCTGCTCGGGGCCACCATCAACTTCGCGGTGGTGGTCCGGGCCGCCGGCCCCGCGGTGCTGCAGGCGGTCGCCCTGATCACGATCGTCTTCCTGTTCACCTGGTGGTTCGCCGGGCTGCTCGGGATCGATGACAAGCTGCGGGCCCTACTCGCAACCGCCCTGTCGGTCTGCGGGGTCTCGGCGGCCGTCGCGGCCGCCGGCGCCGTGCAGGCCAAGAAGGAGCAGCTCGCTTTCACCGCCACCCTCGTGATCGTGTTCGCGGTGCCCTCGATCTTCCTGCTGCCGTGGCTCGCGGGAGTGATGGGCCTGTCCCCGGCGGTCACCGGAGCCTGGATCGGAGGGAACATCGACACCACGGCGGCGGTCACCGCGGCCGGTGCGATGGCCGGTGAGCAGCCCCTGCAGATCGCCTCGATCGTGAAGGTCACGCAGAATGCGCTCCTGGGTGTGGTCGCCGTGCTGCTGACCCTGTTCTTCGCGTTCCGCGCCGCCCCGGCCGACGCCGACACTGCCGGCGCGGTCGCCACTGGCTCGATCCCTGCGGGCTCGGCATCTGCCAGCTCCTCCCCCGCCGCGCCCGTTGCCGGCCGCCGTTCCCTCGGCATGCTGTGGGGTCGCTTCCCGAAGTTCGTGCTCGGGTTCCTGCTCGCCTCGGTGATCGCCACAGTGCTCGCTCAGTCACTCCCGGCCGACGTGCTCGAGCCGCGGCTCGACGCCGCCAAGGAGCTGCAGACCTGGGCCCTGACCCTCGCCTTCGTATCCATCGGGCTGGAGTTCAACATCTCCAGCGCCAAGGAGGCCGGCTGGAAGCCCGTGGTCGTCTTCGCGGCGGCGACCGTGGTCAACCTCCTCGTGGGCCTCGGTCTCGCGCTGCTGCTGTTCCGGAACTTCACGTTCTGACCCACGGCCGGCCGCCGTCAGCGAGAGCTACTGCTGGCCCTTCTCCTGATCGGAAGAACGCTTCTCCCCGGTGGACCAGAAGTAGAGCAGATCGGTTCCGTTCAGCAGCCGGTCCCCGATGGCACGCTCCTGATAGATGACCGGGTTGTGCGAGGCCAGGGTGCGGGCGTTGCGCCAGTGACGGTCCAGCGCTCGTCCCCGTGAGGTCGCCGATGCCCCGCCGACCTCGAACAGCTCCGTGGTCACCGAGAGCACGTCTGCGACCGCGCTGATCTGGGCCTGGACGGTGCGCAGCTCGGAGGCATCGGTGAGGTGCTCGGGGGTCGGTGCGCCGACGGACTCCTGTGCGAGGGCGAGCGCCCGCGCGGCGGCGAGCACCGCATCCTAGGCCGACGCCACCTGCGCGGACAGCCGACCCACCACCTGCTGCACGAGCGGGTCGGTCGCCGCGGTTGTTCCGCTGCCCTGCGAGTAGACCCGGGTGCGTGAGCGCACGAACTCGATCCCCTCACGGAGCGCGGCACGGCCGGCGCCCACCAGGGAGGCCAGGAGCACCAGCTGCAGGAAGGAGGTCTGCGTGGTGGTGGCCCCGTCCCCGCGGCTCTCGAGCACCCGCACCCGGTCGGTCGGCACGTGGACCTCGGTGAACAGGGTGGATCCGCTGCCGGTGAGGGTCTGGCCGAAGCCGTCCCAGTCGTCGCGCACGTCGACGCCGGCGTCGGCGATCCCCACGGTGACGCGGGCGCGCCGGCCCTCCGGGGTGCGGGCCGAGACGTTGATCCAGTCGGCGAAGATCGAGCCGGTGGAGTAGTGCTTCTCCCCCGAGAGACGGAATCCGTCGGCCGCAGGGGTCACGGTGGTCGCGAGGTCGCCGACGGTCGCGGTGCTGCGCTCATGGCTGGCGTTGCCGAAGACCGCGCCCTGCACGATCTCCGAGAACCAGGCGCCGGGGTCGCCCTCCTCGCTGCCGATCAGGAAGTCGTTGACGAAGGCGAAGTGTGCTCGCAGCAGCTGCGGGAGGTTGGAGTCCGCCTCGCCGAGATCGATGAGCAGCCGGAAGAAGGTCTCGATGTCCGCGCCGGAGCCGCCGTGTGCCGTGGGCACGGTGACGGCGGTGAAACCCACCTCGGCGAGCGCTCGCACCTCGGCGTGCGGCAGCCGTCGATCACGATCCCTCTCAGCCGCCCCCTCGGCGATCTGGGAGAGAACGGGGGCGAAGCGCTCCCGCAGCTCGGTGTAGGTGGGTGCGGGTCGAGTGGTGGTGGCGGTCATGCGGACTCCTCGAGTCGGGGGCGGGGCAGCGCGTCGACGAGCTGCCGGGTGTAGTCGTGCTGAGGGGTGAAGAAGACCTCGTCGGCGGACCCGGATTCCACGATGCGGCCGCCCTGCATGACGAGCACGCGGTCGCTGATGTGGTGGATGACGCCGAGGTCGTGGGAGATGAACAGGTAGGCGGTGCCCAGTGCCTGCTGGAGGTCGCCGAGCAGATCCAGGACCTGCGCCTGGATCGACACGTCGAGGGCCGAGACGGGCTCATCGAGGACGAGGATCTCGGGATCGGTGGCGAGCGCGCGGGCGATGGACACCCGCTGCCGCTGCCCTCCCGAGAGGGACAGGGGGTGGCGTGCGGCGTGCTCGGGGGCGAGGCCGACGGAGTCCAGCAGCTCCCCGACCCGTCGTGCGCGGTCGCTGCGGGGGACGTCCGCGGGCAGGGCGTCGGCGATGATCCGGCCGGCGGTCCACCGCGGGTCGAAGGAGCCGAGCGAGTCCTGATGGACGACGGAGATCCCCCGCCGACGCGCGCGGCGTGTGCGCTCCGGGAGCTCGGACCAGGGCAGGCCGTCCAGCAGGACCGTGCCGGTCGTCGGCCGGGTCAGGGCCAGGGACATCCAGGCGGTGGTCGACTTCCCGGACCCTGATTCGCCGACGATGCCCAGGGTCTCCCCCGCGTGGAGGTCGAAGGAGACGTCGTCGACCACCGTGCGATCGCGGCCGTCGGGCCCCCGATAACTCTTGGAGACCCCTTGGACGGACAGCACGGGGCCGACGTCGACGGGGCGCTCGGACTGCGAGGTGCGGTCCGGCAGGATCTGCTGGGGCGGCGCAGCGGACAGCCGCTCCCCGCGCGAGTGCGCCGAGGGCACGGCGGCGATCAGCCGCTGGGTGTAGGGATGCTGCGGGCGGGTGAGGACCTCACGGGTGGGTCCCTGCTCGACGACCCGACCCTCCCTCATGACCAGGACATGATCGGCCAGGCGCTCCACGACCGCGAGATCGTGGCTGATCAGGATGATCGCCCTGCCCTCGGAGAGGTTGTCCTCGAGCAGCGCGAGGATCTCGGCCTGCACGGTGACGTCGAGCGCCGTGGTGGGCT
Source organism: Brachybacterium tyrofermentans (assembly GCF_014897585.1). Taxonomy (GTDB): domain Bacteria; phylum Actinomycetota; class Actinomycetes; order Actinomycetales; family Dermabacteraceae; genus Brachybacterium; species Brachybacterium tyrofermentans. The sequence goes on along the minus strand of NZ_JABUXW010000014.1, from coordinate 55,074 downwards.
CGTCGGCGAGGAGGATCTCCGGGTCCAGGGCGAGCGCGGCGGCGATCAGCGCGCGCTGGCGGAGCCCGCCGGAGAGCTCGCCGGGCAGCTGCCGCGCGCGCAGCTCCGGCTCGGGGACGCCCGCCGCGGCGAGGAGCTCGCGGACCCTCTCCGGCCGCTCGGCGCGCGGCACGCCGTGCAGCCGCAGCGGCTCCGCGATCTCGGCGCCCACCGTGCGGATGGGGTCCAGCGAGACCAGGGCGTCCTGGAGGACGTAGCCGATCCGGCTCCCGCGCAGGCGGCGGAACTGCTCCTCTGTGGCGGTCAGCAGATCAGTCGCGGTCAGTGGATCGTCGCCGACCTCGAGCCTGGTCCCGGTGACCGTGGCGTTCGAGCTGTTCAGACCCAGCAGGCTGCGGGCGGTGACCGACTTCCCGGAGCCCGATTCGCCCACGATCCCCAGGCAGCTGCCGGCACGCAGGGTGAAGGAGACGTCGTGGACGACGGGCGTGCCGTCGAAGGCGATCGCCAGGTTCTCGGCGGTGATCAGCGGGGTCGGGGAGGTCGGCGGGGTCATCGGGCAGCTCCGGAATCGGTGGCGCGCTGGAGGTGACGACCGATCACGGTCAGCGACAGGGTGAACAGGACGATGGTGATGCCGGGGAAGAAGTCCATCCACCAGGCCTGCTGGATGTAGTTGCGGCCGGCGTTGAGCATCGCGCCCCATTCGGCGGTGGGCGGCTGGACGCCCATGCCCAGGAAGCCGAGGGCTGCGGCCCAGACGATGGCCTGGCCGATGCCCAGCGTGATGAGCACGGTCAGGGGGCGGAACGTGTTGGGGAGGATCGTGCGCAGCAGGATCCTCAGCGGTGAATGGCCGAGGGAGCGGGCCGCCTCGACGTAGAGGGAGCCCTTCACCGACAGCACCTGACCGCGCACCATCCGGGCGTAGCCCGGCATGGAGGCCACCCCGACCGCGACCATCTGCGTGAGGGCGCTGTTGCCGTAGACGGCGATGAGGATCAGGGCGAGCAGGATGCCGGGGAAGGCATAGAGCACCTCGATCACGCGGGTCACGGCCACATCGGCGAATCGTCCGCCGAGACCGCCGGTGAGGCCGAGGGCGAGCGCTCCCAGCAGCCCGATCGCCGTGGCGCCCAGTCCGATGGTCAGCGACTGACCCGCGCCATGGACGACCCTGCTGTACACGTCGCGGCCGGACTGATCGGTGCCGAAGGGATGCTGGAGGCTCGGGGCGTCGAAGCTCGCGGCGAGGTCGATCTCGAGCGGATCCTGGTGCGCCAGCAGTCCCGGGGCCAGCGCGGCGAGCACAACGAGGCCGACGACGCCACCGGCCAGCAGGACGCCGGGACGGCGCAGCGGACCGCGACGCGCCGCCCGGGACGGCGGACGCGGGGCTTCCGCGGCGAGGGCGGTGTCGGGAGCTGGAGCGAGCAGCGTCATGAGGCACGTCCGATCGAGGTGCGCAGCCGGGGGTCGACTGCGACATAGGCGAGATCCGTGAGGAGGTTGGCGACCACGTAGACCAGGGCGACCACGAACGTCACCCCGACCACGAGCGGTAGGTCCTGCGCGGTGACCGCGCTGACCAGCACCTGGCCGATGCCCTGCCGGGAGAAGATCACCTCGACGACGACGGCGCCGGAGATCAGCGATCCGAGCCCCCATCCCGACAGCGCGATGCCGGGCAGGGCCGCGTGCCGCAGGACATGGCGCCACCGCACGTCGTGCAGCGTCGCGCCCCGGGAGCGGGCCGAGAGCACGAAGGGCTCGCGCAGCGCGGCATCGAACTCGTCGCGCGTGACCTGGGCGAGGAACCCGCCCAGCGGGATGCCGAGGGTCAGCGACGGGAGGATCAGGCCGAGCGGTCCGCCGTCCACGACCGGCAGCCACTGCAGCACCACGGCGAAGACCACGAGGAGCACGACGCCCAGCCAGAAGTGGGGCAGCGCCGCGAAGACGACCTCGATCGCCGAGCCGATCCTGCCCACGAGGCCCGAGCGGCCCGCGCTGGCCAGCGTCAGCGCCAGGGCGATCCCCCAGGCGATCAGCAGCGCGGTGGCGGTGAGCTGGAGAGTGGGGACGATCTGCTCGCCGATCACGGCGAGCACCGACTCCTTCATCGTGTAGGACTCGCCGATGTCGAGGTGCAGCAGGCCGCCCAGGAAGGCGACGTACTGCACGAGGATCGGCTGGTCGAAGCCGTACTGCTCACGGACCGCCTGGACCGTCTCCTGCGGAGGGTTCGCCGAGGCCCCGCCGAGGATGGCGAGCGCGGGATCGCCGGGGACCATGTGCTGGAGGAAGAACACGATCGTCGCGACCGCCCACAGCAGGAGGATCGCCGAGCCCAGCTGAGCGGCGGCACGGCGGGCCAGAGCCCGCCACCGGGCGGGTGAGGGCTGGAGGGAGCCGCTGGGAGGGATCACCTCGGGGGCCGCCCCGTGGGCAGTCCCGGGGGTGGCCGCAGGGACCGCCCCGACCGCGGTCGGGTCCGGCGCGCTGTCGAGAGTCTTCACAGTCATCTCAGAGCCCTTCGCGGAGCAGATAGGCGTCGTGGAGGACGGGCTCGCCCTCGCTCGGTTCGATCCAGATGTCCTCGACGAGGTCGGATCGCGTGGCCAGGCGGGTCTGGACCGGGTACAGCGGGATGTGCCAGGCCTGGGCGGTCAGGCGCTCCTGGGCCGCCGAGTAGAGGGCGTCCTGCTGGTCCGGGTCCGTGGTGGCGGCGGCCTCGAGCAACGTCGCGTCGAGCTCCTCGTCCGAGGCCCGGGACACGTTCTGGCCGTTGCCGAGATCGAGGGTCTCCTGGGAGTACTTGATGTACATGACGTTGGGGGTGGGGCTGTTCCAGTAGCGGCCCTGGATGTCGTACTGCGTCGGATCCTTCTTGAGCGCCGTCATGGTGGAGGCATCGGTGGGGACGAGCTCGACCTTCACCCCGACGCGCTTCTGCATGGCCTGGAAGTTCTGGTAGATGGTGAGGTCCGCCGGCGGGGTCTCGCCGGGGTCGGAGTTGTAGGGGAACCGCAGCGACAGGGTCTGTCCGTCCTTCGTGCGGTACCCCTCGTCGTCACGGCCGGTCCAGCCTGCCTCGTCCAGCAGAGCCTCGGCAGCGGCCTCGTCGTAGGGGTAGGGCTCGTGGAACCGCTCGTCGTACGCGGGGGTGCCCGTGGAGATCGAGTTCCCCTCGTACGGGAACACGCCCGCATAGGCGCTCTCGACGATGCCCGGCGCGTCGGAGGCGTGCACGATGGCCCGGCGCACGCGGATGTCGGACAGCGCCGGGCCGGTGGTGTTGAGGTCGAGGGAGAACGGCACTCCGGAGTGGACGAAATCTTCGGTGCTGATCGTGGGATCCGCCGTCGCGGCGGGCACCGATTCGGGCGGCACGTTGAAGATCGCGTGGGCCCGGCCGGACTGCAGCGCACCGAACCGTGCGGTGTTGTCCTTGAGGAACCGCCAGGTGAGCTTCTCCAGATAGGCGGGGCCCTGGTGCTTCGCGTCGGCCGGGGCGGAGGTGTAGTGCTCGTTGCGGACCATCACGACCTCCCGTCCGCGCTTCCACTCGGTGACGATGAACGGGCCGGTCCCGACCGGGGACTGGCAGTTCTCCTCGAGGCCCCGCGCCATCGCCGTCGGGGACTCCATCCCGAAGAACGCCTGGGAGAGGACGGTGAGAAGCGGTGAGTAGGGTCGCTTGAGGTGGATCCGCACCACGTGCTCCGAGACGGCTTCGGCGGAGTCGAAGTAGGGCGAGAGGTACAGCAGATCGGTGGACGACTGGGTCGCGGGATCCATGATCTGTTCGAAGTTCGCGACCACCGCAGAGGCGTCGAAGGGCTCCCCGTCCGTGAACTCGACGCCCTCCTTGAGGGTGAAGTCGTAGGTGAGCCCGTCCGCGGAGATCTCCCAGGAGTCCGCGAGCCAGGGCACCACCGAGCCGTCCTCCTGCATCGAGACCAGCGAGTCGAGGTACTGGCGGGCGATGTACGTCTGCGGCATGTCCCCGGTGTTGTGGGGGTCCAGGCAGGTCGGTTCGCGGTCGGTGGCGTAGACCAGCTCCCCGCCCTCCTTCGTCCCGGCCGGCAGCGCGGCCGCGGGGTCGGCCGTTCCACAGCCGGCCAGCAGCATGCTCGCGCAGGCGGTGGCGGCAGCAGCTGCCAGGGATCGTCGTCGCACGGTCGTCTCCTCGGTCGATGGGTCACCACGGAACATAAGGTCAGATAAGGAGGGGTGAAAGTTTTGTGACGGCTCGCGAACGTGCGGGTCGGCGGCATGGACCGCACGACAGCGGGGCGTCACGGTGGTTCACAGGAGATGCGCGACAGCGCCCCGAGCACGGATCGTGCGCAGTGCCATCACCGCCCCCACGATCGGAGTTCCCGTGGCCCCCAAACCGCTGATCCTCAACCTGTTCGAGATGAACTGCGTCGGCCACATCACCCATGGCCTCTGGCGGCTGCCCGGGAACAACCGGCACCGCTACACCGACGTGGCCTATTGGACCGAGCTCGCGCGCCGTGCGGAGGAGGGCGGGTTCACCGCGATCTTCCTGGCCGACGTCGTGGGCGCCTATGACGTGTACGGGGGCTCCGCGGAGACCGCTCTGCGGGAAGGCCTGCAGATCCCCAACAACGATCCGATGATGGTGGTCCCGGCGATGGCCGCGGTCACCGAGCGCCTCGGCTTCGGGATCACCTTCTCCACCAGCTATGAACCGCCCTTCTCCTTCGCGAGGCGGATGTCCACGCTCGACCACCTCACCGGAGGCCGCGTGGGGTGGAACATCGTCACCTCCTATCTCCCCAATGCCGCCCGGAACTTCGGGCTCGCCGAGGAGATCGAGCACGACCAGCGCTATGAGATCGCCGATGAGTACCTCGAGGTCCTCTACAAGCTGTGGGAGGGCTCCTGGGACGACGGCGCCGTGGTGCGCGACGCGGAGAACAGCATCTACGCCGACCCCTCGAAGGTGCATCGCATCGACCACGCGGGGCCGAACTTCTCGGTCGCCGGCCCTCACCTCTCCGAGCCCTCCCCGCAGCGCACCCCCACCCTGATCCTCGCCACGGCGTCGCCCGCCGGCGCGATCCGGGCGGGGCAGAACGCCGAGGTCGTCTTCACCCACGGCCCGCTGCTGGAGAGGACCGTCCCCGCCGTACGGGCGGCCGCGGAGGAGGCCGGCCGCGATCCGTCCGATCCGAAGTTCGTCGTGCAGGCCGCCGTGATCACGGGACGCACCCAGGCCGAGGTCGACGCGAAGCTCGCGCAGTACCAGGAGCACCGCTCCACCGAGGGGATGCTGGTGCACCAGTCGGTGCCGATCCGCGCCCTGGACCATCCGCGGGAGCGCACGATCGCCGAGGCGCTCGAGATCGAGGGCCTGCCCGCCGACACCCCGGTGGGCCGCAAGGGCGGGGCATCCACCATCGGAGAGCTCCTCGACGCCGTCGACGAGGCCTGGCAGGACCGCTTCTTCGTGGCGGGGACGCCGGAGGTGGTGGCCGATGCGATCGAGCACTGGCTCGACGTCGACGGGATCGACGGCATCAACCTGCGCCAGTACCACTCCTATGACACGGTCTCGGACTTCGCCGAGCTGGTCTCGCCGATCCTCCGGGAGCGCGGGCGCCTGCCGGAGCAGGGAGGCACCCTGCGCAGCCAGCTCACCGGCACGGACACGCTGCCCGCGGCGCACCCCGCAGCGCGCTTCCGGGGCGCTTTCTCCGGCGTCGGCGTCTGAGGATCTGCCGCATCCCGACGGCGGACGGCCCGACACCCCGGCGCGTCCGGGCCTCCGCCGCCCCTCTTCCGTCGATCGACTCCGCAGGCGACTAGACTGACAGGCCCACTTATTGCGGATCCAAGGAAAACTGATGTCTATCACTGCCCCGCACGACACCCCTGCCGTGCACGTCCTGCATGACAACCCGGAGTGGATCCCGCCGTTCCGACGCGCCTTCGAGGCCGAGGGTGTCCCGCTCGTGGAGTGGCCGCTCGGCACCGGCACCCTGGATCTCGATGCCGAGCCGCCGGCGGGCGTGATCTGGTCCCGGCTCAGCGCCTCCTCGCACACCCGGGACGCTCCCCTCGCGAAGGACGCAGCACGCTCGATCACCGCGTGGGCCGCCTCCTGGGGCCGACGCGTCGTGGGCGGCCAGCACGTCGCCGACCTCGAGGTCAGCAAGGTCATCCAGCACGCGGCCCTGCGTCGGGCAGGGTTCGATGTGCCGCGCACCGTGGCGGTCTTCGGGCGCGACGGCCTCATCGACTCGGCGAAGGGCATCGAGGCCCCCTTCATCACCAAGCACAACCAGGGCGGCAAGGGACTCGGGGTGCGCCGCTTCGACGACCACGAGTCCTTCGACGCCTACGTGCGCGGTGACGACTTCGAGGAGGCGGCCGACGGGATCACCCTGCTCCAGGAGCTCCTGGTCGCCACCGAGCCGTCCGTCACTCGTGCGGAGTTCGTGGGCGGCGAGTTCGTGTATGCGGTGCGTGTGGACACCTCCGCCGGCGGCTTCGAGCTGTGCCCGGCCGAAGCCTGCGCACTGCCGGGCACCAGCGCAGGCGCCGATGACGGGGCGCGCTCCGGCGCAGCCCCCGAGCCGATGTTCCGGATCCGGCCCGAGATCACGGGCGAGGACCCGCTGATCCGCCGGTACCGCTCGCTGCTCGCGGACCTCGGCATCGAGATCGCCGGCATCGAGTTCATGACCACGGTCGATGGTCGCACCGTCACGTACGACATCAACACCAACACCAACTACAACCCCGAGGTCGAAGAGGGGCTCGAGCTCCCCGCGGCCCGACAGATCGCCCGCTACCTGGGTGGGCTGCTGCGCGAGGAGGTACGGAACACCTGAGGGGCTCGGACGGGAGAACGCCGCCTGCACCTCACCTGTTCCGCCATTTCCTTGCGGCGGCCCCGTCCGCGTGGAAAGGTGAGCTGACCCACGCGGTGCACTGAGGCCGAGCTGGGAGCTCGGTCCCGCCGCACGTCGAGCACGCAGGAGGTCATTCGTGAAACTGCCCTGGCTGAAGCCGGCCCTCGAAACCACCGGTCCGATCACCTCGGTCCACCTGGACACGACCCGGACGGATCCGCACGCCGCCGGCGAGCTGGAGGCACGGTGGGCCCGGATGCGTTCCGGCCTCTCGGCCGACGGCGCGCCCGCGGATCTCCTGGAACAGATCGAGGAGACGGTGCTGAGTCCCTCCCCGATCGGTGGGAGGAACGGCCGCACGATCCTCGCGACGGACACCGAGATCCTCGTGGACCGGGTGCTGCCGGTCCCGCCTCTGCAGGAATCGGCTCACCGCGGCGACCATCCCCAGCTGCTCCCGCTGCTGCAGCTCACCCCGTATGCGGTCAGCCAGCTGCTCGTCGTCGTGGACCGCGCCGGCGCGGACCTGCATCTGCGCGCCCCCGAGAACCCGTCGATCGCCCGTGGCCCCAACGATCTGGGCGCGGATGCCCACGTCGAGGGCGGCCACGACGAACTGCACAAGGCACGCCCGGGCGGAGCCCAGCACGGCTGGCGGGGCAGCAGCATCGAGGCACGGGTCGAGGACTCGTGGGAACGCAATGCGGAGGCCGTCGCCGCGACGGTTGAGCGCATCGTGCGCGAGCGCTGCCCCGACATGCTGATGCTGAGCGGAGACGTGCGCGCCATGGGTCTGCTCAAGGACGCCCTGGGTCGCGAGACCCGCGACCGTGTGATCGAGGTCCAGGGCGGAACCCGAGGCGTCGCCTTCGACCAGGGACCGTTCCGCACAGAGCTGGTGCGCACCGCCGAGGAGTTCGTCGCCACCCGCCTGCAGGACCTCGCGGACCGCTTCCGCGAGAGCCAGGCCCGTGATGGCGCCTCCGTCGGTGGATCTGACGAGGTGGCCCAGGCGCTGGACCGCGGGCAGGTCGATGAGCTCGTGTTCGTCAGCGGGCACGCTCCCCCGAGCATCGAGGTTCTGCTGCGCACAGCACTGCTCACCGACGCTGCGGTCGCCGCTCTCCCGGAGGATGCCGAGGGGATCCCCGAAGGCGTCGGCGCCCTGCTGCGCTGGCGCGACGGCAGCACCCCGTCCAACAGCATCGGCAGCATGACCGGAGACTCCCGGCGGGAATGAGGGTGGCACGAGGCGCCTGATAGGCCCCGCAACCACCCCACCCCCGGAGCACCCGACCCACGGAGCACCCGGCGACAAGGAGCAGATGATGCCCGACGCATGGAACGACAAGCGGGAACGCCAGTACGAGCACGTCAAGGAGGGCCTGGAGGACAAGGGCCGCTCGGAGGCGGAGGCCGAGGAGATCGCGGCCCGCACTGTGAACAAGACCCGCGCCCAGGAGGGCGAGTCCGAAGAGGCCAGCCGCACGTCGACCGAGGACAAGTCCCCGGCCGAGCGCGGCGGAGAGCACTCCCACTCGGGACCGCAGGGCCGCACCAAGGACCAGCTCTACCAGGACGCCAAGCGTCACGGCGTCGAGGGCCGGTCGTCGATGGACAAGGCCGAGCTGGAGGTCGAGGTCGAGAAGCGCGAGGAACGCTGAGGCCAGCACCGCGCCGCTGCAGTGCGCTGCACGTCGGTGCACTGCACGTCAGTGCACTGCACGTCAGTGCACTGCACTGCAGGACGGCACGACACAGGAGAGTCCGAGGATCCGGGGGTGAGCCTGAACGCTCCTCCCCCAGGATTCTCGGGCTTTCCTCAGATATCTCTGTAAACTTCAACTAGGCAACGGGGGAGTATCCGCCACGCAGCGCACGTCATCACGAGGGCCTCCACAGGCACTCCGGGCGCAGCGGCCCGTCGAGAACCTCGACGGGTGGAGAGACCCGGGTCAGTCACACGACCCGGAAGGCAGCTTCATGTCCGTACCACCTCTCGTCTGGATCCTGACGATCATCCTGATCGTCGGCCTCCTGGCTTTCGACTACATCTTCCATGTGCGCAAGGCGCACATCCCCACGATCCGCGAGGCCGCGGTCTGGTCGGGGGTCTACGTCGGCATCGCCCTGCTGTTCGGCGCGGCCGTGCTGGTGTTCGGCGGCGCCGACATGGGCACCGAGTACTTCGCCGGGTATGTCACCGAGAAGGCCCTCTCGATCGACAACCTCTTCGTGTTCCTCGTGATCATCGGCGCCTTCGCCGTGCCGCGCGAGGACCAGCAGAAGGTGTTGCTGTTCGGAATCACCTTCGCGATCATCGCCCGCTCGGGCATGATCGCGATCGGTGCGGTCGCGATCGATCGCCTCTCCTTCGCCTTCTACATCTTCGGCGCGATCCTGCTGTACACCGCGGTGAAGATGATCCTCGGCGAGCTCAAGCCCGACGATCCGGAGAAGGAGAAGAAGGACAGCCTCTTCGTGCGCCTGATCAAGGCGGTCCTTCCGGCGAGCGATGACTTCGACGGCGACAGGCTCTTCACGATCGAGAACGGCAAGCGCGTCCTCACGCCGATGCTGCTGGTCATGATCGCCATCGGCGGCACCGACCTGCTGTTCGCCCTGGACTCGATCCCGGCGATCTTCGGCCTGACCCAGAACACCTTCATCGTGTTCACCGCGACGGCCTTCTCGCTGCTCGGACTGCGCCAGCTGTACTTCCTCATCGACGGACTGCTCGACCGCCTCGTCTACCTCTCCTACGGGCTCTCGATCATCCTCGGCTTCATCGGCGTGAAGCTCGTGCTGCACGCCCTGCACGAGAACGAGCTCCCGTTCCTCAACGGCGGCGAGCCGCTGAACGTCCCCGAGGTCACCACGGGCCTCTCCCTGAGCGTCATCATCGTGACCCTCGCGGTGACCGTCCTCATCTCCCTGGTGTCCCCCAAGGGACGCGCGCAGGCCGCGGTCAACAACGCGCATCGCGAGGCCGTCGCCTACCAGGAGATGACCTACGAGAGCTTCGAGAGCCGGCGCGATGAGATGTACGAGCGGATGCTCGAGCACGAGCGGATCATCGAGGGGCTCCCTGCGAAGTTCCAGGACCTGGTGGTCTCTGAGCGCAACGTGACAGAGCTGCTGTCCGACGCCCACGCGGTCCATGCGCAGCGGGTGCGCTTCAACGAGCGGGGAGAGCGGTCCGATGAGCAGCCCGACGGCCTGCTCGTCACCCGGGAGGACGGCACGGTCGCGACCGATCCCAACGGCAACGTCATCACCGTCGCCGAGGAGGAGAGGGTCCGCGCGACCAAGAAGGCCAAGCGCCTTGAGCGCGAGCAGGCTCGCGCCGAGCGCGTGAGCTGACCCCGCACGGCTTCGACGGCTCCTCACGGATCATCCGTGGGGAGCCGTCCTCGTCCCCCAGGGAGCCGCGCACTCACCCGGTGCGTGCCACCCGGGTCGGACGGGGCTCTGCGGCGACGCGACGCACCGAGAGCACCAGCAGCAGCTGGGCGAGCATGTAGGTGCTCATCACCCAGAACCCCTGGACGGGCAGGGTGAGCACCCCGAAGGCGTCCAGGGCGATCAGGGAATCGGAGACGACGAAGACGGCGCCCCCGATGCCGGCGCGCGCGCCGAGGCCCGTCGCGAGCACGGCCATGATCACGATCGCCGCCGCATAGACGATGATCGCGGGCAGCAACGGCCCAGCCTGCCCCGCACACAGCGCGCAGATCAGCACGGCAGCGGCGACATACGGGACCAGCAGCGAAGGCCGCGCGAGCACCGAACGGTGGCGCCTGGGCCAGAAAGCCGCCGCATACAGCAGGTGCGCGACCAGGAAAGCCGCCAGCATCCCGACGAAGGACTGGCTCTCCGGCAGGAGACGGGGCACGGCATCCCCCACCCAGGACAGACCCAGAGCTCCCAGCGTCAGGACCACCAGACGGCCCCGCGGGGCCGTCGTGCCCGTCCAGAGCACCATGGCGAGGGCGGGCATCAGCAGGACCTGCGTGACGCCCGAGATCATCACCGCACCGAGCAGCTGGGCGCCAAGATGTACGGACGACACCACGGCGACGACGAGCAGAGCGAGCCTCATGGACGAAGCGTAGAGGGAGCCGGACGCGGTGGCCCAGGCCGACGGGGTGCGGAATACGGGGCGCGGGGAAGGGGTCAGTCGCCGGGCGCGCTCGGCCCGTCCCAGGTCCAGGTGTGGACGGGAGCATCGGAGGGAACGGCCACCGACGCAGCGGGATACCGGTTCAGAACGTCACGGGTCATCCAGGTCCAGTACTCCACGATCGCGGTGGCCGCAGGGTCGGGGATGCCTGCCTGGGCCACGGCGCGTGCGAAGACGGCGATTCCCGCCTCGTCGAAATCCTCGTGGATGCCGTTCCCCGCATGGAGGCGATCCATGTGTGCGGGCGCACCGTAGGACTCGGTGTAGGCAGAGGGGCCTCCGAGCGCCTGGGCCAGGTAGGTCGCCAGCCGCTCCTCATGGTCCGCGGCATACCCGTGGGAGAACGCGTGAGCCACCACCGGGTCGGTCACCGCCAGATCGTGCCAGCACCTCGCGATGCTCCTCATGGCGTCCATCCCGCCAGCGGCGTCGAAGATGTTCTGCTCCATGCGCCCAGGATATTCCTGCCGGGCAGGTCGGAGCGAAGAGACCGGGGCATCGGGGCCCGGCACCTGCGCGCGCGCTGCCCGTTCCGGCCCGCCTCCGAGGCCTGGCTCACGATCGTCGTGACCATCCCGTGACCTACCAGACACCGGGTGACTCAGGTCCCATCCCCGCTCCCACGTGCAGGAAGAGCATCATCGCCGCAGGTCAGCGGATCAGTCGAGCGAGCGAAGAAAGGTCATCCCTGCTTCCGGTCTATGTAAAGGCTCGGTCAGTTCGGGCCGACACCCTTGCTTCGAGGGGGGACCGCCCCCGTACGGTGGCCATCGTTCAGCAGACGCGAGATACGCGACGCGACGACCGTGCTATCCACGGGAGGCGCGACCCCCGCGAGATATGTGAAAGGACGTGTCTATGTCCCCGCACAACACACACGCCATTCGGACCCCGAAGACCGCCACGCTCCGCCGCAGCATGACCCGCACGGCTGTCGGCCTCGCCGGGGGCGCACTCGTCGCCACCGGCATGCTCGCCACCGGCGGCGCCGCGAACGCTGCCGGCGGCTGGGACAGCGTCGCCGCCTGCGAGTCCGGCGGCAACTGGTCGATCAACACCGGCAACGGCTACTACGGCGGCCTGCAGTTCTCCCAGTCGACCTGGGAGGGCTTCGGCGGCACGCAGTACGCCTCGACCGCCGACCAGGCCTCGAAGAGCCAGCAGATCGCCATCGCCGAGAAGGTGCTCGCCACGCAGGGCAAGGGCGCCTGGCCCACCTGCGGCGTCAGCCTCACGGGGGGCGCGGACACCTCCAACGCCCCGTCTGCGGACAGCGGCAGCTCCGACTCCACCTCGAACCGCGACTCCGAGCGCAAGGCCGATCGTTCCAACGATCGCAAGCCCGCCGAGAAGCAGGGCGACTGGAGCTGCAACGGCGACGGCATCGCGGACAACTGCGATGACAACGGCTTCACCAAGGAGACCGAGAAGAAGCAGCAGGCTCCGAAGCAGACCGAGCAGAAGCAGCAGGAGGCCCCGAAGCAGCAGGAGGCTCCGAAGCAGAAGGCTCAGAAGCCCGCCGCTCCGGCCGAGAAGCAGGGCGACTGGAGCTGCAACGGCGACGGCATCGCGGACAACTGCGACGACAACGGCTTCACCAAGGAGACCGAGAAGAAGCAGCAGGCCGAGAAGCCCGCCGCTCAGGCCGAGGCTCCCAAGCAGTCCGACGCCGGCTCGCATGCCTCCGCGGATCTCTCCGTGGCCGGCACGCTCGATGTCGACGGCAAGATGGGCACCAACACCATCACCGCCCTCCAGGATTGGCTGGGCGTGGAGCAGACCGGTGACATGAACGAGGAGACCACCCTCGCGCTCCAGGGCTGGGCCAAGACCGACCAGGACGGCAAGATCGGCGAGAACACCGTGGCCGGCCTGCAGCACGAGATCGGCGCCACCCAGAACGGCTCCGACGAGATCGATGGGGACACCGTGAAGGTCCTGCAGACCTTCCTGAACCTCTACTGATCCTTCCGCGGCGCACGCGCCGCACCTGCGGTCACACCGCACTCCCCCGGACGGCCGGGTCACCCTCAGGGTGGCCCGGCCGTCCGTCGTCGTGCCTCCTGACTCTGGGATCCGGGTTCCTGATTCCAGGTCCCGGGCGCCGAGCGCCGTGCTCCGGGTTCCGGGTTCCGGGTTCCGGATCGATCAACGGTCGACGCGCTCCTCGAGCACCACTGCACTCCACGCAGGGGTGCACACCCAGCCCGCGCGGCAACCAATGGCAACTTGGGCCATTCCACAACATGCAACACACAGCACTATTGAGATGACGACACCTCCGCCTTGCAGATGCACAGGTGAGAGACCCGCGATACGCGATATACCGTCTGCGCATCTCCTTGGCACCCGTTCCATCACCGTGCAACTCGTGGCAAGAAGCACCAGCTTTCACCCGTCGCGGCCAGACTCGAATCACTCGTTCCGTACGGCTGCCTCAGCCACGGCGACCATGGCGACCCAGAGCCTTCATCCGCACCGTGATGCGTGTGATCGCCGCGCCACTCAAGGATGAGACTGAAGGAGCACAACGATGAGCACCAATCACACGGGGACGCCGTTGCCGTCCGTATCGCCGCCGCCCGTCGGATCCACCGCCGTGGCGAAGCGCCCGTTCAGCCTCCGGGACAAGATCGGCTACATGTTCGGAGACTTCGGGAACGACTTCACGTTCATCCTGCAGTCCACGTTCTTCCTGATCTTCTACACCAACGTGATGGGCATCAGCGCCGCCCACGTCGGCACCCTGCTGTTCGCCGCACGCATCCTCGACGCCTTCACCGACATCGGCTCCGGCCGCCTGGTCGACACCCTGCGACCCGGGCGGAGCGGCCGCTTCAAGCCCTGGTTGCTGCGCATCATGATCCCGGTCGCTGGGGCCTCCTTCCTCATGCTCTCCCCGTTCCTGCAGGACGGCAGCTACGGCATGCGCCTGGCCTGGATGGTCGTCACCTATGTCCTGTGGGGCTCAGTCTTCTACACCCTGATCAACATCCCCTACGGCTCGATGGCCTCGGTCATCTCCAACAAGGCCGGCGAGCGCGCTTCACTGTCCGTGTTCCGCTCGCTCGGTGCGACGCTGGCGAATCTCGCCATCTCCGTGGTCCTGCCGCTGATCGTGTTCGTCCAGATCGACGGCCAGTCCGAACTCTCCGGCACCCGAATGATGCTGGCCGCCGCCGGCTGCGGCGTACTCGCCATCGTCTGCTACCTGATGTGCTTCGCCAACGTCGAGGAGCGCATCACGACCCCGCCGAAGCCCAAGGAGGAGCGCATGGGTTTCGCGAAGACGATGGGCACCTTGGTCACGAACCGCGCCCTGACCGGCATGATCGCCAGCTCGCTGTTTATGCTGGTCGCCTTCATGACGCTCGGTACGATCATGCCTTTCCTGTTCAACGAATACTTCAACGACGGCCAGCTGCTCAGCGCCGTGAATTTTGTGGGCCTCGCTCCGACCCTGCTGATGGTCCCCGTCGCGGCCAGGCTTGCCGGGGCCGTCGGTAAGAAGGAGATCGGCATGGTCGGCTTGCTGCTCGCCGTCGTCGCCGGCCTGGTGCTGTTCGTCGTGCGCACAGACAGTCCATATTTCTTCATGTTCGGCTACGCGGTGCTCATGCTCGGCGTCGCCTGCCTGAACATCCTGATCTGGGCGTTCATCACCGATGTGATCGACTTCCAGGAGATTCGCACCGGGGAGCGCAATGACGCGACCGTGTACGCCACCTACTCCTGGGCCCGTAAGCTCGGCCAGGCCGTCGCCGGCGGCCTCACCGGGTGGGCGCTGACGTGGATCGGCTACGTATCCACCGCCGGTGAGCACATCATCCAGACGGATCAGGTGCTCGACGGGATCTACTCCCTCGCCACACTGCTTCCGGCGCTGCTGCTGCTGGTCTCCCTGTTGGCGCTGATCTTCTGGTACCCGCTGTCCAAGAAGCGCGTCGACGAGAATGTTGCGACACTGGCGGCCAAGCACGAGTCCCAGAGCTCGCACTCCTGAACCCCGTCGTCGGCGGTCCTTTCGAGGGGTCAGCGACGACCTCGTACCCCCGATACCGCCAGCGCGGCACAACCACCGATTTCCTCGGCCCGCCCCGCGGGTCAGAACCTTTCACCGTAGACAGGAGACACCATGTCGGAGAAGACAGAGAAGTCAGTACGGCTCGGCATCATCGGACTGGGCGCCCAGGGCGGCATGTACGCCGGGCTGCTCGCCGACGGCAAGATCGAGGGCATGACCCTCGGCGCGATCGCCGATATCGACCCGGCCAAGAAGGACCTCGCCGCGGAGAAGCACGCGGGAATCCCCTTCTTCGACGACTACATCGCGATGCTCGACTCTGGCGACGTCGACGCCGTCGTCACCACCGTGCCGCACTTCCTGCACTCGGAGATGACCATCACCGCGATCGGCAAGGGCATCCACACCCTCACCGAGAAGCCGGCCGGCGTCTACACCAAGCAGGTCGAGGAGATGAACGACTTCGCGGCCGCTCACCCCGAGACCACCTTCGCGATCATGTTCAACCAGCGCACCAACCCCGTCTACACCGACCTGAAGGAGCTCATCTCCTCCGGTGAGCTCGGGAAGCTGCGCCACACCTCGTGGATCATCACCACCTGGTGGCGCCCGCAGGGCTACTACGACCAGTCGGCATGGCGTGCGACCTGGGGCGGCGAGGGCGGCGGCGTGCTCGTGAACCAGGCTCCCCACCAGCTGGACCTGTGGCAGTGGCTGTGCGGCACCCCGAAGAAGGTCTTCGCGAAGCTCGCCTTCGGCTTCCAGCGCGACATCGCCACCGAGGACGAGGTCAATGCGGTCGTCGATTTCGGCGACGGGGCCACCGGCAGCTTCATCACCTCGACGAACGACATCATCGGCACCGACCGCCTGGAGATGCTGTTCGACAAGGGCAAGGTCGTCGTGGATGCCTCGAAGAAGGTGACCATCACCCGCCTCCAGGAGGACGAGCGCTCCCTGAGCGACAAGATGACGATGCAGGACGTCGCCAAGCTCTTCCGCGGCGAGATGGACCCCTCCGAGGTGTACACCGTCGAGGAGAAGGACTACGAGTCGGCGTGGGGCCAGCAGCACATCGCTGTCCTGACCAACTTCGCCGCGCACGTCAACGACGGCACCCCGCTGATCGCGGACGGCGCCGAGGGAATCAACGGCGTGCGCCTTGCCTCGGGAATGCAGCTGTCGGCGTGGACCGGTCGCGAGATCGACCTGGTCGACTACCCGGCCGAGGAGTACCTCGCCGAGCTCAACAAGCGCATCGAGGCCGAGGGCACGTTCCCCGTCCGTTCCTGATCGCGCAGCGGGCCCGGGGAGGCGAGCACCAGCACGCCTCCCCGGGCCTGCACCGAGTGCACACGGCCGACCACGGATGACGTCCGTCGGCCGGACGACCACCCCACCACCCGGGCCGCGCGCCGCTGGCGCCGCCCGATGACTCCCAGGAGAACTCTCATGCCCGTGCTCGGACTCCAGCTCATGATGCTCAAGGACCAGATCAACGAGAAGGGGATGTACGAGGTGCTCCGCGATGTGCGCGAGCTCGACATCGACGCCGTCGAGGTCTCCCAGGTGGAGATGACCGACGAGCTCATCGACGACCTCGTGCGCGGCAAGGCCGACTTCGACGTCGAGACCGCCGCGATGAGCGCGTCGATCGCCCCCGGCGGCAACGGCTTCGCCCTCGAGACCGAGTTCGACCGCGCCGTCGAGGCCTGCCAGAAGACCGGTTCCCGCTTCCTGCGCATCGGCATGATGCCGTTCGGCGCGATGACCTCGAAGGAGGCCGCTGAGGAGTGGGCCGCCTCCGTCGAGCCCTACGCCGCCCGTCTCACCGAGCAGGGTGTGACGCTGTGCTATCACAACCACCACGTCGACCTCATCCAGTTCGACGGGGAGCGGATCTTCGACATCGTGCGCCGGGTGGCCCCGTCCCTGCTGTTCGAGGTGGACCTCCACTGGGTGCAGCGCGGCGGCATGGCTCCGCTGGACATGCTGGCCGCCTACTCAGGCGCCTGCAAGCTCATCCACGTCAAGGACTTCCGGGTAGCCCCGCTGGACGCGGAGGTCTACCGAAAGTTCGAGGCGAAGGAGATCGACATGAAGGAGTTCTACGGCGCCTTCCTGTCCCTCGGTCAGTTCGCCGAGGTGGGCCAGGGCAACATGAACTGGCCGGAGCTGCTGCCGGCGGCCGAGAAGGCCGGCGCCGAGTACTTCCTCATCGAGCAGGACGACACCTACGGGCGCGACCCGATGGACTGCATCCGCGACTCCCGCGAGTACCTGAAGTCCATCGGGTACTGATCCGGCCCGACGCCACAGGCCACGATGCCCGGCACCTCCCTCTCGACGGGCGGTGCCGGGCATCGTGCTGTCCTGCTCTCTCCGCGTCGTCGCGTCGTCGCGTCGTCACGTCGTCACGTCGTCACGTCGTCGCCTCGTGGCGTCTCCACCTCATCGCGCCGCCGCCTCATGGCGTCGTCGGCTCTTCACGTCGTCGGCCTCAGGCGGCAGGCAGCAGGTAGGTGCGGATCTCGCGGATCTTCGCCGTCTTCGTGGCGCCCGCGAAGCGGATCACGTGGCAGAAGTCCACGCGTTCCTCACCACGCACGAGATAGCCGTCGCAGGCGGCGTGCCGACCGTGACTGAGGACGGTGAGGATCTCGCCGTGGTCGGCGTCGAACGGCGGCGGGACGATCGCGCCCTTCGGGCTGTCACTGGCGCTGTCGTTGGTGCTGGTGTTCTTGGTGTCGCCGTTGCTGTCACTGCCGGCAGTGTCCCCGTCAGCGCTGCTCGCGGCGTCCCCCGGATCCTGCGCACCGACCAGGATCCAGCGGGCGTCGACGGCGAGCCACTCCTGCACAAGGGCGTCATCCCCCGATGCCCAGGCCGTGATGACCTCGGCGACGAGCGCCATCCGTGGCGAGTTGCCGCAATCCGTCGCTGTCCTCAGATCCATGCCTGACACCCTAGGTGGGCTCTGCATCCGCGTCCCGGCCTTATGAGAAACGGAGCCGGAAGCCCGCGCTCCTTCCCCGCGAGCAACTCCAGCCGTTACCCTTTCGTGACACTACCCACGGAACGCGAGTTCCTGACCGGTCTCTGAGCGGTCCTGCAACGCGATGTCAGGTTTCGGGGCGTAGCGTCGCCCGCGCCGCTCAATCTCAGGAGGCACAGTGAAGGTCCCCAGCACCTCGAAGCTCCGCAACTCTTTCGTCGCCATCTCGTTCGCCGCCGTCCTCGCCCTCACCGGGTGCAGCGACGACAAGGCTGCCCCGTCGGGCGCCAGCGACGGCGGCGGCGAGCAGCCAGCCGCCGCTAGTGATGGCGGAGGCGCCCCTCAGCCCGGCGGCGAGCAGGCGATGCCCGAGGCCGACACCTCCGACGTCCCCGACGTCGTCGCCGAGGTCAACGGGGAGAAGATCTCCAAGGACGAGTTCGTCAAGGCCTACGAGCCCCAGTTCCAGCAGGCCTCGATGCAGCAGCAGTCCACCGGCCAGGAGATCAACCAGGCCGACCTGAAGAAGCAGGTCGCCGGCCAGCTGGTCGACAACCGCCTTCTGCTGCAGGCAGCCTCGGACGCCGGCATCAAGGCCTCCGACAAGGACATCGACGCCACGCTCGAGGACATCGCCGCACAGAACGGCATGGGCTCCGCCGACGAGGTCGTCAAGGCCCTGGAGCAGCAGGGCATGAGCGAGGACGACGTGCGCAAGGACGCCGCCTCCCAGTTCACCCTGACGACGTACATCGAGCAGGAAGCCGATATCAAGAAGCCGAGCGACGAGGAGCTCAAGACGCAGTACGACCAGCTCGTCGCCCAGCAGGAGCAGTCCGGCGGCCAGCAGGGCGAGGTCCCGCCCTTCGAGGACGTCAAGGACCAGCTGGCCGATCAGGCGACCTCCCAGCAGCAGGGCGAGGCGGCGACGACGATGGCGAAGGATCTGCGCGAGAAGGGCGACGTCACGATCAACCTCTGAGAGCGCGTTCGAGGACACGATCACGCTCTGAGGAACGAACCTCTCGCTCCTGACCCACAAGCCAGCAGTATCCGTTGACTCCCCAGACCGGTGCCGCCGCCCTCGCCAGGGCTGCGGCACCGGTCTGGGGAGTGCGTCGTGCCTGCGTGCCATGTCACCCGGGCACCGCACAATGCCACACGCTCGGCGAGATAGTTGCAGTGGATGCAAGATCGGCCCTAGTGTGCGAAAGGACGGCTCGCCGCAGCTCAGCCTGCGACGGGCCGCATCGAGCGAGAGAACCGAGACGGAGAGGCGTCGATGTGACAAGGGAGAGCGGCGCACCCGCCCCGTTCAACCGGAACGTCGTGCTCGCGACGCTGGTCTCAGGAGCGTTCATCGTCATCCTGAACCAGACGTTACTGAACACTGCACTGCCGGAATTCATGCGCGACTTCGACATCACCGCGAACTCCGCGCAGTGGGTCACCACGATCTTCATGCTGGTCAACGGCATCATGATCCCGATCACCGCGTTCCTGATCCAGAAGTTCACCACCCGGTCGCTGTTCTTCGCGGCGATGGGCCTGTTCACGATCGGTACGGTGATCTGCGCCCTCGCGCCGGCCTTCTCGGTGCTGCTGATCGGCCGTGTCGTCCAGGCGGCCGGCGGCGGCATCATCATGCCGCTGATGCAGACGATCCTGTTCGCCGTGTTCCCGCTCGAGAAGCGCGGCTCGGCGATGGGCACCTTCGGCCTCGTGATCGCCTTCGCCCCGGCGATCGGCCCCAGCCTCTCGGGCTGGATCGTGGATCACCTGCCCTGGCAGACGCTGTTCATCATGCTGGTGCCGATCGCGATCATCGACATCATCGTCGCGTCGTTCATCCTCAAGAACGTCACCGAGCGCACCCACCCGCGGCTGGACGTGCTGTCGATCGTCCTGTCCACGTTCGGTTTCGGTGGCCTGCTCTTCGGCCTCGGCACCGCGGGGAACACCGGATGGGGCAGTCCCGAGGTGCTCATCTCCCTCGCGGTCGGCGTGGTCTCGCTGGTGTGGTTCATCCGCCGCCAGGGACGCCTCGAGCAGCCGATCCTCGAGTTCCGCGTTCTGCGCTTCCGCATGTTCACCCTCGGCACCGTGCTGGGCATGCTCGTGTTCATGGCGATGATCGGCGGGATGCTGATGATCCCGCTGTACATGCAGAACATGACCGAGCACAGTGCGATGGACTCCGGTCTCGTGCTGCTGCCCGGCGCCGTGGCGATGGGCCTGATGTCCCCAGTGACGGGGCGGATCTTCGACCGCTTCGGGGCCAAGTGGCTGGCCATCATCGGCTTCGCCCTGGTGACGGTCACGACGTTCCTGCTCGCCACTCTCACCCCGACCACCACGTTCGCCTACATCGCGATCGTCAACGCCTTCCGCATGTTCGGCACGGCCATGGTGATCATGCCGGTCACCACCGCCGCCCTGAACCAGCTGCCGCAGCACCTCATCCCCCACGGCACGGCCCTGAACAACACGCTGCGCCAGATCGCCGCGTCCGTGGGAACCGCCGTGCTGGTCACCGTGATGACCTCTGCCGCGCTGGACCCCGCGACCCATGGGGCACAGGGTCCGATCCACGGCGTGAACGTCGCGTTCATCGTGGCCGGCGGCTTCAGCCTGCTGGGACTCATCGGAGCCTTCTTCATCCGCGCCTTGACCCCGCAGACGATCCACTCCGGGCACTCCGATCCCGGCGACACGGGCCTCACGGAGGACTGATCACCGGCCGAGGGCAACTCCTCGGCACCGCGATCGCCCGGGCGATCGCGGTGGCCGGAGGCGTTCCTGCCCTGCGAGAATGGCTCTATCGGCCTGGTTGCGGGACAGGCAGGCCGCCCCACTCATCTCTTCGTCCCGGAAGGACCTGATCATGATCCTCATCAACGTGAAGTTCCCCGTGAAGCCCGAGTTCGCGGACCAGTGGCCCGAGCTCTCCCGCGAGTTCACCGAGACCACGCTCGCCGAGCCGGGCAACCTGTGGTTCGAGTGGTCGCGCAGCGTCAAGGAGCCCAACACCTATGTGCTCATCGAGGCGTTCACCGACGAGGGCGCCGGACCCCACGTGAACTCCCCGCACTTCGCCACGATGCAGCAGGAGTTCCCGCAGTACCTCGAGGCCACGCCGCAGATCATCTCCCAGCAGATCGAGAGCGACGGCTGGGGTCCCATGGGAGAGATCCAGGTCGACTGATTCGCCGGTCCGGCGCGTCTCGGCACTCCCCGGCGCGTCTCGGCCCTTCCCTGCGCGACTCGGCACTCCGCGGCGCAGCCCGGGGCTGACATCGCAGCGCGGCAACGGTCAGTGGGCCCCATGCCGGCCGAGCGTCGTCACGGGGGCGGCGCCGGGCCGGGTCCACTGCGGCACGGGCCGGCTGGTCCCTCCCCCGGTGGAGTTCCCCTCGGCGTCGGTGCGCCAGGACCAGCAGGCATGGCGACCCTCCGGCCAGCCCTCGGGGGTGTCCTCCCAGCTCTCGCCGCGCCCGTAGGTGGTCATGTCGAGCAGGCCCATGGCGACGTTGACGCGTTCGTTGCCCCGACCGGTGGTGCGGTAGGTGAGGAACACGCGATCCCCGTCGCGCAGGAAGCTCGCGAGGTAGCCCATCTCGCCGCCGACGGGTTCGTCGAGCGTGCGCACCGAGTACCAGGGCACCTGGGTGTATCCCATGAACTCGGTGTACGGCGCGACCTCCTCCCATGGCCCCGTGGTGAGGATCGCCAGGGAGACGTCATGGGCGTGGAGATAGGTGACGTCCTGCAGGTGCCAGGCCGTGGTGGTGCAGCCTTCGCACTGGCCCTGATGCGGGGCTCCGTCGTGCCACATGTGCTGGTAGACCACGAGCCGATCGCGGCCCTCGAACAGGTCCCGGAAGGGCACCGGGCCGTCCTGGCCCACCACCTCGACGCCGCCGTCGATCTCCACCATGGGCAGCCGTCGTCTCGCCGCCGCGATCGCATCCCCCTCGTGGGTATGCGCCTTCTCGCGCACCAGCAGCTCGTCCCGGACCTCCTGCCAGGTGGTCATGTCCACCACCGGCGGTCGTCCTGCGTTCCCGGCAGCATCCGTCGTCATCGCTCAGCGCTCCCAGGCGGTGCCGGGAGGTTCCGGCAGATAGGTCGGTACGTACTCGAGCAGCTGGAGACCGCCGGCGAAGGTGCGCGCCTCCGTGAGCTCCAGGCCGAAGTCCTCGAAGCGGTCCCAGATGCGCTCGAGGCCGGTGCGGCCCGTGATCACGGGGAACAGGATCACCCGGAACCGGTCCACGAGACCGGCCTTCATCAAGGAGTGGCTGAGGCGGATGCTGCCCACGGTGGTCAGCGGGAGGGACGAGGTCTGCTTCAGCTCCCGCACCGCCTCGACCGCGTCGGCGCTGATCAAGGTGGTGTTCGGCCAGGCGAGCGGCTCCTGGAGCGTCGAGGAGAAGACCACCTTCGGCAGCTGAGCCATCTCCTCGAAGCTTGCCTTCTCCTCCTCGGAGATCTCGATCTGCTCGGCCTGCTGCCCCATCTCGGACATCAGCCGGTAGGTGGTCGCTCCCATCAAGGAGACGTAGTCGGGCTCCCCGGCGAGCCAGTCGAGGTACTCGTCGCTCTGGAGTCCCCACCAGCCCGGCCAGCCCTCGCCGGCGGCGCAGCCGTCCAGCGAGAGGATGAAGTCGACGAGCAGCGGCTGTGCGGTGCGTGGTGCAGGGTTGTCATCCATGAGTGGTCCTCGACGTCGAGAGATCCGGTCCGGGCGCGTGCAGGAACCAGGCTACGCCGCCAGGGCAGGCACCGCCATCGTGCGGCGCCCGACATCGAGGGCGTCGGCGGCCGACCGGTCGTCAGCGGAACGGGACGCCATCGGGACGGGACGCCATCGGGACGGGACCTCAGCGTCCGACGGGACCACGCCGTGCCCCTCGTCCGATCGTCACGGCGAGACCCGCAGCGACCAGCAGCCAGGCGAGCAGGGCGACAACGAGGAACCCCGCCCCGATGGTCTCGACCGCCGGCATGTGCTCCACGCGGCCCAGTCGCATCGAGGCGACGGCGAACATGCCCAGCGGGAACACCATCGACCACAGGGCCGGGGTGTAGCGCAGCGGGATGCGATGGATCAGGTGGCGCCAGGCCCCGGCACCGACCAGCAGGGGCACCAGCCATGCCGCGAAGCACCAGAACACGACGACGGTGCCGCCGATGAGCCCCCGTGCGGCGTCGACCATCGGCACCGAGCCCATGTCCACGATGCTCGCCCCGGCGACGACGGAGATGGCCAGGGCGCCCATCGCGACCCAGTACGGCGGCTCGAACTGATGGGGGGTGATGCCGTGGTGCACCACGCGCAGGATCACCAGCACGGCGATCCCGACGTAGAGGATCGTGCCCACCGACCAGGCCATCACGGTCGCGATGCCGAGCAGGTCGGCGAGGCGCGGGGTGGTGGGATGCAGGCCGGAGAGGCCGACGGCGAGGGACTGCGAGGCCACGGACCAGATGAACCAGGTGCCGTTGGTGCGGGCGAGGATCGGCTCGCCGTCCCGCATCATGAGCACCTGCCAGGGCAGCACATAGCCCAGCACCAGCCAGATCGCGGCCGCCACGATCAGCAGACCGATGGAGAGGCCCCCCAGACCATTGCCCTGAAGACCGGCCGCCAGCACCCCGGTGGCGGCGACGACCGTGAAGAACCCGAAGGCCGTCTCGGGATTCCTGGCATCGCCGAGCATCCGTCGGCCGTGGCGGATCGCGCGGGCCACGAAGAGAGCCACGAGCACCAGGTATGCCACCACGGCGAGCGCGAGCGCGACCTGTGAGGGACCCAGGAGCCCGGCTTCATGCAACGCGACCGACAGGATTCCGGTCGCCATCACCAGGGCGAAATAGCCTGGGGAGAGCCCGGAGATCGCACTGTCTGCTCGTACGGCGAGGCGGGAAGGCGTCCTGGTCACGCTCCATTGTGCCCACATGATCGGGCCCATAATGCCGCCCCGTGATCGCAGCCGTCGGCCGTGCGAGGAGATGAATTGTGCGACGGAAACGCGCGACGGACCGCGGAGAATTCCCGGACACCACCGGCAGGAATCACCTTGCGAATGCAACTCCCGGTGGTGTCATAGCGTCGTAGCAACACTCCCGGTCGGTGGGGGCTCGAGGCGAGGAGGCCTGGGATGGTGCGGCGGCGGCTCACGTTCACGGAGCGGATGGAGATCTCGACGGGATCGAAGGCCGGGTGGGGAGTCCGTCGCATCGCTGCTCACCTGGGCAGATGCCCGTCAGTGGTCTCCAGGGAGCTACGACGGAACTCGACGAAGACCCGTGGCTATCAAGCGGTGACCGCGGACGTGAAAGCGCAACGCCAACGCTCGCGCCCACAAGTCCGAAAAGTGGCGAAGGACCCGGTGCTCCAGGCGAGGGTGAACGCCGACCTCGCGGCGTCGTGGACGCCGAACGAGATCGCGGGTCGCTTGCGTCTGGAGGCCGCAGACCCGACCGTTGGACGCATGGCGAACTCTCCCGATGCTCAGGGCCGCACCGTCAGCGGAGAAGCGATCTACCAGTACATCTACGCGATTCCCCGCGGTGAACTCGCCAAGCGCGGGATCTTCTTGCAGTCCAAGCGGACCAAGCGCCAGCCCCGCACCACCGGCCGGACCCGGGGCGGACCGATCGTGGGGATGGTCCCGATCGCGGAACGGGGCGAGGACGCAGCGAAGCGGCGGGTGCCGGGGCACTGGGAGGGCGACCTGATCATCGGGAAGAACGGGGCCTCGTGCGCTGCGACCCTGGTGGAGCGGATGAGCGGGTTCACCGGCCTGCTCGCCCTGCCCTCGAAACATGCCGAGGGCACCGCGGATGCGGTGATCGAGTACTTCACCGAGCTGCCCAGGATGATGCAGGCCTCGCTGGCCTGGGACCAGGGCTCCGAGATGGCGCAACACGCGAAGGTCTCCCTGGCCACGGACATGCCGGTCTACTTCGCTGAGCCCCACTCGCCCTGGCAGCGGCCCAGCAACGAGAACACGAACCGGCTCTACCGGGAGTACCTCCCCAAGGGCACCGCGATCCCCGACCACCAGCCCTACCTCACCACCATCGCCGAAGAGATCAACAACCGACCCCGACGCCGACTCGGCTTCCTGACACCGACAGAATCCTTCGCCCGACTACTGGCCGGCGAACCCCATGTTGCTTCCACGCTTTGACACCACCCCCGCGCTCTGCGACAATCCCGGATCCACGGCAGGAGAATCCGCTCATCCCCCGGCGCCCGCCCGGCGCGGAGCCCTCACCTCGGTGCCGGCGCACCACAAGGCTCGCACCATGCTCCCGGACCTGCCTCTGGACACGGGGCCGCGACCACGGCACTCTGGGAGCCATACCGCTGGAGCCCACCACGCCGACGACGGCGTGCATTCTCGTGCGTTCCCCCTGACGGTTGTGTCACCCAGCTGGATGTCCAGTGGACCCTTTCCACCGGTGAACCTAGGGTATTAAGTTGTCCGCGGCCCGGTGGAGAGTCATCGGCCGCCGACACCGTCCCACCGCCGGGCCTGCTCGCTCGCGCGAACCGGTCCGCTCCGCTCGCACGTCGATCGAAAGGACCGTGATGGCCGAGGCCGCCAAGTCCCCTCGCCCCGCAGAATCCCCAGGCACCGGGAACGACCCCGGCGGGAGCGGAGCGGGATCTCCGACCGGCACCGGCGCTGCGGGCACCCATTCGGCCGTCAACTGGCCCGTGTTCATCGGCACCGCCACGATCATCGTCGCGTTCGTGCTGTTCGCAGCGATCTGGCCGAGCACCGCCGAGACCGTCATCTTCGGATCGATGGCCTGGATCGCGACCAACTTCGGCTGGTACTACGTCCTCACCGCCGGCATCGTCGTGGTGTTCGTGCTGATCGTCGCCTTCTCCAGGGTGGGCGGGACCCGGATGGGTCCGGACCATTCGCTGCCGAAGTACAACATGTTCACGTGGGCGGCCATGCTGTTCGCGGCCGGCATCGGCGTGGACCTCATGTTCTTCGGGATCTCCGGACCGGCCACGAACTTCCTCACCCCGCCGGACGTCCCGGCCGGCTCGGACGAGGCCGCCCGGATGGCGACGATCTGGACGATCTTCCACTACGGGATCCCCGGCTGGGCGATGTATGCGCTGATGGGAATGGCCTTCGGGCTCTTCGCCTATCGGTATCACCTGCCGCTGTCGATCCGCTCTGCCCTGGCCCCGATCTTCGGCAAGCGGATCCACGGCGCCGTGGGCCACGTCGCCGAGATCGGCGCGACGATCGGCACCATCTTCGGCATCTCGGTGTCGCTCGGCATCGGCGTCGTGTTCCTGAACTTCGGTCTCTCCGCCCTGTTCGGCATCCCGAACTCGATGGCGGTGCAGATCGCGCTCATGGCGCTGGCCGTGTTCATCACGATCCTCTCGACCGTCTCCGGCGTGGACAAGGGGATCCGTCGGCTCTCCGAGCTCAACGTGATCCTGGCCCTGGTGCTGATGCTCTGGGTGCTGTTCTCGGGCAGCACGCACGAGCTGCTCAACGCCCTGGTGCAGAACATCGGCGACTTCTTCTCGCGGTTCCCCTCGATGCTGATGAACACCTTCGCCTACAGCGAGGGGGCGACCGACTACCCCTCCGATCAGTGGATGGCCGACTGGACGCTGTTCTTCTGGGCGTGGTGGATCGCCTGGGCGCCCTTCGTGAGCCTGTTCCTCGCGCGCATCTCCCGCGGCCGCACGCTGCGCCAGTTCGTGGTGGGCGTGCTGCTGATCCCCTTCGCCTTCATCCTGCTGTGGGTCTCGATCTTCGGCAACGCGGCCCTGAGCTTCTTCGGGGATGCAGAGTTCCTCGATCTTGCCGTGAACCAGCCCGAATCCGGCTTCTTCAACCTGCTCGAGCAGTACCCGGGGGCGACCTTCACCGTCTCCCTCGCTCTGCTCACAGGTCTGTTCTTCTACACCACCTCGGCGGATTCCGGCTCGCTGGTGATGGCGAACATGACGTCCAAGGCCTCGATGAATGATTCGGACGGTCCGCCGTGGCTGCGCATCGTGTGGGCCGTGATCACCGGCGCACTGACTCTGGTGATGCTGTTCATCAACGGCGTCTACACGCTGCAGGCCGCGACCGTGGTGGTCGGGCTGCCGCTGTCGGTGATGCTGTACCTGGTCATGTACAGCCTGTGGAAGGTGCTGAAGACGGAGAGCATGAACCTCGAGTCCCGTCGGGCCGCACTGCCCGCGCTGCTCACCAGCCGCGTGCGGGAGGCCGACGGGGGCGATCGTGGATCCTGGCGCCAGCGCCTGTCCCATCGCATGTCCTACGCGGACGAGGAGAAGGCCCGCAGCTTCGTGGAGACCGTCGCCGCGCCCGCCATCGAGGAGGTCGCCGCGGAGCTCACCAAGCTCGGTGCCGACGTCTCCTGCCACCGCGGTGACCACCCCGACAGCACGGTCCCGTTCGTGGACCTGGTGGTCACCTTCCCCGACGCGGAGGACTTCAAGTACCAGGCCTATCCCGTCGCCTACTCGGTGCCGAGCTTCGCCGCGAACCTCGCCACCGTGCGCGACGTCTACTTCCGCCTCGAGATCTTCTCGATGCTGGGCTCCCGCGGCCGCGACATCATGGGGTACACCAAGGATCAGGTCATATCCGACGTCCTGGACTCCTACGATGCCCACATCATGTACCTCACCATGAGCCAGGAGATCGGCACCGCGACCGGCACCATCGCGGTCAGCGCACCCGACACCTGGCTCGACACGGATCAGATCGACCACTCTGATCAGCACGATCCGACGAACACGCACGATCACCCGACCGATCCCACACCCGTCACCGACGAGACCGGGACGACGAAGACGACGGAGGAGAGCAATGACTGACAGCATCGCCACCCTGTACATCGACGGAAAGTGGGTGCCCTCGTCCACGGGCGAGACCCGCAGCGTCATCTGCCCCGCGGACCAGTCCGAGGTGGGCGTCGTCTCCGAGGCGAGCGCCGAGGACGTCGAGCGCGCGATCCTCGCGGCCCGTGCGGCCTTCGAGGCCCGGGTGTGGGCCGACAAGCCGGCCTCCGAGCGCGGCGACTTCCTGCTGCGGGTCGCCGACCAGCTCCAGGAGCGCAAGGCGGAGTTCGCCCGCGCCGAGGCCTTCGACACCGGCAAGCGCCTGGTCGAGGCCGAGGGCGACATGGACGACATCACCGCCTGCTTCCGCTACTTCGGGAAGGTCGCGGGCCAGAACCCGGGCCGCCTGGTCGACGCCGGGGACGACAGCGTGATCTCGCGCGTGGTGCACGAGCCGATCGGCGTGTGCGGCATGATCACGCCCTGGAACTTCCCGCTGCTGCAGGCCGCATGGAAGATCGCCCCGGCCCTGGCCGCCGGCAACTCCTTCATCATCAAGCCCGCGGAGCTCACCCCGCACACCACGATCCTGATCGTGGATGTGATGGACAAGCTGGGCCTGCCCGCCGGGGTGGCGAACCTGGTGCTCGGCTCCGGCGCCGTGGTCGGCGCTCCGCTGTCCTCCCACCCGGAGATCGACTTGGTCTCCTTCACCGGCGGTCTGGTCACCGGCCGGAAGATCGCCGCCTCCGCCGCGGAGGGCATCAAGAAGGTCGCCCTCGAGCTCGGCGGGAAGAACCCCAACGTGATCTTCGCCGACGCCGACTACGAGGCCGCGCTCGACAATGCGCTGAACGCCGCTTTCATGGACTCCGGCCTGCTCTGCTCCGCGGGCACGCGTCTGATCCTGCAGGACACCATCGCCGAGCAGTTCGTCGATGACCTGGTGGCTCGCGCCGAGGGCATCGTCATGGGCGGCCCCCTGGATGAGAAGGCCGAGACCGGCCCGCTGATCTCGAAGGAGCACCGCGACAAGGTCACCGACTACGTGAATCGCGGCATCGAGGCCGGGGGCCGGCTGCGTACGGGCAACCACTGGGGCGGCCCGGAGCTCGAGCAGGGCTACTTCTACGCGCCGACCGTGCTGGACCAGTGCACCGCAGAGAACCCCGCCGTGATCGAGGAGGGCTTCGGCCCCGTCATCACGGTCGAGACCTTCTCCACCGAGGAGGAGGCGATCGCGATCGCCAACACCACCGAGTACGGCCTGGCCGGCGCGGTGTGGACCTCGAACTCCGGGATCGCGAACCGGGTCTCGCGGCGGCTGCGCCACGGCACCATCTGGATCAACGACTTCCACCCCTACCTGCCGCAGGCGGAGTGGGGCGGCTTCAAGATGTCCGGCGTGGGCCGCGAGCTGGGCCCCACCGGTCTCGAGGAGTACACCGAGTCCAAGCACATCTACGAGAACACCGAACCGGCCGTGACCGGCTGGTTCCCCCGCAAGGGCTGACCAGCCCCTCGCCCGGGGCCGCACCTCGTGGTCCCGGGCGGCGCTTTCGCTCTCCCGGCCGCCGCCGCGAGCGGTCTTCCCGCTCGCGGGCGCCCACCTCCGTCCCCTCCGTCGACAGGAAGCTGAAGACATGACCACCGATGACCTCACCTCCGAGAACCCTCTCTCCGAATTCGACTATGTCGTCGTCGGCGGCGGCTCCGCCGGCGCCGCGCTGGCCTCACGCCTCAGCGAGGACGCGAGCATCGACGTCGCCCTCCTCGAGGCCGGCCCGTCGGACCTCGAGCACCAGGAGGTGCTGCAGCTCAAGCGCTGGCCCGAGCTGCTCGAGGGCGGGCTGGACTGGGACTACCCGATCGAGCCGCAGGAGAACGGCAACTCCTTCATGCGCCATGCGCGCGCGAAGGTGCTGGGCGGCTGCTCCTCCCACAACTCGTGCATCGCCTTCCATCCGCCGGCGGAGGACATGGACCAGTGGGAGCAGCTCGGTGCCGAGGGCTGGAACGCCGAGACGATCATGCCGCTGATCGCGCGGCTCGAGACGAACATGTCCCGCACCGGCGAGGGCCACGGCACCGACGGTCCCGTGCACCTCATGGACGTGCCGCCCGAGGATCCGGTGGGCGTCGCCCTGCTGGAGGCCTGCGAGCAGGCCGGCATCCCCACGGCCACGTTCAACGACTTCGAGACCGTCGTCAACGGCGCGAACTGGTTCCAGGTGAACCGGCAGGCCGACGGCACGCGGGCCTCCTCGTCCGTGTCCTACCTGCACCCGAACCTGGAGCGGGAGAACCTGCACGTCCTCACCGGTCTGCAGGTCATGCGGGTGCTCTTCGACGAGGAGCAGCGGGCCACGGGAGTGGAGTACATCGACAACGCCTTCGACCGCTCCTCGATCATGCACGCTCGGCGCGAGGTCATCCTCTCCGCCGGCGCGATCGACTCCCCCAAGCTGCTGATGCTCTCGGGCATCGGCCCGGCGGATCACCTGCGCGAGGTGGGCATCGAGGTGCGCGTCGACTCCCCCGGTGTCGGCTCGAACCTGCAGGACCACCCCGAGGCCGTGATCTCCTGGGAGTCCACCCAGAAGATGACACGCGAGTCCACGCAGTGGTGGGAGATCGGGATCTTCTCCCCCACGCAGGAGGGCCTGGACCTGCCGGACCTGATGATGCACTACGGTTCGGTGCCCTTCGACATGCACACCCGCCGTCAGGGCTACCCCACCTCGCCGGAGTCCTTCGCGCTCACGCCGAACGTCACCCACGCCCGCTCGCGCGGCACGGTGCGCCTGCGCACGATCGACTACCGCGACAAGCCGCGGGTCGATCCGCGGTACTTCACCGATCCCGAGGGCCACGACATGCGCGTGGCGGTCGCCGGTATCCGCAAGGCCCGCGAGATCGTCTCGCAGCCCGGCATGGACGCCTACCGAGGCCGAGAGCTGTTCCCCGGCGAGAACGTGCAGAGCGACGAGGAGATCGCGGACTACGTCTCCACGACCCACAACACCGTCTACCACCCCGCCGGCTCGTGCCGGATGGGCGCGGTGGACGACGACATGTCGCCCCTGGATCCGCAGCTGCGGGTCAAGGGCGTGACGGGCCTGCGCGTGGTCGACGGCTCGGTCATGCCGCAGCTGGTCGCCGTGAACCCCAACATCACCACGATGCTGATCGGCGAGCGCGCGGCGGAGCTGATCCGCGGCGAGCAGCAGAGCTGATTCGGCACATGCAGAGCGCCTGATCCTGCACCGATGAGCGCCCTGGGCACCGTGGAGGTGTCCAGGGCGCTTCTGTGTTCCCGCCGAGCACTGCGCTGACCTCAGCTTCGGCGTCCTCACTCAATCTGATGCCATCTTCCGGGATAGCAAGACTTATCAACGGTCGCAGCCGGGTTCTTTCGCCCGCTGTCGCATCATCAGATCGTGCGCCGCTCATCTGTCTGCAGCCACCGATCTTCTGCCCGCAGCACTCCCGATGAGGGCGTCACGCGGGACCGTCCCCCTTGTTGAAGGACACCCATGCATCTCACTCCTGATATGGCCGATTCGTTCGGCGACCGGCTCGAGCGCGACCTGATTCAGCACGGTCTGGTCTCGGCTCGGCCGGAGCTCGCCGACGCGATGGTCCCTGATGAGCACCGTCCGCTGCTGCGTATTCGCCGTCCCGGCGCTGGCATGCTCATCGTCGCGAGGGTCATCGAAGGGGCGGCCGCGCGCTGGGTGATCGGAGTGCCCGGCGAGCCCTCTCCGACGCTCCTCGACGCCGACTCCCCCGACGATGCCGTCGCGATTGTTCTCGCCGCCCTGGATGGGGCGAGTCGAGGACGTCACGGAGACAGCCCGGCCGACACCCCCGGATGATGTGCCCGATCTGCGCGCCAGCCAGTACGAAATGCGCCGAAGCCAGCGATGAACCGCGGGCACCTGCGAGCGTCATTCGAGACCTGGAAGAGTAGGTGCTACGAGGGCTCCGTCATCGAATGGTGCCAACGCGAGATGGAGGCTGGCACCGGTCGCACGCATCATGTCGAAGGTGTCGACGGTCGGAACGCCCATGGCGACACAGACGTCCGGGATCAGCACTCGCTTGCGCGCATTGGGCTTGGGCCTCTCATGCGTCGCCACGGTGAACCCGTGCTCCACCGCGAAAGCGATCAGCTGGAAGTCAGCGTCCTTTCCCGTGAACGCGTTGATGGCGGAAGGCCGGTATCCCTGCGCGGTGACCCAGGCCGTGAGCGCACCGAAATGAGCCGTGGTCCGTTGGTCGAGGGGACGGAAGAAGTCTCGATGAGCAGCGGCCCATCCGGTCAGCTCGTCGTCCCCGCGAAGGAGCTCGTCACGAACGGAGTCGATACTGCAGGTGACACCCTGCCGATGAGCCCGGTCCAGCCACTCCCAGAACCCCGGTGCGATGTCGAAGGCGTAGTACCTGTTCTTCGCCTCGATCAAGATGTTCGCGTCGACGAGGTACATCAACGGGCCCCGAGTTGGTCTGCGAGCCCTTCGAACGTGCTGTGCTTCGTCAGGCCGAGGAGCTGATAGGCGTCCCGGTATCGGGTGCTCCCCTCGTGGGTGCTCTCGATGACCGATCGAGCGAACTGCCGGCTCAGCCTCAGCGGCTGAGTGTTGTAGTAGTTCCCTCCCCCGCCGGCCTCACGCACCTCGGCGAGTTTGGCCAGGACTCGACGCTCTTCGTCGATGTACCGCGCACGGAAGTCGGCCCAGGCCAAGAATCCTGCATCTGCTATGCGACGCAGCACG
Source organism: Brachybacterium tyrofermentans (assembly GCF_014897585.1). Taxonomy (GTDB): domain Bacteria; phylum Actinomycetota; class Actinomycetes; order Actinomycetales; family Dermabacteraceae; genus Brachybacterium; species Brachybacterium tyrofermentans. The sequence goes on along the minus strand of NZ_JABUXW010000014.1, from coordinate 22,354 downwards.
ACGAGCGTGCTGACGGAGAACTGGCGAGCGAGCTCGTCGAGTGCTTCAGGGGAGGCATCGCCCCGGTATTCCGCTCTCAGGAGGTCGACCGGCACCAGGAATTCCGCAGCGACATCGTTGCACCAGCGCTCCGTCGTGTTCACAGAGCGCTCAGCGACATTCGCATCAGAGAGAGCGCTGCCACCCAGCCAGAGATGCGCGAACTCGTGGATCAGGGTGAAGATCTGGGCCGCATTGGTATCTGCACCATTGACGTAGACGAGCGGTGCGATCTCGTCTGCCAGGGCGAAACCTCGGAATTCTCCAGGATCCAGCACGCGATGAGTGTTCGCCCCGACGACCCCGCTCACCATCACGAGGGCACCGGAGGCCTCGATGCGGTCGACCAGTCGACGGAACGTCGCCGACCAGCTACTCACGGCATGTCCAGGGTTCGCGTCACCGAGGAGTACGTGCATCCGGTGCGCAACCGTCGCGGGAGCGTCCTCGATACTGACAGAGCCGATGTAGCCCACAGGGTCGAGGCCGTTCTCCGCTGCGAAGTCGCGGTACCAGTCCTGCCGTTCCTGGCAGAGGTAGATCGTGTCCAGGAGATCGGCGGAGGGCCGTCGGACCGCCGCGTCCTTGATCGTGCGCAGGTCCGGCATCGGCAACGGCTCGATGGGCGGCTCGGGGAGGAACAGCTGCCCGAACGGCGCATGGGTTGCGTGCGCGAACTTCTCCAGCTGCTTGAGAGTCGGCTGCCGTACCCCGGCAGTCCAGTCATCGAGCTGGGGGAATCGCTGGAGCGCCGTCTGCTCGTCCCAACCAGCTCGCTCGACGGCCCAGCGAAGGAGATCGGGCGCGATGTCGAGGTACACAGCCATCCTCTGTTGCCTCCCGTCTCGCGAATCCCTCTGGAGCTCGTGCTGCTCATGGTAGGGACTGGCGGCGCTTCACGGGGGCAGATGTGGACGACGTCGCAATGAGCCGTCCCGTTCCTTCGAGCCTGACGCTCACTTCACGTCTCCGCCTGGGACACCTCCCAGGCGCCATAGCTCATGCCGCTCTCTGCGACCCACTCGATCCGTCCGTTGGAGGTCGCTCGACCCAACACGACCGACGCTGCCGCCGACGGCGAGGAATAGACGAGGTCCTTCGTCAGTCGCGCCAGTGAGCCGTTCTCGAGCGGCACCGCGCTCTTCATCAACTCTCCGTGCTGCAGCGAGCGGTTCTCGAACTGCCTGGCCGTCGACTCCGACTGTTTTCCGGAGGAGCGCATCGCAGCGCTGACAACTGACCCCTCGAGCACGGTGAACTCCCCGTCGATGACCTGTGCCTGGGCGTCGATGCCCTTGGACGTTCTCAGCCGGAACTGCGGGCTGTCCACTGCCATGTCCTCCAGCCCGAGTGTTCCCTGCCCAGCAGTCTTCGTCGGTCGCTCAGGGACCGATGCCGCGCGGCCGCGGAAGATGTCGTAGCCGAGAACGGGCATCAGGATGCGTACCTGCTCGATGAAGTAGTCCATGTCGGAGGCGTCGGCCTCCGGGAGCTCGGCACCGCCGGTAGGTCCTTGGACGTTCTCCAGGGAGACCCGGCCGACGGTCTTGGCGATCCTCACCAACCGCGATTCGAGGTAGCGGACGTGGGCACTGGTGAGGTTCGCATCCTTCGAGGTGATGATGGTGACCTCGTCCCAGAAGTCCTTCTTGGAGTCATGATCGACAAGGCGTTTGCCGACGTTGTCGCTCTCCCCGATGTAGGCGACGTCGTCACCCTCGGCGTTGCTGCCGAACAGGATGTAGATCCCGGTGCGACTGGCCTCGATGCGCTTTCGGATCTCGCCGAGTTCGAGCCGCTTGCCCCGGAGCACGTGCCCAGTCCAGTTCCCGATCTCGGCGGTCATCAGACCGCCGGGCTTGCCATCGACGAGGAACAGTCTCACCTGCTTGCCATTCACTGCGTGGCTCCGTTCTCGGTCTCGAGCTCCGCGGCGTACCGCGGAGCGAGCGATTCCATCTGGCTCATGACGTTCACGATCGCGTCCTTCTGCTGGTCCGGGGGGTACTTGTACTTTCGCAGCAGGCGCTTAATGGAAGAGCGCAGCTTGGCCTTGACGTCATCGCGCACGGTCCAGTCGGTCCGGATGTCGCGCTGCATGGTCGCCACCAGTTCGCGGGCGATCTGGGCGAGCACGTCATCACCCATGACGTCCATGGCCGAGGGGTTCTGGGCGACCACGTCGAAGAATGCGAGCTCGTCCGTGCCGAGCGGCGGGCTGAACTGCTTTCCGCGATCTGCCTCGTGGCTGACTTCCTGCGCCATCTCGATGAGCTGCGCGATGACCTCGGCGGCGGTGAGCTGCTTGTTGGTGTACTTCAGCATCAGCTCGTTGATCCGCTCGGAGAACAGCTTCGAGCGCACTTCGTTGCCGCGGGTCACGCGGGCAGCCTCCTCGAGGATGCTCGCCTTCAGCGCCTCAATCGCGAGCTGCGATTTCGACGGCTTCTTCGCCTCCTCGACCCAGTCGGACGTGATCGCGTCGAGCCGCTGGAGGCCCAGCCCGGCCTCCTTGTAGATGTCGACCACGCCGGTGCTCTCGGCGGAGTCGACGAGCAGCTCGCCGAGCAGGCGCCGCACCTCGTCGGTGACGGGCTCGCCGCGGGAGATGCGATCGCGTGCGTCGTACTTCGCCATCCAGACGCGCACCTCTTTGTAGAACTGCACCTCGGGCAGCAGCACCTGGATGTCGTCGTGCCCGGCGGCGAGCGCCCAGGCGCGGTCGAGCTTCGCCGAGAGGCCGCGGAAGGCGTCGGCCAGGGGCCTGACGTCCGGGTCCTCGGGGTCGGTGTTGCCCTCAGTGAGCGGGGAGCGCAGGAAATTCGTGGTCGCGGAGACGGCGTTGATGAAGCCGCGGCGCACGTCCGCGTTCTGGATCGCCTTCCAGTCGAGGGTGACGATCTCGCGCAGGGACCCGACCAGCGTGTGGACTAGCTGCGCGGCCTCGTCCACGTCGCGCCGTCCGGCCGACGGGTCCGTCGCGTCGACCTCGTGGGTGAACTCGCGCAGGGCGGCGTTGAGGTTCTCCAGCAGCGGAGCATAGGCGACGAGGAGGCCGTCCTGCTTGCCCTTGTAGGTGCGGTTCACCCGGGCGAGGGTCTGCATGAGCAGGGCGCCCTTGATGCTGCGGTCGAGGTACAGGGTGTGCAGGGCAGGGGCGTCGAATCCGGTGAGCATCATGTCCTTGACGATCACGATCTCGAGCTCGTCGGCGGGGTCCTTGACCCGCTGCTTGATGCTCGCGATGGCGCTCGGCCGGCGCATGTGGGTCTTGATCACGTCCGGGTCCGACGGGTTCGCCGTGTAGACGACCTTGATCTTGCCCTTGGCGTCGGCCTCGTCGTGCCAGTCGGGGCGCAGAGCCACGATCTCGTCGTACAAGCGGGCGGCGATCGACCGGGTGGCGGTGACGATCATGGCCTTGCCGGGCCCTTCGATCATGGGCCGCATGTTGTCCCGTCGCCGCTCCCAGTGCTCGACGAAGTCCTTCGCGAGGGTAGTGAGGCGTTCGGGGGCCCCGTAGAGGGCTTCGAGCACGGCGACGGACTGTTGGAGTCGCTGCTTGTCGACCTCGTCCAGGCCCGTCGTCGCTTCCTCGGCGGCGTCGTCGATGGTGTCGTCGTCGAGCTTGTCGAGGCGGGCGAGCTGGATGAGCCGCGGCTCGAAGTAGACGGGCACGGTGGCGTTATCGTCCACGGCGCGCCGCAGGTCGTACACGTCGATGTCGGCGCCGAATACCTGGCGGGTGTCGCGGTCGGCCTCCCGGATGGGGGTGCCGGTGAAGGCGATCAACGCGGCGTTCGGCAGTGCGCTGCGCAGGTGGCGGGCGTAGCCGTCGAGGTCGCCGTAGTGGCTGCGGTGCGCTTCGTCGGCGATGACGATGATGTTGCGGCGGTCGGAGAGAAGCGGATGCTTGGCGCCAGCTTCTTTCTCGTCCTGGGACAGCCCGAACTTCTGCAGCGTGGTGAAGTAGATGCCGCCGGTGCGGCGCTCGCTGAGCTGGGAGCGCAGCTCTTTGCGGCTGGAGACCTGCTGGGGCTGTTCGGGAAGGAGGGTGGAGCGCTGGAAGCCGTCGAACAGCTGGGTGTCCAGCTCGGTGCGGTCCGTGAGCACGACGATGGTGGGGTTCGCCAGCTGCGGGTGACCCATGACCTTTGCGGTGTACAGCTCCATCTCCATGGATTTGCCGGAGCCCTGGGTGTGCCAGACGACGCCAATCTTCCCGTCAGCGCGGACGGCGCTGACGGTGGATCCGACGGCTTTGGTGACGGCGAAGTACTGGTGGGGCTTGGCGACACGTTTGGTGAGCCCGGCGGCGTCCTCGTCGAAGGCGACGAAGTCGTGGATCAGCTGTCCGAAGCGGTCGAGGTTGAACAGGCCGTTGAGCGTCCAGTCGATCTCGGTGAGGATCTCTCCGTCCGGCCCGGGCTCACCGATGGGAACAGGTCGCCCGTCGTCATCCACGTTCCACGAGGCGAAATGGTTCCAGGGCGTGAACTGCGTGCCGTAGCGGGCATTGATCCCGTCACTGGCGACGACGAAGGCTGTGAAGCGGAACGCCATCGGCAGCTCGGCTACATAGGTCTGCAGCTGGTTGAACGCGGCCTCGGCGGTAGCGGCCCGGCTGCCGGCCTGCTTGAGCTCCATGATCACCAGCGGCAGCCCGTTGACGTAGGCGACCACGTCGAAGCGCCGCTCCACCTGCCCACGACGCATGGTCACCTGGTTCACCACCCGGTAGCTGTTCTCCTCCACGTTCCCAGAAAGGAAGCGGATCACCGGGCTGCGCTCACGCCCATCGTGATCCACGTAGGTGATGCCGCGGTAGCCGTCACGCAGGATCTGGTGGAGACGGAAGTTCTCCGTGATCGCGTCCTGCGACTTCGGGGCGAGCACCTCCGCAGCCGCCTGGTGGAGGTAATCGGCCGGCACCTCGGGGTTGAGGTTTTTCAGGGCCGTGTCGAGGGTGCCGCGCAGCACGATGTCCTGCCACGACTCCCGCTCACCCGAACCCGGCGCGACGTCCGCGCCCGGCGTGTACTCCCATTCCAACCCTCGCATCTCATCGATAACGAGCTGCTCCCAGGCGTCCTCACCAGTATTCGCGGACATGTCAGACGACCTCCTCGACGGTCTTCTCGGCGTCTTTGACGGTGATCTTGCCCGCCATGAGTAGTGGGAGGAGCTCGTCGCGGGTGGCGGCGACGCGAACTGACTCCTGTTCGGCCGCCACAGCACGATCCCACATCGGATCGACCAGCGCTCTCAACGCAGGAACGTCCGAATCAACTGGGGCCAGCACGCTTTCCGCGAGAAGGTCACTCTTGTTCAGATGAATAACCGTCGTCCCCGATTTGCTTCGCTCGACCCGACGAAGTGGCGCGACGAGCATTTCGCGCGAGATGGCTGGTCCATATTTAACGCTGGACGCTGCGAGCACTCTCTGGTTGAGAACACCGATCGGGCCAGACCATCGAGTAGCTCGGAACTCAGCATCCATCCCTACAAGGAGGGCGCCCGGTCGAACCTCAAATTCCTTTGGACGCCTCTCCGTAGTCCACACCTGGCACTTCTGTGACTTTAGATCACGAATCCTTACTAAGGCCCGACCAATTCCAGGGACACTGAAAGAATCCCCCTTGAATGCTTCGCCAAAAACAATCTTCAAAGCGTCCCAGAGTTGACTGGACTCTGCGAGACGTGGCGCTACCTGGGCTCGAATTAGATCGTCTACAGCATTTGCAATGCACCGATTCGCGTCGACCTTGTCTTCGAGGGCTCCGAGCACCGCCGCAAGCGCCTTCTGTACACTCATTGGCGGGAGCTTGATCCCCACTGACCCTAGCGAGGCAAGCGGTTGACCAATGCCCGGAGTCCCAACAGAAGAAGCCATTGTAAGCAACTCCCGGGAGCCCTGCGCCAAGAAGAACCAATAAGCAAACTCCGAATCTACGATCTTGGGATCAAACCTTGCTCTCATCATACTCGTTGATAACATCAGGTCACGGTCGGCAATTCCGACCCGCCCAATGGAACCTCGGTGAGGAAAAATGAGATCTCCAGGCATTGCGACACTACGCAATAGTCGAGATGCAGTTTCAGACGAGACTCGAGGAGCCTCATTCACATTGGGCCACCGCCCACCACCCAAGTTTCCCCCCGCGACGACGGGAAGTCCCTCGGACACGTAAGTGTCCGCCTTGAGCGCCGACCCGAACGGCCCGATTGCGAGTTCAGCAACATTCTTTACACGCTTGATTGGCCAGTTCATGCCATCCTCCCCAGCTGCTCCCGCACTACGGAATCGAGCCGCGCGGACTCATCCATTGCCGCGGTGAGCTCCTTGGTGAGCCGCTCGATCTTCTGGTCGATGGGCTCATCATCTTCTTCCGCTTCGGGCGCACCCACGAAGCGGCCCGGAGTCACAGCCCAGCCGGCCTGCTCGATCTCATCGATCGTGGCGCTTTTGCAGAAGCCGGGGACGTCCTCGTACTCGCCCTCGGCGGAGTCGCGGCCGCGCCAGGTGCGGAAGGTGTTGGCGATGGTGTGGATGTCCTCGTCAGAGAAGGTACGTTCCACGCGGTCGATCATGTACCCCGTCTCGCGGGCATCGATGAACAGCACCTCGCGACTGCGGTCGATCGACCCCTTCGAGCCGGCGGTCTTGTCGTTCGCGAAGAACCACACGCACACCGGGATCGCGACCGAGCGGAACAGGTTCGGCGGCATCGCCACCACCGCGGAGACCACGCCGGCCTTCAGCATGTTCTTGCGGATCTCGCCCTCTCCCCCGGTGTTCGAGGCCATGGTCCCGTTGGCCATCACCACGGCGGCCTCGCCCTGTGCGGAGAGCTTGGAGAGGATGTGCTGCATCCACGCGTAGTTCGCATTGCGCACCGGAGGTACGCCGTAGGTCCAGCGGGCATCGTCCTCGTGCCGAGACCAGTCCTTGATGTTGAACGGAGGGTTCGCCATCACATAGTCGGCCACCAGGTTCGGGTGGATGTCGCGGGCGAAGGTGTCACCCCAGCGGGCGCCGAGGCCCTGGGAGTCCAAGCCGTGGATGGCGAGGTTCATCTTCGCCATCCGCCAGGTGCGCTCGTTGAGCTCCTGGCCGTACACGGCGATGTTCGTCGGATCCTCGTCGTGGGAGGCGAGGAACTTCTCGGCCTGGACGAACATGCCGCCACTGCCGCAGCACGGGTCGTAGACACGGCCCTTCTTCGGCTCCAGGATCTCCACCAGGGTGCGCACCAGCACCGGCGGGGTGTAGAACTCGCCGCCGCGCTTACCCTCGGCCTTGGCGAACTTGTCCAGGAAGTACTCGTAGACCTCGCCGAGCAGGTCGCGGGCCTTGGAGGCTCCCTCGCCGGTGAAGCGAGCGGAGTTCAGCAGATCCACCAGCTCGCCGAGGCGGCGCTGGTCCACGTTGTCGCGGCCGTAGATCCGCGGCAGCGTGCCCTCGAGCGAAGGGTTGTCCGTGCCGAGATGCGTCATGGCGGCGTCGATCAGGTCGCCGACGGTCTGGCGATCCGCGGTGGCGCTGACCTGGGTGCCCTTGGCGTGCGACGAGATGTACTCCCAGCGGGCCGTCGGCGCCACCCAGAACACACCGGAACCGGTGTACTCGTCGACCTCTTCGAGGGTCTCGCCGATGTAGTCCTCGTTCTCGCCGGCGAGCTCGGCACGGATCGCCTCGCGGCGCTCCTCGAAGGCGTCGGAGACGTACTTGAGGAAGACGAGGCCGAGCACCACGTCCTTGTACTGGCTGGCGTCCATGGAGCCGCGGAGCTTGTCCGCAGCTTTCCACAGGGTGTCCTTGAGCTCCTTGGGCGTCGAGGGCGCCAAGGTCGCTGACTTCGGGGTCATCAGTTCTCCTTCAGAGGGGGTATGGGAGCTGCGACGAGGGTGCCCGTCGCGAGGGCCCGGGTGAGTTCATCCTCGAGGGCGTCGAGGGTGGCGAGTTGGGAGATCAGGTGGGCCCGGCGGTCCTCAATCCGTGCAGTGGTCTGCTCGATCGCGGGCACCGAATCGTCCGGGATGGTTCGGAGGCGCCAGGTGCGCCGGTCGCGTCCCTCCTGGCGGGAGATATCTGCGGCGACGACGGACGGGTGGAGGATGCGCCCCTGCCTGCCGTCGGCACTGCAGCGCAGGGCTCGCACAGGTGACTGCAGCACGTGGCCGCCCTCCACATCGACGAATGCGGCGACCCCGCCTTCGGCGGTGAAGACCACGTCGCCTGGCTGCGTGAACGTGCTGCGCGAGGCGGCTTGCTCCAGGACGAGGCGATCGATGGCCCGGCGTCCGCGGAGCGCGGGATCCCGCACCTCGTCGGGCCCGATCACGATCGCGCTTCCCGGTTCGGGGCCGGCGATCGCTTCCTCGGGAAGCCTGGTGCCGCGCACCTCGGCGGCGAAGGCCGTGGTCACTGTCTGCCAGGAGATCGTGGGATCGGTGCCGCCGGCCTCCACGGCTTCCAGATGCACCGCATCGCGCACGAGCCCGTCGTCCAGCTCCCAGATGCGGGCGAGGCTCTCGCCTCCACTGCGCTCGAGCGCCTCCTGGGGTGCGAGGACCAGGGATCGCCGGCGCACCAGGGCATCCGTGGCGAGGCGGCTGCTGCGCAGGAAGGCATGGGAGGTCAGCGCAACACCGCCGGCGAGGGCGGCCACGACGTCTGCGGCGATCGCAGCGCGGGAGGCCCGGTCGAGCGCGGTGTCGGCGTGCTCGCCGTAGACGGTCCAGGTTCGGTCGGCGTGGGTCACCGCCGTGCCGACCACCCACAGGGCGAGTCGGCGGCGCCCGCCATGACGGCTCAGGCCCCGAGGCAGGCGCGCGACATATCGCAGGTCTGCGGGATGGCCCGCCGTGGGCATCAGCAGGCGCTCACGTGCCACGCGGAGGGCATCGTCCTTGAGGGGCTCGACGAGGAGCTCGGCCGGGCCGATGAGGGCGAGCACGTCTCGCGGGCCGCGCTCGAGCAGGAGGGAGTCGATCTCCTCGAAGAAGGTGTGGGCATCCTCGATCTCCTGACGCATGACCAGCGTGAGGCGGTCCTGGACCGTCCCGTCGGCGGAGGCAGGGTCCACGATGCTGTCCGGCCCGAGCTGGGTGGCCAGCAGACGCAGCAGCGCTCGCCCGGTGGGTTCCTCGGTCATCGCGCCGTCGATGCCGACGAGAAGTCCGCGGTCTTCGCCAGCTGCTGCGGCGACGAGCGCGCTCAGCAGCTGCCCTCCGCGCCCATGCGGATCGAGCCGATGGTTGAACTGTTCGTGCATCGCCAGGGTCACGTCTGCCACGAGACCAGCGCCCGGGCCGGTGAGGGCCTCACCCGCCCAGGCACCCCGGGGAGCGGTGAAAGTCCCCACCAGCCTCTCGAGCACGTGGCGACCGGAGAACGCGGCCTCGGCGAGCTCGTCGACGGACTCGAGGAGTTCGCGCTTCGCCAGCAGGTCTGGCAGCGCCTCGAGGTCAAGGAGTCGGTCCAGGCCGCCGTGACGCGCACCGTCCAGCACCTCGTGAGGACGCAGATCAGCGAGCGGTCCCCCGAGCTGGTCGTGGAGCAGCAGGAGTGTCGAGGCGGCATCGAGGTCCTTGAGCAGGCTGTCGAACAGCGAGGAGTGCAGAACCGCTTCGAGCGGGGCGTCGGGGTTGTTCCCGCGCCCGGTGACGCGGAGCCAGTCGGCGACGAGGCCGGCCTCGAAGAGGCGGCCGTCGGCCTCGACGGGTTGCGGGAACGGATGCGAGGAGTCGGCGTAGCGGGAGCGCCACATGCTCACGACTTCGCGCTGCACCTGAGCGAGGTCCGCAATCGCCTGCATCGTCAACGTGGGCACTGTGCACCTCCTCCAAGTGGGACAGACACACACTAATGAATCGTCGGCACCCTTGCGCGCGATCCATTGATAAGGGATGTTACCGCTCGACGCGATATCGAATGTCGGGCGCCGTCCGCATGCTGTGACGACCGCCGAAAGCTCCCCGTACCGCAGCGCTCGGTACGCCACCCGATCGGAGATCCACCATGAACGACCTGCTGAAGGACCTCGGCACCCCGCCCGAAACAGTTGTCCCCCTCGGAACGTGGGGCACGGTCGGATTCTCCGTGCTCCTCGTTCTCGCGGCCGCTATCACCGTGGCACCGGCCCTGGTGGGGCGCTGGAACTTCACTGTGCCCCACCTGGTCGTCACGATCGCCGGCGGAATCGGGCTCCTCCTCGTCGAGCTGCGCTTCTGCCGTGCCATCGGGCCGGAGAACCAGGTCGGTTCCCTCGTCTTCTGGCTCGCGGCGTTGCTCGTCCCCCTGGCTGTCGCCGTGACCCTCGGACTCCTGGACCAGGCGTCCCTGGCCGGTGGTGCAGCCGTCGCACTGACCGGGATCGTTGCCGCCTCCGGGGCAGGAGCCGTGGATTCGCTTCTCGAACGTCTCTCCCTGATCCCGCTGTCCGTGCTCGGAGCTGCCGCGCTCGTCGCGCTCGTCGTCCTCTGGGTCATCAGCCCCCGGCGCTGAGCCGACCAACCTCCTGTTCCACTCCACCCCTTTACGAAGGAGCCATCATGGCCATCACCTCTTGTCACGGCGCACCGCCCTCGGCACGCGCATCCCGCCCCGTCCCGGAACCGCACGGCGACGCTCTGCCTGGTCCGGAACAGGCGAACCGCCGCCACACGACACTGGTCCGCAGGCTCTCCCTCGCTCCGCTGCTCGCCACGGCGGTGCTCATGAGCGGTTGCGGGATGGCCCCGGCAGCGCCGGCGGACGACGAACCCACGGTGACCGCCGAGTCGTCAGCGACCGAGAGTTCGGAAACCGAAGAGGACGCAGCAGCGGCAGCTGCTGCGGACGAGGGGGCGGACGTCTCGGACACCACTGCTGACGATCATGGGAGCGAGAGCACCGTCGACGCCGTGCCGGAGCCGGCTCCCGAGCCCGAGCCCGAGCCCGAGCAGATCGACGCACCGTCGTTCACCGGCAGCGGCTCCGAGGTGGTGATTCTCGAGCCTCTGGGCGATGCGGTGTTCTACGCCGAGGTCACCCACGACGGCACCGGGAACGTCGCCCTGTGGTCCGTGGACGGCAACGGACAGGACATCGATCTGCTGGTCAACGAGATCGGCAGCTACTCCGGGCAGGTCGCGGTCAACTTCGGTGAAGAGCCCTCCGCCCTCCGCGTCGAGGCGGACGGCGACTGGACCATCACCTTCCACCACCTCAGCGAGGCACCGCGCTGGGACGGGAGCGACACCTACGAGGCCACCGGAGACTCGCTGGTCATCGTCGACGGCGTCGCCGACGGGCTCACCCCCGTGACCCTGACCCATGCCGGCGAGAGCAATTTCGCGATCTGGGCGTGGGGCGAGAGTCGCCCGGATCTGATCGTCAACGAGATCGGCCGCTACGACGGCACCACGTTGCTTCCCGACGGCTCGCTCGTGCTCCAGGTCGACGCCGACGGCCCCTGGACGATCAGCATGGAGTGAGCGAGTGTGCTCGCCTCAGCGGGTGACGTCGATGAGGAGCTTCCCGTTCGCGGCGCCGGCCATGCTGACCTCGAAGGCCTGACCGGCCTCGGCGAGGGCGAAGGTGCGGTCGATCTCGACCCGCAGCGCACCGGCGGCGACCTTCTCCAGCAGGCTGCTCAGCCGCGCGCCGTCGGGACGCACCCACACCCAGTGCCCGCCGACCTCCTCGACCGAGGGATCGGCGATCGAGACGTGCCGGCCACCGTCGGCGAGCAGGGCGAGCGTGTCCTCCCGGACCCCGCCCACGAAGTCCGCGACAGCGCTCACGCCGTCGGGCGCGACCTCGCGGACCCGCTCGACCAGGCCCTCTCCGTAGGCCACCGGAGTGACGCCGAGGGCTGTCAGCTTCTCGTGGTTCTGGGCGGAGGCGGTGCCGATCACGGTCGCGCCGATCTCGCGCGCCAGCTGCGCGGCGAGGTAGCCGACCCCGCCAGACGCTGCATGGATCAGCAGCGTGTCGTCTGCGGTCAGCTCCAGGGTCTCGAGGCTGCGCAGCGCGGTCAGGCCGGTCAGTGGGAGGCCCGCGGAGACGTCGAACCCGACGCCCTCGGGGATGGCCGCGACCGAGGTGGCGGGCAGCGCCACGAACTCGGCGTAGGTGCCGCCGTGGATGATGTCGGTGCGGCCGTAGGAGGCGACACGGTCACCGGGGGAGAACTCCGGGGTATCGGGGCCCACCGCCTCGACGACACCGGCCACGTCCCAGCCGGGGATCACGGGGAAGATGGTCTCGATGAGCCCGTCGAGCCCGCCGGACATCACCTTCCAGTCCACGGGATTCACGGAGGCCCGCTCCACCCGGATCACGACGGAGCCGGGGGCGGCCTTGGGCATGGGTGCATCGGTCACGTCGAGGACGCTGGGGTCGCCGTATTCGGTGTAGGTGAGTGCTCGCATATCCAGGACAACTCCTCGCCCTGCACGGACATTCCCTCAGCGTGCATGCGGGTTCTCACGCGCTGGTCCTCGCGGGCCGGTCTCCCCTGCTGTTCTCGGTGCGCGAGAACGGGCTTCGGTGCCGCCTCGCTCCACCTGGGCCGGGTCTCCGTCCCCGACGACGGCGGCATCCCGTTCAGCGGAGGGACGACGCCGCGCTCAGCGGTCGTCCTTCCCGCGCCAGTTCACCCGCATCGCGGCCTCGCTGCTCACCATCCAGGTGGCGAACACGGCGGCGCCCAGGTCGAACGTGACCAAGCGGGAGTCCCAGCGTCCCTCGCCCCCGGCGGCCCGTCGCGCCAGGGCGAGGCCTGCGAGCAGATTGGCCGTGCCCCAGGCCGCGTTGGTCCACGGTGCGGACTGCGCCCCGCCGACGGGTGTGAGGTGGCGGTGACCGGTCACCGCCGTGGCCAGGTGCGGGAGGCTGTTGGCGCACAGCATGCCCGCCGCGATGGTCGCCGCATGTTCTCGTCGGTTCATCATGCGCCCCGAGGCTATCCACGGGCGGCGTGTCGGACCACCGACCTTCGTCGTCCGGTGCGCAGGGGATCTGCCCCGCCGGATCAGGTGCCGGCCATCGGGTTCGCGCGTAGCCTGAGAGGCAGGGCGCCGTGCGATCCCGCGGGCGCACCTCCGGACCAGGAGCCGACATGACCCCCCACGAGGGCCGGACCTACGTCGTCACCGGTGCCGACAGCGGCATCGGTGCCCTCACCGCGAGCACCCTGCGACAGCGCGGGGCGCGGGTGATCCGCTGCGGCCTCGGCCCGGACGTCGATGTCCGCGCGGACCTCGGGGACGACGAGGGCCGGGATCTGCTGGTCGCCGAGGTCAGCCGGCTCGCGCCGGGAGGCATCGACGGTCTGGCGCTGGTCGCCGGGGTCGGCACCTCGACGACGGAGACGGTCCGCGTCAACTACTTCGGCACCCTCGCCGTGCTGGCGGGCCTGCGAGCGTCTCTGCGGAAGAAGCCGTCTCCACGCGTCGTGGTGGTCTCCTCGGCGGCCTCGCTGTCCGCCGGCGACGACGACGTGATCGGCGCCTGCCTGCGCGGCGAGGAGGAGTCAGCGATCGCCGCGGCGGAGCGGCTCATCGCGACCGGACGCGGCGGCGTGCTGTACCGGTCCTCGAAGATCGCCCTGAACCGCTGGGTCCGCCAGTCCGCGGCCGGTGAGGACTGGGCGGGGACCGGCGTGGTCCTGAACGTCATCGCTCCCGGGATCGTCGAGACCGACTCGGCGGGGACGACGCTGAGCACCGACTCCCCGCCGGATCCTGCACGGAGTTCTGCGCAGAGCTCCGTACAGGACTCCGCTCGGGACCGGGTGCTCAGCACCGCGCTCCCCCAGCCGCTCGGCTTCCCGGGTCCCGTCCAGGCGATCGCCGACGCCATCTCCTGGATGATCAGCGAGGAGAACTCCTTCATGGCCGGGCAGATCGTCTTCGTCGATGGAGGAGCCGACGCCACGCTGCGCTCCGACAAGCCCTACGCCGACGGGGTCCGCTACGGCCCGGTCGCCACGTCGAGGATGCTCTTCTGGGCGCTCAAGGCCCGGCTGGGTCCTCTGCGTCGGAGCTGACCGCGCACGAGCTGACCGCGTCGGATCGATCGCTGCGGCGACGAGCTCCGGCCTCCACGATCCTCACTGCTCCGTCGATCCTCACTGCTCCGTCGCGACCGGCTCCGCGTCCCGGATCTGCCCGAAGGCCAGAGCCGACCAGAAGTCCCCGCGCACATAGCGCTGCTCGGGGTCGGGCTCGTAGTCCCAGTGGCGCACCCGGCCCTGCTGGAGCGCCATGGCGACGAGGCGACGACGGGCCTGGCTCGCCAGGATGTCCTCCTCGAGGGTCTCCAGGCCGTACTGCGCCATGAGCTCCTCGCGCAGGCTGCCGACGAGGTCGGCGTGCTCGGGATCGGCGGCGACATTGCGCAGCTCGTGGGGATCGGCGACCAGGTCGAACAGCTGCTCGGGGTCACCGGGGCAGATCACGTACTTGTACTGCCCGCGCACCAGGGTCACCTGGGGGCGCAGCGTGCCCTCGGCGAGGTACTCGATCAGGATGTCGCGGTCATCGGGGCCGGCCGCGCCGCTCGCCTCCCGGCGGGCGGATTCCAGCAGGGAGAGCCCGCGCCGGGTCTCGGCGGCGCTGACGCCTGTCGAGGCGCCCTCGGCCACTGGCGCGGGGGCCTCCTCCGGGGCGCCTGCCAGCTCGAGCAGGGTCGGCATCAGGTCCAGCAGGGAGACCGGGTTCGCATAGCGCCCACGGTCGACCAGATGCTCCGGCCCGTGGAGGATCAGCGGCACGCGCGCGGACTCCTCGTAGGGGGACATCTTGTACCACAGGCCCTTCTCCCCCAGCATGTCGCCATGGTCGCTGGTGACCACGATGACCGTGTTCTCCAGCAGCCCGAGGGACTCCAACCGTTCCCGGATCCGCCCCACATGGTCGTCGATGTAGCTGACGGCCGCGTAGTAGGAGCGGCGGGCGCGGGCCACCTCCTCCGACGTGGTCTCGCGCTGGTCGAAGCCGCTCATCGCCCGCAGACGGTGGGTGTGGGGATCCTGAGCGGCGTCGGGCACCTCCGGGTGCTTCGGGGCGGGGATGTCGCCCTCTGCGAAGCGGTCCCAGTGCTCGCGCGGCGGCTCGTACGGGTCATGGGGGTGGATGAAGCTGGTGACCATGAGGAAGGGGATGTCCTCGCCGGCGGCGCGGTTCGCCCGCACCCGGTCGTTGAGGTGGCGCAGGGTCCGGAAGCCCACCTCGTCATCGAAGTCCTGCTGGACCGTTGCCTGGGAGACCCCGGCCGTGTGGACGGTGTCGGCGTCGTGGTACCACTGCAGGCGGTCGGCCGGGTCCCGCTGCCAATCCGGGACCATGTCCAGATCCGCCGGGTAGACGTCGGTGGTCAGGCGCTGCTCGAAGCCGTGGTGCTGGTCGGGACCGATGAAGTGCATCCGGCCCACCAGTGCCGTGTGATACCCGGCGGCGCGCAGGTGGTGGGCGAACGTCGGGGTCGAGGCGGCGAAGTCGTCGCCGTTGTCGTAGCAGCCGAGGTCCGAGGGCATGCGCCCGGTCATCATCGACGCCCGCGAGGGAGCGCACAGCGGGGTGGTGCAGTAGGCCCGGTCGAACACTGCGCCGTCCGCGGCCAGGGCGTCCATATGGGGGGTGCGGGCGGCGTCGTCCCCGTAGGCGCCGAGCGCCTGCGCCGCCATCTGGTCGGCTTGGATGATCACGATGTTGGGTCTCATGACCGTGCTCCGTTCTGCTCGGCCCCGTCGGGGCCGGTGCGGTCGGTGTCGTCGGTGTCGTCCGCGGTGGTGTCGTCGGTCTCCGGCTCCCAGCCGTCGGCCCATTCGCCGGTCGCGAAGTCGAAGCCCACGGGTTCGCCGTCCTCGTCGGTGCGCTGATACCAGTCGGTGTAGTCGGCGTGCGTGGAGTCGACCCCGGCGCCGGCGCCCTCGCCCGGCTCGGCCTTGACGACCTCCAGCCGGAAGTCGTCGTCGTACCGGTCCACGCCGTCCACGACGGCGTTGCTCACGGCGGCCTCGGCATACTCCTGGCGCAGGGTGTGCGGATCACTGCGCAGCTCACGGACCCAGGCCACGATGATCAGCAGCATGACCAGGGCGAAGGGCACAGCCGTGATGATCACCAGCGACTGCAGCCCCTCCAGGGCGGTGTCGCCGCCCAGCAGCAGCATGACCACGGCGATCCCGCCCATCACGATGCCCCAGAACACGACGATCAGCTTGGGCGGGTTCTGACTTCCCCGCGTGGTGAGGATGCCCATCACCACGGAGGCGGAATCCGCTGCGGTGACGAAGAAGATCGCCAGGATCGCCATGATCAGGATCGGAAGGAACCCGGAGAAGGGCAGGTTCGCCACCATCGAGAACAGCACCTCCGCCGGTTTCACCGAGTCCATCTCGCCCAGCTTCCCGTCGCGATACATGGAGATTGCGGTGCCACCCATGATCCCGTAGGCCACGAACAGCAGCGAGGAGGGGATGAGGATGACGCCGAGCAGGAACTGGCGGATCGTGCGACCCCGGGAGATGCGGGCGATGAAGATGCCCACGAAGGGCGACCAGGAGATCCACCAGGCCCAGTAGTAGACGGTCCAGGCGGACTGGAACTCCAGGGTGTCCGAGCCCCAGGAGGCCGAACGCGCCATCATCTCGAAGAGGGATCCGATGTACTGCATGACGCCCGAGGGCAGCAGGTTCAGCAGGAACAGCGTCGGGCCGAGGATGAACAGCATCCCGGCGAAGCCGATCGTGAGCACGATGTTGATGTTCGAGAGGTAGCGGATGCCGCGCGAGACGCCGGAGACGGCCGAGATCACGAAGCCGACCGAGAGGACGGCGATGATGAGGATCATCGCGGTGTTGGTCAGCTCCGAGGCACCGGAGACGATCACCACGCCCTGGCCGATCTGCAGCACGGCGATCCCGAGTGCGGCGGCGGTACCGAACAGGGTCGCGATGATCGCGAAGATGTCCACCAGCTGGCCGGCCCAGCCCTCGGTGAGCCGCTTGCCGAACAGTCGCTCGAAGATCGAGGACATCAGCAGGGAGCGCCCGCGCCGATAGGCGGCGTAGGCGACGGCGCCGCCCACCAGGGCGTACATCGCCCAGGCATGGAAGCCCCAGTGGTAATACGTCTGCGCGAGCGCCTGGTGCAGGGCTTCGACGGATTCGGGCTCGTTCGTGAGCGGCGGCGGGGTGATGAAGTACGTCAGCGGCTCGGAGGGCCCCCAGAACATCACACCGATACCGAGGCCGGCGGCGAACAGCATCGCGACCCAGGAGAAGGTGGAGAACTCCGGCTTCTCCCCGTCCTTGCCCAGCGGGATCTTCCCGTACCGGGAGAAGGCCAGGATCAGCAGGGCGACCAGCACCACCGTGGCGACCGCGTTGAACAGCCACCCGAGATGAGCCATGGTCCAGCCGTAGGCGATGTCCGCGACCTCGCCCACGCCCGCGGGATCGACGATCCCCCAGATCACGAAGGCCACCGTGAGGACCCCGGCGACACCGAAGACGAGCTTGTCCACGCTGTAGCGGCGACGCTGGTCGTCGATGGCGATGCCCGGCACGAGAGCCGGATGGATGTCATGGGGGTACTTCGGTCGCGCGTAGTCGATGCTTCGCAAGAGCTCGCCGCCGCGCCGGCCCGGCCGCGTCCCGGGAGCGGGTCGTTCTCCGGGAGAGGGTCGTTCTCCGGGAGTGGGCGGCTCGTCCTCGGTCTTCACGATGGAACTCCGTTCAGGCTGGGGTCAGGGATCCGGGCGGCCGACGGCTCGTTCAGCGGGCCGGCACGATCGAACGCACCCGACGAGGACTGATCAGGAGGGACAGTCGGCCCTACCCGACCACCCACTCTAGCCGTGGGCCTGCTGGACACGGCCCGACGGAAGCTCGGACGCAGCAGGGCGCCCGGCCTGAACCCGGCCGGGCGCCCTGCTGGCGCGGTGATCCTCTCAGGGGGTCGCGCCACCCGTTTCCGTGGCGGTGAAGACGCTGGACTGGACGATCCCGTCCGTCCCGTCGGCCGCTGTCCCGTCGGGCCCCGTCCCGGCTCCGGCGGCGAGGGCTGCCGTGCGCAGCTCCTTCGGATCGATCGCCCGCGAGGCGTCCTGGGTGATGGCGTACCAGCCGTACGGGGCGCCCTCGTCGAGTCCGTCCCAGGCGGCCGTCGCCGGCTCTCCGGAGGCGTGCGTGGCCTCGCCGATCAGCCGGTCGCTCGGGGTCAGACCCATCACGGTGTCGGTCCGGAAGGTCGTGGTGCGGCCCTCGAACTGCACGGGCAGGCGGAAGTCGTCCTCGTGCCCGTCGTAGCGGCCCTTGGTGTCGTACTCGGTGGCGCCGAACTCGTCGAGCTGCGCCGAGTAGGTGTCCACCGCGACTTCGCCGCGGTCCAGGTCGAACTGGAGCAGGCGGAAGAAGGAGGCCCCGAACTGCAGGCCGGTGTCCGCGTCATAGCCGCGCATCCCGTCCAGCCCCATCTGCTCCGCGCTGACCTCGTAGAACTGGTAGTCGGCGAGCAGCTCGACCACGTTGTTGCCGGGGGTGCCGACGTCCTTGCGCACGCTGATGCTCACCCCGTGCTCATGCCCGGACAGCACCAGTGCGATGTTGGGGTGCTCGGCCAGGAGCTGCTCGCGGATGATCTGCCCATCCTTCGAGAACGAGCCGCCGCGACCGTCGGCCGCGTCGCTGGGCTTGTTGTACGCGTGGGTGAGGATGATGGCGTTGCGCGTGGGGTACTGGTCCAGGATCTCGCTCGCCCAGGCCGTCTCCTCCTCCGTGACCGAGTAGCCGAGGTTGATGGCGATGAAGTCGCGGCCCGCGGCGGTGAACAGGTTGTAGCTGTTCTGGTTGTCGCCGGGCTTCCACGGGTGGTACTCCGCCCCGGCCTCCTTCCAGGAGTCCGTCTGCGCGAGCGCCTCGTACCGTTCAGGCCCGAAGTAGTCGTTGTAGAGGCTGTCGGGGCCCACATCGTTGCCGCCGCGGTTGTCGTGGTTGCCCGGGATCACCGAGTGCGGGATGCCGGTGTCCTCGAGGATCTCCTGCGTCTCGGAGGCGAACTCGAACTCCCGGATCGCGACACCGCGGTGCTCGGCGTTCGTGTTCCAGTTCTCGATGACGTCCCCGGTATGGGCCACGTAGGCGAGCTTGTGCTCCTCGCCGTGCTCGGCGACCCACCGGTAGGAGCCCTCGTACGCCTCGGCCCAGACCTCCCGCTCCGTCGTCGAGGGACGCCCCGCGGCACCCTCGGAGAGGTACTGGGTGTCGGTGATGTGCATTAGGGAGAAGTCGAAGCTGTCCGGGTCCTCGAAGCCGTCGCGGATCGGCTCGTCGAGGTCATCGGCGAAGGGATCGGTGCCCAGCACGAGCGCCTTGATGGTCCCGCCCGAGTCGTGGTGCGCGGCGGCCGACGCGCTCAGCTCGACCTGGCCCTCGCCGTCGCCGCGGGCGGTGTCGGCCACCTCGTAGCTGCCGGTCTCGGTGTTCAGCAGCAGCAGGCGCACCTCGCGGGAGGGGTCGACCTGTCCCTGCCACAGGACGTCCTGACCCTCGGTGGTGAACGGGATGTCGGTGCGCAGCGCGGGGACCTGCTCGCTGACCGGTGCGTCGAGGAGCTGGTCGTCGGCCGGGTCCAGTGCGTCCTCGACCGCGGCGGCGTCCTGCAGCTCGACGTCCCCGGCGACGGTGCCGTCGGCGGCGATGACGGCGGGGTCGATGACGCCCTGCTCGACGTTCGTCGCCGTGGTCACCTCGCCCTCGAGGAAGGAGGTGTGCAGGTCCCCGCCGCTCGGGTGCTCGGCACGGGCCGACAGCTGGGCGCTGCCGTCGGCGTACTCCTGGGTGGCGCCGCCGGCCGTGGGGATCGAGGCGGAGGTGAAGGTGCTCGACCCGGAGACCTCGCCGCCGAAGGCGTCAGTGCCCGTATAGGCGATGGTGTGCTCACCCTCGCGCAGGCCCTGGCCGATCTCGTCACCGAGGGCGACGCTCTCCCCGTCGAGCGTGAACGAGAGCGGAGCGGCCAGCAGCTCCTCGTTCCCGACCGCACCGGCAAGGACCGTGGGGGCGGTGAGCTGCGCGTCCGGGACCGGGCTGCCCAGCTCGAACGTGACGTCTCCCTCAGCGCGGTCCGCGAAGGTCTGCGCGTACCGTGCGGTGATCTCGTCGGCGTTCAGCGCCCGGCTGTAGATGCCGGCTGTGGCGAGGGAGGTGGTGCCGTGGAACTGAGGATTCCCGCTGCTGTTGGTATCCGCGCCGAGGAAGAACTGACGCGCGCTCTCCTTCGGCGGGGTGATCGAGCTGCCCTTCGTGGGGGTCTCGGCGACCTTCTCCCCGTTGAGATAGAGGGCGACGGTCTTCCCGTCCCAGACACCGGTCGCGTGGTACCAGACCCCTTCCTGGACCTCCACCCCGGTGCCGTAGTAGGTGCCGTCCACGTTGACCACCATCTTCAGCGTGGACCCGTACGCGGTCAGCGAGTAGCCGCCCGCCTCCTTGGCACCGCAGAAGTTCCCGGTCCCCTCGGACTCGCCGTCGCTCAGGCCGCCGTCGAAGCGGACGGTGCACTCCAGGGTGAGGGCCTTCGAGGTGGTGTCGAAGCCGTCGGCGTAGTCATAGCGCAGGGCATTGGTGCCGTCGAAGGCGGCGACCTTCCGTCCCAGAGCAGTGTCCGCGGCGATCTCGGGAGCGGCGCCGAATCCGGTGACGGTGCGGTCCTGCGCGCTGTCCGCGGTCGAACCGGAGGCGAGGTCGACGTCGAGCACGTCCGGGGTGGGTGCCTCGACGGCCGGTTCGGGCAGCGGCGCGCGCTGCGGTGCCGCGCCGGCGGTCCCGGGCTCGGCCGGTGCAGCGCCGGCGGTCCCGGGCTCGGCCGGTGCGACGAAGGGGGCCGACGGGAGTGCCGGAGCGGCCGCGGAGACCACGGGGGTCATGCCGACGGCCACAGCGGCGGCTAGGGTGAGAGACAGGGTGCGCCATGAGGTGGGCACAGGGGCTCCTGAGATAGGAAGGAGTCGGGGACGCCCGCACGCTAGGGAGCCTGGCGGTCACTTCTGTACCGTTCTGCCGAACGCTGAACGTCCAGCAGATGTCCACTCGATGGCCCCGAACTGCTGTGTGCCTACCGCAACGAAATGCCGAACACTGCAGGTCAGCGCGCCGTTGCCAGTGAGCCGCCTCCTGTTGGGCTGTGCGTCATGACGAACCTGGCGCGGTCGTCGTAGGGCGCCGAGGTGACACCCCCGACCGACGCGCCGATCCACTCCACGAGAACGTCCCACCCACGTCACGAATCAGGGGAATCGGCGGCCAGGGGCCCATCGCCCACCACCGCCCGCGCCACCGACCACGCCACCGCCCTCGGCATCGGCATCGGCATCGGCATCGGCATCGGCATCGGCATCGGCATCGGCATCGGCACATTTGCCCGTCACGCGCCACCGCCGTCGGCACCCAGCGCCCAGCGCCCAACGCCCAGCGCCCAGCGCCCAGCCGAACGGTCAACGCCCCGAAGCGACGCGCCGATCCATTCCACGAGAACGTCCCACCCACGTCACGAATCAGGGGAATCGGCGGCCCGGAACCCGCCACCGGCACCGGCCACCCGTCACCGCCACCGCCACCGCCACCGCCACAGCGACAGCCACAGCCACAGCCACAGCCACAGCCACAGCCACAGCCATCCTTCGCCCGTCACCCGTCGCGCACCACCCGGCCGAACAGCCGACGCTCCGTCCCGCCCCGCACCGACGCGCCGATCCATTCCACGAGAACGTCCCACCCACGTCACGAATCAGGGGAATCGGTGGCCCGGAGCCCAGCGCCCGCCATCGCCATCGCCGCAGCCACCGGCACTCGCACTCGCACTCGCACTCGCCCCAGCACCAGCACCAGCACCCGCACCCGCACCCGCACCCGCACCCGCACCCGCACCCGCACCGACCGTGCCGACCGTGCCGACCCCGCCGCAGAGAATTCCTTTGACCCTGGGCAGGGACCCGGCCACGCTGTGAACATGGGGCAGGCACAGGGATTCGAGTACGCGACGCGTCGCGACGGCGCCGTGGTGATCACCCATCACGGCACGGTGGCCGCCGTGCTGCGCGGGAGGCGTGCGGAGCAGTTCCTCGACGAGGCGGCGGGCGATCCGCAGGGGGCCATGGCCCGCTGGACCGGGAACTACCAGCACGGCAACGAGCGCACCGCGAAGCAGCACCCCCGCAACCGGACCCGGCACTGACCCTGCCCGCGATAACCCTGCCCGTGAGACTGAGCTGCTGCGGTGATTTCGGACAGCGGATTCGGTTGATTTCTTATGCTGTCGT
>NZ_JABUXW010000013.1 GCF_014897585.1 Brachybacterium tyrofermentans | reverse complement strand
CGCGAACAGGGAGATCAAACGTCCGCCCACAGGGAGATCCCGATGTCCCTTGACAGCCCACGACAGTGGATCGGTGCACCTCCTGCATAGGTCAGCTGCCGAGGCAGAGGGAACCCGAACAGCTCCGCGGCGGACTCATGGCTGATCACCGTCCCTGGTCGGAGCCGCGACTGGACGATGGCGGCCAGCTGCCGCAGGGAGACGTCAGCCTCCGCACGCACCCACCATCCGGGAAGGACACGCCGCATCGCCGCTGAGGCGAAGTGCCGGCGGTGCATTCCCTGGGCAAGGAGCTCCTCGCGGCGATAGACGGTGTCGAGCCGCAGGTCCTTCGGCCGGAGAGACATGAGGGGAGCGTACGAACGCAAAGCCGAGCCTGTCCTGACGTGCTCGCCGATGTGGACCGGAGCGGCCTGGGGAGGATCGGTGTCACCGAATTCCTCCCGGCCGTGCCGACGAAAAAGGTTCCAGTAGGGCGGCACCTTTCAGGTCATGGCGAGGGTGGTAACCCCGGGGCCAACGTCACGACCAAAAAGGCGCCAGTAGGGCGGCACCTTTCACGTCATGGCGAGGGTGGCAACCCCGGGGCCAACGCCACGACCAGAAAGGTTCCAGATCCGTGGCACCTTACTCGTCGCGCCGGAGACATCAGGTGAGCGCGGGCCCGCCGGGGGTCACGTCCCCACCCAGGGGCGGGGGCCCGCCGGGGGTCACGTCCCCACCCAGGGGCGCGGGCCCACCGGGGGTCACGTCCCCACCCAGGGGCGCGGGCCCACCGGGGGTCACGTCCCCACCCAGGGGCGGGGGCCCGCCGGGGGTCACGTCCCCACCCAGGGGCGCGGGCCCACCGGGGGTCACGTCCCCACCCAGGGGCGCGGGCCCACCGGGGGTCACGTCCCCACCAGGGGTCACTTGCCGCCGAGGAGCTTCTGCATCTCCGGGGGGAGCTGGCTGGGGTCGAAGGAGCTGAGGTCCGGTGCGGGCTGATCGGGGGCGTCGCCGCCGAAGGCCGACCCGCCCGTCCCCGCACCTGCACCCGTGCTCTCGCCGGCTGCGGCCTTCCTCGCCGCCTCGGCCTGCTCGCGGGCGGCCTTGGCGGGGTTCTTCGAGGACTTCGACTTCTTCCCCTGCTTCGGCGAGGCCTGCTTGCCGCGCGATTTCTTGCCCATGCCCATGCCGGGGCCGCCCGGCATCGCCGGCGTCCCGCCACCGGCCATCCCACGACCCATGGACTTCATCATCGTCTGCGCCTGCTTGAACCGCTCGAGCAGCTGGTTGATCTGCTGCACGGTGGTGCCGGAGCCGCGGGCGATGCGGTTGCGCCGCGAGCCGTTGATGACCTTGGGGTTGTTGCGCTCCTCCGGGGTCATCGAGCGGATGATCGCCTCGATGCGACCGATCTCGCTCTCGTCGAAGTTGTCGAGCGCCTCCCGGTGCTGGCCCATTCCGGGCAGCATGCCGAGCATCTTCTTGATGTTGCCCATGTTCTTGAGCTGCTGCATCTGGGACAGGAAGTCGTCGAGGGTGAAGTCCTCGCCGGAGGCGAGCTTCTTCGCCGCCTTCTCGGCCTCTTCCTGGTCGAACGACTTCTCGGCCTGCTCGATGAGGCTGAGCACGTCGCCCATGTCGAGGATGCGGTTGGCCATGCGGTCCGGGTGGAACCGCTCGAAATCGTCGAGGCTCTCACCGGTGGAGGCGAACAGGATCGGGCGCTCGGTCACGCCGGTGATCGACAGAGCGGCACCGCCGCGGGCATCGCCATCGAGCTTGGAGAGCACCACGCCGGTGAAGCCGACGCCGTCGCGGAAGGACTCGGCGACGCGCGCCGCATCCTGGCCGATCATCGCGTCGACGACGAAGAGGGTCTCGTGAGGGTTGACGGCGTCGCGGATGTCCCGCGCCTGTTGCATCATCTCCTCGTCGATGCCGAGACGGCCGGCGGTGTCAACGATGACCACATCGTGCTGCTGGAACTGCGCGGTGGAGACACCGTTCATCGCGACCAGCACCGGGTCGCCGACGCCATTGCCCGGCTCGGGCGCGAAGACGGGCACGCCGGCGCGCTCACCGACGATCTGCAGCTGGTTCACGGCGTTGGGGCGCTGGAGGTCGGAGGCGACCAGCAGCGGAGTGTGTCCCTCGGACTTCATCCACTTCGCGAGCTTGCCGGCCAGCGTCGTCTTGCCGGCGCCCTGGAGGCCGGCCAGCATGATCACGGTGGGCGGGTTCTTCGCCCAGTGCAGCTCGCCGGTGGCGCCGCCGAGCACCTCGACCAGCTCGTCGTTGACGATCTTGACGACCTGCTGGGCGGGATTGAGAGCCTTGGAGACCTCTTCGCCCAGGGCGCGCTCACGCACGCGGCCGGTGAAGGTGCGCACCACCGAGACGGCGACATCGGCGTCGAGCAGGGCTCGACGGATCTCGCGGATCGTCTTGTCGACGTCCGCTTCGGTCAGGCGGCCTTGACCGCGCAGACCCTTGAGCGACGCTGTGATGCGATCGGAGAGGTTGTTGAACACGAAGCGCTTCCCCTTGGTCGATTGGACCGCCTCAGTGTAGTGGCCGCCTGCGCCGCGAGCACGCCGAGAAGCCGCCACCGAGGCGAAGGGCACGCGCCAGGCGCACCGCAGGCCCGCGCACGGCACGCGCCAGGCGCACCGCAGGCCCGCGCACGGCACGCGCCAGGCGCACGCCGGGCACGCTTCGCGCGCGCGGAGGGCACGCGCCGGACCCGGATCCGTCCCCCGGAGCCCGACCATCGGGTCAGGTCGCGGCGGCGTCCATGAGAGCGGCGACGACGCGCCCGACGGAGGGCGGGTCCAGCGAACGTCCGTGCTGGTCGGTCAGGTACAGCACGTCGACGGCGCGCTGCCCGAGGGTCATCACGTGGGCGCTGCGCACCTGCAGGCGGTGCACCGTGATCACCTCGGCGACGTCGGCCAGGAGGCTGGGACGGTTCCGCGCGTTGACCTGCACCACGGTGGCCTCGCGGGAGGCACCGGGAAGGAGGGTCACGACGGGGACGTCCTCGGTGGTGCGCGGCGGCGGGGAGGGCGGCAGCTCTAGCACCCGGGCATCGGCCCGGTCGCGGCTCGCGAGCTCCCGGTCCAGGGCGTTGCGCAGCACCGAGGGATGCGGGAGGTCCGCCGGCGGCGCGGCGACCCACCAGGTGTTCACGGCCGCCCCGTCCAGGGTGATGACGACCGCGCTGTGCACGTCGAGGCGCAGCCGCACGAGCACGCGGGCCATCGCGGCGAACACTCCGGCCCCGTCGGGCGCCCCGACGCATATCTGGGAGATCGGCTCGTCCTCGGTGTGCGCCGGGTAGAGAACCTGGGCGCTGCCGCTGCGCTGGACGGCCGCCAGCACCGCCTCCTGCACGGAACGCTGCGGGGCCAGCACCACCCGGGGCGCGGGCGCGTTCCCGCTGAGGGCGTCGCGGGCCATATCGGTGAGGTGGTCGACGAGGTCCGCACGCCAGGTGGACCAGGCGGCGGGGCCGGCGGCGATGGCGTCCGCCTCGGTGAGTGCACGCAGGATCTCCAGCGTGTCGGCGTCGTGATCGACGGCGGCCAGCAGGTCGCGGAGGGTGGCGGGGTCCGCCAGGTCCCGTCCGGTGGCGAGGCCGATCAGGGTGAGGTGCTCGCGCACGAGGAGCGCGATCGTGCGGCGGTCCGCGGCGTCGAAGCCGAGGTGCCGGGCTGCCGCTTCCGCGAGCGGGGCCCCCTCGGCAGCGTGGTTCCGCTGCCCGGGCACCTTCCCGAGATCGTGGAGCAGCGCGGCGACCAGGAGCAGGTCCGGGCGGCCCACGCGAGGCAGGAACCGTTGGGCCTCGATGACCGTCTCGATCAGGTGACGGTCCACGGTGAAGCGATGCACGGCGGCACGCTGGGGCCGGTTGCGCACATCGGCCCAGCCCGGGATCCAGCGGGCGAAGATGCCTTTCACGTCGAGCGCCTCGTAGGCCTCGGCGAGGTGCTCCCCCGCGAGGGCGTCGACGAGCACGTCGCGCTGGGCGGGCAGCAGCGGTGCCGGGTCCGCCTGCGCCATGCGGGCCAGCGTCGCATCGGCCAGGGGCAGGCCGGAGACGGCCGCGTGGCGCACGGCGGCCACGTCGCGCAGCAGGTCCCGGGACCCGGGATCGGTGGAGACCTCGTCGGAGTGCACGAGCACGCCGTGCGGGAGGCGGGTCAGATCGGGACGACGATCGGTGCCCGCGCCGCGGGATGCCGCTCCCCCGGGGCGGATGGCGGCCTCGGCGGCGCGGACCGTGCGGTGCAGCTCCCAGGTCACCGCCCTGGCGGCGTCGGCGAGCACCGCGTGGTGGTCATCGGCCGTGGCATGGCCGGTGAGCGCGGCGACCGAGTCCTGGTCGCTGCGGCCGAGACGGGTGCCGGAGGTGCCGGTGACCGCCTGCAGCGCATCGCGGGCGTCGCTGAGGGTGCGGGCGGCGGCATCGACGATCTCGTGGTCATGGTCGGCCAGCCAGCTCTCGGCGATGGCACGGATGACGGTCACGTCCCGCAGGCCGCCGCGGTCGGACTTGAGGTTCGGCTCGGTCGAGTGCGCCAGCGAGCCGTAGCGATGGGCGCGGTCCGTCGCCAGCTCCACGAGGTCCCGCACCCGGCGTCGCGCCTCACGGCGCCACTGGGCCCGGACCCGGCGCGAGGTCCCCTCGACGATCGCCGCATCACCTGCGACCACGCGGAGGTCCAGGAGGGAGATCGCGGCGCGGAGATCGTCCCGGGCGATCTGCTCGCATTCGTCGGGGCTGCGCACCGCGTGGTCGAGCGAGGCCCCGGAATCCCAGATCGGATACCACAGTGCACTCGCGAGACGCTCGGAGCCGGCGGCGTCCAGCACGGCCGGGTCCAGGAGGAGCACCAGGTCGAGATCGCTGCCGGGTCCGAGGTCCTGTCGCCCGAGCGAGCCGATCGCGGCCAGAGCCGCACCGGACGCGGGGGCGCCGGCCGCCGCCCACAGCTCGGTCAGCCAGCCGTCCACGAGGGCGGCCTGATCGAGCCGACGACGGGGGCCGGCGGTCGGATCCGCGAATCCCTCGTGCAGCACCTGGGTGATGCGTTGCGAGGGCAGCGCCTCAGACGGCATCCGCGTTCCGTTCCCCGGTGCGGACCCGCACGACGGTGCCGACGTCGGTGGTCCAGATCTTGCCGTCCCCGATGCGACCGCTGCGCGATGCGGCCAGGACGAGGTCGATGATCGCGCTCTCGTCGGCGTTCTCGGCGAGCACCTCGACCTTGATCTTGGGGATCGTGTCGATCGTGTACTCGGCACCCCGGTACACCTCGGTGTGCCCGCCCTGGCGGCCGTAGCCGGCGACCTCGGTGATCGTCAGCCCGCTGACGCCGTACTCGCGCAGGGAGTCGGTGACGGCCTGGAGGGCGTGCGGCTGGATGATCGCGGTGATGAGCTTCATCGGGGCTCTCCTGTGGTGACGGTTCGCGCGGTGGCGGCTGCTGGGGCTGCCCCCTCGGCGAGGGGGGCGGGGTTGCGCGGTCCCGGGTCCGAGGCATCGTCCATGGGGGCGACGGCCTCGGCGGGGTCGATCGAGCCGGTGGACGCGCCCGGGGTGTGGCGGGCCGGGACGATCGAGCGCTCCCGTCGTGCACCGAGTGCACCTGCCAGATCGTATCCGGCCTCCGCATGATGGGTGAGGTCGATGCCGGCGCGCTCGTCGGCCTCGGGGATCCTCCATCCCATCGTGTGCTTCAGCGCCAGGGCGATCACGGTGGTGAGCACCCCGGAGAAGATCATTGCGGCCACGGCCACGAGCACCTGGACGATCAGGAGGCTCACGCCGCCGCCCAGCAGCAGCCCGCCGTCGGCGGCGAGGAAGCCGATGCCGACGGTTCCCACCAGCCCGCCGACGAGATGGACGCCGACGACGTCGAGCGAGTCGTCGATCCCGAAGCGGTGCTTCAGGCCGACGGCCAGAGCGCAGGCGAGCCCCGCGAGGAGTCCGAGCACGATGGAGGTGAGCGGGGTGAGCGCGGCGGCGGCGGGCGTGATGGCCACGAGGCCGGCGACGACGCCCGAGGCCGCACCGAGCGAGGTGACGTGCTGGTCGCGGATCCTCTCGACGAGGGCCCAGCCGAGCATCGCTCCGGCCGTGGCGACGGTGGTGTTCACCCAGGCCAGGCCCGCGGTGGCGTCGGCCGTCCCGGCGGAGCCGGCGTTGAACCCGAACCAGCCGAACCACAGCAGCGCGGCGCCGAGCATGACCAGCGGCAGGTTGTGGGGCTTCATCGACTCGGTGCCGAAGCCCTTGCGGGCTCCCACGATGATCGCGAGCACGAGCCCGGCGACGCCGGCGTTGATGTGCACGACGGTGCCGCCGGCGAAATCGACCGGTTCCGCGATCGAGGCGAAGATGCCGTCGGCGCCGAGCAAGCCCCCGCCCCAGACCATGTGGGCGAGCGGCGCGTAGACGATCACCACCCAGATCGCGGCGAACACCATCCAGGTGCCGAGCTTGACGCGGTCGGCGATCGCGCCGGAGATCAGGGCCGTGGAGATGATCGCGAAGGTCATCTGGAAGCCGGCGGCGACCAGGAAGGGCACGCCGCTGCCGGCGAGGATCGACTGCTCGTCCGTGCCCGACAGACCGACGTGCTCCAGAGGAGCCCCGAACAGCCCGCCGACGTCGGTGCCGAAGGCGAGGGAGTACCCGATGAGCGTCCAGGCGATCGCGACCACCGCCATGGCGCTGAAGGACATCAGCATCATGTTCAGGACGGTGCGGGCACGCACCATCCCGCCGTAGAACAGCGACAGGCCAGGGGTCATCAGCAGCACGAGCGCGGCGCTGACGAGGATCCAGGCGGTCGCTCCGGTGTCGGGGGTGAAGGGCTCCATGACGTCTCCGAACTGGAGTGGGGCCGGCCCGGGATCGCTCACACGATCCTGGGTCCGCGCGGCCCGGCGGGTCGCGCTCCCATCGTGCGGCGCTCGGGGCACGACGCCTATGGCAGGAGGCCGCCGTGATCATTCCGTGACCTGAAGTCCCGTCCGGTGGACACCAGGGGCTGCTCCGACGACCGCCGCGGAGCACGAGGAGGCGAGGGAGCGAGCACCGGCACCGACGGGCCGGGGCCCCTGATCTGGTGATCAGGGGCCCCGGCCCGTCGGTGGCTCTGCGGCCGTGTCGGTTCGCTCAGTCCTCCAGGAGCGCGTCGACGAAGCCGTAGGGGTCGAAGGGAGTGAGATCGTCCATGCCCTCGCCGAGGCCCACCATCTTGACCGGGACTCCGAGCGCACGCTGCACGTTGACGACGATGCCGCCCTTGGCGGTGCCGTCGAGCTTGGTCAGCACGATGCCGGTGATGTTCACGGCCTCGGAGAAGACCTTCGCCTGCTGCATGCCGTTCTGGCCCGTGGTGGCATCGATGACGAGGAGGACCTCGGCGACGCTGTCGCCATGCAGGCCCTTCTCGGCGACCCGGCGCACCTTGCCGAGCTCGTCCATCAGGCCCTTCTTGTTCTGCAGGCGCCCGGCGGTGTCGATGATGACCACGTCGACCTCCTGCTCGATGCCCTCCTTGACGGCGTCGAAGGCGACCGCTGCGGGGTCGGCCCCGTCACGGTCGGCGCGCACCGTGTCGACGCCCACCCGGGAGCCCCAGGTCTGGAGCTGATCGGCGGCGGCGGCACGGAAGGTGTCCGCCGCGCCGAGCACGACGGTGCGGTCGGCGGCGACCAGGACGCGGGCGAGCTTGCCGACCGTCGTCGTCTTCCCCGTGCCGTTGACCCCGACCATGAGGAGCACCGAGGGGACCTCGGTGCCATCGGGCGCGTCCCGGCGGCTGGCGGCGAGCCGACGATCGAGATCGGGATCGATGAGGCCGACGAGCTCCTCGCGCAGGACCTCGCGCACGCCCGCACGGTCATCGGTGCCGAGGATCTGGATGCGGCGGCGCAGGTTCTCGAGCATCTCGTCGGTGGCGTCGGGTCCGAGATCCGCCAGGAGCAGGGTCTCCTCGATCTCGTCCCAGGTGTCCTCGTCCACGGCGCCGCCGCGGGTGAGCAGGCCGAGGATGCCTCGACCGATGGCTCCGGAGCGTGAGAGCCGATCGCGCAGACGGACCATGCGGTCCGCCGGGGCCTCGGGGGTGTCCAGCACCGGTCCGGCGGGGGCGGTCGCCGCGGCCGGAGCAGCGCCGTCCGACGCGGGAACCGGGCCGCCTGACGCCGGAGCGCCGGGGGCTCCCGCCTCGGCAGCGCCGGTGGCGCTCTCAGGAACATCGGTGGCCGTGGCCGGAGCGCCGCTTTCCGCCGGCGACGTCGGAGCGTCGACAGCCGCCGGGTCCTCGGTGGCTGTCGGGTTCTCGGCGACCGTCGAGTCCTCAGCAGCCGCGTGGTCCTCGAGCGTCGTCGCCTCAGGGGACTGCGCGAGATCGCGTACCGCGGCATCGTCCGCAGAGGGATCCGTCGTGGGGGCAGACGCCTCGGCGGCAGCACCATCGGGGGTCTCTTCGAGCGTGCTCGAGTCGGCCGTCGCGGAATCCGCCGGAGGCGGGGTCTCTCCCGCGGGCGGAGCCGTCGAGGACGGCTTCCGCGTCGGCGCGGAGAGGGTGTCTGCCCAGCTGGGCGGGGCGGGGCGGTCCGTGACCGCGGTCGAGGACCGGGTCGACGTCCCGGTCGAGGACTGCGCCGACGGCCCGGCCCCGGTCCCCGTCGGACCCTGGGAGCCGGTCTGCGTCGTGTCGTCCTGCGAGGACTTCTTCTTGCCGCGGCCGCGGACGATGGCCCAGGCCACCGCGCCGACGACGAGGACGCTGCCACCGCCGCCTGCGAATAGAGCAAGAATGTCATTGGGGTCCACGGGTCACCTCCGGGGTCGGGGAAGCCGACGATGCGGCGAGGCCAACGGCCAGTGTAGGCCGCACTCCGATCACCCCGGCAACGCGGGGCCCGGCCGGAGCACCCGGTGGAGGAGCAGCGATCTCAGCGACGGGTGCGGGAGGTGTGCCGGGGGTTCTCCGCAGGCCGTCCTTCATCGTCGTCGTGATCGCGCTCGCGCAGGTGGGGTGCGGCGACGGCATAGAGGATCCCGAGGGCCACCACGACGGCAGCAGCCAGGAAGACGAGGGTGACCACAGGCAGTTGCATGGTCTCAGTGTGCACGCCGCAGCCCGGATCTGCGGGGATCCGGGCTGCGGCGCGCCTCACGTCCGCGGCTGCGAGCCGCGATCAGCCCAGCTCGGGGAACCAGATGCCGATCTCGCGAGCAGCGGACTCCTCGGAATCGGAGCCGTGCACGAGGTTCTGGATCACCGGGAGATCCCATTCCCGGGCGAGGTCGCCGCGGATCGTGCCGGGTGCGGCCTCCGTGGGGTTGGTGGCGCCCGCCAGGGACCGGAAGCCGGCGATCACGCTGTCGCCCTCGGCGACGATCGCGACGAGCGGGCCCGCTCCCATGTACTCGACGAGGCCGGGGTAGAAGGGCTTGCCCTCGTGCTCAGCATAGTGAGCGGAGAGCTCCTCGGCGGTGGCCGTGCGCTGGGCCAGGGCGACGATCTCGTAGCCCTTGGTCTCGAGGCGGCGGATGATCTCCCCGCGCAGGCCGCGCTGGACGGCGTCGGGCTTGAGCAGGACAAGGGTGCGCTGTGCAGTCATGGCACCAGGGTACCCACGGCGGCGAGGGCCTCCGAACCCGGTCGCTGCATCAGTCCTGCGCAGAGTCCTGCTGGGCCCACACCTTCTGATCCACGGCATCCTTCTCGCGGTCCAGCTGCTGGCCCTTGAGCACGCCGTAGACGAAGAGCGCGGCGAACCCGATGCCCACCGCCCACATCGCGGTGACCTGGAGGCCGAGCAGGATGGTGGGGATCTGCAGGGCGATGCCGAGCCAGTAGGGCCAGGCGCCGCGCGTGAGCAGGCCGGAGCAGGCCAGGAGCGCGAGCGCTGTCATGATGCCCCAGATCCAGGTGGTCGCCCGGTCACCGGGCACCAGCTGATGAGCGGCGAGCACCGCGAAGAACACGACGAAGGCCTCGACGACCAGCGTCGTCGCGGAGAACATGCGCTGCGCCCCATGCGGGCGCGACGACGGAGTGAGGTCCAGAGCCATGATCAATCCTCCTGCGGGACGCCCAGAAGGTCCCGCACCTCGGCCACGAGCGTGACCGAGCCCGCGACGACGACGCCTCCGAACTGGTCCCCGTCGGTCTCCGAGAGGTCGACGGCCGCCTGGATCGCATCGGGCAGGCTCCCCTGCTCGAGCACGCGCTCCTCATCGTCGAACACGTCCCGCGCGATCTCCGCGAGGACGTCGGTGGGGATCGCGCGCGGCGAGGAGGACTGGGTGATCACGACGTGGTCCAGGAGCGGTTCGAGCACGGCGAGGATCTCCTCGGCGTCCTTCTCCTGGAGAATCCCGACGAGCCCGATGGTGCGGGTGAGCCGGAAGTTCTCCCGGACCGTCTCGACGAGGGTCTGGGCACCGGCCGGGTTGTGCGCGGCATCCAGCACGATGGTGGGCGACTGCCGGACGACCTCGGCGCGACCGGGTGAGGTGACCGTGGACAGCGCGGCACCGAGCATCTCCCCGTCCAGCACCGTCGTGCCATCCCCGAGCAGAGCCTCGGCCGCCGCGACGGCCAGCAGCGCGTTGCGGGCCTGGTGCTCGCCGAGCAGGGAGAGGAAGACCTCCTCGTAGCGGCCGGCGATCCCCTGCAGGGTGAGCATCTGGCCGCCGACGCCGGGCGTGTGGGAGAGCACCCCGATCTGCTGGTCCTCGATCGCGGCCTCGGCGCCGAGCTCGCCGATCCGTTCACGCAGCACATCGGCGGCGTCCTCGTAGGGCTGATTGGCGATGATCGCCGTGGCGGTGGCCGTGAGGATGCCCGCCTTCTCCCCCGCGATCTCGGCGATGGTGTCCCCCAGGTACTCCTGGTGATCCATCGAGATGGGTGTGATCACGGTGACGTCGGGATCGACGACGCCGGTGGCGTCCCACGTCCCACCGAGTCCGGTCTCGACCACGGCGACATCGACGGGCGCCGAGGCGAACGCCTGGAAGGCCATCGCCGTGAGGTATTCGAAGTAGGTCAGCCGCACGCCCCCGGCGGCCTCCTGCTCGGCGTCGACGATCGCCGCGAAGGGCTCGACGTCCTGGTAGGCCTGGAGGAAGCCCTCCTCATCGATGGGAGAGCCGTCGATGCCGATCCGCTCGACCGGCGAATGCAGGTGCGGGCTCGTGGTGCGGCCCGTGCGCAGCCCGGCCTCGCGCAGGATGCGCTCGAGGATCCGCGCCGTGGTGGTCTTGCCGTTGGTGCCGGCGATACGGATCGAGCGATAGGCCTGCTGAGGATTGCCCATCAGCTCCATCACCCTGGTGATCCGCGACAGGTCCGGTTCGATCCGGTTCTCCGGGGCGCGGTCGAGCAGTGCGGCATAGACCTCTCGCAGCTCGGGCGACATGGCCGGACGGGACGTGCCCGGACGGGGAGAACTCGACACAGGGGCTCCTGGGTTCGACGGGGTGGAGGGGCGCAGATCAGTGTACGAGCACCCCCTGGACGACCTTTCCTCCCGAGGGCTCCGTTGTCCACAGCCGACGAGGTCCTCGGCAGGAGCGGCTCGACTCGTTCCTAGGATCGGGCCATCGATGTGGGAGGGGTCACCAGGACACCTCGTGACCGAGGAGCGGAACCATGGGTGCTGTGAGGATCGGCGTCGCCGCGAGCCCCACCGGGCCGCTCTGTGTCACCGCCGACATCGCTCCCGGATGTGCAGGGTGACGCCCTCCCTTGGTGCGGACACGGCGCAGCTGCGCGCACAGTCACTCCGTCTGCGCAGGGCATCGGCCGACCTCGACGCCCTGCGCCTCCACCTCGACGCCGTCGTGGAGGCGGCCCCCTGGACCGGCCCGGACGCCGAGGCGTTCCGCGGCGGATGGGCCGGACCGTCCGCTGACGGGCTGATCGCTCTCAGCACAGAGCTGCGCGCCTTCGGCGATCGCGGTCTGGAGGAGGCCCGGGAGCAGGACGTCGCCTCGGATCGCGAGAGGGCCGGGACCGGGGCCGCAGGATCGACCGCGGCGGGAACGCTCCCCGGGGAGAGCCGGACGAGCTCGATCCCGGGGGCAGTCCCCGCTCCATCCGGCGGCGGGTACCTCCACGATGACAACCCGCTGATCCCGGACCAGCTCGAGGACCCGGCGGAGTCACTGATCTCCTCCGCGGCGCGGATCGCCTCGGATGCCATCGGCTGGGGCATCGAGACAGGATTCGACGCCCTGGAGTCGGACCTCGATCTCGCGGGGATCCGGAGCGAGGGCATCGGACAGCTCCAGCGCGATGCCGACCATCTCGGGCACCTCCTCGAGGACTGGGCCACCGGCGAGCGCACCCCGACGTACGCGGAGCTGGGTGCCGCGGGACTGGTGGCGTCGGGCTCGGCCGGGGTCGGGATGTACGAGGCCGCCACCGGCGAGGACACTCCCTTCCTGGATGACCGGCCGGGCGGGATCGTCGACAGCGTCGAGACCTGGGAGAGCAGCTCTCGCGGGCCGCAGGACCTCCAGGATCTGATCGCCCAGAACGACGCCCTCCGGCTCGGGGCCCGCGGGCAGGACGCCCGCGACGCAGGGCAGATCGGGATCCAGGAGGTCCGCGGCGGCTCCGGAGGGGAACTCGCCTACATCGTGCAGATCCCGCCCACCGAAGGGGCACTCTTCAGCTCGGTTCCCGACGCCTACGGGGGCCAGGGGAACTCGCGGGACTGGGCGTCGAACCTCCGTCTCATCGCGGGTCAGCATCCAGCGGCGATGGATGATGTCCGCGCCGCGATGGAGGCGGCAGGCATCCGTCCGGGCTCCAGGGTCCTGCTCGTCGGGCACAGCCAGGGTGGGATCGTCGCCACCCATCTCGCGGCCGATCCGAGCTTCAACAGCGACTCGGGGCGCGCGGGGACCTACGACGTGACCCACACCTTCTCGGTCGGCTCCCCGGTGCAGACGGTCGTCCCGGCCCAGTCGTCCACCCGGTCGGTGAACGTCCACCACGAGGCGGGGATCGGCGTCACCGGATTCCGCGGCGACCTGCTCGCCACCACGGATCTGGAGGGCGCTCGGCCCGGGAGTTCCCGGCTCGGTGCCCCGGGGGTCCATGAGGTGACGCTCGCGCCCTATCCGGTGACGAGCATCGATCTGTTCACGGTGCTCGAGGCGAACCATGACTCCATGGGGCCGGATCACGACCCCGGAGGCGGCTACTCCGGGTCCCTCGCACGGGGAGCTGCCGGCGACCCCGTGCTGTCCGCCCTGCAGGAGGACCTCACCGGCGTGTACCTGGGAGACGACACCTCCGTCTCGCGCTCGCTCGTGGTGACCGTCGGCCGAGGCGCACCGTGAGGACCGGACTCACCGGATCTCACGGGGCTCACCGGGACTCGCCGGACGGAGCGCTGTCAGTCCTTCACAGCGACCGTACGGCTGTCGCGGCGCCCGTCAGGCCTTCACGACAGAGACGGTCACGGTCCCTCCGGAGACCTTCTCGCTCGCCTCATGCGCCCCGGCTGCCGGAGCGGCAGGCACCTCGACGTCCACGGCCAGCACCTCGCCGGCGACCAGCTCGCGGTGTGCGGTGACGGCGGCGACGACCTGCTCGTCGCCGTCCACGGTCAGACGGATCCGGTCGGAGACCTCGAACCCTGCCTCGCGGCGGGCCGACTGGATCGCACGGACGACGTCGCGAGCGGTGCCCTCGGCCTCGAGCTCCGGGCTCACCCGGGTGTCGAGCGCGATGAAGTCGCCGCCGCGCAGGACGCCCACGGAGCGTCCCTCCATGGCGGAGGACTCCCCCGCCACCAGATCCAGCGAGAACTCGCCCTCGGCGAGCTCGATGCCGCCGGAGGTCACCACGCCGTTCTCGTCGGCGGACCAGTCCCCGCTCTTGGAACCCTTGATGACCGTCTGCACCTGCTTGCCCAGGCGCGGTCCGGCGGCGCGGGCGTTGACGCTGAGCCGCTGCTCGACGCCCATGCCCTGGGCCTCCTCGCTCGCCACGTCCAGCAGGCGCACGGCCTTGACGTTGA
Organism: Brachybacterium tyrofermentans; assembly: GCF_014897585.1. Taxonomy (GTDB): domain Bacteria; phylum Actinomycetota; class Actinomycetes; order Actinomycetales; family Dermabacteraceae; genus Brachybacterium; species Brachybacterium tyrofermentans. The sequence goes on along the minus strand of NZ_JABUXW010000013.1, from coordinate 137,323 downwards.
GCTCGTCGGCGATGATCGCCGAGAACGCCTCCAGAGCGCTCGGGTCGTGGTGGACCACGGTGAGCTCGGCCAGCGGCAGGCGTGCGCGCAGCTGCTCCTTCTTGCGCAGGGAGTTGCCCACGCTCGCGACCTGACGCACGGCATCCATCCGGGCCACGAGCGCCTCGTCACGAGGGAAGAGATCCGCATCGGGCCAGTCCGTGAGGTGCACGGACCGACCTCCGGTGAGCTGCTTCCAGATCTCCTCGGCGACCATGGGCAGCAGCGGAGCGACCACCTGGCACAGCGTCTCCAGGCAGGTGGAGAGCACGTCGATCGCCTGCTCGTCGCCCTCCCAGAAACGGTCGCGGGAGCGGCGCACGTACCAGTTGGTGAGCATGTCGAGGTAGTCCTGGATCAGCTCGGCGGCATCGGCGATCGCGAGCCCGGTCATGGACCCCTTCACGTCACGCACCAGGTCACCGGTGCGGGCCAGCAGGTACTGGTCCATGACGTCCGTGGACTCGTAGCGGGTGCGCCCGCGGTAGCCCGTCGGCTCTCCGGCGGCGTCCTTCTCCCCCGCGGCGTTGGCATATAGCCCCAGGAAGTACCAGACGTTCCACAAGGGCAGCACCATCTGCCGGGTGGCGTCGCGGATCTTCGGCTCGTCGACCACGAGGTTGCCGCCGCGCAGGATCGGCGAGCTCATGAGGAACCAGCGCATCGCGTCGGCCCCGTACTTGTCGAACATCTCGCGCACGTCGGGGTAGTTGCCGAGCGACTTGGACATCTTCTGCCCGTCCTCGCCGAGCACGATGCCGTGACAGATCACCGAGGTGAACGCCGGCCGGTCGAAGAGCGCGGTGGAGAGCACATGCATCACGTAGAACCAGCCGCGGGTCTGCCCGATGTACTCCACGATGAAGTCCGCCGGGTTGTGGGACTCGAACTGCTCCGCGTTCTCGAAGGGATAGTGCATCTGCGCGAACGGCATCGAGCCGGAGTCGAACCAGACGTCGAAGATCTCCTCGACCCGGCGCATCGTGGACTGCCCGGTGGGGTCGTCGGGGTTGGGCCGGGTGAGCTCGTCGATGTACGGGCGGTGGAGGTTCACCTCGTCGTGCTCGTCGCGCGGCAGGGTCCCGAAGGCCTCCTCGATCTCCGCCAGGGAGCCGTAGACGTCGATCCGGGGGTGATTCGGATCGTCGCTCTTCCAGATCGGCAGAGGGGTGCCCCAGTAGCGGTTGCGGGAGATCGCCCAGTCACGGGCGCCCTCGAGCCACCGGCCGAACTGACCGTCCTTCACGTTGCCGGGCACCCAGTCGATCTGCTCGTTCAGCTCGAGCATGCGCCCGCGCTGGTCGGCGACCTTCACGTACCAGGAGCTGACGGCCTTGTAGATCAGCGGGTTGCGGCAGCGCCAGCAGTGCGGGTAGGAGTGCACGTAGCTGGCCTCGCGCATCAGACGCCCGGCCTGCTGGAGGTTGCGGATGATCGGGCGGTTCGCCTCGAACACCTGCACCCCGGCGATCTCGTCGAGCTCGGTGCCGGCGAAGTAGTCCAGGAACTGGGCCCCCTCGTCGACGGAGACGATGACAGGGATGCCGTACTCGGCGTTGACCTGCTGGTCGATCTCACCGTAGGCGGTGGCCTGGTGGACCACACCGGTGCCGTCGTCGGTGGAGACGTAGTCCGCGACCGTGACGATCCAGGCGTTCTCGGTGCCCCACTTCGCACGGTCCTCGGAGTAGACCGTCCACAGCGGCTCATAGGCGACGTGCTCGAGCTCGGAGCCGGCGAACACGCGCTCCTCGCACGCGGCGAGCGCGTCCTCGGAGCTCTCGTACCCGAGCTCCTTGGCGTAGGAGCCGAGCAGGGCGGTGGCCAGGAAGTAGCGGGCCTCGCCCGCAGCAGTGCCGTCGGCGGTGCCGAGCGGCCCGGCGGGGACCACCGAGTACTCGAGCTCGGGGCCGACGGCGAGGGAGAAGTTGGTGGGCAGGGTCCAGGGGGTGGTGGTCCAGGCCAGCGCCTTCACCCCGTCCAGACCCAGCTGCCCGGCCTTCTCCCCGGTGAACGGGAAGGTGACCGTGACGGTCTGGTCCTGGCGCTCCTTGTAGACGTCGTCGTCCATCCGCAGCTCGTGCGCGGAGAGCGGCGTCTGATCCTTCCAGCAGTAGGGCAGCACGTAGTAGCCCTCGTACGCACGACCCTTGTCGTAGAGGGTCTTGAACGCCCACAGCACCGATTCCATGAAGGTGACGTCGAGGGTCTTGTAGTCGTTCTCGAAGTCGACCCAGCGGGCCTGGCGGGTGACGTAGTCCTCCCACTCCTTCGTGTACTTCAGCACCGAGGCCTGGGCGGCGTTGTTGAACTCCTTCACGCCCATCGCCTCGATCTCGGACTTCTCGGTCATCCCGAGTTCCTTCATCGCCTCGAGCTCGGCGGGCAGGCCATGAGTGTCCCAGCCGAAACGGCGGTCCACCTTGTTGCCGCACATGGTGCGGAAGCGCGGGATGACGTCCTTGACGAATCCGGTCAGCAGGTGACCGTAGTGCGGCAGGCCGTTGGCGAAGGGAGGGCCGTCGTAGAAGACGAACTCCTCGGCGCCCTCGCGCTGGGCGATCGAGGCACGGAAGGTGTCGTCCTGCCGCCAGAACTCCTGGATGGCGTTCTCGAGCGAGGGCAGGTTCGGCGAGGGGACGAGCGGGTCTCCGCTGACCGGGTAGACCATGGGGACGGACCTCCGAAGAAGAACAAGGGGCGGCGGCTGGGACATCACGGTGCCCGAGGACGCTTCCGACCCGGAGGCCGGTGGCGCGGTACCACCTCGGTTGACGCCTGGTCCCTGCCGGCGGACCGGCACGGGGCGTCCCCTTGTTCCTCAGCGATGACGGGCTGGTCCCGGCGGGTTCTACTGGGCCCTCCCCGCGGACGGGCGATGGGCTGTTCTTCCCGCGGCTCTCCGGTGATGGCCGGGTCGATGCCGTTGGCGCCCAGTGTACGCGGCACCGCCACGGCGGTCACCAGCGTTGAACGCGAAGAGACACGGCGAACACCGTGAGCCCCGGGGCGGAGGCGCAGGTGCAGGGGCACGTGCAGGTGCAGGTGCAGGTGCAGGTGCAGGTGCAGGTGCCAGCGAATCCGCCCCTCGTGCACAGCACCGGCCCAGGTTGAGGACGTCTGATGGATCCATCGGCAGATCGCCGGCAGGGTCCCCCGAGGAGGAACCGACATGGACGACGAACCACGGCGAGGCGAGCTGCCGTCGACGGTGCCCACCGCACCGGACGCTTCCGCGGGTCGTGCGGAGATGATCCTCCGCAGCCAGTCGCCCGCACCCGTGCTCCCAGCAGCGCACCCGACCCCGCTCGTGCACGGCCTGCGGGACCGTGCCACCGCGGGAGCCGCCTCGCTGGGCGCTGCCGCCCTGCTGGTGCTGAGCTTCGGGCCGGCCGCCCTCGCACTCGCCCCGTCGGGCACCACGTCAGCGCAGCCGCAGGGCAGGAGCTGGATCGCACCCCTGGACGCCGAGACCGCCACGGCTACGGTCGCTCCGGAGTCCCGGAGCGGGCAGACCTCCTGACGCAGATCTCCTGACGCCGGGACCTGGATCTCCTGACAGGATCTCCTGGCGCGGACCGCAGCTCCCTGACCCCAGGTGAGGCACGCCTCACCACCGGTTCGGTGCGCGGTCGTGGGAAACTGGATGTTCCACGGTTCCGTCCCTTCAGGGCGGTCGACGAAGAAGGAGCGAGGATGTCGCTGTTCGGAGAGCCCTTCACCGCTAAGTGCCTCAAGTCAGGGATCACTGTCGAGGTCGAAGAGGGTCAGTCCCTCCTGCAAGCCCTGCTCGATGCCGACATCCCCATGGACTACTCCTGCGAGGGCGGCGTCTGCGGAACCTGCGTGGTGCCCCTGGTCTCCGGACAGGTCGAGCACATGGACGAGTTCCTCATGGATGACGAGCACGACGATCAGATGATCACGTGCGTCTCCCGCGGCGAGGGCGAGATCGAGATCGACGTCTGAGTCGACCGGGCCGGCGACGTCGTCACTGACATGACATCGTCACAGGCGCGGCGCCGTCACAAGTGCGCCATCGTCACAGACGGTGCGTCGTCACAGGCGCGGCCCGGCCACGGCCCAGGCGAGGCTCACCAGGCACATCAGGGCGATCGCCGAGGCCACGGACAGCGGCAGGGCGATCGTGGGGCCGGCGATGAGCAGGCCGAGCACGCCGACAGCGGCGATCGACAGCAGCAGCACGAACAGCGCCGGGCGGCCCGCGCTGGGCTTGCGCAACGTGCGGTGGCGCGACGTGTTCTCCGTGTACGTCGTCATCATGGTGACGTCCTGTCCGCTGGGTGCTCCGGTGCCCGATCCGCTGAGGCGGGAATTCCGCCTCGGTGGTGATCGATAGCCCCATCGTGCTCCGCAGCACCGGTCGTGCACATCCTTCGGGAGGCGGACATCCGTCTCCGTCTTTGGTCGTAGAGCCACGAACCCGGGCGCCCCGCCACTCCGTTCACAGACGCCGACGCCGACGCCCGGACTGGAGCTCGGGTGCGGTGCTCGGGTCCGGTCTCAGCTCCCGGGGCGCGCCGTCGGCGTCCCGGGAGCTGAGACCGGGCCGTCGGACGGACTCTCCGAAGGACCGGCCGACGAGCTATCCGACAGACCAGCCGACGAGCTGTCCTGCTGCTGCGCCCCGTCACGGGCCGAATCCTGGGCGACGAGGTCGGCGAACACGCCGCCACGTCCCAGCAGCTCCTCGTAGGTGCCGCGTTCGACGATGCGCCCCGTCGCCATCACGATGATCTGATCCGCCGCGCGGACAGTCGAGAGGCGGTGGGCGATGGAGACGGTGGTGCGCCCGCGGGCCACGGCATCCAGCGCACCGGACATCGCACGTTCGGTGACGACGTCGAGAGCAGAGGTGGCCTCGTCCAGCAGCAGCACGGGCGGGTCGCGCAGGATCGTCCGGGCGAGGGCCAGGCGCTGCTTCTCACCACCGGAGAACCGGTAGCCGCGCTCCCCCACCACGGTCGCGTAGCCGTCGCTCAGGCCGACGATGTGGTCGTGGATCTGGGCGATCCGGCAGGCCCGCACGAGGTCCTCGTCGCTCGCGTCGGGACGGGCGAAACGCAGGTTCTCGGCGATCGTGGCGTGCAGGAGATAGGTCTCCTGGGTGACCACGCCGAGGCTGTCCGCGAGCGAGCCCATCGTGATGTCCCGCAGGTCGTGCCCGTCCAGGGTGATCCGGCCCGTGGTCGGCTCGTACAGGCGGGCCATGAGATACCCGGTGCTGGTCTTCCCCGATCCGGTGGTCCCCACCAGCGCGGTGTGGCGGCCGGCCGGGATCACGAGGTCCAGACCGTGCAGCGCCGGGGCGTCGGCCCCCGGATAGGTGAACGTGACGCCCTCGAAGCGGATCTCGCCACGCACCTCGGCGGGATCCAGCGCGAGGGCATCAGGCGCGTCAGAGATGGTGATCGGGGCGTCGAGGTACTCGAAGACCCTGGTGAACAGGGCCAGGGAGCTGTTGACCTGGGTCGCGACCCGCAGCAGGCCGTTGATCTGCGGGAACAGCCCGGACTGCAGGGCGATGAACGCCACCAGGGTGCCGATGGTGACGCCGGTGCCGGAGAACAGAAGATGCCCGCCCAGCAGATACGTCAGCGCCGGGAACAGCGCCATCAGCGTGGTGAACACGGCCATGTGCCAGCGGCCGGCCATCTCCGAGCGCACTTCCAGGTCCGCCAGGCCTCGGGAGTCGACGGTGAAGGCGTCGGTCAGCGCCTGGGAGCGGCCCATCGTCAGCCCCAGCAGGATCCCGGAGACCGACAGCGACTCCTGGATCCCGGCGGAGAGGTCCGCGGCCTTCTCCTGGCGGGTGCGCACGATCTCCCGTCGGCGTCGGCCCACCCGGCGGTTCATCCACACCGCGAGCGGCAGGGCGATGAGGGAGAACAGGGTGAGCCGCCAGTCCAGGGCGAACATCGCCACCAGCGCCATGACCACGGCCGCCGCGGAGGACACGATCTGCGTCATCACGCTGGTCACCATGGCCTGCATGGACCCGATGTCGGAGAAGATGCGCGACTGGATCTCGCCGGTGCGGGTCCGGGTGAAGAACCCCAGCCCCATGCGCTGGAGATGCGCGTAGACCGACACCCGCAGGTCGTGCATGACCGCCTGCCCGACCCTGGTGGACAGCATCGACTGGGTGACACCGAGGGCGCTGGAGACGATGGTGACGGCGATCAGGCCGCCGACGCACCAGGCCAGGACGTCGGCCCGCTGGTCCGGGAGGGCGACATCGACGATCTCCCGGATCAGGAACGGGGAGACCACCCCGGTGGCGGCGCCGATCGCGATGAGCACCAGCACGACCAGGAGCGTGCTGCGATAGGGGCGGAACAGGGCGAGCACACGGCGCAGGTCGGGACGTCGTCCCGGGAGCAGCCTGCGCTCCTCCCCGCGGATTCGGCCACCACCCGTGCCACCCCCCATGCCGCCGCCGATTCCTCCACCCATGCCCCCGCCGGGGCCGCCCATGCCGCCGTGGGCCATCAGACTCCCTGGTGTCGGGCGACCCGGTGCGCGGCGGCCTGAGCCAGAGGGCGCACGGTGATCAGGTCGAGGTTCACGTGGTGCGGGGCGCCCAGGGCGTAGGAGATCACGTCGGCGCAGTCCTGCGCAGTCAGGGGGTTCTCGACCCCGTCGTAGACCTTGTCGGCGGCGTCCTGGTCGCCGAGCCGGACGAGGGAGAACTCCTCGGTGCGGACCATGCCCGGTGCCACCTCGATGACGCGGATCGGCTCGCCGTTGAGCTCGAGGCGCAGGGCCGCGGCGAGCATGTGCTCCCCGGCCTTGGCGGCGTTGTAGCCGGATCCGCCGGGATAGGCCTCCTGCGCCGCGATGGAGGTGACGAACAGCAGATCGCCGCGCCCGCTCGCGCGGACGGCCGGCAGCAGGGCACGGGTGACCCGCACCGCGCCGAGCACGTTGATCTCGTACATGCGCTGCCACTTGCCGAGGTCCGCGTCGGCCGCGGTCTCGACGCCGAGCGCCCCGCCGGCCACATGGACCACCGCGTTCAGGGTTCCGTCGAACAGCTCCCCGACGCGCCGCACGAGGGCGTCGACCGAGTCGTCGGACGTCACGTCGACGGCGAGCACCTCGCACCCGGTCTCCGCGGCGAGCTGTTCCAGCCGGTCCTCGCGGCGGGCGACGGCGAGGACGCGCCACCCCTCCGTGACGAGCCGCTGCGCGGTCGCCCAGCCGATCCCGGAGGAGGCCCCGGTGACGACGGCGGTGAGCGCGGCGGTGCCGGCCGAGGGATCGGAGGCCGAGGTCGAGGCGCCGGACGGGATGGGGGCGGGAGAAGCGGTCATGATCTCAGGATACGCAGGCGCACCGCTCCGTCGCGGGGCTCGGGCGCAGGCTCGAGCACAGGCTTGTCACCAGCCGATCTCGAGGCAGCCGTGATGATCCGTCGGCTCCGTCTGCACCGTGGCGTGGGCGATGCCGTGCCGGGATTCGAGCAGCTCCTGGGCGGCGTCGAGCACGGGATGCGGATCGACGCCCGGGTCGACCACGAGGTGCACGGTCGCGACCTCCATCCCAGAGGTGAGGGTCCACAGGTGCAGGTCATGGACATCGGCGACTCCGTCGATCGCCTCGAGCTCGCTCTGCACCACGCCGGGGTCGATGCCGGCGGGGGCCGCCTGGCCGAGGACGCTCAGCACCTCCTTCGCCAGCAGCACGGCCCGCACGGCGATGAAGGCCCCCACAGCAAGCGCGACCACCGTGTCGATCCAGCTCGCCCCGGTGAATCGGATGAGGATCGCCGCGACGATCACGCCGACGGACCCGACGGTGTCCGCGAGCACCTCGAGGTAGGCGCCCTTGACGTTGAGGCTCTCCGCGGCGCCCCCCTGGAGCATCCGCAGCACGATCAGGTTCACGAGGAGGCCGAGTACGCCGACGACGAGCATGGGACCGGTGTCGATCTCGACCTCGCGCCCGATGCGGCCGATCCCGCCGATCACCACGAAAACTGCGACGCCGAGCATGATCAGCACGGCGAGCAGCGAGGCGAAGACCTCCAGGCGGTAGTTGCCGAAGGTGCGGCGTCCGCTGAGGTCGGGTCGGGCCGCGAGGATCGTGGCGCCGAGCGCCGCGGCGAGGGTCACGACGTCGGCCGCCATATGGCCGGCGTCCGAGATCAGGGCGAGGGACCCCGACAGCAGCCCGGCGATCAGCTCGACGACGAAGAAGACCCCGATGAGAGCCACCGCGACCGCGAGCCGCCAGCGGTGGGCCGCGCCCGCGTGCCCGGTGGCCGCCGGAGATCCGTGGGAGTGCGTCATGACGACCCTCCATCCCGCTGCTCCCCCGACTCGCGTTCCGGATGGCGCATGTCGCTGTGCGCCGCGTGGGAGATCGCGAGCTCCAGCAGAAGGCGCACATGCGGATCATCCAGCCGATAGAACGCCCGCCTGCCCTCACGACGCACGGCGACGATCCGATGCGCGCGCAGCAGCTTGAGCGCGTGGGAGACCGAGGATTCGGAGTGCTCGGTGATCTGCGCCAGGTCGCTCACACACAGCTCCTCCTCGAGCAGCGCCATGAGCAGTCCCAGCCTCGAGGGGTCGCCGAGCAAGGAGAAGACGTCTGCGAGGTCGACCATCGCGGATTCTCCCGGGATCCTGCCCCGCACCTCCTCGAGATGCTCGGCGAGGCGGGCGGCTGCGCTGATCGCCGTGGAGCCGTCGACCTGGACGCTTGAAGAACTGTTCATATGTTCAGTGTTGCATAGATCGCCACGACCGGTCCGGGGGTCCCCCGCTCGACCGGCGGACGGTCGGAGCGCTCGACGGATCGATGGATCGACGGATCGATGGATCGACATAATGGGGCGATGAAGATCGAACTTGTCCTGGGTTCCGGTGCGGCGAGGGGGATCGCCCACGTGGGGGTGCTCCGTGAGCTCGAGGCGCGCGGCCATGAGGTCGTGAGGCTCCACGGGACGTCGATGGGGGCCCTCGTCGGGGGCGCCTACGCGTGCGGGACCCTGGACCGGTTCGAGGAGATCGCCCGCTCGACCGGACTGCGGCGGGCCCTGTGGCATCTCGATGCGGCGTTCGACGGCAGCGGCGTCGTGGCGGGACGTCGCGTACGTCGACTCCTGCGCGTGCTGTACGGAGACCGACGCATCGAGGAGCTGCCGCTCCCCTTCTCCGCGACCACCGTCGACCTCACGGGATGGGAGGAGGTGGTGCTGACCGAGGGGCCCCTCGCCGCCGCGGTGCACGCGTCGATCGCGATCCCCGGGCTGTTCGCGCCGGTTCGTTCCCGGCGCAGGGTACTGGTCGACGGCAGCCTGACCACGCCGCTGCCGATCCCGACAGAGCGGGACCCTGCGGCGGATCTCCTGCTCAGCGTGAGCGCTCTGGGAGCTCCGGAGGAGGCGGCGCGGCTGGGACGACGCCCTCCTCGCTTCATGCCCGGGATCCTGACCACCACCTTCGACATCCTGCTGCACAGCGTTGAACGGGCGGCGATCGCCAACAGGCCCGAGGGCGTCCACATCGACCTGCCCGCGAACATCACGAACAACATGGCCTTCCATCGCAGCGGAGACGTGATCGACGCGGGGCGCCGCGTCGCCGCCGCAGCCCTCGACCGCGAGGGGCTCTGAGAGCCGAGAGCCTCAGACCCCCTGGACCTGCGGGTGCCCGGCGACCTGGAGGTCGCCGGCGACCCGACCCTTGGACAGCTTCGTCATGATGGCGGCGATCGCGCCGTCACCCGTGACGTTGGTGGCCGTGCCGAACGAGTCGATCGCGATGTAGGCCGCGATCATGAGGCCGACGGCCGCTTCGCTGAAGCCGAGCAGCGAGGCGAGCACCCCGGCGGCGGCCATGATCGCGCCGCCCGGGACACCCGGGGCGGCGATCATCACCACGCCGAGCATGAGCACGAACCCGACCAGGGCGCCCACATGCAGCGGCATGCCGGTGACGATCATGATCGCGACGGCGAAGGTGGTGATCTTCAGCGTCGATCCGGAGAGGTGGATCGTGGCGCACAGCGGAACCACGAAGTCGGCGATCGCATCCGGGATCCCGTTGCGCTTGGCGCACTCGGCGGTCACCGGGATGGTCGCGGCGGACGAGCTCGTGCCCAGTGCCGTCATGTAGGCCGGGAGCATGGTCCACAGCATCCTCAGCGGATTTCGGCCCATCGCCCAACCGGCCACGCCGTACTGCGCCAGGAGCACCACCACGGTCATGGCGAACACCAGCAGGATCACGGTGAGGAAGGTGCCGATCACGGTCCAGATCTGGCCGTTCATGGTCAGGCCCAGGAACATGCCGAAGATGTAGAGCGGCAGCAGCGGGATGATGATCGCCTCGATGATGCGCACGATGATGGTGCGCAGCTGCTCGAAGGATTCCTGGAGCGCTCCCCGCTTCACCAGGGTCAGGCCGATGCCCAGGCAGAACGAGAGGATCAGCGCGGTCATCACGTCGAACACCGGCGGGATCTCGATCTCGAAGTACGCCGCGATCGCCGAGTCCTCCGGATTGTCGAGCGAGTCGATGCTCGCCCCGCTCAGCATGCGCGGCAGCAGGAGCATCGACAGCGCCAGCGCGAACAGGCCGCACAGCACCGTGGAGAGATAGGCGAACCCGGCGGTCGCCGCCAGCATCTTCCCGGCGCCGTGGCCGAGCTCGCCGATCGCCGGCGTCACCAGCCCCACGATGATCAAGGGGATCAGGAAGCCGAGGAAGCCCGAGAACACACCGTTGAAGGTGGTGAAGACGCGGGCGATCGCCTCGGGCATCACCAGTCCCAGCACGATGCCCAGCACGATGGCGAGCAGGATGCGGGGCAGCAGACCGAATCGACGACGGCGGGCCGTACGTCCGGGCGGAGCCTCCGGAGACGCGGGAGAAGCAGCGGTGGTGACCGCGGGGGCGGCGGAAGCAGCGGGGGTGGGCTGCTCACCGTCCGAGGAGGGGACGACGTTATCCATGGGACTTCCGGTTCATGTCTGGGGTGGGGACCGGGACAGCGTAGACGTGCGCGGGCTCGGCCTGCGACGGCATCCCGCGTCGGCCGCCCCAGCGTCGGAACGGGGCGGCGTCGGGGCTGGGCTGGGGCGGCGTCGGGGCTGGGCTGGGGCGGCGTCGGGGCTGGGCTGGGGCGGGGCCAGCACCCCAAGGAGACCATCACCTCTCCTCCCCACTCGAAGTTATCCACAAATATCCTGGAATACCCCGAACACCCTTGCCGAACTCGAACAAGCATTCTATGATGGACGACACGCAGGAACGCATGTTCGATGCATTGTGGCATCCTTCCAGGTCTGCCAATCTGGCATTCCGGCGCGTTTCATAGCATTCGACGAGGAAGGAGATGCGGTGGCTCTCGACGCTCCAGGAGTACCGCTCCCCCTCGCCACGGAAGCGCGCGAGCCCGCGCAGCCGAGCACTACGAGCACCACGGGCACCACGAGCACCACGAGCACCACGAGCACGTGCAACTCGCCGCGCATGTCGGACCCCTCTCGGCGAGCGCCTCGTCGGCAGGTTCAGGCGCGGGTCCCGCTGACTCATGACTCGCTGGCCGCACGGGGGAAGCTCGAGGCAGGCTCCCCCGATGCGGCAGCGGCTGGCCGCCTGCTGGAGATGCAGCGCGCCACTTCACGAGCCCGCGCCACCCTGCTCTCCCAGGCCGCGGTGTTCTGGGTCGATCGCGACGACCCCGACCAGGCCGACGATCGCGCCGAAGCGGATCTCGCCGTCGCGATCGCACTGCGCACCACGACATCCCGGGCGACCCGCCTGCTGAACGATGCCCATCTCGCTGTCGATCTCCTTCCGGAGACATTCGCCCTTCTCGCCCACGGGGATATGCCCTCGGAATGGTTCGACAAAGTCCTTCGAGGCGCACGAGATCTCACGGTGACCCAGCGGGCCGAATTCGACGAGATCGTGGCCTCGTGGGATATCGCGTCCATTCCCGCCGATCGCTTCAGCGACGAATTACGACTGCTGCGGTCGTGGTACGACGCAGAGGGTGCCCGGACCCGTGCCGAGGACCTGCGCGACGTCGTCCTGGAGAGATCTCCCTGTGACGACGGCACCGCCACGCTGCGCATCACCGGCCCGGTGCCGGAGATCCACGCGATCGCCCAGCGTCTCGACGCGGCGGCCCGGGCAATCCAGGCGCAGCAGCGTCACGCCGTGGAGCACGACCCCGGACGGACCCCGGAGGGCGGGGCACCGATCCCGTTCGATCTCGACGGGGCGGTCGCGCGTGACGGATCCGCGATGAGCCTGGCGGAGCTGCGCTACGCGATCATCACCCGCACCGCTCTCGGCACCGACGGCGTGGAGGTCCCGCGTCCCGCGCACCGGATCAACGTGGTCGTTCCGGTCCTGACCCTGATGGGCCTGTCCGATGCACCTGCCACCTACGACGGAGTCGTCCCCCTCCCCGCCGACATGGCACGCAGCCTTGCGGCCGCCGAGCCCATCTGGCATCGCGTGCTCACCGATCCGACCAGCGGCGAGTTCCTGCCTCTCCCGGCCGATCGGTACCGGCCCACCGCGGAGATGGTCGAACATCTGCGACTACGGGACCCTGTCTGCGCGGTCCCGAGCTGCACCAGATCGACCAGCAGCGACGCCGAGAACGACCACATCGAGGAATTCGACCATGTGCATCCCGAGCGGGGCGGGCCGACCAGCATCGCGAACCTCCACCGGCTGCACTGGGGACATCACGACGACAAGACCCGTCGGCGGATCGACCCGGAGCGCACATCCGACGGCTCCACGACGTGGTCGATCGGCACATCTCCGCGCGTACGGATCAGCGTCTCCCCACGGCGGGACCTGATCTCGCCGATCGTGGCGAGAGCACTCGTCGACTCGTGGGACCGCTACCAATGGACCCTCGAACTGGATGCCCTCGAGCGAACAGGATTCGCCGACCGGTTCCTGCGCGAGGGTGGGCCCGAGGATCCGTTCCTGGATGACGAGGCCCCTCCGCCACTGGAGTTCGAGGAGTACGGAGACCCGCCCTTCTGAGCGCCCCGCATCGCGCTGAACTGCTCCCACTCCACCTCTTGTGACCCAGACCATCTGACACTAGGCTCGCGCGAGTGCCTACGTACTGGTCGATCGCCTCGGCATCCTTCCGCCAGTACTCGACCTATCGGATGGCGACCGCCGCCGGGGTCTTCACCAACACGATCTTCGGCTTCATCCGCGCCTCGATCCTGTTCGCCGCGATCACGACAGCGGGTGGCGAGCTCAGCGGCTACACGATCGCGCAGGCCGCGACGTACGTGTGGCTCGGGCAGGCACTGCTGGCCCCCATCGAAGCCTTCGGGACCCGCGAGGTCTCCCAGCGCGTCCACCAGGGCGAGGTCGCCGTGGATCTGCTGCGACCCGCCTCGTTCCTCGGCCTCTACTACGCGCAGAAGCTCGGTCGTTCGGCCTTCCTGCTGCTGGGCCGGGGCATCCCGCCGCTGGTGATCGGCGCGCTCGTGACGGGCCTCGCCCTGCCGGAGGATCCGCTCTCCTACCTGCTGGGTGCGTTCTCCCTGCTGGCGGCCATCACGCTCGCCTTCCTCGCCGACATGATGGTGAACCTCGCGGCCTTCTGGTTGATCGAGACCCGCGGTCTGACCGTCGTGTACACCGCGGTGATGAACCTGCTCTCGGGATTCCTCATCCCGATCCTCTGGTTCCCCGACTGGCTGCTGGGCATCGCCCGGGCCACGCCGTTCCCCTCGATGATCCAGACCCCGATCGATACCCTGTCCGGCCGGATCACGCCTCTCGAGGCGCTCCCCCTCCTCGGGGTGCAGGCAGGATGGGTGCTGGTTCTCGCCGTCGCCGCACACCTGATGCTCCGTCTCGGCGTGCGCAGCATGGAGGTGCAGGGTGGCTGAGAACTCCCGTCCTCGCTCGTCGGCCCCCTCGGACCCGTCGACCCCGTCGCGCCGGTCGGACCCGTCGGACCGTCCCGTCTCCACCGCCCGCATGGTCTGGACGCTGTACGCCTCGCGGATCCGTTCGCAGGCCTCGTTCCGCACGAGCTTCGTCTCCGACTCTCTGGGCCAGGTGCTCATCGTCGGCACCGAGTTCCTCGAGCTGTGGGTGATCCTCTCCCAGGTCAGCACGCTGGGCGGGATGACCCTGCCGCAGGTCGCCGTGGTCTACGGCCTGGGAGCCCTCGCCTTCGGGATCGGGGACATGCTCTTCGGAGAGATCGACGGACTCTCCTCGTACATCAAGTCCGGCAGGCTCGAGACCCTGCTGATCCGCCCTGTCCCCCTGCTCCTGCAGATCTCCAGCCTGGACCTGTCGCTGCGACGCATCGGCCGCATCGTGGTGGGGCTGGCGATGTATGTGACGGCGCTCGGGATCGCCGGGTTCCAGCCCACCCCGATGCTCCTGATGCTGGCGGTGCTGGCACCGCTCGCCGGCGCGGTCCTGTTCGGAGCGCTGTTCACGATGGCCGGCGCCCTCCAGTTCTGGCTCGTGGACGGCCGGGAGTTCGCCAATGCCTTCACCTATGGCGGCAACTACGTCGCCACCACCCCTGGCGCGGTGTTCGCCCTGCCCATGCGGGCCTTCTTCACCTTCGTCATCCCGGCGACGCTGATCGCCTACGCCCCCACCCTGGTGCTGCTGGACCTTCCCGGCCCCGCCCTGATCCCCTCGTGGGCCGGCTGGTTGGGACTCCCTGCCGCCGTCCTCGTCTGGATCGTGGCCGGGCTGCTCTGGCGCTCCGGGGTCCGCAGATACACAGGAGCCGGCGGATGAACACGCCCCAGCAGATCACTCCCGACCAGCACGCTCCCGAGCCTTCCGAGCCTCTCGAGCCCGCCCTCGAGCTCTCCGGGCTGCGCCGTGACTACGTGGTGCGGGCCCCCGTGCCGGGCTCGCGCCGACGCCGTCGCCAGGTGGTGCGTGCGGTCGACGACATCAGCCTCAGCATCCGTCCCGGTGAAGCGGTCGGCTTCGTCGGCGCGAACGGGGCGGGGAAGTCCACCACGATCAAGATGATGACCGGGATCCTCACGCCGACGGGCGGTTCGCTGCGGGTCCTCGGCCGCGAGCCGGTCGCCGAGCGCAAGCAGCTGGCCCGCGAGATCGGCGTCGTCTTCGGGCAGCGCTCCCAGCTGTGGTGGGACCTCCCGCTGCGCGACAGCTACACGATCCTCGGGGCGATGCACCGCCTCACCGACCGGCAGCGCGATGCCCGGCTGGAGCGGCTCGTGGACGGTCTCGATCTGGGCGCCTTCCTGGGCAGGCCGGTGCGCCAGCTGTCGCTGGGGCAGCGCATGCGCGGCGAGGTCGCCGCCGCGCTGCTGCACTCCCCACAGCTGGTGGTGCTCGATGAGCCGACGATCGGTCTGGACATGGTCTCGAAGGAGGGGCTGCGGCGCTTCCTGCGCGAGGATCGCGCCGAGCGCGGCACCACGCTGTTCCTCACCACGCACGACATGAACGACGTGGAGCGCCTGTGCGATCGGATCGTGGTCGTGAACTCCGGCACCGTCGCCTACGACGGGCCGCTGGACTCCTTCCGGGCGCATCTCGGCGCGCCGCGCGAGCTGGTCGTCGACCTCGCCGAGCCCGCCGCAGCTCTCTCCCTGCCCGGTTCCGCGGAGACCGCTGCGGTCGAGGCCGACGGGATCCGTCACCGGATCCGCTTCTCCGGCGCGGAGCTCACCGTGCCCGCCCTGCTCTCGGCCATCGGTGCGCAGGTCGAGGTGCGCGACCTGTCCCTGACCGAACCCGCCATCGAGGACCTGGTGCGGGAGATCTACGGGCGCAGCGGGCTCGCCTGAGCCTCCTGCCGTCAGATGCGAGATGATGAGGGCATGGATGAGCGCAGCGACAGCACGGTGAAGCAGGGGCAGTACAAGGTCCGCGGAGGCAAGCTGGTCTCCATCGACGTGACGGAGCAGGACGATCTGATCGAGACCGCCCATGTCTTCGGGGACTTCTTCCTCGAACCGGACGACGCGCTCGAGGACCTCAACGCCGCCCTGATCGGGATGCCGACTTCCTCCACCGCGAAGGAGCTGGCCGCATCGATCACGGCACGGCTGGAGGCGCGACCGGATCCCGTGCAGATGATCGGCTTCGACGCCGACGCCGTCGCGATCGCGACGCGCCGGGCTCTGGGCCACGCCACCAGCTGGGAGGATCTCACCTTCGACGTCGTCGGACCGGTCGTGCTCCCCCCGGTCATGCATGTGGCCCTGGACGAGGTGCTGCCGAACGAGGTGATCGCTGGGCGGCGCAACCCCCATTTCCGGATCTGGGACTGGGACACCCCGCTCGTGGTGATCGGCTCCTACCAGTCGCTGCGCAACGAGATCGACGCCGAGGGCGCGGCGAAGCACGGCATCGGGGTGGTGCGGCGCATCACCGGCGGCGGCGCGATGTTCATGGAGCAGGGCAACTGCATCACCTACTCGCTCGTGGTGCCGACATCGCTCGTGGAGGGCCTCAGCTTCGAGCAGGCCTATGCCTATCTCGACGACTGGGTGATGGGCGCGCTCGCCGAGATCGGGATCAAGGCGCGCTATGTGCCGCTGAACGACATCGCCTCGGAGCAGGGCAAGATCGGCGGCGCCGCCCAGCGCCGCTTCGCCGGCGGGGTGCTGCTGCACCACGTGACCATGAGCTACGACATCGACGCCGACAAGATGAGCGAGGTGCTGCGCGTGGGCAAGGAGAAGCTCTCGGACAAGGGCACCCGCAGCGCGAACAAGCGCGTGGATCCGATGCGCTCCCAGACGGGACTGGCCCGGGAGCAGATCATCGACGGGTTCCTGGACTTCTTCCGCGCGCGCTACGACACCGTCGACTCCGACTACACCGACGACGAGCTCGCGACGGCCCGCACTCTGGTCGAGACGAAGTTCGGGACCGAGGAGTGGACCGCGCGCGTGCCGTGAGGCGCGAACACCCGCGAAGGTTCCACGCAGGACTCAGGAAGGACTCTCGACGCTCAGACCAGCCCGAGCTCCTCGTGGCGGCCGCGATAGACGCCGGTCCGCAGCTCGACGGCATACGCCTCGGTCTCGGCCGGGGGCATGTCCAGGTCGCGGGTCGCGGCGATCTCGGCCTCGACGTCATAGGGCACCCGCACGAACTGCACCCCGAACGGGGCCGCGGCGCCGCCCCGCGGCCCATCGGTCGCTGATCCGCCGCCCGCGACAGCGCCTGCAGCGCCGTCAGCACCGACAGAACCCTCGAGGATCACATAGGACGGCATCGAATCATCGAGCTGATTGCCGACGCTCCCGGCGTTCACGAGCAGCCCGTCGGTCCCGGACCGCAGGTAGGGCTCGTGGATGTCCCCGTAGACCACGACGTCGGCCCGGGGAACATCCCCGGTGAACGGCGTGGGCTCGAACATCATCGCGAACTGCTCCTCGCTGTGATCGCGGTGCACACGGGTGAACTCGTCGATCGGGGAGGCATGCAGCAGGCGCACCCGTCGGCCGGAGAGCTCCAGGTCCACGCTGCCGGGGACGGCGAACAGCCACTGCTTGTCCTCCTCGGTCAGCTCCGCGCGCCACCAGGCGTGCGCCTCGCCGCGGATCTCTCCGTCGCCGACGATGAACACCTCCCAGTTGCCCCGCACCGTCGCCTCGCAGCGCTCCCGGGTCAGCGCCGTGCAGGCGGAACCACGAGGCCCCTTGCCCACCACGTCGCCGAGGTTGATCACCCGGGTGATGCCGCGCGCGGCGATATCGGCGAGCACCGCCTCGTAGGCGGTGAGGTTGCCATGCACGTCGGAGACCAGCGCGATCCGTTCCAGAGCCATGCCCCCACCGTACGTGCGCACCGGGCGCGGGTACGCGAGGGCGCTCACACTGCCGACGCCTGCGTTGCACTGGTGCGCAGACCTGGAACAATGGCCCCATGACCGATACTGCATCGCGCCCCGACACCGGCACCTCCATCCCCGATCGCCCCTCGCTCGAGGGACTCGAGGACAAGTGGGACGGCGTATGGAGCGAGCAGCAGCTCTACGCGTTCGACCCCGGCACCACTCGCGACCAGGTCTTCAGCGTCGACACCCCGCCGCCGACGGCCTCCGGCTCGTTGCACGTGGGCCACGTGTTCGGCTATTCGCAGGCGGACATGATCGTGCGCTACCAGCGCATGCGCGGCAAGAACGTGTTCTACCCGCTGGGCTGGGACGACAACGGACTGCCCACCGAGCGCCGGGTGCAGAACTACTTCGGCGTGCGCTGCGACCCCTCGCTGCCCTATGACGCCGACTTCACGCCCCCGCAGGAGGGCGGCGACAACAAGTCGTCCAAGGCCGCGAACCAGCTGCCCGTCTCGCGCCGCAACTTCATCGAGCTGTGCGAGCGCCTCACCGAGATCGACGAGAAGTCCTTCGAGGAGGTCTTCCGCACCCTCGGCCTCTCGGTGGACTGGAACCACAGCTACCAGACCATCAACGCCCACTCGCGGGCCACCTCGCAGCGCGCCTTCCTCGAGAACCTCGAGGCCGACCAGGCCTACCAGTCCGAGGCCCCCACCATGTGGGACGTCACCTACCGCACCGCGGTGGCGCAGGCCGAGCAGGAGGACCGCGACCGCGACGGCGCCTATCACCGCCTCGGGTTCACGAGGACCGACGGCTCCGGCTCGACGGTCGTCATCGCGACCACCCGCCCTGAGCTGCTCCCCGCGTGCGTGGCCCTCGTGGCGCACCCGGACGACGAGCGCTACCAGGACCTGTTCGGCAGCACCGTCACCTCTCCCCTGTTCGGGGTCGAGGTGCCCGTGCTCGCGCACTCCCTCGCCCAGCCCGACAAGGGCGCCGGCATCGCGATGATCTGCACCTTCGGTGATGCGAACGACGTCACCTGGTGGCGCGAGCTCGAGCTTCCCACCCGCTCCGTGATCGGCCGCGACGGCCGCTTCCTGCCCGAGGCGCCGTGGATCTCCACGCCCGAGGGCCAGGCCCTCTACTCCGAGCTGGCCGGTCTGACCGTGTTCAGCGCGCAGAAGCGCGTGGTGGAGATGGCGACCGAGTCCGGGGACCTCACCAGCGAGATCGAGAAGATCTCCCACCCGGTGAAGTTCTACGAGAACGGCGACAAGCCGCTGGAATACGTGACCTCCCGCCAGTGGTACCTCACCAACGGCGGCCGGGACCAGTCCGAGGGCGGCCTGCGCGACGACCTCATCGCCCGCGGCAAGGAGCTCACCTGGCACCCCGCCTACATGGAGTCCCGCTACCGCAACTGGGTCGAGGGCCTGGCCGGTGACTGGCTGATCTCCCGCCAGCGCTTCTTCGGCGTGCCCTTCCCGATCTGGTACGCGGTGGGCGCCGACGGCGAGACCGACTACGACACCGTGCTCACCCCGCCGGTGGAGTCCCTGCCCATCGATCCCACGATCGACGTGCCCGCCGGCTACGAGGAGGCCCAGCGCGGCGTGCCGGGAGGCTTCGTCGCCGATCCCGACATCCTCGACACCTGGGGCACCTCCTCGCTGACTCCGCAGCTCGCAGGCGGCTGGAACTCGGATCCCGAGCTCTTCTCCAAGGTCTACCCGATGGACCTGCGCCCCCAGGGCCACGACATCATCCGCACCTGGCTGTTCTCCACGATCGTGCGCTCCCACCTGCAGCAGGACTCGCTGCCGTGGACCCACGCCTCGATCAACGGCTGGATCCTGGATCCGGACCGCAAGAAGATGTCGAAGTCCAAGGGCAACGTGGTCACCCCCATCGGCCTGCTCGAGCAGCACGGCTCCGACGGGGTCCGCTACTGGGCCGGCCGGGCGCGTCAGGGCGTGGACACCGCCTTCGACGAGGGCCAGATGAAGATCGGCCGACGCCTCGCGATCAAGATCCTCAACGCCTCGAAGTTCGCCCTCGGCTTCGGGGACGCCCCCGCCGATCCCGCGGGCCGCCTGGCCGCGGACCCGGCCGTTGTCACCGATCCCCTGGACCGCGCCCTGCTGGCCCAGCTCGGGAAGGTCGTCGAGCAGGCCACCGTGGCCTTCGACGACATGGACTACGCCCGTGCCCTCGAGGTCGCCGAGCCCTTCTTCTGGGCGTTCTGCGATGACTACATCGAGCTGGTCAAGGAGCGCGCCCACGGCAACTCGGCCTCCGGCGAGGCCGGAGCCGCTTCTGCCCGGGCCGCGCTCGCGATCGCGCTCGAGGTGCAGCTGCGTCTGTTCGCCCCGGTGGTCGTGTTCGCGACCGAGGAGGTCTGGTCGTGGTGGCGCGGCGGCAGCGTGCACACCCAGTCCTGGCCCGTGGCCGAGCCGCTGTTCGAGGCCGCCGCCGGGCAGGACGCCTCGCTGGTGGCGTCCGTGGCCCAGGCCGCGATCTCGGTGCGCCGCATCAAGTCCGACGCGAAGGTCTCTCAGAAGACGCCGATCCTCTCCGTGAGGATCGTGGCCTCGCCGACCGTGCTCGCGCATCTCGAGGCCGCCGCGGCGGACCTCACCGCGCTCGGCCGGATCGAGTCCCTCGAGCTGGTCGCCGGTGAGACCGACGAGATCATCACCGAGGACATCGAGCTGGGCGAACCGCCCGTGAAGGCACCCCGGAACAAGGGCTGAGGCCTCAGCGCACGATCTCCCGGTGCCCGGAGTCGAGGCGGCGCGTCCAGCCGCGGGCGTCGAGATGCTCGAGCAGCGGGATGGCGATGCGCCGTGTCGTGTCGAGCGCCCGGCGAGCCTGGCTCGCGGTGAACGGCTGCGCCAGCTGGGCGAGCTCGCGCATCGCGAGCGCCGGGGCGCTCGGCAGCAGGATCACGTCGTCCGGAAGCCGGAGCAGCCGTCCCTGCCGGGCAGCGGCGGCCAGCTCGCGGGGACGGAGTCGGAGAGCCGTGAGGTCATCGGCCTCCGGGGCCCGGAATGGCGCGGTCCGCAGCCTCTCCTCGAGCTGAGCGACCGCCCGTTCGGCGTTCCCCAGCCCCGCGGCGGCCGCGGCATCGCGCACCCGGCCACCCACCTGCTCCAGCGCGGCCGCGGCCACCACGGCGTCCAGCAGTGCGGGATCAGGCAGGGAGAGGGCGTCGATCGCCGCCTTCCGCGGCAGGCCCGCCGTCAGGGCGTCCGCCCGCCGGTCGTCCTCGACGAGCTCGCGCAGCGCCGCGGTCCACCCGCTCTCGGCGGCGGTGTCGACGAGCCAGTCGCCGCGTCGCCGCACCGTCGGCGGAAGCTGCGCAGGCAGGGCGATCCCGAAGCGTGCCAGCAGATCCGCGCGGACGGCCCGACGGCGCGCGACCTCGACGGCCACGTCACCGGCAGGCGGCATGGCGGTCAGCGCTGTGCGTCGGCGTGCCCCGTCGCCGCGGCGCTCCAGCAGCGGCGGGTCGACGTCGAGCACCTGCACCCCGCCCCAGATGGAGCTCGCGCCGCTCCCCCGCAGCACCAGGCGGTCGCCGACGCCCAGGGGCAGCGACCGGCTGAGGGTGAGGCGGGCATGGTCGGGGCCGAACGGCCTGATCCGTGCCGTGACGGCGGCGGTCCCGATATGGGCCTGCAGCTCGGAGGGTGCGTCGGTGAGCTCGGCGCCGGTCAGGCGGCGCACGTCGACCGTGGTTGTGGTCTCCCAGGCACCGGGCGTGAGAAGGGCATCGCCACGGCCGATCTCCCCGGTGCCGAGGCCGCGGAGGTTCACGGCGGCGCGCGTGACCGGTCCGATGCTCGGCACCTGGCCGCCGTGGCTCTGCAGGCCGCGCACCAGGGCCTCTCCCCCGCGCTCCTGGCCGCACAGCTCCAGGGGGTCCTCGCGGGAGACCGTGCCGGCACCGAGCGTGCCGGTCACGACGGTCCCGGCGCCGGTGACGCTGAAGGAGCGGTCGATCCAGAGACGCACCCGCTCGCGCGGGGACGGGTCCCGGGCGGTCGTGACGAGGTGGTCGAGGGCCGCGCGCAGTGCCGGTATCCCCTCACCTGTGACGGCGGAGACGCCGAGCGCGGGAGCGTCGGCGAGACCGGTGCCGCGGAGCTCACGGCGGGCCTCGGCGATCACCGACCCGACCCGGTCGGGTGCGAGGTCGCTCCGGCTGACGACGAGGAGTCCCTGGTCGATGCCCAGGGCCGCGAGCGCATCGCGGTGGTCTCCGGACTGCGCGCTCCATCCCGAGTCCGCGGCGACCACGAAGCACACCAACGGCGCCGGGCCGAGGCCCGCGAGCATGTTGCCGAGGAACCGTTCATGACCGGGGACGTCGACGAAGGAGACCTCCTGACCTGAGGGCAGGGTGGTCCACGCGAAGCCGAGGTCGATGGTCAGCCCGCGGCGGCGCTCCTCGGCCAGCCGGTCCGGCTCGATGCCGGTGAGGGCGCGCACCAGGGTGGACTTGCCGTGGTCGACATGGCCGGCCGTCGCGACCACCTGCCTCATCGGCGAAGGCCCCGGGCTGAGTCGATGGCGGTGGCGAGGTGCTCGTCCTCGCTCGCAGGGATGCACCGCAGATCCAGCAGGCAGTCGCCGTCGCGCACGGTGGAGACGATCGCCGGATCGCCCTGGCGCAGCGGGGCCGCGAGATCGCTCTCGAGCGCGACCGCCCATCCGGGCAGCGGCACCTCGGCACCTCCCCCGCCCCCGACACGCCCGTCGTGCGCCACGGTGCGACCTCCCACGCGCTCCGCGAGACGATCGGTGCGCTCACGCAGCTCCTCCGGGTCCTGGCGCAGCGCACGCAGCACGGGCGGGACGGGACCGGTGAGCGTCGCCTCGAGCGCGGCCAGGGCCAGCTTGTCGGCGCGCACGGCGCGGGCCAGCGGGTGACGGGCCAGGCGGGCGATGACGTCGGCCCGACCCAGCAGGATCCCGGCCTGGGGCCCGCCGAGCAGCTTGTCGCCGCTGGCGATGACCACATCGGCGCCGTCACGCAGCGCGGCGGCGACGTCGGGCTCCTCGGGCAGCAGCGGCTCCGGGGCGAGCAGCCCGCTGCCGAGATCCACGACGAGAGGGACCCCCGCCTCGCGGCACGGGCCGGTCAGCTCGGCGACCTCGACCTCGCTGGTGAATCCGATGACGCGATAGTTGCTGGTGTGGATGCGCAGAACGCAGCCGGTCTCCGCCCCCAGCGCCCCCGTGTAGTCGGCCAGGTGGGTGCGGTTGGTGGTGCCGACCTCGTGGAGGCGGGCGCCGGTGGAGGCGATGAGGTCCGGGAGCCGGAAGCCGGCCCCGATCTCGATGAGCTCGCCGCGGCTGATGACCACCTCGCCGGTGCCGGCCAGCGCGGTGGTGGCGAGCAGGAGCGCCGCGGCGCCGTTGTTGACCACCAGGGCGTCCTCCGCCTCCGGGCAGGCGGCGAGCAGGGCCGCGCGGGCGCCGGCGCCGCGTCGCGCCCGGGTTCCCGTTCCCAGGTCGAACTCGACGTCGGTGTATCCGGCTGCGGCCTGGACGGCGCCACGCGCCGCTGCGGACAGCGGTGCCCGGCCGAGATTGGTGTGCACGATGATCCCGGTGGCGTTGAGCACCGGCCGCAGGGAGGCTGCGGACCGGCCGCCGACCGCGGAGAGGACCTCGGCGAGCACCTCCTCGGGCGGGATCTCCCCGCGTCGTGCCCGGTCCTGCGCGGCGCGGACGATGTCCCGCACCACGCGCTCGCTCAGGCTGTCGCTCGCCCGCCCGACCTGCGGTTGGGCGAGCAGGTGATCGGTGCGCGGGATGCGACGGCGCGGGTCGGCCGAGGGGTCGGATCGCTCCGGGGACTGGGACACAGGAACCTCCTCGGGCCGTGCCGTCGACCCCGCGGGGCCGACGCTCAAGTGGCGGAGGCGGACGGGAATCGAACCCGCCAGACCGAGATGCTCGGTCTCACTGGTTTTGAAGACCAGGGCGCCCACCAGGACACGGACGCCTCCGTGGGCCAAACTATCACCGTCGCGCCCGGTTCTCCGGCCTCACCAGGCGCTCCGATGCGTGACAGGGCCCGGCAGCGACCTGGGACCGTGATGTCGAGATGGGTAGGCTCTGGCCATGAGCGACTCACCGATCGTCCCTGTCCAGGCCGCACCGTCGATCCGTCTGACGACCATGGCCCACGGCGGGGGCTGCGCCTCGAAGATCCCTCCGGGCGAGCTCGAGGAGGTCGTCTCCGCCCTCTCGGGCCAGCAGTACGACTCCGTGATCGTGGGGCTCGAGGATGGGGACGACGCCGCTGCGGTGCGGATCGCCGACGGCACCGCCGTGCTCTCCACCGCCGACTTCTTCACCCCGGTGGTCGATGATCCCTTCGACTGGGGCCGCATCGCCGCCGCGAACGCCCTGTCGGACATCTACGCCATGGGCGGGGACCCCGTGGTGGCGATCAACCTGGTGGGCTGGCCGCGCGGGGTGCTCCCCTATGAGGTGCTGCGCGAGGTCCTCGCGGGTGGTCTCGCCATCGCGAAGGAGGCGGGGGTGCCCGTCATCGGCGGTCATTCGGTGGACGATCCGGAGCCGAAGTACGGCATGGCCGTCACCGGCACCGCGGATCCCGACCGCCTGCTGCGCAACGACGCCGCGACGGCCGGGCTGCCGATCACGCTCACGAAGCCGCTCGGCGTGGGGCTGCTGAACAACCGGATGAAGTCCACCGGTGAGGTCTCCGCTGCGGCGATCGCGACCATGTCCGCCCTGAACCGCGATGCCGCGAGGGCCGCGCTGGCCGCCGGGGCCCGGGCCGCGACCGACGTGACCGGCTTCGGCCTGCTGGGCCACCTGTTCAAGATGGGCCGTGCCTCCGGCGTCGGCGCGATCATCGACCGTGCCGCCGTGCCGCTGATCGACGGGGCGGCCGACGCGCTGCGCGACGGCTTCGTCTCCGGCGGCACGCGCCGCAACCTCGACTGGGTGCGCCAGGACGTGCGCGCCGGCGCAGGGATCACCGAGGACGACCTGCTGCTGCTGGCCGACGCCCAGACCTCGGGCGGGCTGCTGGTGATCGGCGAGGTCCCCGGCTACCCGATCATCGGGGAGACCGTCGCGGGCTCCGGCATCGAGGTGCGCTGAGCGCTCCGGTCCAGGAGCAGGTGCGGATCAGCCGACGGTCGTGATCGAGTCATCGGTGATACCGGCGTCCCGTCGGGCGGCCAGCCGCGCCTTCTGCGGCTCGATCACGCGCCGCGGGTCCTTCACGGATTCCAGGCCGGCCTCGAGCACCCCGAAGCGGGTCAGGGCCGAGGCGGCCAGCAGCGCGGCGCCGCTCACCGCCGCCACGGCACGGTGGCGCCCGCCCAGGACGGTCCCGACGGCTCCGGCGACGGCGAGCCGCTCCGCCCAGCGCAGCATCGTCCCGGGGCGGCCGGTCTCGAGGGGCTCCGCCTCCAGAGGATGCATCGACGCCTTCATCGCGTGCAGGGAGGCGACGTCCCCGGCGACCCCGGCGACCGCGAGCAGACGCGCCGGCCGGGTCTCGGACACCGGCGCGGTGAGCATCGCGGCGCCGCCGGTGGCGAGCGTCGCCGAGCTGACGAACAGGGCCGAGAGATGCTTGCGGCCGGCGGCCCAGGTGGGCACCGCGGTGTCCCCGAGCAGTGCACCGGTGTACGAGGCCAGGAGCGGGCCGAGAGCGGCCTGCGCGAGAGCGGCCGGGGTCTCGGCGCCGTGCACGAGAGGGCGCAGCGGCCCCAGGGGTATCCGCTCCCCCGTCATCCGGTCCACCTCGATCGCCCCGACCACGCCGGAGACCGCACCGAAGCTCCCGAGGATCCACGTGCCCACGCTCATGGGCGAGCTGATCTTCAGCGTGCGCATCATGTTCAGGAACCGCTCGGGACGGCCGAGGTCCTCGATCAGCGCGACGGTGCCCACGCCCAGGGCGCCCAGGGCTGTCAGGCGCGCGGTGCGGCGCAGCACCGGGCGGCCGGTGAGCCGGGCCCCCGTGGCCAGGATCCCGGAGCCGCCCGCGAGTCCGCCGAGGAAGAGGTACACCGCGATCGGTGCCCGCCACGGCGGCGCCTTCACGACGGGACGGCCGTAGTAGGAGTCGTACGGGTCGATCGTGATGTCCTCGACGACCGCCTGCTCGCGGCCGCCGTCGGTGCTGCCGAGCCGGTCGATCGAGCGGCGACGCCTGCCGGTGCGGCCCGCGCCGGGCCGACGTCGACGCCGCGGCCCCTCGGGAGGACGGTCGGCATCCAGCGGGGTGATGCTCATCGGCGACCTCCCAGGAAGGCGAGGGCCGTCGCGGCGAGCATGCCGGCGGCGGCGATCCCGACCCGGGCGTACATCTGCGGCAGCTCCTTGGTGGGCACCTGCGGATCCGGCGGGAGGCCGTAGACCTCGGGCTCGTCCAGCAGCAGGAACACCGAGCCGGTGCCGCCCACGCCGTCCTTGGGGTTGGCGCCGTACAGACGGGCCTCGGTCATGCCCTGCTCGTGGAGCGCCCGCACCCGGTCCTCAGCGCTGTCGACGAGCTCGTCGTGCTCCCCGAAGCGGATGGACTGCGTGGGGCAGGTCGCGGAGCAGGCGGGCTGCTCCCCCACCACGAGACGGTCGTAGCAGAGGGTGCACTTGTTGGCGGTGCCGGCATGGGGCACGTCCTCGTCACGCTCGACCTTCGCGGAGACGGTGCCGTCGTCGCGTCGTTCGATGACCCCGAAGGGGCAGGCCGCCACGCAGGTGCCGCAGCCGTTGCAGACGTCGCTCTGGACCACGACAGAGCCGAACTCGGAGCGGAAGATGGCGCCCGTGGGGCAGACGTCCAGGCAGCCCGCGTTGGTGCAGTGCTTGCAGACGTCCGAGGACATCAGCCAACGGAACTCCTGGGTGTTCGGCGGGGTGCGGTCTGTCCCGCTGAGGTCCCCGTCGGGCGTCTGACCGCGGGGCGGTCGCGGGCCGACGGTGGGCATGCCGAGGCCGACGAGCTTGCGCCCGGACTCCTGGGCAGCCTCGATCCTCTCCCTGCCCTGCTCGACGAAGGCGACGTGCCGCCACGTGTTCGCGCCGAGCGCCCCCGTGTTGTCGTAGCTGGAGCCGAGGATCTCCAGATCGCCGTCGACCGGATTCCGGTTCCACTCCTTGCAGGCGACCTCGCAGGCCTTGCAGCCGATGCAGATCGAGGTGTCGGTGAAGAATCCGACCCGTTGCTGGTCCCCGCCCCACCCGGAGGCGGCGGCGGGTCCGGCTGGTCCGGCGAGCAGGCTCATCGGTTCCTCATCTCCTTCATCGACGGTTCCCCGGTGGGCACGGCGGTGGCCTCCTCCGGGCCGCGCATGGTGTGCGGCGAGAGCTCGTGGCCGGGCCCGGGTCCGGGGGCGCCGAGCGCCCCGTCGACCTGGGCCTCGTCCTCGGGGATCAGCCCGGCCCGTCGACGATACTCGTCCACGAGCGTCAGCAGCTTCGGGCCGCGCGGGCGACGACCGGGGATGATCGCGCAGTCGTTGTTCTTGCTGTTCTGGATCTGGGTGTTGGCGTCGAGCATCATGCCGATCAGGTCGTTCGCCCCGTCGCCCTCGACGATCGCGGCGCTGCCGCGGCCGAAGTGGAAGGGCATCCCGATCTGGTGGACCGTGCGGTCCCCGATCGTCAGCGGCGTCATGCGCTCGGTCACCAGCACCTTCGCCTCGATGGCGGAGCGTGCCGAGATGACCGTGGCCCAGCCGTACGGCTCGAGACCGACCTCCCCGGCGAGCTGCGGGGAGACCTCCACATACATCTCCGGCTGGAGCTCGGAGAGGTACGGCAGGAAACGGCTCATGCCGCCTGCCGTGTGGTGCTCGGTGATGCGATAGGTCGTGAACACATACGGGTAGGTCTCGCCCTTGGCCGAGTGCGCTCCCGGAGACTGCATGTTGTTGCGGTCCTGGAAGGTGACCCGGGTGGGGTTGTTCTGCACCGCGTACAGCGGATTGGGCACGGTGGACTCCGGCGCCTCGTAGTGGGTGGGCAGCGGGCCGTCGACCAGACCGCTGGGGGCGAACAGCCAGCCGCGCCCGTCGGCCTGCATGATGAACGCGTCGGTTCCGGACAGCGCACCGGCCCCGCCCTTGGACGGGTCCCCGGGGTCGTCGGGTCGCTTGGTGACCGGGAAGTCCGGAACGTCGTCGCCGGTCCAACGCCCCATCTCCTCGTCCCACCACACGAGCTTCTTGCGCTCGCTCCAGGGCTTGCCTTCCCCATCGGCCGACGCCCTGTTGTACAGGATGCGCCGGTTGGCGGGCCAGGCCCAGCCCCACTCGGCGGCGGTCTCGTCCTGCTGCTGGCCGGGAGTGCGCCGACGGGCCTGGTTCACGCCATCCGCGTAGACGCCCGAGTAGATCCAGCAGCCGCCGATGGTCGAGCCGTCGGCCTTCATCTCGGCGAAGCCCGAGAGCGGCTGGCCGGCCTTCTCACCGGTGAGGTGACGGCCGTTGATCTCGGCGAGCACGGACTCGGCGTCCGGCTCCCCGTGCTCGTCGACCGGGTAGTCCCAGGTGAGGTCGAGGATCGGTCGGTCACGCGGATCGGTCGAGTTCTTGAGCTTCTCCCGCACCCGGTTGCCCAGATCGAAGGCGAACTGCAGGTCGCTCTGGGCATCTCCCGGAGGCTCCACGGCCTTGTCGCGCCACTGGACCATGCGCTGGGTCTGGGTGAAGGATCCGGCCTTCTCGGTGTGGTTCGCCGCCGGCAGGTAGAACATCTCGGTGGCGATGTCCTCGGCGCGCAGCTCCCCGGTCTCGATCTCCGGGCCGTCCTTCCACCATGTCGCGGATTCAATCATGTAGAAGTCCCGCACGACCATCCACTTCAGGTGGGACATGGCCAGTCGCTGCATGCGTCCGTTGGCCGAACCGACGGCGGGGTTCTGGCCGAACAGGAAGTAGCCGTCGACGCCGTCCTCGAGCATCCGCATCACGGTCTGGTAGGTGCCGTGGGCACCGGTGAGGCGAGGGAGGTAGTCGAAGGCGAAGTCGTTCTCCGCCGTCGCCGCATCTCCCCACCAGGCCTTGAGCAGGTTCACGGCATATACGTCCGCATTCGCCCAGAAGCCCTTCTGCTCCTTCTTGCCGATCTGGCGCACATACTCCCCGAAGTCGTCCTCGCCCGCCTTCGGCATCGGCAGGTAGCCGGGAAGGATGTGGTAGAGCGTCGGGATATCTGTGGACCCCTGGATCGTGGCGTGCCCGCGCAGCGCCATGATGCCGCTGCCCGGCCGCCCCACGTTGCCCAGCAGCAGCTGGAGCACGCCCGCGGTGCGGATCATCTGCGCGCCGCCGACGTGCTGGGTCCAGCCCAGGGCGTACGCGAAGCAGGTGGTGCGATCACGGCCGGAGTTCTCGGTGATCGAGCGGGCGAGGTACTCGAAGTCCGCTTCGGAGATGCCGCAGGTGTCCCGCACCATCTCCGGGGTGTACCGCGCATAGTGCCGCTTGAGGATCTGGAACACCGTGCGGGGATCGCGCAGCGTCTCGTCGCGCTCCGGGAGACCCTGGGCGAGGCGCTCGGGATCCCCGGCGTACGCCCACGTGCTGTTGTCGTAGGTGGCCGTCTCCTCGTCGTACCCGGAGAAGAGACCCTCGAGGTCCTCGGGATCCCCGTACTCCTCGCTCACGAGGGTCGAGGCGTTGGTGAAGAGCTTGAGGTACTCGTCGAACCACAGCTCGTTCTCGAGCACGTAGCGGATCACGCCGCCGAGCAGCACCACATCGGTGCCCGAGCGCAGCGGGATGTGCTTGTCCGCGTTCGCCGAGGTGCGCGTGAACCG
This sequence comes from Brachybacterium tyrofermentans, assembly GCF_014897585.1. Taxonomy (GTDB): domain Bacteria; phylum Actinomycetota; class Actinomycetes; order Actinomycetales; family Dermabacteraceae; genus Brachybacterium; species Brachybacterium tyrofermentans. Next base: position 107,622 of record NZ_JABUXW010000013.1, on the reverse strand, counting down.
CGGGTCCACATGGATCACCCGTGCGCCGCGCTTCTTGGCCTCCATCACCCACTGGAATCCCACCGGGTGCGCTTCGGCCATGTTCGAGCCCTCGATGACGATGCAATCAGCATTCGCCATGTCCTGGAGGGATTGGGTGGCACCGCCACGTCCGAACGAGGCTCCCAGACTGGGAACCGTGGCGGAGTGTCATATACGGGCCTGGTTCTCCATCTGGATCGCCCCGGCGGCGGTGAAGAACTTCTTGAGGAGATAGTTCTCCTCGTTGTCGATCGTGGCCCCGCCGAGGCTCGCGATGCCCATGGCACGTCGCAGCGGGCGTCCGTGCTCATCGGTGTCCTGCCAGTGCGCGCGCCGCGCCTCGATGAATCGGTCGGCAATCATGTCCAGCGCGGTGTCGAGCTCGAGCTCCTCCCAGTCCGTGCCGTGGGGGCGCCGGTAGAGGACGGAGGTCTGTCGCAGCGGGGAGTTCACGAGCTGCTCGCTGGCCGCACCCTTGGGACACAGGCGGCCCCGGGAGACCGGCGAATCCGGGTCGCCCTCGATCTGGGTGACCCTGCCGTCCTGATGGAAGACACGCTGGGCGCAGCCGACGGCGCAGTACGGGCAGACGCTGTGGGCGAGCCCGTCCGCGTCCGCGGTGCGCGGCGAGATGCTGCGGGTCGTCGGCGACATCACCGCGGTGCCGCGCCCTGTCGGGTCCGCACCGCGCAGCTGCCGGAGGACCGGCCAGTCGAGGAACAGTGGGCGAGCCATGGGTGCATCCTACCAGCGTTCAGCTCGCGGCGAACGTTCCATCGGGGTCCGTCGGGCACCTCGGCATCAGGCGCTCACCTGCACGAACGACCACGACGACGGGACGTGCCCTCAGGCCTGAGGGCCACCGCCTCACGGCCCCGCAGGGTCACTGCCTACAGGCCTGCAGGGTCCCCGCCCGGGCTCACCGCTCGGCGGTGCCCTCGTCGCGGATCCGCTCGTGGTGGCGGATCACCTCGGTGACGATGAAGCGCAGGAAGGCCTCGGCGAAGACGGGGTCCAGGCCCGCGTCGTGCGCGAGGGAGCGCAGCCGGTCGATCTGTGCACGCTCCCGCGAGGGATCTGCGGGCGGCAGCCCGTGCGTCGCCTTGAGGACTCCTACGCGCTGGGTGTGGGAGAAGCGCTCCGCGAGCAGGTGCACGAGGGCGGCATCGATGTTGTCAATGCTGCGCCGCTCCTCGACGAGCAGCTCGCGAGCACGCGCAACCTCGTCCTGGGCAGCAACGGTCGAGGCCGCATCGCTCGAGGCCGCATCGCTCGAGGCCGGATCGGTCGAGGCCGGATCGGTCGGGGCAGCGGTGGTCGAGGACGGGCCGTCGCCGGTCCCGAGGGGCTGGGTCATCAGGCGGACCTGTCTTGTCGTTCCTGTGGGGCTGCATGGTCGCTGTCCTTGCCGGTGACCATGAGCGGGGCGCGGCGCTGCGTGATCACACCTTCGGTGATGACCACCTTCGCGACGTCGGCGCGTGAGGGCACCTCGAACATGACCTCCTGGAGGGAGTCCTCGAGGATGGCGCGCAGGCCACGGGCACCGGTGCCGCGCTCGATCGCGCGGTCGGCGACGGCTTCCAGGGCGCTGCGCTCGAAGTCCAGCTCCACGCCGTCCAGGGCGAACATCTTCTGGAACTGCTTGACCAGCGCGTTGCGCGGTTCGGTGAGGATCTGGATCAGGGCCTCGCGATCGAGGTTCGACACGCTCGTGATCACCGGCAGACGCCCGATGAATTCGGGGATCAGCCCGAACTTGAGCAGATCCTCGGGCACTAGCTTCGCGTAGATGGCCTCCTGCTCGAGGGGAGTGTGCAGCTCGGCGCCGAAGCCGATGCCGCGCCTGCCGATCCGTGAACCGATGATGTCCTCGATCCCGGCGAAGGCACCGGCCACGATGAACAGCACGTTCGTGGTGTCGATCTGGATGAACTCCTGGTGCGGGTGCTTGCGCCCACCCTGCGGGGGCACGGCGGCGACGGTCCCCTCGAGGATCTTCAGCAGCGCCTGCTGCACGCCCTCGCCGGAGACATCGCGGGTGATCGACGCGTTCTCCGACTTCCGGCCGATCTTGTCGATCTCATCGATGTAGATGATCCCGCGCTCGGCCTTCTTGACGTCGTAATCCGCGGCCTGGAGGAGCTTGAGCAGGATGTTCTCGACGTCCTCGCCGACATATCCGGCCTCGGTGAGCGCGGTGGCGTCGGCCATCGCGAAGGGCACGTCGAGCATCCGGGCGAGGGTCTGCGCGAGGTAGGTCTTGCCGCAGCCCGTGGGGCCCACGAGCATCACGTTGGACTTGGCGACCTCGATGGCGTCGTCGCGCTCGCCCACGGCTTCCTCGGCCAGTGCCGCGGCCGCGCTCTTGGCGCTGGACGGTGCCTCTTCGGTGTCCTGCGCCCGCACCCGCTTGTAGTGGTTGTACACCGCGACCGCTAGGGCCCTCTTGGCAGGGTCCTGGCCCACGACGTAGTCCTGGAGGAAGGTGAAGATCTCCTGCGGGGTGGGCAGGGGCGCCTGCTCCTCGGAGCTGGGCTGCGCGGCCTGGATCTCCTCCGCGATGATCTCGTTGCACAGCTCGATGCACTCTTCACAGATGTACACCCCCGGGCCGGAGATCAGTCTCTCGACCTGCTTCTGCGACTTCCCGCAGAACGAGCATTTGAACACGTCGGCCCCGTCGCTCGTGCGTGCCATGTCCGTGTCCTTCCGTCGGCCACCATCTGTGCAGTCATCAGTGCATTCATGCGGTTCCGCTGGTCGCGGCCCGCGCTGTGCAGACCAGTCCACGGTACCCCGAGGAGCCGACGCGGCGCGGGAGGCGGGCCGTGCGCGCCGCCGCCGTGGAGCCGGTGACGACGACCGGCCCCACGACTCGCGCAGACGCGCTCGGGAGGCCGACGGACGATCAGGAGGTTCCGTGGCCGGGCGGCGGTGACTGCCGCCCGGCCACGGCGGGGATCACGAGGTGACCGCGGCGCGGGGAACCTTCCGGGTCTCCAGGACCTGGTCGACGAGCCCGTACTCGAGGGCATCCTTCGCGGTGAGGATCTTGTCGCGCTCGATGTCCCGGCTGACCTGCTCCTTGGAGCGGCCGGAGTGGTCTGCGAGGGTCTGCTCGAGCCAATCACGCATGCGCATGATCTCGTTGGCCTGGATCTCCAGGTCGGAGGCCTGACCGCCGCCGCCCTCGCCGCCCATGGCCGGCTGGTGGATCAGGATGCGGGCGTTCGGGAGCGCTAGCCGCTTGCCCGGGGCACCCGCCGCGAGCAGCACGGCGGCGGCCGAGGCCGCCTGGCCGAGGCACACCGTGGTGACCTCGGGCTTGATGTACTGCATCGTGTCGTAGATGGCGGTCAGCGCGGTGAACGAGCCGCCGGGGCTGTTGATGTACAGCGTGATGTCGCGGTCCGGATCCTGGGACTCCAGGACCAGCAGCTGGGCCATGACGTCGTCGGCCGAGGCGTCATCGACCTGGACGCCCAGGAAGATGATGCGGTCCTCGAACAGCTTCGTGTACGGGTCCTGGCGCTTCATGCCATAGGCGGTGCGCTCCTCGTACTGCGGGAGCACGTAGCGAGAGGTCGGCATGCCGCCGGCCTGGGCGGTCGGCAGTGCGCCGATGGTGCGGGGATCGAAAGTCACGGGTTCTCCTTGTTCTCAGGGCGTGCGGGGGCGACGGAGCAGCGGTCAGTCGTCGGTGCCGCCGCCACCGGTGACGTCACCCGCTCCGGTGACGATCTTGTCGATGAAGCCGTACTCGAGGGCCTCGGTCGACGTGAACCAGCGGTCGCGGTCGGAGTCCTCGGTGATCTGCTCGAGGCTCTTGCCGGTCTGCTCGGCGATCAGCCCGGCGAGCGTGCGCTTCATCGACAGGATGAGGTCGGCCTGGATCTTGATGTCGGTCGCCGTGCCGCCGAGCCCACCGAGGGGCTGGTGCATGAGCACGCGAGTGTGGGCGGTGGCGTAGCGCTTGCCCTTCGCCCCCGAGGAGAGCAGGAACTGCCCCATCGAGGCGGCCATGCCCATGCCGATCGTCACGACGTCCGGCTGCACGTACTGCATGGTGTCGTAGATGGCCATGCCGGCCGTGATCGAGCCGCCGGGGCTGTTGATGTAGAGGTAGATGTCCTTGTCCGGGTCCTCGGCGGCCAGGAGCAGGATCTTGGCGCAGATCGCGTTGGCGTTCTCGTCGCGCACCTCGGAACCGAGCCACACGATGCGATCGCGCAGGAGTCGCTGGTAGACGTTGTCGTCGAGGCCCATCGGGCTGTCGCCGGCCGCGTCGCGGGGCGCGGAGTTCTGAGTGCTCTGGGAGCTCACGGAGGTCACAGGGTCTCCTTCATAGCGGGAATCGTCGATGAGTCGACTCTAGGCGCTGGGTGGGACGACACGGGGCGCTGTTCGCCGCAGGCGCACTGTGCCCGGACGGCTCTCCTGCGGCAGAGGGCGGGGCCGACGGGCGCGCCCGACGTCGCGACATGTGCCCCGGACCTCCCTGGAACGTCAAGCCGGGGCGAGTTCTGGTCACGTTGACCCGAGATCAGGCAAAAACCACGCCAAGTCCCCTGCCGAACTGTCCCAAGCCCCCTTACCGAAGCGGTTTCACGCCCCTACGTTGGTCCTACCGCAGGACGAAGATCGCCCCGCTAGCGGGGGACACATCAGCCAGCAGGACTCCCGGCACCCCCGCCGGCCCGGAAGGAACGATCAGCACACATGGCCCAGAACAACACGCACCGCTCCGCAGGACGCGCACAGACCCCCGCCTTCACCGCAGCTCGCGGTCTCGGTGGCGCCGCAGTCCTCGGCACCGTCGTCGTCGGCACCGCCTTCGCCGGTTCCGCCGCCCAGGCCGCTCCGGCAGCACCGGCAGCACCGGCCGCCCCCTCCGTGCAGACCGCTCCGGCCGCTCCCGTCGCCACCGCGCCGTCGACCGCCCTGGACACCAGCGCGAAGCTGCGCTGGGGCTCCCGCGGCAACGCCGTGGAGAAGCTCCAGTCGGCCCTGAACGACCACGGCGCGAACATCGCCGAGGACGGCTCCTTCGGCCCCCGCACCCACTCCGCGGTCAAGAACTTCCAGTCCTCCAAGGGCCTGCTCGTCGATGGCGTCGTCGGCCCGCAGACCTTCGGTGCGCTCGGCGGCTCGTCCGCTCCCTCGGGCGGCGGCACCTCCGCTCCGGCGAAGTCCTCCTCGAGCTCGAACAACAACACCATCGTGAACGCGGCCCGCTCGGCCGTCGGCTCCCCGTACAGCTGGGGCGGCTCGTCGCTCAGCGGCATGGACTGCTCCGGTCTCGTGAACTACGCCTACGCGGCGGCCGGGATCGACCTCCCCCGCACGAGCGGCCAGATCGCCAACGGCGGCCGCTGGGTCTCCCAGTCCCAGGCTCAGGCCGGCGACATCGTGGCTTACTCCGGCCACGTCGCGATCTACGCCGGCAACGGTCAGATCATCGACGCCTCCGGCTCGAAGCAGCGCGTCGTCGAGCGCGCCCTCTGGGGCAACCCGATCGGGTTCGTCACCTACCGCTGATCCATACAGCACCTCACCGAGGGCCCGATCTCCGCACGGAGATCGGGCCCTCGTGCGTTCGGGGACGCGCTGACCCGGGTGGCCCGGGCATCCTCTCGCGCAGGATGCGGACACATGGGCGCAAGGACGCCCCGTGACCTCTCATGCCGTGAGAGGTCGCCGCCGCGGTCGATAGATGCCGCCTCGGGCCGACGGGCCCAGGTCGAGGTCCTGCACAAGGTCCCAGCGCACCCGGCGCCCACCGGGCACTGAGAAGATGCGGGTGCCGTCCCCCAGGAACACCGGGGCGACGAAGATCTGCATCTCGTCGAGGAGATCGTGCTCCAGCGCCTGACGCCCGATGTCGGCACTGATGATCTGCACATCCTTCTCGCCGGCGATCTCGTGGGCTCGTCGCACCGCCTCACGCACGTCGCAGTTCCAGGCGGTGATCGCCGGGTCGTCCGCGATCTCCTCCGGGCGATGGGTCAGAATGATCTCCGTCCCCGACCATGCACCGCCGTAGGCCTCGGCGGTCAGCTCACCGCGCACCTCCGACTGAGCCCGGGCCGCGTCGTAGCCCGCGCGCCCGGAGATGATCACACCGACCGGCGCCGCAAGCGACTCGGTGACCCCTTCCGCGAGCCCTGCCTCGGCCGCGAGCTCCTCGAGCCAGCTCATGTCGTGCCCGGGCCCGGTGATGAAGCCGTCTAGTGATGCCGTGAATCCCCACGTCACCCGTCCCATGAGCCCTCCCGAAGACTGTTCCGCCCCACCCGCGACCCTGTGATCGAAGGGTGCCGATCCTTCCAGCCTCGAGGTCCAGGGGCAAGAGGTCCGCACGGAGCCCGGCGTGCGGCGGAGGCCCTCCGCGAGCGGCCACGCGTCAGGAGCGAACCGGCGCGTCTCGTGCCGGCACGCACGACGACGGGCCGTCACCCCGGTGGGGGTGACGGCCCGTCGATGATGCCTCGGGTGCCCCGGCTGGATCAGCCGGGGCGGAGGATCACTTCGCGGAGTCCGCGGCGTCCGTGTCAGCAGCCTTCTTCGGTGCCGCCTTCTTGGCCGGAGCCTTCTTGGCGGGTGCCTTCTTGGCCGGCGCCTTCTTGGCGGCGGGCTTCTCGGCCGCCTCCTCGGTGGCGTCCTCAGCAGCAGCCTCGGAGTCTGCGGCCTTCTTGGCCGGAGCCTTCTTCGCCGGAGCCTTCTTGGCAGCAGGCTTCTTGGCCGGAGCCTTCTTCGCGGGAGCCTTCTCGGCATCCGCCGCGTCGTCGGTGCTCTCCGCGTCGGCGCCGTCCGCATCGGCGGCCTGGGCGGTGAGGCCCAGATCCAGCACGTCGCCGGAGGCGTTCTTCACGGTGACGTCCGCGAGGACGACCTCGAGGGCCTTGGAGCGCTGCACCTCGCCGAAGATCTGCTCGAGCTGACCCGACTGGGCGAGCATCTGCAGCAGCTGGTTCTGCTCGATGCCGTACTGCGCCGAGAGCTGGGTCATGTAGGCCATGAGATCGTCCTGCTCGACGCTGACCTCACGGGTCCCGTTGATCTCGTCCAGCAGGAACTGAGCGCGGACGGCCTTGGCGGTGTCCTCGCGGATCTCCTCGCCGTGCGGGTCGCCCGGCTCCTTGCCCTCGTTCTCGAGGTGAGCGTTGATCTCGTCCTCGACGAGCGCCTCCGGAACCGGGATCTCGAGCTCCTCCAGGAGCTTCTCGAGCAGGGCGTTGCGGGCCAGGGCCACGCGGTTGCCCTCGGCGTCGGCGGCGGCCTGCTGGCGCAGGTCGTCCTTCAGCTCGTCGATGGTGTCGAACTCCGAGGCCAGCTCGGCGAACTCGTCGTCGGCATCGGGCAGCTCGCGGACCTTGACCGACTGCGGCACGACCTTGATCTGCGCCTCTTCGCCGGCGTGATCGCCACCGGCGAGCTTCGAGGTGAAGGTGGTGGTCTCCTCGGCGGAGAGGCCGATGAGCGCCTCGTCCAGACCCTCGAGCATGTTGCCCTCGCCGATCTGGTACGACGTGCCCTCGACGGACTCGATCTCCTCGTCACCGATCGTGGCGACGAGATCGAGGGAGACGAAGTCACCGTTCTGGGCGGGACGGTCGACGCCCACGAGGGTGCCGAAGCGCTCGCGCAGCTCGGTCAGACGCACCTCGACGGCGTCGTCATCGACGGAGGGCTCCTCGATCTCGACCTCGTAGGTCGAGAAGTCGGGCAGATCGATCTCGGGGCGCACGTCCTGCTCGACGACGAACACGAGGTTGCCGTCCTCGGAGCCGTCCAGGCCCGGGATCTCGCTGACCTCGACCTCGGGGCGGCCGACGGGCTTGATCGCCGCTTCGGCAGCTGCCTGCTGGTAGAAGTCGGGAAGTGCGTCGTTGACGGCCTCCTGCATGATCGCGGGGCGGCCGAAGCGCTGCTCGACGAGGGTGGCGGGAACCTTGCCCTTGCGGAAGCCGGGGATCTCCACCTGCTCGGAGATCTTCGTGGTGGCGGCCGCGACGGCCGGCTTGAGCTCGTCGAAAGGCACCTCGACGGTGAGCTTCACCCGGGTGGGGCTGAGCTTCTCGGACTCGGTCTTCACTGGTCAGGTCTCCCTGTGGATCGTCGGTCTAGTTGTCAGTTCTCACGATGCTCCGGAGCACGCACGCGGCGGCCACCCGAAGCGGAGTCGGGGTGACAGGATTTGAACCTGCGACTTCCCGCTCCCAAAGCGGGTGCTCTACCAAGCTGAGCTACACCCCGGAGGGCAACCCATGGGATATTACCCGTTACTCCTGAGGAGCGCCCGACTCATCCCGGCGCGCTGTGAGGAGATGCATGTCGCGTCCTCGGTCCTCCGATGTGCGACCGCCCCGTTCTTCTGATTCAATGGTGCGGTCCAGCGGGCGTAGCTCAATGGTAGAGCCTCAGTCTTCCAAACTGATTACGCGGGTTCGATTCCCGTCGCCCGCTCCACCCGCTGCAGAGCCGCGGTCCCCTCCGGGACCGCGGCTCTCTGCTTTCCGGCATCCCGGCGTCCCGGCTTTCCAGCGTCCCGCCGTACCCGCACCACAGCGGTCTCCCCGTCGCCCGCGACCTGATGACCGACAGCATCGAAGCATTCCTGATCGCGGGCCTGGGCGAGGACGATCGGCACCTGGTCCCGGTGCATCTCCAGGAGCAGCACGCCGCCGGGTGCGAGCCAGCGCGGGGCCTCACGGAGCAGGCGTCTCACCTCGTCGAGGCCGTCCTCCCCGGCGACCAGGGCGGTCTCGGGTTCCTGCTCCCGGGCGTCCCGCGGCATCAGCTCCAGCTGCCCGGAGGGCACATAGGGCGGTACCGCGGCGAGGAGATCGACGGCGCCTGCCAGCTGCGCGGGCAGGGCGTCGAGGCCGGACCCGTGATGCACCCCGGCGCCGGCGGGAAGATTCGTGCGGGCATGGACCAGAGGCCGTTCGTCCCGGTCCGTGGCATGCACACGGACCCCCGGCACCCGACGGCCGACGAGCGCGGCGATGGGAGCCACCCCGCAGTACGCCTCGACCATCACGGGTGACCTCCGCAACCGTGCCTCCTGGACGGCCGCGTCGATGAGGGCGAGGGTGCGCTGGCGGGGCACGAAACAGCCCGGGCCGACGGCCAGCAGCTCGCCGCCGATCTCTACGCAGCCGACCAGGTGCTCGAGGGCCTCGCCCGCCTCCCGACGAGCGCACAGCTGCTCCAGCTCCGCCCCGGCGGACGCCTCGAGGAGGATGCGGGCCTCCTGCTCGGCGAACACGCATCCGGCGCGCCGGAGCCGCGCCACCAGGACACGCACCCGGGGATCGGCCGTAGGGACCTGCTGGTCGGCCGGGTGGTCCGGCGGCATCGTCGTCATCACCGCCATTCTCCCCCGCGACATCCCCGGGCACCAGAGGGCAGCAGTGCTGAACGTGGCCGACCACGCTGTCCGATTCCCGCTGGTGCCGCAGGCCCAGGCGCGGTTCACTGGAGCCATGACACGGACCGCGATGACCGACGACGAGCGCTATGCGGCGATCCGCGCCCGCGACACCCGTTTCGACGGCATGTTCTTCACCTGCGTGCGCTCCACCGGAATCTTCTGCCGCCCCTCGTGCCCGGCCCGCACCCCGGACCGCGGCGGCGTCGACTTCGCCCCGTCGGCCGCCGCCGCTGTGGCCGACGGATTCCGTGCCTGCAAGCGCTGCGGGCCGACGGCCCCGCCGGGCAGCCCGGACGACGATCCGATGGGGTCGCTGTCGGGACGGGCGCTGCGACTGATCGACGAGGGGGCGCTGGACGAGGAGGGCACGGTCCCCGACCTCGCACGGCGGCTCGCCGTCTCCGAGCGCACCCTGCACCGCGCGCTCGTGGCGGTCACCGGGGCAGGAGCCCTCGCGCATGCGCGGATGCGCCGCGCCCGACGGGCTCATGAACTGGTGATCGGGTCCGAGCTGCCGCTGGCGCAGGTCGCCCACGTCTCCGGGTTCGGCAGCGAGCGGCAGTTCCATGAGACGTTCAGCCAGCTCTTCGGCCACTCCCCCTCGGCGGTGCGGGAGCGCTCGCACGGCCGCACAGGAGGTTCCTCCCGCGCGGCCGACGGGGGTTCCGTGGTGACCGCGCAGCTCGCGGTGCGCCGCCCTTTCGACGGTGCCGGGCTCGCCGCCTGGTTCGCGCATCGCGCCGTACCCGGCGTCGAGGACATCTCGGGGTCGGTCTGGACCCGCGCGGTGCGCCTGCCGCACGGGCCGGGGGTGCTCCAGGTCGATCTCGGCGCCGCCGGCGCGCTTCCGGTGAGCATGAGGCTGGCGGATCTGCGCGACCACGCGGCCGCGATCTCTCTGGCCCGACGGCTGCTGGACCTCGACGCGGACCCGGTGGGGATCGATGGCGGGCTCTCGGCCTCTGTGCCCGCGCTCGCCGCGCTGGTCGACGCCCGGCCCGGGGTACGGCTGCCGGGGACACCGAGCCTCGAAGAGGCCCTGCTGTGGGCGATCACGGGGCAGCAGATCACCACGTCCCAGGCCCGTGAGCAGATCACGCGGGCCACGGACCTGCTCGCCGAGGAGCTGCCTGCTGATCTCCACCTGTCGGGAGTGCATCGCGCCCCTGTGGATCCCGGCATCGCCGCCGCGCACGCCGAGGAATGGTTCCGCGGGCCGGCGGCCCGGCGCCGGACCCTGATCTCCGCCGTCGGCGCGGTCACCGCCGATCTGGATCTCGACGCCTCCAGGCCCGTCGACGAGCTCCGGGCCGACCTGCTCGCACTGCGCGGCATCGGCCCCTGGACGGCCGATTACGTGCTGCTGCGCGGGGTGCGCGCCATCGATGTGGCCCCGGCGCGCGATGTCGCCCTGCTCGGTGCGGCGCGCGATCTCGGCCTCGCCGAGGACCACGCCTCCCTCCAGCAGGAGCTGGTCGCCGCGGCCCCCTGGCGCTCCTACGCCTCGATGCACCTGTGGCATCACCAGGCCTCGCTCCGTCGGGCTCCCGCCCGGACCGGTCGCGGATCGACCGCGGCCGCGCCGCCCTCCGTCCACTCATCCCGTTCCGCTCCGGAAGGACACCCGTCATGACCGACACCCGTCCCGCGCAGGCCGCTCCGACCACCAGGCCGGCGTCTGCTCCTGCACCAGCGCCTGCACCTGCACCTGCACCTGCACCAGCCGCACCCCGGCACCGCCGGGTGGACACCCCGCTGGGCACCTATCTGCTCGCCGCCGAGGCGGGGTCGCTCACCGGGGTCTGGCGCGAGGAGCAGAGCCACTTCCCCCGCCCGGAACGGCTCGGGCCGGCGGCCGCCGCCGACGACGCCCTCCTGGACGTCGCCGAGAAGCAGCTGCTCGCCTACCTGGCCGGCGAGCGCACGGGCTTCGACCTGCCGCTCTCTCCGCGGGGCACCGAGTTCCAGCATGCCGTCTGGGACCGCCTGCAGGAGATCCCGCGGGGCGCGACGACGACCTACGGCGCGATCGCCCAAGAGCTCGGTCGGCCCCGCGCCGCCCAGGCCGTCGGGGCCGCCGTCGGCTCGAACCCGATCTCGATCGTCGTGCCCTGTCATCGGGTGCTGGCCGGGAACGGCGCCCTCACCGGATACGCCGGCGGGATCGAGACCAAACAGGCATTGCTGGTCCTCGAGGGTGCTCTGCTCGCGTGACACGATAGGGCGATGAGCCTCCCCTCGTCGTCCGAGCCGTATCGCTTCCCCGTCGCCGCGCGCTACGCGGGCATGGAGTCCTCCCCGCTGAAGGACATCTTCGCGCTCGCGGCCCGCACGGACGTCGTGTCCTTCGCCGGAGGCATTCCTGACCCGGAGCTGTTCGACCTCGAGGACATCGCCGCCAGCTATGAGTGGGTGCTGGCGAACCAGGGCCACCGCGCACTGCAGTACGGCGTGAGCGAGGGCGAGGTCGAGCTGCGCGAGCAGGCCGCCCGTCGCCTGTCACGCGACCTGCCCACGGACTCCTCCCAGATCCGGGTCACCTCCGGTTCCCAGGAGGGGCTGTTCGTGGTGGCGCAGGCGATGCTCGAGCCGGGTGACGTCGTGCTCGTGGAGTCCCCCACCTATCTCGCGGCCGTGCAGGCCTTCGCCGTGCACGGGGCGCGGATGATCGGGGTGGAGACCGACGACGACGGTGTGGTCCCCGAAGCGCTCGAGGAGGCGATCCGCACGCACCATCCGCGGATGGTCTACCTGATCCCCACCTTCCAGAACCCCACCGGGCGCACCATGCCCGTCGCCCGCCGCCAGGCCGTGGCCGACGTGCTGCTGCGCACGGACGTCCCCCTCATCGAGGACGACCCCTACGGTGCGCTGAGCTTCACCGGGGGCACCTGGGCGCCGATCGCCGCCCTGCCGGGGATGAGCGAGCGCACCCTGCTGCTGAACTCGATGAGCAAGCTGATGAGCCCGGGCGTGCGCATCGGCTGGATGCGCGCCGAGGGCCCGATCCTGAACACCCTCGCCGTCGCCAAGGCCGCGATCTCGATGCAGTCCTCCGTGGTCGATCAGCTGACGGTCGCCCGCTACCTGGACTCCGTCGACCTCGACGCCCACGTGGCCCGGGTCAGCGCCGTGTACCGCGAGCGGCGCGACGCGATGGCCGCCGCGATCGCTCCGGTGCTGCCTGCAGGCGCGCACGTGACCCATCCTGACGGCGGCATGTTCCTGTGGGCCGCGCTCGGCGAGGGCTACGACGCACAGGTGATGCTCGCCGAGGCCGTCTCGGCCGGGGTCGCCTACCTGCCGGGATGGTCCTTCTTCGCCGACGACCCCGATCGGTCCACGATGCGCTTGAGCTTCGTGACCCATGCCCCCGCCGTCATCGAGGACGCCATCGGCCGTCTCGGCGAGGTCATCGCGCAGCACCCCCGGCGCTGATCTCCGCCGGCGCGCTGCCGGGCTTGCGCCAGCGCAGCGTCACGCGGAAGCCTTCCCGCCGACGGATCACCGCGCCGGGCAGGATCCTCGCGGCCTCCTGACGCAGCTCGTCGATCGACCAGGTGGGGTCCTTCACCGGGATCGGCCGCTCCTCCGGGGCCTCGCGCACCGGGCGGGGGTGCTTGACGAGACCGATCAGCGGATTGCTGAGCACGCTGAACACGTCCCAGATCTGGTCGGCGGTGCTCACCGGATCCGTCAGGGTGACCACGAGGAGCCGACCGCCGGGCGTCAGCAGGGTCCTCGCGTCGGTGAGCGCCTCGGCGAGATCCATGTGGTGCAGCGAGGCGACCATCGTGATCGCGGCATAGGTGCCATGGCGGTGTGGCTCAGCGGCGTGCTCGCAGAGCGTGCGGCGCCCGATCTGCACGGCCGGATCGTGCACGAAGCGTGTGGCGGCGACATAGGCCATCTCCTGGTCGGGGTCGATCCCGTCGACCCGGCCGACGACCCCGGCGAGCGCGGCGACGAGGTCCCCGCGGCCGCAGCCGACGTCGAGCGCGCGACCGGTGCTCGGAGGCAGAGATCGCAGGATCCACGGATGGAAGTGGTGGTTGTGGCTCCACGGGTGACGGTCGTTGAACCGCGTGAGCTGCAACTCGATCCAGCGGATCAGCGGATTCGGCGTGGTCCGGATGGTCATGGCGCGTTCCCTTCCTCGGTCATGAGACGAGTGCTCGCAGCCGCACCCAGGCCATCAGCCCCATCAGCGCCGACGCCGCGGCACCGGCGCCGAGCATCCAGAGCGCTCCCCCGGTGGCGCTCCCCAGCAGGAGAGCCCCGACCCCGAGGGCGAGCAGGATCGCGTCGGACAGCCACAGGAGCATCGGCAGCACGGAGACGTCTCCCTGCGGGGTCGGCATCGGCGTGCTGAGCGAGAGCGGCATGGGCCCCTTCGCAGCATCCCGAGCCCGGCCCACGACCAGCACGAGCGCCAGGACAGCCGGCAGGAGCACGGCCGGGAGAGCCGATCCGGGCACGGAACCGGCGGCGAGCCACGCCCCGAGCCCGCCGACTGCCCCGAGCGCCGTGAGCAGGACGATCGGGGCGGTCAGGTGCAGGAGCGTCTGCACCGCGGCGGTCTGCCCGAACAGCTGGGGCGCACCCAGCGTGTGCACGCCGTGCCGGATGCCGTCCACGAAGGTGCCGCTCGCGAGCCACAGGCCGAGTGAGCCCAGGAGCAGCAGGAACCACGCCAGAGGTCCCGTGATCACGGTCGACCCTGCCAGGACCGCGGCGGAGAGCAGGGAGGCGATGACGCCGACCGTCGTCCGCTCGGGGCTCCGCAGCCACGCGACCACATCGCGTCGTGCATAGAGCACGGCGAGCGGACCGGCACCGATCGCGGGGAGGCGCCGGCCCGCTGCGGGTGGGGGCCGGAAGAAGCCCGCCGCCCCGGACAGGTCCATCGTGGTGGCGCTGACGGTGGCCGATTCCCAGCGCGCGGCCTGCTCCTGGAGCACTGATCCCCGCAAGCGGCCCAGCAGCAGCACGGCGGCGCCGACGGCGAGGACCCCGACGAGGGACGAGGCGACCGCCGAGGGGCCCGGCAAGCGCCCGCCGACCGGGTACGCCCCGCCGATCCCGATCCCCGCGGGCAGCATCAGGGCGCCGATCGCGAGGAGGCCGAGGGCGGCGGCGAGCAGCCGGCGCCCGGCGGGGCCGAGCAGCTGCCCGGCGAACCACGCCGCACCGAGCATCATCCCGGTGCCCACCGCGGCGAGCGCGAACCAGCCCGCAGCCCCCAGCTCGACGTGCCCCGCGGACACCAGGGTGGCCCCGATCAGCACCGCAGGGATCACCATGCCCAGCACCGTCACCAGCAACGACCGCAGGAACGGCCTCCAGAGCACCGACCGCCGCGGGATCGCGCTGGAGGCGAGGCTCGCGGTGAAGAACGGGGAGAGCAGAGCCGGGCCCCGCACTGCACCGAGCAGCACCAGCGACGCGCCTCCGGCGAGGGTGACCGCGGTGCTGATCTGCGGCGCCCCGGTGGCGATCAGGAGCGGCACGACGTCGGGCCGGGACAGGGCGGTGCCCGCCGCTCGCAGGGCGGGTGCCCCGACGATCAGCACGCTCAGCGCCAGGACGTACACCAGATACAGGACATCGCCGCGGGTACGGGCCTGCGACCTCTGCGCCCAGACCTCCCGGACCGCGGAGAGGGATCCGGACGGCGTGATCGGATCCGCGATCGGATCCGCGCTCACCGCTGCTCCTCGAGGTGCAGTCGCACGTCGGCGAGCTCCTCGAGCAGTCGGGGGCTGTGGCTCGCCAGGACCACCGCGCCGCCTGCCTCTGCCCGGGCCCGGACCGCGTCGATCACCAGCCCCAGCCGGTCGACGTCCAGTCGCTGCTCGGGCTCGTCCAGCAGCAGCACCCGGCTGGGGCGGGCGAGGGTCAGCGCGAGGGAGACCAGCTGGGACTGTCCGCTGGAGAGCTCGTGCGGGAATCGTCGCCCCAGGGCACCGATCTGCAGCTCGTCCAGCAGCTCCTCGGCCTGGACGCGGGCGGCCTTCGCCCCGATGCCCCAGGTGGCGGCGATGAACTGGAGGTGCTCGACGATGGTGAGGTCCCGGGCGGTCTGCGGAGGCCCGATGAGGGCGGCGAGCGCAGCACGGAAGATCCGGTCCCGGTCATCCGGGCGCCGACCCGCGATGCGCACGGTCCCGGCGGTCGGATCGGCGAGCCCTGCCATCACGCGCAGCAAGGTGGTCTTCCCGGAGCCGTTGGCCCCGGTGAGGGCGAGGATCTCGCCGGCCCGGGCAGCGCCTGTGGCGTCCAGCAGCAGCACGTTGTCATCGGAGACGACTCCGACGCCCTCGAACCGGACCAGCTCGTCCGATCGATCATCCTGCTCGACGTGCAGTGTCGCGTCTCGTCCCATGGACTCCATGAAACAGCATCTGCCCCGTGACGACGTCCGACTTCGGTCGGCACTCGGGTCGACTCTCGCGTCAACTCTCCGGTCTGCACTCTGGTCGGCACTCGGACCAGCACTCGGGCCGGCACTCGGGTCTGCAGCACTCCGGGTGTGACCGAACTGGAAACGTCAACCTCTGGATATCGTGTCAGATCCATGAGACCATGGGGGTGCGCTGCCGTAGGCGCCGCCACCCTGTTCCTGCAGGTCGAGCGGTGCTCGAGCTGCCTCGAAGTCCCCATCGCAATGCCCTGACCAGGCTCTGCGCGATGACCGAGCGCGGCCGCCCGGACCTTGGCTGGTCTTCGGTACCGACGGCGCATAGGCCCACCGAGGAGGTATCCCCTTGTCCGTTGCCACTCCGCCCGTCGACACCGTTGCTCCGAAGCCCGGCGACGTGCTCACCCATCCTGTCCATGGACCGGTGCGCATCATCTCCACCTGCACCCGCTCCGTGCGCGGGACCGATCGCGAGTACGTCGACATGGAGGTCATCGGCGACGAGATGCGGATCTCCGTGCCGTCCGACGGCAGAGATGTCATCGGGCTGCGCGCCCTGCTCGAGGAGAAGGAGATCACCGAGCTCATCGTGCAGCTCTCCCAGCCGATCGAGCCGCCGGAGAAGAAGGCCTCCTGGGCCCACCGGATCAAGTCCCTCACGATGCAGCTGCAGTCCGGCCGCCTCACCGACCGCATCGACGTCATCCGCGGCATCCTCGGCGATTCCGGCGGCGCCCCGTCGAGCCTCGCAGAGCGCAATCTGCTCAAGCAGGCGATCGCTCCTCTCGCAGCCGAGATCGCCATCGCCCGGGAGATCCCGCGCGACGAGGCGGACCAGCTGCTGCAGGAGACCGCCGCGAACGCGGTCGCAGCAGGCGCCGACACGGCTGCCTGACTCCGTTGCCTGACACCGCCGCCTGACACCGCGGTCCCACTGCCCCGTCTCACCTCTTCCGGGTACTCCCGGAGGGCGTGACGCGGGGCAGTGTGCGTGCCAGCCATATCCCCCCGGCGAGGCACAGTCCCCCGGTGGCCGCACCGGCGAGGGCGATCGGTGCCACCAGGGCGATGGCGGTGACCACCAGCGGCGCCGCCAGGCGACCCGATCCGAGCATCGTGTTCCACCAGGCCAGGTACCGGGTGCGGTCGTGCACCGGGGACACGTCGATCCCCAGCGTCATGACGATGCCGGCCCCCATCCCGTTCCCCAGGCCGATGAGCAGGCTGGGCACCAGCAGGGCGACCACCGCGAGCGTGGTCCCGTGCCCGGCCAGGGTGGTCCCCAGGATCGCCAGCAGGATGAACCCGGCCCCCATGAGGAGAGCGCAGGGGACGGCGACGGCGGCGCGCCCATAGCGGTCCATCAGAGTCCCGGCCGGGATCACCAACAGGATCTCGAGTGCCGCGCAGACCCCGAAGACGAGGGAGATCCAGACCGAGTCCAGACCCAGGGATGCGCCGAGGAGCGGCACGATCACCGGCCGGTTCACGCGGGCCATCATCACCGGGGCGATCCCGAGGCCGACCATCGCCATCCTGCTCAGCACGGCGCGGTCGAGCCGGGAGCGTGCCATGCTGCGCGGGATCCGCTCCCCGCGCGGACGTCTCGGGGTCGGCCGGGACTCCCCTGGCGGCAGGAAGATCGCGATCATCACGGTGCCGGCGGCAGCGGTCACCGCGAACAGGATGAACACCCCGGTATCCGACCCCAGGGCCATCACGAGAGCGCCCAGCAGCGGCCCGATCACCTCACCGAGACGGATCACGCCGCCGAACATGGTCATGCCGCGCGCCCGCATCGTCGGCGGCAGGGCGGTGCCCAGGTAGGCCTGCCTGCCCAGCTGCCAGACCTGCGTGCTGATCGCCATCACGAGCAGCAGCCCCAGGAAGGTCAGCTGGTGGCGCAGCCCCGGACTCCCGTGGACACCCGGTGTGAGCACCACGAAGGCGACGAGGTTGGAGAGCACCAGCAGGACCCCGGTGCTCACGAGCGCACGGCGCGCCCCCACGCGGGAGATGAACCGACCGGCGGGGATGGGCCCGAGGAACGAGGTGAGCCCGAAGACGGTGGTGAGCGCGGCCGCCTGCCAGGCGGCGAACCCGAGATCCAGCGCGAGCAGCGGGATCACCGGCATCAGTGCCGCGAGCCCGGCGAACTCCAGCAGGGTCGGGGCGTACACCGAGGGAGCCAGGGACCACAGGACCTGTCTGGAGGTCTGTGCCCTGCCTCCCGGGGGGAGGCGCGCAGGGGTGGTCACCTCGGAAGTCTGTCACCCAATAGTGAGCCTGGGCAATGAGTTCCAGAGGGTGGACGCGGTGGCCAGGAGTTGCGTCGGCGTCCGCTCAGGTGCCGTAGGCGGCGTTCGTCTCGATCTCGGCCCGCCGTGCCGCGCCCTCGTCGAGTCCGGCTGCGATCGCCTCGGCGGCCCAGCGCACGGACCATGCCCGGATGTAGGCGGCACCTTCCTCGCTGGCGAGCCAGGCGGAGGAGGGCCGCGGGACGTCGTGGAGGCAGCTCGTGCGCCAGCCATCGGTCATCGCGGCGAGTGCGAGCAGGGAGATCTCCCAGGTCACCGCGCCGAGGCCGGGCCCCACCAGGTCGAACTCCTCCTGGGGGATCAGCCGGGTATGGCGCAGGCGCAGCAGGGTGGTGCCGTCGTCCTCCGGATCCAGCCGGATCGACAACGGGTCCTCGGACCCGCCATCTTCCCAGGTCAAGGAGATCTTGTGGGGCGCCTCCACCTGCAGCAGGCGTCCGCGCGCCCCGCGGGGCGCCTCGAACCGCCCGCCCTCGCGGAGGTCGCCGCAGATCTGTCCGAACCACGGTGCCAGCTGGTCCGGGCGCGTCAGCAACGGCCAGAGCTGGGCCGGGGATCGGTCGATGTTGGTGGTGAGCGTCGCCGTGGTGCGCACCAGGGTGCGTCCATCATGGATCTGCTCATCGATCTCGAGTTCGCGTCGCACCGCGTCGACCACGGGCAGCGACTCCGTGACAGCCATCTTCTCCTCGAAAAGGGTCGGAACCGCTCCGTGCCGGCGCGACTGCGCGGGCACGGACCCTCGCAGAGTAGCGGACCCTGGTGCGGCACGCCACGGCACGCCGTCCGCTGTGAGCCGATGCTCCGGGAGGGCGTCCCTGCCGGGCGCTGCCCGTACCATGTGCCGCGTGACTGCCGAGACTGCCGAGACTCCCTTCCGACCGTCCGATTTCACGGTCCACCTCTTCGACCTCGACGGGGTGATCACGCCGACGGCCGAGGTCCACATGAGGGCCTGGGACCGTATGTTCAGCGACTTCCTCGCCGGGCGGGGCATCTCCGAGCCCTATACCGACGAGGACTACTTCGCCCATGTCGACGGGCGCCCCCGCTATGACGGCGTGCGCGCCTTCCTCGCCTCGCGCGACATCACGCTGCCCGAGGGCGAGGACGCGGATCCCGCCGACCAGCCGGCGGAGGCCGAGACCGTCCGAGGGCTCGGGAACCGGAAGAACCAGCTGGTCCTGACGCTGATCCGTGCCGAGGGCGTCGTGCCGTACCCGGGGACCGTCACCTATCTGGACGCGCTGCCTGAGGGGGCGCGCCCGGCGATCGTCTCGTCCTCGCGCAACGCCGAGGAGGTGCTGCGCGGCGCCGGCCTGCTCGAGCGCTTCGAGCACATCGTCGACGGCAACGTCGCGGCGCGCGAGGGACTCCCCGGCAAGCCCGCACCGGACACCTTCCTCCACGCCGCCCGTCTGATGGGCGCCGAGGCCTCCGATGCCGTGGTCTACGAGGACGCCGTCTCTGGCGTCCGGGCCGGGGCCGACGGCTCCTTCGGTGCGGTCATCGGCGTGGATCGCGGAGCAGGCGCGGACGCCCTCGCGGCCGCCGGCGCCACCTGCGTCGTCCAGGACCTGGAGGAGCTCGCATGACCCGCCTGCGCTCGGTGCCCGAGGACCCCGTCGACCGCACCCACCTTCCCCTGGACGAATGGCGGCTCGTCGAATCCCGCCCCGGCGGGGACCTGGGACACCTCGAGACCCTGTTCGCGACCGCCAACGGCTACCTGGGGATGCGAGGAACGCCCTCCGAGGGCAGGGACGTGGACAGCCACGGCACGTTCCTCAACGGCTTCCATGAGACCTGGCGCATCAACCACGCCGAATCGGCCTTCGGCTTCGCCCGGACCGGCCAGACCATGATCTCGGTCCCCGACTCCACCGTCATGAAGCTGTACGTGGACGACGAGCCCCTGCTCCTGTCGATCGCGGACCTCATGGAGTACGAGCGCTGGATCGACTTCCGGGAGGGCGTGCTGCGGCGCGAGCTGATCTGGCGCACCCCGTCGGGCAAGCGGGTGAAGGTGACCACCTCCCGCATGGTGTCCTTCACGCAGCGCCATCTCGCCCTGATGACGCTCGAGGTCACGATGCTCGACGGGGCCGCTCCCGTCGCCGTGTCCTCCCAGATCATCAACCGCCAGGACATGGCCGACGACTACGGCAAGGGGGTCGACGGCGGCCCGATCACGGACAAGGACGATCCCCGCCAGACCACGGCCTTCACCCACCGTGTGCTCGAACCCCAGCAGGACTGGCACAGCGACAGGCGCATGCTCCTGGGCTACCGCGTGGCGAGCTCGGGCATGACCCTGGCCGTGGGCGCCGACCACACCGTCGAGTGCGACGCGGAGGTCGAGCAGCTGGTCGACACCAGCGAGGACCGCGGCCGCCAGGTGGTGCGCGCCCACCTCGAGGAGGGCAACACGCTGACCGTCCGCAAGGCGGTCGCCTATCACTCCTCGCGCTCGGTGCCCCATCGGGAGCTCTTCGACCGCTGCCGCCGCACGCTGGACCGGGTCCGGTCCGAGGGATTCGAGGCGCAGCACCAGGACCAGCGGGACTACCTCGGCGACTTCTGGACCCGGTCCGATGTCGAGCTGCCGGGCCAGCCCGCCGCCCAGCAGGCCACCCGCTGGTGCCTGTTCCAGCTCGCCCAGGCCGCCGCACGTTCGGACCAGTGGGGCATCCCGGCCAAGGGCCTCACCGGATCCGGCTACGAGGGCCACTACTTCTGGGACACCGAGGTGTACGTCGTCCCGTTCCTGACGTTCACCGAGCCCCGCTGGGCCCGCAACGCCCTGCGATTCCGCAGCAACCTGCTGCCCAAGGCCCGCGAGCGCGCCCGCGAGCTGAATCAGCGGGGGGCGCTGTTCCCCTGGCGCACCATCAACGGCGACGAGGCCTCGGCCTATTACGCCGCCGGGACCGCGCAGTACCACATCAACGCCGACGTGGCCTATGCGTTCGCGCAGTACGTGGACGTCACGGGCGACCTGGACTTCCAGCACCGCGACGGGGTGCGGGTACTGGTCGAGACCGCCCGCATGTGGGCCGATCTCGGCTTCTGGCGCACCACCGCCGACGGCGCGGCGAGCTTCCACGTCCACGGCGTGACCGGCCCCGATGAGTACACGACGGTGGTCAACAACAACATGTTCACCAACGTCATGGCGCGCTTCAACCTGCGTCGCGCCGCCCGCGCCGTCCGGGAGCTGCACCAGGCCGACGAGGCCGCCTACCGGACCCTGCTGGTCGAGCTCGAGCTGGATGAGCTGGAGCTCGGGCACTGGGACGAGTGCGCCGACGGGATGTTCGTCGCCAAGGACGAGGCCCTGGGGATCCACCTCCAGGAGGACCGCTTCCTCGAGCGCGAGGTCTGGGATCTCGCGAGCACCCCGGCCGACGCCTTCCCGCTGCTGCTGAACTTCCACCCGCTGGTGATCTATCGCTTCCAGGTGCTCAAGCAGGCGGACGTGGTGCTCGCGTTGTTCCTGCGCGGCAGCGAGTTCACCGCCGCCGAGAAGCGCGCAGACTTCGAGTACTACGACCCGATCACCACCGGTGACTCCTCGCTGTCCGCCGTGGTCCAGTCGATCATGGCGGCCGAGGTCGGGCATCAGAAGGCCGCCCTGGACTACTTCCGGGCCGGTCTGTTCGTGGATCTGGGGAACCTCCACCACAACACCGCGGACGGTGTGCACATCGCCTCCGCCGGCGGCGTCTGGAACGCCCTGGTCCACGGCTTCGGGGGGATGCGCCATGACGACGGGCGGCTCTCCTTCGATCCGCGCCTGCCGGTGGGCTGGCCGGAGCTGAGCTTCCCCCTGACGATGCGCGGCTCCCGGATCCGGGTGCGTCTGCTGCGCGAGGAGATCTCTTTCACGCTGGAGACCGGCCCCGAGATCGAGGTCACTGTGCGCGGGACCACGGTGACGGTGACGGCCTCGGGCACCGTCGTGCCCCTCCCGGACCAGGGCCCCGTGCTCGACGACGCCGTGCTGGCCACGCCCGTCGGCCTCGGCGACCCCCGGGCGGACGGATCCATCGTGACCTCGCACGTGCCCAAGGATCCGGAGGATCCGTGGGAGTACCCGGTCACGACGGATCCCGACGACCTCATCGAAGAGGGCTGATCGAGGACGGCGGACGACGGGTCGGAGCGCCCGAGGCGGCCGGGCAGGCTCCGGTGACATAGGCTCCAGCCGCGCCCTTCTGGGCATCTCCCCCTGTCCCCTCCCTCGGAGCACGAGCACACGGTGTCCGCATCCCGCCCCCGTCGGCCGAAGCCGGTGGTCGAGTACGCCCGACCACGGCTGAGCGTCCTGCATGTCCTGAACCGGGTGCGGATGCGCCTGCTGGACATCCAGGTCTGGGACGTCGCGGGCACCATGACGTTCTATCTCCTGCTCTCGGTGTTCCCGGGCGCGGTCGCGGCCGTCTCCATGCTGTCCCTGATCGGGATCGAGGCCGCCACCCTCAAGGCGTTCACGTCGATGACCGCCGAGATCTTCCCGACGCTGGATCCCCGGCCCTTCCTCACCGCGATCCGCGCGGTCTCCTCGACCAGCGGCGGGCTGCTGGGACTGGCGCTGGGCACGCTCGGCTCGCTGGTCTCCGCCTCCAACGGGGTCGCCGCCTTCCACCGGGCCCTGCACCGTGTCTACGACACCCGCGAGGGCCGGCCCTTCCTGTGGTTCCGCACCATCGTCTTCGGCGAGACCGTGCTGATCGTGGCCGTGGTGCTGCTCGCGATCGGCATGATCGTCGTGGGCGGCGAGGCGTCCCAGCACATCGGTGAGTTCATCGGCATCCCCCGCATCGCCTTCGTCGCCTGGAACCTCGCGAAGTGGCCGATACTCCTGGTCATCCTGATCATCGGGGTGTCCCTGGCCTACTACTCGTTCCCCAACGTGCGCCTGCCCCGCTACCGGCTGATGACCCTCGGCTCGACGGTCTCCGTGCTGGTGCTCTTCGGCGCCGCCCTCCTCGCGGGCCGACTGATGGTGTACGCGACACGCTTCGCCGAGGTGCTCACCGTGCTGAACGGGCTGATCGCGATCCTGGTGCTGCTGTGGCTGGCCAACATCGTGGTCGTCTCCGGCGCCGCCCTGGACGCGGAGTTCCTGCGCGCGCGGCAGATCGCGAGCGGCCTCGACGCCTGGGACAGCATCGTGCTGGCCCCCCATGCCACCCATACGCTCGACTTCCTGGCCGGCGATGCCGTCGAGGCCGAGCAGATCGGGCGCGCAGTAGCCGACTCCGCGCGGTCCGGGGAGCCGCTGCGCCGAGAGCGGGGACCGTGGATCGTCGGTGCCGGCAACCTGCTCGCGGTCAATCCGCCGACGAAGTACAGCGTCGTCACCCGCTCCGACCCCGACGACCACACCGGTCCCGTTGAACCGCCGGACCCGGACGAGAACCCCTCCGACCCTCACGACCGCACCGACCCGCCGCAGCCAGGAGACCCCACCACATGAGCGTCCGCCCGATCACGATCGTCGGCCACCGCGCCCTCGAGCAGCGCACCCGCCGGGTCCGTGAGGTCACCTCCGACATCCGCACCCTGGTCGCGGACATGTTCGAGACGAACGATGCCGCCGACGGTGCGGGGCTCGCCGCCCCGCAGGTCGGCTCGCGCTGGCGCCTGTTCATCTACTCCTGCGCCGACTCCGCCGGCACCGTGCAGCGCGGTGTGGTCATCAATCCGCGGCTCGAGCGCTTCGGCGGGATCGAGCTCGACGAAGAGACCATCGAAGGCTGCCTCTCGGTGCCCGGCGAAGGATTCCCCACCGCCCGCCACCGCGGTGCCCGCGTCACGGGCATCGACCTCGAGGGCGAGCAGATCGTCGTCGAGGACGAGGGCGGAGTGCTGGCCCGCGCCCTGCAGCACGAGGTCGACCATCTCGACGGGTCCCTGTACCTCGACCGCCTCTCCCCCGCGCGCCGGCGCGAGGCGCTCGATGCGGTGACCGGCCGCGGCTGGCGCGCCCAGGGGATCCTCACCTGGGATCCCCGGGACCTCGAGGCCGCCGACGTCTGATCCGCGGTCCGGCGCGTCACAGCGGCGCCCCTCGCCTCGCCCGCGCCCAGCAACGCTGGCTATCCTGGCGGCATGGAACGCCCGTGCCTCTCCCGCCGTCATGCCCTCCTGCTCCCTGCCTCGGCTGCCGCGCTCGGCGGCCTCGCCGCCTGCGGTCCCCAGGACGAAGGCTTCGGCACGGCGGCTCCGGTGCGGGCCGACGACGGCTCGATCTCCCTGGACGACGTGCCGGAGAACGCGAGCACACTGGTGAACTTCGGGGGCGAGCAGCCCTTCGTGCTGCTGGTCCGGGGAGCAGGCGACGATCTCGCCGCCTACTCGGGGTACTGCACCCACAACGGCTGCGCCCTCGCCCAGAAGGAGGCCGAGCTCGACTGCCCGTGCCACGGCTCCAAGTTCGATGCGGCCACCGGTGAGGTCCTGGTGGGCCCGGCGACCCGGCAGCTGCCCGAGGTGTCCGTGGTCGTCGAGGGCGGCCTCGTCCGTCGTGACGGCTGAGCGCGCCATGACCGCTGAGCAGACCGATCCGGAGGAGACGACCGATCCGGAGGAGAAGTCCCCGCGCGAGATCGTCTCCTTCGTCCGTCGGGGTGAGCGCTTGACCGCGAGCAGGCAGAGCGCCTGGGACCGTCTCTCGGACGAGTACGTCCTGGACCCCTCCCGCGGCGATCGTGACACCGTGCCGGGTCCCGATGCGACCCTCGATCTCCTTGAGGTCTTCGGCCGGCGCGCCGAGCTCGTCGTCGAGGTGGGCAGCGGCCTGGGCGAGAACATCGTCGCCGCCGCCACCGCGGATCCGGACCGCGATTTCCTCGCGGTCGAGGTGTACCGCCCCGGCCTCGCCCAGACCCTGAACCGGATCGACCGAGCGGGGCGCCCCCGGAACCTCCGCCTCCTGCCGCTCGATGCGCAGCGCAGCCTCCCCGTGCTGCTGTCCGAGGCCTCGATCCAGGAGCTCTGGGTCTATTTCGCCGATCCGTGGCCCAAGGCCCGCCACCACAAGCGCCGCCTCATCAACCCGCCGTTCCTGGACGCCGTGCTCCCGCTGCTCGCCGACGGCGCCGCATTCCGCCTGGCCACCGACTGGGCGCAGTACGCCCATCACATGCGTCGCCACCTCGATGCCCGCCCCGAGCTCGAGAACCTCCATCCCGAGGGCGCCCGGCCCGGGGAGGAGAGCAGCGACGCCATCTCCGAGAGCATGGCGCGCACAGGATGGGCACCTCGATTCGAGGGTCGTGTGAAGACCAGCTTCGAGAACAAGGGACGGGCCGCCGGACGCTTAGTATGGGATCTCGCGTACGTCAGGGTGCCTCGGCAGTCGGGCGATGCCCCCGCCTAGACCCTCAGGACCTCCGTCGCGACCCGTGACGCCTGTTTGAGAGCGAGCTCGTATGAATGCCCCGGACGACGTCGAACTGCCCTCCGACTGGGAGGATGACGACCAGCCTGACCCCAGCCAGCGGCGCGGGCGCCGCATGGCCCTGATCGCTCTCGGACTCGTCGCCGTCCTGGTGCTCGGCGTCGGCCTTGTGGTCGCGAACTACCTGCGCGGGATCAACGACTCCTACGAGAAGCGCACGGTCGTGCAGATCACCCGCGGCGCCTCCGACGGCGAGCGCCCCGAGGCCGGAGCGGGCCGCAACTTCCTGCTGCTCGGCTCGGACAAGCGATCTGCCGAGGACGCGAAGTCGCAGGGCGTCAGCGGTCAGCGCTCGGACGTGATGATGCTGGTCCACGTCTCCGATGACAACAAGGAGGTCTACGTCACCTCCTTCCCGCGCGACCTCTACGTCGAGATCCCCGGCCACGGCAAGGACCGCATCAATGCCGCCCTCGCCTTCGGCGGGGTGGGCCTCGCGGTGACGACGGTCGAGAACTACGTCGGCGTCCCCATCGACCATGTGGCCCTCATCGACTTCGAAGGCATCCAGGGACTGGTCGACACTCTCGGTGGGATCGACGTGAAGATCCCCCAGGACTTCGAGGCCGGCGGCCACCAGTTCACCAAAGGCGTCCAGACCCTGAACGGCGAGGAGGCGCTGACCTTCGTGCGCGAGCGCAAGCAGTTCTCCGACGGCGACTTCCAGCGCAACCGGAACCAGCAGGCCGTGCTGGGCGGGATCGCGGCCAAGCTGATCAGCGCGGACACCCTCAGCGACCCGGGGAAGCTCGCCAGCACGGTCGAGTCGATCTCCCCCTACCTCACCACCGACGAAGGCCTCAGCGGTACTGCGATGGTCCAGCTCGGGCTCTCGATGCGCTCGGTGCGAAACAGCGACATCTACTACCTCTCGGTCCCCCATTCCGGGCCGACCACCACCAGCGGTGGCGCGAGCGTCGTGGGCACCGACGAGGAGGGGATGGACATCCTGCGCGACGCCCTGCGCACGGATGGCATGGGAACCTATTACGCTCAGTACGCAGGGGCCTACTGACCCGGGTCCCACCCAGTCCGCCGCATCACCCACTGCCTGGAGGAACCTCGTGGCCAATCCACTCGTCAAGATCGTCGTGCCGATCGCCGGAATCGTCGCCTCCATCATCGGCAACAAGGCTGCCGCCGCCGGCTGGGGCGCCGTGTTCGGCGAGGACGCCCCGACCGTCAAGGCGACCAAGGCCGCGCAGAAGGACGCCCAGAAGCGTCGCAAGCAGGCCAAGAAGGAGGGGCAGTCGAAGGCGGAGATCGACGCGATCAAGGACCCCGCCGACGACCAGCCGATCTGGAAGATGCTGCTGTGGGCCACGGTCTCCGGCGTGCTCCTGCAGGGCCTGAAGATGATGGCCAAGCGCGGAGCCCAGACGGGGGCCGAGCGCGTCGTCTCGCGCCGACCGCGCAGCAACCGCGGCTGACCCAGCCTCGGCGCACGCAGAAGGCCTCTCGCGGATTTCCGCGAGAGGCCTTCTCTGCTGTGCCCGTGCACGCCTTGACGGCTCTGCGTCCCTGTGCGCCCTGGGTGCCCGTGCGGCGGGGCGACGGGACTGCGGGGCGACGGGGCGACGGGGCGGCGAGATCGTGGGACTGCGGGACTCCGAGACCGTGGGTCCGCGAGCGAGCGCTCAGAACTCGCTGACGTCGACGCGTTCGTTGAGCGTGTCCAGCGAGTCGCCGGTGACCAGGAAGCCGACCCGGCGCACGAGGGACACGGCGTGGTCGCCGATCCGCTCGTAGAAGCGGATCAGCAGGGTGAGGTCCACGACCTGGCCGTTGGTGTAGCCCTCTCCGCGGGAGATCTCGCGGGAGACCTCGAGCATCAGGTCATCGAGCTCCTCGTCGTCCTTCTCCACCTGGGCGGCCAGGGCGAGATCACGATCGGCGATGACCTGGGAGGCCTCGCGCAGCGCGGCCCGGCCCAGCTCGGACATCCGCGCGATCTGCTCGCGATGCTGCGCGGGGACGGCGAGCTCCGGATGGCTGCGGCGGGCGACCAGCGCCACATGGGCGCACAGGTCGCCCATGCGCTCGAGCGAGGAGCTCATGCGCAGGGCCGCGACGAGCAGCCGGAGGTCGCCGGCGACCGGTGCCTGGCGGGCGAGCAGCTCGACGGCCTTGGAGTCGAGCTCGACCTGCCGCTCGTCGATGTGCGGGTCCGCGGCGATGACGCGCTCCGCGAGGCCGAGATCGCCCTCGAGGAGAGAGGTCGTCGCCGCCTCCAGGGCGGTCCCGACGAGATCGGCCATGTCGAGCAGGTCGTCGACGATATGCCGCAGGTCGCTCTGATACGCCTCGCGCATGGGTGGTGCTCCTCAATCCGACGGGGGTGTTCTCCCCGAGTATCGCAATCCCGGATGAACTGCGCCCGCCGGACGGTGAACTTCCGGCGACACCGCCATGAACTCCTGCCTGCCGAGATGCTCCAGCCCCTGGCGTCGGACCGGACCGGCGACGCCGGAGGCCTAGGCTGTCCCTGTGCCCCTGACTGCTCTCCTCCTGCTCGCCGGCGCGATCGGACTCGTGATCGGATGCGCCGCGACGCTCGCGTTCCTGCGGTCCGACCGTCGCCGCACGGCCGCGCCCGTGGCGACGCAGCAGGGCGTCCCCGAGGCCACCGCCGAGGTGCTGGCGATCCTGTCGTCGGCGTACGTGGTGCTCGACGCGAGCGGCGACGTGCTGCGTGCCTCCCCTCTCGCCTACTCCTACGGCATCGTGCGGGCCGCCGAGGGCGACTACCCGCGCCTGGCGAACACCGAGCTCCTGGATCTCGCGGCGGACGTCGGCCGCAACGGCGGCTTCCGCGACGAGCGGCTGACCCTGCGGCGCTCGAGCCAGGCCGCCTCCGACACCGATGCCGTGATCGACGTGCGCATCGGGGCCCTCGGCGAGCACGGTGCCCTGCTCCTGGCCGATGACCTCACCCGCGCGGTACGGGTCGAGGAGACCCGGCGGGACTTCGTCGCCAACGTGTCCCACGAGCTCAAGACCCCGGTCGGGGCGATCACGCTGCTGTCCGAGACCATGGAGGATGCGGCCGAGGATCCCGATGCGGTGCGCCGCTTCGCGGGGCGCATGCAGAGCGAGTCCCGTCGGCTCTCGCATCTGGTCAAGGAGATCATCGAGCTCTCCCGGGTGCAGGGGAACTCCTCGCTGCCCGACGCCGAGCCGGTGGAGATCGACGACGTCGTCGACGACGCCGTGGCCCTGAACCGCAATGTCGCGCTCGGCTCGGAGATCGAGGTCGCCGTGGGCGGGTCGACCGGGCTGCAGGTCTTCGGATCGTCCTCGATGCTGACCACGGCGCTGTCGAACCTGATCTCCAACGCGATCTCCTATTCCGACCCGAAGACCCGTATCGGCGTCTCGGTGCGGCGTGACGGTGGCATGATCGAGATGTCCGTGAAGGACCAGGGCATCGGGATCTCGAAGGAGAACCTGGAGCGTGTCTTCGAGCGGTTCTTCCGCGTGGACCGGGCGAGATCGCGCAGCACCGGCGGCTCCGGCCTGGGGCTCGCGATCGTGAAGCACATCGCCACCGATCACGGCGGCGAGGTCACGGCCTGGTCGATGCGGGGACAGGGGTCCACCTTCACGCTCCGCCTGCCGGAGATGGGCGAGACCGAGACGATCTCCGCACCGGCGCCCCATGCCCCGGAGCGCACGGGCTCGACGACATCCGCCGGGCCGGGCCGCATCTCGTCGGCCGCCGGCACTGCAGGGCCCACCGGGCCCGGAACGATCTCACGGACCGTGGCGAACGACCACCGGTCGGGAAAGGGAACCTGATATGACGCGCATCCTGATCGTGGAGGACGAGGAGTCGTTCTCCGATCCGCTGTCCTACTCGCTCCGCAAGGAGGGCTACGAGATCGCCGTAGCGGACAACGGCACGGACGGTCTGCGGATCTTCGCCACCCATGGCGCGGACCTGGTGCTCCTGGATCTCATGCTGCCCGGGATGAGCGGCACCGAGGTGTGCCGGGAGATCCGTCGCACCTCGAGCGTGCCGGTCATCATGCTCACCGCGAAGGACGACGAGTTCGACAAGGTGCTGGGCCTCGAGCTGGGTGCCGACGACTACGTCACCAAGCCCTACTCCTCCCGCGAGCTGCTCGCCCGGATCAAGGCGGTGCTCCGTCGTGGGCAGGAATCGGCGGAGGCCGACGAGGACGCGACCCTGCAGGCCGGCCATCTCATGATGGATGTGGAGCGCCATGTCGTGCAGGTCCGCGGCCAGGACGTCGCCCTCCCGCTCAAGGAGTTCGAGCTGCTGGAGATCCTGCTGCGCAACGTCGACCGTGTGCTCACGCGCGGCCAGCTCATCGATCGGGTGTGGGGGGCGAACTATGTGGGCGACACCAAGACGCTCGACGTCCACGTCAAGCGCCTGCGCGCCAAGATCGAGGACGACCCGAAGAACCCCGTACAGCTGGTCACCGTGCGCGGCCTCGGCTACAAGTTCGAGTCCACGGGCGGTTCCGGCAGCTGATCTGCCGATGATCGCCGCACGACGACGAACGCCCCGCAGCCTGGCTGCGGGGCGTTCGTCATGACGTGCTGGTCGTGAGGTGCTGATGAGGGCTCTCAGCCCTGGGCGGACTCGCTCAGATGCCCCACGGAACCTTCGAGGACGGGGACCGTGATCGCCGTGCTCTCGCCGCCGGCGGAGACGTCGAGGTCGATGAGGGCGCCAGGCTCGACCGGGAGCTGCTCGAGCGGAACCTGCTGCTGACCCTCGTCGGGGCCGAGCGCCACCGTCTCGTGCGCGGGGACGGAGACGCTGGTCGAGAAGACGACGGACTCCTCGGCGGATGCCTCGAGGTCGATCGAGATCGTCTCGTCGGAGTAGTTCACGGCCGTCCCGTAGAAGGTTGCGGATCCGTCCGCGCCCACCACGATGAGGGAATTGCGCATGCCGGCGTAGAGCGCGCCGGACTGCTCGAGGTTCGCGTTGGTGCCGTCGGCGGCCTCGTAGAAGTCGTGCGTCTGCACCGGGCTGAAGACCGAGCAGCCGGACGCGGCGAGGGCGAAGCCCAAGGCGGCTGCGGAGAGCACAAGACGGCGAGGACGGCGCACGGAGGACTCCTGTTCGATGCCGCTGAGGACGGCGGAAAGTTCTGGGACAGCCCTGATAGGTTACCTCACCGCGAGCACGGATCCCGTCCGCCCGGCAGGGGCGCGGGCACCGATCGCGTCACGGCGGTGACCGCCTGCACGACGCAGGAGCGATGTCCGCTCGCAGGTGCGGCGCATGCGGCGCCCCGATCCCCTACCGTGCCCCGTTGAACCGGCCGTGAACTGCAGATTCACAAAAGATCGCGGATCCTATCATGGCCCAGCGATGCTAGACTGCTCGGCGGAAAGGGGACCCACCACATGAATTTTGCCGTCGGCGAGACAGTCGTCTACCCGCACCATGGGGCCGCACTCATCGAAGAGGTCAAGACCCGCACCATCAAGGGCGAGGACCGCACCTACCTCAAGCTGAAGGTCGCCCAAGGTGATCTGACCATCGAGGTCCCCGCCGACAACGTCGACCTCGTCGGCGTGCGGGACGTGGTGGACAAGGAGGGCCTCGAGGAGGTCTTCGAGGTGCTGCGCCTGCCCTACACCGAAGAGCCCACCAACTGGTCGCGCCGCTACAAGGCCAACGTCGAGAAGCTCGCCTCCGGTGACGTCAAGAAGGTCGCCGAGGTCGTCCGCGACCTCTGGCGACGGGACCAGGACCGCGGCCTCTCGGCCGGGGAGAAGCGCATGCTCGCGAAGGCGCGCCAGATCCTGGTCTCCGAGCTCGCGCTCGCGGAGAAGACCGACGAGGTCAACGCCGAGTCGATCCTCGACGAGGTCCTCGCGTCCTGACGCACGGACGAGACATGACCGCTTCCTCGGCTCGACCGACCGTCGCCTCCGTGCGACCGGTCGTCCTCGCCCTTGCGCCGCCCGCGCCGGGCGTCTCCCACGGGACCACCCTCCCGTGCCTGGAGACGCTCGGCGGTTCGCGACTCATCGAGCGCCTGCTCGGCACCCTGGACGAGGTCGGCCTGCCGAGCGCGGTCGTCGTCGCCCCCCACGATGCGGTCGCCACGCTGCGCACCGTCCTGGGCGATCGGTGTCAGGTGATCGGCAGCTCGGCGGATCGCCGCGAGGCGCTGACGGCCGCCCTGGGCGCGACGGACGATGAGCTCCTGCTCCTCCACGACGCCGAGCGCGCCCTCACCCCGGCCTCCACCATCTCCGAAGTCCTCTCCGCACTCGAGGCGGAGACCGATGCCGTGCTCCCGGTCGTCGCGATGACCGACTCCGTGAAGGATGCCCGCCCGGACGGACTGCGCAACATCGATCGCTCCACCGTGGTCGGCATGCAGAGCCCCCGGCTCCTGCGACGCGAGATCCTCCAGGACGCCCTGGCCAGGCCGCTCCGCGACACTGCCCACGGTAGTTCTGGGCATTTCGACGAGATCCTGGCGGCGCTCGAGAACGGGGCCGCCGTGCGCACGGTGCACGGATCACATGCGGGTTTCGCCGTGGTGGATCGACTCAGCCTCTGGCAGGCGCAGATCTCTCTCGGGCTGGCCCGGGACACCTCGCACCGTTACGGCCTGGCCCGCCGGGCCTGACCCGCCGGACCCGAGCCCCGAACTCCCTCGCCTCAGTCCTCGCGACGGCTGCGCCAGACCGTCCGGAACTCCTCGACCATCCGCAGGGGCTTCGACAGCGTCCGCTGCGGAAGGCTGGTGGCGAGCTCGCCGGGGTCCCGTCGGAATCTGCGCATCAGCCGACCGGGCTTGCTGGAGATCCGCTGGCGGAGATCCGGGAGGTACTCATCGGAGACGTCCAGACGGGTCACCGCGCCACAGCCCGTGCACTGGATCTCCGAGACGAAGCGCCCCGCATACACGACCACGTGCTCCGCCTCCTGATCACAGGCGGTGCACCGCAGGAAGCTCTCCTCGACAGCCATCATGTCCTCCTCACCCTGTCCTCAAACCTAGCGCGGTCACCACGTCCTGGGCCAGGAGCAGATCCTGTGCATAGGTGATCTTGAAGTTGGTCTCCTCGCCGCGCACCCAGGTCACCGGGATCCTCGTGTACTCCTCGGCGCACGAGGCGGTGTCGGTGCCGACGAATCCGTCGCGGGCCGCGGCCTCGTAGGCGTCCAGGATGGTCGCGGCGTCGAACCCCTGCGGGGTCTGCACCCTGACCAGCGTGTCCAGCGTGCGTGCTCCGCTGGCGGCCAGCTCGCCCGACTCCGCGACCGGGGCGATCTCCGTGGCCGGGATCCCCGGGACCGCTCCCCCGGTCTCGCGGGCGGCGTGCAGCACGGCGGCCGCCAGGCCGTGGGAGACCAGGGGGCGCGCGGCGTCGTGGATGAGCACGGTGTCGATCACCCCGGCGTCGATACGATCGGCCAGGTGCCGCAGGGCCAGCAGCTCCGACTCCTGCCGGGTGTCGCCGCCGGTGATGATCTCGAGGGGGAGATCGGTCTCACGCCCGGCGAGGAAACGCGCATGCTCGAGATCGTCGGGGCGCACGACGAAGACCAGGATGCCCACCCCTTCGACCGTGCCGAGGGTGTTGATCCCCCAGCTGGCGATGCTGCGACCTGCCAGAGGCAGGAAGGCCTTGTTGATCCCGGCCCCCACACGGGTCCCCGATCCGCCGGCCAGCACCACACCTGCGGCGCGGCCACGGCGGCGGGAAGCACGGAGTCGACGGGTCTGGGTCACGCAGGCATCGTAGACGTCTGGGAGTCCCCCGTGCGCCGCCCTGCCCACTCGTGACAGAATCGACTGTTGCCGAGTGCGCTCACGCTCCTATGCTCCTGTCCGTCCCGGAGCCGGTGACCGCCTCCCACCATCGACCTTCCAGGAGTCCGAATGCTGACCATCGCCATCGTGTGCGGCGCGGGGATCGCGACCTCCGCACTGGTCGCGGAACAGGTGCGCGATCACCTCGCCTCCCTCAACCGCGAAGCCCATGTCGTGCAGGCCACCGTGATGGACCTGCTCTCCCGTGATTTCCACGCCGACCTCGTCGTCAGCACCGTCGACCTCCCGGCCGCCCTCGGCATCCCCCAGGCCTCCGGGATGCCCCTGCTGCTGGGAACCAACCCCCAGGTGACCTACGACGACATCGATCGTCTGCTGGCACGGATCGACGAGCAGGGCACGGCCTGATGACCGCTCGATCCGGGCTGCCGCGCGTCGGGCTCGGAGTGGATGTCCACGCCTTCGCCGCCGAGGACGCCCCGCGTGAGCTCTGGATCGCGGGCCTGCGCTGGGAGGGAGAGCGCGGCCTGGCCGGGCATTCCGA
Source organism: Brachybacterium tyrofermentans (assembly GCF_014897585.1). Classification (GTDB taxonomy): domain Bacteria; phylum Actinomycetota; class Actinomycetes; order Actinomycetales; family Dermabacteraceae; genus Brachybacterium; species Brachybacterium tyrofermentans. The sequence continues at coordinate 73,630 of NZ_JABUXW010000013.1, read as the reverse complement.
TGCGGACGTCGCCTGCCATGCGGCCTGCGATGCCCTGTTCTCGGCCGCGGGCCTCGGTGACCTCGGCACGCACTTCGGGGTCGACCGCCCGGAGTGGGCCGGAGCCTCCGGGGCGAGGCTCCTCGAGGACGCCGCACGGTCCGTCCGCGAGGCCGGGTTCACCATCGGCAACATCTCGGTCCAGGTGATCGGCAACCGTCCCCGGCTGTCCGCCCGCCGCGAGGAGGCCTGCGCCGCGATGTCCGCGGCCGTCGGAGCCCCCGTATCGGTCTCCGGCAGCACGACGGATGCTCTCGGCCTGACCGGGCGCGGTGAAGGAGTCGCCGCGATGGCGACCGCTCTGATCGTCGCCGAGGAGGAGTGATGACGATGCCCCGGACCGGATCCCTGCCTGATCTGCCCGTGACCGCCCAGGAGGTGGAGGCCGCCGCCGAGCGCCTCGCTCCCGTGCTCCGACGCACCCCGCTGGAGTACAGCGAACGGCTGAGCGCACGGGCCGGGGTCCCGGTCTGGCTCAAGCGCGAGGATCTGCAGTCGGTGCGCTCCTACAAGCTGCGCGGCGCCCATCTCTTCCTCGACTCCCTCGACCCGCTGTCGAGGGAGGCCGGCGTGGTCGCAGCGAGCGCCGGCAACCATGCCCAGGGTGTGGCCCAGGCCTGCCGGGCCCTCGGGATCCAGGGTCGCATCTATGTGCCGAGCACCACTCCGCGCCAGAAGCGCGAGCGGATCACCGCGATCGGCGGAGACCTCGTGCACCTGATCCTCGTCGGGGACACCTTCGACGATGCGGCGGAAGCGGCCACCGAGGATGCAGAGCGCACCGGGGCCACTCTGGTGCCGCCCTTCGATCACCCCCTGATCATGGCTGGCCAGGGCACCGTGGCGCTGGAAGCTGTGGACCAGCTGCGCAGCGAGCACGGCCGCGAGCCCGGCACGGTGGTGCTTCCGGTCGGGGGCGGCGGCCTGATCGGCGGCTGCGGCGCCTGGCTGCGGGAGCGCCTTCCGTCGGTGCGGATCGTCGGGGTCGAGCCCGCCGGCGCCGCCTCCATGGCCGCGGCCGTCCGCGTCGGGCACCCGGTGACGCTGCAGGAGATGGATCGCTTCGTGGACGGCGCCGCCGTGCGCCGGGTCGGCGCGGAGCCGCTGCGCGTGGTCACGGCGATCGAGCCGGAGCTGGTGGGCGTCGACGAAGGTGCCGTGTGCACGGAGATGCTCTCGCTCTACCAGGTCGACGGGATCATCGCCGAGCCGGCGGGGGCGCTGGCCGCGACGTCCGTCGCCACCGGGGCGATCGAGCATCTCGGGTACCGGGACCAGGACTCTGCGGACCAGGCCGCCGCAGCCCGCGCCGTTGCCGACCAGGACTCTGCACGTCGGGCCCTCGATGAGGGACCCGCGGGCCCGGACTCCCCGAACCTCGAACCCCGGGAGCAGGACTCCCTGGACCGCGACCCTCGGGAGCAGGTCTCCCCGGCAGCGGGCGACTCGTCCGACGGTTCCGGGACCGGCGACATCATCGTGGTGATCTCCGGCGGCAACAACGATGTCTCCCGGTATCACGAGGTCATCGAGCGCTCTCTCGTGCACGAGGGGTTCAAGCACTACTTCCTGGTCACGTTCCGGCAGGAACCGGGAGCGCTGCGCCGATTCCTGGACCGGGTGCTGGGGCCGAACGACGACATCGTCCTGTTCGACTACATCAAGCGCAACAACCGTGAGCAGGGGCCTGCTCTGGTGGGGCTCGAGATCGGCGACCGGGCGGACCTCGAACCGCTCATGTCCCGCATGGCCGCCTCGAACATGGAGATCGAACGGGTCGACCCCAGCGATCCGATCTACCGCTACCTCACCTGAGCGAACGGCTCGGCCCGATCAGGCCTCGGGGTAGGCCTCGACGTCGGGGGCGATGCTCTGCGAGCGGGCCTCGACGGCGGAGCGGACGATGTCGTCCAGGCCGTGCTCGGACTTCCACCCGAGCTGCTGGGCGATGCGGTCACCGGAGCAGATCAGGCGGGCCGGGTCGCCGGGGCGCCGCCTCCCGAGCTCAGGGACGATCTCGATCCCCTTGGCGCGGGCGATCGCCTCGATCACCTCGAGCACGCTCGAGCCCTCGCCGGTGCCGACGTTGAACACACGATGCGGGCGATCCTCGCCACGCAGGTAGTCCAACGCCGCGATGTGCGCATGGGCGAGGTCGAGCACGTGGACGTAGTCACGGATGCACGTGCCGTCGGGGGTGTCGTAGTCGTCCCCGAAGACGACAGGGGCCTTGCCCTGCTCGAGGCGGTCCAGCACGATCGGCACGAGGTTCATCACGGCGGTGTCCGCGAGCTCGGGCCAGCCGGCACCGGCCACGTTGAAGTAGCGCAGGGCCACGGTGCGCATGTCGTGGGCACGCTCGGAGTCGGCCAGCATCCACTCGCCGACGTACTTGGTCGCGCCGTAGGGGTTGATCGGCTGCGGCGTGAGGTCCTCGGTCACGAGATCCACATCGGGCACCCCGTAGACGGCTGCCGACGAGGAGAAGACCACGTCGCGCACCTCGGCGCTCGCGCAGGCGGCCAGCACGTTGGCCAGTCCACCGATGTTGTCGTGCCAGTACATCTCGGGGTTCGCGACGGACTCACCGACCTGCTTGTGCGCGGCGAAATGGATCACCGAATCGGCTCCGGACGCCCGCAGGTGGTCGGCGAGCTTCTCGCTCGCGCCGGACTCGGTGATGTCGAGCTCGACCAGCTCGGCGCCCTTGGTGCGATCCAGGATCCCGGTGGAGAGGTTGTCGACCACGACCACCTTCTGCCCCTGCTCCACGAGGAGTCGCACCACGTGCGACCCGATGTATCCAGCGCCACCGATCACGAGAGTTGTCATGGCAGGAATCTTACCGGGCCTGCGCTGATCGGAACCGCCACGCCCGCGGACAGCGGCCGCTGGCCGAGGTCCGCGAACGCGGCGGTTCCGGGAGGGATCAGCGCTTCTCAGCTCCAGGAGCTGGACACGGGCCGGCCCTCGGCGTAGCCCGCCGCGCCCTGCAGACCGATGACGGCCCGCTCGCGGAACTCCGGCGTGCTGTTCGCCCCGGCGTAGGTGTAGGAGGACCGCACGCCGGCCGTGATCTCGTCGAGCAGATCCTCGACGCCGCCCTTGCCCTCGGCGAGGAACATGCGGGACGTGGAGATGCCCTCCTCGAAGAGGCCCTTGCGGGCACGCGCGAAGGCGTCCTCGTGGGCCGTGCGATGCGAGACGGCGCGCTTGGAGGCCATGCCGAAGTTCTCCTTGTAGCGCCGCCCGTTCTCGTCCGTGCGCATCTGCCCCGGGGACTCGTAGGTCCCCGCGAACCAGGAGCCGATCATGACGTTGGAGGCGCCGGCGGCGAGCGCGAGCGCGACGTCGCGGGGATGGCGCACCCCACCGTCGGCCCACACGTGCCCACCCAGCCGGCGCGCTTCGGCGGCGCACTCGAGAACAGCGGAGAACTGCGGGCGGCCGACGCCCGTCATCATGCGGGTGGTGCACATGGCGCCCGGTCCCACGCCGACCTTGACGATGTCGGCTCCGGCCTCGATGAGCTCACGGGTGCCCTCCGCCGTGACGATGTTCCCCGCGACCAGCCGCACCGACGTCGACGCGCGGTCCCCGATCACGCCGCGCGCGATGCGCAGCGCCTCGAGCATCTTGTCCTGGTGGCCATGGGCGGTGTCGAGCACGATCACATCGGCTCCCGCCTCGACCAGCTCCCCCACCCTCGCCGCGACATCGGCGTTGATGCCGACCGCGACCGCGATCCGCAGGCCGCCGTCCGCGTCGACCGCGGGACGGTAGATGGTCGAGCGCAGCACGCCGGTGGCGGTGAGGACGCCCCGCAGCGCGCCGCCCTCGGCCTCGTCGTCGACGACGATCGCGGCTTCGTGGTGGGTGGCGGCGATGCGGGCGTGCAGCTCCGCAGGGGTGACCTGCAGATCCGCCGGGCGCAGGACGGGCACATCGGTGCTCACCACGTCGCCGACGGCGGAGAAGGAGTCGCGTCCGGCGATCTCCTCAGCAGAGATCGTGCCCAGCGGGCGGCGCTGGTCGTCGATCACCACGACGATGCCGTGGGGCCGCTTGGGCAGCAGGTCCGCGGCCTGGCCGAGGGTGCCGTCCACGGTGAGCGTCAGCGGATGGTCCACGACGTGGTCCCGCTGCTTCACGGACCGGATGATCGAGTCCAGACGTTCCGGGGAGAGGTCCTGGGGCAGGACGGCGAGGCCTCCGCGCCGGGCCATGACCTCGGCCATGCGTCGTCCGGAGACGGCCGTCATGTTCGCGGCGATCAGCGGGATCGTGGTTCCCGTGCCGTCATCGCTGCCGAGGTCGACATCGAATCGGGAGGTGATCGCGGAGCGTGCGGGAAGGAAGAAGCAGTCGTCGTAGGTGAGGTCCGTCGACGGAGTGTGAATCAGGCGCATGGGTCCATGCTACGGATCTCCGGCGGCGGATCGACCTCCACGAGGTTCTCACAGGCGCATGGGGGACGATTCGTCCTCGAGAATCTAGAATGGAGCATATGACGGATCCTTCCTCGGCCTCTCGGCGACGACGCCGTCGATCCGGCAGACATCAGGAGCCGGTCCGACGCGTCGAGTCCACGCCCATGCCGCCAGACGAAGCGCGCAGGAACCGCGAGAGCGCGTTCGGTGCCGCGAGCCCGAAGCGCATGTGGCCGGGCGGCGCGCCCTCGGCACCATCGGCAGAGCCCTCGGAGTCCGCCGCGAGCGACGCGCCGGTGCCCGGCTCTTCCCCGGCATCGAGCACCCCGGAGCGGTCCGGGCCCCCCACCGGGGCGGAACCCGCCACCACTCCCCTGCCGGCGGTCCCGCCCCCGGCCACGAACGCCGCGGCCGCCACGACGCCTGCGCCCTCAGCCTCCAGGACGCCCGCTGCGCCTGACGCATCTCCTGCGCCCTCGGGGTCTGGGGACTCAGCACGGCCTGGTGCCCCTTCTGAACCGGGCGCTCCCGCAGTTCCGGGCGGGTCGACTGGTCCCGAGAGCCCTGTCGTGCCGTCGGCCTCTGCCGCACCGATCGACCGACCGCCGCGGCGCCCGCGCGGCCGCCGTGCCGCGTTCCAGCTCCCCGAGGAGCCCTCCGACGCAGCACGTGCGCAGGATCCGTCCTCCGACGACGACGCCGCGCACCACGACGCCTGGAGCACCCAGACGTCGGCTCCAGCCGAGCAGGACGCCCAGAACACTGCGTCGTCCGATCCTGCGAGCACCGCGAGCCCTGCGGCCCCGGCGGATCGCTCGTACTCCTTCTCCGAGGCCCGCACGTTCCCGTCGGGCGCTCGTCGCGCGCGCCCGACGACGACGACAGAGCCTGACCGTTCGACGGAGGCCCCCGAAGCCGCCGCGTCCGACGCAACGGAGACCACGAGCGGCACCGAGGAACGGCGAGCACCGGTGGCCGCTGCGGCCGTCGGCGTCGGTGCACTCGGAGCGGCCGGAGGCACCGGTGCACCCGAGGCGGCCGGCGCAGAGAGCGCTGCAGACACGGACGCAGACACAGACACCGGAAGCACCAGCGAAGAGCTCACCGGCTCCGCCCGTGACGGCCGTACCCCCACCGGGGTCGACGACGGCCGCGCAGGCTCCGGCGCTCCCGCAGGTGCCGCAGGTGCCGCAGGTGCCGCAGGTGCCGCAGGTGCCGCAGGCTCCTCGGGCTCCGACGGCGGCGGAACTCCCCCAGCAGGACCAGACGACGACAAGCCCGATCACGACGGCCACGACCCGAAGGGCTCCGGCGACGACGGATCACTGCCCAAGGTCGCGCTGTGGACCGTCCTGACGACGATCCTCCCCGGCTCCGGGCTGATCACCACCCACCGCCGACGGCTCGGCTGGATCCTGCTGGCGCTCCTCGGCCTGGCCGTGGTCCTCGTGGCGGCGTTCCTCGTGATCGGCGACCCGCTGCGCACCGGCATGATGCTGCTGACCCATCGCTCCGTGCTGATCGCCATCACGGCCACGATCGGCCTGGTCGGGCTGGTATGGGCGGTGCAGATCGTGCTCGCGAACCTCGCGCACACCAAGCTGCAGCGGCTCGAGGGGGCCAAGCGCTATCTGGCCCTGGCCCTGGCCGCGCTGATGGTGGTGGCGGTGGCGATGCCGTTCGGCCGTGGTTTCCAGTCGCTCTGGGCCGCTCAGGGACTGCTCGGCTCGGAATCGGTGTTCGCGGGCGGCGACGGCCGTGAACATCCCTTCGTCGAGGGCAAGGATCCGTGGGCGAACACGGAGCGCGTGAACATCCTGCTGCTCGGCCAGGACTCCGGCGTGGACCGCACCGGTACCCGTCCGGACACGATCATGATGGCGTCGATCGACACGTCCAGCGGGCAGACCGCCCTGTTCTCCATCCCGCGGAACCTCGAGAAGGTCCACTTCCCCGAGGGCACGCCGGCGGCGGAGGAGTTCCCGGACGGATTCGACTACTTCGGCAGGAACCAGGACCTCATCAATGCGGTGTGGACCTGGGCAGAGGATCACCCGGATCTCTTCCCGGGCGACTCCAACCCCGGACTGACCGCGACGACCTGGGCCGTCGAGGAGACCCTCGGCCTGGAGAGCGACTACTACGCGATGGTCAACCTCCAGGGCTTCGAGGACCTCGTCAACGCCATCGGCGGGGTCGATCTCGTCGTGGAGCGACGCATCCCCATCGGCGGCGGCGTCAATCAGGCCACGGGCGGGAAGTACCCGGTCACCGGTCATATCGAGGCCGGGCAGCAGAAGCTCGATGGGTTCCATGCGCTGTGGTACGCCCGCTCCCGCGAGGGCTCCAACGACTTCAACCGCATGTGCCGGCAGCAGCGCATGGTGCGCGCCGTGACCGAGGAATCGGATCCCACGACGCTGGCCATGTCGATCCCGGGCCTGGTGACCGCCACCGAGGAGAACATCCAGACCGATATCCCGGTCGCGAACCTCAACGCCTTCGTGGACCTCGCCCTGCGCGTCAAGGACGGCGGCTTCACGTCGTACCCGATCACGCAGGATGTGACGCCCTCCGGCAACCCGGACTGGGACTACCTCAAGGAATGGACTGCCGCCTCGATCGAGGACTCCATGAAGGACGACTCGCCGGATTCCGTGCTCGGCGAGACCGAGCCCGGCTCGAACGAGCCCGCCGATACCGGGGCCCCGCCCCCGGCCGAGGGCGAGGAGGACCCGTCGGAGTCCGCCACGGAGGACACTCCGACCACGGACGACGCCGAGACCACGGAGGAGTCCGCGGAGGCCACCACCGCACCGGAGAAGAGCAAGGCTCCGGAGATCGACCACGATCCTCTGAAGTCCTGCCTCCCCGGCGCTGAGCAGGGCTGAGGCTCCGCGACTCGTAGCGCCCAGATGAGAACGGGGCCGGATCTGCTCACGCAGATCCGGCCCCGTTCTCGTTCGCGTCAGTCCAGCAGCTGCAGCAGGGCGTTCTCGACCAGCTCCGGCATCGCCGGATGGATCCAGTACTGCGTGGTCGCGATGTCGCGGGCGGTCTGCCCGGTGCTCATCGCCTGGATCAGCAGCTGGATCAGCGTGGTGGCCTCGGGGCCGATGATGTGGGCGCCGAGGATCTCGGTCGTCTCCGCATCCACGATGATCTTCGCGAACCCGGTGGTGTCCTCCATCGCCCAGCCGTACGCGATCGAGGCGTACTCCTGGACGGCGACCTTCACCTCCCGGCCGCTCTCGCGGGCCGCGGCCTCGTCCATGCCCACCCACGCCACCTGCGGGTGGGTGAAAACGCCGCTGGGGATCGGCATGGTGTCGGACCGGCGCAGCGCCTCCGGGTGCAGGACGTTGTGCCGCACGATCCGCTGCTCATGGTTCGCGACATGCTTGAGCTGATGCGCGCTGGAGAGATCCCCGAGCGACCAGATGCCCTCGAGCACCTCCCCCCCGCTCTGCACCCGCTGGTACTCGTCGACCACCACACGGCCGTCCTCGGTGGTGTCGATGCCGGCGGCCTCGACGTCCAGCAGGTCGGAGTTGGGTCGTCGGCCGACGGCCACCAGCAGCTCCTCGGCCTCCAGCACCGCGTCCGCGCCGTCGCGGCGGCCGCGCAGCTCCACCCCGGCCGCCGTGCGACGCACGGACGTGGTGCTGAATCCGGTCTCCAGGTGGAGGCGCTCGCCGAGGATCTCGGTGAGGCGGGCCGAGATGTCGGCGTCGGCCGTTCTCAGCACTCGCTCGGAGCGGGCGATCAGCGTGACCTCGACCCCGAGGGAGGCGAACACGTGCGCCATCTCCACGGCGATCACGCCGGAGCCGAGGATGGCGAGGGACGCCGGGAGCTGGTCGATCCGCATGATCGTGTCCGAGGTGTGCGGGGCGGCGTCGGCCAGTCCGTCGATGGGCGGGAGCACGGGCCGCGAACCTGCTCCGAGCACGATCGTGTCGGCGGTGATCATCCGCTCGCCGCCGTCGGCGTCGAGCACGCGCAGCGTCTTCGCCCCGGTGAAGGTGGCGGTGCCGCGCACCAGCGTGAGATTGGCGTTGTCCTCGTGATCCCGGCGGTACTCCTCGCCGCCGTGGACGATCGGGTCGATGCGCCCGAAGATGCGGTCTCGGATGGCCGGCCAGTCCACGCCCTGCAGCGTCGAGGTGAGGCCGAAGCGGCCGGACTCGGCCGGCGTCGCGGCGAGGTTCGCGGTGTGCACGAACATCTTGGTGGGGATGCACCCGAGGTTCAGGCAGGTGCCGCCGAAGACGTGGTCCGGGCCCACACCTCGGTCGATCTGCACGATGCTGCGGTCGGAGAGGTCGGGACCCGGGAACGAGTTCGAGGAGCCGGAGCCGATCAGGGCGATGTCGTAATGCGTAGTGTCGGTCACCGTCCCAGGCTAGCCCTCCTCCAGGTCGATGTAGGCGGCCAGTGCCGAGGACGCCCGCAGCAGCGCCAGGCCACGGGCCGCGACCCGCGCACGGGAGGTCGAGAGCGCGTCGTGGAGGGACGAGTCACCCGCGCCTCCGCGCATCTGCTCCAGCACGACGGCGATATCCCCCAGCCCGTGCCCGCCCCGGCGCAGCAGATGCACCAGCTCGGCGTCGCGTACCTGCTGCGGGCCGTAGAGCCGGGGTGCGCTGGCGCTCACCCGTCCGGGGAACAGCAGCCCCTCGCGCTCCCAATGCCTCAACGTCGCCGGCGACACCCCGATCCGAGCGGCGAGCTCTCCGACGCCGAGCACGCGACGCGTGGACCCCTGCCGTCCGCTCCCCTCACCCGCGGCTCCGTCGGCTCGGTCGACGCCATCAGCGCCATCAGCCCCGTCGGCCCCGTTGGCCCCGTCGGCTCTGTCGGCCCCGTCGGCCCCGTCGGCTCTGAGATCCTGCGCGGCTCTGAGATCCTGCGCGGCCTGAGCGACGACGGCCAGCGTGGCGCGATCGCGCAGGAGCTGCTCATGGGCCCTGCCCACGCCCTCGAGCGCGGCGTCCAGATCGTCCCGGTGGACGGCCCGCATGATCGCCAGGGCCGGGTGGTGGCCGATGGCCTGTTTCAGCGAGAGGAAGGCGCGCAGCGCCTCTCGATGACGGGGCGTGTACGTCCGGTACCCGGAGTTCGTGCGGCCCGCCTCCGGCAGCGCCCCGTCACCCTCGTAGTTGCGCACCGCCTGGGCGGAGAGCCCATGCTCTCGCGCGAGATCGATCGGGCGCATGCACTCCTCCTTTGGGGCTTCGACGGCATCACTGGTCGTCAGGGTCCCGCTAAGTCTCCACGGTGTTTTCAACGATAGTATCGAGGACTGCAGGAACGGACCGGAAGCGAACCTGGACCCAGCGAACCCGGGCCCAGTGACACTCGACCCAGCGACGCTCGACCCAGCGAACGTCGACCCAGCGATCCTCGGAGGACCGATGACCACCGCCACCCCTCGCAGCGCCCCCGCTGACGCCCACGACGTCATCCGAGTCCGGGGCGCACGGGAGAACAATCTGCGCGGCATCTCGCTGGACATCCCCAAGCGGCGCCTGACGGTGTTCACCGGCGTCTCCGGGTCGGGCAAGAGCTCCCTGGTCTTCGGCACCATCGCCGCGGAGTCGCAGCGGATGATCAACGAGACCTACAGCTCGTTCATCCAAGGGTTCATGGCCTCGCTCGCACGGCCCGACGTGGACGATCTGCAGGGCCTGACCACGGCGATCATCGTGGACCAGGAGCGGATGGGGGCGAACGTGCGCTCCACCGTCGGCACGGTCACCGATGCCAACGCCTACCTGCGCACCCTGTTCTCCACGCTCGCCGAGCCGCACGTCGGGGGGCCGGGCGCCTACTCCTTCAACGTCCCCAGCGTCACGGCCGCCGGCGCGATGACCGTGCAGAAGGGAGCGAAGACGATCGCGGAGAAGACGAGCTTCTCGCGAGTGGGCGGGATGTGCCCGCGCTGCGAGGGCATGGGGCACATCTCCGACGTGGACCTCGCCGAGCTGTACGACGAGAGCCTGTCGCTGGACGAAGGCCCCTTCACGATCCCGAACTACGCCGCGGGCGGCTGGTACGTGAAGATCTTCGCGTCCTCGGGGTTCTTCCCCTCCGACAAGCCCATCGCGTCCTTCACGACGAGGCAGCTCCACGACTTCCTGTACAAGGAGCCCACGAAGGTGAAGATCGACGGGGTGAACATGACCTATGAGGGCCTGATCCCGAAGATCCAGAAGTCGATCCTCAGCAAGGACCGTGATGCTCTCCAGCCTCACGTCCGGGCCTTCGTGGACCGGGCGGTGAAGTTCGTGACCTGCCCCGAGTGCGAGGGCACCCGGCTCGCGGAACATGCGCGCACCTCCCGGATCGACGGCGTCTCGATCGCGGACGTCACCGCCTGGCAGATCACCGACCTGGCCACCTGGGTCGAGGGGCTGCGCGAGCGACATCTGGGGCCGACGGTCTCGCCGCTGCTGACGAACCTCGCCGCCCTGCTGTCCTCCTTCGTGACGATCGGGCTCGGGTATCTCTCCCTCGACCGCCCGTCGGGGACCCTGTCCGGCGGCGAGTCCCAGCGCACCAAGATGATCCGGCACCTCGGCTCCGCGCTGACCGACGTCACCTACGTCTTCGACGAGCCCACGATCGGGCTCCATCCCCATGACATCGCCACGATGAACCAGCTGCTGCTGGCGCTGCGGGACAAGGGCAACACCGTGCTGGTGGTCGAGCACAAGCCCGAGACGATCGCGATCGCGGACCACGCCGTCGACCTCGGTCCGCGCGCGGGCTCCCATGGCGGCGAGCTCCAGTACGAGGGCGATGTGGCCGGACTGCGCGCCTCGGACACCCTGACCGGACGCCACCTCGATCGCCGGGTGACCCTCAAGGAGCAGACGCGCGAGAGCACCGGGGCCCTGGCGATCCGTGGCGCGGACCAGCACAACCTCCGCGACGTCGACGTCGACATCCCGCTCGGGGTGCTCACCGTGATCACCGGAGTGGCCGGATCCGGCAAGAGCTCGCTCGTGCACGGCTCGCTCCCCCGCGACGTCGAGGTGACCGTGGTCGACCAGGGCGCGATCCGCGGCTCCCGACGCTCCAACCCCGCGACCTACACGGGCCTCCTGGAGCCGATCCGCAAGGCCTTCGCGAAGGCCAACGGGGTGAAGCCTGCGCTGTTCTCGAACAACTCCGAGGGCGCCTGCCCGGTCTGCAAGGGCGCCGGCGTGATCTTCACGGAGCTGGGTTTCATGGAGACCGTCTCGACCCCCTGCGAGGAGTGCGAGGGCCGACGTTTCCAGGCCGCCGTGCTCGAGTACCGCCTGGGCACGGCGAACATCGCGGACGTGCTCGAGATGTCCGTCGAGGAGGCCCTGGAGCACTTCACCACCGAGGGATCCGCGGTCCCCGCGGCCGCGAAGCTGCTGCGGCACATGGACGAGGTGGGGCTCGGGTACCTGACCATCGGTCAGCCGATGACGACGCTCTCGGGTGGGGAGCGCCAGCGGCTCAAGCTCGCCACCCATATGGGCGACACGGGCGGGATCCTCGTGCTCGACGAGCCCACCACGGGACTGCACCTGGCCGACGTGGGCAACCTGCTCACGCTGCTGGACCGTCTCGTCGACTCCGGGAAGACGGTCATCGTCATCGAGCACCATCAGGCGGTCATGGCCCATGCCGACCATCTCATCGACCTCGGGCCGGGCGCCGGAGTTGACGGCGGCCAGGTCGTGTTCGAGGGCACCCCGGCGCAGCTGGTGGCGGAGGCGTCGTCGCTCACGGCCACCCATCTGCGGCAGTACGTGGGTGCGTGACAGGGTCCAGGTCCCGCTACCCTGACGGCGTGCCCACCACTTCTCCTGCCGCTCCGAGCGCTCTGATCTCGCTCCTCGACGTCCTGCGCTGCCCCGCCTGCGAGGGTGCTCTGGTCGCGGACGGACGCGCGCTGCAGTGTCCCCGCCGGCACTCCTTCGACCTCGCCCGCGCCGGTTACGTGTCGCTGCTGGGCGGTGGCGGCGCGGTCAGCGGCGACGACGACGAGATGGCCCGCGCGCGCGACCGCTTCCTGGGCACCGGGACCTACGAGCCGCTCCTCGACGGGATCGGCGACCTCGCGCAGCAGGAGGTGCCCGCCCTGGGTGAGGACCCTGCACCGGCCGACCTGTCGGCCCCGGCCCCGGCCCCGGCCCCGGCCCCGGCCCCGACGATCCTCGACGCGGGGTGCGGGCCGGGCTACTACCTCGCCGGGCTGCTGGACCGCTTCCCCGCCGCCCGCGGCCTCGGTTTCGACACCTCCGCGAGATCGCTGCGCTTCGCCGCCCGCGCCCACCAGCGCGCCGCCGTGTACACCGGAGACGTGTTCGCCCCCTTCCCCTTGGCCGATGAGAGCGCGGACCTCCTCCTGGACGTCTTCGCCCCCCGCAACCCCGCCGAGTTCGCCCGGGTGCTGCGCCCGCAGGGCCGGCTCGTCGTCGTCCGCCCCACAGGCGCACATCTCGCCGAGCTGCGCGAGATCGTCCCGCAGATGGTGAGCGTGGACCCGCGCAAGGAGGAGCGCCTGCACGCCGCTCTGGATCCGTTCTTCGCCACCACTGCCCAGCGGGAGCTGACCTACCGCGTGAGCGTGGACGAGGCCCGGATCCGCGACCTGATCGCCATGACGCCGAGCGCCCGCCACGTGGAGCAGGAACCCCTGACCGCAGCACTGGCCACGGCTCTCGGCGGGCCCCTCGACGGAGCACTTGATGGAGACCTCGACGGAGCCCTGGATGGAGGCGTCGATGGACGCCCCGACGAGCCCCACGGCGACCAGGCCTCCGCCGTGTTCCCGGTCACCATCTCCGTGCTGGTCAGCGCACACCGTCGGCTCTGATCCGGCAGGGCATCGACTAGGCTGGCCCCTCCGCATCACGACGTTCCTGAGGAGACCTCTGTGGCCGACCGCCGCTGCGTGTTCATCGATTTCGACGGCACCTTCGCCCAGCACGGCGTCGCCCCCGCCGAACATGCCGAGGCGGTGGCCGAGGCACGCGCGAACGGGCACCTGATCCTGCTCAGCACGGGCCGACCCGCCTCGATCGTCGCCCCCGAGGTCGCCGCCCTCTTCGACGGCGTGATCTCGTCCGCCGGCGGCCACGTCCGGATCGGGGAGGAGGTGCTGCACGACGAGCGCTTCCCGGCCGCTCTGGGCCGGCGCGCTGTCGAGGTTCTCCTGCGCCACGACGTGGCCTTCGCGCTCGAGGCTCCCGACGCGCTGTGGTGCTCGGCGTCGGCCGCGAAGCGCATCCGTGCCCGGGTGGAGGCTCCTGCGCCTGGTTCCGGCTCCGAGGCCGGGCCCGGTGCCGACCCCGGTGCCGGTGCCGGTTCCCGCGCCGGCATCGGGAACGGGCCCCGCGACATCGTCGACGCCGTCCGCGTCCCCGAGGATCTCGGAGCCTGCTCCTTCGCGAAGATCTCGCTATGGGAGTCCCGTGTGCCCGTCGAGCAGCTGGCGGCGGAGATCGGCCCGGAGGTCGGCGCCCTGCCCAACTCGATCACCACCGAGGACACCAGCTCCGGGGAGCTGCATCTGCGCACGGTCGACAAGGCCGACGGGCTGCTCCGCACGGCCGAGCACGTCGGCCTGGACGTCTCGGCGACGGTCGCGATCGGCGACGGGCTGAACGACCTCGGCATGCTGCGTGCGGCCGGGACCGGGATCTCGATCGAGGGCGCCCGCGACGAGGTCCGCGAGGCCGCCCGCTTCGAGGTGCCCGGCCCCTCGGAGCACGGCGTCGTCACGGCGTTCCAGCGGCTCGGCCTCCTCTGACCCGACCACGGGAACGAGCGGCTGAGCGAACGCGGGGCTGAGGGAACGCGGGACCGCAGGACCGCAGGACCGCAGGACCACGAAAATTGCTGGACGTTGCTGAGCCGAGCGCCGACGGTGCAGGCGCCTGCATCGCTGCCGGCGCGCTTCCTCGGCGATGGTGACCGCCGTCAGTCCCGGCGATGCACGCCCACCAGCACGAGCCCGACGGTCGCGACCAGTGCGCCGACGCCGAGGACGATCACGCCCTGGGGCATCACATCGGCCGCGAACTGCGTCTCGAAGGCCTGCACGATCGGGCCGAGGAAGGCCGCCTGATCGATCGAGTTCGGCACCAGCGTGTCGATCTCGCCGGCGAGCAGGCAGGTGAGTGCACCGGCGATGATCCCGGCCACGCCGGCCAGCGCGAGCAGGGCCCGCCGATGGGCGGCGATGAGCAGCGCCAGCGCCGCGAGGACGAGCGCCGCAGGACCCGCCCAGGAGAACCAGGGCGCGACGAGCTGCAAGGTCGTGAGCAGAGGGACGTCGGGGATCGTGGCCAGGGTGATGGTGGCGTTCTCGGGGCGAGGGATCTGGATCGGCAGCGACCCGTCGACGGCGCTGAGCATCTCCTCGATGACCGGGGAGAGGTCCACCTCGAGCGCGCTCGCCCCGTCGAAGAACAGTCCTTCGTGCAGGTCCCGCATGGTGTCGTCCCACAGCGTCGCGTACATCTCCGTGCCGGTGAGCCGCGGGGCCTGGTCCTGGATCAGCGGCGCGAGCTGATCCGCGGCCCAGCCGGGGATCCTGTCGTCGTCCAGAACAGTCTCCACGGCGCTGTCGGAGATATCGCGTTGGATGGCCTCATCGGCGGCGAGCGGCTCGGTGACGGCGAGGAAGCCGCTCTGCTCGACGACGTTCCGGTCGATCCAGACCCCCGGGAGCCAGAGGGCACCCAGGAGCAGGGCTCCGGTCAGCAGGAGGGCGGCGAGGAGATCACGGGCGGAGGACACCCCGACACGGTACCGGTGCGCCATGGGAGCGCCCAGCACATGGCCCGAGAATGGGAGCGACCCCGCACCACTTCAGTGGCACGGGGTCGCGATCAGCGCTGAACGGGTCAGCTGCCGATGCGGACGAAGGTCCAGCTGCCCGAGTAGATGTTGCGCTCGGTGGTGTCGACGCGGGAGTTCCCGGCATCGACGAAGTTGTTGCCGCCGGCGTAGATGCCGATGTGGCCCGGCTTGTACACGAGGTCGCCGGGGCGGGCCTCGGAGCGCGGGATGACGGTGCCCGATGCGCCCTGGGCGTTCGCGCCGCGCGGCAGGTCGATGCCGTGCTGCGCGTAGACCCACTGCACGAAGCCGGAGCAGTCCCAGCCCGACGTCGACGTGCCACCGAAGACATACGGCGTGCCGATGCCCGAACGGGCGGTGGCGAGGATGGAGCTGCCCTTGCTGGCGGACGGTGCCGGAGCGGACTTCTCCTCCTTCTTCTGCTCGGAGGAGCTGTCGCTCGAGTCGTTCGACTGGTCGGAGCTGTCGGAGTCATTCGAGCTGCTGGAGTCGTTCGAGCTGCTGGACTCGGTGGACTCGTCGGAGCTGCTGGACTCGGTGGACTCGTCAGAGCTGCTGGACTCGTCCGAGTCGTTCGACGTGCTGGAGCGCTCGTTCGAGCGATCGGCGCCGTCGTCCTCGTCGCGGGTCTCGGCCTGCTGCTGGTCCTGCTCCTCGGCCTCGGCGGCGGCTTCGGCTTCGGCCTCGGCGGCGGCTTCGGCTTCGGCCTCGGCCTGGGCGGCCTCTTCCGCGGCGCGCTCCTCCTCAGCAGCTGCCTCAGCGGCGGCGATCTCCTCTTCCGTGGGACCGACCTCGACGGAGATCGACCCACCGGCGGGAGCGAAGGAAGGGGCTGCGGTCTTGGCCTCGGTCGTGGAGTCCGCGGTCTCGACGTCCGCAGCGGCATCGGCGGACTGCACGTCCGCTGCGACGCCGGCGACGGGGATCGCGACGGCCGGGGCGGCCACGGGAGCGATGACGGCGGGGCCGGCCTGCGGTGCGGCGGGGGCCTCGGCCTGCGGCTCAGCGGTGGCTGCAGCTGCGCCGCCGAAGAGCATCGCGGCGGCCATCGCAGCACCGGCGGTCGCGCGACCGGCGCGGACCACAGGGGTCACCGTCCGCATGCTGCGGCGGTGGGTGTTGTTCACAGTGTTCGACACGTTTCGGCTCCCAGCCCCTGAGCAGATGCCCCCGCGCTCAGCAGCGTCCCACTCCGAACCTGGTGCGCGGTGGGGCTCTCCAGGAGGAATGCCGCGGCTCGGACGCCTCGGCACGCCTATGAGACTAGGGGGCACCCGGCGTCCCGGTCAGCTCGACAGAAAGGTCTGGGGAAGAGCTTGACGCGCCCTTTACCCGGCCTGGATCGGTGTCACGCGGAGCTGACCTGCCACGATCTCGGAGACGGCCACCTCGCCTCCGGACGGGCCCCGCAGCACCACGGTCGCCGCGAGGCGCTCGGCGTGGATCTGAGCTCCCGGAATCACGCCGTGACGTGCAAGTTCACCGAGGAGCTCGACGTCGCTCTGCACCCGTTCACCGATCTGGCGCAGGGTCACCTCGATCGTCTCCCCGTCAGCCACGGACTCGAGCAGCTCGCGGGGAGGATTGACAGGGTCTTTACCGTCCAGGGTGTCCTGCGTCTCGGTGATGCCGAGCGCAGCGAGACCGGGGATCGGGTTCCCGTACGGGTCGACATAAGGAGGCTCGAGCTTCTCCGCGAGCCGGCGCTCCACCTCGAGGCTCATCACGTGCTCCCACCGGCAGGCCTCCTCATGGACCAGGGCGTAGTCGAGCCCGATCACGTCCAGCAGATGCCGCTCGGCCAATCGGTGCTTGCGCATCACATCGGTCGCGACGTCGGTGCCCTCCGCGGTGAGCCGGATGCGGCGCTGGCCGTCGAGGTGGAGCAGCCCGTCGCGCTCCATGCGGGCCACCGTCTGGGACACCGTGGGACCGGAGTGGCCGAGCCGCTCGGCGATCCGGGCCCGCATCGGCGCGATCCCCGCCTCATGGAGCTCGAACACCGTCTTCAGATACATCTCGGTGGTGTCGATGAGATCTCCACTCACGGGTCCCCTCCTTCGTAGGCGTACGGCAGACTCCCACCAGCTTAGTCTGCGGGGTGGAATGCGCAGTGCCCCGGATCCTGGGGAGGATCCGGGGCACTGCGATCGAGCCCTGCGCTCAGGCTCTGGTGGCGGACGCGACGGTCTCAGCCGACATCGTCCAGGGGGCGGACCCTCAGGCCAGACCCTTGACGATCTCGCGCATCAGGTCGGCGGTCTCGGTCGGCGTCTTGCCGACCTTGACGCCGGCGGCCTCGAGGGCCTCCTTCTTCGCCTGCGCGGTGCCCGCGGAGCCGGAGACGATGGCGCCGGCGTGGCCCATGGTCTTGCCCTCGGGAGCGGTGAAGCCCGCGACGTAGCCGACGACCGGCTTCGTCATGTTCTCCTTGATGTACGCCGCTGCACGCTCCTCGGCGTCGCCGCCGATCTCGCCGATCATCACGACGCCGACGGTCTCGGGGTCGTTCTCGAACGCCTCGAGCGCATCGATGTGCGTGGTGCCGATGACCGGGTCGCCACCGATGCCGATGGCCGTGGTGAAGCCGATGTCGGCCAGCTCGTACATCATCTGGTAGGTCAGCGTGCCGGACTTGGAGACCAGGCCCAGCTTGCCGGTGCCCGTGATGTTCGACGGAGTGATGCCCGCGTTCGAGACACCGGGGGTGATGACGCCCGGGCAGTTCGGCCCGATGATGCGGGTCGTGCCCGTGGACTGCGCGTAGTTGAAGAACTCCGCGGCATCCTTGACCGGGATGCCCTCGGTGATGATCACCAGGAGCTCGATCGCGGCGTCGATGGCCTCGAGGGCGGCATCCTTGGCGAACTTCGGCGGCACGAAGACCACCGAGACGTTCGCGCCGGTGGCCTCCATGGCCTCCTTGACAGAGCCGAAGACGGGCACGTCGGTGCCCCCCTCGAAGGACACGGACTGGCCGGCCTTGCGGGGGTTCACGCCGCCGACGATGTTCGTGCCGGAGTCGAGCATGCGCTGGGAGTGCTTCATGCCCTCCGAGCCCGTCATGCCCTGGACGATGACCTTGCTGTTCTCATCGAGAAAGATAGACATGTCGGGTCCTGCTCACTTTCCTGCGGCGGCGAGCTCGGCAACCTTCGCGGCGCCGCCGTCCATGGTGTCGGCCTGGGTGACGAGGGGGTGGGCGAAGTCGGCGAGGATCTGGCGACCCTCCTCGACGTTGTTGCCGTCGAGACGGACCACGAGCGGCTTGGTCGCGGCGTCGCCGAGCTTCTTCAGGGCGCCGACGATGCCGTTGGCGACCGCGTCGCAGGCGGTGATGCCGCCGAAGACGTTCACGAACACCGCGGCGACCTGCTCGTCGCCGAGGATCACGTCGAGGCCGTTGGTCATGACCTCGGCCGAGGCGCCACCGCCGATGTCCAGGAAGTTGGCGGGCTTCACGCCGTGGGACTCCCCGGCGTAGGCGACGACGTCGAGCGTGGACATGACCAGTCCCGCGCCGTTGCCGATGATGCCGACCTCGCCGTCGAGCTTCACGTAGTTGAGGTCCAGGGCCTTGGCCTTGGTCTCCAGCGGGTCCTCGGAGGCGGTGTCCACGAGGGCCGCGTGGTCCTCGTGGCGGAATCCGGCGTTCTCGTCGATCGTGATCTTGCCGTCCAGCGCGATGATGTCACCGGCACCGGTCTTGACCAGCGGGTTGACCTCGACCAGCGAGGCGTCCTCCTCGCGGTAGACGTCCCAGAGCTTCTGCAGCACGGGGGCGACCTTCGCACCGGTCTCGGCGTCGAACTTCGCAGCCTCGACGATCTCCTTCGCCTTGGCCTCGTCGATCCCGACGTTGGGGTCGACAGCCACGCGGGCGAGCGCCTCGGGGCGCTCGACGGCGAGCTGCTCGATCTCCATGCCGCCCTCGACCGAGCACATGGCCAGGTAGTTGCGGTTGGCCCGGTCCAGCAGCAGCGAGAAGTAGTACTCCTCCGCGATGTCGGCGCCGGCGGCGACCATGACGCGATGCACGGTGTGGCCCTTGATGTCCATACCGAGGATCTCGGAGGCCTTCTGCTCCGCCTCCTCAGGGGACTTGGCGATCTTCACGCCACCGGCCTTGCCGCGGCCACCGGTCTTCACCTGGGCCTTGACGACGACGACCGGGGTGCCGAGCTTCTCGGCGCCGGCCTTGGCAGTGGCAGGGTCCTCCGCGACGACTCCTCCGAGCACGGGCACGCCGTGCTTCTCGAAGAGATCGCGGGCCTGGTACTCATACAGGTCCACGGGGTTGCATTCCTCTCGATATCGGCAGAGGGCGGCAGGCCGTTGCGGCCACGATGCCACCCCTTGGGAACGCAGTCAGGGTATCCCGTCCACCACCGTTGTCGTGACCTGGAGACCCGGGTGCGCGCTGTCTCACGTCGCAGACCGGGGCGATGCGACATCCCACGGGTTGTTCAGCTCACACGGATAGGATGTCGGGATGAACCGACGATCCCGCAGCCTGGCCACGCGAGTGCGTGAGCACATCGGTTTCAGCGTCATCGCGATCGGGGTGCTGTTCATCGTGCTGCGTCTGCTCGGGGTGCGGTCCACGTTCGCCGGCTTCATGCTGTCGGTCGGGATCACCCTGGCTCTGAACGTGGGTCTGTCGTACTACAACGACCGGCGTGCTCGCAGCTCCCGCCCGCAGGCCGCTCCGCGAGGCGGCGGGGACATCCGTTGGCGCGAGGACGATCGTCCGCGCGACGACCGCTGAGGCGAGGAGACGCCATGGCCGATTGGAAGACCTACGCGAAGGCCGCTCGGAACACCGCGAAGAAGCAGGCCCCCGGTGCGCGGGAGGCCGCGCAGCGGGCCACATCCCGCGCCGGCGGCTATGCCCGGGCCGCGAGCAGGGCTCTGGATCAGGGGCGCAGCAGCGACGACACGTCACAGCCCGCCGCACGACGGGCCGACGACCGGCACCGTGATGACCGGTCTCCTGATGATCGATCTCGCGACGACCGGCCCCGGGACGACGGTCTCGGTGACCACCGTTCCCGAGCCGATGACCGGCCACGCGACGAGGAGCGTCGCCAGCAGTCGACGGCGACGCGCTCGTCCTCCCCGTCCGCGCCTCGTCCCGCACCTCGGACCGAGACCCCCACCCGATCCTTCCGCGACGAGGCCAAGATCTACGCCGTCGTCGCCAGCCGCACCGCCGAGCGTGCCGGCGCCCGCGCCAAGAAGGCCGGCGTCGGCGGCCGTATCGCGCGCGCCGTCCGCGACGCCCTGCTCATCGGCGGTTCGCTGCTCGTCATCTGGGGCGTCCTGTACGCGGCTGGCCTGCCGATCCCCTTCAGCGCCGTCCTCATCGTCGTGGGCATCATCGTGCTGATCGCTCTGGCGAGCGGCCTCTACGCCCAGTTCGCCCGGGACCGGCAGCACTCTGCGGCAGACGATCTCGAGGACCCGGACCTGCCCGAGGAGCGGCTGCCCCGCTGACGGCCGGACACGGGGCGCTCTGCCCTGCGGACATCCCGTGTCCGCGTCATGTCGCCGGGACCTCGGCCCTGCTGCGGACCTCCACCTCGTCGTAGCCTGAACGGGTGCCTGATTCCTCTCTCCCCTCCGTGACATCGCGGCCCCAGCGGCCTGCGACGGGACGCAGCGCATGGCATCGCCGAGCGAGCCGACCGATCATGTGGTGGATGCTCGCCCTGATCGTGGTGGTGCTCGTCCATCAGTGGATCCCGCAGGCGCGGTGGCTCCTGGTGCACATGGTGACCCTGGGCCTGATCACCACCTCGATCATGGTGTGGGGACAGCACTTCACCGAGGCGCTGTTGAAGACCCGGATGGCGGCTGAGTCCCGGGCTCGGCAGGTGGCGCGGAGCTACCTGCTCACCACCGGCGTGGTGGTGACGATCGCCGGGATGCTGCCGGGCTGGCCGTGGCTCGTGCTCCTCGGTGCCGTGATGGTCTCGGCGACGCTGGTCTGGTACGCCGCCTCCCTGGGTCTGCAGGTCAAGGCGGCCATCGCCCCGCGCTTCGAGTTCACGGTGAAGGCGTACATCGGGGCCGCCTCCCTGCTGCCGGTGGGGGCGGGGATCGGGGTGGCGCTAGCGTTCGGTCCCGGCGAGCCCTGGCAGGGTCGTCTGCTGCTCGCCCATCAGGTCGTCAACGTGCTCGGCTTCGTGGGGATCACGGTGTCCGGGACGCTGCTGACCCTGTGGCCGACGGTGCTGCGCACGCGCATCGAGCTGCCCCTCGCCCGCCGAGCAGCCGCGGGTCTGCTGGGGATGTTCGGCGGCGTCCTGGGTGCGGTCGCCGGGGCGCTCGTCGGCTCGACGCTCCTGGGGGTCTCGTTCCTGGGGGTCTACCTCGTCTCGTTCCTCTGGCTCGCCGCCGCGCTGGTGCGGGTGGCCGTGCGCTCGGCGCGGCAGGAGCGGCAGGTGCCCCTCCCCCGGTTCCCGATGCTCTCGATCGCCGCCGGCGTGCTCTGGTTCGCTCTGACCCTGCTCGCCCTGCTGGCCACGTGGTGGAGATCCGGCGGCGAGCTGCTGCCGAGCTCGCTGCTCGCCGCCGACATCCAGCAGTTCACCGTGCCCTTCGTGGCGGGATTCCTGCTGCAGGTGCTGCTGGGGGCGATGAGCTATCTGCTGCCGGTGACCATGGGCGGCGGACCGCGCGTGCTGAAGGCCTCGCTCGCCATCATGAGCAGGTTCGCGGTGCCGCGCGTGGCCGCCTACAACCTGGCGGTGGCGCTGCTCGTGCTCGCCCCGGCGGGCGGTGCGGGCGCCGACGCCCTCTTCTCCGCCCTGACCCTGGGCACCGCCCGGGCCGCGGACTTCGGGTCGCTGTCCCGGGTGCTGGTCGCGCTGCTGTCCTTCGCGGTGCTGGTCTGCTTCGTGGTGCTCATGATCCTGATGGTGCGCAGCAGCCTCCGGCTGCGCCACGAGCCGCTGCCGACGCCGGGCATCGGGGCACCGACGGGCGGCGCGGTCCCCGTCGGCCCGCCCACCACGGGAAGCGCACCGACGGGAGCCTCTGCGGGGTCGGTCCCCGTCGGCCGCTCGAGCGCGACCGGTTCCGGTGGGGCCGCGGCCGCCCGACCGGTGGATCGCCGGGCCCTGACCGGTGCGTTGATCGGGCTCGGCTCGGTGCTCGGCGTCACGGCGCTCGGCGGCTCCCTGGATCGACGCGACGCAGCAGTCGATGCGGAGACCGGGACACCACGGGCACCGCAGGGGCCCGTCGCGCCGACCGGCGAGACCACGACGATCGCCGTGAGCATGGCGGAGATGCGCTTCACGCCCGACGTGCTCGAGGTCCCGGCCGGGAACTCCCTGGTGATCGAGCTGCACAACGACGATGAGCACGACGTGCATGATCTGGTGCTCGCCTCGGGAGTCGGTTCCGGCCGCCTGCTCCCGGGCGAGACGGCCACGGTTGACGCCGGGGTGATCGGCCATGACGTCGACGGCTGGTGCTCGATCGTCGGGCATCGGGCGATGGGCATGGTCCTGCAGGTCACCGTGATCGACGGCTCGTCGTCGCCGGGTGATGCCGGGGCTCCGGCCGCCGCGGTCGACGACCTCACCCGGGTTCCCCTCGATCTGCAGGCATTCTCCGGCGCCGAGCATGCGGTGCGCGATGCCCGCCTTCCGGAGAGCAGCGGCGCCGCGCAGCGGCTCACCCTCGAGATCACCGAGGTCGCGGCCGAGATCGCCCCCGGCGTCGTCATGGATGCCATGACCTTCGGCGGCACGGTGCCGGGTCCGGTGATCCGTTCGGAGCTCGGTGCCGGCCTCACGGTCGACCTGGTCAACCGGGGGTCGATGGGGCATTCGCTGGATCTGCACGCCGGTCGGGTCTCCCCGGATGGGGTGATGCGCACGATCCTGCCGGGCGAGAGCCTGGAGTACGCGATCACCACCGATCATGCCGGGGCCTGGCTCTACCACTGCGCGACGATGCCGATGAGTGTGCACATGGCCGCCGGCATGATGGGCGCGCTCATCGTGCCGCCGTCGGATCTCGCGGCCGCGGACCGCGAGTACGTGCTCGTGCAGTCCGAGCACTATCTGGTTCCTCCCGGAGCCCCGGGAGCCGAGGCGGCGATGCATGAGGGTGCCCTCCCGGTGAGCTCGGCGAAGATCGCGGCGGAGCGTCCCGATGCGACCGTGTTCAACGGGCACGCGACCCAGTACGTGCAGGAGCCGCTCGTCGCGAAGGTCGGCGAACGGGTACGACTGTGGGTGGTGGCCGGCGGCCCGTCCCGGGGGATCTCGTTCCATGTGGTCGGCGCGGTGTTCGACACCGTGTTCGCGGAGGGCGAGTACCTGCTGCGCCCGGACTCCGAGACCGCCGGCGGCTCCCAGGTGCTGGACCTCTCGGCCGCCCAGGGCGGGTTCGTGGAGATGGTCTTCGAGGAGCCCGGCACCTACACGGCCGTCAACCACTCCGTGGTGGAGATGGAGCGCGGCGCACGGGCACTGATCCGGGTCTCCGCGTAGGCCTCTCCCGTCGAGCGGCCCGGCTGCCTATCCGCCGCTCCGCTCTAGACTGCCCGCATGCCCTTCACGATCCGACAGCTGACCGTGGATGATGCCGACGCTGTGCACGCGCTGCTGCTCCGCTCCCCCGAGTACACCCGTGCGGTGCGGGGACGGGAGGTGGCGGAGGGCGATGCGCGAGAGATCCTCACGGCCCGGCCGCCCCAGGTGGATCCCCTGGCGAAGTGGGTACTGGGTCTGTGCGACGGGGAGGGCACGGTGCGCGGGCTGTGCGACGTGATCGTCCACTGGCCGGAGCCGGCGACTGCCCATATCGGACTGCTGCTCGTGGATTCCACGGCGCACGGGCGCGGGCTGGGCCGCCTGCTGCACGACAGCGCCCTCGCCCAGCTTCGCGCCGACGGCGGGATCCGACGCCTGCGAGCCGGTGTGGTCGCCACGAACGCGGACAGGGCGGGTGGATTCTGGGAACACCTCGGCTACCGTCCGACGGGCGTCACCGCTGCGTACTCTGCGGGAACCATCGAATCCACCACCGAGATCCTGGCCCGTGACCTGGTGGCCGAGGCGTCGCAGTCACCCCACGCCCTCGCCCCGGTCGCCGTTGCCGACACCCGCGCCGACGCCGGGCCTGGCACTGGCACTGGCGCTGCCGCTGGTGCCGGCGTGCATCATCTGGAGCTGTGGACCGCGGACCTCATTGCTGCCGAGCCCGCCTGGCACTGGCTGCTGACGACTCTCGGCTGGGCGGCGGAGCACGTGGAGGGGTGGGAGACCGGTCGCATCTGGCGCCACGGCGACGGCTCGTACATCGTGCTCGAGCAGTCCCCGGATGTGGTGGGAGAACGCTCCGAGCGCCGTGCCCCGGGGATGAACTGCATCGCGCTCTCCGTGCAGACCCGGGCCGCGCTCGAGGCGATCCGGGACAGCGCGGCGGAGCACGGCTGGCGCGAGCTGTTCAGCGACACCTTCCCGCATGCCGGAGGTCCGGACCACACGGCCTGGTACGCCGAGGACCCGGAGGGGATCGAGGTCGAGCTCGTCGCGCCGTCCGCGCCTCCGAGCTCGTCAGACCCCCCTGACCCCAAGGCAGCGCGGTGGCCCCGGTGACCCCGGAAGCCCTGGGAGGCCCGGGAGGCCTGGGAGGCCTGTGAGCCCCGCCTAGAGCTTCGTGAGCGGGGCGTAGCGCAGCAGCAGCCTCTTCGTGCCGTGGGGCGGCCTGAACTGCACCTCCACCTGGGTCTTCTCCCCTTGGCCGGCGATCTCCGTGACCGAACCCATCCCGAAGGAGTCATGCGTGACCCGGTCCCCCACGGCGAGCTGCGGGAGGTCGGAGACTGCGGTGGGCTTGCGCCCGGAGCCGAGGCTGGGACGCTTCACATCGCTGCGACCCCCGCCGATACCGCCGCTGAACGACGGACCGCGCTGGCTCCCGGAACGGTAGCCGCCCCCGAATCCGCCTCCGCCGGATCCGGCGCCCTGACCGAATCCGCCCAGACCCGCGCCGCTGAGGCTGGATCCGGCGCGGGCCACGTCGAGCACTCCCTCCGGGATCTCGTCGAGGAATCGGGAGCCGGGCATGAACTGGGACTGCCCCCACATCGCGCGCATCTGGGCCCGGGTCAGATAGAGCCGCTCCCGGGCACGGGTGATGCCCACGTAGGCCAGGCGCCGCTCCTCCTGCAGCTCATCCGGATCCCCCAGGGTGCGGTTATGAGGGAACGTGCCGTCCTCCATGCCGGTGAGGAAGACGACCGGGAACTCCAGACCCTTCGCCGTGTGCAGGGTCATCAGCGTGACGAACTGATCCTCGGAGCCGGGGATCTGATCGGCGTCGGCCACCAGGGCGACCTTCTCCAGGAACCGGTCCACGAGGGTCGCCTCAGGATCCTCCGGGGCGGTGAGTGCCGCGTCCGGGGCGATGTCCCAGCCGGGGGGCGCCGGATCGGTCTCAGGAGCCGTGGCATCCTCGCCCGACGTGCCTGCTGGATCCTCCGCAGACTCTGCGTCGTCCGCGTCGTCCGCGTCGTCTGCGTCTTTCGCACCCTCCAAGCCCTCCGCGTCCTCCGCGTCCTCAGAGAGTGCCTCGAACTCGCTGGCCGCAGCATCGGCCGCCTCGGTCTGCGCCTCGAACTCGGCGGCGACGCTGACCAGCTCGGCGAGGTTCTCGAGCCTCGACTCGTCCTGCGGATCATCGCTCCCCTGCAGCTCGGCGTAATAGCCCGAGCTCTGCAGGATCGCCTCGAGGAGCTCCGCCGGGCCGTCGCCGCGCCGGGCCATCTCCTGCAGGTCATCGAGCATCGCGACGAAGATGCGCACCGCGTTCAGGGAGCGGGTGGCGATCCCCGGGGCGTCGTCCGCCCGGCGCAGCGCCTCACCGAAGCTGACCCGATCCCGTTCGGCGAGCATGGCGATCGCGGCCTCGGCCCGGTCGCCGATGCCTCGCTTGGGGACGTTGAGGATCCGGCGCAGGTTGATCTCGTCGGCCGGATTGGCGAGCACCCGCAGATACGCCATCGCATCCTTGATCTCGCGGCGCTCGTAGAAGCGCGTGCCGCCCACCACCCGATAGGGCAGCCCGATCCGGATCAGCTGATCCTCCAGGGCTCGGGACTGGGCGTTGGCGCGATAGAAGATCGCGATGTCCCCCGCGGAGCGGCCGTCGTCGACCAGGGCGTCGATCTGCCGGCCGATGTACCGGGCCTCGGCCTGCTCGTCGTCGGCGACATAGAGGGTGATCTTGTCGCCGGCCCCCTGATCGGTCCAGAGGTTCTTCTTGCGCCGCCCCTCGTTCTCCTCGATCACGGAGTTCGCCGCGCTGAGGATGTTCTGGGTGGAGCGGTAGTTCTGCTCGAGCACGATCGTCGCCGCTGAGGGGAAGTCCTTCTCGAACTCGACGATGTTGCGGATCGTCGCCCCGCGGAACGCATAGATCGACTGGTCGGAGTCGCCGACCACCGTCAGATCCGCCCGCGGGTCCTCCCCGACGAGCTCCCGCACCAGCTGGTACTGCGCCGTGTTGGTGTCCTGGTACTCGTCGACCAGGAGGTGCCGGAAGCGACGCCGGTACCCCTCACGGATCCCCGGATTCTCGCGCAGCAGCGTCACGGTCAGGCCGATCAGGTCGTCGAAGTCGACGGCGTTGGCCTGGCGCAGACGCTCGGTGTAGTTCGTGTAGATCCGCGAGAGCGTCTTCTCGAAGGGGTTCTTCGAGCTCTCCGCCTGGTCGGCGAAGTCGATCGGATCGGTGAGGTCGTTCTTCAGCGAGGAGATGCGCGAGGCGATCCCGCGGGGGGCGTGCTTCTTCGTATCGAGCTCGAGGTCCTTGGCGATCGTGGTGATCAGCCGCAGCGAGTCGGCGCTGTCGTAGATCGTGAACGAGCTCTTCAGCCCGGCGGCCTGGGCGTCGCGGCGCAGGATCCGCACGCAGGCGCTGTGGAAGGTGGAGACCCACATGCTGCGGGCCACGGGCCCCACGAGCTCCTCCACGCGTTCGCGCATCTCGGCGGCCGCCTTGTTGGTGAAGGTGATCGCGAGGATCTCGCCGGGCATCGCCTCACCGGCGCGCAGCAGATGGGCGATGCGGCGGGTGAGCACCCGGGTCTTCCCCGATCCGGCGCCCGCGACGATCAGCAGCGGGCTGCCGCGGTGCTCCACGGCCTCCCGCTGGGCAGGATTGAGCCCCTCGGTCAGCTCGCTGAGGACCGCCGGATCCGCGGCACCCCATCCCCCGGTGCGACGCGGCGCGACGGGAGGCTCGACCCGGTCGGCAGGATGCGGCACCTCGTCGAGGTCTGCCGGCGCCTGCGACATCCGCCGCTCATCGCCCGCTGACCGTGCCGCTCCGGAGAGCGGCTCCTCCTCGGGCGGGGCGTCGTCCTCCGGGGGGATGTCCTCCTCCGGCGGTGCGTCGTCGTCGAGCGGTGCATCCTCCGGCGACGGCGCCTCGTCCAGCGGCGGGCGCTGCGCATCGCGGTCCGTGCCCGTCGGCCCCGCGCCGGGGGTCGACGGCGTGACCGTCACGCCGTCGAGGCGGCGGAAGGAGTCGGGCAGCGAGAGGTCGTCGAAGAGTGAACTCATGAGGTCCCCAGGATAGGCACGGGACCCGACAGCGCGAACGCCGCCGGGCCCCGTGTGGACAACGGATCAGGATGGGGAGGAGGCTCGGCGACGTGCACCGCCCTGCCTCGACCGGGAGGTGGATCAGACGAGGACGGCGATGATGACGTTCGCGACGATCGCGGTCGGGATGCCGAACCAGACGAGGGACGAGGTCTCCGGCCCCTTCTTCTTCGCGATGTAGGCGAAGACGGTGGCGACCACGGCGACCAGCAGCTTGATGCCGAGCTTCATGTGGTTCGCATCGCCGTCGATCGAGACCAGGACGGCCAGGACGATGCCGAGCACCAGGGCTCCGGCGACGGCGTGGGGCATCCCCGGGTTCGGGACGCGCGTGCGGGCGGCCGCGACCCAGGTGCCGAGCGCCACGGCCCAGCAGAGGAGGTGCAGGACGACAAGGAGCGAGATCACGAAGGACATGGCTCCACGATACGTGGAGGGGCCTGGGAGATCGCTCCGGGAAGCATGCGAGAATCACCGCATGTCAGCGGCTTCCGACGGCTCCCCGACCACCCCGGAACCTGTCCCCGATAGGTCCCCGGACCCAAGCTCCGGCGACTCGCCCGACTGGATCCCCGCGGACGTCGACCTCGACGTCCGGCCCCGCATCCCGGTCGGGAAGATCGTCACCGGTTCCCTGTCGCTGCTGCTGGTCGTCGTCGTGCTCGCCCTCGCCCTCCCCTGGGCCAGCGGTGCGAGCTGGTCGCAGATCGTGCGCACGCTCACCGCGGCCCCCGCCTGGGCGCTCCCCGCCGTCACCCTGCTGGGCCTCGGCGTCCTCGCCCTCGAGGCGCTCACGGTGCGCACGGCGGTGACTGGCTCCCGCTACCCCTCCGCGCTGCTCGGCCACACGGCCTCGAGCGGGCTCGGGCTCGCCCTGCCGGGCGGCTCCGTCCTGGGCCTGGGACTGCTGGGGTGGATCATGCGCCGTGCGGGTCTCGCGATCCCCGTGATCCTCACCGGAATCGTCGCGGCCTCGCTCGTCGAGATGGTCATCACCTCGCTCCTCGTCCCGCTGGTCGGGCTCGGCGCCTATGCCGCCGGATCCGCGAGCGGCCCGGCAGGGATCGCGCTGCCCGGCGCGATCACGGCGGCCGTGATCGCGCTGCTGGGCGCCGTGATCGCCCTGGCACTCCTGACGATCCTGCTGCGCAGGTCGGTCCTCGCCCGGATCATCGCTCGGCTCGGTGATCTCGTGCCGGAGCGGATCGCCACCGTGATCCTCGTGCAGCGCGATGCCTTGGTGACGATGCTGCGCCGCCACCCGGTCGCGCTGCTGGCGCCGACGTGCGCGGCGCGCGTGCTGCAGTGGGCTGCCCTGCTGCTGGCGATCCGGGCCGTCGGTGCCGAGGTGCCGCTGCTGCTGAGCGTCGCGGTGTTCGCGCTGGGCCGGCTGATCGCCCTGGTGCCGATCACGCCGGGAGGTGCGGGGATTTCGGAGGCTGTCGGGGCGGCGGCGCTGGTGGCGTTCGGTGTCGGCGCGGCGGACGCTGCCGCGACGATGCTCCTGATGCTGGTGACCACCCTGGTGGTGCCGCTGCTCGCCGGCGCCGTGTCCACCGTCCTGTCCTTCCTGCTCCCCGAGGCCGCTCGCCCCGCACGCTGACCGGCGCGCTCAGGTACCCGCCATCAGTCCTCGTCGTCGTAGTCCGGGGTCGCGATCCCGAGGGTGTGCGAAGGATGCACCGGTTCCGCCCCGGCGAGCCCCGGCACCAGGGGGAAGCCGCCGATGCTGGCGCCATGCGTCGTCCCCACGAATCCGGACACCGCCCCGACGTGCCGATGCGCGTCGTCCCCGCGGCCCAGGAAGCCCGCCCCGGAGTACCCGCCCAGCCGGCGGCCGCTGGTGCGCTCCCCCTCCACGGCGACCGCATCGAGCAGCTTCGCCGCCCCGCGCAGAGAGGTCGCCAGGCGCCCGAGCTCCACGTACTCCCGCCGCGACCACTGCTCGTGGATCCCGCCCCCGATGCGCCGCACGCGGACGTCCTCCGCCCGGGTGGTCTCGACGATCACCGTCGCGAGCCGGAGACGGAGCAGGGTGAGCCGATCGGCTCCATGGCGCAGTGCGCCCGCCTGATCGCGCAGCAGTCGTGGGTCCGAGGTCATCCGGCAGCTCCTCCCCTGCGACTCCCGGTGCCGACGGCACCGTCCACCCGGTGCCCAGGAGCGACCTCATCGTAGGCGCTCAGGAGCTGATCGTCTCCAGCCAGTCCTCCAGGAAGTGGAGGGAGCGGGCCCGGGCGTCGGCGTCGGAGAGGAAGACGTCGTGCCGGGCCCCGTCGACCGCTTCGATCCTCACGTCGGGCCCGAGCCCGCGCGCGGCGTGCACGAGGGAGCGGACGTCCAGCACCGAATCGGCGCGGCGCATCTCCTCGGTGAACTTCGCACCGATCCGGGTGCGTGCGGAATGCAGCACGAGCACCGGGATCGGCAGCGGACCTGCGGCGCGCAGCCGCTTCTGCCCGTCGATCACCGCCGCGAACGTGTCCGCCGGGAACCGATGACCACGCTCCGGCTTCCAGTCGAGGTCGTACTCGTACTGGCCGCCGTACTTGCGGTGGGTGGTGCGGGCGAAGTGGGTGGATCCGGGCGGCAGGATCGGCCGGTGCTGCAGCCTGTCCGCGAGCAGCCTGACGGGGCCGTCGGCGAGCGTCCGCGCGCCCGGCCCCAGGTGCATCTCGAGCCAGGGGGAGTTCAGTGCGAGGGCCCGGACCGTGCCCGGCCGACGCTGCGCCCACAGGGCGGCGATGAGCCCGCCGGTGGAATGGGCCAGGAGCACGGGCGGCGTGCCCGGCCCGATGATCCGCAGCGCCTGACCGATCTCGCGGTCATAGCGGCTGAGATGGTCGATCGAGGTGGGGGTCTGCCCTGGCAGCAGGCTCCTGCCGTACTTGCGCAGGTCCAACGCCCAGACGTCGTGCCCCCGGGTGCCGAGGTGCTCGAGCAGGCCGCGGTCGAAGACGTAGTCCGACCAGCCGTGCATCACGAGTATCGGCGGTCTGGACGCCGAGTCGATGTCGCGCTCCGCAGTGTCCGCCGCGGCCCGCTCGCGATGGATCAGGGTGGCGATGACCGGTCCCTCGGAGTCCGCTCCCAGGTCGAGCTGTTGAGCTGTGTAGCCGTCGCCCAGGACCCGGTCCGGGGTCACTCGCCCTCGGTGCTCTCCCGCAGCAGCTCGACGACCTCGTCACGGCTGTATCGGCGATGCCCGCCCAGGGTGCGCATGTACGTGAGCTTGCCGGCCTGTGCCCAGCGCGTGACCGTCTTGGGGTCGACATGGAACATCTTGGCGACTTGCGCTGGCGTCAACAGCTCAGCGCTCGGGGCGGAACCCTCGTGCGGCTGATCCGGGGATCCATTCATGTGCGGGCGGCCTTTCAGCGGAACGTCGAGCAAATCGCACCTCAGGGCCTCGACGATCTCATCCGTACTCCCGCAGGAGGTCCGATGGGTCTCGATCTCTCGTCCCAGGCACTAGGTCGTCAGCTTAGACGGTGACTATAGGGCAATTGCAAAATCTTGCCCTCCGCGTGACCACGATGTGGAGCCGTGGAACCTGCCCGACGGGCGCCTCAGAAGGGATGTCGGGCACGTCCGGGACCTCAGGGTTCGCCGGAAGCGAGTGCATGCATGTACTCTTGGATTCCGAATGAATGCCATCTTCCGGGTCGACAAGAACACCCGGCAGCCGACGCACAGGGGGTCAGATCCATGGGTCGCGGCCGACAGAAAGCCAAGCACACCAAGGTGGCACGGGACCTTAAGTACTACAGCCCGCCGACGGACCTGACGGCACTGCAGCGTGAGCTGCAGTCCGAGCGGAGCGGAAGCTCCACCGACGGCGAGGACCGGGCTGAGGAGAGCGACGACTGGGCCGACGACGCCCCGTCCGCGTACCGACGCTGACAGCATTTCGGCGAGCGACGACCCTGCAGCATCCGGAGCATGTCCACCCGGCAGCGGGCCGAGAGCACCGAGACCGCTTCCGGTTCGGACGGCAGCAGCTGGAACCGTGACCACGATCGAGGGCCGACCCCATGGGGTCGGCCCTCGATCGTGGTGCGGGCTCTTGTGCTGACGGACCCGGGAGACAGCGGCCAGGGCCCCGCGACGTGGCGGGACCCGGCTACACGGCAGGGCCGGCAGCATGACGGGTCCCCGCCACTCGACGGGACGGAGGGGCTCAGGCCCAGCCGGGGTGCTGGGAGGCCAGCAGCACGGCGCCGCCCTCGACGCCCTTGGCGCCCGTGATGACCTGCTCCAGCGGGGTCCCCGGCTCGGGCAGCGCATCCTCGCCGATGACCTCGCCGATGACCCGTGCGCCGAGACCGCGCTCGGCCAGCACCGCGAGGACGGAGTCCGCCTGGTCGGCGCCGACCAGCGCCACCATGCCGATTCCCATGTTCAGCGTGCCCTCGAGATCGAGCTGGGGCACCGAGCCCCAGCGGGACATCTGGGCGAACACCGATGCCGGCTCCCAGGTCGAACGGTCGACCCGTGCCGCGAGTCCGCGCGGCATGACCCGCGCCAGGTTGGCGGCGAGCCCGCCGCCGGTGACATGGCTGAGCGCATGGATCGCGCCCTGGCTCCGCTCATCGCCGAGCACGGCGAGGAGGTCGGCTGTATAGATACGGGTGGGCTCGAGGAGCTCCTGGCCCAGCGAGCGGCCGAAATCGTCGACATGCGTGTCCAGGGCGAGACCCTGCGCGGCGATCACGGCCCGCACGAGCGAGAAACCGTTGGAGTGGAGGCCGGAGGCGTCCATCCCGATCACGACGTCACCATGCCGCACGCGGTCGGGGCCCAGCAGCTGATCCGCTTCGACGACACCGACGGCGGCACCGGCCACGTCGTAATCCTCGGGGGCCATCAGCCCGGGATGCTCGGCGGTCTCGCCGCCCACGAGCGCGCAGCCGGCGAGCTGGCAGCCCTCGGCGATGCCGCGCACGATGTCCGCGACCCGCTCGGGCACGACCTGGCCGCAGGCGATGTAGTCGGTCATGGCCAGGGGCGCCGCCCCGACCACGATGATGTCGTCGACGACCATGCCCACGAGGTCGCGGCCGATCGTGTCGTGGATGTCCATCTCGCGGGCGATGGCGATCTTCGTGCCGACCCCGTCGGTCGAGGAGGCCAGCAGCGGCCGCTGGTAGTCCTTCAGCGCGCTGACGTCCACGAGGCCGGCGAAGGCTCCGATCCCGCCCAGCACCTGGGGGCCGTGCGTGGCGGCGACGGCCTCCTTCATCAGCTCCACCGCGCGATCCCCGGCGGCAGTGTCCACCCCGGAGTCGGCATAGGTGATGGCGGGGGCGGTGGGGTCCGTGGTGTTCATGCGTCCTTCCCGACGGCGGTGGTGTGGTTCTCGCCCGATGAGAGGATCCCCTGCGCGCGGGCGACGGGATCGGGCAGCGCCACCGGGTAGGTCCCGGAGAAGCAGGCGGTGCACAGCGCCGAGGCGGGCTGCTCGGTCGCGTCGACCATCCCCTTCTCGGAGATGTAGCCGAGGGAGTCCGCACCGAGCGAGCGGGCGATCTCCTCGGGGCCGAGCCCGTTGGCGATCAGCTCGGCGCGGGAGGCGAAGTCGATCCCGTAGAAGCAGGGCCATCGCACCGGCGGCGAGGAGATCCGGACGTGGACCTCGGCGGCGCCGGCCTCCCGCAGCATCCTCACCACGGCGCGCTGGGTGTTGCCGCGCACGATCGAGTCGTCGACGACGACCAGCCGCTTGCCCTGGATGACCTCGCGCAGCGGGTTGAGCTTCAGGCGGATGCCGAGCTGGCGGATGGTCTGGCTGGGCTGAATGAACGTCCGGCCGACGTAGGCGTTCTTGACCATCCCCTGGCCGTAGGGGATGCCCGATTCCTGGGCGTATCCGATCGCGGCGGGCGTGCCGGACTCGGGCGTCGGGATCACGAGATCCGCCTCGATGGGGTGCTCCCGGGCCAGCTGTCGACCCATCTCGGTGCGGGCCTCGTTGACGCTGCGGCCGGCGATGTTCGTGTCCGGGCGGGCGAGGTACGCG
The DNA here is from genome assembly GCF_014897585.1 of Brachybacterium tyrofermentans. Classification (GTDB taxonomy): domain Bacteria; phylum Actinomycetota; class Actinomycetes; order Actinomycetales; family Dermabacteraceae; genus Brachybacterium; species Brachybacterium tyrofermentans. The sequence continues at coordinate 39,659 of NZ_JABUXW010000013.1, read as the reverse complement.
TACTCGAAGACGCATCCCTTGGGCTTGGACTCCATGACCTGCACGCTGTGCAGACCCTGCTCGTCGATCACGATCATCTCGCCGGGCTTGACCTCGCGCACGAAGCTCGCGCCGCAGATGTCGAGGGCCGCGGTCTCGGAGGCGACGACCCAGCCGCGGTCCAGGCGACCCAGCACGAGCGGGCGGATCCCCTGGGGGTCGCGCGCCGCATAGAGGGTGGTCTCGGTCATCAGGGTGAAGCAGTAGGCGCCGACGAGGCGCGGCATGAGCTCGCGCAGCGCGTCCTCGAGACTGCCCTCGGTGTCGAGGAGGGCGGTGACCAGCGCAGTATCCGTGGTGTTGCCGCGGGCGAGCTCGCCGTTGCGCGGCTTGCCCTGGCGCTCCTCGACCAGGGTCAGGAGCTCCTCGGTGTTGACGAGGTTCCCGTTGTGCGCGAGGGCGACCGTGCCCTCGGGTCGTGGACCGAGGGTGGGCTGGGCATTGGACCAGACGGAGCCGCCGGTCGTGGAATACCGGGTGTGCCCGATCGCGATATGCCCCTGGAGCGCCTCGAGCGAGGCCTCGTCGAACACCTGCGAGACGAGCCCCATGTCCTTGTAGACGAGGATCTGGGAGCCGTCGCTGGTCGCGATGCCCGCCGATTCCTGTCCCCTGTGCTGCAGGGCGTAGAGACCGTAGTAGGTCAGTTTGGAGACGTCCTCGCCGGGGGCGAATACGCCGAAGACCCCACAGGAATCCTGTGGGCCCTTCTCCCCGGGGAGCAGGTCATGGGAAAGTTTTCCGTCGCCGCGTGCCACGTGGACATGATGCCACAGCGAGGGCTCCCCACGATCTCTCGTCCGGGCTCTCGGGCCGGTTGCGGGCGAGCTGCCGGTCAGGAGCGATGCATGCCCTGCTCAGCGACCTCTTCGCCGCGAGGAACGGTGCCGGAATGCGTCGACCGCGGCAGCGACGGCGGCCAGCGGGATCCCCACGAAGACTGCGGCGACCAGGACGAAGTTGGCCACCGCGGTCAGGTCGCCGAAGTTCAGGAAGGGTGAGACCACGAGGGCCACCACGATCGGGATGGCGATCGCGAGCGCCACCCAGAACCCGAGTGTGGGCACCCGGCTGCGACGGACGTAGAAGCTGGTGCTCCCCTCGCTCTCGTCGGCCGTGTCAGCGGCATCAGCCGGGTCATCCGCAGGAGCAGCGTCAGCGGCATCAGTCGGGTCATCCGCAGGAGCAGCGTCAGCGGCATCAGCCGCATCAGTCGCACGAGCGGCGTCAGCCGTACCAGCGGCATGAGCGGTGTCCGCACCATGAGCGGCACCAGCAGTGCTCTCCGCGGCGATGCTCGCCGAGGTGGCCCCGGCGCCGTCGTCGGCGCTGGTGTCGGTGGTGTCGTTCGGCGGGTCCTGGGTGTCGTTCACAATCCTCCTGCAGCGTCGACCGCGGCGGCGATGATCGCCGGGTCCGTCGGGGTATCGGGGGCTCCGGCTTCGACCGGGGAGCCGGAGCGGCGGCGGGCCGAGAGGTGCACGTCGGCGACGCCGCTGCGCTGGGCGAGGTCGGCGATGTCCGCCGGGCGCACCCCGCCCCCGGCGCAGATGTCGAGGATGCCGTCGGCGGCCTCGACCATGGCGGCGATGTCGTCCGCGCCGCCGAGGGCCTTCGCAGCCCCGCCCGAGGTCAGCACGCGATGGAACCCGAGACCGAGCAGGGTGCGCACGGCCTCGGCGCGCTCCTCGCGCCCGGCCAGGGCGTCGGCCGCACGATGGAAGGTGAGGGTCACGCCCCGCACCGCGGACTGCCCGGCCTGCAGCGCGGCGTCGCGGATCGTCTCGAGGGCGGGGACGTCGAGGGCACCCTGCGGGGTGAGGGCGCCGATCACGACTCCGGCGGCTCCGGCGGTGATCGACTCCTCCGCCTGGCGGGCCATCAGCTCGACCTCATCGGGCGAGAAGGCGAACTCCGCCGGCCGACCCAGGAAGTCGTCCTCCCCGGCGCGGCAGCGGATCAGCACATGGACCTCGAAATGAGGCTTCGCATCGCGGGCGGCGACCAGCGCCGTGGCGCGTCGGACGCAGTCCTCCACGAGCTCGGGCGGCGGGGTCAGCCCGCCCCGGGCGAGGTCCACGCAGAGCTCGACGCGGTCGGCTCCGCCGAGTGCGGCGACCTCGAGTCCGGCGAGGTCCTGCACGGCGATCTCCACCTGGATGCTCATCGGGACTCCTGATCACGGGCGGCGCGCACAGTACGACGGGGGCCGATCAGGGGCAGCAGCTCGGTGAGATCACTGCGCTCCCCGCTCGCTCGGACCCGACCGCCGTTGACGGCATCAGCCCAGGTCAGATCTCCGGTCACGAGGGCGAGCCAGGTCCCGGCATCGGTTTCGACGACGGCTGGCGGGGTGCCCCGGGTGTGCCGGGTACCGGGGATCGCCTGGACCGCGGCGAAGGGCGGCACCCGCAGCTCGACGGCCCCGCCCGGGTGCTCCTCGGCGAAGAGCTCGAGGGTGTGCCTCACGGCCGGGGCGAGCACGGAGCGCGGAGCCTCCGGCGCAGCGGCCCACGAGGCGAGGGCGGCGCGTCCGGCCTCCGGATCGGTACGACGAGTCGCCACGTCAGCGGGTCGTCGCCGGCAGCAGGTCGTGGACGACGATGGTGGCGGCCCGATCCGGACCCACGCCGATGGCACTGATGCGGCACCCGGCCAGCTCTTCGAGGCGCAGCACGTAATTGCGCGCGTTCTCCGGCAGCTCCTCGAAGGTGCGCGCCTCCGAGAGGTCCTCGCTCCAGCCAGGGAGGGTCTCGTAGACCGGCACGGCGTGGTGGAACTCGGTCTGGGTCATCGGCATGTCGCGGTGGATCACGCCGTCGACGTCGTACCCGGTGCAGATCGGGACCTCATCGATCCCGGTGAGCACGTCGAGCTTGGTGAGCACGATGTCGGTGAAGCCGTTGATGCGCACCGCGTGGCGGATCATCAGCGCGTCGTACCAGCCGCAGCGACGGGGGCGGCCGGTGTTCACGCCGACCTCGCCCCCGGTGGTCTGCAGGTACTCGCCCCACTTGTCCTCGAGCTCGGTGGGGAACGGACCGGCGCCCACGCGGGTGGTGTACGCCTTGACGATGCCGATCACCCGGTCGATGCGGGTGGGACCCACACCGGTTCCGATGCAGGCACCGCCGGCGGTCGGGTTCGAGCTGGTGACGAAGGGGTATGTGCCATGGTCGACGTCCAGGTACGTGGCCTGGCCGCCCTCCATGAGCACGACCTCATCGCGATCCAGAGCCGAGTTCAGCAGCTCGGTGGTGTCCACGACCATGGGGCGCACGCGCTCGGCGTACTGGAGCAGCTCCTCCATGATCAGGTCGACCTCGACGGCGCGCCGGTTGTACAGCTTGACCAGCAGCTCGTTCTTCTGGCGCAGGGCGCCCTCGATCTTCTGGCGCAGGATCGACTCGTCGTAGAGGTCCTGGACACGGATGCCGAGGCGGCCGATCTTGTCCATGTACGCCGGGCCGATGCCCCGGCCGGTGGTCCCGATGGCGCGCTTGCCGAGGAATCTCTCGGCGACCTTGTCGAGGGTCTGGTGGTACGACGCGACGATGTGGGCGTTGGCGCTGATGCGCAGGCGGGAGGTGTCCACCCCGCGCGCCTTGAGCATGCCGATCTCCTCGAACAGCGCCTCGAGGTTGACCACCACTCCGTTGCCGATCACCGGGGTGACCTGCGGCGAGAGGATGCCGGCGGGAAGGAGCTTCAGCTCGAACTTCTCACCGTCCACCACCACGGTGTGGCCGGCGTTGTTGCCGCCGTTGGGCTTGACGACATAGTCCACGTTCTCCCCGAGGAGATCGGTGGCCTTGCCCTTCCCCTCGTCTCCCCACTGGGCTCCGACGATCACGACGGCGGGCATGGCAACTCCTGGGCGAGCGGTATCTGGACGCGTGGATCGTACCAAGCGTGGGCAGGGCATCGCCTGGACACGTCCCGCACGGTGAGCTGTGCCATGCCGGGCGGCCCCGGTGGGGCGGCCCGGCATGGTCCGAGCCGGTTCATCCGGCCCGTCGGATCCGTGGAGTGCTCAGCTCGGCGGAGCGTTCAGCGCCCAGGATGCTCGGCTCCGCGGATGCTCGGCATTGTGGATGCTCAGCCCAGCAGGCTGGGGTCCGCCTCGCGCAGGAAGGCCGTGACCCTGTCCGCCTCCTCCTCGTCGCCGAGCCGGCGGGAGGTCTCCCCCAGCATCGCCAGGGCGCGGAGGAATCCGCGGTTGGGGGCGTGGGAGGCGGGGATCGGCCCCTGGCCTCGCCAGCCGGCGCGGCGCAGCGCGTCCAGACCGCGGTGGTAGCCGGTGCGGGCGAAGGCGTAGGCGCCGACGTCGTCGCCGTCCGAGAGCGCGTCCTGGGACAGGGTCGCCCAGACCATCGGGGACTCCGGGTGGCGGGCGGCGATGACCCGGGGGTCCTCGTCGGCGAGCTCCGCGGTCACCTGGACGTCGATGAAATCGTCGGGCAGCAGGGTCTCCGGGATACCCAGGAGGTTCCCGCTGGTGAGGTTATCGGTACGATCAGCCATGCACGCATCGTAGGCGCTGTCGCCTGATGACCTCTCGGACCAGATTGAAACCACCTATGTCACACACGCAGGACGGCTCGGAGCTTCTCACCGGGCCCGGCGCCGGAGGGCTGCTCCGCTCAGCCGTCGGCAACTCCGGCGGCGTGCTGCACAGCTGGCAGCTGGACCATGTCGATCACCGTCCGGGTCGCAGCACGAAGGCGCTCTACCGGACGATGGTCTCCTGGCCGGAGCTCGACGGGCCCCAGGCCCCGGCCCGCGAGGAGCTGTTCGGGGCGAGCGCCCACATCGGCGAGCGCGAGAAGAACCTCTATGTCGCCGAGCAGACGCTCGTGATGACCGATGGCGACATCAATGTGCGTGTGTGGCGCTATCCCCACGATCCCTGGCTGCCGATGCTGCCCCTGGTCTGCTACCCCGATGTCGTGGGCCGCACCCTGCACGACCTGGGCGTCACGCTGGGCCTCGACCCCACGACGCCGATCGCCATCGACGTCGTCTCCTACCGCCCCGGCCGTCGCGCCGTGCTGCGCGCAAGCCAGGACGGCCACGCCGTGTTCCTCAAGGTCATGCAGCCTCATCGCAGCGAGGAGATCGTGGACCGCCATCAGCGCCTGCTGGCCGCCGGAGTCCCCGTGCCCGCGGTGATCGCCCACCACAACGGTCTCGTGGTGCTCGAGGAGCTGCCCGGCAGGCCGTTGTCCCGTGCCGTCATCGATGAGGGCGTCGCGGCATGCACCGCCGAGGACCTGGTGGCCCTGCTGGACCGGCTGCCTGCCTCGATGTACACCGTGCAGCTACGGCCGCCATGGACCGATTCGGTGGACTTCTACGCCGGGATCGTCAGCTCCTCCGTCCCAGCGCTGGGGCCTCGGCTGGATGCCCTCGTGCGCACCATCCGGGACGGCCTGGCCGCTCTCGAGCAGCGCATGGACATGCGCCCGCACGACGTGGTGCACGGCGACTTCTACGAAGCCCAGGTCTTCGTGGCGGGCGGCAAGGTGGTGGGCGTGCTCGACATCGACACCGTGGGTCCGGGCCGACGGGCCGACGACCTCGCCTGCCTGCTCGCCCATCTCAGCGTGCTCGCCGACTACGGCAATGCCGGCCGCATCGACCGCGCCATGCAGGAGCGGGTCGAGGAGGCCATCCGCACCTGGCACGCGACCTTCTCCGATCGGGTCGATCCCACCGAGCTCGCCCTGCGCTCCGCTGGAGTCGTGCTCTCCCTGGCCACCGGACCCCACCGCCAGCAGGAGGCATCCTGGGAAGCCGCCACCGAGGCGATCGTGCGGGTGGCCGAGGAGTGGGTGGGCCTGGCACGCACAGCCGAGTCCCGGCGCCTGGCCGCCCAGCAGCAGGCGAACCCGGCCGCCTCCCCGGCCCGACCCTCGGCGATGAGTGCTCCGAGCGGCCCGGCACCCCAGGGCTCGACGACCGCGCACGGGCCGACGAGTGCCCGCCATGCCCCTCCTGCGGGGACCTCCGCTCCCGCACAGCACCAGCCACCGCAGCATCAGCCACCGCAGAACCTGGCCCGCGAGCAGGCCCCGCAGCGGGATCCTCAGCAGGATCTCCAGCAGCATCCGCAGCGGGCTCCCCAGCGGACTCCTCAGCAGGCCCTGCAGCAGGCGGTCGATCAGCGCCCGCACCAGCAGTCAACTGCCCAGCAGCCGTACGTTCAGCCTCAGCCTCAGTCGTCACCGCAGCCGCACTCAGCTCCTCCGCAGCAGGCCTCGCAGCAGGCGACTCCGGCCCCGCAGCAGACGCAGCCGCAGCCGCAGCCGACGGAGTCCGGCCCGGCGCAGGCTCCCCACAGCAACCCGGCGCCGACGCTCGCACCGCAGGATCCACCCGCGACGTGGCCCGAGGATGGCCCGCCGCCCTCGCCCCCCTCGACACAGCCGATCCCGCTCCCCCGCAGCGGCGACAGCGGGGACAGCGGCGACAGCGGCGACAGCGGCGACAGCGGGGACGACTCTCCCACTCAGGAACGACGGATCGACACGATCCTGCCGCGCTGACCTGCGGCGCTGTACCGCAGCACGGTTCGGGAGCACAGCGCTCCGGAGCACAGTGCTGAGTCACCCTCCGCTGTGCCACCATCGGGGCATGCGTGCAGTGCTTCAGAGAGTCGACGGTGCCCAGGTCGAGGTGGACGGCGAGGTGGTCGGAGCGATCACGGGCGAAGGTCTGGTGGCCCTGGTCGGCGTGACCCATGAGGATGGTCCGGAGCAGGTCGCCACGATCGCCCGCAAGATCTGCGAGCTGCGGATCCTCGAGGGCGAGCGTTCGGTGTTCGACGCCGGCGCGCAGGTGCTCGTGGTCTCTCAGTTCACCCTCTACGCCGACGTGCGCAAGGGCCGCCGCCCCTCCTGGAGCGCCGCCGCCCCGGCCGGGGTGGCCGAGCCCCTCGTGGAGCAGGTCGTCGCAGCGGTCCGGGAGCGCGGCGTCCAGGTGGCCACCGGCCGCTTCGGCGCCCACATGCGGGTCGGCATGGTGGGCGACGGACCGGTGACGATCATCGTCGAGGCCTGACGCTCCGCCGACTCGCCACCGCCACCGCGTCGCCACCGCCACCGCGTCACCCGCGTCACCCGCGTCACCCGCGTCACCCGCGTCACCCGCGTCACCCGCGCAGCATCGCGCCCAGGGCCTCGACGCTGTGGGCCCGCGGCAGATCGACGGCTCGCTCCACGACTCCGCCGTAGCCCCAGTCCACGAGCACAGTGGGCAGAGCGTGCTCGGCAGCGCCCTCGGCATCGTGGAGGCGATCCCCGATCATGACCGCTGGGACGACGTCGATCCCGCTCGGCGTACGGCGATCGGCGGTGGCACCGAGGCGCTCCAGGACGCTCCCGATGACCGCCGCTTTGCCCTCTCGGCCCGCCGCCCGGTCGGTGCCGCCGATGAGCGCGAAGGCGTCGGCGAGGCCCTGGTGGGCGAGGAGCGTGCGGGCGCTGGTCTCCGGTTTGTTGGTCGCGACGGCGACGGTTCGCCCCTCGGCCACCAGAGCGCCGATCAGCTCCGGCATGCCGGGGTACGGGACGGCGGAAAGCAGGCCGTGCTGCTGGTAGTAGGCGCTGTAGGCGATCCGCAGCTGCTCCGCGCGCTCCCGGCCCAGTCCGAGCGTGCCGCAGAAGGAGTCCTCCAGCGGAGGCCCGATGAAGGTGCGCAGCACGGCCGGCGGCGGCAGAGGTTCGCCGCACCGGGCGAAGGCATGGCTCAGCGCCTCGAGGATCCCCGGCCCGGAGTCGACGATCGTGCCGTCCAGGTCGAGCAGCACGAGAGGGACATCGGCGAAGCGGCCGGTCGCGAGAGCAGTCATGGCCCCGACACTATCGACCCCGCCGACGAGCACGATATGCGTGGGTCAGCGGCCCCGCGTACCCTGGCCTCATGACCTACACACTCGTGCTGCTCCGCCACGGCGAGAGCGACTGGAATGCGAAGAACCTGTTCACCGGCTGGGTCGACGTGGCCCTCACCGAGAAGGGCCGGGACGAGGCCGCCAACGGCGGCGCACTGCTGAAGGAGGCCGGCATCCTCCCCGATATCGTGCACACCTCCCTGCAACGTCGCGCCATCATGACGGCGAACCTCTCCCTCGATGCCGCGGATCGTCACTGGATCCCCGTCAAGCGCGACTGGCGCCTGAACGAGCGCCACTACGGCGCCCTGCAGGGGATGAACAAGTCCGAGATCCGTGAGAAGTACGGTGAGGAGAAGTTCATGGCATGGCGTCGTTCCTACGACACCCCGCCGCCCGAGATCGAGTTCGGCACCGAGTTCAGCCAGGACCAGGACCCGCAGTACGCGGACCTCGGCGACCAGCTGCCCAAGTCCGAGTGCCTCAAGGACGTCGTCGAGCGCTTCCTGCCGTACTGGGAGGAGGGCATCAAGCCCGACCTCGTCGACGGCAAGACCGTGCTGATCGCCGCCCACGGCAACTCGCTGCGCGCGCTGGTGAAGTACCTCGACGGCATCTCCGACGAGGAGATCTCCGGCCTGAACATCCCCACCGGCCAGCCGCTGGTGTACGAGCTGGACGAGGACTTCCAGCCCGTCGAGAAGGGTGGCCGGTACCTCGACCCGGTCGCCGCGAAGGCCGCCGCCGAGGCCGTCGCGAACCAGGGCAAGAAGTAGTCCTCCCCGTTCGCACGAGCCGGTGACCCGACGGGCCCACGATCTCAGCAGATCGTGGGCCCGTCGTCCGTCTCCTGTGCACCGGCCGATGCGTACCGGGACGGGCCAGGTGACCGATCGGTCTTCCCTTCCGGGCCGACGTCTCATAGCGTCGTGGTGCCGGTCACATCCGGCAGATCCGCAGGACGATGCACCGCGACGACGCACAGGGAAAGGGCCACCGATGACCACCTCCGCACCTGACCGCCGAACATTCTTCCGAGCTGTCGGACTCACCGCAGCCGCCGGGCTCGGCACCGCCGCGCTCGCCCCCGCCGCCACGGCCGCGGGTGAGACGGTGCTGCCGACGACCTACCGGGAGCAGCCGAACTTCTTCTACTGCGGGCCCACCGCTGTCTCCATCGCCCTGAGCGCGAAGGTGACGCCGCCGAGCCTGGACACGCTCGCCGCGGAGCTCGGCACCACGGACAACGGCACGAACTTCGGCTCCGTCTCCCCCGTGCTCACGAACCGCCTGGCCGGAGCCACCTATCGCGATCAGTGGATGGATGGATCCACGGCGAGCGACGCCGACGCGAACCTCCTGTGGGATCGCGCCACCACGAACGTCGACGACGGCTTCGCCACGGTGTGCAACTGGTGGGTGGTCGCCGGTGACTACCCGAACTGGGGCGGGAACACCTCGGACATCTACCATTTCGTCACGATCGACGGGTACGACGCCGATGCCCGCACCCTGCGCGTGGCGGATCCGGCCGGATCGACCCTCACCGCATCCCTTCCGTCCCATCACTGGCTCTCGCCGAAGCAGGTCGCGACCTACTGCGCGGGGCGCGGCTACTTCTGGTGAGCTGGGCACGATGATCCGCGACAGCCCCCGAGGATCCACCTCGGGGGCTGTCGTGCGTGGACGGCGAGCAGAGCTGCCGGAGCCTGCAGCCGGGATCAGCAGCGCCCGGTCGGGGTCAACGGTGCCCGGTCGGGGTCAGCGGCGCGCGGTCGGGGTCAGCGGCGGCGCCTGGTCCCGAACAGGCTGCGCGTGACCTCGCGGCCCAGCACGGTGCCGGCTGAGCGCAGGAACGACTTCACGGCAGGACTGCCGAACAGGCCTCCCTCATCCTTCTTCGCGGAACGGGAGGAGTCCTTCGAGGAGCCGCCGGACCTCTTCGCCTCCGGCGCTTCAGGGGCCTCCTCCTCGGCGGCGGCCTCCTTCTCGGCCCGCGCCGTGAGGATCTCGTAGGCGGACTCGCGATCCACCGGGGTCCCGTACTCCTCGGCGAGCGGCGAGGCCGTCACCGCGGCCGAGATGGCCTCGGCCCCGGCCGGATCCATCGAGGACTCCGGCGCGCGCACGGCCGTGATCGCGACGGGCGTGGGGGTGCCGTCCTCGCTCATCACGGTCACGATGGCCTCACCGGTGCCGAGTGCCGGGATCACCTCGACCAGGTCGTGCTCGGAGGTCGGGAAGGTGCTGGCGGTGGCCTTGAGTGCCTTCGCGTCGTCGGGCGTGAAGGCGCGCAGCGCGTGCTGGACCCGGTTGCCGAGCTGGGCGAGCACGTCGCCGGGGACGTCCTTCGGGGTCTGGGTGATGAAGAAGATGCCCACGCCCTTGGAACGGATCAGCCGCACCGTCTGGACGACCTGGTCGAGGAACGCCTTGGAGGCGTCCTTGAACAGCAGGTGCGCCTCGTCGAAGAAGAACACCAGCTTGGGCACCTCGGCGTCGCCCACCTCGGGCAGGTCCTGGTACAGCTCGGCGAGCATCCACATCATGAACGTGGAGAACAGCGCGGGCCGCGAGGCGACGCCCGGCAGCTCGAGGCAGGAGATGATCCCGGTGCCGTCCTCGGCCTTGCGCAGCAGCTTCTCGGTGTCGAAGGCCGGCTCTCCGAAGAAGACGTCCGCTCCGGAGGCCTCGAAGGAGGTCAGGCTGCGCAGGATCACGCCGGCGGTCGAGGTGGAGATGCCGCCGATGCCCTTGAGCTCGTCCTTGCCCTCGTCCGAGGTGAGGAACTGGATCAGGGCACGGAGGTCCTTGAGGTCCAGCAGGCCCAGGCCCTGGGAGTCGGCGTAGTGGAAGATCAGGCCCAGCGAGCTCTCCTGGGTCTCGTTGAGCTCGAGCACCTTGGCCATCAGCACCGGGCCGAAGGTGCTCACCGTGGTGCGGATCGGCACGCCCTCGCCCTGGCCGCCGAGGCTGAAGAACTCGGTGGGCGCTGCGCGGGAGATCCACTCCTGGCCGCGCTCCGCCGCACGGGCGGAGAGCTTGTCCGACGCCTCCCCCGGCACGGCGATGCCGGAGAGGTCGCCCTTCATGTCGGCGACGAACACGGAGGCTCCGGCATGCGCGGCCTGCTCGGCGATCACCTGGAGGGTGCGGGTCTTGCCGGTGCCGGTGGCGCCGGCGATCAGCCCATGACGGTTCAGCATCCCCACGGACAGGTTCACGGCCACGGCGGGGTTCGGCTCCTCGCCCTCGATCATCGCGCCGAGGTGGATCCGGCCGCCCTCGAAGGCATACGCATCGCGCACCCCGGTCGCCTCGGCGCTGAGCGCAGCCGTCGCCTGCTGGGCGGGCTGTCCGTCGGCCTGCGTCTGCTCGCCGTCCTGGGTGTTCATCATGATGCTCCTCCCCCGTCGGCTCTGTCCGACAGGTCCGTGGTCTCGACCCTGAGATCGTAGCGGTCCAGATCACAGTCGGAGCCCGCTGGGCGATAGTCTGGGCGCATGACAGATCGCCGTGCCGCGCGCCCTCAGGTCATCGGTGATCCGCCGACCTCCGTCCGAGCCTCCGACGAGCTCTCCCCCGAGGCGATCGCGACGATGCTCACCGCCCCGTCGGCCCCCGCCCTGCTGGAGCGGCTCGGGATCACCGGGCAGGACCATGAGGATCTCGCTCCGCTGCTCGGGCGGGCGGCGGCCGACGCGGAGATCCTCGCCGCGATCACCACCACCGCGAACCAGCTGCGTGCCGCGGCCGGGCTGGACGTCCCGACCGTCGACCTCGAGGCCGTGAAGGTCGCACACACGGCGCTGCAAGCACGTCTGGCGCCCGGGGAGGGCCTCATCCCGACCCTCGCCCTGGTCGTGAGCACGAGCACCGTGCGCGCCTGGCACGAGGCCCGGGGGCTGACCGCGGAGCAGTCCTGGGAGGTGCTCGCGGACCTCGGCCAGCAGATGCGCGTGCATCGCCTGAGCACCGGTCGTCTCGGCCTGCACCAGCTGGGGTGGATGGCGCTGAACTGGGCAGGACGCCTCGTGCACCTCGGCCGCCTGCAGTTCGACCTCCATCGCGCCGAGGAGGGCACCGCGCGCGAGCGCTGGGTGATCGGCACGCACATCCCCGCGCGGGGATCGCTCGACCCGGCCGCGGTCGAGGACTCCTTCGACCGGGCGACCGCGTACTTCACGGAGAGCTTCGGGGATCTCGCCGGTCCCGCAGATCATGACGGCACGGCAGGCCACGACAGCACGGCAGGCCACGAGGGCGGTGCACGCCTCGACGGCACCGGAGGCCACGTCGACTCCAGGGACCGCGGCCGCCCGCAGGATGCCCCCGCCTTCGGTCACGAGTTCCTCTGCGATTCGTGGCTCATGAACCGAGCACTGGTCGAGGAGCTCGGCACGGAGTCGAACATCGGCGCCTTCGTGGACCGCTGGGAGATCCTGTCGACCTCACCGGGTGCGGACGGCGCCGCGTTCTTCGTCTTCCACGCACTGCCCCCGTACGACGCCGCCGCGCTGCCGCGCGGGACCCGTCTCGAGCGGGTCGTCGGCGAGCGCCTGACCGACGGTCGCGGCTGGGACAGCGGACTCGGCCACCTGGTGCGCTAACCCGCACGGGCTCCGGGCGCGGTCAGTCGTCCTGGAGACCCGCGTCGTAGAGCTCGATCACGCGGTCGTAGGCCGAGGGCAAATCCATACCCGTGGACATGGAGAAGCCGAAGGCGCTGCGAGTGAGGGCGAAGCCCACCTGCACGACGATGACCGCGCGCATGCGGGCGTCCTCCCCGTCCATGGCCTCGGTGAGCACCTCGACCAGCTCCGACTGCACCTCGATGAGGTTGCCGGAGGAGATCGTGTGCAGCCGCGGCTCCTTGCTCATCACCTGCTTCTTGAGGTCGCGCAGCTCCGGGTCCGCCGGGATGCCGGCGAGCACGTCGCGCAGCACGTGCCGCAGGGCGTCGCGCGGCCCGTGCACCTCGAGCTCGGCCCGGAGGCTCGCGGCGATCTCCCGCGACTCCCCGGGGACCACGCCGAGCACCGCGGCGTCCTTGGTGACCCAGTGGTTGAAGAAGGTGCGGGTGGAGACCCCGGCCCTCCGGGCGATCATCTCGACCGTCACCGGGGTGAAGCCGTGCTCGGCGACGAGCTCGACCGCCGCCCGGTGCATCGCGAGGCGGGTCTGACGCTTCTTCGTCTCCCGCAGTCCGAGTCGGTCGTCGCCGGCGTCATCGGATTCCTCCACGAGCGGGTCGGGAGGGACGGAAGGGTACGAGGAGGCGTTCACGCCCCCATCGTAGGTCCGGCACATCACAGGATCTGCACTCGATAAAATAGTGCAGTCAATGCAACAGTTCGCTAGAGTGGCCCGGTCGAGGCTCAAGGATGCGCTGCGGCCGTCGGACGAGATCTTCCCGCCCGAGAATCTCCCCCATCCTTCCGTCCGTTCCTCCGAGGAGCTCAGTGAGCACAGCATCGACCCCTGTGGCGGCGTCCGGCACCCCTGCGCCCGGCACCACCGGATCCAGCACCGGCGCATCCGGCCCCGGCACCCCCGACCCCCAGGCCTTCACCGGCCTCGACCGACAGGGCAAGCTCGTCTTCGTCGGCCTCATGCTCGGAATGTTCGTCGCCTCGATGTCCCAGACCATCGTCGGCCCCGCGATGCCCCGCATCGTGGCCGAGCTCGGCGGCGTGGAGCACTACAGCTGGATCGCCACCGCGGCGATGCTGGTCTCCGCCGTCGCGGTGCCGATCGTCGGCAAGCTCTCCGACCTGTACGGACGCCGCTGGTTCTACCTCGGCGGCCTCGCCGTGTTCATGATCGGCTCGATCCTGGCCGGCATGGCCACGGACTTCTGGTTCCTGGTCTTCGCCCGCGCCGTGCAGGGGCTCGGCATGGGCACGCTCATGCCGCTGAGCCAGACGATCATCGGTGACATCATCCCGCCCCGCCAGCGTGGCAAGTACCAGGGCATGATGGGCGCCGTCTTCGGTGTGAGCTCCGTGGTGGGGCCGCTCCTCGGCGGCACCGTCACCGACAACTTCGGCTGGCGCTGGCTGTTCTACCTGATGCTCCCCGTGGGCGTCGTCGCCTTCGCGTTCATCCTGCGGTTCCTGCACCTCAGCACGGAGACCCAGCACGGCAAGGTCGACTTCCTGGGGATGCTCACCCTGACGCCCGGCATGGTCATCGCCCTGCTCGCGACCACCTGGGGCGGCGGGGACTACGCCTGGGACTCCTCGGTCATCATCAGCATGTATGCGATCGCCGCGGTCTTCCTCATCGCCTTCGTGGTCATCGAGACCAGGGTCGCCGAGCCGCTGCTGCCGATGCACCTGCTGCTGCGCCCGATCGTGGCGCTGTCCGTGACGGCGTCCTTCGCCATCGCCGTGGCCATGTTCGGCGCGATCATCTACATCCCCGTCTACGCCCAGGGCGTCATGGGCGTCTCCGCCACCAACTCCGGCGCGATCCTCATCCCGCTGTCAGTGGCCATGATCGTCACCTCCATCCTGGTCGGTCTGCTCATCTCGAAGACCGGGCATTACAAGGGATTCCTGATCCTGGGCGGAGTCGTCCTGGTGGCCGGTTACTGGCTGCTGTCCCGCATGCAGTACGGCGATTCGCAGCTGAAGCTGACGGCGGCGATGATCGTCATCGGTCTGGGTCTGGGCCTGTCGATGCAGGTGTACACGCTGGTGGTGCAGAACGTCGTGGCCCAGCGCGAGCTGGGTGTCGCGACCGCGGCGATCCAGTTCTTCCGCAACATCGGCTCCACGATCGGCACCGCTGTGCTGGGCACCGTGATGACCGCGCAGATGGCCACCTCCATCCAGGCGCAGCTCGAGAAGATCCCCGCCGAGCAGATGGCCGCGCTCCAGCAGTCCGGCGGAGAGATCGACAGCTCGGCGCTGGAGTCCGCAGTGCTCGACCCCGCCGCCCTCGAGAAGCTCCCCGCGTTCCTCGTGGACCCGATCCGGATGGGCATGGGCGACGCCATGCACATGGTGTTCCTGACCGCGCTGCCCTTCGTGGCCATCGCCCTGGTGCTGTCGCTGTTCGTCAGGCAGGTGCCCCTGCGGGACACCCTGCACACGGCCGAGGAGACGGCGGCGCAGCCCGCCACGGACGCCGCAGCCGATTTCGCCGGCACCGGCACCGAGCCGCAGGAGGCTCATGCCCGCACCGGTGAGCTCGTCGCCGTCGCGGCCTCCGACGACGCTCCGGACTCGGAAGACGGTACGGACACGGACGCCGGCACGGACGCGGACGATCAGCTGGTGCGGTCCTCGGACCGCTGACACCTCCCGACGGCTCGCCCCGTCGGCCCCTCGAGAAGCCCGTACCGGAACGCCGGTGCGGGCTTCTCGCACCCTGCCCGACGTGATCCCGATCCGCACCCGCTCGCCGCCCGCGAGGGAGGTCCGGAAGCTCTCGATCGTGTATCCCTTCTCCCCATCCCGCCGCCTTCTCCTGACCTGGCGGGGTCCCGCATGGCACCATGAACCGGTGCTCCTCGTCGATCATTTCCCGCCCACGATCCCTCCTTCCCT
Source organism: Brachybacterium tyrofermentans (assembly GCF_014897585.1). Taxonomy (GTDB): domain Bacteria; phylum Actinomycetota; class Actinomycetes; order Actinomycetales; family Dermabacteraceae; genus Brachybacterium; species Brachybacterium tyrofermentans. Next base: position 24,170 of record NZ_JABUXW010000013.1, on the reverse strand, counting down.
CCAGGGACGGCTGACCACGCGATTGCCGCTCGAGATAGACGTCGAACCGATCGCCGCACTCGTGACGGCGGGCATCCGTCGCCACACCCCGGACGGCGCGGCCGACGTCGAGGGGCTGCGCTCACGCATGGTCGGCCTGAAGTCGTGGTCCCGCCGCCAGCTGGTCGTGGTCGAGAAGGCCGACGACGGCTCCCCCGACCTGGATCGCGCCCCGGTCGCCTGGATCGCCCTCGAGGATCGCGCCTCCGGCCGCACCAACTTGCAGTTCGTGATCGACACCGAGGTCCCGGATCGCGACGCCCTCGCCACCGCCCTGCTCGACTGGGCGGTCGAGGTCGGCGGTTCCTTCGCCCGCCATCGCGGGCTGGAGTCGACCCAGCTCTCCTGCGACGCCAACGAGCTGGACACTGACCGCGGCCGGCTGCTCGCCGCCGCCGGCTACGACATGGTGCGCACCTGGCTGCACATGCGCCGGCCCGTCACCGCCGACGAAGCGAGCTCCACCCCGGCGCCACGGGAGGGCACCCGCGTGCGCCCGGTCCACCGCCACAGCTCCGGGCTGCCCGTCGCCCAGGACGTGCGCACCGTGCACCGGATGCTCGAGGAGTCCTTCGCCGATCACTTCAACTCCTACCGGGAGTCCTTCGCCGAGTTCGTCCAGCGCCTCATCGAGAGCCCGGACGAAGCGGCCTGGGACCACTGGTGGATCGCCGAGACCGAGCACGAGGGGCAGTGGCTCCCCGCCGGCGGGCTCGTCGCGGCGAAGATGCCCGCGACGGCCTCCCTCGGCGAGGGCACCTACCTGGAATACCTGGGGGTGCACCGCAGCGCTCGCGGCCATGGCATCGCGAAGTCCCTGCTGCGCGCCGCGACCCGCGACGCCGCCGAGCGCGGCCGCACCCACGTGGACCTCGAGGTCGACAACGACTCCCCCACCGGGGCCGACGGCCTGTACGAGTCGATGGGCTGGGAGACCTACGAGCGCACGCAGTCCTGGCACTCCTCCGCCGCCGCGCATCCCTCGCGCCTCCTCGAGCCGCCGACGGCCTGAGCTGCGCGCGCCTGACTCGCCAGCGCCGGACCCGTGCGCCGAGCACCGGTCCCGAACGCCGAGCACCGACCCCGGACCCCGGACCCCGGACCCCGGACTAATGTGAGCTGGGGACCTATGTTCCGACGAACATAGGTCCCCAGCTCACAAAATGGTGACGGGTGGTGCCGTCACTCCCACTCGATGGTGCCCGGGGGCTTGCTCGTGATGTCGAGGGTGACGCGGTTGATCTCGTTGACCTCGTTGGTGATGCGGGTGGAGATCCGCGAGAGCACGTCGTAGGGCACCTTGGCCCAGTCGGCGGTCATCGCGTCGTCGCTGGTGACGGGGCGCAGCACGACGGGGTGACCGTAGGTGCGGCCATCGCCCTGCACGCCCACGGAGCGCACATCGGCCAGCAGCACCACGGGGCACTGCCAGATGGTGCGGTCCAGGCTGGCGGCGGTGAGCTCGGCGCGGGCGATCGCGTCGGCCGCGCGCAGGATGTCCAGGCGCTCCTTGGTGACCTCGCCGATGATCCGGATGCCCAGCCCGGGGCCCGGGAACGGCTGGCGCCAGACGATCTCATCGGGCAGGCCCAGCTCGGAGCCGACGGCGCGCACCTCATCCTTGAACAGGGCCCGCAGCGGCTCGACCAGCTCGAAGGAGAGGTCCTCCGGCAGCCCGCCCACATTGTGGTGGCTCTTGATGTTCGCCGCGCCGTCGCCCCCGCCGGACTCCACGACGTCCGGGTAGAGGGTGCCCTGCACCAGGAACGCCTTCTGTTCGGCATGCGCCTCAGCGCCCTCGCCTTCGACGACGCCCTGCTCGCGCAGGATCTCCGCCTGGGCCTGCTCGAAGGTGCGGATGAACTCGCGCCCGATGATCTTGCGCTTGGTCTCGGGATCGGTGACCCCGGCGAGCGCGGTGAGGAACTGCTCCTCGGCGTCGACCATGATGAGCTTCGCGCCGCCGGTGGAGTCGCCGAAGGCCTGCTCGATCTGCTCGGACTCGTCCTGGCGCATGAGGCCGTGGTTCACGTACACGCAGGTGAGGCGATCGCCGATGGCACGCTGCACGAGAGCCGCGGCCACGGCGGAGTCGACGCCGCCGGAGAGGCCGCAGATCGCGGAGCCCTCGCCCACCTGGGCACGGATCCGCTCGAGCTGCTCCTCGATGACGTTGCCGGTGGTCCAGGACGGCGCGATGCCGGCGCCGCGGTGCAGGAAGTTCTCGAGGACCTCCTGACCGCGGTCGGAGTGACCGACCTCGGGGTGCCACTGCACTCCGTAGAGCTGCTTCTCGGTGTTCTCGAAGGCGGCGACGGGGCTGCCGGAGGACGTCGCGATGACCTCGAAGCCCTCAGGCGCTGCGGTCACGGAGTCGCCGTGGCTCATCCACACGTTCTGCTGGAGGTCCTGCGCGCTGAGCAGATGCGAGGAGCCGTCGAGCGCCTCGAGCCGCGTGGCGCCGTACTCGCGCACTCCGGTCGGGGCGACGGTGCCGTCGAGAGCCGCGGCCATCGACTGGAAGCCGTAGCAGAGCCCGAGCACCGGGACGCCGGCCTCGAGCAGTGCCGGATCCAGGCGCGGGGCGCCCTCGGCATAGACGGAGCTGGGCCCTCCGGAGAGGATGATCGCACGCGGCTGCTTGGCCAGGATCTCCGTCGCCGGCATCGAATGCGGGACGACCTCGGAGTAGACCCGGGCCTCCCGCACGCGGCGGGCGATGAGCTGTGCGTACTGGGCGCCGAAGTCGACGACGAGGACGGGGCGCTGGTCGGTGTCATTCACCTGGCTGAGTCTACGGGCGCGCACGACTCCGATGCATCTCTGCCCGTCCATGGTGGAGGCAATACTCGTCACGCCCGACGTCACGCGGGACGTCACGCCCGACGTCGAGCCCGACGTCGAGCCCGAGATCGTGTTCGTCCTCCCGACCGTTCTCCGCGACGCCGCGCCCACCCTCCCTGGGCGGGGCAGGCCGACGCGGGCGACGCACGCGAGGAGGTCTCAGCCCTCGCGGTTCCTGGTGGCGGCCTCGCCGTCCTGCACGGTGGGGCGGTGCTTGAGGTCGGACTCCACGGCCTGGTGTGTCCAGCGCTCCCCGAAGAAGGACAGCACGGGGATCACCCCGAAGAACATGAGCAGCGCCATGCGCGGCAGCCGCCAGCGCATCTTCACCCACAGGTCGAAGCCGAGGACCACGTAGATCATGTAGATCAGGCCGTGGATCGGGGACCAGGACTTGGAGATCGAGGTCCAGGTATCGGACGTGCTGGTGAACGGGGCATCGCCACCGAACACGACGTACCTCATGATCATGATCGACACGAGCACGAGCAGGGCGATGCCCTCCACGATCGAGGCGACGCGGAAGCGGGCGAAGGAGGTCCTGACGGCGACCTCATCCAGGGGGCGGGTAGTGGGCACGGGTCACACGTCCTTGTCGGAAGCAGGGGCGGCCTGCGAGGAGGCCGGGGTGGAAGAGCTCGGGTTCGACGAGCTCGAGGCGGAGGACCCCAGAGTGGCGGAGCTCAGCGCGGAGGGTCCCCGGAGGGCGGCGCCTTCCGCAGACGAGTTCTCGGTGAGAGACGGCTCGTCGGACGAGGTCCCCTCCGACGACGTCTCGTCGGACGCAGCCGCGGGGCCACCTTCCAGGGACTCCAGCATGGCCTCGCGCTGGTCCTCGAGCTCATCGAGGTGCACGCTGCGCACGCTGCGCCACCACAGGTAGAGGAAGAACGCCCCGAACAGGACCCACTGCATCGAGTAGCCGATGTTCTGCCAGTTCAGTCCCTTGGAGAACGCGGACTGCGCCTCCGGCATCGGGTTCAGGCCGTCGATCGGGTCCACATCGGCGAGATAGCCGGAGTACATCGGTGAGCCCCAGACGTTGACCAGCAGGGGCGTGGCGATCTCCCCGGCGACGCCGTCCTCGATGCCGCCGGCTGCGGCCTCGCTGGCCTCCAGGCGTCCGGAGACCACGACGTCGCCCTCCGGCACCGGCGGGGCGAGCGAGGGATCCAGCTCGCCGTCGGGTCCGGTGACGGCGTCGGCCGCGACCCAGCCGCGCGCCACCGGAAGCAGGGCGTCGGTGCCGTCCTCGAGCGGGACGTGCAGCGCGGCGACGATGATCACGGCGTCCTGGCCGTCGATCGACCGGCCGGGCACGATGATCTGCTCCTCCGCGTCGAACTGCCCGGTCGCGGTGACGATGTCGCCGACGATCTCGTTCGTGACGGCGCCGCCGATATCGACCACCTCGCGGATGTCGCCCAGCTCCTGAGCGCCGGCGGCCTGGTCGCTCATCGCCCGGTGCGCGCGGTCCCACTGCCAGGTGGCGAGCAGACCGCACACAAGGGTCGCCACCACCATCAGGGCGAGCAGCCCCAGAAAATAGGGGCGGAGGGCGACGCGGAGCATGCGGGCCATCGTACGAGCCGCACCTGGGATGCGGCCTGGAACAGTGGGCCGCAGGAACGAGATCTGTGCGACGTCGCCCGGGTGCGCAGGGCCCGGACGCCCACGGACACGATGCGCAGGGCGCTGGGCCGGAGGTCCCGACGCCGGGTCGCTGCTCGCGCCTATGCTGGCACCTGTGACTCAGAGTGTGTATATCGCCAGTCCAGAGGGAATGACCGGGAAGTCGATGGTGGCTTTCGGTCTGCTCGAAGCCCTCGCCTCCCGTTCCGATCGCGTCGGGGTGTACCGCCCCGTCGTCAAGGCCGACCGTGCGCGCGACTATGCCGTCGACCTCCTGACCAGCCATCCAGCAGTGGACCAGGAGTACGACGACGCGATCGGCGTGGACCACCAGCTGGTGCTGTCCGATCCCGACACCGCCCATGAGCGCATCCTCAGCCGCTATCGCGAGCTGGCCGAGCGGTTCTCGATGCTCGTGGTCCTCGGCAGCGACTACGACGACCTCGCCAATCCCACCGAGCTGGGCTTCAACGCCGAGGTGGCCGCCAACATGGGCGCCCCCGTCGTCATCGTGCTGTCGGGCCTGGACCGCAGTCCGGATCAGATCGCCGCTCTCGCCGCGGTCTCCCTCAGCGAGTTCACCGGTCACCACGCCTCCCCCATCGCTGTGGTCGTCAACCGGGCCGAGGCCGATTCCCTCGAGGCGATCCGCACCGCCGTGTCCGCGAAGTCCGACGCGGCCCTGGCCGACGGCGCCCTCGTCTCGGTGATCCCTGAGAATCCAGTGATCATGGCGCCGACGGTGCAGGAGGTGAAGAACGCCGTGGACGGCTCCCTCCTCCAGGGCAACCCGGAATGGATGGACCGCGTGGCCATCGGCACGGTGATCGCGGCGATGAGCCTGCCCAACGTGCTGAGCCGGCTCACCGAGAACTGCACCGTGATCGCTCCCGGTGACCGCTACGACCTGCTGCCCGGCCTGATCATGGCGCAGCAGTCCGGCACCTTCCCCGCCCTCTCCTCGATCGTGCTGACCGGTGGCTACGACGTGCCCGAGGAGGTGGGCCGCCTGATCTCCGGCGTCCAGCAGGACCTGCCCGTGATCGCCACCGACCTGTCCACCTTCGACACCGCCGTGAAGGTCGCCCGCACGCGGGGTCGCCTGAGCGTCGGCAGCCCGCAGAAGATGGACGCCGCGCGCCGCGCCGTCGCCGAGCATCTGCCCACCGCCGACGTGCTGGCAGCGCTCGAGGTGAGTCGCAGCGAGGTGGTGACGCCGATGATGTTCGAGTTCGAGCTGCTGGCCCGCGCCCGCGGCGAGAAGAAGACCATCGTGCTGCCCGAGGGCGAGGATCCGCGCATCATCGCCGCCGCCGAGGCCATCCTGGCTCGAGGCGTCGCCGATCTGATCCTCCTCGGCGACGAGAACCAGATCCGTGCCAAGGCCTCCCAGCTGGGCCACGACATCTCCGAGGCGACGATCGTGTCCCCGCAGTCCGAGGAGCACGTCGAGCGGTACGCCGCGGAGTACGCCCGGCTGCGGGCCAAGAAGGGCGTCACCCTCGAGCAGGCCCGCGAGAAGATCCAGGACGTCTCCTACTTCGGCACCATGATGGTGCAGCTCGGCGAGGCCGACGGCATGGTCTCCGGCGCGGCCCACTCGACCGCGCACACCATCCGACCCTCCTTCGAGATCATCAAGACCAAGCCCGGTGCGCAGATCGTCTCCTCGGTGTTCCTGATGGCTCTCGAGGACCGCGTGCTGGTCTACGGCGACTGCGCCGTGAACCCCGACCCGACCGCCGCGCAGCTCGCCGACATCGCCGCGCAGTCCGCCGCGACCGCCGAGCAGTTCGGCGTGGTCCCGCGGATCGCGATGCTCTCCTACTCGACCGGCACCTCCGGGACCGGGGCCGACGTGGACAAGGTGCGCGAGGCCACCGAGCTGGTCCGCTCGGCGAACCCGCAGCTCGACGTCGAGGGACCGATCCAGTACGACGCCGCCGTGGACGCCTCGGTCGCCAAGACCAAGCTCCCGGACTCCTCCGTCGCCGGCCGCGCCACGGTGTTCGTGTTCCCCGACCTCAACACCGGCAACAACACCTACAAGGCGGTGCAGCGCTCCGCCGGAGCGATCGCCATCGGCCCCGTCCTGCAGGGTCTGAACAAGCCGGTCAACGACCTCTCCCGCGGCGCCCTGGTCGACGACATCATCAACACCGTCGTCATCACCGCCATCCAGGCCCAGGCCGATTCCGCACCCGACGCCTCCTCCACCTCCCACGCTTCACCCACCGGCTGATCACCCATCCGCTGGTCACCGACCCGCTGATCACCGACGCCGACCACCGACCTCACCGCTGAGGAGCTGACCCAGCCCTATGACCGATTCCTCCCCCACCACCGATGCCGCTGTTGCCGTTGGTGCCGCCGACTCCACCGCCGACGCCCGGGTCCTCGTCATCAACTCGGGCTCGTCGTCCCTGAAGTTCCAGCTGCTGGACCCGGACACGGGAACGGTCGACGCCGCCGGCATCGTCGAGCGCGTCGGCCAGGAGCAGGGCACCGCGTCCATCGCGGCGGGCGCGAAGGAGTCCAGCGTCGAGGGGCCGGTGCCCGATCACGCCGCCGGCATGAAGATCGTCGAGTCGCTGTTCGCGGACGTAGGCCTGTCCCTGGCCGACGACAGGATCCGCGCCGTCGGCCATCGGGTGGTCCAGGGCGGCGCCCGCTACGCGGAGCCCGTGCTCATCGATGACCAGGTGCGCTGGGACATCGAGGACCTCGGCAAGCTCGCGCCGCTGCACAACTATGCGGCGGTCTCCGGAATCGACGGGGCGAAGGAACTGCTCCCCGACGTGCCCCACATCGCCGTGTTCGATACCGCCTTCTTCACCGGGCTCCCCGAGGCCGCCGCGAACTACGCCCTGAACCGTGAGATCGCCGCCGAATACAAGGTGCGCCGCTACGGCGCCCACGGCACCAGCCACCAGTACGTCTCCCGGGCCGTCTCGGAACGCCTGGCCTCTCAGGGCCGCGACGTGAGCGAGCTGCGGCAGATCGTGATGCATCTGGGCAACGGCGCCTCGGCCTCCGCCGTCCTCGGCGACCGAGCCGTGGAGACCTCCATGGGGCTCACCCCGCTCGAAGGCCTCGTGATGGGCACCCGCACCGGGGACATCGACCCGACCATCTACTTCCACCTGCACCGACGTGCAGGCATCGGCCCCGCCGAGATCGACGACATCCTCAACAAGCGCTCGGGCATGCAGGGCATGTGCGGGATGAGCGACTTCCGCGACATCACCACAGCGGTCGAGGCGGGTGATGAGGCGGCCATCCTCGCCACCGACGTGTACGTGCACCGGCTGCGCAAGTACCTGGGCTCCTACACCTTCGTGCTCGGCGGACTGGATGTGCTGACGTTCACCGCCGGCATCGGCGAGAATGTGCCGATGGTGCGTGAGCGTCTGCTGACCGGTCTCGAGGATCTGGGTATCGAGCTCGACCTCGAGGCGAACGCGACCCGCAGCAAGGAGGCCCGGGTCATCTCCACGCCCGCCTCGAAGACCCTCGTGATGATCGTGCCCACGAACGAGGAGCTGTCCATCGCGCAGCAGGCCGTCGCTGTGGCCCGCAGCGACGCCTGAGACCCGCGGCAAAGTCTGAGACCCGCGACGCCGCCTGAGACGCGCGGCGCCGCCTGAGACGCGCGGCGCCGCCTGAGGCCTGTCCGCCTGCACTCCTCTCCGCATGGGCAGTGCTCCCCATCTCGAGATCGCCGTGCTCCCCGTAGTCTTCTGGACATCGACCACGACGTATCGAGGGGGAACAGATGGCGTATCAGGCGTCCTATGGCATGTATCAGGAACCGCGCAAGAAACGTGGACTGAAGAGGATCATCTTCGGGATCCTGGGGATCATCGCCAACGGCATCGGCCTGCTCGTGATGCCCTTGGTCGCCGGCGCCATCGTCGCGGCCTTCGCCGTGATGTCGTCGACTCCGGTGTCGACGGGCGGATCGCCCGCCACCCTCGACGCCTCGGTGACCTCGTTGTACTACGTGTCCGTTCCGACCTCCGAGGCTGCCTCGGTGTCATGCTCGGTCGACGGCAGCTCGGACGTCGAATGGGAGCCTGACGTCTCCTCCGTGACCACGACCGTCGACGGTGTCGAGTACACGGAGGTGGGCAGCCTCCAGGTCCTCGACGACCAGGAGGTCACGATCACCTGCGACGGCGCCAGCGACATCGCAGTCTCCGATATCGGCCTGATCGGGACGCTCATCGGCGTCGGCGTCGGCCTCGTGATCCCGATCGGTCTCGGAATCCTCGCGTTCGGGCTGCTGATCTGGGGGATCATCGCGCGCGTGCGGTCCTGACCATCACCGGTCCCGCCACGGGGCCGGGCGGCCCCGACCTGCCTCGGGCACGTCGAGGCACCATCGGACATCTCCGCGCGACCATGCGGAGCAGAAGGCCACGGGGGAGAACATGATGTACCAGTCGTCCTACGGGTACGCAGCGCCGCCTCGCAAGCGCCGCGGTGTCAAGCGATTGGTGTTCGGGATACTCGGCATCCTCGCGAACGGGGTCGGGCTGTTCGTCATGCCGTTCGTCGCGGGGTTCATCGCGCTGATGGTCTCCGGCATCGGCTCCATGGAGCTCACTCCCCTCGATCCCGGCAGCGACTCCTTCGAGGCCTCCTCCTGGTCCTCGTACACTCTTGCCGTTCCCGCGGACGATCTCGACTCCGTCTCCTGCACGATCAACGGAACGGATGTCGACGTCGAAGCCGGCGACCGCACCTATTCGCCGGGCACCGTCGACGGCGTCGCCTACTACGAGGTGCACGAGATCATGGTGAGCTCGACCCAGGAGGTCTCGGTGAACTGCGAGGGCACCGACGCCGTCGCCCTGTCGGAGCTCGGCTTCACGAGCACCGCCGTCAGCTTCGGTGTCGGCATCGTGCTCCCGATCATCCTCGGCCTCGCGGCGCTGGTGCTGACCATCTGGGGCCTCATCGCGCTGGTGGCGTCCTCGCCCCGCTGACCGCCCACGGCGCCACGTCGCGACTCGGGCATCGACACCTGGGACCCGTCCCCGCGGCCTGCCGATCTGCCGGGGCGGTTCAGGACCTCGCCGGTCGGTCCCCCTCGGTGGCGTCGCCGGTCGTTCCCTCGGCCTCGCCAGCAGATTCTGGGCCGTCCACCGCCTCAGCCGGCTCCGCAGAGTTCGGGCCCAGTGCTGAGGAGCTCGAGTAGACCGAGGTCGAGGTGTACACCGACCCGATCGATGAGTAGGTGTATCCCGAGGAGCTCGGACCCGCACCCGAGGGCGTCGTCCCGAGATCTACGTCCGCGGTCTTCGCCGTGGTCGACGTCGTGGTCATCGCCACGGTCGACTCCGTAGCCGACGCCGTAGCCGAGGCCGCGGCGCGCTCCTGCTCGGCAGCCTCTGGCGTCCGGGCGCCGTGCTCCGAGGACGCGCTGGGGACTTCGTCCTCGGTTCTCGGGGGCACGGCAGACGCTGCAGGCGCTGCAGGCCCGGCGGGAGGGGCAGGCGCGGCGGGAGGGGAAGGCGACTCGGCGTCGTCCACATCGTCGTCCCGGTACAGCTCGTGCAGCTGCTCCCGGAACTCCCCGCGCTCCTTCACGTCGTCCTGCAAGCCGCCGAAACGGAATTCCGGCACCACCGAGTCACGACCCGCCGGCCCACGCCTCGCCTCGCCGCTCTTCGAGTAGCTCAGCGTCTCCCAGATCTCAGGGTCGCGGGCCTGCTGCTCGGAGTCCGACGGACGCTGGGGAGAGCGCGCAGGCGTCTCCTGGGTAGGGGTGGAACGCTGGGTGGTGGAGCGCGCACCTGCCGCTCGCCGAGGCGCCGGCCACGAGTCCTTCCTCGTCTTCCCCGTGGGCGACGGCCGATCCGCGGACTTCCGCGATTCTCCGCCCAGGAACGCGCTCGCGACCTTGATGATGACGATCACGAAGATCATCAGGATGACGAATTCCATACCCCTGCCCTCTCCCCTTTTCGCCGCGTCCAGCACAGCCCGATCTTCACGTCCTGCACAGCCTATTCATCGCGTCCTGCACAGCACCCACGGATGCGCCGGGAAACGCCTCAGCATCGTGTCATCGGCGGAGGCGCTCTGCCTCCTGGGCGATGGCCTCGCGGCATGCCGTATCCCAGGATGCATGGTCGAGGATCAGCTCGTCCCTCCACGGGATCCCCAGCGCCTCAGCCATCTCCCAGCGCTCTCCAGCACCCATCTCGCGCAGCGTCATGGAGGGCACAGCGATCTGGTCCTCGGAGGAACCGCTGCTGAAGATCGGCCCGCTGGACCTCCCTGATCCCGCGTTCTTCTCAGATCCCGAGGCTCGCCCTGATCCCGAGGCCCTCCGTGTTCCCGAGGCCCTCCGTGTTCCGGCGGAACCCACGTGAGCTCTCCCCCGGCGACCGCCTGCTCCGCGGCGGCTGAGTCGGCTGAGCAGGAAAGGGGCCGCGAACAGGACGAACAACCCGATCAGCAGGGCGAGGAATCCGCTGCGCAGATCGAGGACGAGATAGCGCAGGTCATCCAGCACCCTCGGGCCGAGACGCAGCCCGTACAGCGGGGCGTAGGCGTACAGGGCGCCCGCCGCGGACAGCAGCAGCGCGACCGGGACGATCCGGAACCGCCGCTTCGTCGGAGGTTCACTGCTCAGAACGGGAAGCTCACCGCTGAACTCGCTCATCGATCCTCCACCTCGCCCTCGGCCTCCTCCGCGTCCTCCTCTGAATCCGTGCCCAGCACCGACCGTTCTGCGCGCTCGGCATCGTAGAGGGAGGTCGGGGTATAGACCGACCCCGACGACGTGAATGCGCCAGTCCACAACGGCGTCGAGCTCGTGGTCGCGCTGAACGGTACAGACGCGCTGGACGTCGCGACGCCGCCAGCGGCTGCGGCTGCGGCTGCGGCTGCGGCTGCGGCTGCGGCTGCGGCTGCGGCATCGTCGCCCGCTCCGGTCGGCGCCGATCCGCGCCACGTCGTCGATCCATCGACGGGGACACGGGACGGTGCCGCGTAGCCCTCGGAGAAAGAGCTCGGAGCAGGAGCCGGGGTCGAGGCTCGTTCCGGGGACGAGGTCCGTTCCGGAGCCGTAGCCCGGGTCCGTTCCCCCGCCGGGGTCGAGTCCGACGTGGACGTGGACGTGAACGTCGAGGTAGAGGTCGAGTCCGACGTCGAGAACGACGTCGAGGACGCCGTCGTGCCAGCGTGCACGGCCCCGAGAATCTCGAGGACAGCACGAGCGCCGCCTGCGGTCCCGTAGGCGCTCTTCCACGGGATGCCGGACGCCCGGGCCATCGCCCTCAGGTCCGCGACGCTGTACCGGGCCGCGCCGTCCGGCGCTCCGACCGGTCTCTCGACGCGGCCGTCCTCGGTGAACACGACCGAGGTCCTCCGTCGCTCCCGGGAGATCCCGGCCGAGGTCGAGACCCCCGAGGCCTGCGCCGATCCCGCGTTCTGCAGGCGCCGTTCCGCTCGCTGCCGGACGTCCGCGACGTACCAGGGCACGACGACGAGCACGAGGCCGGAGAGGATCAGCAGAGCGATGAACGTGTGGTCTCTCAACCACCATTGGATTCTGCTGGGAAGGAGCGAGCCCGGGCCGTCCAGGATCCCCCACACCAGCGCTTGTCCGGGAGGGAAGCCGTACAGGTAGAACGGCACGAACAGCAGCAGCAGGACCACCGCCGTGGCGACCAGTCCGAGCACCAGCACCACGAGCGGGCGGCGCACCGTCTGGCGCCACCGGGGTTCGGTGCCGCCTGCGCTCCCGGCGTCGTCGCCGAGGGCGGACAGCACACTCATCACGCCATCGGCCCCGAGGTCATGCGGTGGTCACGACCTCGACCCGCTGGAACTCCTTGAGGTCGAGGTAGCCGGTGGTGGCCATCGCGTGGCGCAGGGCTCCGACGAGGTTGGTCCTGCCGTCGGCCGCGATCGAGGGGCCGAACAGGATCTGCTCGAGGGGTGCCACGGTGCTGACCTCGACGCGGTGGCCGCGGGTCAGCGTCGGGTGGTGCGCCTCGCTGCCCCAGTGATGGCCACGACCGGGGGCCTCCTCGGCGCGGGCCAGGGCCGCCCCGACCATGAGACCGTCGGCGCCGCAGGCGATGGCCTTGACCAGATCGCCGGAACGTCCCAGGCCACCGTCGGCGATGACGTGCACGTAGCGGCCGCCGGACTCGTCCATGTAGTCGCGGCGCGCGGCGGCGACATCCGCCACGGCGCTCGCGAGCGGCACGGAGATGCCGAGCGTCTCCTGAGTGGTCTGCGAGGCCCCGCCGCCGAAGCCGACGAGCACCCCGGCCGCCCCGGTGCGCATGAGGTGCAGTGCGGCGGTGTAGGTCGCGCAGCCGCCCACGATGACCGGGACGTCGAGCTCGTAGATGAATCGCTTGAGGTTCAGGGGTTCGCGGCCCGTGGAGACGTGCTCCGCCGAGACGGTCGTGCCGCGGATGAAGAAGAGGTCCACCCCGGCGTCGACGACGGTCTTCCAGTGCTCCTGGGTGCGCTGCGGCGAGAGGGAACCGGCGGCGGTGACGCCCGCGTCGCGCAGCTGCTGGATGCGATCGCGGATCAGCTCGGGCTTGATGGGCTCCGCATAGATGTCACGCATGACCTGCACGACCTCGTCATCCGAAGCACCGGCGACCATGTCGAACTGCGCGGAGGGATCCTCGTAGCGGGTCCACAGGCCCTCGAGGTCCAGCACGCCCAGGCCGCCGGCCTCGCCGAGCTGGATCGCGGTCTCAGGGGACATCAGGGAGTCCATGGGGGCCGCGAAGATCGGGATGTCGAAGCGATAGGCATCCACCTGCCAGTCCGTGGAGACGTCTTCGGGGTCGCGCGTACGACGGGACGGCACCACCGCCACGTCATCGAAGCTGTAGCTGCGGCGTCCCCGCTTGTTGCGGCCGATCTCGATCTCATTCATCACACGGGGAGTCTACCGTCGGCCCGATGGCTCCCGGGCCCGGTCTCCCGTCGCGACGTGGGAACCGGAGTCGGGCCCTGCGACGAGCTCCGGCTCAGAGCGGCCAGTTGGTGTTGACGTCGGGCGTCTTGCCCTTCTTCTCGAGGAACTTGTTGAAGTTCTCCGCCCAGGTGCGGTGCCAGCCGATCTGCTCACGGTGCAGGTCCGCGAGGGAGGAGGCGGCCAGCTGCGGATGCTTGGCCACGATCGCTCGCAGCACGTCGAGGGTCGCGGAGACATCCACGTCGGCGGTATGGAGCCGGCCGTCCTGCTCGATCCCGAACAGCGCGAGCATGTCGGTCAGGGTGCGCTTCCCCTTGCGATAGCGGTCCACGCCGCGATCGACCACCAGCGGGTCGATCACCGGGGCGATGTCGTGCCCCAGGCGCTGGGCGAGGGTGGGCAGGCCGAGGCGCGTGAGCTCGTTCTCGAGGATCGCGAGATCGAAGCCGCCGTTGAAGGCGACCAGCGGCACGTCCTTGCCGAGGGCCTCGGCGATCATGGTCACGACCTCCTCGAGCGCCGCGGCCGCCTTCATGCCGTGCGCCCGGGCATGCTCGGTGCTGATGCCGTGGACCCGCTGGGCCGGTTCGGGGATGTCCATCTCAGGGTCAATGAGCCAGGTCGCGACGGTCTCGTTCTCGCGGCCGGGCCCCACCGAGTGCACGAGGGCGACCGTGACGATCCGGTCGGAGGCGACGTTCGTTCCGGTGGTCTCGGTGTCGAATCCGAGCAGAGGGGCGTCGATCCAGGACGAGGGTGCGTTCATGCGACCAGCCTAGAGGCCAGGGCCGACGCTCCACGCCGATCCACAGCGAGGCGTCCTCCACAACGGACCTCTGTGCGACGAGCCGTGCCACGGCGAACGTTGCCGCGGCGGACCTCACGGCGACCGACCGGCCGACGCTCAGAGCAGTCCGTCGGCCCCGAGCGCCATCGAGCCCATCAGCGTCAGGACGGCGAGCACCGGGGCGATCACCGCGAGGCCGATCGCGACGATCGCGCGGACCTGCCCCGAACGCCGCGTGAGACCCACGATGCCCAGCACGATCGCCGCCAGGCCGAGCACCATCCACAGCAGCAACGAGCCGAAGGCCGCCAGCACCGCCCACTGATAGGCGACCGGGGTATCGGTGAGGTAGTAGCCGGATGCCGTCCCCATGGGGACCACGGTGAGGCCGACCCCCGCCATGGCAGCCACCGAGCCGAGCAGGGCGACCAGCGACAGGGCGAGCGACCAGGAGGACGCCCGGGCGCTGGGGGCCAGCCCGCCCGCACGGGCGACGGAACCGTCCGCCGGCTCGGGACGGCCCGCCGATGCTGCGCCGCCAGGGAGCGCGGTGCGGGCCGACGACGGAGCGGGCGGGGCGGAGGCGATCTGCGTGCTCATGGGATCGAGCCTACGAACCGGGACCGGGTGCATCCCACCCGGCGGACCTGACGCCTGCCTGGGGATATTCCCCCAGGCAAGGCGGTCAGCCCTCGATGCCGTGAGAGACCGGCAGGCGCCGTCAGTGCGAGGAGTAGTTCGGGGCTTCCATGATGGCGGCCATGTCGTGGGGGTGGGACTCCTTGAGCCCGGCCGCCGTGATGCGCACGAACTGCCCGCGCTCCTTGAGCTCGGGCACGGTGTTCGCGCCGACGTAGAACATCGACTGGTGCAGACCGCCCGTGAGCTGATGGACGACGGTGCCGAGCTGTCCCTTGTAGGAGACACGGCCCTCGATGCCCTCGGGCACGATCTTGTCGTCGGTGGGCACGTCGGCCTGGAAGTAGCGGTCCTTGGAGAAGGACTGCTTGCCGCGCGAGGACATGGCCCCGAGCGAGCCCATGCCGCGGTAGGCCTTGTACTGCTTGCCGCCGATGAGCACGACCTCCCCCGGGGACTCCTCGGTACCGGCCAGCAGCGAGCCGACCATGACGGTGTCCGCACCGGCGACGAGCGCCTTGGCGATGTCGCCGGAGTACTGCAGGCCGCCGTCGCCGATCAGCGGGACGCCTGCTGGTCCGCAGGCCTTGGAGGCCTCGTGGATCGCGGTCACCTGAGGAACGCCGACGCCGGCGACCACGCGGGTGGTGCAGATGGATCCCGGGCCCACACCGACCTTGACGGCATCGGCCCCGGCGTCGACCAGGGCCTGCGCCCCGGGGCGGGTGGCGACGTTGCCGCCGATGACCTGGACACCCGCGAAGTACGGGTCCGTCTTGATCGTCCGGATCATCTCGAGCGAGAGACGGGCGTGGCCGTTGGCGGTGTCGACCACGAGGACATCGACCCCGGCATCGCGCAGGGCGCCCGCCCGCTCGAGGGAGTCGCCGAAGAAACCGACGCCGGCACCGACCAGCAGGCGCCCCTGGGCATCCTTGGAGGCATCGGGGAACTGCTCGGACTTCACGAAGTCCTTCACCGTGATGAGACCGGTGAGGCGGCCGTCCGCGTCGATCAGGGGCAGTCGCTCGCGCTTGTTCTTGCGCAGGAGCGCGGTCGCCTCCTCGGGGGTGACGCCCTCCGGGGCCGTGAAAAGCTCGGTGGTCATGACGTCGGCGACCTTGGTGGTGCCCCACTCGGCGACGGGGATGAATCGCAGGTCGCGGTTGGTGCAGACGCCGATGAGGAGATCGGCGGAGTCGACGACGGGAAGGCCGGAGACGCGGTACTGGCCGCAGACCGCGTCGAAGTCCTCGAGGGTCGCCTCCGGACCGATGGTCACAGGATTGGTGATGCGCCCGGTCTGCGTGCGCTTGACGAGGTCGACCTGATGGGCCTGGTCCTCGATGGAGAGGTTGCGGTGCAGGATGCCGATGCCGCCGTGGCGGGCCATGGCGATGGCCATCCGCGACTCGGTGACGGTGTCCATCGCCGCACTCGCCAAGGGGACCTTGAGCGAGATCTCCCGTGTGAGGCGGCTCGTGGTGTCCGCCTCGGAGGGGATCACGTCCGTCTCCCCCGGGAGAAGCAGGACGTCGTCGTAGGTGAGTCCGATGAAACCGAAGGGATCCGCGCTCGTCATGCAGGAATGCTACCGGCCACGGAGCCCGGGAGGGCGGGCCGTCCGACGTGGTTCTGCCCACGACGCACGACCCGCCCGGAGACGGGCTGGCGGGAGGCGGATCAGGCTGCGGCCGCGTCGACCTCGAGCGCGACCTCGGTGACCCCAGGGGCGCTGCGCCCCGTGGAGCGGGTTCGTCATGTCTCCCGCGTGGTCTGCGCACCGATGAGCGGCATGGCGCGCATCACTCGTGGCCGAGGGCGAGGAGGAGCGCCTGCTCACGTGCCGCGCGATCCCCGCAGGTGCCCCGAGCGGACATGCGTCGTTGGACTGCTGTCTTTGTCGCAGTCACCGTCTCGTGTTCTAGAGTGACGGCGTCCCACCCTGGGGCAGAAGTTCGGTGCCGAGCACCGGTCCAGCCCTGACTCCTCCACACCCCGGGAGCCTGACGATGCCCCGCACGACTGTTCAGCATCCCGCCGATCCCCCCGTGACAGCGGGCTTCCTCGGCCCCGACCGCAACTGGCACCTCGGTGCCGGAGCAGTCACCGTGGTGACCGTGGTGTCCTTCGCCCTCTGGTCGTTCCTCCACACCGGGCCCGGGGTGAACCCGATCCTGCTGGTCCTCGCGATCCTCTTCGGCCTGTTCATGGCGTTCAACATCGGCGGCAACGACGTCGCCAACTCCTTCGGGACCAGTGTCGGCGCCGGCACCCTCACCATGAAGCAGGCGCTCATGGTGGCCGCCGTGTTCGAGGTCTCCGGTGCCGTGCTCGCGGGCGGCTCGGTCACCGAGACCGTGCGCAGCGGCATCGTGGACATCGACTCCATGCACATGGATCCGCAGTCCTTCGCCTACATCATGATGTCCGCCCTGCTGGGCGCCGCCGTCTGGCTGCTGCTGGCGACGAAGATGGGCTGGCCCGTCTCGACCACGCACGCGATCATCGGCGGCATCGTCGGCGCCGCCGTGACCACCGGACTCGTCACGGGCACCGGCGGGCTCGAGATGGTGCAGTGGGGCGAGATCGGCCAGATCGCGATCTCCTGGGTCCTCTCCCCGCTCCTCGGCGGCATCTCGGCCTTCCTCCTGTTCGGTGCCATCAAGCGCCACATCCTGGCGCCCGCCGCTCGGGCGATCGCACTGGGCTCGCACGGCTTCGACGACGCCGAGGACGAGGACGACGACGATGACGACGATGACGAGGACGGCGAGCTCACGGCGGAGGACCGGAGCCACATGGCGGCCTCCGAGCGCGTGAGCGAGCTGCAGCAGGCCGCCTTCGCCGAGTCCGCCACTCTCGACCTCTCGCCGGGCAGCCCGGGCGCGCAGCTCGCCGAGTTCGCGGCGGGCCTCTCCAAGAAGAAGCGCAAGGCGGCTCGCAAGCTCGAGCGCAGGGCCGCGTATCACGCGCTCGAGAAGCGTGTCCCGCCGCTGGCCGCCGGTGCCGCCATGGTGATCGCCGCGATGCTCGTCTTCAAGGGCCTGAAGAACGTGGGCCTGGACCTCTCCATCGGCGGCGGCATCCTGCTGCTCGCCATGGTCGGGATGGCCGTGTGGATGGCGGTGACCGTCTTCGCCCGCTCGCTGAAGAAGCAGTCCATCTCCCGCGCCACCTTCATCATGTTCAGCTGGATGCAGGTGTTCACGGCCTCGGCCTTCGCCTTCAGCCACGGCGCCAACGACATCGCCAACGCCGTGGGCCCCTTCGCGGCCGTGCTCGACGTGCTGAGCACCGGCGAGATCTCCGCGGAGGCCGCCGTCCCCACGGCCGTGCTGATCGCCTTCGGCATCGCGCTGATCTCGGGTCTGTGGTTCGTGGGCCGCAAGGTGATCGCGACGGTCGGGACCGGGCTCACCTCGATGCACCCGTCCTCGGGCTTCGCGGCCGAGCTCGCCGCTGCGGCGGTCGTTCTGCTCGCCTCCATGCTGGGCCTGCCGGTCTCCTCGACGCACATCCTCATCGGCGCCGTGCTCGGCGTGGGCATCGTGAACCGCTCGGCGAACTGGAAGCTCATGCGACCGATCGCCCTCGCCTGGATCATCACCCTGCCGGCGGCGGCCAGCATCGGCGCGATCGTGGTGCTCACCCTCCGCGCCCTCTTCTGAGCCGCTCCCGCGACCAGGGGTGATCAGCCCCGACGACGACCAGCCCCGACCGGACTAGACAAGATCTCCCGGTCGGGGCTTCTCCTTGCCGCCGAGGACGCGCCGGACGCGATCGAACTCGACGCGGAACGCCGTCTCGTCGTGCTCGTACTCCGGGCGCCACGGCATGCCGAGACGATCCGCGAGCTCATGGTTCGCACGGGCGATCCGCAGCCGACGATTCTCCCGCACGAGCACCCCGCGAGGCGGGGCCGGGCGCAGGCCGGAGAGCGTCTGCAGGGCACGCAGCCCGTCGAAGGACGCCGCGTCCCAACCGATCTCCTGGACCACCCACTGCCGAGTCGTCGGCGCCTCTCCGCCCCTGCTTCGAGGACGCGCGGGCGCAGCGCCGGGACCATGCTCCGCGTCCCGGATCCCGATCAGGGCGATGCTGCCCCGCTCGGCCTCCCCCACTGCGTAGTCGAGCTGCCCCAGCTCCGCGCGGTCGACCGTCCGCAGGCCCTTGCGCAGGGCGAGCGTCCCGGATGCTTCGTCGAGACGGACCACGCGGTGGGTGAGGAGCATCGGGACGATGCCCCACAGCGCGAACAGGGCCCACAGCAGCAGCGCCCCGACGAGCAGCTGCACCCACGCGGGGGCGAGGAGCTGCTCGAGCAGGGCATCGTGCCCCTCGCGCAGTCGGCCGAAGCGCCACTGCTGGATCCCGGCCGCGGCGAAGGGGGACAGCAGCACGGAGACGAGCGGCAGCCCGATCAGGGCGCCGGGAACATAGCGGGCGCGGATCGTGGGGCCGACGATCACGGCCCCACCGCGCGTGCGCCGCGGGGAGGGCGCCGCGAGGGCGGCATCTGGGGGCTGCGGGGCGGTCACGGCGACAGCGTACGTCGCGGACGCAGGACGCACTCCGGCGGCGATGGCAGGGGGCGGCGCAGGTCACCCGACTGGCCGATCTCCCTGGACATCACAGCTGGTCCTGGCCGGGCGTCGGTCCTCGAAGGGTTCTCCCGCTCTCGAAGAAATGCTCCGTACCGGTCACCGGATCCCGGAAGGCGAGGCTCCGCGCGAGCAGCTGGAGCGGCAGGTGGGGCCCGTCAGGCAGAGCAGGCAGGCCAGACCCGTCCGGCCCGTCTGGCCCGTCCGGCCCGTCCGGCCCGTCCGGCCCTGGCGCAGGATCTGCGGGCCCGTACAGATCGTCTCCGAGGATCGGCGCCCCGCGGGAGGAGAGCTGCACGCGCAGCTGATGGGTGCGGCCGGTGAGCGGGTGCAGCGTCACCCCGACCGTCCCGCCCGTCTCCTGGACCACCTCGCCCACGCGGGTCTCGGCGTTCGGCTCCCCCGCCAGCACCTGGGTGCGCAGCTCGCCCTGCCGCTTGAGCAGGTGGTCGAGCAGGACGTCCCCCTCCCGGAGGACATGGCGTGGCCGCACCCGCGCCTCGTACACCTTGGCGACCTCGCCACGGGCGAAGAGCTGCTGGTAGGCGGCCCGCTCCTCGGGCCGGATCCCGAAGGCGAGCACGCCGGCGGTGCGTCGGTCCAGGCGGTGCAGCGGCACCAGCGCGCTGATCCCCGTGGCCCGGCGCAGCCTGACCAGGGCGCTGGAGAGCACATGGGCGCCGCGCGGCATGGTCGCCATGTCGTGCGGCTTGTCGAGCACGAGCAGATGCTCGTCGTGGTGCAGGATCGACAGCTCGACGTGCGGGACCTCCTCGTCGCGCAGCTCCCGGTGGAACCACAGCTCGTCCCCTGGGCCGACGGTCGCAGCGGCCGCCCAGGGTCTGCCCTCGGCGTCCACGACGTCACCTCGCGCGAACCGTGCGGCCAGGTCCGTCGCCTGCAGGTCCGCGAGCGCCGGGAACCTCGCCTGCAGGGCGTCGAGAGCGGGAGCAGCCGGCATCGCATCACGCGGGACCACCCAGCGCACGGCATCGAGGCCCTCCCGCTGGGGCAACGGCGGAGGACGCCTGCGGGCCCGCTTCCGGGCGGCGCGACCGGGTCGCCCGCTCCCAGAGGGTGCCTCGCTCCCAGAGGGTCGCCCGCTCACAGACCCCACACGGCGAAGGTCAGCACGTTGTGGAAGACATAGAAGGCCGCGAGCAGCAGGAGCAGCAGGTTGGGGTGGCGGTCCACGAAGCTCAGCGCCTGCGGCGCCTGCTCCTGCAGGTCCTTCACGGTGATGGCATCGATGTGGTCGATCGTCGTCCCCGCCTCGCGGGCGCGGTGGAGGGTCATCTCCTGGGCCCGCGGGCCGAAGAACCGGCTGGAGACCGCGAGCACCCGTCGACCCGCGCCATCCATCACATACACCCCGTCATAGGTGGTCTCGGAGGCATCCAGCATCTCCGCGGGGGTGGCGCCGCGGTCGATGTCCCGCACGGCGATGACCTGCCCCACCTCGTCCCAGCGCACCGTCCGGGTGCGACGGGCAAGGCTCCTCAGCACGAAGCCCTCCTCATCGATCTGCAGCCAGGCGGTGAGGATGCGCAGGCAGAACACCGCCGAGCCGGCCGCAACCAGGACCCACAGCAGCAGAGGCATCGTGAACACCAGATCCCGCAGCAGCGCGGGGTCGTTCCACAGCCGCTGGCCCACGAAGCTGATGATCACCAGGAACTCGAGGACCACGACGAAGACGAAGCCGACACCGAGGGTGCCGAGGACGACTCCCGCCGGAGGGCCGAAGGTGCGGGTGGGCCGACTGTCATCCTCTGCGGGATGGGCGGAATCGGGGCTGCTGATCACCACTCCTCCTCCGAGCATCGACATGTCAGGACCAGCCCATGATAAGCCGCGCGGGGCAGCAGGAATCAGTTCTCGCCGCAGGTCGGACGGCGAGTTTCCCGGCTGTTCCGCGCGCTCCGATGCGCACTGGTCGATCGCCGCCCGAACACAGGCAGATCACTGATCGATCGTCGGCTCCCGGTGGATTCCAGGTGATCGCGTTCGACGTCGCGCCCGCCGAGGCCGCCTTGTGATCTGCGGTGCAGGTGCACTTCTCCGCGAACTGTTGCCACGGAGGTGTCCTGGACTGCTGGGGACAGGACTCCCGGGGACATGCCGACGGGCGGGCAGCACGGGTCTCCCCGTGTTGCCCGCCCGTCGGATGGACGCGAGCGACCTAGCGGTCGGCTCGAGGCGCGATCACGCCTCCTCGTCCTCCTGCTTCTCGATCACGAGGGTCTCGGTCGTGAGGACCAGACCGGCGATGGAGGCCGCGTTGCGCAGCGCGCTGCGGGTCACCTTCACCGGATCGATGATGCCTGCGGCGACCAGGTCGACGTACTCGCCGGTCGCGGCGTTCAGGCCGTGACCGACCTGAGCCTCCTTGACCTTCTCGACGACGACGTATCCCTCGAGGCCGGCGTTCTCGGAGATCCAGCGCAGCGGCTCGACGACGGCGCGGGCCACGGCGCGGACGCCGACTGCCTCGTCGCCCTCGAGGCCGAGGCTGTCCTCGAGCACGGAGGCCGCCTGGACGAGGGCGCTGCCGCCACCGGCCACGATGCCCTCTTCGATGGCAGCGCGGGTCGCGGAGACCGCGTCCTCGATGCGCATCTTCTTCTCCTTGAGCTCCACCTCGGTGTGAGCCCCGACCTTGATCACGGACACGCCGCCGGCCAGCTTCGCGAGGCGCTCCTGGAGCTTCTCGCGATCCCAGTCGGAGTCGGTGTTCTCGATCTCGCCGCGGATCTGCGCGACACGGTCGGACACGGCCTCGTCATCGCCGGCGCCGCCCACGATGGTGGTGGAGTCCTTGGTGATGACGACGCGGCCGGCCTGGCCGAGCACGTCGGTGCCGACGGTCTTGAGGTCCAGACCGAGGTCCGAGGTGACGACCTGCGCACCGGTGAGCACCGCGATGTCCTGCAGCATCGCCTTGCGACGATCGCCGAACGCGGGAGCCTTCACGGCCGCACCCTTGAAGGTGCCGCGGATCTTGTTGACGACCAGCGTGGACAGTGCCTCGCCGTCGACGTCCTCGGCGATCACGAAGAGCGGCTTGCCGCCTTCGACGACCTTCTCCAGCAGCGGCAGGATGTCGGCCACGGCCGAGATCTTGCCCTGGTGGAGCAGCACGAGGGCGTCCTCGAGGACGACCTCCTGGCGGTCTCCGTCGGTGACGAAGTGCGGGGAGATGTAGCCCTTGTCGAACTGCATGCCCTCGGTGAAGTCGAGCTCCATTGCGGTGGTGGAGGACTCCTCCACCGTGATGACGCCGTCCTTGCCGACCTTGTCGAACGCCTCGGCCAGCAGCTGGCCGATCTCGGTGTCCTGGCTGGAGACGGACGCGACGGACGCGATCTGCTCCTTGCCGTCGACCGGGGTGGCGATCTCGCCGAGCTTCTCGGAGAGCGCGTCCACGGCCTTCTCGATGCCGCGCTTCAGGGCCGACGGAGCGGCACCCGAGGTGACGTTGCGCAGGCCCTCGTGCACGATGGCCTGGGCGAGGACGGTGGCGGTGGTGGTTCCGTCGCCGGCCACGTCGTTGGTCTTGGTCGCGACCTCCTTGGTGAGCTGAGCGCCGAGGTTCTCGTAGGGATCCTCGAGCTCGATCTCACGGGCGATGGTCACGCCGTCGTTCGTGATGGTGGGAGCGCCCCACTTCTTGTCGAGGACGACGTTGCGGCCCTTGGGGCCGAGCGTCACCTTGACGGTGTTGGCGAGCTTGTCCACGCCACGCTCGAGGGCGCGTCGCGCGTCCTCGTTGTAGATGATCTCTTTAGCCATTAAAGATTCAGTCCGCTCAGTTTTCGATGATTGCGAGGATGTCGCGTGCACCGAGGACGAGGAACTCGTCGGTGCCGTACTTCAGCTCGGTGCCGCCGTACTTGGAGAAGACGACCTTGTCGCCGACCTTGACGTCCATGGGCACGCGCTGGCCCTTGTCGTCGAAACGACCGGCGCCGATGGCGACGACCTCGCCCTCCTGGGGCTTCTCCTTCGCGGTGTCCGGGATGACAAGACCGGAGGCCGTGGTCTGCTCGGCTTCGAGCGGCTTGACGACGACGCGATCCTCGAGGGGCTTGATGGAGACCGACATGCGGCTCACTCCTTCATGAAGAGATGACTCTGTGAGTTCTGGGGTTCAGGGATCCCGGTCCCGATCGTCGTCGCGGTGCCGATCGAGGAGGATCCCTCTGCGGCAGCTTCTGGCACTCTCGGCCGTCGACTGCCAACGAGCCCAACTCTAGGACCGTGTTGGCACTCATGCAAGACGAGTGCCAGATCCGGGACGTGTCCTCGGGTTCCACCCGACGCGCGAGGACCCGGAGGATCGGCCCTGATCGCACCTCCCCCTCGACCCCTTCGCCGCCCTCACAGCCGCCGCAGACCCATCAGCTCCGTGGTCGCCCCGGGGATAATCGCTGGTCCGGCCGTTTTCGCCGAGCCGAGGTCGAGCGTCCCGACCGCCAAACGAATGTCCGGGCAGCTGCTCGAGGGTCGCACTCAGGAGGTCGAGGACCGCGCTGGGGAGGCGGACATGCGCCAGTACGCCCGACGCGAACATCGCGCTCGATCACCCCCTGACCCCGTTCCCGATCCTGCTCCTGCTCCTGCTCCTGCTCCTGCTCCTGCTCCTGCTCCTGCTCCTGCT
>NZ_JABUXW010000092.1 GCF_014897585.1 Brachybacterium tyrofermentans | reverse complement strand
GCTAGGGCGCGTCTCCTATTTGCGTAGCCAGGCGATGACGGCGCAGAGGACGACGCCGGCTCGGTAGGCGATGGCGTGCTTGTCATAGCGGGTGGCGATCCCGCGCCATTGCTTGGCCAGTCCGAACTGTCGTTCGACGACATTGCGGCCGGCATAGGCGACCTGGTCGAGCGCAGGCGGGCGTCCGCCGCGAGTGCCCTTCTTCTTGCGTGAGGCGATCTCGTCGGATTTCTGGGGAATCACCGTTTTGATGCCCCTGGCGGCGAGCATCCGGCGGGTCTTGCCCGAGGAGTAGGCCTTATCCGCAACGACGGCGTCGGGCCGGATCCGGGGGCGGCCAGGCCCCAGACGGGGAACGCGGATGTCGTCGAGGACCTCGAGGAGCATCGCGCCGTCGTGACGCTGTCCGCCGGTGAGCACGATCGCCAACGGCATTCCGTTGCCGTCGACGGCGGCGTGGATCTTGCTGCCCAGCCCGCCGCGCGAGCGCCCGATAGCGTGCCCATCAGGCTCTTCAGGAGACGGATTGTTGTGGTTCGCCGTCGCCCCCTGTGGGCTGGTCAGGACGCGTCGTGTTGGTGCCGTGCTGATGAGCTCGGTTGATCGTCGAGTCCACCGAGACCATCCACTCGATATCGCCCGCGGCATCGGCCTGCGCCATCAGTGCGGCATGGATCCGGTCCCAAACACCGAGGCGGGCGTAGAGGTAATGGCGCTTCCACACCGTCTGCCAGGGACCGAACTGCTCACGGGGAAGATCTCGCCACGGGATCCCGGTCCTGGCGCGGTAGATGATGCCCTCGACGATCTTGCGGTTGTCGTGGAAGGGACGCCCTTTGCGACCCGTGTTCGAGGGCAGCATCGGCTCGATTCGCTCCCACTGCTTGTCAGTGAGGACTTGGTGCCGAGGAGTCGTCGCGGTAGCCATCCCTCGACGCTCTCGCACGAAACAGCTCACACATAGGAGACACGCCCTAG
>NZ_JABUXW010000012.1 GCF_014897585.1 Brachybacterium tyrofermentans | reverse complement strand
ACCACGACCACGACCACGACCACGACCACGACCACGACCACGACCACGACCACGAGAATCCTCACGCCACGGACCGCACCCCGGACCACGACGCGGCGGTGCCGGTCCCCACGTCGGACGTCGACGTCCCCGCGCACACGATCCCCGCGCACATGGCCGGAGGCCCCCACGAGCACGGCGGCCGGAAGGTCCCCGCGGGCGTCGCGCCCGGGATCGGCGAGCTCGCCACCCCCACCGGCGTCGCACTGATGCGGGGTCTGGCCGGCACCTCGGGGCCGCAGCCGATGCTGCTCACGGAGGCGGTCGGCGTCGGCGCGGGCACCAAGGAGACCCCCGGCCGGCCGAACGTGGTGCGGGTCCTCGTCGGTCGGCGGGGATACGGAGCGTCGCCCGACCCGGCCCATTCCGCCAGCCAGTCCGCCTCTGCCAGCCAGTCCGGATCCGTCGGGTCAGCCCCGTCCGTCGACCCGTCGGCGCTCGCAGCCTCGGAGCTTCCCCTCCCGGCAGGGCCCGGGGGCGACAGCGTCGGCCCTCGCGCCGCGGACGCGCATGACACCCCGACGTCGGCCGTCCAGCTCGAGGCGAACGTCGACGATCTCGACCCCCGGCTGTGGCCGCGGATCATCGACGAGCTGCTGGACCTCGGTGCCCTCGATGCCTGGCACACTCCGATCACCATGAAGCGCGGCCGCCCCGCGATCACCATCCACGCCCTGGTCAGGGAGCAGTCCGTGCAGGAGATCGCGGCGGTGCTGATGGACCGCACGGGCACCCTCGGAGTGAGGATGCACCGGGTGGAGCGCGCCATCCGCACCCGAGAGTTCACCGAGGTCGAGGTGCAGGGCCAGCGGATCGCCGTGAAGATCGCCCGCGATGCCCGCGGCGCCGTCGTGCGCCGCGAACCGGAGTTCCGGGACGTCGCCGCAGCGGCCCGGGTGCTCGGGATCAGCGAGCGCGCGATGCTCGACCTGGCGAAGGAATCCGCAACCGGCCTGACGGAACACTCCGACTGACGGATACTGGCTGGGACCACCGATGCTCACCTGGAGGTTCCCATGGCTGCCCTGTCCGACGCGATCACCAAGGCCATCGACCAGGCCCGCAAGGCCGAGAATGGCCGGCACGCGGAGCTCCTGGTCCATGACGGCCCCCTGCGCCAGACCGTCATCGCTCTCAAGCAGGGGGAGCGCCTGGCCGAGCACAACTCCCCGCCCGCCGCTTCGATCCAGGTGATCCGCGGCAGCGTGAAGGTGACCGGCGAGGAGACCGTGGTGCTGGAGACCGGCCACGTCGAGGCGCTCACCCATCACCGCCACTCGGTCGAGGCGCTCGATGACACCGTGTTCCTCCTGACCACCGTGACCAGCGTGCCCGGCGCCGAGAGCCACAGCACCCCCGGCACCCACACCAGCGAGCTGCTGCGGGTGCGCGAGGACGACTGAGTCCTCAGCAGCCCACCTCGCCGCCGCCGTGCTGTGCGAGCTGCAGCCACGTGTCGACCACCGTGTCCGGGTTCAGGGACATCGAGGCGATGCCCTGATCCATCAGCCACTGCGCGAAATCGGGGTGGTCCGACGGGCCCTGCCCGCAGATCCCCACGTACTTCCCGGCCTCCCGGCAGGCCTCGATGGCCCGGGAGAGCATGAACTTCACGGCCGGGTCACGCTCGTCGAAGGCATCGGCGACCAGGCCGGAGTCGCGATCCAGGCCCAGCGTCAGCTGGGTCATGTCGTTCGAGCCGATGGAGAAGCCGTCGAAGTGCTCGAGGAACAGCTCCGGGGTGGCGGCGTTCGACGGGATCTCGCACATCATGATGACCTGCAGGTCGTTCTCCCCGCGCACCAGGCCGTGGGTGGCGAGCAGGTCGATGACGCCCTTGCCCTCGGCGGGGGTGCGCACGAAGGGGATCATCAGCTTCACGTTCGTGAGTCCCATGTCCTCGCGCACATACCGCAGGGCCTCGCACTCCATCGCGAAGCACTCCGCGAAGTCCTCCGAGAGGTACCGGCTCGCGCCGCGGTAGCCGATCATCGGGTTCTCCTCGTGCGGCTCGAAGAGGGTGCCGCCCAGCAGGTTCGCGTACTCGTTGGACTTGAAGTCGCTCATCCGCACGATCACCGGCTCCGGCGCGAACGCCGCGGCGATCGTCGCGACGCCCTCCGCGACCCGCTGGACGAAGTAGTCCCGGGGTGAGGCGTAAGCGGCGACCTGGGCCCTGACCTGCGCAGCCACCTCGGGCTCGTCGGTGTCCAGGCGGTCCAGCTCGAGCAGGGCACGGGGGTGGATGCCGATCTGCCGGTTCACGATGAACTCGAGTCGCGCGAGGCCCACCCCGGCGTTCGGCAGCCGGGAGAAGGCGAAGGCCTGCGCCGGGGTGCCCACGTTCATCATGATCTTCACCGGCAGCTCGGGCATGGAGTCCACCTCGCTGGTCGCGACGGTGAACTCGAGCTCGCCCTCGTAGACGAAGCCGGTGTCGCCCTCGGCGGCGGAGACGGTGACCTCGTCGCCGTCGGCCAGCTCGCGGGTGGCGGTGCCGGTGCCGACCACGGCAGGGATGCCCAGCTCGCGGGCGATGATCGCGGCGTGGCAGGTGCGGCCGCCGCGGTTGGTGACGATCGCGCTCGCCCGCTTCATGATCGGCTCCCAGTCGGGGTCGGTCATGTCCGCCACCAGCACCTCGCCGGCCTGGAAGTCGTGCATGCGGTCGATGTCCTCGAGCACCCGCACCCGGCCCGCGCCGATCTTCGCCCCGATCGCGCGACCCTCCACCCGCACCGTCCCGCGGGAGGCCAGGTGGTACTTCTCCACGGTGCTGCCGGCGCGGGACTGCACCGTCTCCGGACGGGCCTGGAGGATGTACAGGCCCCCGTCGGCCCCATCCAGGCCCCACTCGACGTCCATCGGGCGGCCGTAGTGCTCCTCGATGACGAGCGCCTGGCGGGCGAGCTCGGTGACCTGCGCGTCGGTCAGCGAGAGCCGGCCCTGCTCGGCGGCATCCACGGGGATGAACTCGGTGGTGCGGCCCACGGCGGCATCCTCGGTGTAGACCATCTTGGTGGCCTTCTCGCCGACGGTGCGCTTGAGGATCGCGGGCCGGCCCTCACGCAGGCCCGGCTTGTACACGTAGAACTCGTCGGGGTTCACCGCTCCCTGCACCACTCCCTCCCCCAGCCCGTAGGCCGACGTGATGAACACGGCCTGGTCGAAGCCCGATTCGGTGTCGACGGTGAACAGCACCCCGCTGGCCCCGAGGTCGGAGCGCGCCATCTTCTGCACGCCGGCGCTGAGCGCCACCGAGGCATGCTCGAAGGAATGGTGGACGCGGTAGGCGATCGCCCGGTCGTTGTACAGCGAGGCGAACACCTCGCGGATCGCGGTGAGCACCGCCTCGACGCCGCGCACGTTGAGGAAGGTCTCCTGCTGCCCGGCGAAGGACGCATCGGGGAGGTCCTCCGCGGTGGCCGAGGAGCGCACCGCGAAGGAGGCCTCCTCACCGCTGCCCGCGGCGAGCTGCTCGTAGGCGGAGCGGATGTCCGCCTCGAGCTGCGCGGGGAACGGCTGCTCGATCACCATCTGCCGGATGGTGCGGCCCGCCTCGGCGAGCGCCCGGGTGTCCTCGGTGTCTAGCCGCTGGAGCTGGGCATCGATGCGCTCGGCGAGACCGGTCGCGCCGAGGAACTCGCGATAGGCGTCCGCCGAGGTCGCGAAACCGTCCGGGACCTGCACGCCCAGGGCGCTGAGGTTCGAGACCATCTCTCCGAGCGAGGCGTTCTTGCCGCCGACCTGGTCGAGGTCGGCCATGCCGAGCTCGGAGAACCACTGGATGCTCTGCGTCATTGCGGGCTCCTTCTTGGGGGTGTGCTGCTCAACGGGACGACGTCCCACGGCGATCGAGCGATTGGAGGATCAGGGTGGACATCTCCTCGACCGATCTGGTCGAGGAGTCGACGAAGGGGATCCCGTACGCGTCATAGACGCGTCGGGCCCGGGACAGCTCCCAGCGGGCCTGCTCGAGGGACGAGTACCGCGAGTCCGGCATGCGCTCGGTGCGTACCGCGGCCAGCCGCTGCGGGGAGATCAGCAGGCCGAAGCAGCGATCTGAGAGCGTGGCGATGGACTCGGGCAGCACTCCGGCGGCGAGGTCCTCGTCCACCAGCGGATAGTTCGCCACGAAGATCCCGTGCATGAGCGCGAGATACATGCTGGTGGGGGTCTTGCCGCAGCGAGAGGGGGCGATGAGCACCACGTCGGCCTTCTCGAGCGCCCGCACGGACTGGCCGTCGTCGTGCTCGATCGCGAACTCGACGGCCTGCATGCGCCGGTTGTAGCGGTGGGAGTCGCCCACCCCGTGCAGGCGGGCCGGCGCGTGATCGCCGCTCATGCCGAGCTGGGACTCGAGCTGCGCGAGGTGCCCGCTCACGAAGTCGACGACGGGGGCACGCGTGCTCAGCAGCTCCTCGCGCACCGCCTCGTCGACGACGGTGAGGAACACGATCGGCGCGACCGTCCCGTCCATCGCGGCGTCCAGCCGCTCGCGCACCTGGCGGGCCTCCTCGACGCTGCGCACGAAGGGGATCAGCGTGCGCTCGAAGGGCGCACCGGGGAACTGGATCAGGAGGGCGTTGCCCATCGTCTCCACGCTGATGCCGGTGGAGTCGGAGATGAAGAAGACCGGGACGGCGGTGGCGGCCGCTCCCGGGGCGAGGGCCGCCGGGCTGAGCGCCTCCGAGCTCCCCGGCTCTGCGACTGGAGGCTTTGTGGCTGACGGTTCCGTGGCAGGCGGCAATGGCGGCGGGATCGGCAGTGAAGAACCCAAGGGTGCCCCTTCCACTGGGCCCGGCGCGCACACCGGGGACACGACGTCGTGCTCGCGGCCAACGTAACGCGGCCCGAGGGTGCGACGGCAGTATTTGGGTCGTGATCGCAGTCTCATCCGGGCGCAGGGCCCGGTCCGGGTCGGGTCGGGCGCCGCCGATCGCGGTCAGGCGCGGGCCAGGATGCCCACCAGGAAGTCGTCGGCCGCAGGGCGCAGATCCCAGGTGGCGAACCTCTGCTCCAGACGCAGTCCGCCCGCGGCGGCGTCGGCCTCGAAGTCGTCGACGTCATAGCCCCGGTCCAGCCCGAATCCGACCACGAGACGCCCCTCGGGAGCGAGGTGCGCGGCGAGGCTGGCCAGGGCCGGCCGACGCTCGCCGCCGGCGAGGAAGGTGAGCACGTTGCCGGCGCACAGCTGGAGGTCGAACTGCTCCGGCCGGCCGTCGGCGTCGCGGAGGTCGAGCTCAGCGAGGTTCCCGACCTCCCAACGGGCGTCGGGGTGATTCTCGCGGGCCACGTCGATCAGGTGCGGGTCGAGGTCCACGCCGACGACCTGGTGGCCTGCGCGGGAGAGATGTCCGCCCAGTCGTCCTGTGCCGCAGCCGGCGTCGAGGATCCGGGCCGCTCGCGGGGCCATGGCGTCGATCAACCGGGCCTCGCCGTAGATGTCCTTCCCGGACGCCTCGATCCGTCGCCATCGCTCGGCGTAGCCGCGCGCGTGCTCGGGATTGCGCCGCACCGCCTCGGTCCACAGGTTCGTCACGGGGCCGGGGGAAGAATTCTGCGTCATCCCCCCATGGTGCACTGCCGGCGGTTCACACGGCTCAGGCGGCGATGCGGGAGTCGTCGCGGATCTGACCCACGAGCTCCTCGAGCATGTCCTCCAGGGTGACGATGCCGACCACGACGCCGTTCTCGTCGGTCGCGGCGCCCAGATGCGCCCCGGAGGCCTGCATCGAGGTGAGCGCCTGCCGCAGCGGTTCGTCGGCGCCGATCTCCGGCAGGGCACGGATGCGCTCCCCGGGGATCGGGTCGTGGCGGTGGGCCTGCACCGAGTCCAGCAGGTCCTTGATGTGGACGTAGCCGGTCAGGCGCCCGTCGGCCGCCTTCACCGGGAATCGGGAGAAGCCCTCGACGGCCGCGGTCTCCGCCTGGGCGGCGGTGACGCCCTCGGGCAGGCTCGCGATCTTCTCCAGCGGGATCACGAGGTTCGCGACGCTGCGGGCCTCGAAGCGCAGCGCCCCGAGCAGCAGGGCCTCGTCGTTGTCCTCGAGCAGGCCGCCCTCGCGGGACTCGCTGACCATGGCGGCCACCTCGTTGCGGTTGAACACGCTGGTCACCTCGCTCTTGGGGGTGACGCCGAGCATCCGCAGCACGAGGTTGCCGATGCCGTTGAGCAGCCACAGCACGGGCCGCAGCACGGTCACGATGCCCATGAGGATCGGCGCGAGGATCAGCGCCATCCGCTCCGGTCCGGCCAGGGCGATGTTCTTGGGCACCATCTCGCCGAACACGACGTGGAGGTACGTGACCAGCGACAGAGCGATCACGAAGGAGATCGGATGGACCATGGCGCCCGGCACGCCGAGGGCGTCGAAGGGCACCTCGAGCAGGTGGGCGATGGCTGGTTCGCTGATCGCGCCGAGCGCGAGCGAGCACACGGTGATGCCCATCTGCGCGCCCGCCATCATCAGCGAGACGTGCTCCATGGCGTTGATCGTGACCTTCGCAGCCCACTTCCCCTCGAGGGCCTTGGGCTCGATCACGGAGCGCCGCGCCGAGATCAGCGCGAACTCCGCGCCCACGAAGAAAGCGTTCAGCAGCAGCAGGATCAGGGTGAGGGCGAGGCCCGTCGTGGTGCTCATCGCGCCGCCTCGCTCTCTTCGCGGTCCTTCGCGGCGCGCCGCTCGGCCTTCTCGCTGTCCCGTCGCTCCGAGCGTTCGCGCCGCTCGGCCTTCTCCCGCTCGCGGCGGGTGGACCTGTCCTCCTGGCCGTCCGTGTCCTCTGCGTCCTCGTGCTCGTCCGCGAGGGGCTCGACCTTCACGTGGACGGTCTCGATGCGCAGACCGTCGACCTCGGTGACCTCGATGCGCAGCTGCGCCGGGCCCTCCCCGGGGGCAGGATCCGTGGCCACGACGATCTCGTCCCCGACCTCCGCGAGCCGGCCCAGCTCCATCGTGACCAGGCCCCCGAGGGTGTCGTAGTCCTCGTGCTCGGGCACGGTCACCCCGAGGCGCTCGGTGGCCTCGTCGGGCCGCATCCGGGCGTCGAGGTCCCAGGAGCCGTCGGGTTCCGGGGTGTCGTCGGTCTCCTCGTCGTGCTCGTCGCGCACCTCGCCGACGATCTCCTCGACGAGGTCCTCGAGAGTGATCAGGCCGGCGTGGTCGCCGAACTCATCGACCACCACAGCCATCTGCAGACCCCCGCTGCGCAGGGTGTCCATCAGGTCGTCCAGCGGGACGGTGTCCGGCACGAAGGTGGCGGTGCCCATCACGGTATCGACCAAGGTGGTGGGCCGTGCCTCGAAGGGCACGGCGAGACCGTGGCGGATGTGGGCGACGCCGGCGATCTCGTTCTCGTCGGTCAGCACCGGGAAGCGGGAGTGGCCGGTGGTGCGGGCCAGCTCGAGCAGGTCCTCGACGGTGTCGTCCACATCGAGGGAGTCCATGCGGCCGCGCGGCACCATCGCGTCATGGGCCCGGCGGTCGCCGAAGGCGAGGGTGCGCTGCACGAGCGAGGCGGTCTCCGCCGCGAGGGCGCCTTCGTCGGCCGAACGCTTGACCAGGGCGGAGAGCTCCTCGGCGCTGCGGGCGGAGCCGAGCTCCTCCTGCGGCTCGACGCCCAGGGCCCGCACCACCGCGTTCGCGTTGCCGTTGAACAGGCGGATCGGAAGGGCGAAGATCGTGGTGAAGATGCGCTGGAAGCCGACGACCGCCTTCGCGGTGCGCAGCGGCTGGGCGATCGCCATGTTCTTGGGGACCAGCTCGCCGAAGATCATGGTCATCGCGGTGGCGAGCACGAGGGCGATCGTCACGGACACGGACCGGGCGGCGACCGTTCCCAGGCCCAGATCCACCAGGGCGGGGCCGATCAGGGCGGCGATCGCGGGCTCGGCGAGGAAGCCGATGCCGAGGTTGGTGACGGTGATGCCCAGCTGCGCCCCGGAGAGCTGCGTGGAGAGGGTCTTCATCCCCTCGAGCACGCCGCGGGCGCGTTTGTCACCGTTCGTGACGGCGGCCTCGACGTCGTTGCGGTTGGCGGTGATGAGGGAGAACTCGGCGGCGACGAAGCCACCGCAGGCGACGACGAGCAGGAGCCCGACGCCGAGGGATATGAGGGGACCGATCAGGTCCATGGACGGATCCCCCCGAGGAATGCATGTCGTGTCAGGCCCGAAGGCCTGGGACTCTCACTCGGGGCGTCGCTGGCGGCGCTCATGATCTCCTGGTGCTCCTCAAAGTCCCCGCCCGGCGTTCGGAGGGGAATGAAGGAATGCTACAACCCGGCGCCTGGGTGCGGGAGGGGTTGTGGATGCGACCTCCCGCACCACCAGCCGTCCAGTCAGACGGGCAGGCGGGCAGACGGGCAAGCGGTCAGCCAGCCAGAGCTGAACCCTGCTTGCCTGCCCCGGCCTCAGCGCATCCACTGGCGGGTGGCGTGCAGGCAGCGCCATACACGCGCTCCCGGCACACCACGCGCCACTCGATGCCTCCGCTCCCCCGGCAGGCTCCCGCGACAAGCTCCCGCGGCGTGCTGCCGCGACGTGCCCTCGCAGGCACGGACTCCGTCAACCCGGGCCTTCTCTCACCCGCCGTGCGGTCCCTGCATCGGCCCCGTGCCGGCATCGCCCGTGGACCCGCCGACCTCAGGAGCCGCGCCACCCGGCTGAACCCCACCACCCGGCTGAGGTGCGGCGTCCGGCTGAACCCCATCGCCCTGCTGAGGGGTGGCCCCACCGAAGCCCGCACCACCGTCATCCGACACGCCGCCGTGCTGGGGCGCACCCGAGCCGGCCTGCACGCCAGGTCCCGCAGCGCCGGACCCTGCGGCTGCCTCGGTCGTGGACCCGCCGAACAGCGCTTTGAGCTTCGCGCGGTTCAGGAAGGCCACGATTCCCGCGGCGAGGAGTAGGCCGAGGACCGCGAGAACGGCGAGGATGCCGACGATGGCGCCGATCCCCAGGCCGGTGCGCTCTGCCGCGAAAGTGAGGATGACGCCGTGCGAATCCTCCACCGTGATGGTCTCCTCCCCGAGGACCGCCGTGCCCTGTTCGTCCTGGGTCAGCGAGGTGGGGCGGAGCCCATCGCCGCGGATCGTCCAGGTCGCCTCGGAGCCCGCCTTGTCCCAGAGCTTCTCATTCAAGCCCATGGCCAGCGACACGGAGTACGTCCCGCCATCGCGTTCGACCACGGACACCTCTGGGGCCCCGTCCACCCCGTCGAAGCCGAGCTTCTGGAGGGCACCGGAGAACTCCGCGGAGGTCTCGGCCTCGGCGGTCCGGGTGTAGGTGACGATGCCCTCGGATTCGGAGCGCTCGGTGCCCTCCCCCAGGAAGGCGACCACGTTCTTCTCAGTGACCACAGCATCGTCTGCGGCGGGCAGCGAGAGGTCCATGGTGACGGTCCCGCCGCCATCACGATTGATCGTGACGTCGTAAGCGGCCTTGCTGAAAGTGATGTTCTTCGTGATGACCTGCGCCTCGGTGCCGCCCTCGAGCGGAATCTCCTCGGTCGCGTCCGGATTCTCCACGTCGCCGCCCGAGAAGCCGGCGGGGACCAGAAGCGCCTGCTCGAGCGTGCCCATCTCCCCGCAGGCCACGGTGCATTCGATGGTGTCGACCACGCGGGTCTCGATCGCGAAGGGGTCGTCGGAGCTGGGCGCGGTCTCGACCGACAGCACGCTCCCGGTGGTGGCGAGAGCGGTGTCGGTCCAGGTGCCGACCTGCTCCGCGGTGCCCTGCGGGAAGGCGATCACCCAGGTGGTGCCGGTCTCACCGGCCGGCGTGAGCTCTCCGCCCTCGGGCGTCGCCGCCGCGAAGAAGGCATCGAACTGATCCTTCGCGTCCAGGTACGTGGCGCGCGTCAGCTCGTAGGTGAGGGTGCGGGTGTAGGCATCCGCGGCGGGATCCTCGGCCCCCGCGGTCACCACCTTCACGCTGTCGAAACCGACGGCTGCGGCGTTGGTCCACACCGTGGCGGAGCCGTCGCCCGCATACGAGTCCCGCTCGAGCTCGGATCCGTCGACCGAGACCGTGACGTCGCCCTGCTCGAGGGCGCTGTCGATGTCGCTGTCGGTCGCGTTGGCGACCTTGCCGTCGTCGACGAGCGCCTTCACCGCCCAGCGCGTGAGGTCGTTGGCGGTGAAGTTCCGAGTGAGGGTGTACCCGGAGTTGAACGGGGGGCTCGGCGGCGTGAAGGTGACCTCGGCGGTCTTCGTGAGCTCCCCGGCGGCCAGGACCGGCTGGGCCTTCGCCGCGTAGTCCTTCGCGTCCTTGAACGAGAGCGTGAGGGTGAAGACGGTGTCGGTGCCGTTCTTCGTCATGCCCTGGTACTCGAGGCCCGGGTTGTTCGCCTCGATGACGGACTCGATGGTCGCCGCACCACCCTCGACATCCTCCATATCGGTCTCACCGATCACGACCGCGAGGGTCTGGACGCCGGATCCGTCGGCTTCGATCTCGGTGCTGTCGTCGACCTCTCCGCAGGCGGCCAGCAGGAACACCGCGGCGATCCCGGCGAAGAGCAGCAGGAGGAGCCTCGAGCGGGAGAGACCGCGTTCTGCAAGAGAGGAGGACGGGCTGGTGGTGATGTGCATGGCATCCTCTGGGGACGACGGAAGGGCTGGCCCCGCCGAGCGAGATCGGTCGCCGTCAAGCCTAGAGTAGCGAACACACTTTCGTGACGATTGTCCACGATTGATGGGTATCCACGTGGTCTCGCCCGCCTCGGCGCAGCCGCTGGCGGATGGCGCGAAGGCAGCGTCATATGGCGGCGACCTGCACGCCGCTCGATGCCTCCGCTCCCGCGGCAAGCTCCCCGGACCCCTGCCCCCTTGACCCGGGGCTGCCCCGAGCGCCATCGGCTCAGCGACCCGGTGAGACAGCGACAAGGCGAATCAGCGACTCAACGACTCAGCAGCCTGGGGAGTCCGCCGCCCGGCGCTGCAGGAAGGCGGCGATGGCGCGCAGCTCGACCTCGTCCACCGCGTGCCCGAGATGCGGTCTGCTCTCCTCCTCCGTCCGCGTGTGCTCACGCATGAAGGCGCGCACCGCCTCCTCCCGCTCGGGGTCGAAGTGCGGGTCCATGCCGCCGTGCCCCCACAGCGCAGGCGGGGCGACCTCGGCCAGGGCCGCATCGCCCGGCATCGGCGCGGGGAACGGGAACCCGGAGAGCTGCACGATCCACTCCAGGGCATGAGGGTCGCGTCGCAGCAGCTGCAGCGCCAGAGCGCCGCCCTGGGAGAAGCCGATAGCGCCGGCCACGCGGATCCCCTGGGACGCCTGGCCGGCGATCCAGGCCTCGACGGCGGCGGCAGAGGTCTGGATCGCCTCGGGGCCGGCCGGGTCCACGGGCATCTCGAACCAGGCGTAGCCCTGCACATAGCGGTAGATCCCCCGCAGGGAGGCGTAGGTGAAGTCAGCCGGCAGGAAGGAGACGAGGCCGGTGAGGTCCTCCTCGTGGCTGCCCAGCCCGTGGAGCAGGATCACGACGGGCTTGCCCTCCGGCGAGGATCCCTGCGGGTCCACCCGCACCACGGCGTCCTCGTCGATCGCCGGGCAGATGAGCTCGACCGGGGCGTACTGGGGTGCATTCGACATGCTCCGAGGGTAGCCGCCGGGCTCGGCCCGGGCCTGGCGTGCGGACCGCATCGGGTCCGGGCAGGGAAGGACCCGCAGGTTGCGCCTCTGCGCTGGTCGGATGGACGATGTCCGACCACCTGCGGGTCCCGGCAGCTCGGTGGGATTTCGCTGCAGGTCCGTCGATCTGATGGCCCGCCGATAGCGGGTCAGGTCGATGGTCGCCTCAGCGGCGAGCCACCTCACTTGTCCGATAAGAAATCACTTCTCGGATCACCTCCCTTCTGTGTCCGACCACCGTACGACGGCAGCCGCGGGCAGGCAACGGAATAATCCAGTGCGACTTTGGAGCTGTCCTCACCTGCACGAACAGGCCCCGAGGTCGCACTCGATGAGCACGCACAGGGCCTCGTCGGGCACGTCGCTCGGATCCGAACTCTTACCGGCTCCCGGCCGGGGCCGCCGGCTCCCGATCGGGGTCGACACTGCGTGCGGACAGGCCTCGGACCGACCGGGACACGCCGGGTCAGGCATGCCAGGATGGTCGCCGACATCGATGTCGTCCCTGACGAGGAGTGCTGCCGTGCAGTCTGTCCTGACCGATTCCCTGGAGAAGGTGCTCGGGGATGCCGCCCCGCGCCCCGCCGAGCTGATCGGGGGTGCGCATGCGTCGGGGTTCCTCGGCGAGGTGCTGTCCGTGCAGGTCGCGCTGCTGCTCGACGAGCACGAGGCCCCCGATACCTCCTCCCCGGACCAGTTCGCCCACGCCTCACGCGCCCTCGATGGCCGTAACGCGGTGGTGCAGGGGCAGATCACGGGTGATCTCGCCGAGCTCGTCCGGCTCCACCTGGTGCGGCGCGTCCCGGTCTCCTCCCCCGCGCCCCAGGATCCCGACGAGCACTACCTGGTCACCGAGCCGGGCGAGTATCCCGACCTCCTGGAGCCGGTGGCCGACGGGTCAGTGCGCCTGACCCCGGGCACCTGGGAGTCCCTGTGGATCGACGTGGTCGGCGCCTCGGAGGCCGACGCCGGAGACCACGCGCTCACCCTGACGCTCACCAGCGCCGACGGGGAGAACGTGCTCGCCGAGCACGTCGTGCAGCTGAGGATCCATCCGCAGACCCTGCCCGCTCTCGCGATCACCAACACCCACTGGTTCCACGCCGACAGCCTCTCGACCTACTACGACGTCGAGGTGTTCTCGGAGCGGCACTGGGAGCTCATCGAGGCCTTCCTCGCCTCGGCGCGCGAGATGGACGTGAACTCCGTGCTCACCCCGACGTGGACTCCGCCGCTGGACACCGCGGAAGGGCACACGCGCCCGACGGTGCAGCTGGTGGGCATCCGCGACCAGGACGGGCACTACAGCTTCGACTTCCACCGGGTGGACCGCTGGCTGGGGATCTGCCGCGACCTGGGCTTCACCGGCATCGAGGTCGCGCATCTCTTCACCCAGTGGGGCGCTCGCTTCACCCCGGCCATCGTGGTGGAGACGGTCGACGGGCTCGAGGACCGCTTCGGATGGCACGTCCCGGCGACCGCCCCCGCCTACCGCCGGCTGCTCGAGGCCCTCGTCCCCGCGCTGCGTGAGCACCTCCAGGACCACTGGGACGGCGAGGTGCTCTGGCATATCAGCGACGAGCCGGGCCAGGACCACCTCGAGGCGTATCGCGCCGCGAAGAGCCAGGTCGCCGACCTGCTCGAGGGTGCCCACGTGGTCGACGCGCTGAGCTCCTTCGACTTCGCCGCGCAGGGCGTGGTCGCCACCCCGATCGTGGCCACCGACCACGTCGGCCCGTTCCTCGAGGCCGGCTGGGCACCCTGGGTGTACTACTGCGTCTCCCAGAACCGCGAGGTCGCCAACCGGTTCATCGCCCTGCCCTCGGTGCGCAACCGGGTGCTGGGCCGGCAGCTGTTCGCTGTCGACGCCCCGGGCTTCCTGCACTGGGGATACAACTTCTGGTGGTCGCAGTTCGCCCTCGAGGCGATCGACCCGTTCCAGGAGACCTGCGCCGGCGGTGCGTTCTTCGGCGGCGACGCCTTCGCCGTCTATCCGGGGCCCGACGGGACACCCTGGCTGTCGATCCGGCATCGCGTGTTCGCGCAGGCCATGGCCGACCATCGGGTGCTGACCTGGCTCGCGGAGCTCACCGACCGGCCGAGCGCGAAGGCGCTGATCGACGAGGGCGGCACCCTGACCTATTCGTCGTTCTCCTACGACGTGGGCGACCACCTGCGCTCCCGCCACGCGGCCGACGAGAAGATCCTGGAGGCCCTGGCCGCAGGATGAGGTGACCCCGGGCAGGGTGAGCGGACCTCGGTCCGCTCAGACCTCGGGGTCGGCGAGGTCCCGGTCCGTGCCGGCGGCGTCCCCGTCGGAGCCCGCGATCTGGTCGAGCTCCTCGTCCTCCAGGTCGCTCTCCATGCGGTCCTCGTCGCGGTTGCCCTGCTCCGCAGCCACCGTGTCGTCGGCTCCGCGTTCGCGGTCCGCGTCGAAGCCGTAGCCGTCCGCATTGCGGGATTCGGCTCCCTCGGCGGCGACTCGGTCGGTCTCCAGCGCGTCGTCGATGCTGACTGCGTCGGCGCCGTCCTCGACGGGGCGCTCGTACTCGTCCTCGCTGGTCTCGGCGAGCTGCTCCACCTCGGAGTCCTGCATCGGGTCATCCTGCAGGGCAGCGTTCTCGGGGATCTCGGGGATCTCGGGATCAAGAGACTTGGTCATGGCTTTCCTCCTGCGGTCAGGGGTGGAGTCTGGTCAGGCCTGGCTCAGGGCGTCGATGATCGCCGCCCCGAAGGCGTCGAGGTCCCCGGGGTTGCGTGAGGTGATCAGGCGGAAGCCCGTGGAGTCGTCGAGCACGACCTCCTGGTCGCTCCACTGCGCCCCGGCGTTGACGAGGTCGGTGCGGATGGTGTCCACGGAGGTCAGCCGACGGCCGTCGGCGAGGCCGGCCTCGATGAGCACCCAGGGTGCGTGGCAGATGGCGGCGACGGGCTTGCCGCTCCCGGCGAAGGCCTTCACGAGCGATCGGACGGTCTCATCGGTGCGCAGGGCATCCGCGTTCAGGGTGCCGCCGGGCAGCACGACGGCGTCGAAGTCGCCTGCCTGCACGGAGTCGTAGGTGGTGTCCACGGGGACCTCGGGCCCGAGGTCATGGTCCACCACGAGGGTCTGCACGGTTCCGGTCTCCGTCGCCGCGACGGTGACTGTCGCGCCGGCTTCGCGCAGCGTGGCGAGGGGGCGCTGGATCTCGTCGGTCTCCGTGCCGAAGTTGCTGGTCAGCACGAGGACTGCACGGCCTTCGAGGACGTTGGTCATGAGCTTCACCTTTCCGTCGAGAGAGACGGCGGCGGAACCCGGCGTGCGGTGACGTCGACCTCCGGACCGCCTGTGTTCCCGACCGTAGCACTGCGGTCTCCGCAGGCTCTGCGGACCCGCTCCGGAAGCTCTCCGGACCTGGCCAGAGCCCACCCGGGACCTGCTCCACATACCTCGAGGCCGCCATGGCGGAACCATGACGGCCTCGAGGCCGCTGCGATGCGGGGAAGCGTGCAGCGAGAGGGGCTGGTCAGTCCTGCGGGCGCGGGGGCACCGCGGGGCCGCCGGACGGAGCCGGGCCGGAGGAATCCGGACCCGAGCCGGTCGTCGGACCAGCCGTGGTCGCCGGACCGGCGGAGGAGGTCGCCGGGCCCGAGGCCGCGGCCGGAGCAGGCTTGTGGGCCTGCGCCTTCTCCAGCTTGGCGAGCTGACGGGCCGCGGCGTCACGTCCACCGAGACCGAAGGCCAGCATCGCGGCGGCGGCGGCACCGATCACGAGAGCGCCGAAGGCCATCTCGATGATCGAGTCGGCCACGCCCATGGCCTTCAGGCCCATGGCCACGAACAGGATGATCACGGCCCACTTCACGATGGTGCCCGCGGTGCCGCGGAGCACCTTGCCGACGATCATCGCGATGAAGAAGCCGGCGGCGATGATCGCACCGCCGAACAGGACGTTGCCGCCCAGCTCGAGGATCTCGCTGAGGATCGCGGTGATCTGCGGGAAGCCCAGGGCCTGGGCGCCCATCACGGCGAAGAACAGCACCACGGCGATCTCGACCACGCGCAGCACGGTCGGGGTGGCGGAGGAGCCCTCCGGGAGGATGTCCTGCTTGGTCAGCCACGCATCGATGCCGGAGCCCTCGAGGATCGGGCGGAACAGCCCGGAGACGAAGCGGCCGATGAGCACGCCGATGCCCACCAGGACCACGGCGGCGATGATGTTCGGGATCGCGGTGAACACCGAGGTGAGCATCGCGGAGGCCGGATCGGAGATCGACGCGATGCCCAGGATCTGCAGCGCCGCGATGGACACCACGATCATGATTAGCGCGAAGACGACGGATCCGAGGATGTCAGGAACCTTCGACGCCGGAGCGGTGGGGCGACCCTGCTGCGCCTGGCCCGGCTGACCTGCCTGCTGGCCGGGCTGACCGGGCTGACCGGCGTGCCCCTGAGGTGCGGTCTGGGCATGAGCGCCCTGCGGGGCCTGGGCGGCGGCCGGGCGGCCGGCGGAGGTCACGCCGCCGGTGGCCTTGTCGAAGCCGGACTGGGCGGTGCCCAGCAGCTTCCCGAAGTCCACGGCGTTCAGCGCGGTCACGATCAGGGCCTTCACGATCTTCGCGATCGTCAGGCCGATGATGAAGACGAAGACGGCACCGATGATGTTCGGGATGAATCCGAGGCCCTGCTCGAGCATCGAGATGACGGGCGAGAGCACCTGGGAGAGCTCGAAGATCCCCAGGATGATGATCAGGCCCAGCAGCCAGATGACCATCGAGGCGATCGTGCCGATCGAATTGCCCAGAGCGGCTCCGTCCACGCCGGGCCGCCGGAGAGCCGGGACCTTCTGCGTCAGGCTGGCGACGCCCTTCTTGACCAGCATGGCGAAGATCGCGGTGATGATGAGGATGACGACGGCGGCGAGAACTTTCAGTCCCAACCCCGCCCAGTCGAAGTTCGATAGGGAATCCACGGGATCCTCCGGAGCTCGAGGGGAAGATGGTCACCGATCACGGCCGACGGCCCTGAGGAAAACCGGTCGGTCATCGGCCAAGGAATCATCACGATTCCTTCATGACGAGCATGGTCTATGACCTACGTCACGTCCAGAAGTGCAGGTGAGATGGGAGTATCGAACCCTGCCTGGATGTCGGATTTGCCCGAGACCTGGGGATTCGCCCTCACAGCCGGCAGGCCGTTGACCCGCTAATCCACTGACCCGCTGACCCGCCGACCCGCCGACCCGCCGACCCATTGACTCGCTCGACCGGGCCTCTCTGCACCGCCGGCGCCGCTCCTCGGGTCCCGGGCACGTGACCTCACGTCCCGCAGAAGGTCAGGAAGTCCTCGCCGCCGTCCCCGGCGCCCTCGAGGTGCGCGTGCTCTGCGCGATGATCGAACGGCTCGCGCACGGCGTCCAGAAGGGTGCGCACCGGGGCGAGATCGCCCAGATGGGCGGCACGGAGGGCGGCATCCAGGTGCACGTTGCGCGGGATGTGCACGGGGTTCGTCCGGACCATCGCCGCCTGGGCGACGTCCGCCGCAGGCCCGGTGCCCCGCAGCGCGAGCAGCTTCTCGTGCCACGCCCGGAAGGGCGCCTGGTCGGCGAAGAGAGCGGCGGGGTCCCCGCCGCTCAGGGCGCGGAAGAAGCCCGTGTGGTCGACCTGATGCTCCTCGAGGAGTGCGAGGACCTCAGCGCCCATCGAGCGCACGGCCGCGAGGCGGTCGCTCACGCCCTCATCACGCGCGCCGCCTCCCTCGCGGTCAGCTGCGATCTCACCCGTCGTCGAGATCCCGAGCTTCGCCGCCAGTCCCCGG
The DNA here is from genome assembly GCF_014897585.1 of Brachybacterium tyrofermentans. GTDB lineage: Bacteria > Actinomycetota > Actinomycetes > Actinomycetales > Dermabacteraceae > Brachybacterium > Brachybacterium tyrofermentans. Next base: position 148,132 of record NZ_JABUXW010000012.1, on the reverse strand, counting down.
GCATACGCGTCGAGATATGCCGGCCCGAAGCGCTCGAGCACCGCGGTCGCCTGCTCCACGGCGGCGTTCGGCTCCTCGTCGATCAGTCGCACCAGGGTCTCGGCGAACCGGGACAGGTTCCACAGCGCGATGCCCGGCTGATTGCCGTAGGCATAGCGACCCCCGCGATCGATCGAACTGAACACGGCGTCGTGGCGATGCCTGTCGAGGAAGGCGCAGGGGCCGTAGTCGATGCCCTCGCCGGAGATCGTCATGTTGTCGGTGTTCATCACGCCGTGCACGAAGCCCACGAGCATCCACTGCGCGAGCAGCTCGGCCTGTGCCTGCACGACGCCTTCGAGCAGGGCCAACGGCGGATTCTCCGCCTCGCCCGCCGTCGGGTGGTGGCGCTCGATCGCGTGGTCGACGAGCCGCTGGAGCACCTCGGGATCGAGATGCCACGCGGCGTATTCGAAGGTGCCCACCCGCAGATGGCTCGCCGCCGCACGCACCAGGATCGCGCCCGGCTCCGGGGTGACCCCCTGGCGCGGGGCGATCTGCTCCCCGGTGCCGAGCACGGCGAGGGCGCGGGTGGTGGGCACGCCGAGCGCGTGGAGGGATTCGCCGACCACGGCTTCTCGCAGCATCGGCCCCAGGGGCGCCTTCCCGTCGCCCGCGCGGGCGAAGGGCGTGGCCCCCGCGCCCTTGAGGTGCAGGTCACGGAGCGTGCCAGTGGCTCCGCGCAGATCCCCGAGGAGCACGGCGCGGCCGTCCCCCAGCTGCGGGTTGGGGCTGCCGAACTGGTGGCCGGCATAGACCTGCGCCGTCGTGAAAGGGCGCTCCGGGGCGGCGGCGCCCGGAGGCAGCGGGCACCCCTGTGCATCGACCTGCCCCGTCAGCAGGGCGATCCCATCCGCGCTGCGCAGTCGCACCGGGTCATAGCCGAGCTCACGAGCGAGATCCTCGTTCAGCCAGAGCAGCTCGGGATGCGGCGGAGCCTCCGCCTGCCAGGGGATCGAGAGCTCCGGCACGGCGGCGGCATAGGTCTGGGACAGGACCGGATCGTCCATGGCAATCGCCTCCTGCCCACCACGCTACCGCCGTCGGAGGAAAGCCCTCTCTTGACACCGAGCGGCCTCAGAACGAAGACTGGTCCCCGACAATGTGAAACCGGGTTGCGAAACAGCGCACGTCGAACAGAGCACGCCGACACGACGCGCCGCGACACGGGGCCGCCCGCCGGACGACGAGAGCGAGGGAGCTCGATGAGCGCGATCGAAGGAAGCTCCTCGGGCGTGCGACAGGCCAATGCCCGCGACTGCGTGCTCGCCCTCCGCGCCGCCGCAGGTCCCTTGAGCGTCGCCGAGCTGGCCGCACGCACCGCGCTCTCGCGCCCCACCGTCGACAGCGTCCTGCAAGATCTCACGGCGAGCGGCACCACGGTTCTCGCCGCCACCAACGTCGCCCGGGCCGGGCAGCCCGGACGTCCCGCCCGGCGCTTCGCGCTCGACCCCTCGGCCCGCTCCGTCGCCGGGGTCGACCTCGGCGAGCGCTCCGTGACCTGCGTGGTCACCGATGCCGCCGGCGCGGAGCTCGCCCGTGCCACGGTCCCGATGGAGGGCGGGGAGCCCGTCCAGGCGATCGAGCACGCCCTGCGCGAGACGGGTGCCGCCCCTGCGGCGATCGGGGTCGCCGTGCCGGGCATCGTCGGGGCCGACGGGCGCGTCGCCCAGAGCCTCGCGCTGCCCGGCCTCGTCGGCCGGGATCTCACCCACGAGCTCGAGAACCTCCTCGAGGCCGACGTGGTGGTCGAGAACGACATCAAGCTCGCCGCTCTCGCGGAGCGGCATCTGGGCCCTCCCGCGGAGTCGATCGCCTATGTGCAGATCGGCCATCGCATCTCCGTGGCGCTGATCGTGGGCGGCACGATCCTGCAGGGCAGCCACCGGCTGGCCGGGGAGCTCGGCAGCCAGCGCGGCATGCGCTGGACGAGCACGTCCCGGCGCGGGCGGCTGACCTGGTCGACCGGGGACACGGCCCGCCCGCTGCTCGAGCGGGCGGCGGCCGGGGATTCCGCGGCGCAGCAGGAGATCGCCGCCTTCTGCGAGGAGATCGCACCCCGGATCGCGACCGTGCTGCTGACCATCGACCCTGAGCTGGTCGTGGTGGGCGGTGGACTGTCCCGGGAGGGAGAGACCCTGCTGGGTCCGCTGCGCCGGAGCCTGCACCGCCTGCTCATGACACCCGAGCGGCCCGAGGTGGTCGCCGCGCGCCTGACCACCGACGGCTCTCTCACCGGGGCGCTGGGCAGGGCGTTCGAGCACGGCTCGGCGCGCATCGCCGGCGTGCCCGGCGTGCCCGCCCCGTGGAGCGCCTTCCTGTCGGCGTCGGCGTCCCCGGGAGTCGAGCTCTCCGGCCCCGCGCCGTCAGCCGCCGATCTGTCGGTCGCCGACGAGTCCCCGAGCAACGAGTCCCCCGGCGAGGAGTCCGTCGCAACCTCCTCCTGAGAGCACTCCCGCCCACCTCGGCCCGACCAACCCGACCAACCCGCACGCCCCGGCACCGATTCGACACCGCCGTCACCCCTGAGAACACCCCTGGCACCTCTGAACGCACCCCTGGCACCCTCCCGCGAAGGAACACACCATGACCACCGGCATCAGCCTCGGCTTCAGCTCCTACAGCTTCCACTCCAAGCTCTCCACAGGCGAGATGACCCTGCCCGAGGTGATCGAATGGGTGGCCGCGAGCGAGGGCGAGCACCTCGAGCTCGCCTCCCTCGGCGACGACGCGGACTCCGCGATCCCCAACATCACCTCTGATCCCGCGTACGTCGAGGAGATCCGCGCCGCCTCGCAGAAGGCCGGCGTGCCGCTGTCCACCCTCGCGATCGGCGCGAACTTCTTCACCGACGATCCCGAGGAGCTGGCCTCCCAGGTGGCGCGCGTGAAGAAGTACGTGGACCTGGCCGAGACGCTCGGCATCCGCCAGATGCGGCACGACGTGGTGGGCCATCCCGGGCTCGAGGGCGACGACACCCCGCAGTTCGAGAAGGCGCTGCCCTCGATCGTCGCCGCCAGCAAGGAGATCGCCCAGTACGCCGCCCCCAAGGGCATCACCACGAGCCTCGAGAACCACGGCTTCTTCGTGCAGGCCGCGGATCGCGTGCGCCGGATCATCCACGCCGTGGACGAGCCGAACTTCCGCACCACGCTGGACGTGGGCAACTTCGTCTGCGTCGATGAGGCGCCCGAGGTGTCCGTCGCCCAGAACCTGCCCTACGCGATGGTCGTGCATTTCAAGGACTTCTACATCCGTCCGGCCGACGCCGCCCCCGGCGAGGGCTGGTTCCGCAGCCGCGGCGGCAAGCATCTGCGCGGCGCGGTCGTCGGCAACGGCGACATCGACCTCCCCGCCGTGGCCCGCGCCATCAAGGCCTCCGGCTACACCGGTTACGCCTCCATCGAGTTCGAGGGCTGGGAGGACTGCCTGCTGGGCTGCGAGCGCGGCATCGCCAACGCCCGCCGCCTGCTCGAGAACGCCTGACCCGTCCCGTCCTACCCACCACCGCACCGGCTCACCACTTCTCCACCCCTAAGGACTCACAGATCATGACGAAGTTCCGAGTCGGCGTCATCGGCGCCGGCAGCATCGCCCAGTCCCACCTCACCGCCTACTCCGAGAACGCCGACGTCGAGCTGATCGCCGTGGCCGACATGAACCTCGAGCGCGCGCAGTCCGTGGCGGACACGTTCGGCGCCAAGCGCGCCTACGCCGATCCGCACGAGCTGCTCGCGGACGACGAGATCGACGGCGTGAGCATCTGCACCTGGAACAACTCCCACGCCAGCTGGGCCATCGCCGCGATCGAGGCCGGCAAGCACGTGCTGGTGGAGAAGCCGATCGCCCGCACCGTCGCCGAGGCCGAGGAGATCCAGCGGATCGCCGAGAAGCACGACCGCGTGGTGCAGGTCGGCTTCGTGCGGCGCCACTCCCCCAACTGCCAGGTGCTGAAGTCCTTCATCGACGCGGACGAGCTGGGCGAGATCTACTACGCCAAGGCCAGCTGCATGCGCCGGGTGGGCAACCCCGGCGGCTGGTTCGCGGACAAGGAGATCTCCGGCGGCGGCCCGCTGCTGGACATCGGCATCCACGTGCTGGACCTGTGCTGGTACCTCATGGGATCCCCCAAGGTGGTCTCGGTCAGCGGCAACACCTACGACAAGCTGGGCAGCCGCGGGAACGTCACCACGATGCCGCGCTACAAGGCGGCGGACTACGACCCCAGCAAGAACACCGTCGAGGACCTCGCCAACGCCGTGATCCGCTTCGAGAACGGCGCCTCGCTGCTGCTGGACTGCTCGTACTCGCTGCACGCCACGAAGGACTCGATCGACGTGTCCGTCTACGGCGAGAAGGGCGGCGCGGAGCTCGAGCCTGCCCTGCACATCGCCACCGAGATGCACGACTCCGTGGTGAACATCGAGCCGCAGATCGCCTCGCGCACCTTCGAGTTCGGCGTCGGCTTCGCCCACGAGATCCAGAACTTCGTGGACGCGAGCCTCGGCCGCGCCGAGTCGGTCGCCCCGGCCTGGCACGGCGTCGAGATCGTGCGCATCCTCGAGGCGATCTACGCCTCCGCCGAGTCCGGCAAGGAGATCTCGCTGGTCTGACAGACGAGGTCCGGCCGATCCGGCCGATCCGGTCGATCCGGTCGATCCGGTCGATCCGGTCGATCCGGTCGATCCGGTCGATCCAGTCGCCCAGTCGGTCCGGCCGACGACGGCCCCCACGAGCCGGGGAATGTGGAGTTACATGGGTCCATGACTCAGAATCTCCCGCTCCCCGGCTCGTCCTCGTCCGCCTCCCCGCACGGCACGTCCGGCCATGCCGAGCATTCCGGCCATGACCACGACGACGCGCAGGTGCCGCGCCTGGACGCCGCCGCCATCCCTCACTCCATCCGTCACGCCGCAGTCCTCGGGGCGCTGGACTCGATCCGGCCGGGTTTCTCGATGGATCTCGTGGCACCCCACGACCCCAAGCCGCTGCTCGCCCAGGCCCAGGCACGCTATGACGCCGGTGTCGACATCGACTACCTGGTCAGCGGGCCCGACGAATGGGTGCTGCGGCTGACGCGCAAGGGCTGAGCGCCCCCCCCGAGAGGCTCCTGTCCGTTCGCGCGCATCGCTCGCCGACATATTGACATCGTGACGCCGGTCACAGAGTCTAGAGGGGGCGGCCGCGCCCCGGTGGAACCGGGCACGGACAGGCCGCCCACCAGGCAAGGAGGCCTCCCATGACCAGCAATCGCGCCATCGCCTATCAAGGACCCGGCAAGGTCGATGTGGTCGACATCGACTACCCGACGTATGAGCTGAAGGACGGTCCGGGGGTGAATCCGGACAACGTCGGCCGGAAGCTCCCCCACGCCGCGATCCTCAAGGTCGTCACCACGAACATCTGCGGCTCCGACCAGCACATGGTGCGCGGTCGCACCACGGCCCCGGAGGGTCTGGTGCTGGGACATGAGATCACCGGCGAGGTGATCGAGACCGGACCCGGCGTCGAATTCATCCAGAAGGGCGACCTGGTCTCGGTGCCCTTCAACATCTCCTGCGGCCGCTGCTCCCTGTGCAAGAAGGGCCGCACCGAGATCTGCTTGAACGTGAACCCCGACCGGCCCGGCAGTGCCTACGGCTACGTGGACATGGGCGGCTGGGTGGGCGGACAGGCCGAGTACGTGCTGGTGCCCTACGCGGACTGGAACCTGCTGAAGTTCCCGGACGCGGACCAGGCGATGGAGAAGATCCTCGACCTGACGATGCTCTCGGACATCCTCCCCACCGGCTTCCACGGCGCGGTCACCGCCGGGGTCGGCCCGGGCTCCTCGGTGTACATCGCCGGTGCTGGCCCCGTCGGCACTGCCGCCGCGATCGGCGCGCAGCTGCTCGGCGCCTCGGTCGTGATCGTGGCGGACATGAATGCGGACCGCCTGGCCAACGCCGCGAAGCACGGCTGCGAGACCATCGATGTCTCCCAGGAGGATCCCCGCGAGGGGATCACCCGGATCCTGGGCCGCGAGGAGGTCGACGCCGGGGTGGACGCCGTCGGCTTCGAGGCCCGCGGCCACGGCAAGGATGCCGGCGAGGCGCCGGCGACCGTGCTGAACACGCTGATGGACGTCACCCGGGCGGGCGGCGCCCTCGGTATCCCCGGTCTGTACGTCACGGGCGATCCGGGCGGCGTCGACGAGGCTGCCCAGGAGGGATCGCTGTCGCTGCGCCTCGGCCTGGGCTGGGCGAAGTCGCTGTCGTTCACCACCGGCCAGTGCCCCGTGATGCGCTACCACCGTCAACTCATGGAGGCGATCCTGCACGACAAGGTGCAGATCGCGGACGCCGTCAACGCCACCGCCATCTCCCTGGACGACGCCCCGAAGGGCTACGCCCAGTTCGACGCGGGCATCGCTAAGAAGTACGTCATCGATCCCCATGGTGTCACCGGGAAGGTCGAGGCGCTCTGACCGGAACGATCATCGGCACGGTCAGAAGGGCGGCGGGTCGTCCCAACCATCCGAGGGCTTCGGTGGCGGAGTGGGCGGGCAACCTTCCGCCCGCCTCCTGATGCTGCGACGTTCCTCGGCGCTGCGCTCTGCCGGGGGCGTCCGCTCCTGCTCCTCACGCAGCCGGGCGGCGTCGGCATGGGCACGTTGATGCTGCTCCCAGGCGGTGGCGAGGAGCGTCGCGAGGATCGGGGTCAGGAGATCCCGTTCCTCGCGGGTGCGGGCACGGATCTCCCGGTCGATGTTCCAGGTGGTCCCGATCGGTCTGCGACCGGCGGCGTCCCGTGCGTGATCTTCCGGGTCCTCGGGGGCCCGAACCGGATCGGTGCGCCCGGCGGTCTTCTGCTGATGGTGCAGCCAGCACAGTCGGTGGAGATTCCAGATGCTGGTGGGCCCGCCCCGGTCAGGATGCTCGTGGTCGTATTCGAGGATGTGGTCGTCCTCGGCGGCGAGAACGGTGGGCCTTGCGCAGCCCGGGGCCGCACAGACCGGGTGCCGCAGGCGCAGCTGGAGGCGCATCTGAGCGGTGGGCTGGTAGGTCTCCGCCACGACCGGGAGGTATGCGCCGGTGATCGGGTCGGTGAGGATCCGCTGCCAGGTGCTGTGGCCTGCGGCAAGGTCGCGGGCCTGCTCCGCGGGGATCGGCGTGATCCCGTTCAGCGTGGCGGGTGCGTCCTCAAGCCCCATCAGCGTCATCGCCGGCACGGTGACCAGGATCTTGTACGCCGTGGACGTCTCCTGGACCGGGTCGATGTCGAGCATCGAGTGGGTGAGGATTGCATAGCGCAACGTGGCCAGGGAGAGCGGCCGTCCCCGCTCCCGAATGTTCTCGTCGATATCGAAGGGCAGCGGCCCCTCCAGTTCGTCCTGGAGGGCATGGCGCTGGGCTTTCTGCACGTCCCTCGCGCTGACGTCGAGACGATGCGCGAGCGCCGTGATCTCCGGGATAGGCCCGCTGACCAGGAGCGTCGCGGTGCCACTCTCGGGATCTGTCATGTCGAGCCGCACGTCCCGCACCGGTGACTGCGGCATGGTGAGCGACCCGGCGCTCACCAGGGCGACGAGCAGACGCACATGACGCTCGAACTGGCTGCGGGAGATCGACCGCAGGTCCCAACCCGCCACGTGCGCGTCGACGATCCCGACCTGCTCGTCGCTCAGCCGGCGCATCCGCCGCAGCAGATAGTGGTGGAAGTCCTCGGGCAGATCACCGGCGGCGAGCACGTCGTAGGTCAGCGGCATGAGCTCGACGCTGCGGTGGGCATCGCGGATCTGAGCCTCTGCCTGCGGGATGCTGCAGCGGAGTCCCAGGGCGACCTTCATCGCGGAGATGTCGGCATCATCCAGGCAACCCGACGCATCGGGATCACGGGTGAAGAACTCCGTGAGCAGCAGCATCTGCTCCGCATAGAGCTTCGCGCGCTCACGCATCGAGCCGAAGATCGCCCGGACGCAGACAGCCTGACCCTCGTCCTCCTCCGCCTCGGCGTTCTCGACGATGCGCTCTTCGGTGAGCTCGGTGCGGGCGCGCACGGGCCAGGTGGGGATGTCTCCCTGCAGTTCCTCACCCATGACGCCCTCCTCGACTTCCGACGACCCGATCAGAACCGTCCGCAGATTCTCTCGGTGGCTACCCTACGACCGAATACCTTCATTCTATATCGCAGCTCCGACATTTCACGGAATGGGCGCGTGGCGGGGAAGAATTGTGGATAACTACCCTGTGGGGAGGAGAGGTCGACCGCCGGACGACGGTATGAGCAGATGGTCGGGCAGCCAGCGGGACGGCCAGCTAAACAGCCGGCGGAACGGTCAGCAGGACAGCAGGGCAGCAGGGCAGCAGGACAGCCAGCGTGACGGTGAGAGCGCCGAGGCTCGGCGGAGAGGCGGGGTGAAGACAGCGCGTGAGCGCAAAAGCGGAGGCGATGGAGCGGCGCGCTCTAACGAGGCGACGCGAAGGTGGAGCGAGCTCGGCAGGTCCCGCGGTGACGCGATGGACAGGTGACGCGATGGACCGACGTGCCACTGGATAAGCGTCCACCCAGGTCCGATGCCTTCACGTCGACGCCTGAGCTCCCCTCACATCGATGTCAGATAGACCTCGGAACAAGACCTCTGAGGGGGAGATCTCCGCGCACCCCTCACGCGGGCGAAGTGGCGTGGAGTTCCCGCCAAGACACGCTCCGGACTCGGCACAGCTCACACTCGAGCCTCACCGGCCGCACCAGCCCCACCGGTGCCACCGGTGCCACCAGTCCTACCGGCCTCACCGGTCTCACCGGTCTCGCCGGTCTCGCCGGTCTCGCCATCGAGACGCGCCATCGAGACTCGCCATCGAGGCGCAGCAATGAGCCACGTCGACGGAGACTCCATCAAAATCGATAACCCGCCGGGCCGACTCGAAGATGCCTCATTCTGAATGTCAAGCCCCGGGCTGAGAATGTGGATGAAGCATCATTGTGGAGGACAATTCGACGCGGATCCGCCGGGCGGGGTGCTGCGCATCTTCCGCTGCGTCCGCCCCGTCGGCCCGTTTCTCCGTGTCACACCGTGTCCGTCAGTGCCCTTTCGTGTCCCCCCGTGTCCCTCCGTGTCCCTCCGCGTCCCCCCGTGTCCCTCCGTGTCACAACCTGCCCGCCCGTGCTCCGGCCGCAGTCGTCTGTGCTCCGTTCGTGCTCCCGCGCGTCCGCCCCTGCGCGGGTCGGTCCTCGCGCGCGTCGGTCCTCCCGAGCGCGTAAGGTCGAGGCATGACAGAACGCACCACATACCTCCTGGTGGACGGCGAGAACATCGACGCCACGCTCGGCATCTCCGTGCTCGGCCGTCGGCCGCAGCCTGAGGAGCGCCCGCGCTGGAACAAGCTTCTCCACCACGCCGAGGTCTCGTGGGCACAGCCCGTCAAGGGCCTGTTCTTCCTCGCGGTCGGCGACAGCCTGCCGTCGGGCTTCGTCCAGGCGCTCATCGCGCTGGGCTACAAGACGGTCCCGCTGCGCGGCGAGGGCAAGGTCGTGGACATCGCCATCCAGCGCACGGCCGAAGCGCTGCAGTCGCGGGCGGCGGACGTCATGCTGGTCAGCCACGACAAGGACTTCGTCCCGCAGATGACGGATCTGGCGGCGACGCCGGACCGCCGCACCGCTCTCGTGGGCTTCCGCGAGTTCATGGCCGCGGATCTCCAGGAGATCCCGGGCATCGAGTTCCACGACCTCGAGTACGACGTCGCCGCGTTCACCAGCAAGCTGCCCCGCGTGCGGATCATCGACATCGACGACTTCGATCCGCTCGAGTTCATCTGAGGCACGGTCGGGGGACGCATCAGCGTCCCCCGGCTCACATCCACTTGCTGCGCTTGAAGATCACGTAGAGCAGCACTCCGAGGGCGATCATCATCCCGATCGCCATGGGGTAGCCGTACGCCCAGTGCAGTTCGGGCATGTCGTCGAAGTTCATGCCGTAGATCGCGCCGATGAGCGTGGGGGCGAAGAGGATGGCCGCCCAGCCGGAGATCTTCTTCATGTCCTCGTTCTGGCGCTGCGCGACCAGGGTCCCGTTGACGTCGAGGATCTGGGAGAGGGCGTCACGCAGGTCCCGCACGCGCGAGGCGGCCCGCGCCAGGTGGTCGCCGACGTCGTCGAGATAGGCCTGGAGCTCGCCGGGGATCCTGTACTTCCCGAAGCCGGCCTGCAGGTCGTCGATCACGTCGCGCAACGAGGTGATCACCTGCTGCATATCGATGACCTCCTGGCTGAGCCGGTAGATCCGCTCGGCGACCGCGGCATCCCCGCTGAACACCTGCCGTTCGATCTGCTCCTGGTCGACCCGGAGACCCTTCAGCACGGGGTCGTAGCCGTCGACGATCGTGTCGAGCACGCGGTAGAGCACGGCCTCAGGCCCGAGTTCGAGGAGGTTGACGTCCTCGAACACCGAGCGCTCCCGGCGGGTCGAGGTCAGGGGATGCTCCTCGTCGAGCTGAGGGCCGGCAGTACCGTCGATCCAGCTCCCGTCCTGGCACAGCACCGCCACCGCGCCCGGGCGCAGCAGCAGGTGGAACTCGGCGAAGTCGACCTCCTCCTGCGCATCGACGTAGCGGGCCGAGCGCACCACCAGGAACAGCACGTCGCCGTACCGTTCGAGCTTCGGGCGCTGGTGGGCGGTGAGCAGGTCCTCGAGCAGCAGGGGGTGCAGGTCCCAGGCCTCGCCGAGCTCCGTGATCTGCTCGGGAGCGGGCTGCGGATAGAAGAACATCACCATCCGGTCCGGGGCCGCGCGCGAGAACTCCAGCGCATCAGCCATCGAGTCGCCGTCGGGCTGGCGGCTCGGGACGCCCTGCTCGACGTAGCGAGTCGTCGACGGGGCGCCGTCGCCAGGCCTGGTGCGTGCACCCGCCTGCTCGCGGGCGCGATCGGTGCGCCGGTTCCGGGACGGGCCATGTCGTCGCGTGCTCATCGATGTGTCTCCTTCCTCGCCGCTCAGACAGTGAGCACGCCCTCCACGAAGCCGATCACGTCCGCGATCACCTCGTCGCGGTTGGTCTCGTTGAGGATCTCGTGCTGCGCTCCCGGGTAGGTCTTCACGAAGGTCCGCGGACCGCGCAGCGACTGCAGCCCTTCCCAGCTGGCGGGGAGCGGCACCAGGCGGTCCGCCTCGCCGTGCAGGTAGAGCATCGGATGCTCCCCGACGCCGCCGGCTTCCTCGATCGTGCGCATCGCCTGCTGGAGACCCTCGAGGGTGGGGCGGGCGAAGTCGCCGTGCCACACCAGCGGGTCGGCGGCGTAGGCCTCGCCGACAGCGGGGTCGCGGGAGAGGGTGCCGGGGTCGATCGGGGTCGGCGGGATCTCGTCGAGCGGGAGCAGCTCGTCCACGGTGGCCCAGGAGCCCAGCACCGGGCCGGAGAGCACCGTCGCGGCGAGGGAGCTCGCGTGCAGCTGGGTGTAGCGGGCGGCGATGAGACCGCCCATGGAGTGCCCGATCAGCACGATCGGCAGCCCCGCATGCTGGGAGGCAGCGTGCTGGACCACCAGGTCGAGATCCTCGACGACCGGCTCGAAGTCGCTGATCAGCACACGCTGGCCGTCGCTGCGGCCGTGGCCGAGATGATCCGCGGCGTAGACCGCGGCGCCGGCGTCGTTCAACCGGGCGGCGACCCACTCGTAGCGGCCCACGTGCTCGCCGTAGCCGTGGGAGAGCACGGCGATCCACCGCGCATCGGGACGGGTCCACGCGCGCCCGGCGAGGGTGCCGCCGTGGCCGGCGAGGGAGAACTCGGTGGAGGTGGGGCGGGCGTCAGAACTCATGGGGCCATGATGCCCCGTCATCCCGCGATGCTCGGTACCTGCGAGCCGGGAGGGGCGGAGGATCGGGTGAGGGTGCTCATAGAGACGTGATGCCGTCGGGGTCGCACGGGCACACTGTTCCGTTCCGACCGTCCCGTAGGGTCGGGACCGCCTGACCTCGACCCCGAGAGGCACATGAACGACACCACCGGACCGCGCCCCGCCCCGCACGACCACCCCGGCCAGCCTCGTCGGCCCCGTCGGCCCCGCCGCCGGACGGCGCTGCTCGCCCTGCTCGTGATCGCCTGTCTCGTCGCCGTCGGCGGCGTCCTCACCGGGCGGTACCTGGGGTCGCTCGAGGAGGCCTATGAGAAGCGCAGCGTGGTCAGCCTCGACCGCGGGGCCTCCGACGGCGAGCGCCCGCAGGGCGCGGACGACGGCGGGCAGAACATCCTGCTGCTGGGATCGGATCAGCGTGCACCCCAGGACGCCGCCGACCAGGGGGTGACCGGCCAGCGCTCCGACACGATGATGCTCGTGCACGTCCCCCAGGACGGATCCGCCGCCTACATCGTCTCCTTCCCGCGCGACCTCCAGGTGGACATCCCCGGGCACGGCGAGGACCGCCTCAACGCCGCCCTCGCCTATGGCGGTGTGCCCCTCGCCGTGAGCACGGTCGAGGACTACACGCAGGCCCCGATCGACCATGTCGCGCTCATCGACTTCGAGGGCATCCAGGGCCTCGTCGACACCCTCGGCGGCGTGGACGTGCAGGTGCCCGAATCCTTCGAGCGCGACGGCATGCAGTTCACCGAGGGCACGCAGCATCTCGACGGCGAGGAGGCGCTCACCTTCGCCCGTGAGCGCAAGCACCTCGACGGGGGCGACTTCGCGCGCAACGAGAACCAGCAGCAGCTGCTCAAAGCCATCACGTCCGAGCTGATCAGCGGGAACACCCTGTCCAGCCCCGGAAAGATGCGCGACACGATCGCGGCGCTCTCCCCGTACCTCACGACGGACGAGGGCCTGGACTCGACGGAGATCGTCCGGCTGGGCCTGGACAACCGGGACCTGCGCAGCTCCGATCTGCAGTTCCTGGCCGCACCGCACGGGGACCCGTACACCACCTCCGGCGGCGCGAGCGTGGTGGCGTCCGACGAGGACGGGATGGACTCGCTGCGCACCGCCCTCGCGGAGGACTCGATGGACGACTACGCCGCCGAGCACGCCGACTGAGCCGGCTGGGGCTGGGGGCTGGGGGTTGAGGGGGAACCGAGCGCGCGAGGGTCCATCAGGAGATGAAAAACCCCGGTTCACCTGAGTGAACCGGGGAATTCCTGCGGTGCGCAAGGGGGGACTTGAACCCCCACGCCGTTTCCGGCACACGGACCTGAACCGTGCGCGTCTACCAATTCCGCCACTTGCGCATTTCTCCGGCACCGGGTCTCAAGGCACCGAGACCGAAGATTCCCCTAGGTTACCCCTGCATCACTGTCAGCAGAAGCTGAGGACCGGCACAGTAACGAACGCCACTTCCCCGACGGATCAGCGCATGCTCTCGGCCTCGTCGAAGGCGTCCTCGATGTCCGCGGGATCGATGCGACGGCGGGCCACCGCGACGTAGAGGATGATCGCGACCAGCACAGCGGGCACGCCCACCATCGCCGCGATCTGCATGCTGGGGCGAACGGTCACGGTGGCGAGCACGGCGACCAGGCCGATCAGTCCCAGCACGGCCGAGAGCATCCCTCCCGGCATGCGGAAGGTGGCTCCCTCGACCTTGAGGCTGCGGAAGCGGAGATAGGTGACGAGGATGAGCGCCCACACCAGGATCACGGCGAACACCACGAGGCTCATCATGTAGCCGAACACGCCGCCCACCTCGCTGAAGGCGAGCACGCCGGCGCCGAGGATGCCCAGCGAGCTGCAGGCGATGCCCACGATCGGCACCTTGCGCCGGGTGGTGATCGCGGCGATCCGCGGGGCGAGGCCGTCGGACGCCAGGGAGTGCAGCATGCGGCTGCCCGCATAGAGGTTCGCGTTCGCGGCCGACAGCGCCGCGATGAGCACCAGCAGGTTGGTGACGTGGGCGGCGCCGGGGATGCCGATCCGGTCGAAGACCATGACGAACGGGGAGGTCGCGACGTCCTCACCGGTGCCGGCGGCCTGCTGCCAGGGCACCAGGCACACCACGATGCCGATGCACAGCACGTAGAAGAAGGCCAGGCGCACCACGGTGGTGCGGGCCGCGGTGCGGATGGATCGCGCGGGATCCTTCGCCTCGGCGGCGGTGATGGACAGCAGCTCGATGCCGCCGAAGGAGAACATGACCACCGACAGGGCCACCCACACGGAGCTCCAGCCCATGGGCACGAAGCCGCCCTCGGCCGTGAGCTCGACGAACCCGGCGGCGGGCTGTCCCGGCATCCCGAAGAGCACCAGGATCGCGCCGATCAGGATGAAAACGACCACGGCGATCACCTTGATCGAGGACAGGAAGAACTCCACCACGCCGAAGGAGCCCACCGAGGTCATGTTGATCGCGATGATGACGGCGGCGAACAGCAGGATCCCTGCCCAGATCGGGATCGCCGGCACCCAGTACGCGAGATAGGCGGCGCAGGCCACCAGCTCGGCGCCGGTCACGCACACGGTGACGATCCAGTACAGCCAGCGCGTGAGATACCCCCAGAACGGGGACAGGTAGCGGGCGGCGAGGGTGCCGAAGCCGCCCCGCACGGGGTGCCTCGACGCCATCTCGCCCATCGCCAGCGCCACGCTCGCGGCGATCAGGGAACCGAGCGCGAAGGAGATGATCACGGCGGGGCCGGCGATGCCGATCGCCTCGCCGGAGCCGAGGAACAGGCCGGTGCCGAGCGCCGAGCCCATGGCGATCATCGCCATCTGGCCGTGGCCGAGGGAACGGGCCAGGTGCCCGTCGGCCCCGCGCTCGACGGCGGGTGCAGGGTTCGAAGAAGGAGTGGTCACCGCACGAGGGTAGCCCGGCCGGCCGCGCGGGTCAGAGTCCGCGTGGGTCAGATGCCGTGCGCCCGGTACTGGTCGACGGCGTTCTTGGCATCGACCAGGCCGGCTCCGGTGAGCTCGCGGTAGGCCTTGATCGCCTCGATGTGCCTGCCCTCGTCGGCCAGGGCGCGGCAGCGCTCGGGGATCTGGGCTCCGGCCTGGCCACGCAGGTCCCGGAGCTCCTCCTCGCCCACGTCCCCGCGGGCGGCGAGGACGTCCACGAGGCCCTCCAGCCGGCGCACGTGGGCCTGGAGGGTCTCGATCTGCTTCTGCTGCTGGGCGGCGCGTCCGAACATGGCTCGACCCTAGTGGAGAACCGGCACGGAGCTCGGCTCCCGTCGCACCGGGATGGTCACCCGGGGCAGCACGAGATGGACGATGGGGCCGACGGCGAGGGCATAGATGATCGTCCCGATCCCGAGCGGGCCACCGAGCAGCCAGCCGAGCGCGAGCACCGCCACCTCGATGCCCAGTCGGACGGGTCCGATGCGCAGTCCCCACCGGTGGTGGATCCCGGTCATGAGCCCGTCGCGCGGGCCCGGCCCGAGCAGGGCTCCGATGTAGAGCGCGGAGGACGCCGCGTTCACGACCACCCCGCCCAGCAGCAGGAGCAGGCCGGACAGCAGGGCCCCCGCCGGAGGAAGGACGTGCAGCGTGAGGTCCACGGCGATCCCGATCCACAGCGCATTGGCGAGGGTGCCGATCCCCGGCCGCTGGTGCAACGGGATCCAGGCCAGCAGCACCACGAAGCTCACGATGATCGTGACGACACCGATGCTCAGCCCGGTGCGCTCCGCGAGCGCGACGGAGAGGACGTCCCAGGGCGCGGCGCCCAGACCGGCGCGGATCATCATCCCCACTCCGGCGCCGAAGCCGGTCAGCCCCACGACGAGGCTGAGCAGGCGCAGTCCTCTGCGGTCGACGGTGAGCTGCTGACGAAGGCTGAGGTTCTCCAGAGGTGCAGGCATGCTGGAACTCTGGCAGCAACTGGACTAGCAACACAGGGCCAATAGTGGTCCACTGGCCCCATGGTTCTCCCTCCAGTGCCCCTGCCCACCGTGCTGGGCATGCTCGGAGAGCCGCCCTCGACCGGGCGCGCCGAGTGGCTGAGCGCCCGCATCGCGGGGCTCGCCGCCGAGGGCCGGCTCGTCCCGGGGACACGGCTGCCCTCGGAACGACAGCTCTCCGACCAGATCGGACTCTCCCGAGGGACCGTCGTGCGGGCGCTCGACGCCGCCCGTGATCGGGGCGTCCTCGCGTCACGCCGGGGGTCGGGCCGCACCATCCTGGCCCCCGGCTCGGGTCCGGTCGAGTCCCTCACCTCCCGGACTCCTGCGCTCCCGGCGGGCACCATCGACCTCCGGGCGACGGTGCTCCCGCCGCACCCGCTCGTCGCAGGGATCGCCGCCGAGGTCGTCGCCGACATCGCCGAGGACCCCGCCTGGGGCAGCGTCCCGGCCGACGGGCTCCCGGCGCTCATCGAGCAGATCTGCCGGCACTACGAGCGGCGGGGCCTGCCCACCGATCCTTCCCAGGTGGTCATCACCACCGGGGCCGTCAGCGGGATCCATCTGGCGCTGCTGGCCGCCACCGCACCGAGCGCCCGGGTCGGCACCGAGAACCCCGGCTACCCCAACTCCGCCCGCGCGATCCGCACGGCCCGCCGACGGGTGGTGCCGATCGACGTGGCCCACGACCACTCCGGGGCCATCGTCGAGGCGCTCACGGCCGGGGCGCTCCACGCCGCCCTCCTGACGGCGGACTTCCACAATCCGACCGGGACTCTGATCGGTTCCGCGGACCGCGGCCGCGTGCTCCGTGCCGCCGCCCGCACCGGGACGCCGCTGATCATCGATGAGACCCTCGCCGGCATGAACTGGCGGCGGGCCCCGCAGCCGCCTCCGATGCACGGACACGGCGCCACGACGCTGCTGGTCGGCTCCGTCTCGAAGTCGCTCTGGGCGGGGCTCCGGATCGGGTGGGTCCGTGCTCCCGCCCCTCTCGCCGACGCCCTCTCGCACCTGAGGCTGGGGGTCGACCTCGGCGCACCCCGGCTGGAGCAGAGCGTCGCGGCGCGCCTGCTCGAGCGGGCCGGGCTGCCGGACGAGCCGCACTGCCGACCCCACCTGGAGAACACCTATGCGGCCGCCTCGGGCGGGCTGCGCGAGATGCTGCCCGGGTGGAGGTGGTCCGACCCGGCGGGCGGTCTCTCGATCTGGGCCCACGGCACCCGGCTCGACGCCTACGAGCTCTCTGCCCGGGCGCTGGAACGTGGCGTCGCGATCTCCCCGGGCGCCCTCTTCTCCCCCGGGGGCACGGGCTGGCCGCACAGCGTGCGGATCCCTTTCTCCGGCCGGGCCGAGGAGCTGCGCAGCGCGCTGTCGGTGCTCGCCGAGATCGACTCCTGACCTGCAAAGACATCGAGACGGGCAAGCTCGTGGAGGAGCCTCAGAACAGAGCAAGGGACCCCGCACCGAGAACGGTGCGGGGTCCCTTGCGGCAGGTCGATCAGCCCGTGGTCAACGGACCGGTCGCCTCCCGTGCGTACCGTGAGGTACGTGGATCAGACGTCGATCAGGCCTTGACGGCGCCCTTGGCGGCGACGACCTGGACGAAGAGGTTCGCGAAGATCTCCTCGTGCAGACGCACGGTCGCCTTGTGCTCGCCCAGCGCCTTGATCGGCGTGGGGAACTCGACGGTACGACGGTCGATGTCCTTGTCGAACACTGCCTTGACGCCCTCGGCGATCTCCTTGGAGGAGACGGCGCCGAAGAGACGGCCGTTCTGGCCGGCGCGCTCGGCGATGACGACGGGCTTCGACTCAAGAGCCGCCTTGAGCGCCTTCGCGTCCTCGACGTTGGCGATCGCGCGCTTGCCACGGGCAGAGCGGATCTGGTCGAGCTGGCGCTGGCCGCCCTTGGTCCACGGGGTCGCGAGACCGCGCGGCATCAGGAAGTTCCGGGCGTAGCCGTCCTTGACGTCGACGACGTCACCGGCGGCTCCGAGGCCGGAGACCTCATGGGTGAGGATGAGCTTGGTGGTCATGTTTTCCCTTCCTCGCTCAGCGACCGGAGGTCGAGTACGGCAGGAGGGCGATCTCGCGGGCGTTCTTCACGGCCTTCGCGATCTTGCGCTGCTCCTGGACGGTGACTCCGGTGACCCGACGAGCGCGGATCTTTCCTCGGTCCGAGACGAACTTGCGCAGCAGCGCAGCGTCCTTGTAGTCGACGGTCTCGACTCCCGCGGCCTTCAACGGGTTCTGCTTCTTCTTCGGGGGACGAAGTGAGGGCTTGGCCATCGTGGTGCTCCTTCTTTCTGAGGGGAGCCCGGGCATGCACCCGGGATGGAGTAATTCAGTGAACTGCAGTGATCGGTGCGAGGGGCCTCATCGAGATGAGGCGCCTCCGGTCACGATCAGAAGGGCGGGTCGTCGTATCCGCCCTGGTTCCCTCCGCCGGCCCACGGGTCGGCGTTGGGGGCGCCCTGCGGCGCATTGTTGTAACCGCCCTGACCACCCGGGTTGCCCTGGCCGCCGAAGCCGCCCTGGCCACCACCCTGCGGGGCACCGCCCTGAGGAGCGCCGCCGCCGAAACCGCCACGGCCGCCACCGCCGCCGCCGCGCTGGACCTTGTTGGCCTTCGCGGTGGCGTACTTGAGGGACGGGCCGACCTCGTCGACGTCGAGCTCGATGCTCGTGCGGTTGTTGCCCTCACGGTCGGTGAAGGAACGCTGCTTCAGGCGACCCTGCGCGACGACGCGGGATCCCTTCTCCAGCGACTCGGCCACGTTCTCCGCGGCGTCGCGCCAGATGGAGCAGCGCAGGAACAGAGCCTCGCCGTCCTTCCACTCATTCGCCTGACGGTCGAAGGTGCGGGGGGTGGACGCGATGGTGAACGACGCGACCGCGATGCCGGACTGCGTGAAACGCAGCTCGGGATCCGCGGTGAGGTTGCCGATCACCGTGATGACGGTGTCATTCGCCATGGGTGCTCCTCTGCTCCGGGGTGCTGTGGTGTGGTGTGGGGATCAGTGAGCGCAGGTCACTTGGCGTCGAGACGCATGACCTTGGTGCGCATGACGGACTCGTTGAGCCCGAGCTGACGATCCAGCTCCTGGGACGTCGAGGACTTCGCCGTGAACTGCATGACGATGTAGATGCCCTCGGTCTTCTTGTCGATCTCGTAGGCGAACTTGCGCTTGCCCCAGAGGTCGACGTTGTCGATGGTGCCGCCTTCGGTCGGGATGACCTGGACGAGCTTCTCGAAGTTTGCGCTGACAGTCCGCTCATCGACGGACGGGTCGAGGATCACGACCATTTCGTACTTACGCATGTTCTGGTACCCACCTCCTGTGGTCTCTACGGCCACGGTCTCTCCGTGGCAGGAGGGTTCATGCCGCCCGGTCCGTACATCGGCGATGCACGTCACGGACCGGCCAAGACTACCTGCCGCTCCCGGTGAGGGCCAGGGCGCGTGTGGACGTGCGCCAGGCATCACAACGAGCTGCCCGTCGCGACCGCCGCGGGAGGTCCTGCCAGGCCCCGGCCCGGAGGCATCGGCGCTGGTAGGTTCGGCACAGTGCAGCCCTACGACATCGAGCTGATGACCTCGCTCTCCCGTCCGTCGCTCGCCCCCGACGGCTCCTTCGCCATCTACGCCGCATCCCGGCCCGACTGCCGGGCGAACCGCGCCGTCGGCCAGCTGTGGAGGATCGATCTCGCGCCTGGTCCGTCAGGGGCTGATACAGCACCGCGTCGGCTCACCCGCGGGGTCAGCGACACCGCCCCGCGGCTCTCGCCCGACGGGACGACGATCGCGTTCCTGCGGCCGGACTCCCGTGGCCGCCCCCAGGTGCATCTGCTCGACGCCCGGGGCGGGGAGCCCCTCCAGATCACCGATCAGCTGCTCGGCGCCGGCCCGGCGACCTGGACCCCGGACGGCTCCCGCCTGGCCTTCACGGCGCGCGTCGCCGAGCCCGGGCGCTACGGCACCGTCGACGGGCTCGAACCGGGCGCGGAGTCGCCGCGCCGCATCACGGGGCTGCGCTGGCATACCAACGGCGTCGGGTTCTCGACGGATCGCCCCACCCAGGTCTTCGTGGTGGAGGCCTCCCCGGTGGGCGGCGAGCCCGCCTATCCCGCGGCGCCGCATCCGGAAGGCCCGCTCGCGACCACCCCGACGGCCCCGGCTGCGGCCGCCCAGCTGACCAGCGCGTTCGCGGAGCACACGGCGATCACCCTCACGCCCGACGGCACCGCGGTGCTCGCCGTGCGGGAGGCCTACGAGGGCTCGGAGGCACCGAGACGCGATCTCCGCACCGCCCTGATCCACCTGCCCGTCGACGAGGGCGAGGAGTCGGTGCTGCTGGCTCCGGAGGACGGCCTGCGGATCCACGACCTGACCGTTCTCGCAGACGGCACGATCGCGCTGCTCGCCTCGCAGCCCGGCGCGGGCCGGGATTCCGTCGCCCCCGACGTGGCGCTCTGGCTGCTGGAGGCAGGCGGACCCCGCCGGATCACCGACCCCGAGTCCCTCGAGCTCACCGGACCCCTCGTGCCCGATGGCGAGTCGGTGCTGGTCACCTCGCCGCAGCGCGGGCGGGTCCATCTGCTGCGCATCGACCGCTCCGGCGCCGTGAGCCGGGTGCTGGACGGCGATCTCGAGGTGCACGGCGTGAATGCCGCCGGTGATCTCGTCCTCGCCGCGGCCACCACGGCGGAGTCCTCGGGCGTGCTGCTCGCGCGAACCGGGGAGGAGGCGCCGAGCACCCTCGTGGACACCGGCGCGGGCCTCCGCGACGCCGGCCTCGTCCAGCCCCGGGAGCTGGAGCTCGCGGGACGCTCCGGCCATCCGGTGCACGGATGGTCGGCGGTCCCCGAGGGCCGGGGCCCGTTCCCGACCCTGCTCCTCCTCCACGGCGGGCCGCATGCCGCCTACGGCGTGGGAGTGCTCGACGAGGTGCAGACGCTGGTCGCCGCGGGATATGCCGTCGTCTACGGGAATCCGCGGGGCTCGGCGGGCTACGGCCGCGCTCATGGACGCGCCGTGCGCGGCGGCTTCGGGACCGTGGACGCCGAGGACGTGATCGACCTGCTCGACGGGGCTCTCGCGGCCGACGACCGCCTCGATGACCAGCGGCTGGGCATCCTGGGCGGCTCCTACGGCGGGTACCTCACCGCCTGGATCATCGCCCACGACCACCGGTTCCGCGGCGCGATCGTGGAGCGCGGCTTCCTGGATCCGCTCAGCTTCCAGGGCACGAGCGACATCGGCAGCTACTTCGGCGACGAGTACATCGGCACCGAGCCCGCGGACATCGCCCGGCAGAGCGCCTTCGGGCACGCCGGCTCGGTGCGCACTCCCACTCTGGTGATCCACTCCGAGGAGGACCACCGCTGTCCGCTCGAGCAGGGCACCCGGTATTACACGGCGCTCCGGCGCGCCGGGGTGGAGACAGAGATGCTGATCTTCCCGGGAGAGAACCACGAGCTGACCAGGTCGGGACGGCCCCGGCACCGGGTGGAACGGTTCGAGGCGGTGCTGGAGTGGTGGGCCCGGGTGTTCGCCACAGGGACGAGCGACCGCAGGAAGAGCGGTTCCGTGATGAGCGGTCCCACGCCGCGCGGTTCCGCAGCACGTGGATCTGCGGAGCGTGACCCTACGACCGGCGGCCCATCGCCTTCCTGACCCGTGCGTACCAGCCGCCGGTGCTGCGGCCGCCGGCGATCCCGCCACCGGCTACGACACCTGCGGTGCGTCCCTGCAGTCGGGTCCCGCACCGACTGCACAGGTACCTGCCGGTGACCGAGGTGTAGATCTTGCCGCGGATCTTGCCGCCGCACTGTTCGCATCGAGTAGCCATACCGGATGATGGCACGTCGCCCTGCCCTGATGTCCATCCGGTCGAGCTGGCGCGCATCATGACATCGATGTCAGATATTCGAGACCTTCCATCGATGTCAGAAATGGGACGTCAGGGCTGCGCTGCCTGGAACGCGGTGCCGGGAAGCGGATGTCCGGGCTGGGATGTCAGGAGTGGGATATCAGGAGCGGATCACCTGGTCACCCGCTCGCCGCACCGGGATCACCATCGGGGTTCCGCTCTGCGGGTCCTCGGCGATCTCGGCCTGCAGATCGAACACCTCTGCCACCAGCTCTGCGTGCAGCACCTCCGAGGGCGAGCCCTCCGCCACGATCCGGCCCGCGTCCATGACCACCAGATGGTCCGCGTAGCGCGCGGCCTGGTTGAGGTCGTGGAGCACGGCGACCACGGTGCGGCCCTGGTCGCGCATGTCCTGGCACAGGTGGAGCACCTCGATCTGGTGGGCGATGTCGAGGAACGACGTGGGCTCGTCCAGCAGCACGTACTCGGTGTCCTGGGCGAGGATCATGGCGATCCAGACCCGTTGGCGCTGTCCGCCCGAGAGCCCGGCGACGGGCCGGTCGGCGATCTGTTCGACGCCGGTCGCGCGGAGCGCCTCCGCGACGACCTCGTCATCCCCGCTCAGCCACTGGCGCCACGGGGAGTGGTACGGGTGGCGTCCTCGCGCGACCAGGGCCTTCACCGTGATCCCCTCGGGGACCACGGGGTCCTGGGGCAGGAGCGCGATCCGTCGGGCGATGGCCTTGGAGCGCCACTGCGCCAGGGGCCGGCCGTCGAGCAGCGCGGCGCCGGCCCGGGGTCGCAGGGTGCGGGCCAGCGCCTTCAGCATCGTCGACTTGCCGCAGCCGTTGGGCCCGATCACCGCCGTGAACATCCCGCGGCTCACCTCGAGGTCGAAGCCCTCGAGCACGGGCCGTTCGGCGTAGGCGACGGTGGCCCCGGCGAGGCGCAGGGACGAGGGATCGGCGGACCCTATGGGCTCGGTGAGCGGTGCGCTCATGCGTCGGCCTTCTTCCAGTCGGTGACGAGCAGGTACCCCAGGTACAGGCCGCCCACCCCGGCGGTGATGACCCCGACCGGGAGGTCCTCGACCGGGGCGACGTGCTGGACGGTGAAGTCCGCGAGAACCATGATCAGGGCCCCCACCAGCGCGGACAGGGGAAGGTGCGGGCCCGGGGTCCCGCTCATCCGGCGGGCGATGTGCGGCGCGGCCAGGGCCACGAAGGCGATCGGGCCAGCCACGGAGACGGCCGCGGCGGCCAGCAGCACGGACAGCAGGATCGCCGCAGTCCGGGTGCGCACCGCGTTGCCCCCGAGCGCGTCCGCCAGCTGATCACCCAGGTCCATCATCCGCAGGTCGTGGGCGAGGAGCGCTGTCAACGGGATCAGCACGGCCAGGGCGACGGCGATCAGTGCGGCCTGGCCGAGGCTGCGGGAGTTCAGGGTGCCCACGAGGTAGCCGGCGAGCTGGCTGGAGGCGTCGCGCAGGGACACCGCGACCACGTACTGCGTGAGGGCCAGGGCCATCGCGGCCACGCCGATCCCGGTGATGATCACCCGGGCCGGGGAGGCGAAGCCGAGTCCGGTGGAGACATGGACCAGGCCGATGGCGACCGCGGCGCCGAGCACGGCGCCGACGGGGGCGGGCACGATGCCGGGCGCGAGCAGCGTCGCCAGGGCCACCCCGGCACCCGCTCCGTTGCCGAGCCCGATCACGTCGGGGCTCCCGAGCGGATTCCGCGTGACGGTCTGGAACAGGGCACCGGCCACCCCGAACGCGATCCCGGCGCCGATCCCGACGAGCAGGCGGGGCCCGCGGAGTCGCTCGAGGACGAACGTGACCTTCGTGTCGGCTCCGCCCTGGGCCGCGGTGACGAGATCGCGCGGGCCCACGCCGAGATCACCCCAGGCGAGGGTCGCGAGGCCGCCGCCGAGGATCGCGACCAGCAGGAGCAGGCCGAGGGTCCAGGAGCGGGCCATCAGGTGGTCACCATGCCGCGGCGCACGGCCCACAGCAGGAACGGCGCCCCGAGGAAGGCGGTGATCACCCCGACCATGAGCTCCTGGGGGCGCACGATCACCCGGGCCACCACGTCGGATCCCAGCAGCAGGGCGGCCCCGAGCAGGAGGCAGGTGGGCAGCTGCCACCGGTGGTCCGTGCCCACCAGGGCGCGCACGAGATGGGGCACCGCGAGCCCGATGAAGGCGATCGGGCCGACGGCGGCGGTCGCGGCGGCGGCGAGCAGGGTCGCCGCGAGGATCGAGCCGACGCGCAGCAGGCCCACCCGGGTGCCGAGCGCGGTCGCGACGTCGTCCCCGAGGGCCAGGGTGTTCAGGCCCGGGGCGACCAGAGCCGCGAGCAGCAGCCCGAGCAGCAGGGCGGGGCCCACCGCTGCGAGGGCGTCGTAGGAGGCGCCGGCCAGGGATCCGACCACCCAGTGCCGGTACGACTCGAAGACGTCCGGACGGGTGAGGATCATGGCCTGGATATAGGCGTGGAGCACCGCGGAGATCACGGCGCCGGCCAGGATCAGCGGCACCACCGAATGGGTTCCGGCCGGGCGTCCCAGCAGGTAGACCACCACGACCGCGAGGAACGCACCGGGCAGCGCGACCCACACGGTCCCCGCTCCGCCGGAGAAGCCGAGGAAGGCGGTGGCGGTGACCACGGCGGCCGAGGCCCCGGAGGTCACTCCCAGCAGGCCAGGCTCCCCGAGGGGGTTGCGGGTGACGCCCTGGATGATCAGCCCCGAGGCGGCGAGCGCCGCCCCGACCGCAGCACCGAGCACGGTGCGCGCCCCGCGGGCGGCGACCACCTGCCGCAGATGCTCTTCGCCGTCGCCCCGCAGCACCGACCACACGCCCGCCAGATCCGTCTCCCGCGACCCCAGGAAGAGGCTCGCCAGGCACGCCACGACGAGGAGCCCGGCGGCCAGGACCAGCGCGGTCCACCGCGGGAGCCGGCGGCCGTCGTCCCGCCCGGGCGTGCGGACGGGGTCGGCCGGCGCAGGGTCGGCGGGCACAGGATCTGCCGACGCACGTTCGGCCGAGCCGCGGGGCATCGTGGAGGTCCCGGTCATCTCAGGAGGCAGGGACCTGCGCGATGGCCTCGTCGATCATCGGGACGTACCGCTCCAGCGCCCAGGGGACGG
Source organism: Brachybacterium tyrofermentans (assembly GCF_014897585.1). Classification (GTDB taxonomy): domain Bacteria; phylum Actinomycetota; class Actinomycetes; order Actinomycetales; family Dermabacteraceae; genus Brachybacterium; species Brachybacterium tyrofermentans. The sequence continues at coordinate 123,257 of NZ_JABUXW010000012.1, read as the reverse complement.
TGAGCGGGGTGATGATCGAGGACCCCGTCACGAACGACTGATCCGTGGGGGCCACGATCGCGCCGTGCGAGATTGCCGGGATGGAGGCGTAGAGGTCCTGCGTCTCGATCTCGGCGCGGTTCGCCTCGTCGGAGTAGAACGTGAAGATCAGATCGGAGTCCGCCAGTTTGTCCGCGTTCTCCAGTCCGATCATGGCGGAATCCGTGCCGGGGACATCCCACTCGCCGAGCTCCTGGTTGACGGGGTCGACGCGCAGTCCCAGGGCGCTGACCATCGCCACCCGCTGCTCGTCCTGGTAGAAGACGCCCAGCGTGCCGGGACCCGAGTTGTAGATGAAGGAGAAGCTGACGTCGGCGTAGCCGGGCTGCGCGGCCTCCTCGAAGGTCCTCTGGATCTCCTCGATCAGACCGGCCGCCGCCTCGTCCTCGCCCAGCACCCTGCCGATCGTGGCGATCTGCTCCTCCCAGGTGATCACCCAGGGCTGCTCCGCATAGGCGACCGTGGGGGCGATGTCCGTGAGCACGTCGAACTGCTCCTGGGTGAGGCCGGACCAGGGGGCCAGGATCACGTCGGGCTCGAGCGCGAGGACCGCCTCCACATCGAGCTCCGAGCCTCCCGTGAACTGCTCAGGAAGCTCACCGCCAGCCTCTGCGACGGCGTCGTGGATCCATGGCAGGTACCCGGTCTCGGGGTCGGCCCCCCAGGGGTACTCCTCGATGCCGACGGGGATCAGCCCGAGCGCGATGGCAGTCTCCGCGGACCCCTGTCCGAGGGTCACGACGCGCTCTGGCTTCGCGGTGATCTCCGCCGTGCCCAGGGCGTGGTCGAGGGTCACGGGGGAGAAGTCGCCCGCGGCCCCGCCGGCGGCATCCGCCCCCGAGCCCGAGTTCGTGCCCGAGCCGTTGTTCCCCTCCTCGCCGCCGGCGCTGCAGGCGGCGAGGACGAAGGGCGCGGCGAGCGCTCCGGCCATCCAGGTACGGCGGGTCGGGCGGCTGGCGGCGGGGCTCATGGGACTCCTGCGACGACGTGGGGCCGGCCGGGAATCCCCGGCCTTACTTAGGTAAGCCTAGCCTCACGTAATTCGTCCTCACAGGGGGCCGGGGAGAACAGATCGGTGATCCGGCTCACCCTCGGGCCGCGCTCGCAGCCCTCGGTCAGTCCCCGCCCCCGTCACTCGACTCCGGGGTGTCCTTCTCCGGTTTCTTGCTCGGCTTGTCCTTCGCCGCGTCGGAGGGCTTGTCCGACGGCTTGTCGGACGGCTCGTCGGAGGGCTCCTCAGAGGGCTCGTCGGAGGGCTCCTCCGAGGGCTCCTCCGTCGGCTCCTCGGTCGTCGGCTCCTCGGTCGGCTCCTCCGTCGTCGGCTCCTCCGTGGGCTCCTCCGTCGTCGGCTCCTCGGTCGGCTCCGGCGCCTGCGTGGGCGGCGGGGCCTGCGTCGGCGGCGGAGTGTTGCGCTCGCGGGTCTCGTTGTCCAGGGTGACCTCACCGGGGAACTCGAGCATCTCCTGACCTTCCAGGGACTGCGACATGATGTCGCCCCAGATCGCCGTCGGGAAGGTGCCGCCGGTGATGTTCCGTTCGCCGCCGAAGGGGGTCAGCTGCTCCTCCGTGGTGCCGTCCTCGGACGGCTGGAACATGCCCACCGCGGTGACCAGCTGCGGGGTGAAGCCCACGAACCAGGCCGAGCGGAACTTCTCCGAGGTGCCCGTCTTGCCTGCGACCTCGCGGCCGTCCATGACGCCCTGCAGGTCGCGGGCGGAGCCGGTGGTGGGCGGGCCCTGGAGCGCGACCGTCGCATTGGTGGCGACGTCCTCGTCCATCACCCGCTTCTCCTCGGACTGGTGCTCATAGCGCGAGGAGCCGTCGGGCCGGGTCACGTCCTGCACGATGTAGGAGTCCCGGTGCATGCCGCCCGCGGCGATGGTCGCGTAGACCTCGCCCATCTCCGTGACCGTCGGGGACGCCGAGCCGAGCACGTTCGAGGCGTCGGCCGAGAGCCCGGGGGTCTTCTCCGGAAGGCCCAGGGCGATCGCGGTGTCCATCGTGCGCTGGGGACCGACCTCGAGGTTCGCCTCGGCGTACGCCGTGTTGATCGAGCTGGCGGTGGCCTTCCTCAGGCTCACCCGGCCGTAGTCGGAGTCCCCGAAGTTGTTGACCGTCCAGCCCGGGAAGGTCTTCGGCGAGTTGCCGTCCCACTGGGAGTCCAGCGGGTAGCCGTCCTCGAGCGCCGCGATCAGGGTGAAGGTCTTGAAGATCGAGCCGGCCTGCATGCGCGACTGGGTGGCGTCGTTGCGCGGCTGCGTCACGAAGTCCTCGCCGCCGTACATGCCTCGGATCGCCCCCGTGGAGGGATCCATCGTGACCGTGCCGACGCGATTCTGCTCCGGCCGGTCCTCGGGGAGGTTCTTGACGGCCTCGACGGTGTTGTTCTGGATCCCGGGGTCGATCGTGGAGACGATCGTGAAGCCGCCGGTGTTGATCTCGTCCTCGGTGAACCCTTCGGCGACGAGCTCGGTGCGCACCTGGTCGAGCAGGTAGCCCTTGTCCCCGGCCAGGGTGTTCTCGCTCTTGGGCTCGACGGTGTCGGGGAACTCGAGCACCTCGGCGTCCTCCGGGGACATCTCCCCGACGTTGACCTCGCGAGAGATCACGCGATCCCACAGCTCGACGGACTTCTCCTTGTTCACGGCAGGGTCATAGGAGGAGGGGCCGGGGATGACCGCCACGAGCAGCGCGGCCTCCGCGTCCGTCATGTCCGCGGCGTCCTTGCCGAAGTAGGCCTGCGAGGCCTCCTGCACGCCGTAGGCGCCGCGGCCGAAGTAGATCGTGTTCAGGTAGCGCGACAGGATCTCGTCCTTGTCCAGCTCCTGGTCGATCTTCAGGGCCATGATCGCTTCCTTGGCCTTGCCCACGTAGGACGTCTCGCTGCCCGTGTAGTACCGCTCCACGTACTGCATGGTGATCGTGGAGCCGCCCTGGCGTGCACCGCCCTGGAGGTTGTTGACCAGGGCCCGCACGATGCCGCGCGGGGAGACGCCACGGTTCTCGTAGAAGGTGTCGTCCTCGCTCGCGACGACAGCATCCTTGACGTTCTGCGGGATCTCGTCGGCGTCGAGCTCGGTGCGGTTGATCTCGCTGAACGTGCCCATCTCGGTCTCGCCGTCGGCGTAGTAGACCCGGCTGGTCTGGGCGAGGGCGAAGTCGGAGGGTTCGGGAACGGAGGTGTCGTTGTAGAGCCAGACGGCGAAGCCGAGCCCGGCGAGGACCATGAGCGCCATCGCGCCCACGATCAGGCGCAGCGAGGGGAACCAGCGCCAGGGGTTCTTCCGGCCCGCCCGCGGGTAGTTCAGGAAGTTCGTCGCGGCGACCTTCTTCTTCCGCCCCTTGCCGGCCGAGGCTGCGGCCGCGCCGGCCGTCGCCGCCGTGCCGGCGTGACGGGCGTTGACCGAGGTGCGGCTCGCTCCCCGTGAGGACGCGGTGCCGCCGCTCGTCGCCGCGGCGGGCTTCGAGCTGGCGGGTCTCCCTGCCGTCGACGCCGCGCCGCCAGCGGCCGTCGAGCGCTTCGCGGCCGACGATCCCTCGGAGGAGGCCCCTGCACGGCGACCGGTGCGGCTGGTGCCCTTGGGCTCCGCCGGCTTCCCGGAGGACGAGGGCGCGCGGCGCACTCCTGCTGCGCGGCGTGCGCCACCGCCCGTCGGCTTCTTCGATCGGTTCGATCGGTCCGACGAGCCGCGGGACGAGCGTCGAGAATCGCTCATGACTGCTCCTGGTCCTTCGAGGGGACGAACTGGTCCATGCGCCGGAGGGCGCACGGCATCCCAGTATGGACACGCCTCCCGGCCCGACGGAACGTCTCCGCCGAGAAACACACAGGGTGTGCACGTCTCATGCGGCCTCGCTCACACCGCGACCAGGCCGGATCGACCTGGCGGTCAGGCCTCAGCCCTGGTCGCGGGCCTCCCACCAGGCCTTCAGCTCCTCGCTGGCACGGTCCTCGCCGAGCGGGCCGTGCTCCATGCGCAGCTCGAGCAGGTGCTTGTAGGCGTCGCCCACCTCACGGCCGGGACCGATCCCGAGGATCTCCATGATCCGGTTCCCGTCGAGGTCAGGGCGGATCCGCCCGATCTCCTCCTGCTCGGCCAGATGATCGATGCGCGCCTCGAGCTCGTCATAGGCGCGCGCCAGCCCTCGTGCCTTGCGGCGGTTGCGGGTGGTGACGTCCGCGCGGGTCAGCCGGTGCAGGTGCTGCAGGAGCTCCCCGGCGTCCGTGACATAGCGGCGCACGGCCGAATCGCTCCACGGCGCCTCGGCGTAGCCGTGGAACCGCAGGTGCAGCTCGACCAGGCGTGCCACCTTCTTGGTGGTGTCCTTGTCGAAGGTCATCGCCTTCATCCGCTTCGCGGTCATCTTCGCGCCCACGGTCTCGTGGAAGCGGAAGGTGACCGCTCCGCCGGGCTCGTAGCGCCGCGTCGCCGGCTTGCCGATGTCGTGGAACAGCGCGGACAGCCGCAGCACCAGGTCAGGAGCCTCGCACGGGCCTCCCGAGCCGGCGGGGCTCTCGAGGTCGATGGCCTGATCCAGCACGGTGAGGGTGTGCTGGTAGACGTCCTTGTGGTGGTGATGCTCGTCGATCTCCAGGCTCAGGGCCGGCAGCTCCGGCAGCACATGGGCGGACAGCCCCAGCTCCACGAGCAGCTCGAGACCGCCGCGGGGATGGGCCCCGAGCATGAGCTTCACCAGCTCCTCGCGCACACGCTCGGCCGAGACGATCGTGATCCGCTCCGCGAGGGACTCGATCGCGTCGGCCGTGGCGTCCTCGATGCGGAACCCGAGCTGGGAGACGAAGCGCACCGCGCGCATCATGCGCAGCGGATCATCGGTGAAGGACTGCTCCGGGCCGACGGGGGTGCGCAGCACGGTCCGCGAGAGGTCGGCGAGCCCGTCGAAGGGATCCACCAGCTCGAGGGAGGGAAGCCGCACCGCCATCGCGTTGACCGTGAAGTCACGACGGGAGAGGTCTCCCTCCAGGGTGTCGCCATAGGCGACCTGGGGCTTGCGGCTAGTGGGGTCGTAGGACTCGGTGCGATAGGTGGTGATCTCGACCTTCACCCCGTTGCGGACCCCGCCCAGGGTGCCGAAGTCGCGGCCCATGTCCCAGATCCCGCCGTCGCGCGTCCACGTGCGCAGGATGGCCTCGGTCTCGTCAGGGCGGGCGCTGGTGGTGAAGTCGAGGTCGGCGCTCGAGCGTCCCAGCACTGCGTCCCGCACCGGCCCGCCCACGAGGGCGAGCTCGAAGCCGGCTGCCTCGAAGCGTCGGCCCAGGTCGTGGATCTCCTCCGGCAGCGCCCGGAACATGCGGGCGGACCGGGTCCGGGCGGTGGCGAGTCGATCGGCGGCGGCAGCGGGGTCGCCGGAGTCGGAAGGGCCAGCAGCGTCAGCAGGGCCGATCGGGTCGACGGGGTCAGCGGGGCCAGCAGGGTCGGCGGGAGCGATCACAGGAGGTCCTGTCGTGGGTCGGAGGGAGGGGCGGCACGGCGACGACGCGATGTGAGGGTGTCGTGCGCCCGCAACCCCTCTACGGTAGCGGCCGCTTACAGTGTCACCATGCCGTCGTCCCCGCTACCCGTGCGCCCGGTGCTCGCGGCACTGCTGACGGCACTGCTCCTTGCCTCATCGGTGCTGGTGGGCGGCCTGTCGAGCCCTGCTCCCGCTGCCCACGCCGCCGGTGCCCCCGCACAGTCCGCTGCCCCGTCGGCCCCGCCGCCGCCCGCGGCGGATGCCCCGGTGAGCATGGATCTCGTCTCCCTCACCCCCACCTCCCTGGACCCCGACGGCACGCTCACCGCCGAGGTCGAGGTGACGAACGACTCCTCGAAGACGCTGCCGGACGTCGCCCTGCAGCTGCGCACCCGCACCTCCCGGGTCACGGATCGGGCGATGCTCGCCGAGTGGCAGGCCGACACCAGCGCGGACACCTCCGGCGCCGCCCTCGCCTCCTCCGACGATCCGACTCCGCTCGCTCCCGGCGAGTCGAGGACGCTCACCGTGGAGGCCTCCGCCGAGGAGCTCGGCTATTCGGAGGCTCCGTACTACTGGGGCACCCGGCGGATCTCCCTGACCGCCGTCGCCGAGGGGGACCCCTTGGGGGCGATCCGCTCCTTCGTGGTGTGGCGCCCGGCGGACGCCGACGCCGCGATCACGCAGTCCGTCCTGCTGCCCGTGGCCTCCCGCGACCCGGCGGCCGCGATCACCGACCCCGAGGCGGCACAGCAGTCCCTGGAGTCGGGGCATCTCGCCACGACCCGCGCCCTCGCCCTGCGCGACGACGTCGACTGGTGGCTGGATCCTGCCCTGCTGGACCCGCCGCAGCTCCTGGTCGACCCCACCCCGGAGGCCGACACCGCCGAGGAGGACGCGGAGCATCCCGTGCCGACCTACGCCCCCGACCCGGGGTCCACCGAGCTCGCCACGGCGCTCGTGGAGGGCGTCGGGGAGCGCACCGTGCTCGCGATGCCCTATGCCCAGGCGGATCTCGTGAGCCTCGGCGAAGCCGGGGCGACCACGATGAGCAGCGTCGCCACCGACCGCGCGCAGACCACCTGGGACGCCACCGGGATCAACCCCCGCGCGAGGGTGATGGGGCTCGAGGGATCGGAGGTCGACGCGGCGTCCCTCCAGCAGCTGGTCGATGCCGGGGCGGGCGCGGCGATCATCCCGTCGACCTCTCTGCAGGAGAATGCCTCCTCAACGGTGACGCCGAGCTCGTTCGGCGTCTACGAGTCCGAGGACGGCAGCGGCTCGGAGCTGCCGCTGCTGGCACCGGACCCCGTGCTCTCGGACGAGTTCTCCCTGCTCACGGCGGATTCGGACACGGAGCAGACCCAGCAGCGACTGCTCGCGGAGACCGCCACCATCGCCTCGGAGTTCACGACCGCTCCTCGCCATCTGCTCATCTCCCCGAATCTCGCCGCGGAGCTCGATCCCACCGCGGCAGGGGCCGCTCTCGATGCCTTCGCCGAGGCTCCCTGGATCGAGACCGGGTCCACGAACTCGCTGCTCACGGCCGCCTCGCAGCGCGCGTGGACCACGCACGCCCAGGACGACTCCGGGACGCCGTTCGCCCTGGGCCGGGTCAGCGGGGACGACCTGCTGCCCTCCGGCCCGGGGACGAACGGCCGCTGGGAGCACCTGGAGGCGGCCTCCGATCCGGAGCTGTTGGACGCCCCGACGCTCACCGCCGCCGCGGACACGTGGACGCGGCTGGACACGCTCGCCTCCGTGATGGAGGACGACGCCTCATTGGCGGTGCCCCGCCTCGAGCTGCTCACCAGCACCTCAAGGCTCTGGCGGGGGTCCCCGGAACGCTCCGAGGAGCTCGCCCGGAGCGCGGAGACCTCCGCCGAGGAGATGCAGGGAAAGATCGAGGTGGTCCCCGCCTCCGGGTACAACCTGATCTCGGACTCCGTGGGCGTGCCGGTCACGATCTCCAACGGCCTGGACACCCCGATCACGGTGAGCACCCGCGTGACGTCGGACCGCCCGCTGGTGCAGATCGGTGACATCGAGGCCGTGGAGGTCCCTGCCCGCAGCCAGGTCGATGCGACCGTCCCGGTCGACGCGGTCGCCAACGGGACCGTCACCCTGACCACGGTGCTCACCTCGGAGGACGGCCAGGTCCTCACCGAGCCGGCCACCGTGCCCCTGACGGTGAACCCCGCCTGGGAGAACTGGACCACCCTCGTGGTGGTCATCGCCATGGGCGTGCTGGTGATCGTGGGCGTCGCCCGCGCCCGCCACACCGGCGCCTCGACCCGGGCACCGGCGGCGCATGGCCCCGAGGATCCGGTCGAGCTGTCCCGGTCGGGCCTGTCCACGGCCGACACCGGCACGGTCGCAGCGATCTGGTCCGAACGCGCCAAGGAACCACCCAGCGCGGCAGGCGGCGGAGCGCCCGACACCGGATCGTCCGGCACCGGATCGGCCGGGGGCCCGGACCCCGCCGGCCCGCCGGACTCCGACACCACCGGCGACACAGACACTGACATCACCCCCGACACCGACATCGAACCCCGTGAGGAGGACCGCTCATGAGCTCCGCCCTCCGCGTGCAGCACGTCCCGCGCCACCGCCGCCACGGCGTGCCCTCCAGCCGCTCGAAGCTCATGCAGGCCAGCGTGCTGATGGCCGCCGGGTCCACGGTCTCCCGCCTGCTGGGCTTCGTCCGCAACTTCATGTTCGGTCTGATCCTCGCCGGGTCCATGTCCGCTGCGGCCAGCTCGTTCAGCGCCGCGAACACGCTCCCGAACACCGTCTGGCTGCTCGTGGGCGGCGGCACCCTGAACGCCATCCTGGTCCCCGCGATCGTGCGGGCCGTCAAGCGCCCGGACCGGGGCAGCGACTACATCTCCCGCCTCATGACCCTCGTCGCCACGTTCTCCCTGGCGATCACCGTGATCTGCATGGTGGGAGTCCCGCTCCTGCTGCCCCTGACCAGCGGCGTGCTGCCCCCGGAGACCTACGCCCTGGCCGTGCAGCTCGGCTACTGGATGATGCCGCAGGTCTTCTTCTCGGCGCTGTACGTGATGTGCGGGCAGCTGCTGAACGCCCATGACTCCTTCGGTCCGTACCAGTGGGCTCCGGTGCTCAACAACCTGGTGGGCATCGTGGGCGCAGCCCTGTTCCTGGGCATGTGGGGAAAGGTCGGCGCTCCCTCGGAGTGGACCCTGCCGATGATCATCGCGATGGCCGCGATCAACGTCGGCGGATCGGCCGCGCAGGTCGTGTTCCTGTTCTGGTACGTCAAGAAGCTCGATCTGCGACTGCGGCCCCGCTGGGGATTCCGTGGTCTCGGCCTGGGCAAGCTCTCGAAGATCGGCCTGTGGACCCTCGCGATGCTGGGCCTCGGCCAGCTCGGCGTGTGGGCCACGCGCTGGTCCACCGCCCGCGCCGGGTTCATGACCGAGAAGCTCCGCGACCACCCCGAGCAGGCGGCCCGCTATCCCGGACTGCTCAGCCTGGACTGGGCCTACATGGCCTTCATGATCCCGCAGGGGATCATCGCGGTCGCCGTGGTCACGGCCGTCTTCCCGACGATCTCCCGACGCGCGGTCGACGGCGACCATGCCGGCGCGCTCGCCCGGTACGCGGAGACGAACCGTCTGCTCGCGATCCCGATGATGCTGTGCGTGGCCGTGTTCATCGCTCTGGCGGGCCCGATCATGTGGGTGATCGGCGGCGGCACGGGCGAGATCGGTGCCCGCGCCAACGGCAACGTGCTGATCGCCTACATGCTGGGCCTGGTGCCCTTCGCCTCGCTGTACCTGATCAAGCGCGTGTTCTACGCCTACGAGGACGCGCGCACGCCCTTCCTCTCGCAGATCCCGATCACCGCGATCAGCCTCGCGGCGATCCCGGTCATCCTGCTCACGGTCGATCCGATGTGGGCGACGATGACCGCCGCCGCCTGCACCAGCCTCGGGAACCTCGTGGCCTGGCTGGTCGGCATGTGGCAGCTGCGTCGGCACGCCGCCAGGCTCGGCACCACGCCGCCGAGCATGCGCACCGGAGCGATCGTGGCGGGCAAGCTCCTGGCCGCCACGGTGCTCAGCTGGGCGGCCGGAGCGGGCCTGGTCGCGCTGCTCGACGACGTGATCTGGTCGCACCGACTGGTGGCGGTTCTGGTGGGAGCAGTCATCGGGGTGGTCATGGCGATGGTGTTCGCGGCCGCCGGGTGGGTGCTGAAGATGACCGAGGTGCGCTGGCTGGTCGGGCAGGTACAGCGTGTCGTGACCCGGTTGACGCGTCGCGGTCGACCGGTGACCTCGTAGCATGGAAGACGCTCGTGACGGACGCTCGCCCGCACGACGACGATAAGGACGGCTCGTGAACACGATCTCGCTAGAGGACGCTCTGCGCTCCCGGTGGACGCTCGAGGGGAAGATCCCCCTGGCAGGCGTCGCCGACGGCGCTGTGTGGCATCGCGCCCGCACCGTGGCCACCGGGGAGAGCGTCGTGCTCTTCATCGTGCAGGGCGAGACCGCCCTCGAAGCGGCCGACGCCGTGCGCCGCGCCTATCTCGTCGATGATCCCCACCTGCTGCCCGTTCGCGAGATCGTCGTGCTCGACGACCCCCGGGACGGCGAGACCGGAGATCCCTCCGGGGGTGGTCCGACGACGGTCGTGGAGTATCCCGTGCCGACCGCGCCTCCGCTCGCCGCGCTGCTGGGCTCGACGAGCCTGCATCCCGAGACCGCGCGCTCGATCATCGGCGAAGCCGCCTCCGGCCTCGAGGCGGCCCGCCGTCGCGGGGTGCGCCATCAGTTCCTCGACTCCAACCGCCTGTTCGTCAACACCCGCTCCGGTGAGGTCGTCGTGCTCGGCGTGGGGGTGGAGGCCGCGTCGCACCCCGGCCTGGACCGCTCTCGTGAGGTGGCCTCGTTCCAGGACACCGCCTCCCTGGTCGCCCTGCTCTACCGCGCCCTGACGGGGAAGGCCCCGAAGCACGGCCCGGACGGGCTGGTGCCCCTGCCCTCGACGCTCGTCGACTCCGCGATCCCGGCGGATCTCGATCTGCTGTGCGACCTGGTGCTGAACGAGTCGGCCGACGACGTCCCCGAGACCACGCGCGAGCTGATCTCGGCGCTCGAGCCCTGGCAGTCGATCCCGGTCACCCTCGAGGCCTACCCGCACGCAGGAACCGCACGCCACGCCCGGACCATCGCCGCCGACGGCAGCAGCACTGCCGATAGCAGCACCAGCACGACAGCTGCGACCGGCGACACCGCGGACACCGTCGTGCGGCCTGCCACCGGGGACACTGCGGACACCATCGTGCGATCTGCCGCGGATGACACCGAAGACACCGTCGTGCGCCCTGCGTCCGGCGCTGGTGCTGGTGCTGGTGCTGACACGCAGGCGTCCTCCGCGCAGGCCTCCCCGTCGAGCGCCGGCGCCGCCGGTGTCGTCGGAGCAGCCGGGGCGGCAGGTGCTGCAGGCGCTGCAGGCGCCGTCGCCGCACATACCGGTGATGCCTCGACAGACGCGGCGGATGGCGCCGCAGAGGCACCCCGCCGGTCCGCCGGCCGCGCCGAGGGCTCCGCGGCCGAGACCGCATCCTCCGCTGGGCAGCCCGTCGAGGGGCGGGACGCCGGTGACCAGGAGACTGTCGACCGAACCGCCGCCGACCACGCCGCGGAACAGGACCGTGCCGCGGCCGCTGCTCAGGAAGCTGACCGACAGGCCGCCGAGGAGTCCGCGCGCCGATCGGCCGATGCCGAGGCGATCGTCAAGGAGCTCCACCTCGACCAGAAGCGCGGGACCAGCCCGTTCCCGGGCCATCTCGATGTCGCGGCGACGGCGCCTGCAGCACCTGCCGCACCGATGCGCCAGAAGACGTCGGCGTCGGGATCAGAGACCGACGACCCGTCGGCACACTCCGCCCAGGAGGGGACCGCGGTTCTTCCTGCCCTCGGCGCCGGCGCGGCCGCTGCTGCGGGAGCAGGTGCACTCGCCTCGTCGACCGCCCCGGGCGCGAGCTCCGCCGAGGCGGGGTCCCCGCCCTCTGAGTCCTCCACATCCGGCTCTCCTCAGCCGCTCGCGCCTGCTGCCGGGGCGGACGGAGCAGCCGCCGCCCAGCAGCCTTCAGAGCACCGGGACGACCCGATGCAGTTCGCCGCAGAGCAGACCCCTCAGCAGGCGCCCGACGGTCACGACACCGACACGGCGGCCGCCTCGTCGGCTGCCTCGTCGCCGAGCGCAGTGCCCGTTCTCGGCCGCACCGAACCTGCCGCCACGGGCCCGATCGTGGTGCGGGGGCGAGATCGGACCGGCAGCGATCCGGAGCCGGAGGAGTCCGCCGCGCCGTACGCTCGCAGCTCGCTGCTGCGTGACGTGGTCAGCGTGGCCGTGGATTCCGATGATCCGGGCACCTATGCCCTCGGACCCCGCGCCCCGGAGGAGCGGTCGCGGCAGTCCCAGTGGATCATCGCCGGTGCCGTGCTGCTGACGATCATCGCTGCCGTGTTCGCTGTGACCACGGCGACCTCGGGGCTGCGTGACAGGATCACGGACCCGCTGGAGACCAAGGCCGCGCCGACCACACCTGCGCCGACCGAGTCCGGGGAAGCCCCCGTGGAGCCCACGAAGGAACCCACCAAGGAGCCCGAGCTCCCGGCCCCGGAGATCTCCGGGGTCGAGCTGTCCGCCGAGGGTGGCGGGGATCCTGACCACACCGACCAGCAGGACCGCCTCACCGACGGCGACCCTGCCACGTTCTGGTCCACACAGCACTACGCCAGCCCGGACTTCGGCGGCCTCAAGGAGGGTGTCGCCATCCAGGTGTCGTTCGCCGAGAAGTCGAAGGTCACGGCGCTCACCGTGGCCACAGCCCGCAACACCGGCGGCACCCTCGAGCTGCGAGCCGTGAACGATGACGGCTCCCTCGGCGACGTCCTCGCCACCGGCAAGTTCGCCGGCGACGGAGAGGTGCGTCTGGAGCCCGACAAGCCCGTCGACGCGGAGAAGGTCGCGCTCTACATCCCCGAGCTTCCGCCGGACAGCAACGAGGCGGGCCGCTTCCGCGCCCGGATCGCCGAGATCACCCCCGAATGACACCGAAGGTGCCCCGCATCTCACGGCCGCAACGACGGGTTCCCGCCCCGTCGTCCACCGGCCGTGCGAGAGCGGGGCGGCGCTCACGGTTCGCCACGATGCTCGGCGTCCCCATCCCGGTGGTGCTGATCGCCATCGCGATCTCCGCCCTGCTGGGGGTCCAGCTCACGGTCGCTCTCGAGCACTCGACCGCCAATCGGGCGCGCACCGTGTCCACATCGGTCGACTCAGCAGCAGGGGCCGGGAAGAATTCGTCCGGTGTTCCCGTTGTCAATGAGGGAAGCCTCGGGACCGAGGTGCAGAGACTCGTCGACGCCGGCATGATCCAGCCCCCGACGAGCTTCGACCCCTCGGCGTGCCTGCGACAGCAGGGGATCCCGGATTCGATCCTGATCATGGAGGAGGTGGCATGGAGCGCCGACGAGACACCGTCGTGGCTGCTCGTCCACGGTCCGATGGATCGCGAGACGTTGCAGGCCAACGGCGGGACGGTCTCCGCCACCGTGGTGCGGCCCGAATGCGGGAACCAGGAGTCCGACGCCACCGATCCGGCCCAGCTGAGGCTGTGGTCCGGCGAGGTGATGATCGGCTCCCTGTGAGCCTCGTTCCGTCCTCCGACACTCCCATCGCCATAGCCCATACTTGGTCGCGGTCCTCCCGCTGACTGCCGACGACCCACGACGAAACCCACGGAAGGACATCCCCGACATGTCGCAGCCCATTCAGGCCCTGAACATCCTCGGCGCCCCCACGGCGTCCGCCCCGGCCGCAGCCCCGGCCACCGCTCCCGAGATCTCCGGTGACGAGACCATCCACGAGGTCGTCATCGTCGGCTCCGGACCCGCCGGGTACACCGCCGCGATCTACACGGCGCGTGCCGAGATGAAGCCGATCGTCATCGCCGGTGCGCTCGATGCCGGCGGCGCGCTCATGACGACCACCGATGTCGAGAACTTCCCGGGCTTCGCGAACGGGATCCAGGGGCCCGAGCTCATGGCCACGATGCAGGAGCAGGCAGAACGGTTCGGTGCGGAGGTCATCTACGACGATGCCGTGGATCTTCAGCTCGAGGGCGAGATCAAGACGGTCACGCTGGACGACGGCACCGTGTACCGCGCCAAGTCGATCATCCTGTCCACCGGATCCGCATACCGCGAGCTCGGTGTCGACGGCGAGAAGGAGCTCTCGGGCAAGGGCGTCAGCTGGTGCGCCACCTGCGACGGCTTCTTCTTCAAGGACCAGGACATCGTGGTCATCGGCGGTGGCGACAGCGCCGTGGAGGAGGCCACGTTCCTGACGCGCTTCGGCAAGTCCGTGACTCTGGTGCATCGCCGCAACGAGCTGCGCGCCTCGAAGATCATGGCTCGTCGGGCCCAGGCAGACCCGAAGCTGACCTTCGCGTGGAACAGCGAGGTCGTCAGCATCAACGGCGCCGAGAAGGTCGACTCCGTGACGCTGCGCGACACCGTCACCGGCGAGGAGCGCGTGATGCCGACGTCCGCCGTGTTCGAGGCGATCGGACACCTGCCGCGCACCGATCTGCTGCGGGGGAAGGTCGACCTCGACGACGAGGGGTACATCCTCTGCGAAGGGCGTTCCACCTACACCTCGGTGCCCGGTGTGTTCGCAGCGGGCGACGTCGTCGACCACACCTACCGCCAGGCGATCACCGCGGCGGGAACCGGCTGCCAGGCGGCTCTGGATGCCGAGCGCTGGCTGACCGACCAGGCGGCACTGGCCGACGAACTGGCGAAGTCCGAGCAGACCGAGCAGACCGAGCAGACCGAGCAGACCGAGACGGTCGTCATCGACGCTGCGACCGTCGGACGCTGACCGACCGCTGATCAGTTCCCGAGCCGGCTCCAGCCCTGAGATCGACGCCATGGCCGAGATCGAGTCTCCGTCCGCGCCCGACGTTGCCGTCGTGCTGGTCACGGCGGACTGGGCGGGGCCGGCACGGCCGGCCGAGACCGTACTGCGCGAACTCTCACGGCGCTGGGGCGACACTGTCCGAGCGGTCGTGGTGGACGCCTCGCAGGACGAGATGCTCGATCTCCTGAGCGTCGACGTCGTACCCACCTGGCTGCGGTTCATCAAGGTCACGGACCAGGTCACTGACTCTCCTGGAGGCTTGGGCGAGACTGCGTCCAGCATCGCTGCGGGGGCAGTGGAGACACGGGAAGCAGGGCCAGAAGCAGCGGCAGCGGCAGTCGAGACTGCGGCAGTGGAGACCGCGGCCGCAGGGACAGGGGCGGCACACCCAGGGGCGGCTGAGAGCCTGTCACGCCCTGACGAGCACCTCGTCCTCCGCGACCTTCCCGTCACGTCCAGTACTGGAGAGCACACCGTGATGGCAGGGACTTGGCGGCTCATGCACCGACGCACGGGAGCCCTTCCGAAGCACGAGATCGCTCGCGAGTTCGGCCCGATTCGCACTGCGCGTCCGATCTAGGACAGCAGGCCCAAGTCCCCGAGTTCCCGGGCTCCCAAGCTCCCAAGCTCCCAAGCTCCCACGCTGAGTTGAGCGCCATGGGACTGGCAACGACACCACATCGAGGGAACGAGGATCCCCGTTCCACGCACGTGCACGCCGACGTCTCGGCACGAGCTCGCGGAGCAGCTGGATGGGTAGGCCACCAGGGAGAGTGTTCGCCCGGAACAGAGCGCTGGTGCGGGCCCGAACGCCTCTGTCAAGTTGCGGAACCAGGCAGCGCTTGACGTGCAGAGACAGGATTGTCCACAAGGTTATCCACACCCACGTCCACATCGTTGAGCGGCTCCATCCACAAGGTTGTCCACAGCAGAATGTGGATAACCGTGAAGTGATCGCACCACGGTGGCTTCACTGAATATCTGCTTGACCTGCGATTATGTCATCAGGGAGTGATGACACACGGTCGAGTGCTTGTTGTCGACGTGCCCGTAGGCGTGATGCCAGTCACATGGCGACTTTCGGTTTTCCACAAGGTTTCGCACAGTGTGCATAACGCTGAATCCCGTGCACCGCCCTCCAGTGAATGCACCCTTCTCTGGTGCTCGTCGTGCTCTCGACGGACCATGCCTAGGCCGCGGCACGGTTCACGTGCGAACGCGGCTCGAGCAGTCCCAGAGCCCTGGGCAGCCGTCGGCCATCGTCACGAGTGGCTCGGTCAATCCAGTGACTCGGGAGAGCGTGGGATCCTTCTCGGTCACTGGTTGTCAACGTGTCGTTCATACACAAGAGGGCAACTGACCACATCCGGTTCGATCTCTGGCGGACGCCACGTTTCGCGTGAAGCCAGATCCGGTCGAGCAGGGACGCGGGTTCTTGCGGGCGCGCTCAGTCGGGGCGTGGGTGGATGGGCCAATTTGTGAACCTCACAATCTCGGTCCCGGTACCCGTTGCGCGAATCCCATCGCATGGTGGCGGCGAAGGCGCTGCGCCTAGACGAGAGTTTCACGGCAAACATAGCCACGTCGCCGTCCCATCCACATAAAAGTTGACCCTTGGAGGACTGTCGGGATGTGGCGTCGACGTACTTTGTGCCGTGCGCACCGCGCTGTCGAGCATCCCGGGTCGCCTCACCGAGTTCATGGCGTTTCACGTGAACCCGTCGCTACTCAACCGTGCTGCATGGAGACTGGTCGGCGGGCAATGTCCCCCGCATGGGGCGCGAGAGAGAGATCACGCACTGCACGCTGAGTACTGACAGCTCCAAGAATGCACCGTCCTGCCAGAGTTCAGTGTTTCACGAGAAACGTCACGAGATCGCTGCGCTGCGCGTCGTAGCAGCTTGTCGGTCTCACCCAGCAACTGACTCCGCGAGGCGCGGTCCGAACCCCAGAACGATGATGGGTCAACCAGCGCGATGTTCCCCGTGAAACACGAGGTACCGGTGCCGAACTAGACATACGGACCTCTCAACGTTCTTCCACTACGGGATGTTTCACGTGCACCCTGTTCGCTAATGCCTCCCGGATGATCTGCCGCGATCCGAGAGCCCGTACGCCACCATGAAGGCGACTCGCCAGCATCGCCAACGATGAAGGGGTTCCATGCGCGACCGAATCGCTGTGAGAGAGATCCAGTCCATCATGTTGGCTCTTCCAGCTCCGCCAACATGTCCCCGATCCGGGACTCACCGGCCATGTTCCACGTGTAACGCAAGCGCCTAGCTACGGAAGTGACCTCGTTGTACACGTCGAGCATGTGCCGGCCGTGGGCAGAGGTTCCAGACAGAAAGCTCGAACTCCTCACAACCGCACGAAGGGTTTAGGCATGCTGTTTCACGGGAAACCTGAGGACGGAGTCAAATAGCAGGCAAAGCCGGGCGAACCTGTCTGGCAAAAGTTGCAGGTTGCCCCCACATGTTTCCCGTGAAACGGATTCAGTTGCGGCGATCCATCGAGTACAAGAGAGCCGTCGCGCTACGGCATGGGTCCCGCCGGAAGCCGATAGAAGACTAGTGGCGCCCTCGGAATCGCAGGGAAAGCTGAGAAGGTCGGGTGCCGAGACGTGCTCCATCGTTGCCAAACGTTAGGATCCACGTGAAACTGTATGCGGAACCCTGAACATCTGCTCCTCACGCCATATGTGAGCGGGTTCCACGTGATGGAGCGCAAGTCAGCAGACTGCTGGCCCGATCCATTCCCTGACGGAGGTGCTTCGGTCTCGGCATCCCTCCCGTGCCAGGCGCGGGCGCGTCACGACCGATCGAGCCCAGCAGGTCCACGGCTGGCCCCCGGTGCCGTTCGACGTGAAACATCGCGTGACATACCGACCGCGCCGCGCTAAGCGCCTTCATACCATGCGCCCCTGTTTCACGCGAAACCACAGACTCTACAACGGACAGACCGTGCGGCAAGGACAGGCGCAAAGGGTGGTCCGCCGCGCGTGAGGCTCGCCGCCGCGTGCCAACAGCAGAAGACCGCAACAGTTGTGGATTGGGTACCCCGCCCGGTCGACAGCAGCGTTTCACGTCGAACGTCTGCGCCTATAGCCCAGGCCAGTCACCGATCGGACCGCCGGATGAGTTTCACGGCAAACACACTCCCGCGAGAGCGCACCTCGCCTCGAGCGAGACCACATGGGGGATGGGGTGAGTATGTCAGATCTGCTCCGGGGCGGGCTGCGCGTAGTCGGTCCACAGATGTGTACACAGCGGTGGATAACTCGGCAATCTCGTGCCTCACCTGCAACAGCGCATCACGGCGTTGTCCACAAGGACCAATGTGGAGTGTTGACGAAGGGCTTGAGGTGCAACCAGTGGGGAGAGGGTATACCTCGGTTATGACAGGCCACTGGGTGATGTCACTTCCGTAGCCCTGACACAGGGTGTGATCGTAGTCTCACACGTGCGGCCCCTTGTCGGCACACGAACCAGGCCCGACTGCGATACCGCAAACCCGCCCGGCCCCACATCCCGGCGTCGGACGCACAGCGCCTCTCGAACTGTCTCAAGAGCTAGAAGGGCCCGACAACAGCGGCAACGCGCGCAGATATCCTCTCTGACGCAGTCGACCTCACGGACACGGCTGCCGTCTCTGACACAGAGGAGGGGCCGGCGATGTCGCCGGCCCCTCCTCTGTGTCAGGTCGTCGTCACTCGACCTCGAGCGGGATCAGTCCGCCACGTCCTCGTCAGTACCCGTCGCCGGAACGGCCAGACCCATGGAGTCGATCAGACGGTCCAGATCCTCGAGATTCGTGAACTCCAGAGTGATCTTGCCCTTACGCTTGCCCACGTCGATACGAACCGGGGTCTCCAGCCGGTTCGAGAGTCGACTGGTCAGATCCACGACGTGGGGATCGTAGGTCGTACGGCGGATCGTCCGCGCGGGGGCCTGCTGGCCTCCCCGAGCGACCAGTCGCTCGACCGCGCGCACAGACAGGCCTTCGCTCACGATCCGCTGGGCGAGCTCCTCCATCAAGGCGGGATCGTCCAGGGAGAGAAGTGCGCGGGCGTGGCCTGCACTCAGAGCGCCGCTGGCGAGTCGTCGCTGGACGAGCGCGGGCAGTCGGAGCAGTCGAAGCGTATTGGTGATCTGCGGGCGTGAACGACCGATCCGCTCACCGAGCTCGTCCTGCGTGCAGCCGAAGTCCTCGAGCAGCTGCTGATAGGCGTTGGCCTCTTCCAGCGGATTCAGCTGCGCACGGTGAAGGTTCTCGAGCAGAGCATCCCGGAGCAGGTCATCGTCGCTGGTCTCGCGGATGATCGCGGGGATCGCCGTCAGCTCGGCACGGCGGGCTGCCCGCCAGCGCCGCTCACCCATGACCAGCTCGAAGGATTCACCCTCGTCTGTGACGGGAATCGGCCGCACGACGACGGGCTGCAGGACGCCGACCTCGCGGAGCGAGAAGGCGAGCTCGTCGAGCTCGTCGTCATCGAACATCGTGCGCGGGTTCCGCGGGTTCTCGCGGATCTCGTGGATCGGGATCTCGGCGAACTCGGCGCCCGGGACGCTCACCAGCTCCTGACGACCGTGAACATCGCTCGGCAGCTCGTCCGAAGGGGCTTCGTCTGAAGGGGCCGACGCCGGCTGGTCGGCCTCGACCTCGGCAGCAGCGCTGCCTGCGACGACATCGTCCGACGCGGCCTTCGCAGCGAGGGCGTCGTCGCCGGAGGACAGAGCGGTCGCCGTCGGCTCCGCTGGTGCCAGCTCCACCGGTGCCGTCTCTGCTGGTGTCGTCCCTGCCGGTGTCGGCTCTGCCGGTGTCGATTCCGCCGGGGCCGAGACGGAGTCGGTCCCGCCAGCGGCAACCGGTGCGGGCGCGCTCCCTGAGGAAGCGGTCGGCACCGAGGCGGGCTGCTCCGCAGCGTCGCCGGCAGCGGCCGCTTCGGCCGTCGCGGAGGCGGCCTTGTCGGGGGCGGCCTTCTCGGGGGCAGTCTTCGCTGGAGTGGTCGTGAGGGCAGCGGTCTTCGGGGGCGCCGCCTCTGTCGAGGCAGACGCAGTGGGGGCGGTCTTCGCAGGAGCCGTCGTCGTGGCAGTGACGTTCTCGGAAGCAGCCTTCGACGGGGTCGACGTCGCGGAAGCGCGCTTCGACGTGGTGGGCTTCGCCGGGTCCTTCTTCCCCGAGGTGGGCTTCGAGGCCGAGGATTTCGGGGCGGAGGACGTCGAGGCAGACGACTTCGCACCGGAGGCCTTCACCGTGGAGGACTTCGCCGTGGAGGGCTTCGTGGTCGACGACTTCGTGGTCGACGACGTCGAGGAGGACGTGCCTGCCGCGCCCGTGGAGCGCGTGCGGCTCGGCTTCGCCGTCGTCGGGGCCTCAGCGGTCTCGGTCGGGCCCTCCGCGGATGTCGCAGCACCACGGGAGGTCGTCGACCGGGTGGATGCTCCTCGGCCGCGGCGCTGAGCGGCGGCGCGTGCCATCTCGCCCGCCAGATCGGTGCGGGTGCCCCGCTCCCGCTGCGGGTAGTCCTGGTCCTCGGAGGCCTTCTCCCCGGAGAAGAACATGTCCACCGGACGAGGGCTCGATGGTTCCTGGTCAGCGGCAGACGCCCGCTGCGCACGGGTGCGCAGCTCCTGCTCCGGAGCGGGGCTCGAACCAGCGCCCGGGATCAGGGCGCCGAGTCCTCGACCGAGTCCTCGCTTCTGCGTCATGGCCGTCGTCCTTCCGGAAAGCGTTGTTCAGCGGGGGATGTTCCTGAAACATGCGGAGCGTCGTCGCGACGATGCCTCGAGGGTGCTGTCATGGGGCGGGTCGGATCGTGAGTTCGTGGGCGGCGGCCCGGTAGGCGAGGGCGCCGCTGGAGCCCGGATCGTACGTGAGCACAGTCTGCCCGTAGCTCGGGGCTTCCGAGATACGCACCGAACGGGGGATCGTCGTCTCCAGGGTCTGCTCCGGGAAATGCTCCCGGACGTCCTGTGCGACCTGTGCGGCGAGCCGGGTTCGGGCGTCGTACATGGTCAGCATGATCGAGGAGACCACCAGCTCGGGGTTGAGATGCTGGCGGATCAGATCGATGTTGTTCAGCAGCAGGCTCAGACCCTCGAGCGCGTAGTACTCGGCCTGGATCGGGATCAGGACCTCGCGGGCCGCGACCAGTGCGTTCACGGTCAGCAGGCCCAGCGACGGCGGGCAGTCGATCAGCACATAGTCCAGACGGGGCAGCCCCTCGGACTCACGGTGCTCGAGGTAGTCCCGGATCGCATTGCGCAGTCGGTTCTCACGCGCCACCAGGGAGACCAGCTCGATTTCGGCACCGGAGAGGTTGATCGTGGCCGGCGCGCACTGCAGCCGCGCCATGTCCGGGACATCCTGGACGACGTCCGCCAGTGGAGCGGACTCCACGAGCACCTCGTACATGCTCGGGACCTCGGCATGATGCTCGATGTCCAGGGCTGTGGAGGTGTTCCCCTGCGGGTCCGCATCGATCACCAGCACCTGCAATCCGCCCATGGACAGCGCTGCTGCCATGTTCACGGTCGTCGACGTCTTGCCGACTCCGCCCTTCTGATTGGCGATGGTGATGATCCGGGTCGACTCCGGAGCACCGAACCGGACACCATCGAGCTTCTTGCGGCGTGCGTGATCTCTGGCGAGCTCGCGCATCAGCGGAGTGTCCTCCATCGACCCTCGTCCTGGGGAGGAATCTTCGTGCTGTTCAGCCACGTGTCTCTCCCTTCCTGGTCCCCTGTGCACGGCGACGCACTTGGACCACTGTAGTGGGAACCTCAACCTCGCCGACCCCGTACTGCTCAATGCGCGGATCGATCCCGCCCAGCGTCGCCAGGGCCTTGGACGCCTTGTCGACCTCCTCGGCGGCGGATCCGCCCTTCATGGCCAGCAGCTCCCCGCCATCGGCCACCAGCGGGAGGGTCCAGCGTGCGAGCTTGTCCAGCGCTGCCACCGCACGAGCGGTCACGACATCGAACGATCGCTCACCATGCAGATCCTCGGCGCGGGCACGCACCACCTCGAGGCCCAGGCCGAGCTCGGCGTCGACCTCCTCGAGCCAGCTGGCCCGTCGCTGCATGGTCTCCACGAGCGTCACCGTCAGGTCGGGGCGGGCGATCGCCAGGACCACACCCGGCAGACCGGCGCCGGATCCGATGTCGGCGAGAGTGCGTGCCGACGGATCGATGGCGTCGGCCATGAGGGCGCAGTTGAGGATGTGCCGTCCCCAGAGCCGCTCGACCTCACGAGGACCGATGAGACCACGCTCAGGACCCTGCTCGGCGAGCATGCTCGCGAAGCGCTCCGCCAGGCCGAGGCGATCTGCGAACAGACGCTCCGCCGACGGGCGCAGGGAATCAGGAAGGGGAAGCACCGGGCGCCTCAGGAGGCCGGGTAGATCACGACGTGGCGGTTCTTGCCGTCACCGTCGGACTCGGACCGCAGACCCTCACGCTTGGCGACATCATGGACGACCTTGCGCTCGAAGGGGTTCATGGGACGCAGCGGGACAGCGGCGTCACCCTCCTTCGCCTCCGCGACCGCCTTCTCGGCGAGCTCCTCGAGGCTGCCCTTGTGCTCCGCACGGAATCCGCCGATGTCCAGCATCAGTCGGGAGCGGTTGCCGGTGCGGGACTGCACAGCCAGGCGCGTGAGCTCCTGCAGCGCATCCAGCAGCTCGCCCTTGGGCCGGTTCAGCGTCGCGAGTCGATCGGCGCCGGCGATCTCCACGGAGGCCCGGTCGCCGTCCACGTCGATGTCGATGTCACCGTCGAGATCCGCGATGTCCAGCAGCTCCTCGAGGTAGTCGGCTGCGATGTCGCCTTCCTCCTCGAGCCGGCGCATCCGCTCCTCCGACGTCTCGGCAGGGGTGTTCTCCGCGGACTCCTCAGCGGACTCCGCCGCCGCGCCGTCCGTCGGCTGGCCCTCGGTGCCGTCCGTGGTGCTGGCGGCATCGGAGTATTCGGCAGCGTCGTTGTCCTGAGCGGGGCCGTCCGTGGCGTCCTCCGAGGCGGCGTCCTCCTCGACAACGGCGGGCGAGGGCGCGGGGGCGATGGGCTGTGCGCTCGCGTCCTGCTCGGGAGCAGCGCTCAGGTTCTCGTCGGCCTCGGCGGCCGTGGGGACATCAGACGTGCTGTCGTTCATGAGGATCCTCCGGGGACATGCTCGGGATGAGAGAGGTGCGCCCCGGGAGCATCGATGCTCCCGGGGTGCGAGGTCACTTCTTACGCTTCTTCTTCGCGCCCTTGTTCAGCGCGGACGAGCCCGACGAGGGCGGGGTCGGGGTCTCGCCCGCCGCTTCCTGGGCCGCGCGCCGCTCCTCGGCGGCCTTCTCCCGGGCCGCGCGTGCTCGCTCGAGCTTCTCCTGATCGGAGAGCTTCTTGCCGCCCTTGTTCTTGGACGGCGGCTGCACTCGCAGCGGCTGCTCGGGCTCCGGCTCGGTGGAGACCTTCTTCGGCGGGGTGAAGTCGAGGGGCTCGAGGCCCTTCTTCTCACGCTTGGCGTTGATGCGCTCCTGGCGCGCCTTGGCAGCGTCCGATCCCGGCGTGGGGGCGGCCTGGATGACGATGTACTGCTGGCAGAAGGTCCACACGTTGGTGGTCAGCCAGTAGATGAGCACACCGATCGGCATGCCCGGGCCCGTGATCACGTAGATGAACGGGAGCATGTACAGCATCATCTTCTGCGTGCTGGCCATGGGGCCCTCGAGGGCTGCCTTGGGCATGTTCTTCATGGTCAGCGACTTCTGGGTGAAGAAGGTGACCGCGCACATGCAGGCGATGATGATGCCCGCGACGATGCGGGTGGTGATGCCGCCGTCGCCGGTGTTCAGGAAGCTGTCGGCGATGGTGATGTCGCCGAAGAACGTGGAGTTGCTGGCGCTGCGGGCGAGCTCAGGGGTCAGCGGGCCGAAGCCGGCGCCCTCGGCGGCGTCGGGCAGCTTGTTGTACAGCACGCGGAAGAGGCCGAAGAAGATCGGCATCTGCAGCAGGACCGGCAGGCACGAGGAGAACGGGCTGGCGCCGGCGTCCTTGTAGATCGCCATGGTCTCTTCGGCCATCTTCTGCTTCGAGGCCTGGTCCGTCTTGCCCTTGTACTTCTTCTGGACGGCCTGCAGCTCGGGCGAGACCATCTGCATCGCGCGCGAGGCGCGGATCTGGCGCACGAACAGCGGGATGATCAGGGTTCGCACCACGACGGTGAGGCCCACGATGGAGAGCACCCAGGTCAGGCCGGAATCCGGCTCCATGAACACCGACAGCACGGCATGGAACTTCACCATGAGCCATGAGACGGCCCATTCGATCGGGTACAGGGGGTTCATCGGCCTGGTCTTCCTGCCGCACGGATGCGTATGACGTTCATACGAGGTGTCGGCTGTGGTCGGGAATCTTGGACAAGAGTAGGCCCTAGTGGGCTGGGTGCCGCAGTCGGCGTGGATTCCTCCACATGCCCGGGGCGGGGACCGGGTCGGGGCCCCCATGGCTGAGCGGATTGCAGCGGAAGATCCGTCCCGTGGTCAGGATCGTTCCCTTCACCGCTCCGTGCACCCGCAGGGCGTCCATGCCGTACTGCGAGCACACCGGGTCGTACCGGCATGCCGGTGGGGTATAGGGCGAGATCCCGACCTGATAACCGCGCACCAGGAGGGCGAGCGCGCGGCGTGGGAGCTCGAGGATGAGTCTCAGCGGACCACGACGATCCCC
Source organism: Brachybacterium tyrofermentans (assembly GCF_014897585.1). Taxonomy (GTDB): domain Bacteria; phylum Actinomycetota; class Actinomycetes; order Actinomycetales; family Dermabacteraceae; genus Brachybacterium; species Brachybacterium tyrofermentans. The sequence goes on along the minus strand of NZ_JABUXW010000012.1, from coordinate 99,066 downwards.
CGGGTCGCCGGCAGCACCGGCCGCCGCGCCGTGGGGCGAACGACCGGGGGCTTCGCCGGTCACCGGTCGCCGCCGCGTCGACGCTCGAGCTTGCGGACCGCCGAGCCGAGCGCTGAGGCCACCTCGGCCTCGAGCTCGTCGAAGGGCTGCTCGTCGATACCGGGGAGCGCCCGCAGCACGATCGCCGACCCCGGGGGCAGACCCTCGAACTGCGGGCGCACGATCTCCCGCAGACGACGGGTCACCCGGTTGCGCACCACCGCGTTGCCGATCCGCTTGGACACGACGAATCCCACGCGGGGTGCATCTCCATCCTGCGGAAGCAGGGAGAGGTGCACGACCACGTGGGATCGGGCGCTGCGCGCTCCGCCACGGGTGATGGCGCGGAACTGTTCGCCGGTATGCAGTCGGTGACTAGACCAGTTCACAGGACCAGTGCCTGAAACCCCTGGTCACGTCGGCAGATCCGTCTCAGGCGGAGAGCTCGGCGCGACCCTTGGTGCGACGTGCGTTCAGGATGGCGCGGCCGGCGCGGGTGCGCATGCGGGCGCGGAAGCCGTGCTTCTTCGCGCGACGACGGTTGTTCGGCTGGAACGTGCGCTTGCTCATCGGTTCTCCTCGATCGTGGGCACGAACGTGCCCCTCGCGGTGGTCTGTGGTCTGCTGCACGAACGGGACCGTCCGGGCGCGCCCGCTCTCGACGGGGCGGCTGCCGTGACACCGATCCGACACCGGAGTGGGTCCACAGTGGACCCGGGAACCGTATCGGGACGTCGCGCAGCGCTGACTGGTCGATCTTAGGAGCGAGTCCGCGACGGGTCAACGGCAGGAGCCCGTAGAGGGCGCGTTGTGGCCGGATTCTCACTTATCCCCGGCGATTCGTGCCCGCGACGGCCTCCGAACGCCTCCGGCTGGCCGGAGCGGTGCGACGAGACGGTCGGACGACACAGGGGGGACGAGGGAGACGGAGGCCTCACCGGGAGTTGTCCACAGTGTTGATCCACAATACAGCCGCTACTGTGGAAAACTATCCGGACCGCCTCTCGTCCCCCTACGGAGAAACCTGATGTCTGACGCGAATGTCGCCGCGATCTGGGAGCGCACCCTGCAGACCCTGCGCCGTGACGACACCGTGTCCCAGCGCGTGATCGCCCTGCTGACACTGTCCCGCCTGATGGCCGTCGTCGCAGACACCGCCCTGGTCGCAGCCCCTTCCACCTCGGCGAAGGAGCTCTTCGAGCACCGCATCGCCGGCGCTCTGTCCGCTGCTCTGAGCGAGGCCACCGGCCGCGATATGCGCTTCGCCGTGACGGTCGACGAGGCACTGTTCGGCGAAGACGATGAGGAACCGACCCCCAGCACCGCCGTGACCTCGGCATCCGACGCTGGAAGTACACATCTTGTGGACAGAGATGTGGATACTCCCACCCAGGAGATCCACAACGCGCCCTTCCGCCGTGACGAAGGGTCGGTGCTGCCCTCGAGCGACCAGCCCGGACAGGCCGCGATGCCCTCCAGCAGCTCCTCTGCCAGCGCGGGACCCTTCGCGACCGAGGACCGCTTCTCCCTCGGCGGTGCGTACACCGGCACTGCGGCCGACGACCCCAGCGCCTACGCCGGGTTCTCCGCCCTGAGCGGGTCCTCCGCCCCCTCGCCGGCGCTCCCTCCGCGACGGCCCGCCCGTACCGGTCAGTCGACCCTCGGAGAGGACTCCCGGCTCAACGCCAAGTACACCTTCGACACCTTCGTGATCGGTTCCTCGAACCGGTTCGCACAGGCTGCCGCCTCGGCCGTGGCCGAGACCCCGGCCAAGGCATACAACCCGCTGTTCATCTACGGCGGCTCGGGCCTGGGCAAGACTCACCTCCTGCACGCGGTCGGCCACTACGCCCAGAGCCTTTACCCGGACGTCGTGGTGCGGTACGTGAACTCCGAGGAGTTCACCAACGACTTCATCAACTCCGTGCAGTCCGGTCAGTTCGGCAAGGCGCAGGAGTTCCAGCGCCGGTACCGCGACATCGACATCCTGCTCATCGACGACATCCAGTTCCTGCAGCGTGCACCGGAGACGATGGAGGCCTTCTTCCACACGTTCAACACGCTGTACAACACCGACAAGCAGATCGTCATCACGTCGGACCTGCCCCCGAAGGAGCTCGGCGGCTTCGAGAACCGCATGCGGTCCCGCTTCGAGATGGGCCTGATGACGGACGTGCAGCCGCCCGACCTCGAGACCCGGATCGCCATCCTGCGCAAGAAGGTCGCGCAGGAGGACACCGGCGAGGTGCCCCATGACGTGCTCGAGTACATCGCCTCGCACATCGCCACCAATATCCGTGAGCTCGAAGGCGCGCTGATCCGCGTGCAGGCGCTGCACTCGCTGTCGCGTCAGCCCATGGACGTCACGCTCGCCGAGAGCGTCCTGAAGGATCTGCTCTCCCACGACGACGGCACCCAGATCACCGCCTCGACGATCATCGTGCAGACCGCCACGTACTTCGGGCTCTCCGTCGAGGAGATCGTGGGCACCGGGCGCTCGCGTCGGCTGGTCTCGGCGAGGCAGATCGGCATGTACCTGTGCCGCGAGCTCACCGACATGCCCCTGATCCGCATCGGCGAGGAGTTCGGCGGCCGCGATCACACCACGGTGATGCACGCGAACAAGAAGATCAGCGAGCTCATGAAGGAGCGACGAGCGATCTTCAACCAGGTCACGGAGCTCACAGCCCGGATCAAGAGCAACAACTCCGCTCCGCGGAAGTGACCCGGCGCCGCAACCGCGGCGTCGTGACGGGCACCAGAAGGACCGACGCTGGGCCTTCCGTCATCATGAGAAGAACACGGCAGGTCAGAGCGCAGTTCTCCCCAAATGTGGATAACTCTGTGGACAATGTGGAATGACAAGCTCCCACGCACGAGCCGATGTGCACCGAGGAATGACATGAACTGCTCGGGACAGCGCGGACGTGCACAGCCCACCCACGAGGACCACAGATCGATCAACGATCCATCCACGTGAGCCTCATACGTGGTGACCTGCATCGATCGTAGTTATCCACTGTATTAACAGCCGTGAAGAAGAGGACTGTAGTTCTTTGCTCGACGGGGATGTGGAGGAGGCGGGGTGCCGAAGACGGCGACGAGATCGTGTGATTCCTGAGTGCTGGGGAGCGATGAGGAGCCGGGGACGAGGACGGTGACGACCCCGGATCGGCGTCGGATCCCCGCGCAGGGGATGGTGCGCGAAGAACGGAAGTCAAGGATCAGCCCCGGTGTGTCGGCGAGAGGCCGCGAGAACCGATACGCTGTGCTCCGTCCGTGCCTGTTCTGGCTTTCGACCACTGCGAAGGAGTGGCAACGGTGAAGTTCCACCTCGATCGCGGCGTCCTCGGCGACGCCGTCTCCTGGGCCACCCGAACCCTCCCCGTGCGACCGGCGATGCCGATCCTGCAGGGCGTGCGAATCGTCGCTGAAGCCGGAGGTGAGCTGCAGCTGTCGACCTTCGACTACGAGGTCAGCGCGCAGATCCGGCTCGACGCGGAGATCGAGCAGCCCGGTGAGGTGCTCGTGCAGGGCCGCATGCTCTCCGACATCGTCCGGGCTCTGCCCAACAAGGACGTCTCCATCGCTCTCGAAGGCACGAAGCTGCAGGTCCGTTGCGGATCGGCCCGCTTCGCCCTGGCGACGCTCCCGGTCGAGGAGTACCCCCAGCTGCCGAGCATGCCTCCGGTCGCCGGCTCCGTCGCGGCCGATGTCTTCGCCGAGGCGATCAGCCAGGTCACCGTCGCCGCCTCCAAGGACGACACCCTCCCGCTGCTGACCGGCGTGAAGGTCGAGATCTCCGGCGAGACCATGACGCTCATGGCGACCGACCGCTACCGCCTCGCTCTGCGCGAGCTCACGTGGAACCCGGCGTCGCCGGGCACCGAGCAGACCGCCCTGGTGCGCGGTCGGACCCTCCATGAGGTCGCCCGCTCGCTGTCCACCGGCGGCAGCGTCGAGATCGCCCTGGCCGAGGACTCCTCCGCGAACCTCATCGGCTTCGAGGCCGGCGGCCGCCGCACCACGTCGACCCTGGTCGACGGCGAATACCCGCCGGTGCGTCGGCTGTTCCCCGAGACCACCGCGATCACCGCCGTGGTCTCCACCGGGGCTCTCATCGATGCCGTCAAGCGGGTCTCCCTCGTGGCCGAGCGCAACACCCCGGTGCGTCTGTCCTTCACCGAGGGTCAGGTCGCGCTCGAGGCCGGCGCCGGAGATGACGCCCAGGCCAGCGAAGTGCTCGAGGCCCATCTGGACGGCGAGGACCTCGTGGTCGGCTTCAACTCGGGCTTCCTGCTCGACGGTCTCGGCGCTCTGGGTGCCGAGTTCGTGCGGCTCACCTTCACCGACTCGATCAAGCCGTCCGTCATGAGCGGTCAGGATTCCCTCGAAGGAACCCCTGACACGTCGTACAAGTACCTGATCATGCCGATGCGGATCTGAGCGAGGGAGTGGTCCCTCCATGCAGCTGACCGCTCTCGACCTCACCGACTTCCGCTCGTACGAGCAGCTCAGCCTCTCCGTGCAACCGGGGATCACGGTGCTCGTGGGCCAGAACGGGCAGGGCAAGACCAACATCGTCGAGGCCGTCTGGTATCTCGCGACCCTGTCCAGCCATCGTGTCCCCCACGACGCCGCACTCGTGCGTCGCGGGGAAGCGACCGCGATCATCCGGGCGAGCTTCCTGCGGGCCGGCCGCCCTGTCCAGATCGACCTCGAGGTCACGCCGGGAAAGGCCAACCGGGCACGACTGCAGGGTCAGAACGTGTCGAGGCTGCGGGATCTGCTCGGCGAGGTGCGGGCCGTGCTCTTCGCCCCTGAGGATCTGGGCCTGATCAAGGCCGACCCCGAAGGCCGCAGGCGCTTCCTCGATGAGCTCCTGTTCGAGATCGCCCCACGTTTCGCCTCGGTCAAGGCCGACTACGACCGCGTCCTCAAACAGCGCAGCAACCTGCTCAAGCAGATGCGGTCCATGCGCCGCGGCGGCAGCGGACGCAGCGTCGGCGGGCTGGATCCCGCGGATTCCGCGAGCTCGACCCTTGAGGTGTGGGATCAGCAGCTGGCCCGCTTCGGCGCCGAGCTGCTGCGTGCCCGCCTGCACCTGGTGAACCGTCTGCGGCCCCATCTGGGCTACTCCTATCTGCGGGTCTCCTCCGACGAAGGTGCCGAGCAGGCCCTGGACCTGCCTCCTGACCAGCGCGGCAATCTCTCCTCTCCGGCCGACGTCAGCTATCGCTCGAGTGTGCTCGATGAGCTCGGCACCGTCCCCGGGGATCTCCCGAGCACCCGCGAGATCCACGATGCGATGCTGGCCATGCTCTCGACCCGGCACGACGAGGAGATCGACCGCGGCGTCAGCCTCACCGGCCCCCACCGCGATGACCTCGAGATCCGGCTGCACGACTTCCCGGCGAAGGGCTACGCCAGCCATGGCGAATCCTGGTCCCTGGCCCTCGCCCTGCGCCTGGCCTCCTACGACCTGCTGCGCCTCGAGGAGGGGGACCTCGGTGACGGCGAACCGATCCTGATCCTCGACGACGTGTTCAGCGAGCTCGATGTGCATCGTCGCGAACGCCTCGGCCGGATTATCACCGATGCCTCTCAGGTGCTCGTGACCACGGCCAACGACACCGACATCCCCGACTCGCTCGACGGGGAGATGCATGTGGTCGACGTGAGCCTGGGATCCGCCGTGCCCCGCGAGGGCGGCCTGTGATGACGCCGCCCCGAGCAGGGAAGGGTTCCGGAGGATCAAGCGGCGGCATCCCCGCACGGCCGCAGCTGGCCAATCCCTACGATCTCTCGACCTGGCGGACCCCTCCGCAGGGGCCGAATCCTCAGGACGGGACCGGACCCGACGGCGAGGAGCTATCCCGGGACGCCGACGCCTCGCGTGAGCAGCCGGATGCTCACGCTGCGGGGAGCACCACCGGGCGCCGAACCCGACCTCCCACGATGGCAGCTCGACGAGCGCCGTCGGCCGAGATCCGCGGGGAGGGAGACGAGCCCGGCGAGGTCTATGACCCGCCCGAGCTGCCGACCCCTCCGGATCCCTTCGAGCTGGCGCGGCGCACCGTGAACCGGTCTCGAGCGGCCGCTCGGGATCGCGGCCTGTTCCCGATCTCGGCGAAGACCCAGGCCCGCGACGTGCGAGACCGTTCCGGCAGCTCTCCCGGCTATTCGGGGTCCCGGCCGGACCCTCGCGATCCGCAGGGCATCGAGACCGTGCTGCGGAAGGTGCTCGGCAACCTCGGGTGGAACGCGGGTATGAACGCCGGCCGGGTGCTGGAGGAATGGGACGACATCGTCGGGGAGAAGGTCAGCGCGCACTGCCGCCCGGTCTCCCTCGAGGACGGGGTGCTCGTGATCAGCGCCTCCTCCTCCGCCTGGGCCTCGCAGCTGCGGATGCTCACGCCCCGCCTGATCACCACCATCGAGGAGCACGTCGGCTCCCACGTCGTCGCCGAGCTGCGGGTGACCGGACCGGCCGCCGCCGAGCGGACCTGGAAGAAGGGACGGCGCACCGTGACCTGGCGCGGCCCCCGCGACACCTACGGCTGAGCGCTGCGAGTGGCTCGTCCCCGCGGTCGGATGAGCCCTGCGACCTGCTCAGCCCCCTGACCGGCTGAGCCCTGTGCCGTCGGATCGTGAGGTCGAGTTCATCTGCCGCCTCGACTCTCGGCGCGCGACCGGTCTCCTGCTACCGTGGAGAGCGACGAGCTGAAGAGCTCGCGTGCACTGGGGTCGGTGAAATTCCGAGCCGGCGGTGATAGTCCGCGACCCGATGGCCTCTGGCCCTCGGTTGACCAGGTGGAACTCCTGGGCCGACGGTTAGAGTCCGGATGGGAAGCGCACGCGAACGACGTCCTCGAGCGGTCTCTCGCCGCGCACCCCTGGTGCGCCGCGACCGAGCACCCCGGGGGACGGCGTTCCCGTACCCCTTCCCCTCCACCGGGACCGCGAGCAGCGGACCGGAGGAGAGACCATGCTGAACCCTGCCGAGCGCAGCGCGCTGCAGCGCGCCCTGGAGATCGCCGCGCAGCCCGGCCTTCCCTACGGCCCGAACCCGCGGGTGGGCTGCGTGCTCCTGGACCGCGAGGGCACGATCCTCGCCGAGGGACATCACCGGGGCGCCGGCACGCCCCACGCCGAGGCCGACGCCCTGAATCACGCCCGGAATCATGCGCTGAACAGCACCGACGCCAGCACTGCTCCCATGCTCCACGGCGCGACCGCCGTCGTCACCCTCGAACCCTGCACGCACACCGGCCGCACCGGACCCTGCGCCCAGGCACTCCTCGCCGCCGGCGTCGGCCGCGTGGTGGTCGCTCATCGCGATCCCAACCCGGTGGCCGCCGGCGGGGTCGAGCTGCTGCGCGATGCCGGCATCGACGTCGAGCTCGACATCCCCGCCGACCTCGCCGCAGCGGCCGATGCGCTGAACCGCGGCTGGGAGCACGGACTGCGGCACGCACGGCCCCTGGTCACCATGAAGCTCGCCCTCACCCTCGACGGCCGGGCGGCGGCGGCCGACGGAAGCAGCCGCTGGATCACCGGCGAGGCCGCCCGCGAGGAGGTCCACGGCCTGCGCACCACCTGCGACACGATCCTGGTCGGCACCGGTACTGCCCGAGCTGACTCACCGAGCCTCACCGCGCGCCGGCCCGATGGTTCCCTGCATCCCCGTCAGCCCGTCCGGGCGGTCATGGGCACCGGCGCCTTCCCGCCGCTGCCCACCCCGGACGGCGCCGGCGAGGCGATCGTCCTGCCCACCCAGGACCCGTCGGCCGCCCTGGAGGACCTCTTCGCCCGCGGCCTGCGCCACGTGCTCCTCGAAGGCGGACCCACGCTGGCCGCGGCCTTCCTGCGCGCCGGGCTGGTGGATGAGCTCATCGTCCATCTCGCCCCCACCCTGCTCGGTGCCGGTCGGCCCGCGACCGGCGACCTCGGCATCTCCACGCTCATCGAGCGCCTCGATCTCGAGCTGCTCGACTCCACCCCCCTGACCTCACCGGATGGTCGCACTGACCTCCGCCTCACCCTGCGGCCCCGCGCCGCCTGACCCGGAAGGACCACCATGTTCACCGGCATCATCGAAGAGCTCGGCACCGTCGAGAGCATCGAACGGACCGACTCCGCGGCCCGCCTGCGCCTTCGCTCACCCCACGTCCTGGTCGGCATCTCCCTCGGCGACTCGATCGCCGTCAACGGCTGCTGCCTCACCGTCACCGACGTCGAGGGCGAGCTGTGGAGCGCCGACGTCATCTCCACCACCCTCGCCGCCACCAGCCTCGGCGGGCTGCAGGCCGGGGACCGCCTCAACCTCGAACGCTGCGTGCGGGCCGACGGCCGCCTGGACGGACACATCGTCCAGGGCCACGTCGACGGCGTCGGCGAGATCGTGGGCCGCGACCAGGACGGCGGCACGACCCTGCTGCGCATCGCCCTGCCGGGTCCCGGCGCCGACGAGCCGCGGGGACTGGCCCGCTATGTCGTCGCGAAGGGATCCCTGGCCGTGGACGGGATCAGCCTCACCGTGGCCGCGATCGACGGCGACGAGGTGACCATCGGGCTGATCCCCGAGACGCTCGAGCGCACGACGCTGGGCGCGAAGGGGGTCGGCGACCGGGTGAACCTCGAGGTCGACGTCCTGGCCAAGTACGTCGAGAAGCTCCTCGGCGCGCAGGCCGTCCCGGCGCAGGCAGATCCCCTGCAGGCAGACCCGCAGCAGCCCGCACCCACCCAGACCCCTGCGACGGAGGCCCACTGATGACCATCTCGAACCCCACGCAGGGGGCCGCCCCGATGACCGCGCCCGCGGTCGACCCGGAGACCGCTCCGCCCGCTTCGCTGCGACTGGACCCCATCGAGGCGGCGATCGCCGCGATCGCCGCCGGGCAACCGGTGGTGGTCGTCGATGATGAGGACCGTGAGAACGAGGGCGACCTGATACTCGCCGCCTCCGCCGCGACCCCGGAGCTGCTCGCCTTCGCGGTGCGCCACTCCAGCGGGCTCCTCTGCGCCCCGATGACCGCCGCCCGCGCCGACGCTCTCGAGCTGCCGCTCATGGTGGAGCACAGCACCGACCCCCTGCGCACCGCGTACACGATCAGCGTCGACGCGAGCACGGGCGTGACCACCGGCATCAGCGCCGCCGACCGCGCCCGCACCCTGCAGGTGCTCGGCACGGAGGGCGCCGCCCCCGGCGATCTGATCCGCCCCGGACACGTGCTGCCGCTGCGTGCCCGGGACGGCGGCGTGCTCGAACGGCGCGGCCACACCGAGGCCGCCGTGGACCTCACCCGGCTCGCCAGCCGCACTGAGGTGGGCATGATCGTCGAGCTCATCCACGACGACGGCACCATGATGCGCGGCCCCGCCCTGCGGGCCTTCGCCGACGAGCACGACCTGGTGATGGTCTCCATCGAGGCTCTGGTCGAGCACCGCCGCGCCGCGGAGGCGTCGCTCCGGAGCGACGGCTCGGCACCCGGTGCTGTCGGTGCTGCTGACACTGCGGACCTCGAGGTCACCGACGAGGTCTCGCTGCCAACCCCGCGCGGCACCTTCCGGGCCCTCGCCGTGCGCGAGGGTGCCGCCGAACATCTGGTCCTCGCCCGCGGCGACCTCACCACAGCGGCTCCCGTGCTCACCCGGATCCACTCGGAGTGCGTGACCGGGGACGTCTTCGGCTCCCTGCGCTGCGACTGCGGACCCCAGCTCGAGGAGTCCCTGGCGCGGATCGACGCCGCCGGGCGGGGCCTGCTGATCCTGCTGCGCGGCCACGAGGGGCGCGGCATCGGCCTGATGGCGAAGCTGCGTGCCTACGCCCTCCAGGAGCAGGGCCGGGACACCGTCGACGCCAACCTCGACCTGGGCCTCCCCGTCGACGACCGCTCCTTCGCGATCGTGCCGGCGATACTGGGCCGTCTCGGCGTCGGCACGATCTCCCTGCTCACCCACAACCCCACCAAGGCCGACGCTCTGCGTGCCGGAGGGATCGAGGTCACCGGGATCGTGCCGCTGAGCACGCACGTCACCCCCGAGAACCTCGCCTATCTCACCACCAAGCGGGACCGGCTGGGCCATGCCCTCGTCGGCCTCCCCGCGACCTCATCGAGCACCGCACCGACCCCCTCCCCGAACACCTCACCGAACGGAGACCCCGCATGAGCGGACACGGAAGCCCCACGATCGACCTCGCCTCCCACGCCGACGGACCCGCGCTGCGGATCGCCATCGTGGCCTCCTCCTGGCACGAGCAGGTCATGGACGGCCTCATCGCCGGCGCCCTGCGGGCCTGCGCCGACGCCGGGATCGCCGAGCCCGTGCTGGTGCGCGCCCCCGGATCCTTCGAGCTCCCCGTGATCGCGGACCGGCTCGCCCGCACCCACGACGCCGTGGTGGCGCTCGGCGTGGTGATCCGCGGAGGCACCCCGCACTTCGAGTACGTGTGCGCGGCGGCGACGGACGGCCTCTCCCGGGTGGCCCTCGACCACGGCGTGCCCGTCGGCTTCGGTCTTCTGACCTGCGATGACGACAAGCAGGCCCTCGATCGCGCGGGGCTCGAGGGGTCCCGTGAGGACAAGGGCCACGAAGCGGCCTCCGCGGCGATCGCGACCTCGCGGGTGCTCGCAGGCCTCCCCGCCGGGGACTGATCCACAGAGCGTGGGCTCCTCCCGTCGGGCCGCGGCTCGGTCTGACGGGAGGGCCCACGGCGTGACTCGGCGTGCGGGTCGGCGAGTGATCCTCGAGCGGGAACCGGAGCCGCGCAGGGGCCGCTTTGCCGCGATATCACCCGGGGAGGCGTATGGGACCCCGTCCCGAGGCCCGCGAGAGGCTTCCAGAGGCCGTCCCGGCCCGTCTGATGGCGGATCTGGGTCGTGTTCTCCACAGAAATGGCGAGGTTAATAGGTTCAGCACGCGATCTCCGCTAGAATATGAGCAGTTCGGCCGACGTCCTCCGACGTCCTCGTGGACTTCGATCCCGTCGGCCCGATCGCTGTGGCCTACAGAGGTGCTCCCCGCGCGTGCGCGCGCGAGAGCCTCCGTGGGCCGCCTGCGTGCCGGGCCGGGGACTCGTCCTCGGGATCGGCTGCACACCCTCGGCGCTCTTCCCGGACCGAGGGTTCCCAGGACTGCGAGGAGCCACATCAGGTGAGCGACAGCGACCGCCCCATGCCCGACCAGGATGCACCCCAGGGTGCCCCGGACCCGTCGCCCGATGCGGCCGCAGCGGCACCGGACCCCGCACCCGTCGTAGGATCCGCCGGTGAGCGCGCAGCCCATGCCCCGGAGCACTACGACGCCTCGGACATCACGGTCCTCGAAGGCCTCGAAGCGGTCCGCAAGCGCCCCGGCATGTACATCGGCTCCACCGGTGAGCGCGGCCTGCACCACATGGTCCAGGAGATCGTCGACAACTGCGTGGACGAGGCGATGGCCGGTCACGGCGACACCATCGAGGTGACGCTGCTGGCCGACGGCGGGGTGAAGGTCGTCGACCACGCCCGTGGCATCCCGGTCGCGATGCACCCCACCGAGGGCAAGCCCGCCGTCGAGCTCGTGCTGACCGTGCTCCATGCCGGCGGCAAGTTCGGCGGCGGCGGCTACGCCGTCTCCGGCGGTCTGCACGGCGTGGGCTCCTCCGTGGTCAACGCGCTGTCCATCCGGATGGAGGTCGAGATCCGCCGCGACGGCCACGTGTGGCGCCAGTGGTACAGCCGCGGCGTGCCGCAGGTCGAGCTCGAGAAGGGCGAGGAGACCGACGAGACCGGCACGACCATCTCGTTCTGGGCCGACGACGAGATCTTCGACGAGACCGAGTACGACTTCGAGACGCTGCGCAAGCGGTTCCAGCAGATGGCCTTCCTCAACAAGGGCCTCCGCATCACGCTGACCGACGAGCGGGCCACGGAGGCGTCCGAGGACGACGACGACCTGATCGACGTCGAGCTCGAGGCCGAGAACGCGGAGAAGGACAAGGGTCCCCGCACGATCTCGTACCTGTACAAGCGCGGCCTGCAGGACTTCGTGGAGTTCATCAACACCTCCAAGCGGGCCGAGGTGATCCACCCCGACATCATCTCCTTCGAGTCCGAGGACACCGAGGCGCACATCAGCGTCGAGGTCGCGATGCAGTGGACCGGCGCCTACTCGGAGTCCGTGCACACCTACGCGAACACGATCAACACCCACGAGGGCGGCACCCACGAGGAGGGCTTCCGCTCCTCGCTGACCTCGATCGTCAACCGCTACGGGCGCGCCCAGGGCCTGCTCAAGGAGAAGGACGCCAACCTCACCGGCGAGGACATCCGCGAGGGCCTCACCGCGGTCATCTCCGTGAAGCTCGGCGAGCCGCAGTTCGAGGGCCAGACCAAGACCAAGCTGGGCAACACCATCGCCCGCACCTTCATGGTCAAGGTGATGACCGATCAGCTGCAGGACTGGTTCGTCTCCCATCCCCAGGAGGCCAAGTCCATCGTCCTGAAGGGACAGGCCGCGGCGGCCGCCCGCGAGGCGGCCCGCAAGGCCCGTGACGCGACCCGTCGCAAGTCCCCGCTGGAGACCGGCGGCATGCCCGGCAAGCTGCGCGACTGCTCCTCGCGCAACCCGGCCGAGTCCGAGATCTTCATCGTCGAGGGCGACTCCGCCGGCGGCTCCGCCGTGCAGGGCCGCGACCCGCGCACCCAGGCCATCCTGCCCATCCGCGGCAAGATCCTGAATGTGGAGAAGGCGCGACTGGACCGGGCCCTGGACAACCAGGAGGTCCGCTCGCTGATCACCGCCTTCGGCACCGGCATCGGCGACGACTTCGACGCGACCAAGCTGCGCTATCACAAGATCGTGCTGATGGCCGATGCGGATGTCGACGGCCAGCACATCTGCACCCTGCTGCTGACGCTGCTGTTCCGCTACATGCGCCCGCTCATCGAGCTCGGCCACGTGTTCATCGCGATGCCGCCGCTGTTCCGCCTGAAGTGGACCAACGCCCCGCACGAGTACGTGTTCAGCGATGTGGAGCGCGACGAGCGCCTCGAGGCCGGCCGCGCCGCCGGTCGCCGGATCCCGCGCGACAACGGGATCCAGCGCTACAAGGGTCTGGGCGAGATGGACTGGAAGGAGCTCCAGGCCACCACGATGGACACCAACACGCGCACGCTGAAGCAGGTCACGGTCGATGAGGCCGCCGACGCCGACACCATCTTCTCCGTCCTGATGGGTGATGACGTCGAGTCCCGGCGCCGGTTCATCCAGGAGAACGCCAAGGACGTCCGCTTCCTCGACATCTGATCTCGGCACCCGGAGCGGCGCAGGGCGAGAGCCCGCGCCCCTGGGAGCGCCACGACCATCGGCCCCACCTGAAAGGCCTCCCGCCTCATGAGCGACACCCCGCAGGACCCCACGAACCCCGACGAGAACCCCGAGCTGCCTGCGGGGATGGCCGGACAGGCCACCCCCGAGGGTGCCCACGAGGTCTCGACCTCCGAGGCGACGGACCGCACCGTCACCCTCGTCGACCCGCTCGACGAGCACGAGATCGACCGCATCACCCAGGTCGACCTCAACCAGGAGATGCAGCGCTCCTACCTCGACTACGCGATGAGCGTGATCGTCTCGCGTGCGCTGCCCGACGTGCGCGACGGCCTCAAGCCCGTGCACCGCCGGATCGTCTACGCGATGTACGACGGCGGCTACCGTCCCGACCGCTCCTTCTCGAAGTGCGCGAAGGTCGTCGGCGAGGTCATGGGCAACTACCACCCCCATGGCGACAGCGCGATCTACGACGCCATGGTGCGCCTCGTGCAGCCCTGGGCGATGCGCTACCCGCTGATCCTGGGCCAGGGGAACTTCGGCTCCCCGGGCGACGACGGCGCGGCCGCCCCGCGATACACCGAGTGCAAGATGGCTCCGCTGGCCCTCGAGCTCGTGCGTGACATCGACCAGGAGACGGTCGATATGCAGGGCAACTACGACAACACCGTCGACGAGCCCGTCGTGCTGCCCGCCCGTTTCCCGAACCTGCTGGTCAACGGCTCCTCCGGCATCGCCGTGGGCATGGCCACGAACATCCCGCCGCACAACCTGCGCGAGGTCGCCGACGCGGTGCAGTGGCTGCTGAAGAACCACGAGGCCTCGAAGCCCGAGCTGCTGGACGCGTGCCTGCGCTTCATCAAGGGCCCCGACTTCCCCAGCGGCGCCACCATCGCCGGCACCAAGGGCATCGAGGAGGCGTACCGCACCGGTCGCGGCTCCATCTCCCAGCGCGCCGTGGTCTCCACCGAGGAGATCAACGGGCGCATGTCCCTCGTGGTCACCGAGCTGCCGTACCAGGTCAACCCGGACAACCTCGCGCGCAAGATCGCCGAGATGGTCAAGCTCGGGAAGATCCAGGGCATCGCCGACATCACCGACGAGACCTCCGGCCGCACCGGTCAGCGCCTGGTCATCACGCTCAAGCGCGACGCCGTCGCGAAGGTCGTGCTGAACAACCTGTTCAAGCACACCCAGCTGCAGGAGAACTTCTCCGCGAACATGCTGGCGCTCGCGAACGGGGTGCCCCGCACCCTGTCGATCGACTCCTTCGTGCGCGAGTGGACCAAGCACCAGATCGACGTCATCGTGCGTCGTACCCGGTACCGCCTGCGCAAGGCCGAGGAGCAGATCCACATCTACCGCGGCTACCTCAAGGCGCTCGACGCGCTCGACGAGGTCATCGCCCTGATCCGTCGTTCCCCGGACGCCGACGAGGCGCGCGTGGGGCTGATGAACATGCTCGAGATCGACGAGATCCAGGCCAACGCCATCCTCGCGATGCAGCTGCGCCGCCTGGCCGCCCTGGAGCGTCAGAAGATCACCGATGAGCACAACCGGCTCCAGGCCCTCATCGAGGAGTACACCGCGATCCTGAGCTCGCCGGAGCGCCAGCGCGAGATCGTCTCCGAGGAGCTGCAGGAGATCGTCGACAAGTACGGCGACGACCGCCGCACGGAGATCCTGCCCTTCGACGGCGACATGTCCATGGAGGATCTGATCCCCGAGGAGGACGTGGTCGTCACCATCACCCGTGGTGGTTACGTCAAGCGCACCCGCGAGGACCAGTACCGCGCCCAGAAGCGCGGTGGCAAGGGGGTGCGCGGCGCCTCGCTGCGCGCGGACGACGTCGTCGAGCACTTCTTCACCACCACGACGCACCGCTGGCTGCTGTTCTTCACCAACCAGGGCCGCGTCTATCGCGCCAAGGGCTACGAGCTGCCCGAGGCGGCGCGCGACGCCAAGGGTCAGCACGTCGCGAACCTGATGGCGTTCCAGCCGGAGGAGAGCATCGCCTCCGTGCTCGCGATCGACACCTACGAGGACACCCAGTACCTGGTGCTCGCGACCGCCTCCGGCCTGGTGAAGAAGACGGCCCTGACGGCCTTCGACTCCAACCGCACCGGCGGCATCATCGCGATCAACCTGCGCGACATCGACGGGATCGACGGCACGCAGCCGGACCGCGTGATCGCGGCCCGTGCGGTCAACGCGGACGACCACCTGATCCTGGTCTCCCGCAACGGCCAGTCCGTGCGGTTCCCGGCGGCCGACGACGTGCTGCGGCCGACGGGCCGTGCGACCAGCGGTGTCACGGGTATGAAGTTCCGTCACGATGACGAGCTGCTGGCGATGGATGTGCTGCGGCCCGATCAGTTCGTGATGACCGTGACCGATGGCGGCTACGCCAAGCGCACGAGTCTGGACGAGTACCGCGTGCAGGGCCGTGGCGGCCTGGGCATCCGGGTCGCGAAGCTCCCTGACGACCGCGGCCACCTGGTGGGCGCCGCCGCCGTCGACGAGTCCGACGAGCTGCTCGTGGTGATGGAGAAGGGCCGTGTGGTCCGCTCGCGCGTCGCCGAGGTGCCGCCCAAGGGCCGCACCACGATGGGCGTCGTCTTCGCCAAGCCCGACAAGGGCGATCGGATCCTGCTGGTCACCACCAGCCCCGAATCCGAGATCGACGAGGAGATCGAGGGCGCCGAGGCACCCGTGCTCGCGGATGTCGAGGGGGAGAGCGCGGACGTCGCAGATGGGGATGCTGTGGAGATCGCGTCCGACGGGGAGTCGGAGCAGGACCAGGCACCGTCCGATGATCTAGGCTCAGACCCGTCCGAGAAATCGCCGGCCGGCGACGACGACCAGATCGAGGAGTGATCCGTGAGCACGAGTGACTCGAGGGCCGCGAGCGGTACCACGACGTCTCCGGAGGCGACCACCAAGCTCCCGTCGTTCGAGGACGGCGCTGAGGGCGGCACGACAGCCAGCTCGGAGCAGTCGATCGGTTCCGGCAAGGGGTCGGCGTCCAAGGGCGCCAGCCGCAGCCCGAAGAAGACGACGACGTCGTCGCCTGCCGCCGAGGCCGAGAAGCGCGGCCCCCGCCGCGTGCGCCTCACGCTGGCGCGGTTGGACCCGTTCTCGGTGATGAAGCTGTCCTTCCTGGTGGCGATCGCCCTCGGTATCGCGACCGTCGTGGCCGTGATCCTGACCTGGAACCTCGTCGACGCGATCGGCCTGTGGGACAAGGTCGACCAGCTGGGGCGCGACCTCAATGGCGGCAGCCCGCTGCCCTTCATGGAGTTCTTTCAGTTCTCGAAGATGGTCAGCTACGGCACGATCGTCGCCGTGGTGAACGTCGTGATCATCACCGCGCTCGGCACCCTGCTGGCCTTCCTCTACAACCTGGTGGCGGCGCTGCTGGGCGGATTGAAGCTGACCTTCACCGACGAGTGACCGGTCGCGCCGCGCAGGCGCACCACCTCGCCGGGCACCGGGCGGGCACCCTCGCGGTGCCCGCCCGTTCGGTGTTTCGGCGGTGCTGTCCCGAGTCCGTCCCGTGCCCTGTTTCCGGGCCGGAGTCCTGCGGATCCGGGGGGCAGGGTTACGGGGCCTGCAGGTCGGTGACGTCGGCGACCTGGGCGTGGAGGCGGGAGAGGGCCGCTTCGGCGTTGACGGTCGCGGCGACGCCGTGGGCGCCGGCGCCCAGGGAGATCCGTCGTTCGGGATCCCCGCTGAGGTCGAGGTCGGCGACGACGGGCCAGGCCGTGGTGGAGCCGAACGGGGTGATGGTGCCGCGCTCGTACCCGGTGGCCTGCTGTGCGACGTCCTTGTCCGGCATGGACAGGCGGTTCACGCCGAGGAATGAGCGCAGCTTGGGCCAGGAGATCTCCCGATCGCCCGGGACCAGCACGAACAGGTACTCGCCCTCGGCGCGGCGCACCACGAGGGTCTTGATGATGTCCCGCGGCTCGACCCCCCGGGCGGCGGCCGCCTCCGCGAGGGAGCCGACCCTCCCATGGCGGGTGATCTCGAACTCGAGACCGGAGGCCGTCAGGGCATCGACCGCACGCTGTTCGCTCATCCCCCCACTCTAGAGACCGCCCGCGCATCCAGTGCGACCCAGGCGCTGTTCTCAGGCCGTCAGCACAACGCCTTGGTCGCACTCGGGTGAGGGGGTCGCACTCGGGCGAGGGGCGAGCGTGCGACCGACCACGAGATCCTCGGGATGAGCGCGTCATCTCGCTAGGGTCGGAGGATGTCCTCCTCGACGACCTCCGCCCCCACGCTCCCCGACGCCCCGGAGGACTATCCCTGGACCGGCCCCGCCGTGCGCTCGGCGCTCCTGCTGGGCAGCGGGATCGTGGATCTGGATCCGGAAGGTGCCGACGACGCCCCGACCGAGGCATCGACCGGGGCCCGGGACCGTGCTCTCGTGGACGTCGCCGCGATCGATCAAGCCCTCGCCGCCGAGGGTGCCGCGCCGCTCGCCGAACGCACCCTGGTGGTGGCCGTCGGCTCGAACCAGACTCCGGAGACGATCGCCCGCAAGTACGCCCGCTCCGGCCGTGACCTGCAGATCGCCACCCCGTTCGTGCGCTGCACGGTGCACGGTCTGGCCGTCGGACACTGCGCCCACACGTCCGCCCGCGGGTACATTCCCGCCGCCCCGTACCGGGCCGACGGCGAGCGGATGGAGCTCGTGGCCACGTGGTTCGACGACGCCCAGCTCGCGGTGGTCGACGAGACCGAACCGAACTACGAGCGGGTGCGCCTGGACGCCTCGCGGTTCCCGCTCACCCTCGCCACCGGCGAGACCCCCTCCCACTACGACGTGTACGCCTCCAGCTGGGGCGTCGTCGCCCACGAGCGTCCCATCCCGCTGCGCCACCGTCAGCAGGAGATGTTCGACGAGCTGGTCGCGCTCACCGGGGCCGAGCTGCTGATCGGGGACGCCGCCGAGGTGTGCGCCCGCCTGGCTGCGGCGCCCGACGCGCTGAACGCCCTGGTCCGAGAGCACGGCCTGGTGGCCGAGGACGGGCTTCGCTGAGGACGGGCTCCCCGGGGGACCGTGGTGCCCTCGTGCGAATTTATGTAGCTAAGCTATATAGATCAGTCACTCGTGCGAGAGAAGGGCCAGCATGACGACGTCGATCTGGTGGGTGCGGGACGATCTGCGGATCCACGACAACCCGGCCCTGCGGGCCGCGGCGGCCGACGGCGAGGTGGTGGCCGTGCACGTGGACGAGCAGCTCGCCGGGGTGCGTCCACCCGGGGCCGCCTCGCTGTGGTGGCTTCACCATTCGCTGACCGAGCTCGGAGCTCGGCTGCGCGAGCACGGGGTGCCGCTGGTCCTGCTCAGCGGCGACCCCGAGCAGCTCATCCCACAGCTCGTGGAGGACACCGCGGCCCAGGCCGTGGTCTGGACCCGTCGTTATCACGAGCCCCGTCGCGCGGTGGATGCCCGCCTGAAGGCGAGACTGCGGGAGAGCGGGCTGAGGGCCGAGAGCGTCGACGGCTATCTGCTCCACGAGCCGTGGACGATCTCCACGCAGGCGGGAGACCCCTACAAGGTCTACTCGCCGTTCGCACGGGCCTGCCGCGAGACCGCAGAGCCCCGCCTCCCCGAGGGGCCGCCGCCGCGGCTGCGTGGACCCGAGCTCACCGGGTCCCAGGACAGCAGCCGCTGGCTCGACGAGGTCGAGTTCGCCCGGGCCCTGGAGGGCCGCGGATGGCTCCCGACGGCGCCGGACTGGGCCGGTGGGCTGCGCGAGGCCTGGACCCCGGGGGAGATGGGCGCCCGGGCACGCCTGGATGCCCTCGAGAACGTGCTCGACCAGTATGCGGAGGATCGGGATCGACCCGGCATCGACGGGACGTCGGGACTGTCCCCGCACCTGCGCTACGGGGAGGTGTCCCCGCACGAGGTCTGGCACCGCAGCCTGACGTCGGGCCGCGCGACGGGCCCGGAGACGTTCCGCTCGGAGCTGCTGTGGCGGGAGTTCGCGTGGCACCGCCTCTACCACCTGCCCGATCTCGCGACTCGCAACGTGCGACCCCGGTTCGACGCCTTCGACTGGCGGGACGACGAGGAGGGCCTTCGTGCCTGGCAGCAGGGCAGCACAGGCATCGACCTGGTCGATGCCGGGATGCGGGAGCTCTGGGTGACCGGGTGGATGCACAACCGGGTGCGCCTGGTCGTCGCCTCGTTCCTCACCAAGAACCTGCGCGTGCACTGGCGTCGCGGGGAGGAGTGGTTCTGGGACACCCTGGTCGACGCCGACGAGGCCTCCAACCCGTTCAACTGGCAGTGGGTGGCCGGCACCGGCGATGACGCCGCCCCGTACTTCCGGGTGTTCAACCCCGACCGGCAGCAGAGCCGGTTCGACGGCGAGGGCCGCTATGTGCGTCGATGGGTTCCTGAGATCGGGACCGACCACCGAGCAGCTCCCGTGGTCGATCTGCGCGCTTCCCGTGAGGAGGCCCTGGCGGCCCACGACGCGATCACGGCTCCCTGACCCCGCGCCGACCGATCCTCCGCCTCATTCGACGGTGAACTCGATCGTGTGCCATCCGCTCGCACCGTTCGGCACCGGATTCGCCCGCTCCTCGGTCTGCTGCTCACCATCGCCGCCGGTGGCCCGCACCGAGACGCTGTGATCGCCGGCGGTGGCGTCCTCCCACTGCAGTGACCATTGGACCCAGGTGTCGGCGCTGACCTCCGCACCCAGCTCCGCCTCGCGCCAGTCGCCGTCGTCGATCCTCACCTCGACGGCGGAGATGCCGCGCTGCTGCGCCCAGGCGGTGCCGCCGAGCATCACGGCGCCGTCGGCATCCGGGGAGAGCTTCCCGAAGGATCGCGGCACGTCCACGCGGGAGGCGATCTTGATGGGGCCGCGCTCGGACCAGCCGCGATCGGTCCAATAGGCGGTCTCGTCGGCGAAACGGGTCACGGTCAGCTCGGTGAGCCACTTCGTGGCCGAGACGTACCCGTACAGGCCGGGGACGACCATCCGCACCGGATACCCGTGGTCCTGGGGCAGCGGCTCACCGTTCATCCCCACGGCGATCAACGAGTCGCGGTCGTCGGTCAGGGCCTCGATCGGCGTGGAGGCGGTGAAGCCGTCGATGGAGCGGGAGAGCACCATGTCGGCCCCGTCCTTGACGCCGACGCGGTCCAGCAGCGTGCGCACCGGCACGCCGAGCCACGTCGCGTTCCCGGCGAGATCTCCGCCGACGGTGTTGGAGACGCAGGTCAGCGTCACATGCTTCTCGATCATCGGCTCGGCGAGCAGCTGCTCGAACGTCAGCGTGAGCTCGCGGTCGACCAGTCCGTGGATCCGCAGCTCCCAGGTCGTCGGATCGACGCGGGGGACGGCGAGGGCCGTGTCGATCCGGTAGAAGTCGTCGTTCGGCGTGAGGTACGCGGGCATGCCCTCGACGTCCACCCGGGCGTCGGCGGGGATCTCCTCGGCGCGGGTGGGCGGCGTGGGCAGGGCGAACCCGGCGGCCTTGCTCGCGATCTCGCGGCTCGCGTTGACCCCTCGAGCACCCGCCGCGACGATGACGGCGAGGATGCCGACCATCCCCACGCCCACCAGGGATCGCCGTCGGGACCAGCCCGCCGCGTTCCCCTGTACGACATCGGCCCTCGCACCTGCGGAGGGAGCGCGCACGGCGCGCAGCAGGAGCAGCAGCGTCGGGACCGCGACCGCTGTTCCGAGCACGGTCGGGATCGCGTCGGGGACGGAGTTCTGCGCCCGGGTCAGCACGATGATCGTGGCGAAGACGCCGAGTCCCGCCAGCACGGCGGCTGCCGTGCGGGGCCGACGGGATCCGAGGGCCCCGTTCAACGCCGTGAGCACCAGATACACCACGACCATCGAGGCGAACAGGACCAGCTTGTCCTTGGTGCCGAACAGGCCGATCGCCAGGTCCTTCACCCAGGGCGGGATGATGTCGATGAACCCGCCGCCGACGGCCACGAACGGCGCCGAGGAGGAGCTGAAGGCGAGGGAGACCAGCTCCGCGACGGCCAGCAGCACGATCCCGCCGATCACGCCGGCGAGCACCGACCACCAGGGGACCTCGGGCCGTGCAGCGCGGGGGCCGCGGGCGGAGGACTCCTGGCGGTCGGTGTGTGTGTTCATCACAACTCCTGGATCGCGATCACGTCGGTGGGTTCCTCCGAACCGCCGGCCGGTTCGATGCTGAGACCGATCTGGGCCGTCGGGGACATCTCTTCTCGTGCCATCACGATCTGGTCCGGCTCGGAGATCAAGCCTGCATCCTTCGCGGTGCCGTCCACGATCCAGAGCTGATAGGTGCTGTCGCTCGGCAGCTCCGGGAGTCCAGCGGCCTGGACGATCATGGCCTGCTGGTCCCGGGAGTACATGACGTGCAGGTCCCCGCCGTGGGCGGAGGGCACGGTGAGCTGGGAGGTGTCGTCCGCCGCCATGAGTGCGGAGATCATCTCCTGCTCCTCGTCCGAGCCGGCCTGCTGCGATTCCAGGGCCTCGATGGTCGCCCGCGCATCGTCCCGGGCAGCCCGCTCCGAGCTCCAGAGACCGACGCCTGCGACGCTCGTGACCATCAGCGCCGCAGCGGCGACGGACAGCCAGCGTGAGCGCCGGACGCTGGACCGGTAGCGATCCAGGGGGATCACGGTGGCGTCATGGCCCCCATCTGCCGCATCTGATCCGGCGTCGCTCTCGGGGCCGGTCGTGCTCCCGGATGTCGCTGCGGTCTCGGTTTCCGCGTCGGTGGGCGGCACGCCGGCCCGGCGATGGGTCGCCGCGCGCGGTGCCGACCGGTCCTCCTCGGAGGAGTCCTGGTCCACCGTGGACAGCTGGGGAGTCTGCGAGATCCGCGCCATCAGCGAGGACTTCAGCTCGGGGCGAGGGGCCTCCGGCTCGAGACCGCGGGCGAGCTCACCGGCGGTCTCCTCGAGGGAGTGCGCCTCGGACGCTGCGTCGGGATCCTGGGCGAGGAAGTCCTCGATCAGGGCGCGCTCGTCGGCGTCCAGGGCGTTCAGGGCCCAGGCGCCGGTCATATCACGCTTCTGCTCGTTCACGAGGTCACCCCCAGACTGTCTCGGAGGACGATCATTCCGTCCCGTATTCGGGTCTTGGCCGTTCCCAGCGGGATATCGAGGATCTTCGCGACCTCGCTGTGGCTGTAGCCGGAGAAGTACGCCAGTCGGATGGCGTCGGACTGGAGCGGTGTCAGCGATCGCATCGCCGTGGCGACCCGTTGCGACTCCACCCTCATGATCCCCTCCTCCTGCACGTCCACGACGTTCTCGTCCAGTGCGCGCAGCCCTTCTGCGGAGTCGCGGCGCCGGGAGGCGTCGACGGAGCGGACGGTGTCGACGGCACGGCGGTGGGCGATGGTGCAGATCCACCCGTGGGCCGAGCCTCGTCGGGCATCGAACCGGGGAGCCTGCTTCCAGATCTCCACGAACACCTCCTGCAGCACTTCCTCGCTGATCGATACATCTCTGACAACACGCTTGACCAGGGCGAACAACAAGGACGAGGTGCGGTCGTAGAGATCGGAGAAGGCATCCTCCTGCCCTTCGCCGACTCGGTGCAGCAGCTCTGCGATAGCGGAGGCGGCGGAATCGTCCGGTACGCCTCCTCGCGGAGCAGTCAGCGGCTGCGCTGCTGACCGGGGCGGGTCATGCGACGGGGGAGGATCGTGCGCCATTCACAGCTCCTTGGAGGACAGTGCGAGCGGGCGGGGAGATCGACGATGGTTCCCCGCCCGCTCAACGTGTCCATCCAGTGTGCGCGGTTCAGCTGGCGTCCGCCATCGACGGCGGCATCAGAACGGTATCGACCAGGTACACGGTCGCGTTCTGGGTCTGGACGCCGCCGCAGATCACGGTCGAGCCGTTGACCATGAGGTCGTCACCGCTGCCGGTGATCTCGACGTCTTCGCCCTGCACCGTGGTCTGGGTCGAGTCGGCGATCTCGTCAGGAGTGATCTGGCCGGGAACCACGTGGTAGGTCAGGACGGTGGACAGGCTGTCCGCGTCCATCACGAGGGCGTTCAGGTCGTCCTCGGGGATGGCGCCGAAGGCGTCATCGACCGGGGCGAACACGGTGAACTCGTCCCCATCGAGGGTGTCGACGAGGTTCACGTCGGGGTTCAGCTCGCCCGAGACCGCCGAGGTGAGGGTGGTGAGCAACGGGTTGTTGGAGGCCGCAACGCTCAGCGGATCCTGGGACATGCCCTCGACCGATCCGTCGCCGTCCGGGACCATCGAGGCGTAGTCGGCGCACCCGGCGCCGACGAGTTTCGCCGCGGGATCCATGTCCATGTCGTCCATGTCCTCGTCGGAGCCCATGCCGCCGCCGTCGGAGGCCTGGCTCTCGCCGGCCGCGGGCTGCTGGTCGTCCGTCTCGCCGTCGTCGCTCATACCACCAGAGCACGCGCTCATCAGTGCGACGGTGGCGGCGAGGGCTCCGAGCTTGGGAAGCATCGTTCGAGTATTCATGGCGGTCTCCTTGGTGATCCGTTGCTGACACCGCAGCGGCGTCATGCACAGAGTTCGGAGCCGCCGGGCCGACGGATTGGAACGGCCCGGATGTCTTCCTGTGACCTCCCGTACACCCGCCCAGGTCGGTTGGACGAGAGGGGAGGGGGGCTGTAATGTTGTTCGTCGGTGGTTGACGTCGAAAGTTGATGTCGAGATCAGCCCCTACGGGCCTATAGCTCAGTCGGTTAGAGCGCTGTCCTGATAAGACAGAGGTCACTGGTTCAAGTCCAGTTAGGCCCACTTCGAGGATCGGAGGACACGATGAAGACGTTCATCAAGGTTGCAGCAGTCCTGATCGGCACGTCCGCGGCCGGTCTCCTCACCTGGCGGAAGATCGAGTCTGATCGTCTTCGCAACGATCTCTGGACTGAGGCCGAGAAGGTCTCCTCCCAGCAGGACACGTCCGCCTGATCTGCCGGAAGGTACGATCGACACAAATGGATACGGGGACTTAGCTCAGTTGGTAGAGCGGTAGCTTTGCAAGCTTCAGGTCAGGGGTTCGACCCCCCTAGTCTCCACGTATAGCAGGTCAGAGGCCCTTTCCCGAGTCGGGGGAGGGCCTCTGTGCTGTCTCGGATCAGGAGGGCGCGAGGCGATCGAGCTCCTCATCGGCGCGAGCTCCGGCGCCGTCCCAGGGCGACCAGGCCGGTTCGCGGAGGCCGGGGCATTGCTCCGGGAGCGTGACCGACCTCCACGTTCCGCGAGCCCGGGGGCCCTGGCGCCCTCGGGCTCGTCGTCGCGCTGAGCCGTCTCGCTGTGTCGTCTCGCATGCGCCGCGCCGTGCCGCCGCGCCATGCCGCCGGTCCATGCCGTCGGTCCGTCGCCGACCAGCGTCGTCGGCCTGTCGGCGATCTGATCTCAGAAAGATCTGTGATCCGTCCAATCCGATCCCCTCCGGGCTCCGAACCACTCCCACGTCACCGTCCTCGGCAGTCGCACGGCTGTCCGGTGGCCCACGAAGGAGTCATGATGCGCACGACGACGAAGCGAGTGCTCCCCCTGTTCGCGGCCACGGCCATGCTCGGCATGTTCGGAGCATCCGGCGCCGCGCTGGCAGAGGGTCCTGACACGACCTCCCTGGAAGCCAACCTCACCGAGCTCAACGATTCCGGCGCCTCGGGCTCCGCATGGATCACGCTCGACGGCAACGAGGTCACGGTGAAGCTGGACAGTGCAGGCTTGCTGGCCGGCGCTCCCCATGCTCAGCACATCCACATCGGTGGCAAGAACGAGTGCCCCGATCCGGGGATGGAGGGCACCGGGTTCGAGGGTGCGATCCGCACCACCGATGCCGCCGATTCCTATGGCGCGGTCGCGGTCTCCCTGACCAACGACGGTGACACCAGCCCCGACAGCGCCCTGGCGGTGGACCGATTCCCGGCCGGTGAGGGCGGCACCTATGAGCGCACCTTCGAGGTCAGCGACGACGTCGCCGCGAGCCTGGCCAAGGGCGAGGGCTCCGTGGTGCTCCACGGCGTGGACCACAACGGCAACGGCACCTACGACGGTGACCAGATGTCCGATCTGGACGAGTCGCTGCCGTCCGAGGCCACTGACCCCGCCGCCTGTGGTGCGCTCCAGGTGAGCCAGATGGCCGATATGCCCGAGGGTGGCGCCGAGACCGGTGACGGCACCACTGCCGGCATCGAGAACGCCGGCATGATGGTCGCTGGCGGTGGCCTGATCGCCGCTGCATTCGCCGGTGCGGTCGCGCTCCGCAAGCGTGCGCTCCAGAAGTGACATGACCCCTCAGGGATCATCCCGCCAGGGCGGCGGCCGTCGACTGATGGTCGCCGCCCTGGTGGTGGTCGCGCTCCTCGGCGCGACGCTGCTCGTCATCTCGCTGACCGGCCAGGTCGGCGACCCACCGCAGCCCGAGCTGCGCTCTCAGGGGCCCGAGGTCTCCGACGGGGGCAGTGCGGAGCCCTCAGCAGTCCCCAGCACCGCGGCCGAGGAGCCCGACGAGGAGCCGCAGATCGCTGAGCCCGACCCCACGGAGGAGGCAGCTACCCCCGTGGCGCCCCTGGATAGATCCGAGCCGACGTCGATGACGATCCCGTCGATCGGCGTGGACGAGGAGCTCTTCCCGATCGGGCTCGGGCAGAACGGCGAGCTGCTCGCCCCCCAGGGCGACCGCGCGAACCAGCCGGCCTGGTTCGACGGGTCACCCACCCCCGGGGAGAACGGTCCATCGGTCATCGAAGGGCACGTGACCTGGCATGGCGACCCATCGGTCTTCTTCGAGCTCGGCGGTCTCGCCCCCGGCGACCGGATCGACGTCGAACGGGAGGACGGGACCACCGCGACCTTCGAGGTCTACGACTCCGCTCGCTATCCCATGGACGAGTTCCCCACGCTCGCGGTCTACGGCCGCACAGACGGTCCGGAGCTGCGCGTCATCACCTGCGGCGGAGATCTCGACGCCGACGGACACCACCTCGACAACACTGTCGTCTTCGCCCGCCTCGTCCAGAACTGAGGAACCACCATGGCCACTCCGGCTGCCCCGCGTGACCGTTGGTTCGGCCCTCTGCTCCTCAGGCTGCACTTCTACGCCGCGATCCTCGTCGCCCCCTTCATCCTGATCTCCGCGGCCAGCGGGGCCCTCTACGCCCTGACCCCGCAGCTCGAGCAGCAGGTCTACGCCCAGGAGCTCACGGCACCGTCCGAGGGCCCGCCGCTCCCGCTCGCCGAGCAGGTCGCCGCGGCGCAGGCCTATGTCGGCGAGGGCGAGGGCGAGAGTGAGGGTGCGGTCGTCACGGCGGTCCGCCCGGCCCCGGAGGTCGGGGACACCACCCGCGTCATGTATGCCGACGGATCCCTCGGCGAGGGCGAGTCGCGGGTGATCATGCTGGATCCGGCGACCGCGGAGATCCGCGGCGACCTCACCGTCTACGGCACCAGCGGCTCCCTGCCGCTGCGCACCTGGGTCGACCAGCTGCACCGCAACCTGCATCTGGGAGAGGTGGGCCGGCTCTACAGCGAGCTCTCCGCCTCCTGGCTCGGGGTGATCGCGCTCGCGGGGCTCGGGCTCTGGATCCGGCGGGCCCGACGGGCTCGACGCGGCCGACGGGCGCGGGACCTGCTCCTCCCGGATCTCCGGGCACGTGGCTATCGACGCACGCTCTCCCTGCACTCCTCGGCCGGGGCGTGGGTGCTGCTCGGCGCCCTGTTCCTCTCGGCCACCGGGATCACCTGGTCCCAGTACGGGGGAGGGAACATCGGCACCATCCGCGAGGCCTTCGGCTTCACCACCGCCGCCGTCAGCACCGAGCTGCCGCAGGAGACGACCGCCGGTGCGGAGGGTACGTCGGACACGGGCGACATGGACAGCATGGAGGGGATGACGGGCAAGGATTCCGGGGAGCACGCCGAGCACGAGTCGCATCACGAGGCACCTGTGGCAGGTGCAGCTGAGTCAGCCGGTCCCGGCGAAGCC
Organism: Brachybacterium tyrofermentans; assembly: GCF_014897585.1. GTDB lineage: Bacteria > Actinomycetota > Actinomycetes > Actinomycetales > Dermabacteraceae > Brachybacterium > Brachybacterium tyrofermentans. The sequence continues at coordinate 71,734 of NZ_JABUXW010000012.1, read as the reverse complement.
GCTGCCGCGCCCAGGGCCGATCTCGGCCAGATCGACCGTGTGCTCGCTGCTGGTCGCTCCGCGAACATCGACATGGGACTCGTGGAGATCCGCCCTCCGGCCGACGCCGGCTCCGCCTGGGTGGTCGAGGAGATCCAGCGCAGCTATCCCACGAAGGTGGACGCGATCGCGATCGACGGCAGCACCCTGGAGGTCGTGGACCGCACCGACTTCGCCGAGGCGGACCTCGCCGCCAAACTCACCCGCTGGGGCATCGACCTGCACATGGGATCGATGTTCGGGCTGGTCAACCAGATCGTCCTGTTCGTGATCGCCTCGGCCGTGGTCGCGATGATCATCTGGGGATACCTGATGTGGTGGCAGCGCCGGCCCACCAAGGGCGGGAGCGGATTCGGGAAGCCGCCCCGTCGCGGCGCGCTGCGTCGGGCCCCGTGGTGGGGCGCGGCCCTGGTGCTGCTCGCCGCCGCGGGTATCGGCCTCATGCTGCCGCTGATGGGCGTGAGCCTGGCTGCCTTCGTCATCGTCGATACGATCGTCGGTCGGCTTCGGCGGTGACTAGGCTGAGCGCATGACCCCGAGATCCCTGATCGTGCTGCTGGACTGCGGCGACACCCTCATCGACGAAGGCACCCAGGTCCACGACGACACGGGAGTGGTCCTCTCCGCCGACGTGATCCCGGGGGCCGATCGCATGGTCCGGGATCTCGTCGCCGCCGGATTCCGCCTCGCCCTGGTCGCCGACGGTCGCTACGTCTCCTTCGAGAACCTGCTGACCCAGCATGGGCTTTTCGACCTGTTCGAGACGCTGACCTGCTCCGATGCGATCCGGCACGAGAAACCCAGCCCCCGCATGTTCAAGGCGGCCATGGGGGCCCTGGATCTTGAGCCGGCCGACGCCGCGCGCTGCGTGATGGTCGGCAACAACCTGGCTCGGGACATCGCCGGCGCGAACCGGATGGGGATCATGAGCATCCATATGGCCTGGACGGACCGGTATCCGAAGGAGCCGGCAGGGCCCGACGAGGTCCCCGACCACACGATCGCAACCCCGGCCGAGCTGCTGTCCCTGCTGCGCCGGCTCGACGACGAGCTCGGCGAGCCCGCGGCCTGACCAGCGCGCCGACACCGCGGGGCCGCAGGCGGACTGCTCCTCACGTCGTGGATGCTCGAGACGTGGATCCTCGGGGAGCGGGTCAGCCCTCGCGGATCGTCATCCGGGCGATGCGCTCGCCGTCGACGTCGAACGCGAAGGAGCTGCGTCCGTTCGCGTGGGTGCTGCGCCAGTCGCCGATGACGGTCACGCGGGTGCCGTTGACGGTGACCTCCTCGGGCGTCAGGACGCCGTCGGCCCCGAGGAACTCCTTGTCGCTCCAGGCCTTGATGGCCTCGCGGTCGGGGAACACGCGCCCCCAGTCGTCGACGGAGCCGTCGGTGCCGAAGGCGTCGAGGAATGCCTGGTCATCGTGCCGGTTGACCGCGTCGATGAAGGACGCGACGGGTTCGGGGACAGCGGGCTGTGCCATGGGTGGCCTCCTGGTCGGTGGGCCGACAGGATGCCATAAGGTCGCGTCGCGCGTCTGCGCCCGTTCCCGCCCTCCGGCGGGACGCAGGGCTCCTCGACCGGAACGTCGTTCAGCCGAGGGCGGGCCGCAGCTCGAGCCACTCGTGGATCGGCTTCCCGTCCTTCCCGGGCTCCGCGGAGAGCTCGGCGGCGAGCTCCTCGGCGCGTTCCCGGCTCGCGACGTCGATGATCATCCAGCCCGCGACCAGGTCCTTCGCGTCGAGGGCGGCCGAGTCGGTGAGCGGAGCACGGCCCTCGCCGTCGTAGCGCACGAACGTCCCCTCGGAGGAGAGTGCCAGGGAGTCGACGAACTCGCCGCTGTCCCGAAGGCGGTCCGCGAAGTCCTCCATGTACTGCATGTGGTGCGCGACGTCGCTCTCGGACCACTGATCCATCGGGACGTCGTTCACCCCGGCCGGCGCGCCGCGGTAGTGCTTGATCATCACGTACTTGGCCATGTGAGGCCTCCTTCGAGAGGGGTCCGCCCATTCTTACCCGCTCCCCGCCCCGGGGGAAGGTGCGCTGATGGTCCTTCTTTGGGCCTACTGCGCGTCGAACTCCTCGATCGGGTAGTCGACGAAGGCGAAGGCCGAGCCGTCCGGTGCCCAGCTGGGCACGTTCATGGTGCCCTGGCCGCCGTGGAGGGCGACGAGCGTCGTCGGTTGGTCCCAGGCCTCCCACTTCACGAGCCGCAGCTCGACGCTGCGGTTCTCCGGGTGGCCGATCGTGCCCGGCTCGAAGCTCACGTAGGCCACGACGTCCCCGGTCGGGGCGACGTGCGGGAACCAGTTCACACGCTCATCGGCGGTCAGCTTCTCGAGCTCGCTGCCGTCCGGGCGGATCCGCGCGAGCTGGGCGTGGCCCGGCACGGTCGAGAACTGCTCGGTGTTGAACAGGATCCACTGCCCGTCGGGGCTCCAGGCGGGCCCGTCGGCCGGGCCGGCATCGGTGGTCAGCGCCCGGTCCCCCGTGCCGTCGGCGCCGATCAGATGGAGGGCGGCCGCGGTCCAGGGGTCCTGTCCCTGCGGCACGACGCGCACATACGCCAGCTCCGTGCCGTCCGGGCTCACCCCGTGCAGGAAGTGCAGGGGCCCGTCCTCGCTGGTCACCCGGGTGATCTCGGAGCCGTCGAAGGGGACGTGCCAGATGTGGTGGTCGTTCGCCGAGGCGAACACGCCGGTGCCGTCGCGCAGCAGCACGTGATCGTTGTTCACCGGCGGCAGGCCCGGGACGTCGAAGAGATCGGGCTCAGAGGAGCCGTCGGCTGCGAGGAACCAGAGCTTCCCGTCGCCGTTGATCAGGAGGCGGCCGTCGGCCAGCCAGTTCGGCGCCTCGTAGAGCCGCTGCGCGGACTCATGGACGGTGCGCACCTCCCCGCTCGCTCGGTCCCACACACGGATCCGGGCACGCTGGCCGGGCTGAAGGGTTCTCCACGAGATGGTGTCGCTCATGCCGAGGAGTCTGGCACGTCAGGCCTCCGCGGTGACGATGAGCATCAGGACGACGGCGAACAGGGAGAGGGCGCCGAGGGAGGCGCCCACGGCGGCCGACAGCACGGTCGGGGCGAGGCCCATGTCCCAGCGCCAGATCCCGACCAGGCCGAGGGTGATGGCGGCCACGGCGACGGGAGTGGCGATGAAGTCCCCGATCCCGGGGATCGCGATGCAGGCCACGGCGGCGAGGCCGAAGGTCAGGGAGTAGTCCCCGGCGGTGTAGCGCCTGCGGCCCGACGGCAGCTCAGCCGGCATGCGCGCTGTGCTCCTCGATGACCTCGTCGAGGATGTCGATCGTGTCGAGCTGTCGCTCGACCTCCTGCTGCAGCCGGTCGCGGTGCTCGCGCAGCTCGGTCACGAGGTCCTCGGTGCAGTGCGCGTCATCGATCATGCCGGGCAGGACGGGCCGGATGTCCGCACTGGACAGACCGGCGGCGAACAGGCGCTGGACCAGGAGCACGCGGTCCACGGCCTCGGACTCGTAGCGCCGGTGGCCGGCCTCGGTGCGGCGGGCGACGAGGAGTCCCTGCTCCTCGTAGTACCGCAGGGATCGCGGGCTCACCCGCGTCAGCTTGGCGAGTCCACCGATGCTGAGCAACCCGGGTAGGTCGGCCCGACCGGGGTGTCCGGAGGGGCGCGCCCTCACATGTGTGTCAGATATCGACATGACCGCAGTGTATGGCGCTGCGGGCCCGTTGGCGCGGAACCTGACATGCGTGTCAGGCGAGGGGTTCGGCTGTGTGGGCAGGGCCTCGATCAGCGGGTGGTCCTTGTCGATCACGCCCATCTTCGCGGCGCCGCCGGGAGCACCGAGGTCGTCGAAGAAGTCGACGTTGGCGTTGTAGTAGTCGGCCCACTGGTCCGGGGTGTCGTCCTCGTAGAAGATCGCTTCGACGGGGCACACGGGTTCGCAGGCGCCGCAGTCCACGCACTCGTCGGGTTGGATGTACAGCATCCGGTTGCCCTCGTAGATGCAGTCCACGGGGCATTCGTCCACGCAGGCACGATCCTTCACGTCCACGCAGGGCAGGGCGATCACATAGGTCACGGAGGCTTGTCCTTCCCAGTCGGTGTGAGAGGACCGTAAGATCTCAAGCGCACTTGAAGTCAAGCGGACGGGGTGACCATGAATGTGCCGCACGAACCGGACGAGCTGCTGACGATCGGCGAGATGAGCCGGCGCACCGGCGTGGCGCAGTCCGCCCTGCGCTATTACGAGGATCTCGACCTCATCGCCTCGGTGCGCACCTCCGGCAACCAGCGCCGCTACGCCCGTCACATGCTGCGCCGGGTCTCCCTGATCTCCGTTGCCAAGCGCCTGGGGATGCCGCTCTCGGACGTGCACGATGCCTTCGGGGACGTGCCCATGGACAGCACGCCCTCCCACGCCGACTGGCAACGCGCCTCGCGTCGGTGGAAGCTGCAGCTCGAGGAGCGCCGGCGCAGCATCGAGCGGCTCGAGAACGAGCTCACCGGCTGCATCGGCTGCGGCTGCCTCTCGCTGAAGGCGTGCGCGCTGCTGAACCCTGACGACGCCCTGGCCTCGACGGGCGTGGGTCCACGACGCCTGGACGGCATCCACGACGACGAGGATTCCGCCGGGGACGAACGATGACGGACAGGATTGCCCTCAAGTGCGCTTGAGGTCCTAGGGTCGAGACATCACCTCGACGAAAGGACTGATCATGGCGGACTACACGCTTCCCGATCTCGATTACGACTACGGCGCGCTGGATCCCTCGATCTCCGGCAAGATCATGGAGCTGCACCACTCCAAGCACCACGCGACCTACGTCAAGGGCGCGAACACGGCGCTGGAGAAGCTGGCGGCGGCGCGGGAGTCCGGTGATTTCGCGACGGTGAACCAGTTCTCGAAGGATCTGGCGTTCAACCTCGGTGGTCACACGAACCACTCGATCTTCTGGAAGAACCTCTCGCCCGAGGGTGGCGACAAGCCCACCGGTGAGCTCGCGCAGGCGATCGATGAGTTCTTCGGATCGTTCGACGGTTTCCGTGCGCACTTCACGGCGGCGGCTCTGGGGATCCAGGGTTCGGGCTGGGCTGTGCTGGCGTACGAGCCCCTCGGTGGGAATCTTGTGATCGAGCAGTTCTACGATCAGCAGAACGGTGTGCCGGTCGCGACGATCCCGCTGTTCCAGCTGGATATGTGGGAGCACGCGTTCTACCTGGACTACCAGAACGTGAAGGCTGATTACGTGAAGGCGATCTGGAACATCGTGAACTGGGCCGATGTCCAGAAGCGGTTCGAGACGGCTCGCGCGACGGGCTCCGGCCTGGTCATCCCGACCGCCTGATCCTCAGCATCTGATCTGCAGCGCTCGTGGCGCAGCTGCTGAGCTGCAGCATCGCTGCGCGAACGGCCGGTTCCCCTCTCGGGGCCGGCCGTTCCGCTGTCCGCTCCTTCTGCTGACGGCCCCTCGGCTGTCCGTCCCGTCGGCTGTCCGTCCCGTCGGCTGTCCGTCCCGTCGGCTGTCCGTCTGCTCGTCTGCCGGTCCCCGAGTCGGTCCCTGCGGCAAGTGTCTGACCTGCACCGATCCGTGGACGCTGCGGCGTGGGAACCGGGCGCTCGCGTACCGTTCCGTCGTTGTGCCCGTCAGCGGACGGGCACGCGAGCCGCGGCACCTCGTGCCGCCTACGACGAGTCGACGAGCCGCAGTCGCCGACGCGAGGGAGAACAGCCGTGGACACGGATCTGACACGCAATCTCGGGGTGGCGGGCATCGTGCTCATGGTCGTCGCCGCGGCCGCACCCATCACCGTGGTGGTCGCGAACTTCCCGATCATCCTGCTCTCGGCGGGCTCCGTCGGCGCCCCGCTGATGATCCTCGCCGCGACCGTGATCCTGCTGCTGTTCTCGGTGGGCTACACCTGGATGACCCCGCACGTGCCCGACGCCGGCGCGTTCTACGCCTATGTCGATCGCGGGCTCGGCCGCCGCGCGGGCCTCGGCACCGCAGCGATCGCCCTGCTCTCCTACGTGCTGCTCACCGTCTCCATGACCTGCTACCTGGGTGTTCAGGCCGGAAACCTGCTCGCTCTGGGAACGGGGATCGAGGTTCCCTGGTGGCTGATCTCCGGGATCATGATCGCGATCGTCGCCTTCCTCGGCTACCGCAAGATCGACCTCTCCGCGAAGGTCCTCGGCGTGGTGCTGGTGCTCGAGATCCTCGCCGTCCTCGCGATCGACCTCGGGGTGCTGCTGTCCGGTCGGGAGCTGAGCGCCACCCCGTTCAGCCCCGCCGAGGCGCTCTCGGGCGCCCCGGGCCTGGGACTGCTCTTCGCCTTCCTCGGCTTCTTCGGCTTCGAGGCCACCGCCGTGTTCCGCCACGAGGCGAAGGATCCGCTGCGCACCATCCCGCGCGCCACCTACCTCGCCGTGCTGCTGATCGGCGTGCTCTACACGGTCTCCGCCTGGCTGGTCATCTCCGGCCTCGGCGCGGGAACCGCCGTCGAGGCGGCGACCGCGAACCCCGACAGCATCATCGTGGCGCTGACCGGTGAGGTGATCGCCCCGATCATGGCTGATCTTGTCCAGATCCTCGTCGTGACCAGCATGTTCGCGTGCATGCTCGGCTTCCACAACATCGTCACCCGGTACCTGTTCACGCTCGGCCGCCGGGGCGTGCTGCCCACGAGCCTCGGTGCGGCGCACCCCGTCCACCGGGCGCCGTCGCGCGCCTCCCTGTGGGTGAGCGGCGTGACCGTCCTGATCGTGGTGGTCTCGGCCCTCGCCCAGCTCGACCCGGTGGTGGAGATCTACACCTGGTACTCCGGCCTCGGCGCCGTGGGCGTCATCGTGATGATGGCCCTGACGTCCCTCGCCGTGGTGCGCTTCGGGATCACGCACCGGACGGCGCGGGCGCCGGTGCCGGTTCTCGTCCTGGCCGGGCTCGGCGGACTGGGCCTGCTCGTGGTCCTCGCGATCTCGCTGGCGAACTTCCCGCTGCTGGTGGGCGGCACAGTCGCGGCACTGATCTGCGGCGTGATCCTGGTGGTCGTCTTCGTGGCCGGCTGCCTGGACCCGCGGCGCGCGGCCGCGGCCGATGCCTCCGACCGGGAGTCCGCGTCGGCCCCCTGATCATCGGCCGCACCCCGGACGGCGAGCACCGGCGGCACCCCGTGGGGCGCCGCCGGTGTTGTGGGAGCAGGTGACGGGACGCGTCGTCGCGTCACCAGCGATGGGCGACGTCCACGACGATCCGGGAGCCGTTCCCCGGTCCGTCCAGGACGAACGCGCGCATCGGGAGCCGGGCGCGCACGCCCAGGCCGATCGTGGTGGACCCTTCGAAGCTGCCGGCGAAGGCGACCTGCTCGAAGGTGCGGTAACCGTCGACATCGACGGCGGTGTTCGCGGAGGACGGGTCGTAAGTGGCCCGGCCAGCGCTGTCGTACGCGGGAGCGTTGAGGACGATCTGCAGATCGGCGCCGCCGGCGAGGCGCACGGTGGATCCGGATCCGGGGCGGTGGACCGCGGTCACATAGGCCACCGAGTATCCGGTGACGGAGTGGTCGAGGTCGATGACGAGACGGTCATAGCAGTCATGCCGGCCCGTGCGCAGATCATCGAGGTGGGCCGAGGACGTTCCGGCCCGTGATGCGGGAAGGGACCCCCAGGCGATGCCGCAGTACGGCGCGGCATTGGCTGCGAGCGGTGTGGTCAGTCCCAGACCGACGAAGAGCACAAGACTGGCGAGCACGGAGAGCACGCGTTTCATGGCAACCTCTTTCGTGGCCCGGTCGGTGCCACGGCGGCATCGGCCGTATCGCCAGTGTCCGCCTGTGCGGAGCGCCGATCCAGTTGCCCGACGGTAATGACCACGTGATCGTGATCTGCCTCTGACCAGCATTTTCTGGTCGTGTGGCCGAAGAGGACGAGAGGGGACGTCGTATCGCCTCAGGGCTGGGGCATCCCGGTCATCGGCCCCTGCTGCGGGGAATGCCGGTCCAGGAACTCGAGCATCGCGACCCGGTCCACCCCCGTGAAGGTGCCCGAGGGCATCGCGGCGAGCAGGGAGGCGTGCAGGCGCGCCACCGGCCACACGCTGCCCTGCCAACGATCCTCGGCAGCCGGCTCGGGCTCGCGGCAGCACTCCTGGTCGGGGCACGAGGACGCGAACCGACGGGTGGTCTCGCGGCCCCGGAACCAGCGGGTGTGCTCGAAGCGGGTGCCCACCGAGATGGAGAACTCGCCGCCGGGGCCGGGCTCGATGTGGGAGGTGCACCAGTAGGTGCCGCCGGGCTTGTCGGTGTACTGGCAGTACGGGCTCATGCGGTCCTCGCTCTGGAAGACCTGGCGCGCGCTCCACCAGCGGCACACCAGCTGCCCCTCCACCGCGCCCAGCGCATCCGTCGGGAAGCGCACCGCGTCGTTCTGGTAGGCCTTGACGATCGCGCCGCTGAAGTGGGTCTTCAGGAAGTGCACGGGCAGCTCGAGATGGCGGGTGACGAGGTTCGTGAAGCGGTGGGCCGCGATCTCGTAGCTCACGGAGAACTCATCGCGCAGGTCCTCCACGGACAGCTCGCGCTGGGCCTTCGCGGAGCGCAGGAAGTCCACGGCCCCCGCCTCCGGCAGCAGCATGGCGCTGGCCAGGTAGTTGACCTCGACGCGTTGTCGCAGCAGTTCGCCGTAGTCGGCAGGCTCCTCCTCGCCGAGCACATGGGCGGCGATCGCCTGCAGCACCGTGGTGCGCGGGTCGGTGGCGCTGCGCTCGAGGGGCAGGTAGATGCGCATGTTCTCGGCATCGGTGATGCTGCGGGTGGAGTGCGGCAGGTCGCCCACCGAGTGCAGGCTGAAGCCCAGCTCCGCAGCCAGCAGCGAGACCTTGCGGTGCGAGAGCGGGCCGCCGCGATGGTCGATCCGCGCCAGCAGGTCCCGCGCGGTCGCCTCGAGCTCGGGGTAGTAGTTGCCCGAGCGCGACTGCTCCTCGCGCAGCTGCCCGTTCACGCGTCGTGCCTCCTCGGGGGTCGCGGCGCGCTCGCGATGCAGGTGCTCGAGCTCGTCGTGCAGGCGCAGGATCGTCTCGATCGCGGCATCGCTCAGCGAGCGGCGCACGGGGAGGTCCGGCAGGTCCAGCCCCTGGTACAGCGCGCCGGCCTGCGCCTTCTCGAGCGAGATCTCCAGGGCGGCCCGACGGGAGGGGGCCTCCTGCCGCAGCAGGTCCTCCACCTCGACCCCGAGCACGCGGGCGATGCGCCGCAGCTCCCCGAGCCGCAGCTCGCGCCGTCCGTTCTCGATGACGGAGAGCTGCGAGGGGGCCCGCTCGAGCGCCTCGGCGAGCTCGCGCAGGGACAGGCCCCGCTCGAGCCGCCGGGCGCGGATGCGGCGGCCGATGGTGAGGCGATCGGAGGAGTCGTCGGGATCCACGTCGTCGTGTGCCATGGCGGAAAGGATGCCACGCCGGAAGTTCTCCGTGCCAGAAATATGGCAGAAGTTCTTCCACTCGGCCCCTTCGGCTCGGGGAATCGAGCCTCCAGAGTGGGAGGACCCGACGAAGTTCGCCGGGATCGCTCGACCCTTTCGGTCGGACGTGGAGCAGCAGAGGAGTCCACCATGGAGCAGTTCACCCGCCGCACCGGTGACCAGAGCATCACCGCCGCCGAACTCGCCGCCGAGTGGGATCTCGACCCCCGGTGGCGCGATGTGCGCCGCGACCACACCGCGGAGGACGTCGTCGCCCTCGCCGGCCCGGTCCGTGAGGAGCACACCCTGGCCCGCCGCGGCGCGGAGTCGCTGTGGGATCTCGTCCAGCAGAACACGGAGGACCCCGGCAGCTGGGTGCGCGCCCTGGGTGCCCTCACCGGGAACCAGGCCGTGCAGCAGGTGCGGGCGGGGCTGAAGGCCATCTACCTCTCCGGCTGGCAGGTCGCGGCCGATGCGAACCTCTCCGGGAAGACCTACCCGGACCAGTCCCTCTACCCGGTCAACTCCGTCCCCGCCGTCGTGCGCCGGATCAACAGCGCCCTGCTCCGGGCGGCCCAGATCGAGCACGCGGAGACCGGCGCCACGAGCCGGGACTGGACCGCACCGATCGTCGCGGATGCGGAGGCAGGCTTCGGCGGACCCCTGAACGCCTACGAGCTCATGCTCTCGATGATCGAGGCGGGAGCCGCCGGCGTGCACTGGGAGGACCAGCTGGCCAGCGAGAAGAAATGCGGCCACATGGGCGGCAAGGTCCTGGTCCCCACCTCCCATCACGTGCGCACCCTCGGGGCGGCCCGGCTCGCGGCCGACGTGGCAGGAACACCCACGGTGATCATCGCCCGCACCGACGCCCTCGCGGCGACCCTGCTGACCAGCGACGTCGACGAGCGGGACCGGGAGTTCCTCACCGGGGAGCGCACCGCGGAGGGCTTCTACGAGGTGCGTCCGGGCATCGATGCGGTGATCTCCCGCGGCCTGGCCTATGCGGAGTACGCGGATCTGCTGTGGGTCGAGTCCGCGGAGCCGGATCTCGAGCTGGCCCGCACCTTCGCCGAGCGCATCCACCGCGACTTCCCGAACCAGAAGCTCGCCTACAACTGCTCGCCGAGCTTCAACTGGAAGCGCCACCTCGACGACGCCCAGATCGCGCGCTTCCAGCGCGAGCTGGCCGCCATGGGGTACGCCTTCCAGTTCATCACCCTGGCCGGCTTCCACTCGCTCAACCACGCGATGTTCGAGCTGGCCAGCGGGTACGAGACGAGCCAGATGTCCGCGTTCGTCGAACTGCAGGAGGCGGAGTTCGCCTCTGCGGCCTCCGGTTTCACCGCCCATCGCCACCAGGCCGAGGTGGGCACGGGGTACTTCGACCGGGTCTCCACCGCGCTGAACCCGAGCAGCAGCACCCTCGCCCTCGCCGGCTCCACCGAGACCGCCCAGTTCCACTGATCCGTCGAGCGCACCGAGCGCAGCGACCACACCGACTGCACCGGCTGCGCTGACCACCCCGTCCTCTGCGACCGCACCGAGCAAGGAGCATCCGATGACCCTCACCCAGGACACTCGACCCACCCGACCCCACCAGACCGCTCAGACCGACCGATCGGACCCGACCCGACCCGGTCCGTCGGCCGAGCGAGGCACCCTGGAGGTGCTCGGCGCGATGTCCGAGCGCTTCGAGGAGATCCTCACCCCGGCGGCCCTCGACTTCGTCGCCGGCCTGCACGACCTCTTCCACTGCGAGCGTCACCGGCTGCTGCAGGCGAGGACCCTGCGCCGCGAGTCGATCGCCGCCGGGGCCATGTTCGACTTCCTCCCCACCACCGCCGCCGTGCGCGAGGATCCCGAGTGGACCGTCGCCGGTAGCGGCCCCGGCCTCGAGGACCGTCGGGTGGAGATCACCGGCCCCACCGACCGCAGGATGACGGTCAACGCGATGAACTCCGGGGCCCGGGTGTGGCTCGCCGACCACGAGGACGCACTCAGCCCCACCTGGGAGAACATCATCGGCGGGCAGGTGAACCTGCACGACGCGATCCGCCGGCAGATCGACTTCGTCTCCGAGCAGGGCAAGGAGTACCGCTTGGGCGAGGAGACCCCGACCATCGTGCTGCGGCCCCGCGGTTGGCACCTCGATGAGGCACATCTGCGGTACACCGGCGCGCGCGGCCGCAGCGGCCGGGCCATCGCGGCCCTCGTGGACTTCGGGCTCTACGCCTTCCACAACGCCCGCGAGCTCGTCGAGCGCGGCGCGGGCCCCTACTTCTACCTGCCCAAGCTCGAGTCCCATCTCGAGGCGCGGCTGTGGGACGAGGTGTTCACGCACACGGAGCAGCACCTGGACCTCCCGCACGGCACCATCCGCGCCACCGTGCTCATCGAGACGCTGCCGGCGGCGTTCGAGATGGAGGAGATCCTCTACGAGCTGCGCGACCACTGCGCAGGGCTGAACGCCGGCCGCTGGGACTACCTGTTCAGCATCATCAAGATGTTCCGCGATCGGGGACGGCGGCGGGTGCTGCCGGACCGCTCGGAGCTGACGATGACCGTGCCGTTCATGCGGGCATACACGGAGCTGCTGGTGAGCACCTGCCACCGCCGCGGCGCCCACGCGATCGGCGGGATGAGCGCGTTCATCCCCGACCGCCGGGATCCGGAGGTGACGCGGCAGGCCCTGGAGATGGTCTCCGACGACAAGCGCCGGGAGGCGACCGACGGCTTCGACGGCACGTGGGTGGCCCATCCCGACCTCGTCCCCGCGGCGCAGGCGGAGTTCGACGCCGTGCTCGGCGAGGCTCCCCACCAGCTGCACCAGCTCCGGGAGGACGTCGCCGTGACCGCCGAGGACCTGCTGGACCTGCACGTGGAGGGAGGCCGCGTGACGGAGGCGGGGGTCCGCCAGAACGTGCGGGTGGCGATGCGCTACCTCGACAGCTGGCTGCGCGGGCAGGGCGCCGCGGCGATCGATCACCTCATGGAGGATGCGGCGACCGCCGAGATCTCCCGTTCCCAGCTGTGGCAGTGGATCAACCAGGGCATGCTCACCGAGCGGGGCATGCCGGTGGTGGCCGAGAAGGTCGAGTACCTCATCGAGCAGTGCGCCGAGGAGATGTCCCGTGAGGAGGGCAGCCGGGCGAAGGACGCCGCGGCGCTGCTGAGCGAGGCCGTGCTCGGAGAGACGTTCCCGGCCTTCCTCACGACCGCCGCGTACGAGCTCCAGCTCCGGTGAATCGAGGGCGGGGAGGGACCGCCGGGCAGGACGCCCGGCGGTCCCTCTCGTCGTCTCAGGCGCCGCGGATCCGGTCCAGGAACCGCTGGTGGAACCGGGTCTCCCCGGTGGACTCCGGGTGGAAGGCGATCCCCAGGAGGCCGTCCTGCTCGGCGGCCACCACCGGGCCGTCAGGGAGGGAGGCGAGTGCTGTCGCCGAGGGGCCGAGCTCCTCGATCGCCGGGGCCCGGATGAAGGCGGCCCGGATCGTCGGCGGACCGAGAGCAGGCACCTCCAGCTCCGTCTCGAAGGACTCGACCTGACCGCCGAAGGCGTTGCGTCGCACCGTCGCATCGAGACCGCCGAACGTCTCCTGACCGGCGATCCCGTCGGCCAGACGGTTCGCGAGCAGGATCAGCCCTGCGCAGGTGCCCAGCACGGGCAGGCCGCCCGCGATCACGTCGCGCAGCGGGCCCTGGATCCCGAACGCCCGGGAGAGCTTGTCGATCACCGTCGACTCCCCGCCGGGCAGCACGAGGCCGTCGAGGCCGACCAGCTCGCCCGGCCGGCGCACGAGCGCGACCTGCGCGCCCAGCTCGGTGAGCACCCGGGCGTGCTCGCGCACGTCGCCCTGCAGCGACAGGATGCCGACGCGGGGCGCGGTGGTCACCAGCCGCGCTCGGCCAGGCGGTGCGGGGCGGGGAGATCAGCCACGTTGATGCCGACCATCGCCTCGCCCAGCCCGCGAGAGGCCTCGGCGATCACCGAGGGGTCGTCGTGGAAGGTGGTCGCCTTGACGATCGCCGCGGCCCGCTGCTCGGGGTTGCCGGACTTGAAGATCCCGGAGCCGACGAAGACGCCGTCGGCCCCCAGCTGCATCATCATCGCGGCATCCGCCGGGGTCGCGACGCCGCCTGCGGTGAACAGCACCACCGGTAGGGCACCGGTCTCGGCGACCTCCTTGACCAGCGAGTACGGGGCCTGCAGCTCCTTGGCGGCGAGGTACAGCTCGTCCTCGCTCTTCGCCGCCAGCTCCCGGATCTGGGCGGTGATGGTGCGGATGTGCTTGGTGGCCTCGGAGACGTCGCCGGTGCCGGCCTCGCCCTTGGAGCGGATCATCGCGGCGCCCTCGGTGATACGGCGCAGGGCCTCGCCGAGGTTGGTTGCGCCGCACACGAAGGGCACGGTGAACCGCTGCTTGTCGATGTGGTGCACGTAGTCGGCGGGGGAGAGCACCTCGGACTCGTCGATGTAGTCCACCCCGAGCTCCTGGAGGATCTGCGCCTCGACGAAGTGGCCGATGCGGGCCTTGGCCATCACCGGGATCGAGACGGTCTCGATGATGCTGTCGATCATGTCGGGATCGCTCATGCGGGAGACCCCGCCCTGGGCGCGGATATCCGCCGGGACCCGCTCGAGGGCCATGACCGCGACGGCGCCGGCGTCCTCGGCGATCTTCGCCTGTTCCGCGGTGACGACGTCCATGATGACGCCGCCCTTCAGCATGTCCGCGAGCCCGCGCTTGACGGTGCCGGTGCCCGTGGTGGGGGTGCTGGGAGTGGGGGTGCTGTTCATGAGGTGTCCTTGTCGCTCGCGCGGCGCGGGCCGACGGTGTCCGACGCGTCGACCCTCCCTGCACCACATTGGCCTAGGCCAAAAAGTAGCACGGCATGGGTCAAGCGTCGACGGGTGGTCCACGGAGCGTGTGGGCTGGGTGGTGTCGACAGTGCGGAGCAGTGTCGGCACGAGGAAAGTGGTGCGACGTCTTGCTGAGGGCTTGCTGTCGTCGCGCTGGTCGAAATGCATGACGATAACACAGAGTAAAAGGTCTGCGTGCGCATTGTTGAACTACGCATCGAGGCATTCTCAATGCGGCCTCAGTGGTAATCTCTGGCCATGGATAATCGGGCCGCAGGCCGTTCAAGATCGCTGCTGGTCTCGACCTTGATCTCCTCGTACGTCACGGCGGCCGGGACGGTAACAGCCGCTCCTAAGATTCGCAAACTCGCTGCACTCACGGGGATCAATGCAGTGGGTAATGGGCTTTTCGCGACCGTGAACATCCTGTTCTATACGCAGCATCTCGGATTCTCGATCGGGATGGTCTCGACGGCTCTGTTCACGGCGACCGTACTGGCGATCGGCGGGGACTTCCTCAGCGGGAAGATCTCCGATGCGTGGAGCCCGAAACCGGTGTTCCTCTCCGGGCTGGTCCTGTCCGCTCTTGCCACTGCCGTGCTCGTGGTCGTCTGGAACGGACTCAGCTTCGTCATCGCCCTGTGCCTCATCAGCCTCGGCCAGGGACTGTGCATGTCCTCGAACACCGCGCTGATCCGCCGGATCGCTCGAGAGAACCCTGCTCTCGTCCGTGCTTCCCTGAGGTCGGTGCTGACGATCGGCATCTCCCTCGGTGCTCTCGCGGCGGGCATCGTGCTGGGCTCCGGTCTGCTGGGGGCCTTCCAGGTGGCGATCCTGGCGAACGCTCTCACCTTCGCCGTGGCTGCCGTTCTGCTGACGAGGATTCCCGTCCCGGCCTCGCCTCCTGGAGCTGCCCGAAGGCCGAGCCCGGTTCTGCCGGACCGCCGGTTCACGGTGTTCTCCCTGGCCAACGGGATGGTCAGCATCTATCTGCACGCGCTGTCGTTCGCTCTGCCGCTGTGGGTCATCGTCAATCACCCGGGAACGACGTGGGTCGTCGGAGTCGTCGTCGCCGTGAACTCGCTTCTCGCAGCCGCGCTTCAGGTGCCGGCCAGCGCCGGAATCACGAGCATCGAGTCCGCCGGTCGTCGACTCGTCGCCGGTGCGATCTGTGTTGCGGTGTCCTATCTGTTCTTCGCCAGTGGATGGACGACGTCGGACGCGGTTCTCGTCCTGGCGCTCATCGCCTTGGTGTCGCTCCATACGCTGGGTGAGGTGCTCTACACCGCCGGGACCATGGAGCTGCTCTTCCGGCTGGCACCTGAGGAGCGCCAGGGTCAGTACGGGGCGTTCTACGGGATCAGCAACGGTCTGCTGGCCTCCGTGGCGCCATGGGTCCTGGGGCTGGCGGTCGCAACCACCGGGGGATGGGGCTGGTGGGTGCTCGCAGTCGTCACCCTCCTGCTCGCGCTGGTCATCCGAGCCGTCAGCCTGCGTCCGGACCCCGCCTAGACTCGGTCGGGTGAGCAACGACGACGACCTGGTGATCAGCGGCGGGACCGCCGTGGAGATCGCCGACAGCGTGCGGGCCCTCGTGGACCGCGGCGAGCTGGCCCCGGGGCAGAGCCTGCCCTCCGTGCGCGCCCTCGCCGAGCAGCTGCAGGTCAACCGCAACACCGCCGTGGCCGCCTACCGGAACCTCGCCCGCTCTGGCGTGGTCGTCTCCCAGGGGCGCGCCGGCACGCGGGTCGCGCAGCGGGCCGCCGTGGCGCAGGAGGGCTTCGCCGCCGCCGGGTCCCTCCGGGATGTCGGCACGGGCAACCCCGATCCGCGCCTGATCCCGGACCTCGCGCCGGCGCTGGCCGCCGCCGCGGGCCGCCCGGTGCTCTACGGGGAACCCGTGATCGACCGCGATCTCGAGCAGTGGGCCCGGGACTGGATGACACCGGACGCCCCGGGGAACCCCGCCGACGTGCGGCTCACCCTGACCAGCGGCGCCGTCGACGCCGTGGAGCGGCTGCTCGCCCAGGCGCTCATGCGGGACGACGCCGTGGCCCTCGAGGACCCGTGCTTCCTGGCCAGCATCCACATCGCCCGCCTCGGCGGATATCGTGCGGTGCCGGTCCCGGTCGACGCCGAGGGGATGACCGTCGAGGGCCTGCGCTCCGCCCTGGAGCAGGGAGTGCGCGCCGTCGTGTGCACCCCGCGCGCCCAGAACCCCACCGGGGCCTCGCTCAGCGAGCAGCGCGCCGCCCAGCTGCGCGAGGTGCTCGACGAACATCCCTACGTGCTGGTCATCCAGGACGACTACTACTCCTACCTCTCCCAGCGGCCCTTCCACTCGATCATCGGTCCGGGGCATCGGCGCTGGGCGCTGCTGCGATCGGTCTCGAAGTTCGTGGGCCCCGACATGTGCCTGGCCGTGACCGCCACCGACCCTGACACCGCGGGCCGGCTCGCGCAGCGGCTCAGCCCCGGCACCACCTGGGTCAGCCATCTGCTGCAGCGGATCACCCACGCCGTGATGCGGGACCCTGATTCCCTGGCGCTCATCGGCCGCGCCGGCGCCCACTACGCCGAGCGGAACGCGAGCTTCGCCGCCCGCCTCACCGCGCTGGGCCTGCCGGTCGAGGCCGGCGACGGGATGAGCCTGTGGGTGCCCGTCCCGGCCCCGGCCCGTGAGGTCGCCGAGCGGCTCATGCGGCGGGGGTGGCTCGTGCGCACCGGGTACGACTTCCGGCTCGCGCCCGAGGCGGGATCCTCGCGCCACCTGCGGCTCACCGTGCACGACCTCTCCGACGAGGACGCGGGGGCGCTCGCCGCCGACGTCGCGGACGCGGCCCGCGACGCCGCCTGAGTGCACGGAACTCCTCTCGGTGACCCAGTTCACAGGCTAAGGTCCTCGGCATGCTGGATTCGCTGACCCGCACCCGCCTCTCGGCCATGATGTTCCTCGAGTTCTTCGTGTGGGGCGCCTGGTTCGTCACCCTGGGGACCTACCTCGCCAGCGATCTCGAGGCGACGGGCAGCCAGATCGCGCTCGCCTTCCTCACCCAGAGTCTCGGCGCGATCCTCGCCCCCTTCATCGTGGGCCTGATCGCCGATCGCTTCTTCGCCGCTCAGCGCATCCTCGGCGTGCTGCACCTGTTCAGCGCGGTGATGCTGTTCCTCGCCGGGCGCCAGGAGGACTTCGGTCCCTTCTTCGTCTTCGCCCTGCTCGCGATGGTGTCCTTCATGCCCACCCTGGCGCTCGCGAACTCGATCTCGTTCCGCCGCATGGAGAGCCCGGAGCGGCAGTTCCCCAGCGTGCGCGTGTTCGGCACGATCGGCTGGATCATCGCGGGCCTGCTCATCGGCTGGCTCGGCTGGGAGACCGGCGGGGCGCTCTCGAACACCTTCGTCATGGCCGCGATCGGCTCGGCGCTGCTGGGCGTCTACGCCTTCACCCTCCCGCACACCCCGCCGGAGCCGAGCGACGGCCCCGCCACCGTGCGGGACATCCTGGGCCTCGATGCCCTGGCGCTGCTGAAGTCCCGCTCCTACCTGGTCTTCTTCATCGCCTCGATCCTCATCTGCATCCCGCTGGCGTTCTACTACAACTTCACCAACCTCTACCTCAACGAGATCGGGGTGCCGAGGGCCGCTGCGGTGCAGTCCCTCGGGCAGCTTTCGGAGGCCGGGTTCCTGCTGCTCATGCCGCTCATGCTGAGGAAGCTCGGTGTGAAGAAGACCCTGCTCATAGGCATGCTCGCCTGGGCCGCACGCTATGCGATGTTCGCTCTCGGTGACTCCGGCTCCCTGCTGTGGCTCGTGGTGATCGGACTGCTGCTGCACGGCGTCTGCTACGACTTCTTCTTCGTGGCAGGGCAGATCTACACGGACCGCTTCGCCCCCGCGCGGGTGCGCTCGGCTGCGCAGGGCCTCATCTCCCTGGCCACCTACGGCGTGGGCCTGCTGATCGGCTCGCTGATCTCCGGGCCGATCGTCGACGCCTTCCTCGCCGCCGACGGCACGCATGACTGGATCCCGATCTGGCTGGTGCCGGCCGCGCTCGCGCTGCTGGTCGCGATCTTCTTCGGGAGCATGTTCCGGGAGCAGCAGACGGCCGACGCGATCGGCGGGGGCGACGGGGCTGGCAGGGCCGACGTCGCGACGTAGGCGCTGTGCCCGATCTCAGAGCTCGCGGATCACCCGGGCGGGGTTGCCGACGGCGACCACGTTCGCCGGGATGTCCTTCGTGACCACGGCGGATGCTCCGATGACCGAGTTGTCGCCGATGCTCACGCCGGGCAGCACGGTGACCCCGCCGCCGAGCCACACGTTGTCCCCGATCGTGATCGGCTCGGCGCGCTCCAGGCCCTCCCGCCGGGGCCCCGGGTCGGTGGGGTGGATCGGCGTGAGCAGCTGGACGTTCGGGCCGATCTGGCAGTCGTCGCCGATGGTGATCGCCGCGACGTCGGCCGCCGTGAGGTAGTAGTTCACGAAGGTGCGGGCTCCGAGGGTGACGTTGCTGCCGTAGTCCAGGGAGATCGGCGGGCGCACGACGGTCTCTTCACCGACCCCGCCCAGCAGCTCCTGGAGCAGGTCACGGGCCTCCGGGGCGTCATCGAGCCACGCCCGGTGGTACCGATCCGCGAGCTGAGCCGCCTGCAGCTGGAGCGTCCCGAGCTCCTGGTCGGAGATGTACCAGTCGCCGGCAAGCATTCGTTCGCGCTGGGTGCGGGTGTCGGCCGGGTCAGGAATGCTGCTCATGGCAGTGAGGGTAGCGGGCCGCGGCCGGGTCGTGAGGGCTCGATCCTGGACCGACGGCGCGCCCTCAGACCACGCAGAACTCGTTGCCCTCGGGATCGGCCATGACGACGTGGTCGGGGCCGTCGGGTCCGTCGTGCTGCTGGAGGACCGTCGCGCCGAGGCCGGTGAGGCGCTCGACCTCCGCGGCGACCCGTGGCCACCGCTGATCCTGGGGGATCTGCCGTCCGCCCCCGGCCTGGACGTCCAGGTGAAGCCGATTCTTGACCGTCTTCGCCTCGGGGACCCGCAGGAAGGAGATCGAGGGTGCCGCGCCCGTCGGATCCTGGAGGTAGGCGCCGTCGTCCCATTCGTCCTCGGGCACGTCATAGGCGATCAGCCACGCCTCCCAGCTGGCGTAGCCGGCCGGCACCGGGGCGGGCTCGTAGCCGAGCGCCTCCGACCAGAAGCGCGCCAGCAGCGCGGGGGAGGAGCAGTCGATCGTGAGCTTCCATGGGGTGGTCATGGTGGTCCCTTCGTCGGGTGGCGAGAGCATAAGCGGCAGGACCGACGCTCCGTCGCGCCGCCCGTCGGCGTTCCTGCGGACGGCGGTCGCCGCTGCTGCAGACCTCCCACCGATCGCTGCTGCGGCGGACGCCCTGACCCCTGGCGACTCTTGACACCGCACGGGACTCCGGGAAGGATTACGCAAACCGCTTTCGTAAATAGGGTCCGTCCAGCCCGGAAGGTTGACCATGACCACGTCGTCACCACCCGTCGCGCCAGTGCGCGTCGGCATCATCGGAACCGGCGGCATCTCCCGCGCCCACACCCCGGGATGGCTGGAGATCGGTGCCGAGCTGCACTGCTTCAGCCTCGACGGGGCGGAGGAATACGCGGAGCAGTTCGGAGCCACCGTCCACGCGACCCTCGAAGACCTCCTCGCCGCGGTCGACGTCGTGGACGTCTGCACCCCCACCGCCGTGCACGCCGAGATCGTCCATCAGGCGCTCGACGCCGCCAAGGACGTCGTGTGCGAGAAGCCGCTCGCGCTCACCACCGAGGATGCGCGCGCCGTCGTCGAGCATGCCGACCGCGCAGGTCGTCGCCTGTTCCCGGCGCACGTGGTGCGGTTCTTCCCGCAGTACGCCGCAGCCCGGGCCGGCGTCGAGGCTGGCACCATCGGGCAGCTCGCGGTGCTCCGCTTCGAGCGCACGGGATCCTTCCCCACACAGCCCTGGTTCGCCGACGAATCGCAGTCCGGCGGCATCATCATGGACCAGATGATCCACGACATCGACCAGGCGATCTGGCTCGCCGGGCCCGTCGAGCGGGTCTACGCCCAGCAGTCGATCTCCAGCTCGACCGACACCGTGCGCACCGCCCACGCCGTGCTCACCCACACCGGTGGCGCCATCAGCCACTGCCGCGGCCTGTGGGGCCCGCCCGGCACCACCTTCCGCTACACCTTCGACCTCGCCGGGGACGCGGGCCGCCTGCAGTACGACTCCGCCGGTGATCCGGGCGTCGTCTTCGACGGGGTCGCCACCGAGCAGCAGGCCGCCGGTGACGGCTTCCTGCCCGACGTGAGCGGCATGCGCAGCCCGTACGCCGAGGAGATCCTCGAGTTCGCGGCCGCCCTCCGCTCCGGAACCCCCACCCGGGTCAGCGCGGCCGACGGTGCCTACGCCGTCGAGGTCTCCCGCGCCGCCCTCGAATCCCTGCGCACCGGACGGAGCATCACATGCTGACCGCATCGCCCACCCCGGGCACGCTGAAGATCGCCCTCATGAGCTGCGCGCACACCCATGCCGGGGCGTACGCGGCCCTGCTCGAGCCGCGCGCCGACATCGACCTGGTGGTCGCCGATCCCGACGGGTTCGGCGACGTGCAGGGGGTGACGGTCGTCGGCTCCTACGACGAGGCCTGGAACGCCTGGCCCGAGGGTCCCGACGCGATCGTCGTGACCAGTGCGAACGCCCACCACAAGGACCTCGTGCTCGAGGCGGCCCGCCGCAGCGTGCACGTGCTGTGCGAGAAGCCGCTGGCCACGAACGTCGCCGACGCGGAGGCCATGGTCGCCGCGTGCGCCGAGGCCGGCGTGGTGCTCATGACCGCCTTCCCGGTGCACTTCGCGCCGGCCGTGGAGACCCTGCGCGCCGCTGTGGCCGACGGCGCCCTCG
Organism: Brachybacterium tyrofermentans; assembly: GCF_014897585.1. Taxonomy (GTDB): domain Bacteria; phylum Actinomycetota; class Actinomycetes; order Actinomycetales; family Dermabacteraceae; genus Brachybacterium; species Brachybacterium tyrofermentans. Next base: position 50,484 of record NZ_JABUXW010000012.1, on the reverse strand, counting down.
GCGAGGTCATCGGCATCACCGGCACCAACAACGGCAAGCTGCCCGACACCCGTGCCTGGTTCACCGACGTGGAGCTCGCCGGCGGTGGCTCCCTCGTAGACCACACCGTGCACATCGCCGAGATTCTCGACTCGATGGTCGGCCCGCCCACGACGGTGCACGCCATCACCAACCGCATCCTCTGGGCGGATCGGGCCGGCGCGGGCGCCGAGACCGGCGGGCTCGTCACCCTGACCTACGACTCGGGTCTGGTCGCCATCATCGACTGCTCCTGGTCGCAGCCGGCCGACGCCCCCACCTGGGGCGGCCTGCGGATCCAGGCCGTGGGCACCGGCGGTCAGCTCCAGGTCGACGCCTTCGCCGAGCACGTCGGCGGGCCCGGCCAGTGGCTGCCCTACGGCGTGGACCCCGACGCGGCCCTGCTCGAGGCATTCCTCGGGGCCGTGCGGGCGGGCCAGGCCGTGGAGCCCTCGGGCGACGTGGGCCTGCGCACGGTGCGCGTGGTCGCCGCGGCGCAGGAGTCGGTGCGCACAGGTCAGCCCGTGGAGCTGGCGCGGGCCTGAGGCCCGACCCTCCCGGTACTCCCGCTTCCCAGTTCCTCGGATACCCAGCCGTCGGCGCCGACGGCTGGGTATCCTATGGGAAATCGGGACCACTGCTGCGTGGGTTCGGCCGTTGACGTCCGGACCCCCGCGCTCGAAGGGAATCATCAGATGGCCATCAGACGACAGGTGCTGCGCGACGAGGTCGAGGAGCTGATCCTCCAGCGTCTGCTCGAGGCCCGGTGGGCGCCGGGCTCCCGCCTGAGCATCGACGGACTGGCCCGCGACCTCGAGGTCTCACCCACCCCGGTGCGCGAGGCGATGGTGTCCCTCGAGCGCTCCGGCCTGGTGGAATACGTCGCGCTGCGCGGATACGTCGTCGCCCCGATGCTGGACGGCGATCAGATCACCGAGCTCCTCGCGGCCCGGAAGATCATCGAGCTCGCGGTGCTGGACCGTGCCTTCGAGCACTGGGACGACCTGCTCGCGGACCTCGAGGCGGCGCAGGCCCACCACGCCGAGATCATCGAGCGCATCGATGCGGCGGAACAGACCAGCGAGGTCTCCTACGAGCTGGTCCATGAGCACTTCCAGGCGGACTGGGGCTTCCACCAGGTGCTCTACAAGCATGCGGACAACCGCTACCTCGCCCAGATGTTCGAGAGCCTGAGCACCCACACGCACCGCATGCGCCAGACCTGGGAGGGCGGGCCGCTCCAGCTCGACGCCCGCGAGGCGTACGAGGAGCACGGCACGATCCTGGCGAAGGTGCGCCAGCACCATCACGACGCGGCGCTCAAGGCGCTCGCCGACCACCTCGACGCGGTGCTCGTGCGGTCCATCCAGACCAGCGAGGTCGAGGCGCAGGCCACCACGGAAATCGCCTGAGCTGTGGCGGCCTCCTCAGGAGGTCGCCGACGGGCGCCGATCGCTCATTCGTGCGGATCATCAACGGGTGCAGGTCCCCGACGGGTGCGGGTCGCCGTCGGCGTCAGCGGTCCTCGAACGGATCCGCGGCCTGATCGGGCAGGCGGCGCCTCAGGAACTCGAAGTGGACGTCGAGCGAACGGGTGACCCCGGCGACGATGTCGTGCTCGATCCGGTCCAGCTCTTCGCCGAGCGCCGCCAGCTGCTGGTCGATGCTCTGCAGATTCGTCAGGGCCTTCTCCCGTGCCTCGCCGGTGACGGGGGAGAGGAAGCCGGCGGTGTCCTCGAGGGCACGCACCAGCTCCGGGACGTAGCGAGCGGCCATGCCCTCGAGCATCAGCACGTCGTCGTCGGACGCACGACGGGACTGCAGAGCCGCGGAGCCCACCAGGGCATTGATCCGCTGCAGCAGCAGCTCCGCCCGGTTCAGCACCGGTTTGACCGCCGGGCCGGGCTTGGCCCGCCGCATCCGGGTGAGGCTCCGTCGCTGGTGCTTCGTGGAGTGCACGATCTTCTCCAGCGCCGCCCGGGTCCCGGCGGGGAGCTCGGTGGCACCCAGACGCACCGGCTTCTGTGTGCGGTTGCGCAGCAGGAAGGCCGTGCCGCCGCCGACGACGACGCCGACCCCCAGGCCGGCCAGCAAGGGAGCCAGCAGGCCCGCGCCCCCGATCAGACTGCTCACCCCGAGCACCATGAAGCTGCTGATCCCGAACGTGCCGCCGAGGACGGTGGGCACGACGGTGGTGAGCCATCGCCCGCGCCGACGCGGCACGGCGACCGCCGTCGAGAGCGGGGCATGGACCGTCCCCACGAGCGGATCACCAGGTGGGCCCCACGCAGGGCGGTGTCCCGCCGCCGTCGACCGGGTCATGTCCCGGCCTCGGGGCATGGGACGGGGGCGGGGCATACGACCCCGCCGATCAGGTTGAGCATTCGTCCGGAACTGCTCGCTCATGGGCACCCCCAGGCCTCTCGTGGGACTGAGCTGACGTCCGCGGCGGGGACGACGGGCCGGGCATTCGTGCGGGGCCTCTGCGGAGGACCCGTGTGCGGGACCCAGCTGCTGGACCCATCGACAGGACCCAGCTGCAGGGCCCGTGTGCAGGGACCGGCGTCGTCTCTCGTCACCGACTGCTCTCAGGGTATCGCCGGACCCCGAGCAGGGCCTGGGGGCCATCCCCCGGTTTCCCCGGGGGCACGGCGCTCAGGACCCTGCGTGGGCCTCGGCGATGCGCAGCAGCTCGAGGTAGCCGTCGAGCTCCCACGCGGTACGGCCGACGAACAGGCCGGTCACATGGTCGATCCGGAGCAGGTCCGCCGCGTTGTCGAGGTTCACGGAGCCGCCGAACAGGATCCCGGCGACCGTCCCGGTGTACTGCGCGCCGAGGGCGGCGAAGGGCTCGATCAGCTCCTCGACGGTCGCCGGTCGGCCCTTCTCGCCGATCGCCCAGATCGGCTCATAGGCGATGACCACACGCGAGAGCTCCTCGGCGCTGAGCCCGCCCAGAGCCCCGGCGGCCTGCTCCAGGATGAACTCGGAGGAGCCGCCGGCATCCTTCACCGCGAGGCTCTCGCCGATGCACAGCAGGGGCGTGAGGCCATGGCGCAGGGCCGCGGCGACCTTCAGCCGCGTGGTCTCCACGGTCTCGCCGAAGTGCTCACGACGCTCCGAGTGACCGATCTCGACGATCTGCGCACCGGCATCCTTGGCCTGCGGCACGGACACCTCACCAGTCCAGGCGCCGGCGTCCTCCCAATGGGCGTTCTGCACCCCGAGCAGCACGGGGGAGTCCTCGCCGAGGACCTCCCGCACGGTGGTGGTCGCGGTGAACGACGGGATGACGAACGGCTGCACGCCGGTCGGGGCGGCACGGTCCAGGTTGTCCTGGCCGCCCAACTGGTCGCGCAGGCCCTCGGCCCACGCCCGACCCTCGGCCAGGGTCTTGGTCATCTTCCAGCTGGTGCCGATCCACAAGGTGCTCATGCGGGATCCTTCCGTGTCGTTCGAGGGGTGCTCCGGGTCCTGCGGAGGTCACCGTGCGTCCAGCCCGCGGCGCCGTTCCCGACGCCGCGCAGGGGTGACGCCGGTATCAGTCTCCGGTGTCCCGGTGCGCTCCGGTGACTCCCGGTGCGCCGTGGGGACTCTCGCCGGGGCGATTCGGCCGGTCGTGCTCCGAAAGGTGCCATCCAGGTGGAACCTTTCGGAGCACGGCTGCGGGCGGGGTCGGGCGGGTCAGGCCTGGTCGAGGGAGCCGTCGTAGGCGCAGATGGCGTCGACCTTCGCCGCGGAGGAGGACTCCGGGTCGAACTCGAGGTCGAGCCACACCTTCACGAGCTCCTGGGCGGCCTGGAGGCCGATCACGCGCTGGCCCATGCACAGCACCTGCGCGTTGTTCGAGAGCACGGAACGCTGCACGGAGTAGAGGTCGTGCGCGGTCACGGCGCGGATCCCGGGGACCTTGTTCGCCGCGATCGCGACGCCGAGGCCCGTGCCGCACACCAGCAGCGCCCGGTCCGCCTCGCCCGCGGCGACCTTCTCCGCGGCCGCGACGGCGACGTTGGGGTAGAAGGTGCCGTCGTCGGCCGAGCCGACGCCGACGTCGAGAACCGATTCGACGCGGTCGTCCGCCTCGAGCAGGGCCTTGAACTCTTCCTTGTAGCCGTAGCCGGCGTTGTCGCCGCCGACGATGATCGTCAGTGCCATGAGGGTCTCCTTCGAGTGGTGAGGTGAGGTGGTTCCAGGATGTCAGGCCAGGTGCTGCCCGAGCTCGGTCATGAGGATGGAGAACGAGATCGCGCCGGGGTCGGGCGTGCCGAGGGACTTGTCGCCCAGCACGCGGGCCCGGCCGAGGCTCGCGGTGATGTCGGCGGTGGCGTCGGCCGCAGAGCGGGCCACGCCGGCGGCCGAGAGGATCGCCGCGGAGGCGTTGTCGCCGGTGAACGCGTCGGCGAGGGCGGCGCGGAAGGGGATCGCGGCGTCGACCATGGTCTTGTCGCCCTCCGTCGCCCCGCCCAGGCGCAGCACCGCGTCGATGCCCGCGTCGACCGCCTCGACGATCGTGCGGGGCGAGCTGCCGGCGTCGTCGGCGAAGGTGCTCGCTGCGGCGATCAGCGCGCCGCCCCACAGGGCGCCGGAGGTGCCGCCGGCGGATTCGGACCAGGCCTCGCCGGCGCGGACCAGCAAGGTGCGGGCTCCGGCGCCGTCGGCGAGGGCCGTCTTCGCGGCGGCCGCGGCGCCCTTGGTGCCGTAGGCCATGCCCTGGCCGTGGTCGCCGTCGCCCGCGATCGCGTCGATCCGGCCCAGCTCGGCCTCCTCGCGGGCGCAGACGGCCTCGAACAGGTCCAGCACGCCGGCGATCCTGGTCGCGACCTCGCGGGACTCCTCGGTGGACTCGGGGGTCTCGTCGGCCCCGGCCTCCCAGAAGGTCTCGCGACGGGGGCGCTCCACGGCGGGCGTGGCGCCGCGGTGGAAGGCAGGGGTGTCGACGGGGGCCAGCCAGTGCTGCTCCAGCTCCTCGTCAAGGAACACCAGGGTCAGGGACAGCCCGGCCATGTCGAGGCTGGTGATGAACTCGCCGACCTCGGGGCGCACCGGCGTGATGCCCGCGTCCTCGAGCAGCTCGGCGACCTTCGCGTAGACCACGAAGAGCTCCTCGTACTTCACCGTGCCCAGGCCGTTGACGATCACGGCGGCGCGGCCCCGATAGCCGTCCGCGGCGCGCTCGGGCTGCTCGGCGAGGACGCCCTCGACCAGCAGCGCAGCGATCTCGTCGGCCGATCCGATCGGCTCGTCGCGCACACCGGGCTCGCCGTGGATGCCCAGACCCACGCCCATCTGCCCGTCGGCGACATGGAAGAGGGCCTCGGAGGCGCCGGGCAGGGTGCAGCCGTCGAAGGCGACGCCGAAGGAGCGAGTGGCGTCGTTGGCCTTCCAGGCGATGCGCTCCGCCTCGTCGAGGTCCGCGCCGGCCTCGATCGCCGCGCCGGCGATCTTGAAGACGGGCAGGTCACCGGCGATGCCGCGGCGGTCGCGGTGGTTCTCCGGCGTGTTGGAGACGATGTCGTCGCTGACCTTGATGATGCGCACGTCGATGCCCTCGGCGCGCAGCTTCTCCGCGGCCGCCCCGAAGTGGAGGACGTCGCCGGCGTAGTTGCCGAAGCCGAGCACCACGCCGCCGCCGTTCTCGGCGTTGCGGGCCACCGAGTACACCTGCGAGGCCGACGGAGAGGCGAAGATGTTGCCGCACGGGGCGCCGTGGCCCATGCCGGGGCCCACCCAGCCGGCGAAGGCGGGATAGTGGCCGGAGCCCCCGCCGATCACCAGGGCGGGCTGCCCCTTCGGGGTCGCGGTCGGACGCACCACGCCGCCGTGCACGACGGCGATGTGGTCGGGGTGGGACAGAGCCAGGCCGCGGACCGCATCGGTCGCGAAGTCGGCGGGGTCGTTGAAGAGATACGTCATCGGTGAGATTCCTCCACAGGGCGTCCGAATCGGGGGACCGGCGGCGCGCAGTCGGTGTCGAACGGGTGGGGTCGGTGACCCCGTCGTCCCCACGATCCTATAGGAAAAGTTCGGGGTGGGACAGCGACGGGATCAAGAGCTGGAGTGCAGGGTCGGCGACGGCCGTCGCCGGGGTGCGGGGATCGTCGGTCGATGCGGCCGCATCGGGGGAAGCAGGCGGAGCCGTCAGGCGATGAGCCAGACCAGGCTCAGGATCACCATCGCGCTGACACCGAGCACCGTGGTCAGCACGGTCCACGTGCGCAGCCCATCGGCGACCGACAGCCCCAGGAACTTCGTCGCGATCCAGAATCCCGAGTCGTTGATGTGGGACAGGGTCAGCGAGCCCAGGCCGATCGCCAGGATGATCAGCGCGACCTGGAGCGAGGAGTAATCGCCGGCGAGCACGGTGCTCTGGATGATCCCCGCAGCGGACAGCGTGGCGACGGTGCCGGAGCCCTGGGCGACCTTGAACACCAGGGCGACCAGGAAGGCCAGCAGCAGGATCGGCACACCCGCGTCGAGCAGGAGCCCGGAGACGGCGTCGCCCACACCCGTCTCGGTGAGGACCTTGGCGAACACTCCGCCGGCTCCGGTCACCAGGATGACGATCGCCGCGGGGCCGAGCGCGCCGTCCATGACCTCGCTGATCTGCTGCCTGCCCCAGCCGTGCATGACGCCGAGCAGGTACATGGCGATCAGGGTGGCGACCAGCAGTGCGAAGGCGGGAGCGCCGATGAAGGAGAGCATGTTCGCCGCCGAGCTGCCGTCGGGGAACACGAGAGTCCCCACCGTGCCGCAGGCGATCATCACGATCGGCAGCAGGATCAGGGCGATCACGAGCGTCGCCGGGGGACGCCGATGAGTCTCGCCATCCGCTCGCACCTCGCCGTCCGTCGGGACCTCGCGGTCCGTCAGGACCTCGCCGTCCGTCGGGGCGGTGTCGAGGGCCGAGGGCGCGGAGCCTGTGGTGCGCCCGCCCGATGCGCCGGATCCTGCTGCGCAGACGCTCGCTGCGCCGGCTATCGCGTACTTCTGTGAGATCTCGGGATCGAGGGAGAAGGCGCGGGAGCCGATGACCTTCGTGCCGACGACGTGCACCAGGACGCCCATGGGAATCGCGAGCGCGATGCCCAGCAGCGTCACCAGGCCCATGAGGTCCTGGCCGAGGAGCGTCGTGGAGCCGACGACTCCGGGGTGCGGGGGCACCGTGTTGTGGATGAACACCATGAGCACGGCGACCGGCATGCCGATCGCGATCGGAGCACGATGCCCGGCCGCCTTGGCGAAGGCGAAGATGATCGGCACCAGGATGATGAAGGCGACGTCGAAGAAGATCGGGATCGCGACCAGCCCGGAGGCGATCAGCAGCGCCTGGGCGAGGCGCTTCTCGCCCAGCACCTCGGCGGCGCGCTGGGCGATCACCTCGGCACCGCCCGTCTTCTCGATGATGCCGCCCAGCATCGCCCCGAGCCCCACCAGCAATGCCACGCTGCCGAGGGTGCCGCCCATCCCCTCGATCATGAGGGGGACGACGTCCTGGATCGCGACGCCGGCGGCCAGGGCGGTCAGCACGGAGACGACCAGCAGAGACACATAGGCGGGCCACTTCAGCGCTATGACCGTGAACAGGAGGATCGCGATCGCGGCGACGGCGATCCCGAGCAGGAGGAATGGCGACATCATCGGGCCTTTCTCGGTGGGCCGGGGCGACCTGGGTCAGGGCGCCCCGGCAGAGGGGGTGCTGGTCAGCGCTCGATTGTGTCGAGGTCGAGCATCGTGGCGAGGACCTTGTCGAGCTCGGCGTCGTCCCAGACCTTGGTCCAGTCGGGCTTGATGATCGACTCGCGGCCGTAGTCCATGGCGCGCAGGCAGGCGTCGGAGAACGGGTTCGAGCCGCGCAGCGCATTGGTCAGCGAGATGAAGATGTGCCCGTAGAACAGGGCCTTCACGGCGTCCTCGGGGATGCCGACCTCGTGGATCGCGTGGTCCATGGAGTCCTTGAGGAACTGGCCGATCATGCAGCCGGTGGTCTCCACCAGGGTGGGCTCGAGCTGGGCGAGCTGCTTGATCGTCACCCAGTGCACGTCGATCACGGGGGCGTAGATCGCGCGGATCACGGCGGCGGTGCGCTCGCGGATCGCCTCGTCCCCGCCCTCGTAGGCGGCCACGACCTCCTGCGGCGCGGCGATGCCGCCGAAGGTGTCGGCCCACTCCTCGGGGGTGGTGCGCTCGAGGAAGACCGACGGATGGGCCGGGTGCGCGCAGGCCTGGTGGATGCCCTCGCGCTCGGCGAGCAACCCGGCATAGGCGGCGGCGGGGTCGAGGGTGAGCAGCACCGAGCCCTCCTTCATGAGGGGTACGACCTGCTCGGAGACCTTCCCGAGGATGACATCGGGGATCGCGAGGATGACCACGTCGGCGGCCTTCGCGGCGTCCTCGAGCTCGGTGACCTCACGGCCCAGCTCGGCCAGACGCTGCTGGCCGGATTCGGAGGCCTCCACGTAGTACACGGGAGCGTCGGTGAGGTTGAGGTTGTTCGAGACGCGGGTGCCCATCTTGCCGGCCGCTCCGACGACGGCGACCGAGATCGAGGGGTCCAGCTCCACGGACTTGCCGAAGAGGGGGTTGAGTTCCTTGCTGCTGGTCATGGCATGACTCCTTCGTGGGTGGTGCCCCGGGTGGGGCGCTCTGATCGGCCCGGGCGGGCCGCTGGCGGTGGTGACGTCGGGTGCAGAGGCAGGTGCAGGTGCGGGGGGCCACACGCGGTGGGGCGGTGGGGCAGTGGGGCGAGGCCTGCGGCTCAGCCGACGCGGGCGTCGCGCCAGGCGCGCAGGGCCGCGAGGGTGCGGTCGGTCCAGGCCCGCTCGGCGGTCAGAGTGCTCTGCAGGTCTCCCTGCCAGGGCAGCCAGTGCTCGACGATCGCGCTCGGGGTGCGGTGCTCCCCGGTCGGACCCTCCCGGTGGGGCTGGGCGGCGCGACGTCCGGTGGCCGGTGCGGCCTCGCCGTACACGGCGGCGAGCTCGTGCTCGAGGTCGAGGAGCCCGTCCCCGAGCGGTGCGCCGGAGAAGGTGAAGCCGACCCAGCCCTCCTGACGGGCGAAGGCGAAGTCCTTCACGTGCAGGTTCACGGTGCGGCGCGCGCACGACTCGACCACCTGCTTCGGGTGCTCGAGCGCGGAGACGCAGTTCGCGGGGTCCAGGCAGATCCCCACGAGCGGGGAACCGACCGCCTCGATCACCTGCAGCAGGGTCGTGGTGGGCACCTGCTCGTAGGTCTCCAGGGCGAGGGTGACCTCGAGGGCCTCCAGGCGAGGGAGGACAGCTCGCAGCTCCTCCACCGCGGACTCGGCACCCTCGGCGATCTCCGGTGACTGGATCATCGAGCGCAGGGTGCGCGCGCCGAGCGCCTCGGCGATGTCGAGGAAGCGCGACAGGTGCTCGCGGCCGATGGTGCGGGTGCCGAGCTCGAGCTCGACGCCGAGGATCTCGGCGCGCTCCCGCAGCTCCCGCAGCTCGGCGGCGTCGAGCTGCTCGACGCGGGGGTCATCGCAGATCTGGAAGACGTCGCAGCCCAGCTGGGCAGCGCGATCGATCATGCCGGCGATGCTCAACGGCTTGGGGTTGCGGCCCTCGAACTCCCAGAACAGGGCATAGGTGCCGATGCCGATCGGGAAGGGGTGCGTCATGCGCGGTCACTCCATCGTGGGAATCGCGGTGTTCAGGAAGTTCGTCGCGGCTGGGCTCTCAGACCGGGCTGCTGTGGCGCCGCGCTGGAGGTTGTGCCGGTCGTGCCGGTGGATGCTGCCGGTGTTGCCGACGACCTCGCCGACACTAGCGCCACAAATGGTAATTGGTCAACCGGTTGGCCAATTGCGGAGAGGATCTTGAGGCCGGCCCGCCTTGCAGAGACGCCTCGGACGTCGGTCGATTGGGCCGTGCCGGTACTGTGAGACGTTGTGACCACCCCATCCCTGCATGCCGCCGAACCGTCGGACGACGACAGCGCGTCGCCTGCCCGTTTCGGGGCTCGCCGGATCGTTCCCACAGGCCTGAACCGCTCTCCGAGCAGCGCCGTCGCGCACCGCCTGCTCGATCTCCTGCTCGGTGAGTCGATGCGCCCCGGTGATCGCCTGCCGGGCGAGCGTGCGCTCGCCGAAGAGCTCGGCGTGGGCCGGAGCGCGGTGCGCGAGGCGATCTCCGCTCTCGAGGTGCTCGGTGTGGTGGAGACCCGCGCCGGGTCGGGCACCTACCTGCGCTCGGGCACCTCGGAGCTGCTCCCCAGCACCCTCAGCTGGTCGCTGCTGATGGACCAGGAGCGCACCGCCGAGCTGAGCGTGGTGCGCGGTGCCCTCGAGCGCAGCGCCGCCCAGCTCGCCGCGCTCACCGCCACCGCCGAACAGAAGGCGGAGCTGACGGGGATCGTCGAGGATCAGCGGGCTGCGGCCGACGACCCCGAGGGGTACGTGGCCGCCGACGTCGCCTTCCATCGCGTCCTCGCTCAGATCGGCGGCAACGCCCTCGTCGGCGAGCTGCTGGCCACCACGCGCACCCTTCTGCGGGTCTGGTTCGAACGGTCGGTCGACAACCGGGAGGACATCGACCGGGCGATCCTCGAGCACGGGATGATCGCCGAGGCCGTCGCCGCCGGCGATGCCGCCGCGGCTGGAATGGCGATGGAGCAGCACATGGCTACGGCCGCGGAGCGGCTCCTGCGGGATACCACGCCAAGCGCCTGACCTGGCGTCCACGTGGGACGACGGCTCGATGAACGGCACGCGGGGAAGCGTGGACCGAGGCGCGTCGTCCGCCTCTGGGTGACCACCGACCCGGGAGGAGGTCATCGACGCTTCTCGCGACTGCTCCTGCCCGCCACGTCGCCGTGCCGTCAGGGCGACCTCGTGCTCGGTACCCGACCCCGCTGGACGTCGTCGTGTCACCAGTGCCGTCGAACGGCGATCGACGATTTCTCGCGGAAAGCCTTCCCACGATGGCGAACGATCCTATAGGATCGACGGCAACGAGACGTCACGAGGAAAGAGGACAACGATGTTCACAGCGGAGAACTGGCCCATCGGAGCCAACATGCTGTCGTTCGGCAGCACCACGACGGACGGCACCCCCACCCTGGAGGCCTCCTCCTCGGTCTGGGCCTCCCAGCTGCGCCAGGTCAAGGCGCTCGGCGTCGACCAGATCGACCCCACCGACGCCTGGCTGCCGCTCGCGAAGCTCTCCGACGAGCGCGTCGAGGAGTTCCGCAGCGTGCTCGACGGCGAGGGCATGACCCTCTCCTCGATCTCCATGACCCGCAACTCGGTCGTGGACGTGAAGAACGGCGAGCAGAACGTCGCCGACGCGCTGCGCTTCATCGACCTCGCCCCCAGCTTCGGCGTGAGCGTGGTCAACACCGGCTTCATGCAGGCGACCACCGAGGCTCAGCAGAAGGCCATCTGGTTCTGGCTGGCCGACGGCCACGTCGACGACCCGGCGCTGCGCGACCTCGCCATCGAGCGGATCCGCACCCTCGGCGACGCCGCCCGCGACCAGGGCATCGAGGTCAGCCTCGAGATGTACGAGGACACCTACGTGGGCACCGCCGACGAAGCCGTGGCCTTCGTCAAGGACGTGGGTCACGAGGCCGTGGGCCTGAACCCGGACATCGGCAACCTCGTGCGCCTGCACCGCGAGGTCGAGCCGTGGGCGGACATGTTCGAGAAGGTGCTGCCCCACTCGAACTTCTGGCACATCAAGAACTACACCCGTGACCTCGACCCGGCCACCGGCGCGTACTCCTCGGCCCCGATGCCGCTGAAGTACGGCTACATCAACTACCGCCAGGTGATCCTCCGCGCCCTCGAGCTCGGCTACTCCGGTCCGTTCTGCTGCGAGCACTACGGCTCCGACTCCCTCGGCGTCATCGCCGAGAACGTGCAGTACATCCGTCAGGTGCTGGCCTCTGCCCTCGCCTGATCCGCAACCCGCCAGAACAATCCCTTCCGAACAAAGGAGTTCACGCATGACTCTCGAGATCAACCGCATCCAGCCCTTCCCCGACGAGCGCACCGCGATCGTCACCGGTGCCGGCGCCGAGCGCGGCATCGGCCGTCGCGTCGCCCGCAAGCTCGCTTCCGAGGGGTGGAGCGTCGTCGCGGCCGATATCGACGGCGCCGCCACGGAGGCCTTCGCCGCCGAGCTGACCGCCGAGCTCCCCGCGGAGAGTGGGCAGAAGGTCATCGGCGTCGGCGTCGACATCTCCGACCAGGCCGCTGTGGACGCCGCCTTCGCGCGCATCGACGCCGAGATGCCGCCGATCGCCGCGCTGGTGAACCTCGCCGGCATCCCCAGCCCCCACTCGATCTTCGAGATCACGTCGGAGGTCTGGGACAAGGTCATGAACGTCAACGGCAAGGGCACCCTGCTGATGATCCAGGCCGCGGCGACGCGCATGATCGACGGCGGCTTCGGCGGTCGCATCGTGAACACCGCCTCCATCACCGCCCTCGATGGCGGTGGCACCTTCTCCAAGACGGGCTACGCCGCCGCGAAGGCCGCCGTGCAGGGCCTCACCCGTGGCGCCGCCCGCGAGCTGGGCCAGTACGGCATCACCGCCAACGTGATCCTGCCCGGCCCGATCGACACCGACATCATGGGTGGCACGCTCACCGACGACCGCAAGGCCGGCATGAGCGCCAACATCCCCCTGCAGCGCGTGGGCCAGCCCGAGGAGGTCGCCGGCCTGATCAACTTCCTGGTCAGCGAGGACTCCAGCTTCGTGAGCGGCACGTCGATCAACGTCGACGGCGGCAAGCACATGCACTGAGAGACCCCTCGGCCCCGGGGCGACCACCCCGGGGCCGCACCTCGTGCACCGTCGCACAGCAGGACAGCAGGACAGCAGGACAGCAGGACCAGCCATACCGACTCGAAGGAGAGACCCCTTGGCCGACTCGACACTTTCCGGTGCCCTCGAATTCGCGAAGATGCTCGCCGCGGGCGGCTTCCGCCTGGACCCGATGGAATCCGCCCCCTCCATCGAGGACATCCGGCAGCTCGCGAAGAAGCGCCTTCCCACCATGGCCTTCGATATCGTCGACGGGGCCTCGAACCACGAGATCACCCTGGATGCGAACACCCGCGACCTGCGCGAGGTGCGGTTCCGTCCGCGCTGGCTGACGGACATCTCCACGATCGACATCAGCACCTCCGTCGACGGCATGGACCTCCAGCGCCCCTATGTGCTCGGGCCGCTGGGCCTGCAGCGCATGATCGGCGGCGAGGGCGAGCTGGGCGCGGTGCGCGCGGCCGGCAAGGCGAACATCCCCTTCACGATCTCCACCGCCTCGAACTGGGCGATGGAGGAGCTCGCGGACGAGGCCACCGGCCCGCTCTGGTACCAGCTGTACATGTACAAGAGCCCCAAGATCGTCTCGAACCTGATCTCCCGGGCGAAGGCCATCGGCGCCGAGGCGCTCGTGGTGACGGTGGATGTTCCCCTGAACGGCAAGCGGTACCGCGACCACCGCAACGGTATGTCGATCCCCCCGAAGATCACTCCGCGCAACGCGGTGCAGGCGGTGCGCCACCTCAACTGGACCCGCGCGATCATGAAGCCTCCGACGATCGGCTTCCGCAACCTTGCCGGCGAGATTCAGGGCGACAACGCCGTCTCCCACCAGGAGTTCGTCAAGCGCTACCTCACGAACCTCACCCTGACCTGGGCAGACATCGAGGATGTACGGCGTCAGTGGGACGGCCCGGTGTACATCAAGGGCATCCTCACCCCCGAGGATGCGCAGCGGGCCCGGAACGTCGGCGCCCAGGGCATCTACGTCTCCAACCATGGCGGCCGCCAGCTCGACTCGACGCCCAGCACCATCAGCGTGCTGCCCTCGATCGTCGACGCCGTGGGCGAGGACATGACCGTCGTGTTCGACTCCGGTGTGCGCACGGGCGACGACATCGCCAAGGCCCTCGCGGTGGGTGCGGACCTGGTCTCCATCGGCCGTGCCTGGGGCTACGGCAACGCCGCGGGCGGTGAGAAGGGCGTGCTGCGCGTGCTCGACATCCTCGACGAGGAGCTCGAGCTGGCCATGGGTCAGCTCGGCGCCACCAGCATCGACGCGCTGGACCGCGGCTTCGTGGACTACCCCGAGGCCTGGCACGGCACGGGCCTGCACCGCGAGCCGGAATCCGGCACGACGGCCGACGGGCCGAGCGCATGAGCCGCCCCTGGAAGCTCGCCGTCACTGCGGACTACTCCGAAGCGGACGGCTCCACCATCTACGGCGACATCGGCCTGGGCACGCTCGCCGAGCAGGGGATCGAATGGTCCCGGGTCGAGGTCCCGATCAGCCCCGGGGCGCTCGAGGGCTTCGATGCTGTGCTGCTGCTCAGCGGCACGCCCTTCGGCGCCGCGCAGCTCGAGGGCGTCACCACGCTCACGCACGTGGCCCGTTTCGGTGCCGGCTTCGACTCCGTGGACCTCGAGGCCTGCGATGCCGCCGGGATCACCGTCACCAACGCTCCCACCGGGCTGCGGGTGCCGATGGCCCACACCGCGCTGACCTTCCTGTTCGCCCTCGCCCACAACCTGCTGCCCAAGGACCGCCTGGTCCGCGAGGCCGACTGGGACCGCAAGGCGGAGTACAGAGGCCCGGGCCTGGCCACCGCGACCATCGGCATGATCGGTCTGGGCGGCATCGGGCAGGAGACGGTGCGCCAGCTGCGCGCCCTGAACCTCGAGGTCATCGCCTGGAACCGGTCGGCCCGTCCCGAGTTCTGCGCCGAGGTCGGCGCGACCCAGCTCGAGCTCGATGAGGTGATCGCCCGCAGCGACTACCTGATCGTCACGGTCGCCGCGAACTCCCAGACCCGTCACCTGATCGGTGCCCCGGAGCTGGCCCGGATGAAGGACTCCGCATTCCTCATCAACATCGCCCGCGGCGCCGTGGTCGATGAGCCGGCCCTGATCACCGCCCTGCAGGACGGCACGATCGCCGGGGCCGGGCTCGACGTCTTCGAGGTCGAGCCGCTCCCGGCCAGCAGCCCCCTGCTCGCGCTGGAGAACGTGGTGCTCGCCCCGCACGCGCTGTGCTGGACGAAGGACTTCGCCGACAACACCGGCGCCGAGGTGCTCGGGGAGGTCACCGCCGTCGCCAGCGGCCGGGCTCCGCGCAACATCGTGAACACCCCGCAGGCGTCGGCCGACGGGCCGAGCGGGGCCGACGGCACGCCCTCGTCGCGCGGGGCCGACGGGGCACCGGCGTCGGCCGACGGAACGCGCCGATGACCGAGCGCTCCGCGGCCGACGAGGCCCGCATCGTCGACCTGACCACCGTCGTCACCGGCGCCGCCTCGGCGCGCGGCATCGGACGTGGCGTGGCGCTGACCCTCGCCCGGCAGGGTCGCCCGCTCGCTCTGCTCGACCTCGACGAGGCCGGGCTCCGCAGCGTCGCCGAGGAGGCCCGCGCGGCGGGTTCGCCTCATGTCGTCACCGCACGTGTGGACATCGCCGACCAGGCCTCGGTCGACGCTGCGATCACGGCCGTCGAGCAGGAGGCGGCGGCTCCCGCGATCGGCTCGCTCGTGTGCAGCGCCGGCATCGCGAACCCCACTCCGTTCCTGGAGATGACCAGCGAGAACTTCCTGCGCACCCTCTCGATCAACACCCTGGGCACCTTCCATCTCGCCCAGCGCGTGCTGCCCGGGATGCTCGAGCAGGGTCTGGGCCGGATCGTCGCGATGAGCTCCACCGCCGCGCAGGACGGCGGCGGGAACTTCTCCACCTCCGCCTACGCGGCCTCCAAGGCCGGCGTCGAGGGCCTGATCCGTGGCCTCGCAAAGGAGGTCGCCGGCACCGGCGTCACCACCGCCGCGATCGCTCCGGCCAACATCGACACCGACATCATGGGCGGCCCGCTCGAGGGAGAGCGACGCGAGCAGTTCGTCGCCCGCACCCCCGTGGGCCGGCTCGGCACCACCGAGGAGCTCGGCGAGCTGGTCGCCTTCCTCGTGGGCCCGCACGGCGGCTTCACCACCGGCGCGACCTACAACCTCAACGGCGGCCTGCGCGTCGGCTGACTGTCGTTCGCGGGCGGCCATCCGCGGGCGGCCGTTCGCGGGCGGCCGTTCGCGGGCGGCCGTTCGCGGGCGGCCGTTCGCGGGCGGCACGGCCCTGCCCGCATCTCTCCAGACGACGGTTCCCTGGCGCGTGATTCTGGGCCGCCCGGCGATCGACCCTGCACCACCTGTCGTTGAGGCCGCCCTCAACGACACGTGGTGCAGGCTCGACAGCTGGTGCGGCGAAGTGCGAGGTGCGAGGTGCGAGGTGCGAGGTGGGATGCGCGGGTGTGGGGACTGATTCCCAGGCCACGCGGAGACTGGCTCTCCGGGGCATGCTCAGGCGTACTGAGGCGAGCTGAGGCGAGCTCAGCGAACGTACGCGCGCTCAGGTGCCTTCAGGAGCGCGCAGGCTGGTCGTCGGCCCGGCGCCTCGTGGTGAGGAGCAGCCCCAGCGCGGCGGCGCCCATCAGCACGCCCATCGAGGAGAGGGCGAGGCGGTAGTCGTCGAGGCTCGCGGCGCCGTCGGGCGCGAGCAGGTCCAGCAGCACGCCGACCAGGAGCACGGAGAGCAGGGAGAACGAGTAGCCGCCGATGTTCACCATGCCCGTGGCGGTGCCGATCGCCCGGCGGGGAACGCCCGTGCGGGCGAGGTCGAAGCCGACGGAGCAGGTCGCGGAGCCGACGGCCAGGGCGATGATCAGCGGCATCAGCTGCCAGGCGGTGAGCGGGCCCGGGGCCAGGAGGGTGCCCACCCACACGATGGAGAGGATGGCGCCGGCGATCCAGCCCAATCGGGCGCGGTGGCGGGGGAAGCGGCCGGTGAGCACGCCGATCAGCGGGCCGATCGCCACCATGATCACGACGTTCACGGTGAGGAGCGCGCCGACCTCCGCCGGGCTCAGGCCGTGGCCGTTGGTCAGGTACGGCACGCCCCACAGGAACAGGAACGCGTTGACCGAGGCCAGCGTCAGCGCATGCAGGAAGAAACCTGACCATGCCGCGCGCGAGGTGAACACGTCGCGCAGCAACTGGGCGGGCCTGATCGGTGCCGGAGGAGCGGCGTCCGGCTCGCCCGGCGGCTCGTCGCGCACCACGGCGATCACGAGCAGCACGCTCAGCAGTAGCAGGAAGGCCAGCGAGGACCACGCGGCGGTCCACCCCGCGCTCACCAGCAGCGCGAGGAAGGGGACCGCGGCGACGGCCTGGCCGAACTGGCCGATCATGGTCGCGAGCTGCGTGAACAGAGGCACCTGCCCGGTCGGGAACCAGGTGGCGATGAGCCGCACCATGCTGATCAGGGTGGCGGCGTCGCCGACCCCCGTGAGCAGCCGGGCGATGAGAGCCGTGGGGACGTCGGTCGCGAGGGCGAGCAGCACCTGCCCGGCGGCCATGGTCACCGCGCCGAGGACCATCATCCGTCGGGGTCCGATCCGGTCCAGCAGCAGGCCCGCCGGGATCTGGGCGGCTGCGTAGGTGCCCAGCTGGACCACGCCGAACAGGCTCAGCACCGCCCCGTCGACCCCGAAGCGCGCCGAGGCCTCCACGCTGGCCACCCCGAAGGAGGCCCGGCCGGAGACCGCGCAGAGGTAGGCGAACACCCCCACGGCCCAGATGAGGTGGGCGCGGGTGAGGCGAGGGGCGTCGTGCACAGGAACTCCTTGTCGCGTCGTTACGAGAAGGGGAGTGCCTCGTGGGCGTCCGGGAGGTCGTGCGGTGGTCCGGACGCGCCGGGTTCCGGTACCGGCGACGAGGCGGCCTCGAGGGCTCGGCAGATGAGCGCTGGAGATGGGCCTATAGGATCTATGGTTTCTGTCGCGCCGTCAAGGACGACGCAGGCCGCCCGCAGTCGGCTCCGATGTCTGCGCCGCGCCCGCGTCGCGGCCGGGCTCCGAGCGGGGCCCCGTCGGCCGGACGCCAGGAGGCGCCGGCGTGTCGAGGATCGCCTGGTAGACCACGTCGACGCTCGGCGAGGAGACGATCCGGCGGTCCCGGGTGGCCGCCACGTCTCGACCCTCGGCGAGGGAGCCCACCGGGGCCACGACCATGTCGCAGGTGTCGGAGACGCTCGCGGCCAGGGCGTTCAGCACGCCGACGCCGAGCCCCGCGCGGGCCAGGTTCACCACCGACTGCGGCTGCTCGGACTGCCAGGCCAGCGGGATCTCCAGGCCCCATGCCTGCAGCGCGCTGCCCGTATCGGGATCCGCCGCGGCACCGGGCTGGGCCACCGCGATGAGGGGATGGGCCAGCAGGGTCTGCGGGTCCAGCCCCTCACGGGGGAGAGGACCGGGCGGGAGGATCGGATGCCCGGGAGGCACGATCGCCACGAAGCGCTCGGTCCACAGGTGCACGCTCTGGAGGTCGTCCGACGGGGGATCCGCGGCGAGGGAATGGATCGCGATGTGAAAGCGCCCGGCGCCGATCCCGGAGACCAGATCCGGGGTGGTGTGCTCGGTGAGCTCGATCCGCAGCAGGGGATGCTCGGCGTGCACGGCGGCCAGGACCGCGGGCAGGAAACCAGCGCTCACGCTGGGGTGACAGCCGATGACGACTCGCCCGCGCAGGGTGCCGGTGTGCTGCTCGACGGCCTCGGCGCCGCGTTCGAGGGCCTCGAGCACGGCCCGGGCATGGGGAAGGAAGGCGACACCCAGCTCCGTCGGCCCGATGGGGCGGTGGCTGCGATCCACGAGGGTGCCGCCGAGCGCGCGCTCGAGGGAGGCGACGTGCGTGCTCACCCGGGATTGGGCGCGGTGCAGCGCGCGGGCGGCGGCCGAGAAGCTGCCGTGGTCGATCACGGCCACGAAGGTCTCCAGCCAGTCGGTCTGTTCGACGCGGGGCATGCATCCTCCAGAGTCGGGTGGGTCAGGTGGGCGCGATCTCGTGGTCACGATCCGATGTCGACGGATATCGCCGGTGACAGCGTCGGTGCTGGTCATGGACCTTCTGTGACACACCTTACCAATATCGTATATAGGATTTTCGGATCGCGGATCGCCGCCAGGGGAGTCATGGGCCCTGGCGTTGGTAGTTTTCGAGACACCTCGATGAGGAGGATCCGCCGACTGACCCCAGCACACCGCTGTGCAGGTGGCTCACCCTCGCCGACGTGTTCCGCATCCTCGCGATGAGCCTCGCATCCCCCGACCCGCACGATGAAGTGGAGTCCGCCATGACGCGCACCGTTCCGACCCCCAGCACCCCCACCCGATCCGTTCCGCAGCACCCCGCTCGTCGGCCCGCCCGCCGTCTGCTCTCCGGCATCGCCGGGGCCGCGGCGCTCGCCCTCGTGGCCGCCGGCTGCTCCGGTGGGGCCGAGGAGGGCGCCGCCGACGACAATGCCGTCCAGGGCTGCAACGACATCAACGCCGAGTACCCCAGCGGACCCGTCGAGCTGATCGTCCCCTGGGCTGCCGGCGGTGGCACCGACGGCGTCGGCCGCCTCATCGGCGAGCAGCTCTCCACCCAGATGGACACCAACATCAACGTCGTCAACCGCACCGGCGGATCCGGCGTCGTGGGCCACCAGGCGATGGTCGACGCCGCCCCCGACGGTCAGACGATCGGCCTGGTCACGGTGGAGATCGGCATGATGCACCACCAGGGCCTGACCGACATCAGCGGGGAGGACCTCACCGCGATCTCGCAGATGAACGAGGACGGCGCCGGCATCACCGTCGCCGCCGACGCCGAGTGGGAGACCGCCGAGGAGCTCCTGACCTACATCGAGGAGCACCCCGGCGAGGTCACCGCCTCCGGCACCGGCCAGGGCGGCATCTGGCACCTCGCGCTCCTGGGCATGCTGCTGGACAACGACCTGCCCGTCGACGCCGTGAACTTCGTGCCCTCCGAAGGAGCCGCTCCGGCCCTCCAGGAGCTCGTGGCCGGCGGCATCGACATGACCACCAACGCGCTCGGCGAGTCCAAGACCATGCTCGACTCGGACCGCGCCAAGGCGCTCGGCGTCATGGGCACCGAGCGCGACCCGGCGTTCCCGGACGTCGAGACCCTGCAGGAGCAGACCGGATCGGACTACTCCATGACGGTGTGGCGCGGCATCGCCGGCCCCAAGGACATGGACGCCACCGTCGTGGAGGAGCTCGAGTGCCACCTCGGCCTGATCGCCGAGTCCGACTCCTTCAACGACTTCATGACCGATTCGGGCCTCGGTGTGAAGTACGCGAACGCTGAGGACTTCCAGGCCCTGATGGCAGAGGACGACGCCAAGAAGGGCGAGGTCATGAAGGAAGCAGGCCTGGCGAAATGACCGCCGGCGACACCATGAGCGCGACGGGGGCGACACGCGGCAACCTCGTGATCAGCGCCGCCTCCGTCGCGGTCGGGGCCGTCGTGATCCCCTACGGCGCCTCCATGCCGTACATCCGCGAAGGGATCCCCGGCCCCGGCCTGTTCCCGATGATGATCGGCGGCCTGCTGATCCTGTTCGGTGCGCTGCTGGCGCTCACCAGTGTGCTCGCTGCGCGCCGCGAGCGACGGCATCACGCCGAGCTCGCGGCGGTCGCCGCGGGCGCCGGTTCCCCCGAGGACGACTCCCTGTCGCTGGCGTCGGCCTCGGTCCCGGAATCCGACGGGGACGTCCCCGTCTCCGAGCTGGAGACCGTCGCGGTGCTGGACACGGACATCGGCTCCGACGGCGCGCGACGCTGGATCAACGGCGCCGTCCTCATGGGCGGGATCGTCTTCTACGTGCTGTTCGCCGAGATCCTCGGCTTCCCGCTCACCATGGCCATCCTGGTCACCGCGATCGTGTGGTCCCTGCGCGCGAAGTGGTGGCTGGCGCTGACGACGGGCGTGCTCGCGTCCCTCGGCCTGTGGTCCATGTTCGAGCTGGCCCTGATGGTCCAGCTCCCCGACGGCTTCATCCAGGGGTTCTGACATGATCGAGAATTTCGGAAGCGCCCTCGAACTGGTCGCCGATCCCACGACGATCCTGGTGATGATCCTGGCCGCTCTGTTCGGCCTGGTCATCGGGTCCCTGCCAGGCATGACGGCGACCCTGGCCGCGGCTCTGCTGGTGCCCTTCACCTTCTTCCTGGACCCGGTTCCGGCGATCGCCGCGATCATCACCATGTCCGCGATGTCGATCTTCGCCGGTGACGTGCCCAGCGCCCTGCTGCGCATACCCGGCACCCCGTCGTCGGCCGCCTACACGGAGGACGCCTTCGCGCTGACCCGCAACGGCAAGGGCGCCCTCGGCCTCGGCGTCTCGCTCGTCGCCTCGGTGTTCGGCGGCCTGTTCGGCTCCATCATGCTGATCTTCGTCTCCCCGATCCTCGGGGAGTTCGCCCTGCGCTTCACGAGCTACGAGTACTTCTGGGTGGCCGTCCTCGGCCTCACAGCAGCGGTCATCGTCTCCAAGGGTGCCCAGCTCAAGGGCGGCATCGCCCTGATGGTGGGTCTGCTGGTCTCGACCGTCGGCCTGGACGTGACGCTCGGCTTCCCGCGCTTCACCTTCGGGGACGAGCAGCTGTATCGAGGTGTCGACTTCATCGCCGCGATGATCGGCCTGTTCGGCCTCTCCGAGGTGCTCCGGGCCGTGACCGCGAAGAAGGGCGAATCGATGCCCATCCCGCGGATCGAGGGCGCCGGCATGGTGCGGCCCACCTTCCGCGCGATCTGGCGCAACAAGGGTCGCGTCGGCTCCGGCTCGATCATCGGCGGCGTCGTCGGGGCCCTGCCCGGTGCGGGGGCCGACATCGCGGCCTGGATCGCCTACGCGTTCACCCGCTCCACCAGTCGCATCCGGCCCGGGAAGAACGCGGCGGACGACCAGCGGATCGCGGCCATCTCCGGCGCCTCCAGTGCGAACAACGCGGGCATCGCCTCGGCGTACGTCCCCACGCTCGCCTTCGGCATCCCCGGCGACACCATCACTGCGATCCTCATCGGCGTGCTGCTGGTCAAGGGCATCACCCCTGGTCCGGACCTGTTCCTCTACCAGACGGACACCCTGTACTCCCTGTACATCATCTTCATCATCGCGAACCTGCTGCTCCTCCCGCTGGGCTTCCTGCTGATCAGGGCCTCGGGCTTCGTGCTGCGGATCCCGCGGTCGGTGCTGATGGGCCTGATCGTGTCGATCTCGATCTGTGGTGCCTTCGCCATCAACAACGGCTACCTCGAGGTGGGCCTGATGGTGATCTTCGGGGTGATCGGTTACCTGTTCGAGAAGGGCGGCATCCCCCTGGCGCCCGTGGTGCTCGGCATCGTGCTGGGCCCGATCGTGGAGCGCACTTTCATGCAGTCGGTCATCAAGACGAACTGGGACCTCACCGAGTTCTTCACGCGGCCGATCAGCGCGGTGCTCATCGTGCTGGTGATCCTCGCGATCGCCTCGGCACCGATGATGGGCTGGCTGGGCCGTCGTGCCGAGCGGGCCACGGTCCTCAGGGCCGCGCAGGACCAGGCCGCAGGTGCGGACGACGGTGCTGACATGAAGGCCTGATCGCGTCGTCTGCGGAGCGGCCGTACCAGGGTGCATCAGCCGCAGACCTGGACCTGCCGTCTGACGACTCGTCCGTCCAGCGACCCTTCCAGGTAGCGACAGGCGCAGGGCGGGAGTGGCCGATGCGGCTGATTCGAGTTCGAGAGTGCACCACGTGTCGTTGAGGAGCCCCTCACCGACACGTGGTGCGTTCTCGACGCTCAGCCAACCTCACGATGCGGAGATCCGCCGGGCCGGCTCCCAACAGGGCGAGGCCCTGTGCCGGCTGGTGCTGTACCTCCTGCGCGACGCTCAGGAGCGGGTGCGCAGATTCGTCATGCCGCCGTCGACGGGGAGCAGCACGCCGGTGGTGGAGCGGTTGCGCGGGGAGGCGAGGTAGCAGTGCGCCTCGGCGACCTCCTCGGGCTCCACCAGGCGACCGTGGGGTTGGCGGGCGTTGAGTGCGGCGCGCTCGGCCTCGGGATCATCGGCCTTCTCGAGCAGGCGACCGATCCACGGGGTGTTCGCGGTGCCGGGCACCACGGCGTTCACACGGATGCCCTCGGCCACCCAGTCCGCGGCCATGGCCAGGGTCATCGACTGCACGGCGCCCTTGGAGGCGGAGTAGAGCACGCGCTCGGGAAGGCCCAGCATCGAGGCGATCGAGGCGGTGTTGACCACCGCGGCGGCCTGGGACCTGCGCAGGTGGGGGAGGGCTGCGGTGGTCACGCGGGCCACGGAGACCACGTTGACGTCGAGAACGCGCGCCCACTCGGCGTCGTCGTTCGCGTCGACCAGTCCCTGGGCACCGATGCCGGCGTTGTTGATGACGATGTCGATCCCGCCGAGCTCCGCGGCCGCCCGGTCCACCGCGGTCGTCACGGCGGCGGAGTCGGTGACGTCGACCTGGATCTGCAGGGCACCCTCGGGTGCGCCCGACGGGTCGAGGTCCAGCGCCGCGGTGGCCGCGCCGCGGGCCTGCAGCGCACGGATCGTGGCCGCGCCGATGCCGGCGCCGCCGCCGGTCACGATGGCCTTCAGGCCGGCGAATTCTGGTTCGGTCACAGCGGTCATGGTGAGCTCCTCGTCGAGTGGTCGTGCCTACAGGATATGGGGATCGGGGTGGGCTGGAATGGTCCGACCTGGGCTTTCGCGGCCCACGGGTCGCAGCTGCTCGCGATACGGATCGTCGTGGTGCACCTGGGCGGTGTTCGCGCTGGTGGGAGGGGTGTCGCGCAGAGATTGTGGATATCGGATAGAGGGTTCCCGGAACGCGGATCACGAGGACGGGTCCTGCCGTCCGGAGCGCTGATAGCGTCCGAAGGGCGTGATCCGGAGCCTCGGCTCCCGATCCCCACCGGACACTAACATCCGATGTCTGCGTCCGGAATGGGTGCCCGTCGTGCACGAAGTCGTGCTCCGGGCCGCTGTCTCCGGGGTCTCCCCGGGGTCGTCGTCCTGTGTCGCGTCGGCATCGATTCCTGAGCATCGATTCCTGAGCGTCGAACCCCATCGCGGAGGAGCCCCCGTGCGAGCACTCGTCCTGACCGACTTCCATCGCCTCGACCTCGTCGAGACGGCACGCCCCGAGCCCGGCCCCGGCGAGGTGCTGCTGCGCCTGTGCACCACCGGCATCTGCGGCTCCGACTTCCATGGCTTCACCGGCGACAACGGCCGCCGTGTCCCGGGGCAGGTGATGGGCCATGAATCCTCCGGCACGATCGCCGCGCTCGGCGAGGGAGTCGATGCCGCGGCCCTGCCTCTCGGGGCGCCGGCCACCTTCAACCCGGTCGTCGTCCCTCCGGAGCAGGCCGAGGAGTACCGCGGCCGCGAGCAGCACGCTCCAGGCAAGCACGTCATCGGCGTCGCCCAGGACATCCAAGCCTCCTTCGCCGACTACGTGGTGGTGCCCTCCCGCAACGTGCTGCTGCTGGACCCGGCGATGCCCCTGGAGCTCGGCGCCCTTGTCGAACCGCTCGCCGTCGCCGTGCACGCCGTGCGCCTTGGCCGCCCCGCCCCTGAGGAGAAGGTGCTGGTCATCGGCGGTGGACCGATCGGGCAGAGCGTCGTGATCGCCCTGAAGCGAGCCGGCGTGGAGAACATCGCGCTGTCGGAGATGGATCCGCGACGCCGCGAGCTGGTCGCCTCGCTCGGTGCGCAGGTGCTGGACCCGTCGACCGGATCCACCGCGGACCTCGTCGCCGAGGCGCTGGGCGGCCCGGCCGATCTCGCGATCGACGCCGTCGGCCTCAGCGTGACCATGACCGACGCGCTCTCGGCCACCACCCTCGGCGGCCGCGTGGTCCTGGTGGGCATGGGCTCTCCCCGCCTCGAGCTGCCGGCCTTCGCGATCAGCACCGAGGAGCGCACCGTCGTGGGCTCCTTCACCTACTCGGCTCAGGACTTCGCCGACGCCACTGCCTGGATCGGCGAGCACGCCGAGGAGGTCGCCCCGCTGGTCAGCGCCGTGGTGCCGCCCGAGAAGGCCCAGGAGGCCTTCACCGCTCTCGCCGCCGGGAAGGGCCCGGCCGGGAAGATCCTGGTCCGCTTCGACGGACAGGAGACTTCCGATCGTTCAGCCCAGGATTCACCCCTGGATTCACCGCAGGAGGGGATCACCGCATGAGCGCCCATCAGCGCACCATCGCCCACGTCCGCGCCTACACCGTCTCCGGCGGCGGCGCCGACTATCACGACCAGGGCGCGGACCACTGGATCGACGACCACATCTCCACGCCCATGTCGATCTACCCCGAGTACGCCGACTCCCGCCAGTCCTTCGGACTGAACGTGCTGGGCACGCTGATGGTCGAGCTCGAGGCCGACGACGGCACGATCGGCTTCGCGGTCTCCACCGGCGGCGAGCTCGGGGCCTGGATCGTCGAGAAGCACCTCGCGCGCTTCCTCGAGGGCGCGGCGGTCACCGACATCGAGCGGATCTGGGACCAGATGTACCGCTCGACCCTGTTCTACGGGCGCCGCGGCATCGTGCTGAACACGATCAGCGCCGTCGACCTCGCCCTCTACGACCTGCTGGGACGCCTGCGCCAGGAGCCGGTGTACGCCCTGCTCGGCGGGCCGGTGCGGGACGAGCTGTCGATGTATGCCACGGGCGCGCGGCCCGATGTCGCGCAGCAGCTCGGCTTCCTCGGCGGCAAGATGCCGCTGCATCATGGTCCGGCCGACGGCGAGGAGGGGATGGAGAAGAACATCGCCCTGCTCGCGGAGATGCGGGACAAGGTCGGCGACGATTTCTGGCTCATGTACGACTGCTGGATGTCGCTCGACGTCGACTACGCGACGCGGCTCGCGCACCGGGCGCACGAGCACGGGCTGCGCTGGCTCGAGGAGGCGCTCATCCCCGACGACTACTGGGGCTACCAGCAGCTGCGCAAGAACGTCCCGAAGGGCATGCTCATCACGACCGGCGAGCACGAGGCCACCCGCTGGGGCTTCCGGCAGCTGCTCGAGATGGGCTGCGCGGACATCATCCAGCCCGACGTGGGCTGGTGCGGCGGCATCACCGAGCTGCTGAAGATCTCCGCGCTCGCCGACGCGCACGGCGCGATGGTGGTGCCCCATGGCTCCTCCGTGTACTCGTACCACTTCGTGATCACCCGCACGAACAGCCCGTTCAGCGAGTTCCTCATGATGCACCCGACCGCCGAGGAGATCGTCCCGATGTTCTCCCCGATGCTGCTCGGAGAACCGGTGCCGGAGAACGGGAAGATCCGGGTGCCGGACACCCCCGGCTTCGGCGTCGAGTTCAACCCCGAGATCCCGCGACAGCGCCCCCACACCCACTGACCCGCTGGCCCTGCGGCTGGGATCCGACCTCGTGTCGGCCCGGGCGCCGACCCGCGACCGACGACGCTCGACCCGCTCAGACATGGGATGTATCGCTCCGCGGTCGGGACCACCGGAACCATCCGGCGCCTGGCACAGTGGGTCCGAACGCCCTCCGTGCTCGTCGGCCGCGACGCTCCTGACGACTCTGACGGTCCTGAAGACATCGGCGACCTCGACCTGCACCCCACCCCTTCGAAGGAGAGACCCATGGAACTGCGACGACTCGGCCCCCTCGGCCAGGAGAAGCCCGCCCTCGTGCACGAAGGCGTGACCTACCGCCTCGACGACGTCACCGCCGACATCACCGGCGACTTCCTCGCGGCCGACGGCATCGCCCGCGTCGCCGCCGCACAGCAGGCCGGCGAGCTGCCGGTATGGGAGGACGTGGAGTCCGAGCGCGTGGGTGCCCCCATCGCCCGCCCCGAGGCCGTCATCTGTATCGGCCAGAACTACGCGGCCCACGCCGCGGAGTCCGGGGCCGACGCACCGACGACCCCGATCGTCTTCTTCAAGCATCCCAACACCGTGGTGGGCCCGCACGACGACGTCCCGATCCCGCCCGGCGCCACCAAGGTCGACTGGGAGGTCGAGCTGGGCGTGGTCATCGGGAAGCGCGCCTCCTATCTGAAGGACGAGCAGGAGGCCCTCGACGTCATCGCGGGCTACGTGACCAGCCATGACGTCTCCGAGCGCGATTACCAGATCGCGGAGTCCGGCGGCCAGTGGTCCAAGGGCAAGTGCGCCGAGAACTTCAACCCCGTCGGCCCCGCCCTGGTGCCCGCCGCCGAGGTCGAGCAGCAGGACCTGCGGCTGTGGTCGAGCGTGAACGGCGAGGCCCGCCAGGACTCCACCACCGGCGACATGGTCTTCACCGTGGCGCAGCTGGTGCACCACCTCTCGCAGTACATGGTGCTCTCGCCCGGCGACCTCATCAACACCGGCACCCCGCAGGGCGTGGCCCTCTCCGGTCGCTTCCCGTACCTGAGCGACGGTGACGTGGTCGAGATCGGCATCGAGGGTCTCGGCGACCAGCGCTCGGTGTTCGTCCAGCGCCGCTGAGCAGGCACCCGCCCATCGAGAATCGCCCCGACGGCCAGCTGGCTGTCGGGGCGATTCTCTGTGGCGTCGTGCGGTTCGGCGCTCACACTCACCACAGGGGCGGGAGCATCAGCGGGCGGAGGAGAGGCCCTCGTCGATCCGGCGCACGGCCCTGGTGTTGCGCCAGGCGAGCGCCAGAGCGGGGATCGCGAAGATCAGCAGCGCCAGGGCGAAGGCCGGGTTCCAGGCCCAGGCCACCGTGGCCAGGCCGCCGACGAGCACCGCGATCAGCAGCATCACCCGTCGGTTGCGCTCGTAGGCGGCGCGCATCTGTCCGAGCTCCGACGTGAGCGCCTCCTGCTCGGCCGAGGTGCGCACCTTCGGGCCGCGTGCGGCCTCCACGGCCGCCTTGCGCTCGGTGCGCGAGACGGTGATCAGGCGGGCCGAGTAGGCGATCGCCCCGATCAGCACGAGCGCGAACCCGATCCAGTTCTCCCGCGAGGCGAACAGCCACGAGAGCACGAGGCACGAGGCGATCGCGATCAGATAGATGGGGGTGCGCATGGTCCCGGATCCTCTCATGGCGGTCGGGGAGGTGCCCGTGGCCGGGACGCCCCCGCCGGGGATGCCCGTGGCAGGGGTGTCCCGGGCGGGGGTGCTCAGGCTGCTCATCCCAGGAAATTCTGGAAGAACTGGACCAGGGCGATGAGGCCGAAGACGAACAGCGCGACCGAGCTGACGGCCACGAGGACCTGCGCCGCCTTGTGCATCCGGAACTCCGGCGGCAGCACCTTGTGCTCGGTCCACAGCTGGGCGAAGCCCCAGACGCCGAGGGACAGCACGCCGCCGAGGATGCCGGCGAAGGAGATCACCGCGGTGTAGCTGATGCCGCTGAACAGCAGCACCGTCGCGCCGAGGAAGGTGTACGCGGCCACGCCGATGCGCACCTTCTGCCAGTTCTTCGGGTCCCGCAGGGACTTGAAGCTCGGGGCGAAGCTCTCGCGGAAGGTGTACGGGTAGATCGTCGAGAACAGGGCCTGCAGCGACCCGAAGAACGCGGCCCAGATCGCGATCTGGTAGAGGTACACCAGGACCGGCGAGATCATCGAGAAGAAGGAGGCCTGATCGGTGAGGATGTCGTCGTCACCGGGCACGGTCTCTGCGGCGCCGGTGCCCAGCACCACGTCGCCGAGGATGATGAAGGTGAGCGCCAGGATCGTCACCGAGACGAAGGAGGCGAGCACGTCGAGCTTCACGGCGCGCAGCCAGGCCCGGCCGTTCGCGACGTTCTCCGCGTCCGTCGACAGGGGGATGCGGGCCTGGTCGGTGTCCAGGCGGCGCAGCTTCTCCTCGAGCTCGGCGTGGTTGGGGACGCCCAGCAGGCCCCAGCGCTTCTCGCGCAGCGAGCCGACGTAGCCGATGTAGTCGTAGGTGCCGCCGCCGAGGGCGCCGAGGTAGGCGATGATCTCCAGCGGGATCGGGCGCGAGGCGACGTCGGGGAAGCCGTCGCGCACCCAGGCGGGATATTCGCTGGGCACGCTCGGGATCAGGCCCTTGAACGCGTCGGCCCACGGCGGGTTGGAGACGATGACGGCCACGAACGCGAAGACGATCATCAGGCCGACGACGACGGTCTGGAAGTTCTCGACGATCTTGAAGCTGCGCAGGAACACCGTGGCGAAGCCGACGATGCCCCAGAACATGCCCCAGACCATGGGGTCGATGTCGGTGTGGAAGGTCCAGTTCGACCACTGGCCGAGGCCCTTGAAGTAGGCCACCGCCCAGGAGGGGAAGCAGACCACGGCGAGCACGCCGAGCAGCAGCGCCAGCCAGTTCTTCGGGCCGGGGATGATCTGCGCCCAGCGCTGGAAGGGGTGCTCGCCGGTGAGCACGATGTAGCGGCCGCCGGAGTAGACGATCGCGGCCTTCATGATCGCGCAGAGCACGAAGGTCCAGATGATCACCGTCCCGAACACGGCACCGCCGCGTGAGGCGGAGAAGATCTCGCCGTTGCCGATGGTCACGGAGGCGAGGATCATGCCGGGCCCGGTGAACGCGATGAGGTTCCCGAAGCTCCACTTCTTGAGCCGAGGGTCGGCGTCGGGGAACCGGAGCTCCTCGAGGCCCAGCTGCTCGGGCTGTCCTGTGGTCATGTCTTTGGTGCTCCTTGGGCGAGGCGGGGGAGGGGATGCTCGCGGAGGCGGGCGGGGATGGCGCGGAGGTCTCGAGTCCCGCGGGGCCGTCTCGAGGTCGTTCTCGGACGGAGGGCGGTGCGCCCCTCGCGGTACTCTGGGGGAGCTCACGGTGAGACCTCACTCACGTTGTCGCTGACGGTAGGTCGGTGGCGACCCTCCTGTCAACCAGTTCCTACAGGATCGTCGATTCGAGGTGAACCGACGGTCCGCGCCGCCGACAGTCAGGGCCGCAGTCCACGCGATGCGCAGGAGATTTGCCAGGTGCGGCGGATCGGTGCAGGTGCCGGGCTACTCGGTGGTCATCGGCGGGAGAGCGGTCGGTGTCGGAGCTGGATCGGGTCCGGAGCGGACCCGTGGTCACCCTGGGAGATGCACCCGTGGGTGGGGGCGTCGATCTAGCAGGAATCCAATAGGATCGCTATGCTCGGGGTATCGCGCAGCGCTCGGGCGGCCACCGCTCCCTGCGCGCAGGCATCATGGCGTCGGCCCCCCGATCGGCGCCCCTCGACGAAGGAGTCCTCCGCATGACCATCTCCACCGTGACCATCGTCGGCGCCGGCTACATGGGTGGCGGCATCGCCCAGGTCCTCGCCATGGCCGGCTTCGACGTGACCATCGCCGACGTGAGCGTCGACAACGCCAACGCCTCCCTCGAGCGCCTCCAGAAGGAAGCGCGCGACTTCGAGGAGCAGGGCCTCTACGCCCCCGGCAGCGCCGACCTCGTGGCGAAGAACATCTCCGCGGGCAAGACCATCGAAGAGGCCGTCGCCGACGTCGACTTCATCGAGGAGGCCGTCTTCGAGCGGATCGACGTCAAGCGCGACGTGCTCGGGAAGATCTCGCAGCACGCCCGCCCCGACGCGATCATCGGCACCAACACCTCGACGATCCCGGTCAGCGAGCTCGAGAGCGCTGTGACGAACCCCGAGCGGTTCCTCACCGTCCACTTCTCCAATCCGGCTCCCTTCATCCCGGGCGTCGAGCTGGTCGCCGGCAAGGACACCACCCCCGAGGCGGTCGCCGCCGTCAAGGAGCTGCTGGAGAAGTCCGGCAACCAGGGCGCCCAGGTCGCCGACACCCCCGGCATGGTGCTCAACCGCCTCCAGTACGCGCTGCTGAAGGAGGCCACCGCGGTGGTCGAGGAGGGCGTGGCGACCGCCGAGGACGTCGACACCATCGTGCGCACCACCTTCGGCTTCCGCCTGGGCTTCTTCGGCCCGTTCGCGATCGCCGACCAGGCCGGGCTCGACATCTACGCGAACTGCTTCGTGACCTTCGAGAACGCCTTCGGCGACCGCCTCGCGACCCCGCAGATCCTCACCGACTCCGTCGCGGCGGATCGCAAGGGCGTCAAGAACGGCAAGGGCCTGCTCGGCGACTACGACGAGAGCACCTCCGCGGAGCTGATCGCCTACCGCAACAAGGCCTACGCGAAGATGTCGCAGCTCCTCGCCGAGCTCGGCCCGGCCCCGAAGGCCACGCCGACGGCGGAGTGACCCTCGGGGAGATCCCCGTCGGCCGGGACCTGCCCGCCGACGGAGCGTTCCCCCTCTCGATCTCCTCTTCACCCTCCTTCTCATCCGACGGGCACCGCCCGTCGGCCGGGCACTGTTGCCCGGGACCTGAGCCGAACGCTCGGGGCCCGGCACCGACCGGGCCCCGGGCGTTCCGACGTCGGGGCTCCTGCTCGGAGTGATTCCTCAACGTCTGGAGACCCACCCGTGGAAGAACTCGTCCTCGCGGATCGGCCGGTCTGGCTGCTCCTGACGATCGCCGTCGTCGCGATCGTCATCCTGCTCGTCCTCATCATCAAAGCCCGCCTGCACGCCTTCTTCTCGCTGCTGATCGTCGCGGTCGCCACCGGCCTCGCCGCCGGCATCGGCGTTGGCGACGTGATCGGCGTGGTGATCGGCGGTTTCAGCACCACCGTCGGAACGGTCGCCCTGCTCGTCGGCTTCGGCGCCGTGCTGGGCAGGCTGATCGAGACCACCGGCGGCGCCCAGGTGCTCGCTGACAAGATGCTCGACACCTTCGGGGAGCAGCGCGCGCCGCTCGCCCTCGCCGTCGCCTCGCTGTTCTACGGGTTCCCGATCTTCCTGGACGCCGGCTTCATCGTGATGCTCCCCGTCATCTACACGGTAGCCCGCCGTCTCGGCGGCTCGTTCATGCTCTACGTGCTGCCCTCGATCGCGTCGTTCATGATGATGCACGCGCTGCTGCCCCCGCACCCCGGCCCCACGGCCGCGGCGACCGTGATGGGTGCCGACATCGGCCTCGTGGTGCTGGTGGGTCTGCTCATCGGCCTGCCCACCTGGTACTTCGGCGGCTACCTGGTGGCCCGGGCGATCTCCAAGCGCTTCCCGGACACGCCCGTTCCGGCCCTGCTCGGCGAGCCCCGCGAGGTCCCGGCCGAGGAGCGCCCCGCCTTCGGCGCCATCGTGATCGTGCTCCTGCTGCCGCTGGTCCTGATCTTCTTCAACACGGCCTTCTCCACCCTCGAGGCGCAGGGGACCGTGAGCGCCGACAACCTCGCCTTCGAGGTCTCGCGCCTCATCGGCGCCACCCCGGTCGCACTCGCGCTCTCGGCGCTGCTGGCGATGCTGCTGCTCTACGTCATCCCGCGTCGTCGTCGGGGCCAGCCGGTGGGCGGACTGCTCGAAGAGCTCGTGGACGACGCTCTCGCGCCGGTCTGCTCGATCATCCTGATCACCGGTGCGGGCGGCGCGTTCGGCGCCATCCTCACCGAGACCGGCATCGGCACCGAGGTCGCCGACGGGCTCGACGCCCTGGGCCTGCCGCTCATCGTCGCCGCGTACCTGGTCACCATGGCCATGCGCATCGCCCAGGGCTCGGCCACCGTGGCGGCGACGACCGGCGCCTCGATCATGGCCCCGGCGATCATGGCCGGCGATTTCAACTCCATCGCCGTGGCCGCCATGGTCATCACCATCGGCGCCGCCTCGATCGGGTGGTCGCACGTGAACGACTCCGGCTTCTGGCTGATCGGCAAGTTCTGCGGCTT
Organism: Brachybacterium tyrofermentans; assembly: GCF_014897585.1. Lineage (GTDB taxonomy): Bacteria > Actinomycetota > Actinomycetes > Actinomycetales > Dermabacteraceae > Brachybacterium > Brachybacterium tyrofermentans. The sequence continues at coordinate 17,910 of NZ_JABUXW010000012.1, read as the reverse complement.
CGACACCGTGACCACCTTCAAGACCTGGTCCGTCGTGGGCACCACCATCTCCCTGGTCGGCTTCGCCCTGTCCGCGGTGGTGTTCGTCATCGCCGCCTGACCCGCGGGCGGCGGCCGCGCCGGCCGCCGCCCGCCTGCCCTGCTCTCCCGCACCGACCGCCCCGGAAAGGACCCCCATCATGGCCGGTTCCCGTCGCCTGCTCGTCCTCGATGACGACCCCACCGGCTCGCAGTGCGTCGCCGGGATCGATGTCGCCTTCGACCTCGACCCCGCGATCCCCGCCGAGGTGCTCACGGAGCCCGGATCGACGTGCTTCGTGCTCACCAACACCCGGGCGCTCGATGAGGCCGACGCCGTCTGCCTGAACCGTCGCCTGGTCGCCGGCGTGCTCGCGGATCCCGTCGCCCGGGAGGGCCTGCACGTCGTCTCCCGCTCCGATTCCACGCTGCGCGGGCACGTCATCGCCGAGCCCGTCGCCATCGCGGACGAGCTCGCCGCCCATGACGTCGCGGTCGATGCGATCCTGCTGGTCCCGGCGATGCTCGAGGCCGGCCGGTACACCGAGGGCGATGTGCACTACGCCGTCGTCGACGGAGTGCCGCGCCGCGTCGAGGACACCGACTTCGCTCGCGACGCCACCTTCGGCTACACCCGCTCCGACCTGCGGGAGTTCCTCGAGGAGCGCTCCGGAGGAGCGGTGCGTGCGGCCGACGTGCTGAGCATCGGGCTCGACGACATCCGCACCGGCGGCGTCGGCCGCGTCCACGAGATCCTTGCCGCCGCCCGCGATCGCCGCTGGGTCGTCGTCAACGCGACGGAGTACTCCGACATGGAGGTCGTCGCGGAGGCCGTCTCGCTGCTCGAGGCGGAGGGCCGCACCCTCATCACCCGCTGTGGGCCATCTTTCGTGCGCCCGTTGGCCGGGCAGAGCGGCGCGCAGGTCGTGGACCCCGCCTCCATCACGATCCCCGCGGGACGCCTGGCCCACGGACTGGTCGTCGTCGGCTCGCACGTGGGCCTGACCACCACCCAGCTGCGCGCCGTCCAGGAGCGCGGCACCCTGGTCGAGGTCGAGCTCCACGTGCCCTCCTTGCTCGATGACCGCCGCGAGCAGCACCTCGGCGAGGTCGTCGAGAGGCTGCGGGCGGCCCTGCAGGAGGACGACTGCGTGCTCTACACCAGCCGTGACCTGGTGCGCTCCGACGATCCCGCCGAGTCGCTCGCGATCGCCCGCAGCGTGTCCGACGCCGTGGTCGAGGTGGTGCGCCGCGTGCGGTCGGTGAAGCCGGCGTGGGTGGTCGCGAAGGGTGGCATCACCTCCCACGAGGTCGCCGCGAACGGGCTCGGGATCCGGCGGGCCCGGGTCGAGGGCCAGTTCTGGCCCGGCCAGGTCTCGCTGTTCTCCGCGCAGGAGGCGCCGGAGGAGGTGATGGGTGCGCCGTACGTGGTGTTCCCCGGCAACGTGGGCGGCGAGCAGGCCCTCGCCGACGTCGTGGACCGCCTCGCCGCCGCCGTCGCCGCCGTCGCGCCCGCACCGGACGCGGCACGTGCCCCGGCCACGATCGGGTGGATCGGACTGGGCGCGATGGGGGCGCCGATGGTCCGCACCGCCGGCGCCGCGGGGTTCGCCGTGCGCGCCTTCGACCTGAGTCCCGACGCCCGTGAGGCGGTGGCTGACGCTGCAACCCCGGTGAACAGCGCGCTCGAGGCCGCGACCGCTGCGGACGTCGTCGTGGTCATGGTCGCGACCCCCGCCCAGCTCGAGTCGGTCCTGCTCGGGGAGGGCACCAGCGGCACCAGCGGCTCCAGCAAATCCCTCGGCACCAGCACTGCTCCCGGTGCCAGTGGCGGCATCGTCTCCGCGCTCACCGCTGACACCACGCTGCTGATCATGTCCACCGTCGGCCCCGCCGCGATCGAGGCGACCGTCACCGCGCTCGAGGGCATCACGACGCATGTGGTCGACGCGCCCGTCTCCGGGGGTGTGGCCCGCGCCGGGACCGGTGACCTGCTGATCATGGTCGGCGGCGCGGAGCCCCATGTGGCCACCGTGCGCCCGCTGCTGGACGCACTCGCCGCGAACGCCCCCGTCGTCGGCCCGCGCCCCGGGGACGGCCAGCGCTTCAAGGTCGTCAACCAGCTGCTGTGCGGCGTGCACATCGCTGCCGCCGGCGAGGCCCTCGCACTCGCCGACTCCATGGGGCTGGACCTGAAGCAGGTCCACGAGGTGCTGAACACCGGCGCCGCCGCATCGTTCATGTTCGGCGACCGGGGCGGGCGGATGGTCGAGGGCGCGCGCGACGACGCGGCGTTCGACGAGGTCCGCTCGGCGCTCAGCATCTTCGTCAAGGACATGGGCCTGGTGAGCGAGGCCGCCCGAGAGGTGGGCCAGGAGGTTCCGCTCGCGGCGTCGGCCGAAGGGATCTACCAGCGCGGCAGCGAGCTGGGCCATGACCGGAAGGACGACTCGATCGTGTTCGACGTGCTGCGCGGCGAGAAGGGCTGACCGAGTCGGGCGCAGCCGCAGCGCCCTCGCTCTCTCCCGACCTCTCCCCCCCCCTTTCCCGACCCCCGGGCGGGTCGACTGTGATTCCCTGGGAATCCGACGAGCGAGGAGGAGTGCGATGGCGCAGGACGACATGCAGCGGGCCCGCGAGGTGACCGGGAAGCGCAGGGCTCCGGTGTGGAGCCGGAGCGGCATCCTGGCCGTGTGGATCATCCTGGGCGGGTTCCTCGGTGCCGTCATCGGCCAGCTCCTCGGGCAGGCGCTGCCCGGCGACTTCGGGTATGCCACGGCGATCGGGCTCGGCGCGGGCATCGCGCTGGGTGCTGCTGTCGGATCGCGTCGGGCGGATGCGAACGATCGGGAGATCGCACGCCGGTCGGAGGGGAGGGCCGGTTCCGATGGCGCCTGAGCACTGCGGAGACCCGCGACCCGTGATCGAGAGGAGCGCACCGTGCGCCTGTTGAAGGCCGTGACCTGGCTCTGCGCCATCGTGACGATCCTTATCGGCGTGTGGATCGTGCTCTCGCCGGAGACGCATTCCGGCGGACTCGTCACGAGCCTTGGCGTGCTCTCGGCCGCACTGGTCTCGGTCATCGTCATCCGGGGACGACGGAAGAACACGGCCGAGAGCACGTCCGAAAACACGGACGCGAACGCTGACTGACCACTTGGGACCCCGGCCCCGGCCCCGGCCTCGACCGTGACGCCGACGCCGACGCCGACGCCGACGCCGACGCCGACGCCCGCGTGAGCCGGGGCGGCGGAGTTGTCGAATTGTGACGAGGTCGCGGGCTCCGCGGCGCGCGGTGGTGCAATACTTTCCAACGCTGAACTTTGCACAACCGAAAGCATCCATGATGACGACCAGTGATGCTCTTCCGGTCGAGGCCGCCGCCTCCACGGACGAGCGACCTTCCCGCGCCCCTGTGTGGCGCTCCTTCCTGCGCCCGGTGCCGGCGACCGCCGCGGTCGTGGTGGTCATCAGCCTGCTGTCCGCGATCTTCGCGAGCCAGCTGAGCGCGCTGTCCGGGAACGACCCGTTCACCTATCACGCGGACGCCCTGGGGCCGGATACGTCACCGACGGGCTTCTTCGGCGGAGTCAGCGCAGAGCACTGGTTCGGGGTGGAGCCCGGAACCGGGCGTGACCTGTTCTCCCTGGTCGTCCACGGGGCGCGTGTATCGCTGCTGGTGGGCATCGCCTCGACCGTGCTGGCCACGGTCATCGGGGTCGTGCTCGGCATCGTCGCCGGTGCCGTGGGCGGGATCGTCGAGAAGCTGGTGGACTTCGCCACCGACGTGACCCTCGGCTTCCCCTTCCTCATCTTCGCCATCGCGCTCAGCGCCCTGTTCCCGCTCGAAGCACCGCGAGCGCTGCTGCTCACCCTGGTCATCGGCATGTTCGGCTGGCCCGGCATCGCCCGCGTGGTCGCCGCGGAGACCCGCGTGATCGTGCAGCAGCCCTATGTCGTCGCCTCCCGGGTGATGGGCGCCCGCTTCGGCCACCTCTTCCGTCACCAGGTGCTGCCCAACGTCGCCTCGACCGTGATCGTCTACTCGTGCATCTCCCTGCCGGGCCGGATCAGCGCCGAGGCCACGCTGTCGTTCCTCGGCGTGGGCGTGCTGCCGCCCACCCCGTCGTGGGGCCGCTCGATCGGCGACGCGATCAGCTGGCTGCTCGTGGACCCCGCCTTCCTGCTGTTCCCCGCCGCCGCGCTGTTCGTGGTGACGTTCTCCTTCAACATCCTCGGCGACACCCTGCGTGACGCCCTCGACCCCCGGGGAGTGCGCTGATGGCCCTCTCCCTGCAGCGCGTCGCGCGCAGCCTCGGCGTGCTCCTGGTCGTCGTCGGCCTGACCTTCGCGATCTTCTACGTCGCCCCCATCGACCCCGCCCTGCGGATGTGCGGGAAGCCCTGCTCGCCCGAGGACCTCGAGGCCGCCCGCGGCTTCATGGGCTTCGACAAGCCCTGGTGGGTTCAGCTGGGCACCTTCCTGGGCGCGATCGTCACCGGACGCACGTTCGGCTCGGCCGACGTGGTCGTCGAGTGCGCTGCCCCCTGCCTCGGGTACTCCTTCCAGCTCCACCAGCCGGTCACGGCCCTGCTCGCGGACCGCTTCCCGGTCTCCCTGTCGATCGCGCTCGGTGCCGTGGCCCTGCAGGCCGTGTTCGGCATCGCCGCCGGGGCGCTCGCCGCGCGGCGCCAGGGCGGGATCCTGGACCGGGTCGTGACCGGCGTGTCCGTGATCGCCGCGTCGGCCCCCGCCTTCGTGGTGGGGCTGCTCGCCGTGGTGGTCTTCGCGCTGCGCCTGGACCTGCTGCCCAGCGGCGGGTACGAGCCCTTCACCGAGGGACCGCTGGAGTGGGCGCGGCACCTGGTGCTGCCCTGGGCGACGCTCGCCTTCCTCAACGGCGCCATCTACGCGCGGCTCGTGCGCTCCTCGATGATCGAGCAGCTGGGCCTGGACTACGTGCGCACCGCGCGGGCCAGCGGCCTGTCCGAACGACGGATCGACCGGTATGCGCTGCGCAACCTCGCCCTGCCGCTGACCACGCTCATCGCCCTCGACATCGGGGCGCTGCTGGGCGGGACCGTGATCACCGAGCGGATCTTCGGCCAGCCCGGTCTCGGCGCCCTGCTGCTGGATGCGACGTCCACCGCGGACCTGCCGGTCATCGTCGGCACCACGCTCGTGGGCTCGCTGCTCATCGTGCTCGCGAACCTCAGCGCCGATCTCGCACGACCGCTGCTGGATCGTCGGCTCGCCCGGGGCGGCCGCTCGCGCCGCCCCTCCACCGCCACCACCCTGCCCGACCAGAACCCCCAGGAGACGACCTCATGACCTCGCAGCCCTCGAATCCCTCGCGCCACTTCTCGCGACGCGGCATCCTCGCCGCCACCCCGCTCGTGCTCGGCGTGGGAACCCTCGCCGCCTGCTCGAACGGTGGATCCGGCGGCTCCTCCGACGGGGGCGGCGGGGACACCGGTGGCACGCTCACCATCTTCTCCACGGGGGAGGAGATGAGCTTCGACCCCGCGACCAGCCAGAACCTCGCGATCACCACGCTGGGCCTGACCGCGCGCCGGCTCACCGCCTGGAAGACCTCGACCGATGCGCCCACCGAGCTGATCCCGGACCTCGCGACCGACGTCGGCACGGCCTCCGACGACGGCCAGACCTGGACGTTCACCCTCCAGGAGGGGCTGCTGTTCGAGGACGGCACCCCGATCACCGCGGCGACCGTGAAGTACGGCCTGGAGCGGTCCTTCGCGGCTGAGCTCACCGGCGGCCTGACCTATCACAAGGTGCTGCTCGAGGGCGGCGAGGACTACGCCGGCCCGTTCTCGGACAAGCACCTCGACTCGATCGAGACGCCCGACGACCTCACCCTCGTCTTCCACCTCAACCGCCCCTACGGCGACTTCGGCTGGATCGCCTCGACCCCCGCGTTCGCCCCGGTCCCCGAGGAGTCCGGTGAGCCCGAGACCTACGCGACGGAGCCCGTCGCCAGCGGTCCGTACCGCCTGGAGTCCTACGCACCGGGCAGCAAGGCGGTGCTCGTGCGCAACGAGAAGTGGGACGTGGACACCGACCAGGCCCGCCTCGGCGGCCCGGACTCGATCGAGTTCACCCTCGCCCAGGATGCGAGCGTCGTCGCGCAGTCGATCATCGCGGACCGCTCGGATGCCCAGGACTCGTTCCTGTCGACCTTCGTGCCCACCGCGCAGCTGGTCCAGGCGCAGAACGATCCGAAGGTCGGGGACCGCCTGGTCACCTCCGGCCCGGGTGCGCTGGAGTACCTGGCGCTGAACACCGAGTCCGACGCGCTGAAGGACGTCAAGGTCCGCCAGGCCATCCAGTACGCCGTGGACAAGGAGGCCTACCGCACCGCCAAGGGCGGCGAGATCTCCGGTGACTACGCGACCACGCTGATCACCCCGGGCATCGCCGGGCGTGAGGAGTACTCGCTGTACTCCGACGAGCCCACCGGCGACGTCGACAAGGCCGCCGCGCTGCTCAAGGAGGCCGGGGCCGGAGAGATCTCGCTGCGTCTGGTGATCACCGATGACCAGACCGGTGCCGCCGAGTCCATCCAGCAGGGCCTCAAGCGCGCTGGGATCACCGTGACGATCCAGCCGCTGGACGAGAACGCCTACTCCTCCGAGGTGACTGCGGGCGACGGCACCGGCTACGACCTGGTGCTCAGCTCCTGGCAGCCCGATGTCCCCTCGCCCAACGCCAACCTCACCCCGCTGTTCGACTCCAGCCAGATCGGCGACGGCAACTACAACCTGGCGCGCTACGCGAACCCGGATGTCGATGCCGCGATCCTGGAGGCCTCCTCCACGATCGACGCCGATGAGGCGCATGCGAAGTGGGCCGCCGTGGACAAGCAGATCCTCGAGGAGTCCCCCGTGGTGCCGCTGATCTACTCGAAGAACTCCTTCATCCACGGCTCCGGCGTGGAGAACTTCGTGATCGGCGAGTTCCCGGCGTACCCGAACTACCTCACGGTCACGCTGGGCTGATGAGCACTGCCGACGAGCTCCTCGCCCTCCGCGACCTGCAGGTGAGCATCGCAGGCCGGTCCATCGTGACCGGCCTGGACCTCACCGTGCACGCGGGGCGGATCACCGCGCTGGTGGGCGAGTCAGGGTCCGGGAAGAGCATGACGGCCCTGTCCACGATCGGCCTCCAGCCGCGCAGCGCCGAGGTGCGCGGCAGCGCCCGGCTGGGCGCGGCGGAGCTCGTCGGCTGCTCGGCCGCGGAGATGCGCCGGATCCGGTCCGGGCAGATCGGGATGATCTTCCAGGAGCCGGGGCAGTCGCTGTCCCCGGTGATGAAGGTGTCCACGGGGTTCCGGCATGTCCTCGCCGTGCGCGAAGGCATCCGGTCCCGGGCGCAGGCCGAGACGCGGATGCGGGAGCTGCTGTCCTCCGTCGGCCTGCCGGATCCGGACCGCTCCGCCGCCTCCTACCCGCACGAGCTCTCCGGCGGCGAGCTGCAGCGGGTGGTCATCGCCCTCGCGCTCAGCGGCGACCCGGCCCTGCTCATCGCCGACGAGCCCACCACGGCGCTCGACGTCACCGTGCAGCGCGGGATCCTCGACCTGCTGGTGAGGATCGTGGCGGAGCGGCAGATCGGGGTCCTGCTCATCACCCACGACATGGGTGTGGTGGGCGAGATCGCCGACGAGGTCGTGGTCCTCAAGGACGGCGACGTGGTCGAGACGGGGCCGGTGCGCGAGGTGCTCTCCGCGCCCGAGGCCCCCTACACGCAGGCCCTGCTCGCCGCCGTGCCTCGCCTCGCCGAGAGCCTCGAGCGGGCCGACGGGGTGCGCGGCGGCGCCGCCCGGGGCCGACGTGCCGCCCGCGCGGACGACGCCGGACGGGCCGGCGGGGCCGACGCCGGGCGGGCCGACGCGCCCGCCGCACAGACCGCTGCTGCCGTCGACGAGGCACCCGTCGTGCGGGTCGAGGGGCTGAGCGTGGAGTACCACCGGCGCGGCGGCTCGCACCGAGCGCTCGACGACGTCGGCATGGAGATCCGCCGCGGGGAGATCCACGGCCTGGTCGGGGAGTCCGGTTCCGGGAAGTCCACCTGGGGGAAGGCCCTGGCCGGCCTGGTCCCCGCACAGGCGCGCACCCTCGAGATCGAGGGCGTGGACCCGCGCACGCTCGGCGCCTCGCAGCGCCGGGCGGCGTACGCGCGGGTGGGGCTCGTGTTCCAGGACCCCGCCTCCTCGCTGAACCCGCGCCGCACCGTGGGCTGGAGCATCGGGGAGCCGTTGCAGCTGGCCGGCGGCATCTCCCGCACCGACATCGCCCGGCGGGTGAAGCGGGCGCTGGAGATCGTGCACCTGCCCGCCTCGTACGTGAGCCGGCTCCCGCATGAGCTCTCGGGCGGTCAGCGCCAGCGGGTCTCCATCGCCCGCGCGCTCATCCTCGAACCGGCGCTGCTCATCGCCGACGAGCCCACCAGCGCCCTGGACGTCACCATCCAGGCGCACGTGATCGACGTGCTGCGCGACGCGATCGCCGAGACCCGCTTCGCCTGCGTGTTCATCAGCCACGACCTGGCCGTGGTGGGCTCTCTCGCGGACCACGTGACCGTGCTGCGCGCCGGTCGCGCCGTAGAGCAGGGCACCGCGCGCGAGGTGCTCGGGGATCCGCAGCACGAGTACACGCGCGCCCTGCTCGCGAGCGTCCCCGACCCCGAGCGGCGGTTGCGCGAGGATGGCGGCGAGGCGGCGTAGGCCCGGGTTTCGGCTCCAGGTATGAGACCAGGATCCAGGTTCTGCCCCTGCCTCTGGCTCGGCTCCGGGCTCCGGCCTAGGGCCGGGGCACGGTCTCCCACGCCCGGCTGGCCGCGGAGCGCACCACGGCCTCGCACACCTCGGCGGCGGCGAGGCCGTCGGCCGCGTTCGGGGCGAGATGGGTGCCGTGGGCGATGTCGGAGAGGAACTCCGCCGCCTCGATCGTCTTGAGGTCATCGAAGCTCATGGGGATGCCCGGGCCGGGTTGGAAGCGGGCGTAGTCCCCGTGCCCGGGGCCGGCCAGAACGGTCGTGTAGCCGTGCTCGGTGCTGCTGCTCCCGCCGCCGGCGCCCTCACCGTCGCTGAGCATCACCTCGAACTCGTTCATCCGGGTGAAGGACCAGCGGGCCGAACCCTCGGTGCCGAACAGCTCCAGGGCGTAGTCGCTGCGGTGCCCGCGGGCCACCCGCGAGGACTCCAGCGTCGCGTGGGCGCCGCCGGAGAGCCGGGAGAGAGCCGCGACCCAGTCCTCGTTCTGCACGGGGCCGCGCTCCTCGCCCACCTCGATGCCGCCGTGTCCCACTCCGGCCGAGGTGGGGATCGGACGCTCGGGGATGAAGATGTCCGAGGTCGCGGTGACCTCCTCGATGTGCTGCCCGGTCACGTACTTGACGAGGTCCGCGCCGTGCGAGAGGAGATCCCCGATCACGCCGCTGCCGGCCTTCTCCCGGTCGTAGCGCCAGGTCAGGGCGCCATCGGGGGAGGAGGCGTAGTCGGCGTTGAGCCAGCATCGCACGTTGGTGATCCGGCCCAGACGGCCATCCGCGACGAGGGAGCGCAGGTGCTGCACGGCCGGGGCGTGGCGGTAGTTGAAGCCCACCGCGGTGGCCACGCGGGCGGCGGCCGCGGCGTCGTGGATCTCGCGGGACTGCGCGGCGGAGACGCCCATCGGCTTCTCGATCCAGAACGGCTTCCCCGCCGCGGCGGCCTTGATCGCGAAGTCGCGGTGCAGGAAGTTCGGCGAGCAGATCGAGACGGCCTCCACGTCAGGATCGGCGAGCACCTCATCGATGCTGGCCACCGCTTTCTCGAAGCCGAATTGCTCGGTGGCGGCGAGCTGATTCGCTTCGAGCGGGTCCGCCGCGACCACCAGACGGGGCCGCAGCCCGAGCTCGGGGAAGCGGGAGGGGATCCGCTGGTAGGAGGTGGAGTGGAGGCGCCCCATCCAGCCGAGGCTGATCACGCCGATGCCGATGTCTTGCATGGTCTTCTCCTGAGGTCGTGTGGTGGGGCGGGTACGCGTAGCCCCGTCGGCCCCGTGGTCAGTCGCCGTCGAACTCCGCGAGCAGGCGTTCGCGCATCCGCACGTTGACGGCGTCGGCCTCCTCCTCCCACCCGAACACGCACACGGACATCGGCCCGTCGTACTCGCGCTCGCGCAGGTAGGTGAAGGCGGAGTCCCAGTCGATCTCGCCGTTGCCGATCTCGTTGTGCTGGTGGATGCGGGCGTCGACGCCGGGCGGGTTCATGATGTAGCGGTTGCCAACGTTGGCGGTGTGGTCGAAGACGTCCGCGATGTGCAGGTGCTTCAGGCGGTCCCCGGCGTAGTCCATCATCTCGCGCGGATCCCGGTTCCCGCGGCCCACGTGATAGGCGTGCGGGAAGCAGAACTCGTAGTTCAACCAGTCGCGGTCCACGCCGCGGATGATCTGCACGGCCTGGTCGTTCTCCTCGACGAAGTCGTAGGGGTGCGCCTCGATCGTGCACTCCAGGCCGTACTTCTCGAAGACGGGGACCAGCTCCTCCATGGACCGGTAGAACTGGTGCTCCGAGGCGAGCGCCCGGTTCGGGTCGCCGGAGAACTCGGTGGCGATCAGCGGCACCTCGAGGGCGTCGGCGATCTCCAGCAGACGCGTCCAGTTGCGCACCTGCGCCTGACGTTCCTGCTCATCCGGCGAGGCCCAGTCGAAGACGGGGTTCAGCGACCAGATCCTCACCCCGGAGTCCTTCATCGCGCGCTTCACCTCGGTGATCTGATGGCGATCCACCTTGGGGTAGTGGTGCCACTCGTGGAAATCCGCGCGCGGGGACAGCTCGAGGTAGTTGAAGCCCAGCTCACGGGCCTTGTGCAGCTCCTGCGCGACCGAGAGATGCGGGTGGTACATGGACGGGTCCAGCAGGATCTTCACCATCGGGTCGCTCTCCTTCTCACTTCACGCCGAGTCCGCACTCGGCCAGGAACTCACGGGTCGCGATCGCATTGGGCAGCGGCAGGCCGGGCTCGCAGGGGTAGAGATCCTGCTCGCAGATCACGTAGAGCTCCTTGTCCATCGTGGCGAGCTTCGCGACCAGGTCCTTCATGTTCGGCAGGCCCTTCGGCGGGCACACCGACGCGCCCTTCGCGACGGCCTCCCCGAACGGCCAGTCCTTCTCGTGCGCCTCACGGGTGAGATCCGGGTCGAAGGCCTTGATGTGCACGTAGCCGATGCGCTCGGGGTACTCGTCGATCATCGCGATCGGGTCGCCGCCGCCGTAGACGATGTGGCCCGTGTCCAGGCAGAACGAGACCAGCTCCGGATCCGTCGCCTCGAAGACCCGCGCGATCTCCTCGGGCATCTCGATGTGGCTGTCCCCGTGGGGGTGCAGCACCATCGTCAGCCCGTAGTCCTCCTTCATGATCCGGCCCAGCTCGTTGGCGTTGGTGACATAGCGCTTCCACGCGTCGCCGGTCAGCTCCCGGTCGTCGGTGAACTCCCAGGTCTTCTCGTCGCGGTACATCGGCGGCAGGTGCACCATGTACTCCGCGCCCACGGCTGCATGGGTCTCGGCGATCGCGCGGAAGGTGCGCTCGGTCTCCGCCCAGGCCTCCTCCTTGTGCAGGATGCCCCAGCCGGTGCCGGCCACGACGCGGAAGCCGTGCTCGTCCATCGCGGACTGCAGCTGCTTCGCATCCTGCGGGAAGTAGCCCCAGGGCCCGGTCTCCATCACGGAGAAGCCGGCCTCGGCCATCTCGCCGAGCGCGGTGCGCCACGGGATCTGCTTCTCGTCCTCGGGGAACCACACGCCCCACTGATCAGGGCACACGCCGATGGTGAGCTTGTCGAACGGGGCGTCGGGATTGCGGGAACGGTCGATGCGCGGGGCGTCGGAAGAGGTCACGGCGCAGCTCCTTCGGTGGTCGTGGCGGGGTTCTCCCCGGTGGGGGTTCCCGTGGTGTCAGTCGTGGGTCGGGAAGCTCATCGAGGCATCGACGGTCTCGTTCTGCGAGGGCCAGCGGGTGGTGACGGCCTTCTGCTTCGTGTAGAAGCTGAGGCCCTCGGGGCCGTGCGCGTGGTGCTCGCCGAACAGGGAGTCCTTCCAGCCGCCGAAGGAGTAGTAGCCCACGGGGGTCGGGATCGGCACGTTGATGCCGATCATGCCCACCTCGACCTCCTCCTGGTAGCGGCGCGCGTAGTGGCCGGAGTCGGTGAAGATCGCGGTGCCGTTGCCGAAGGGGGAGGAGTTCACGAGCTCGAGGGCCTCGTCGAAATTGTCCACGTGCATGACCACGAGCAGCGGCCCGAACACCTCGTCGGTGTAGGTGGCGTGGCTGCGGTCCAGATCGGTGATGACCGTCGGCCCCACGAAGTTGCCGTTCTCGAAGCCCTCGACCACCAGTCCACGGCCGTCGACGACGATCGTGGCCCCGGCCTGCTCGGCCTCGTCGGTCATGCGGATCACGCGGTCGCGGGCGTCCTTCGTGATGACGGGCGGCATGTCGGTGGTCTCGGCGTCGCCGGGACCCACCACGAGCTTCTCCGCCTCGGCCGTGATCGCCGCGACGAACTCGTCATGGATGTCGCCGACGGTGACGGCGATCGGCACGGCCATGCAGCGCTCGCCGGCGGAGCCGAAGGCGCCGGAGGCGACCTGCGAGGCGGCGAACTCGATGTTCGCGTCGGGCATCACCACGGCGTGGTTGTTGGCGCCGCCGAGGGCCTGGACCCGCTTCCCGGCTGCGGAGGCGGTGGCGTGCACGTGCTTCGCGATCGGGGTGGATCCCACGAAGGAGACGGCGGAGATGTCGTCGTGCGTGCACAGCGCATCGACGGTCTCCTTGCCGCCGTGGACCACCTGGAAGACGCCGTCGGGCAGGCCGGCCTCCTGGTAGAGGCGGGCCACGATGTTCGAGGCCGACGGGTCCCGCTCCGACGGCTTGAGGATGAAGGCGTTGCCGGTGGCCAGGGCGACCGGGTGCATCCAGAAGGGCACCATCGCCGGGAAGTTGAACGGGGTGATGCCGGCGACGACGCCGAGCGGCTGGCGCATGGTGTGCGCGTCGACGCCGGTCGAGACGTTCTCCGAGAAGCCGCCCTTGAGGTCCTGGGTGATGGAGGTGGCGAACTCGAGGGTCTCCAGGCCGCGGGCGATCTCGCCCTTCGCGTCGGCGACCGTCTTGCCGTGCTCCTGCGAGATGACCACGGCGATCTCCTCGGTGGCCGCGATCAGCAGCTCGCGCATCGTGTAGAAGATCTGGGTGCGCTTGGCCAGCGACACCTTCGCCCACTCGCGCTGCGCGGCGACGGCGACCTCGACGGCGCGGTCGACGGTGGAGGCATCGCCGAGGTGGAGGGTGCGGATCTGCTCACCGGTGGCGGGGTTCAGGATCGGCTGGGTGGAGCCGGTGCCGGCTTCTTCGCGACCGTTGATCCAGTGCTGGACGTTCTGTCCCATGGTGTTCTCCTTGCGGGTCGGACGGTGAGGGGTGGTCAGAGGTAGTGGCGCTGCGGGGCCTTCTCGGCCTCGTAGGCGGTCGAGGCCTGCTGGGTGGACTCCAGGCGCGAGACCTGCGAGACCGGCACGTCCCACCAGCTGTTGCCGGGCGGGTTGGGGCCGTACAGGTTCGTGTTCACCACGATCGCGGTGGCCTCGGCGGAGGCCTCGGCGCGACGGTAGGCCTCGCGGAAGGCCGCGGTGTCGGAGACCTCCTGCACCTCGAGGCCGTAGGAGCGGATGTTCGCGGGGATGTCGAAGGGCAGCTTCTCGCCGTCCAGCATCCCGGTCTCCTCGTTGCGCATCCGGTACTTGGTGCCGAAGCGCTGGGAGCCGTGGGACTCCGAGAGGGAGCCGATCGAGGACCAGCCGTGGTTCTGCAGGATCACCAGGATGACCTTCACCCGCTCGGCGACGATCGTGGCGATCTCCTGCGGGGCCATCTGGAAGGTGCCGTCGCCGATGATCGCGACGACCTCGCTGGTGGGGCTCGCCATCTTCGCGCCGAGGGAGGCCGGCAGCTCGTAGCCCATGCAGGAGTAGCCGTACTCCAGGTGGTACTGGATGGGGGAGCGGGCCTTCCACAGCGCCTGCAGGTCACCGGGCATGGAACCGGCGGCGTTGATGACGATGTCCTCGTCGCCCATCATGTCGTTGAGGGCGCCGAAGATCTCCGTCTGCGCGGGGAGCTCCTGGTCGTGGGGCTGGAAGCAGGGCTCGATGAGCTCCTCCCACTGCGCCCGCAGCTGCTGGGCGCGCTCGCCGTGCTCGGCAGGAGCCCGATGGTCGCCGAGGGCCGCGCGCAGGGCGTCCAGGCCGGTGCGCGCGTCGGTCACGACCATGGTCGCGGAGTGCTTCGCGGCGTCGAAGGCCTTCACGTTGAGGTTCACGAAGTGCGCCTCGGGGTTGCGGAAGGCGGTGTGCGAGGCGGTGGTGAAGTCGGTGTAGCGGGTGCCCACGCCGATGATCACGTCGGCCTCCGCGGCGAGCTCGTTGGCGGCGTTGTTGCCGGTCGAGCCCACGCCTCCGATCGCCAGGGGGTGGTCCGCGCTGAGCGCGCCCTTGCCCGCCTGGGTGTCGAGCACCGGGATCCCGGTGGCGTCGGCGAAGGCCGCGAGGGCCTCGCTCGCCTCGGAGTAGATGGCGCCGCCGCCGGCGATGAGCACGGGCCGACGGGCCGCGCGGATCACGTCGACCGCGCGCTGCAGGGCGGCGGGCTCGGGCACCGGCCGGGCCACGTGCCAGGTGCGCTCGCGGAAGAACTCCAGCGGCCAGTCGAACGCCTCGGCCTGCACGTCCTGGGGGAGGGAGAGGGTGACGGCGCCGGTCTCGGCGGGATCGGTGAGCACGCGCATGGCCTGCAGCGCCGCGGGGATCAGCTGCTCGGGCCGGGAGATGCGGTCGAAGTAGCGGGAGACGGGCCGGAAGGCGTCGTTGACGGAGACGTCCCCGGCGGTCTCGTCCTCGAGCTGCTGGAGCACGGGGTCCACGGTGCGGGTGGCGAAGATGTCGCTGGGCAGCAGCAGCACGGGGATGCGGTCCACGGTCGCGAGCGCCGCCCCGGTGATCATGTTCGTGGAGCCGGGGCCGATGGAGGCCGCGCAGGCGAAGGCCTGGAGGCGGTTCGTGGTGCGGGCGTAGGCGACGGCGGTGTGGACCATGTTCTGCTCGTTGCGCGCCTGGTAGTACGGCATCGGGTTCTCCCCGTCGGCCGGATCCGTGGCGTTCTGGAGCAGGGCCTGGCCGATGCCGGCCACGTTGCCGTGGCCGAAGATCCCGAAGGTGCCGGGGATCAGCCGGTCGCGCACGCCGTCGCGCTCGGCGAACTGGGCGGCGAGGAACCGGACGAGGGCTTGGGCGACGGTGAGCCGGACGGTGCCGGCGGGGGTCGACGAGGGGACGCTCATGCTGCCTCCGTGATGCGGGCTCCGTCGCAAGGGCGGGCCCTGGGTGACACCATCTGTCGCTGGGACTCGACGGTGAGTTCAGATGTGACCAGCATGCCGAGCGTTCCCCGCACTTGTCAAGAGTTTGTCAGGACAAGATCTGTGCCGTGTCGTCCCTGGTGGGCGGCTCGCTGCCGACCCCAGTGGGGATAGAGGGGTTCCGTCGCCGGTGACCGCTGTGCTAGCTTGCCTCCAAGTCAGTGACGAACACTCACTTCGACCGGACATGAGATGCCTTGAGGGCGACTCCTGTAGGACATGGACGTCTTCCGCGAGAGTGCTCGTGCCCGGCTCCCCGACTCCCTGCCGGTCCCCGACCGGCCTCCGGTGAGACCTGTGTATCCCCGCGATCCCCGAGGTCCCGCACCGGACTCAGGTTCCAAGGAGGGAACATGAGCCAGTCGCACCATGCGGAACGCACTCGCATCGCCGAGCTCGTCCGCACCACCCCCGCCGCCGGGCCGAAACGCTCCATCGGCCTGCTCGCCGTCGTCGCCTGCCTGGGCGGCTTCCTCTTCGGCTACGACACCGGCGTCATCTCCGGCGCCCTGCCCTACATGTACATGCCCAAGGAGGCCGGCGGCCTCGCCCTGACCTCCCTCGAGGAGGGCCTCGTCGGCGGCTTCCTGCTGGCGGGCTGCGCCGTCGGCGCGATCATCGGCGGCCGGCTCTCGGACCGCTACGGGCGCCGGCACAACCTCCTGATCCTCGCCGTCGTCTTCTTCGTCGGCGCTGTGGCCTGCGCCCTCTCGCCGAGCCTCTGGGTGCTGTACCCGGCGCGCTTCGTGCTGGGCCTCGCCGTGGGCGGCGCCTCGACCACCGTGCCCGTCTACCTCTCGGAGACGGCGCCCAAGGAGCAGCGCGGCATGCTGGTCGCCGTCGACCAGCTCATGATCGTCACCGGACAGTTCATCGCCTTCGGGATGAACGCCCTGATCGCCTCGCTCCAGGGCGGCCCGGAGGCCGTCGTGGCCAACGATCCCTCCGGCACCTACGAGGCCGGCGAATCCGCCTCCTGGAGCCTGCTCGCCGGGATCGGCGGCGTCGCGGTCTCCGACGGCAACGGCCACGCCTGGCGCTTCATGCTGGTGCTCTGCTCGATCCCCGCGATCGCGCTGTGGCTGGGGATCCGGATGATGCCCGAATCGGCCCGCTGGCACGTGGGTCGCGGGGAGCTCGTGCAGGCGATCGCGAACCTCAAGCGGGTGCGCATCGAGGGCACGCACGACGTGGCCGTCGAGGTCGCCGAGATGGAGGCCAACCGTCGCGCGGAGGAGAAGCGGGACAAGCTCACCCTGCGGGCCGGGCTGCGGGTCCCGTGGCTGCGCTCGATCATCATCTTCGGCGGCATCTTCGCGATCCTCCAGCAGCTCACCGGCGTGAACACGATGATGTACTACGCGCCGAAGGTGCTGATGGCGGCCGGTTTCGACGCCCAGGCCTCGATCATCCTCAACGTCTTCACCGGTCTCGCCTCGGTGATCGGCTCGGCCGCGGGCCTGCTCGCGCTGCGTCGCTTCGGCCGGCGCCAGGTGCTCCTGGTGGGCCAGACCATCCTGACCCTGTCGCTCATCGCGATGACCGCGATCTTCCTGCTCGGCATCGATCCGTACATCACGGCCGACGGGGCGGTCTCGCCGGACATCCCGCCGTTCGTGCCCTACCTCGTGGTGCTGGTGATCGTGCTGTTCATGCTCGGCATGCAGTCCGGCCCCGGACCGGTGATGTGGGTGATGCTCTCGGAGATCTTTCCCAACGCGATCCGCGGCGCGGCCAACGGCTTCGCGGTGATGATCCTGTGGATCGCGAACCTCGCGGTCACCGTGACCTTCCCCGTGATGATGGACGGGATCGGCCCGGTCGCCACGTACGGGATCTTCGCGGCGATCAACATCTTCGCGGTGATCTGGTACTTCCTGCGCATCCCCGAGACCAAGAAGTTCACCCTCGAGCGCATCGAATGGGAGTTCCGCGAGGCCGGCGGCGTGATCCGCCTGCGCTGAGCTCTCGCGCTGGGCTCTCGTGCCGAGTTCTCGCGTTGAGCTCACGTGCCGAGCTCACGCACCGAGTTCTCGCACCGAGCTCACGCACCGAGCTCACGCGCCGAGCGCTCGCGCCGATGAGGTCTGACGCGTCGCTATCGACCCCTCATACCGACGCGTCAGGCCATCTCGACCGCCGACCGCCGACCGCCGACCGCCGACCGCCGACCGCCGACCGCCGACCGCCGACCTCCGACCGCCTCCCGCCGGCCTCGACCGCCCCGAAGCCACCTACCCCAACGCACCCCGCACCCCGCACCACCCCGCACCCCGCACCACCACGCACCCCTCACCACCACACAAGACCCGCACCTTCCCGGGAAAGGACCCGACATGACCTCTTCACCCCTTTGAGGTGCCGCGTGGTTTTCGGACAGTGGGCCCTCTTACGATGAGGGTGCTACTG
>NZ_JABUXW010000091.1 GCF_014897585.1 Brachybacterium tyrofermentans | reverse complement strand
CTGCTGCGCGCCGAGGGCGAGATCGACCTGAGCGATGAGCAAGCCGAACTGCTCTCCCGGGTCTCGGCGGCCACAATCGACCGGATGCTCGCCGGCGAACGGCAGCGGATGACCCTGCGGGGACGCTCGCGCACCAAACCCGGCTCGCTGCTCAAGCACCAGATTCCGATCCGCACCTTCGCCGACTGGGACGACGCCACCCCGGGGTTCGTCGAGATCGACCTGGTCGCCCACGACGGCGGTGTCGCGGCCGGAGAGTACTGCTACACCCTGACCATGACCGACATCACCACCGGCTGGACGGTCAACCGGTCAGTGCCCAACCGCGCCCGGGTCTGGGTGATCGAGGCGATCGACCACGCCGCGGCGATGTTCCCCTTCCCGATCCGCGGCATCGACTCCGACAACGGCAGCGAGTTCATCAACCACCACCTGCTGACCTACTGCGAGCAGCGCAAGATCACCTTCACCCGCGGACGGTCGGGCAAGAAGAACGATGGCTGCTACGTCGAGCAGAAGAACTGGGCCCGGGTTCGCGAGCTGGTCGGCTACTACCGCTACGACACCCCCGCCGAGCTGGAGGTACTCAACCAGATCTGGGACGCCGACGACGCCTTCGCGAACTACTTCTTGCCCAGCCTCAAGCTCGCCTCCAAGCACCGCGACGGGGCCAAGGTCGCCAAGAAGTACCACCAGGCCGCCACCCCGCACCAGCGCGCCCGGGCCCACTCCGCGATCCGCAAACGACCCGTGATCACGATGAACGCACGCTTCAAGCGCCTGCGCCTCGGCGCGCTGCAACGCCAGATCCTCGACCTCACCGGCAGACTCGAGACCCTCTCCCAGGCCAAGGGCCGCACCCACCACGACCGGAACGCCCAAGCCGACGAGCTCACCGGGTAACCGGAGGAATTACCTGAGGCAACGACCCACCGCCCCGGAGATCTGCACCTGAGGCAACGACCAACTCATCCGGAGGTATTGACATGAGGCATCACGGTG
>NZ_JABUXW010000011.1 GCF_014897585.1 Brachybacterium tyrofermentans | reverse complement strand
GCCCCCATGATCCCAAACCACGAACCGTAAACTAACTAACGACACGCGCCACTAGGTACGTAGACCCCTTTTGTCAGGACGTTTCCACGGCCATTCTGGTAACGAAACGATAACGATCCCCAGACGTGCAGGTCAGAGCCTTGACCTCCAAGCGCTTCAACCCCTCCCTACCAAGTGGTCGGGCCGTCCTCCCCCAGCACTCACCTGCACCTTGAGAGATAGCAGGCACCCCTTCGACCTGCCATGACGTGCACGCCGCTGTGCAGCTCGAGCGCCTGAAGGTGCACCTGCTATCCCAGGCGCCGGCCACCTAGCAGGTGCACAGACTCGCAGGTCAGTACGCTAATCCGACCCCAGGGCATCGTGCTCGGGGAGGAGAGGGAGCGATGATCGAGAGCGTGACGAGCACCTGGCGTGCAGCAGTGCTGGACCTGGACCACGGGATCGGCGTAGCTGTCGAGGTGCCGCACTGGTGCGACTGCGCCGCCTGCATCACGACGTGGTGGGAGGACCGCACCTCGTGGGAGGGGGACCTCCTGGCGTTCGACGTAGTGCCCGTGGCCCTGCTACCCGACGAGCCCGACCGCCTGCCCCTGATGCTCCTCGGCACCTGCGCCGCCTGGGACGAGAACGGCGACGAAGTAGCGCTATGGACTCCCGACGCCCTCCCCGTGCACGAGCTCGGTGCCGACGCCGTACAGGAGCACCCTGCCCTCCCGTCACTCTGGGGCTCACTGGAGGACCTGGTGCAGCTTCTCGACCTTGAGACAGACCAGACCTCGTGAAAACACAGAGCTCTGTGTCTGTCCTGTGTTTTGCCGTCCCCATGCATATCTCAGCGTCAACAACTACGCACAGGATCTAGCCGTGTCCAGGCACGACGCAGACGGTTGGTGCAGGTGGCAGACTAGCTAACCGAGAATCCGTCGGTCGCGGGTTCAAGCCCCGCCTGGGCTACTTGACCAGCAGGTTTACCCGTTTCGGTACATTCCGGGCCGCGGAGGAGCGAGTTAAGAGCGAGAAATGATCTCTCGTATGTCACGCGAGAGCCTCCGCAGCCGAAATGATCCGGTTCATCGACGTGCACCGTGATCAGTTCGGGGTCGAGGCCTTCTGCCGCGTGCTCAGCGCGACAGACTGTGGGTTCCTCACCTCCCGCAGCTATCGAGCCGCGACGCAGCGCCCGAGCTCTGCCCGGGCCCTCCGCGACGAGGTGCTGATTGGTGAGATCCGACGGATCCACGCCGAGAACTACGGCGTCTACGGGTATCGCAAGATGCACCAGGCGATGCGCCGGGCCGGTTGGGACATCGGCCGGGACCAGACTGCTCGGTTGATGAAAGTAGGTGGCCTGGAAGGGGTTCGCCGTGGCCGCAAAGCGCTCACGACTACCCCCTCGGGAGTATCCGATCGTCGTCCTGACCTGGTTGAACGGGACTTCACTGCGCTTGGGCCGAACCAGCTCCGACCCGAGGTGCGGTCGAGAATCGTTGCGGCCCAGGAGCGCTTCGACGACATCGACGACAGGACATCGACGGCGGAGCTCGACGGCCTCGCGGCGGAGCTCGCCGGTATTGCAGAAGATGTCCTGCCCGAGGCACCGAAGGTCACAGGCGAGCAATCGCGCCTCGTGCTCACCCTGGCCGAACGCGACCAGAACAAAGTTCAACGAGCATTCATGCGTCGCCTCTCTGGCGGCGAGCAGGACCGCTGACCGTAGACTCAGCACCTGCCCAATGCCATGGTTACCGGCTCGACCACGCGTCAGTGTTGACCATGGCACCGAGCTCGATGTGGCCGGTGGTGACGGGATACTGGCGGAGGCAGGCCCGTCTGCGAGGGTCCTCGTGCGATCGCGGCCGTATTCGAGGTACTCGGCGATCTCGGCGGCTGCTCCGACCAGCGTCCTCTTACCGTTGGCCCGCCAGGCAATCCCGGCTCATCCGCGCCGAAATAGGCCTCGTCCACTTCTCCGGTGCCGATCAGGCGTCCCCGTCCCGGACGCACGAGAACCGACCGCAGACGACGGAGATCGCCCGAGCCGTTGCCCACCAGTCCGTTCTGTTCATCGGAACGCCATGACCTGACGCACCGCGGTGCGTCCACGCTCGCACGCTGGGCTGGTCCACTGCATGACACAGCGCTGTCTGAAGACAATCTTGAGACGGCGTTCGATCTCGCGCGTCATCCTTTTGACCGCACGAGTAAAGGTGGACCTACCCTCCTGGTGTATCTGAGGATCGTGAGTAAAGCCGCGGTTAAATTTTCAAGCAGGACGTTCCATGCCTCCGTAGATCGAGCGGCGCGGCCCGTACGTTGAACTCACTGCCCACGACATGAGCCGGCGCCTCGCTGCTTGCTCGGCCGTCGCTGTGGCGCTGACGAAGTCATCGACTCCCTCTCGTCTCGAGGAGGGAAAATTACGGAGTAGAACCATGGCCCAGACCAACACCCACCGCGCCTTCGGCCGAGCAGTGACCCCCGCCGGGACCGCTGGCCGCGCTCTGCGGGGCACCGGCGGTGCCGCTGTCCTCGGCACAGTCGTCATCGGCTCCGCTCTGCTCGCGGGCCCGGCGCAGGCCGCTCCTGCGGCGTCACCTGCCGCGCCTGCCGCTTCGGCGGCAGCTGCCGCTCCGGCTGCGCCGGCTCCTGCGCACGCGAAGTCTGCCGTGGCATCCGAGAAGCTGCGGTGGGGCTCTGAGGGCACCGCCGTCGAGCAGCTCCAGTCGGCCCTGAACGAGCACGGTGCTTCGCTGTCGGTCGACGGCAAGTTCGGCGGACTCACCAACGGGGCCGTGAAGGATTTCCAGCGCAGCCACGACCTTCAGGTCGATGGAGTCGTGGGACCGAAGACCCAGGGCGCGCTGACTGGCAGCGCCGCGCCGGTCTCCGGCGGGGGGACCTCTGTTCCTGCCGCCGCGTCCTCGGCGAGCAGCTCGGGGCAGGCGATCGTCGACGCCGCGCGCAGCCAGGTCGGCGTCACGTACTCGTGGGGCACGTCCAAGCCGGGCGTCAGCTTCGACTGCTCGGGCCTGAGCGCCTACGCGTACGCACAGGTCGGTATCGATCTGCCCCGCACCTCGTCTCAGCAGGAGGCGGCCGGCACCACGATCTCGAAGTCCGAGGCCCAGCCCGGCGACCTCGTGGTGTGGCCCGGCCACCTGGGGGTCTACGCGGGTGGCGACACGGTCATCGACGCCGGCAACAGCGCCGGTTCCGTCACCGAGCGGACCATCTGGGGCAATCCCACCTTCGTCACGTTCCGCTGATCCGACGCGCCGACACCAGTGTAACGGGAGCCCCGACCGGCGGTCGGGGCTCCCTTTACGCAGAGATGCCGTGCCTCAGGCGATGGCGTCCAGCAGGTCGGCACGAGCCTCTTCACAGCGGCGGCAGACGTCCGCCCGTGCTGAGTCCTCGTGCATGCCGGCATGCTTCTCGCGCCCCTCGGCGCCGGCCCGGCATGCTGCCTGACTCGCCTCGAGCTGGGGCACGACTGAGGGCGACGTTGTGCCCGCCTGACGGGATCCGACCCGTCAGATGGCCTCGCAGTCATCGGCGACATCCTGCTTCCTGCGGATGAACGGGGTCAGGCCGGTGACCGCGACTTCGTCCGAGCACGTGCCTGCGCACGCCGTGCAGGTCCGGTCGCCCCCGAAGCCGGCCCGGATATATGCGGCGAGCATCTGCTGGTCGATCGCGCCGACGTCTTTCGGGTGGGTCCGAAGCCTCGATGCGACGTGCGGAGCTCGGCCTGCTCCTTCTCGCTCCCAAGAGACAAGCGTTCACCAGCCCGTTCCTCGACGGCAGCCAGCGCGCCATGAGCGGCGGACGTGAGTGGGCCGTGTGGTCTTGAGACGGTAGTGACCCACTGGTGAACAGTGTGCTCAAGAGAACCGGATCTGATCTTGAGGAGACCTTGACCCACGGGTCATAAGCTGGCACAAAGTATCCTCTGACTAGGAGAAACGTATGCAATCCCGTCGTTCTTTCGGTCGACTCGCAACCTTCGTCGTTGCCGGTTCGATCGTCCTTGCTGGATGCTCTGACAGCGGGTCTGATGGCGGTCTGACCTCGGGCGGGTCAGAGGCGTCCGATGGTGATGGCCACGGGGACATGGAGCACCCGATGGACGGCGGGCCTGCCCCCGAGTGGATGCTGCCCGCGGAGGATCCCGAGTATCCAGTCGGCGCGGAGGTGACGCTCACCGCGGACCACATGGAGGGCATGGAGGTAGCCACGGCGACGATCTCGGGCGCCTTCGACACCACCACCTATTCGGTAAGCTTCACGCCCACCGATGGCGGCGATCCGGTCACCGACCACAAGTGGGTCGTCCACGAGGAGCTCGAGAACCCGGGCGAGGCATCGCTAGCCGAGGGCACCGCGGTGACCATCACCGCCGATCACATGGCCGGCATGGAGGGCGCCGAAGCCACCATCGACAGCGTCATCGAGGAGACGGTGTACATGGTCGACTACGAGTCCGACGGGATGATGATGACGAACCATAAGTGGGTCGTCGAGAGCGAGATCGAGCCTGCCTGATGAACGCACTCCCACGGCGCCGCGGCCGCGGCGCCCGACTTCCCCGACGTTCGCTCATGATCGGTGCCGGACTGTTCCCGATCGTGATCGCCGGCTGCGGCACCGGCGTTGCCGAGCGCACGGTCGCCACGGGCGACGAGGACCTGCTCGAAGCGCACGGCTTCGCAGACGCCGACGCGCGCGCGATCATCGATCAGCTCGAAGCGCTCCCGGTGGCCGAGCGCCCTCAGGACCTGATCGCGAGCGTCACCCCCGTGTCACTCCAGCTCCAGGACGAGGTAGGACGCGAGGCTGAGCTGCCCCTGCCTGAGGGCCTGTTCTACCTGTCGGTGGCCCCGTACCTGGAGACCACCCATGAGTGCGCCTTCCACAGCCTCACCACTTGCCGCGGAGAGCTGAGCAACCGCGAGATCACCGTGAGGGCGGTCGACAGCAGCTCGGGAGAGACGCTCGAAGATGGCACCCGCACGACGCATGACAACGGATTCCTCGGTCTCTGGATGCCGCGCGGCATCACCGTCGAGCTCACCTGCACCGTCGAGGACGTCACCGGGACCGCTTCGATCGACACCCAGGCGGAGGATGCTCTGACCTGCCTGACCAGTCTCCAGCTGACATGAGCGGCCCGAGCCGGCGCACTGTGCTCCGCCTGACCAGGGACTTGCTCGCCGGCACCCCTGTCATCTAGGCGTGCGGCGGCAGCTGCTCGAACGCGGCGAGCGATGCGAGTGCCGGGAATGTCTCCGGAGATGGTGTCGTGGTCGGGATCCCCCTGAATGTCGCGGGGACCCCTGGAGATCCAGGGAAGGACCGACGACCGCGACGCCGTCGAGTCCACGGCGCTGCTCGGCTCCCCGTGGTGATCACTGTCCGGTTCGCCTCCCGCCCACCGTGCCGGCTGGAGGCCCCGGCGCTGAAGACGGCTGCGCCGAGCACGGGCCCCGGATCGGCAGCTTCACCACGATCGTCCGCCCGCTGAGCCCGCCCTCCGCGACGGCCCAGCGCTCAGCGGTCGCGCGGGGAAGGCTGATCGTGAAGGTGGCTCCCCGGCCGGGCCCGTCACTCGAGGCGGTCATGATCCCGCCGTGCGCATCGACCAGGGCTCGACTGATCGTCAACCCGATGCCCGACCCCGAGTTCTCGCGGGTGCGGGAGGTGTCGGCGCGGAAGAAGCGTTCGAACAGGCGGGGGCCGTCCTCAGTGGTGAATCCTTCGCCGTCGTCCGCCACCGTGATCTCCACCGTGCTGGCTCGCGTGGTTGCCGAGACGGCGACGGTGCCTCCTGCCTGGGTGTGCCGCAGAGCATTGCTCAGAATGTTCCCGAGCACCTGGGAGAGGCGGTCCGCGTCTGCTTGGATCGTCGGAGGTCGGCCCGGTGCAGTCTCGAGGGTCAACGACACGCCTGCTGCCTCGAACCTCTCCTCCCATTCCTGGATGGTCGACTCCAGCAGATCGTCGACGGTCATGGGCCGGAGCTCCACTGGGAGCTGGCCCTCCTCGGCCCGGGACACTTCGCTCCCGTCGTCGGCCAGCCGGGACAGTCGCACGGTCTGGCTGACGAGGACGGGCATGGCCGCCTCCGGCTCGATGACCCCGTCGGCCATCGCCTCATGATGCGCCGAGAGCGTGGCGATGGGTGTGCGCAGCTCATGGGCGAGATCGGAGAGGAGTCGTCGTCGGGTCTCTTCGACGGCATCGAGCTGTGCTGCCATGTCGTTGAGTGTGGCCGCCAGCGCGTCGAGCTCGGTCCCTGAGCCGAGGGCAGGTACTCGGGTGGAGTAGTGGCCCCGCGACAGCTCGTCGACAGCCTGGGTGAGGCCGACGAGTGTCTGGCGGAGTCGTCGAGCCAGTCGCCAGGTCACGAGTCCCGCCGCCAGGAGGGAGACGACCAGTCCGACGCCGAGGGCCAGCGCGAGCGCATCGCGGTAGGCACGCTCGATATGGAGAAGCTCCGCACTGCCGACGGGAAGGTCGGTCTGGAGCAGGTGGTAGTGGAAGACGGCGGGCCCGATGAGCACCGTCAGGACGGTGATGCTGAGGGCGCCCGCGAGCAGCACGATGAGCTGGCCGGTCATCAGCCGTGAGGCCAGGCTCGTGCCAGAGGGATCCGTGCGAGCCGATGAGCTGGGTGCGGTCACGAGCTCACCCCTTTCCCATCCGATATCCGATCCCGCGCACCGTGGTGACGTAGCGCGCGGACTCCGCCGTCTCCTCGAGCTTCCGTCGCAGGTTGGCGATGTGCACATCGACGATGTGGTCGTCCCCGACCCAGCCGTCGCCCCACACGGTCTCCATCAGCTGGCGGCGGCTGAATGCCTGCCCGGGTCGATCGGCCAAGGTCATCAGCAGGCCGCGCTCGGTAGGGGTCAGCGGAACCGGCCGACCGGCGAGGCGCACCTCGTGCGCAGTCATGTCGATCTCCAGGTCCCCGAAGGTACGTACCGTTCGCCGATCGGGTGCCTCGAACTCGGAACGGGATCGCCGCAGCACTGCCTGGACCCGGGCGACGAGCTCGCGCACGCTGAAGGGCTTGGTGAGGTAATCATCAGCGCCCGCCGACAGGCCGATCAGGCGATCCACCTCCTCGGTCCGAGCCGTCGTGATCAGCACATAGCAGTCGGAGAACGCACGGATCCTCCGCATCACCTCCAGCCCGTCGAGACCGGGCAGTCCGAGATCGAGGATGATCACATCCGGCGACACGATGCGAGCCAGCTCCACCGCCTCCGGTCCGCTCCGCGCACTGGCCGTCGCGTAGCCGGCCGTCGCCAAGTACGCCTGGATCACATGCGAGAGCGCCACCTCGTCCTCGACGACGAGGACCATCGCTGCCGCTCGATCCGATTCACTCCTCATGAGCACCAGTCTGATCCTCGATGCCGGGCGCCGTGGCGCTGCGAGGCCGTTCACGGAACATCTAGAGCAGATCTTGAGGTGTCCCCGCGAAGCGCTGCCTGCTGACCGGAGGTCCCAGACGGCGCCGCGATCGAGGCTCACAGCGGAATCCACACCCTCGACACATACCCCCTACGGGTATACAGTCGGGGCTATGAACGCTGACGACCACTCACCCCGTCACGCCCGCGGAGATGCCGGCATGCAGCACTCCCATCCCTCCCCCACCTCTCATGGCGCCCATCCTCGCGCCGCGGAGCACGACGCTCCCCGCACCCACCGCGACCACGGGCCCCTCGACGTCGGCGACGGTCCCCCGGGACACGACGACCACTCGGGCCACGACGACCAACCGGGCCACGAGGGTCACTCCGGGCACGGTGGCCACGCCGGCCATGGAGACCATGTCGGGCAGTTCCGTCGGCTGTTCTGGATCAACCTGCTCATCGCGGTTCCGGTCGTCGTGTTCTCGCCGATGTTCGCGATGCTGCTCGGCTACAGCATTCCCGAGTTCCCCGGCGCCGCCTGGATCGGTCCTTTCCTCGGCACCGTCATGTACATCTGGGGCGGGCGCCCCTTCCTCACCGGGGCCGTCTCCGAGATCCGTTCGCGCCAGCCCGGGATGATGCTCCTGATCGGGCTCGCGATCACGGTCGCCTTCCTCGCCTCCTGGGGAGCGACCCTGGGGCTCCTCGACCACCAGCTCGAGTTCTGGTGGGAGCTCGCCCTGCTGGTCGTGATCATGCTGCTGGGGCATTGGGTCGAGATGCGTTCTCTCGCCCGGACGACGTCCGCGCTCGACTCCCTCGCCGCGCTGCTTCCCGACATGGCCGAGCGCATCGACGGGGACGAGCTGGTGAGCGTCCCGCCCGCCGAGCTGCGACACGGGGACCTGGTCCTGGTGCGACCCGGAGCGAGCGTCCCGGCCGACGGCACGATCCGCGAGGGCCGCGCCGACGTGGACGAATCCATGGTCACCGGCGAGTCCCGCCCCGTGTCGCGATCCACCGGAGACTCCGTCGTGGCCGGCACGGTCGCCACCGATTCCAGCCTCCGCATCGAGGTCACCGCCACCGGCGACGAGACCGCGCTCGCCGGCATCCAGCGCCTGGTGACCGAAGCCCAGAACTCCTCTTCCCGGGCCCAGCGCATCGCAGACACCGCTGCGGCGTGGCTGTTCTGGTTCGCGCTCGGAGCCGCCGTGATCACCGCGATCGTCTGGTCGCTGCTCGGCATGCCCGACGAGGCCGTGGTCCGCACGGTGACCGTCCTGGTCATCGCCTGCCCCCACGCCCTGGGCCTCGCGATCCCGCTGGTCGTCTCGATCGCCACCGAGCGCGCTGCCCGCGGCGGCGTCCTGATCAAGGACCGCCTGGCGCTGGAGGCGATGCGGACGGTCGACGCCGTCCTGTTCGACAAGACCGGCACCCTCACCACGGGCGAGCCCAGCCTCGCCGAGATCATCACCGTCGGCGTCGACGAGACCGAGGTGCTGGCCCTGGCGGCCGCCGCCGAGACGGAGAGCGAGCACCCGCTCGCCCGCGCCATCATCGCCAGAGCTCAGGCCGAGGGGACACAGATCCCTGCGGGCTCCGACATCAGCTCCACCCCCGCTCTGGGCGTGAGCGCCCAGGTGGACGGGCACGAGATCCGCGTCGGCGGTCCACGCCTGCTCGACGAGACGGGAGCGGGCGAGATCGCAGAGGCCGAGGCCTGGCGCCAGGAGGGCGCGATCATCCTCCACGTCCTCCGTGACGGCGACGTGATCGGTGGCCTCAAGCTCCACGACGAGGTGCGCCCCGAATCTCGTGAGGCCATCGATGCCTTGCACAGCCTGGGCGTCGAGGTCGTCATGATCACCGGCGACGCCGAGGCGGTCGCGAACAGCGTGGGCCGTGAGCTCGGGATCGACCGGGTCTTCGCCGGGGTGCGCCCCGAGGACAAGTCCTCGAAGGTCGCGCAGCTCCAGAAGGAGGGCAAGAAGGTCGCGATGATCGGCGACGGCGTCAACGACGCCCCCGCCCTCGCGCAGGCCGACGTCGGCATCGCCATCGGTGCGGGCACCGACGTGGCGATCGCCTCGGCCGGGGTCGTGCTCGCCAGCTCCGATCCGCGCTCGGTGCTCTCGGTCATCGAGCTCTCCCGCGCCGCCTATCGCAAGATGGGACAGAATCTCTGGTGGGCTGCGGGGTACAACTTGCTGTCCGTGCCGCTCGCGGCCGGAGTCCTCGCCCCCATCGGATTCGTGCTGCCGATGTCCGTCGGCGCGATCCTCATGTCCCTGTCCACCATCGTGGTCGCCCTGAACGCCCAGCTCCTGCGACGACTCGACCTCCGACCGGAGGCGAGCGTCGCCGCCGTCCGCACCCGCCGCTGACCCGCACAGAGCGACGGGAGCGCACGACGCCAGAGAGGGTCAGCCTCGAACGTCGGCCCCGAGGCCGTGCCGTCTGTTCCCGAGCACCCGCTCGCAGTTCGCGGCCTCTGCCGCTGCAGAGAACGACGCGTAGCCCCCGGGGCCGTCCACGCGGGCCGGCTTGCGCGCGGCCCAGACGCGGCGGGTGGTCCGCAGGGTGAGGTCGGATCGATCCAGGATGCTGTGCGGACCGGCGGTGTCGAGGAGCTCGTCGAGCGCCTCGACGTCCTCGGCCGGAAGGAGTCCCGCGGACGCGCGGCGGAGTCCCGTGAACACGGCGAGCGCATAGGGCCCGATCGCGTCGCTCCGGGCGGACTCGATGGTGACGTCCAGAGGCAGATGAGCAGCGACGTCCAAGCCGGCGGCGGTGAGCTTCGGCGCCCAGTCCGCACCCCGATGGGGCATGTGAGCTGTCGTCGCCGGGGCGAGGGCAGCATGGCTGCGCTCCTCGAGGCCGGGGCGGCTCTCCGGGGCGTCCGGTGGGAGGAATCGGGGCATGCCGGAGAGCTCGAGGACGACGAACAGACCCTTCGGCTCGAGTGCCTCGCGGACGGTGCGGATCGCGCGATCAGGGTCGGCGAGGTGATGCATCGAGGCAGAGGCCCAGACGAGATCCGGCCGGCCCAGATCAGGCCAGTCTGGCGCGTCGAGATCGACCTCGAGCGTGCGAACGCGGTGCTCGAGACCCTCACGGCGCGCACGGTCCCGGAGTAGCTCGAGGTGCTCTGCCGACGAATCGACAGCAGTCACCGTCGCGGCGGGGAACGCGCGGAGCAAGGCGAAGGTCCCCGCGCCCGTCCCGGCACCGAGATCGACGATCCGCGCCGGAGCGCCGTGCACAGGCATCCACGCGATCACCGCCTGGAGATGTTCCGCCATGACGTCTGCATCCAGCTCGAGCACCTGCGCGATGCTCCCCGCGGCGCCGCCCCTGATCGCAGAGTCGTCACGCGTCGTGCCGTCCGTCGGAGCGATGTCGGCGAGACCGGGGCCGCCGACGTGGTGGCGGTGGCTCCCGGGAATGGAAGGGCTCAGGCCCGATGGATCTGTCTGCATGCATCCAGGATGCCCAGTCATCCCATAATGCACAACGCGCTTTGCGATAACCGCAACATCTGCTCTGGGGCAGAACTACTTCCCGGGTCGGCTGGACTGCTGATGGGCCTGTTCGCCCTCTGCATCGAACATGGTCAGGAGCTCGACCGTCCCCTCGAGCGTGCCGATGGAGTGCGGTGTCATGGTGCTGAACTCCGCAGCCTGGCCGGCCTCCACGGTGATCCGTCGCTCCCCCAGATGCAGCATCGCGACTCCCGAGAGGACCATGAACCACTCTCGACCAGGATGGACGGCCAGACTTCCGGGCCCATGCCGACGCTGGCTGGTGATGCGCATCTTGGCCACCATGGCCCCGCCATGCTGCGGGGAATCCCGCGAGAGCGCCCACACGGTCAGGCCCGGTTCCTCGTGGGCGACCGGGCGGATGACCACGTCGTCGTCCTGATCCGAGGCGACCAGCTGATCGATCGTCGTCTCCAGCGCCCGGGCCAAGGGGGCCAGCTGCTCCAGGCCGATGCTGCGATGGCCGGTCTCGATCCGGCTCAGGGTCGATGTGCTGAGCTGACAGCGCGCCGCAAGAGCCTCCAGGCTCCAGCCCCGTGCCTGACGCAGCCCCCGGATGCGCTGCCGCACCACGGTCGACACCGCGGACCCGGAATCGACGTTCTCGCTCATGCCTCTACGACCTCTCCTCGACGGTCCACTGAGTATGGCGGGTCCCGCGAGAGAATCCTCCGTGCTGGACAGCGCGCGTCGTGCGGGCGGGTGCTCCGTAGAGGCGACGAGACGGCGGTGTGCCGGGACACGACCGGTCAGTCAGCGCGGAACGCCTGCTCTGCGGGGATCTCAGCGACCGGAGCGATGACGACGTCATGGATCTTCCACTCCACCTCCGACAACGCGGTGCGGAGATCCTCGCAGTGCTGACCGGTCACCACAGCGCCCTCGACGGGCACGACGAACATCTCGACGTGGAAGACGTGCCCCTCGTCGCGGACCCTGCCCACGGCGTCGGCCACCCACGCCGTGCTCCGAGCGACCTCCTCCACCTTCTCGGTCAGGGGATGAGGCTCCTTGCCGTCGAAGGTCCGGGCACGACCGTCGGTGAGACCACCGATCGATGCCCGCAAGTTCTTGACCCCGTCGTGAAGGATCGAGATCGACACGACGATCGCCGCGATGGAATCCGCCCACCACAGACCGACACCGATGCCGAGCACCCCGATGATCGTCGCCAGGGCGGACGTCCAATTCGCCTTGTTCATGTCCGCGTCGGCGTACAGCACCTTGTCGTGCAGCGACTCCGCGAGCTTCATCTTCCGGCGACCGATGAACACGGGCGGGATGCTCGTCACGACCATCACGCCGATCATCAACCAGCCCGCCCAGATCCCGTGACCGAACAGGACGATCAACCCGACGGGCGGCCGCTCGACCTTCACGAGCGTCATAGTCGAGTCGATAACCAGGAATGCACCCATCGCCAGCAGCGAGGCGGCCGCGACCACGTGCGCGACCCCGATCGAGCGATGGTGACCGTAGGGGAACTCCCTGCTGGACGGCTTGCGGATCCGGCGGGCGGCGACCAGGAAGGCGATGGGCGGCAGGAGGGACATCGAGTCCTCGAGCCAGGCGACCTTCATCGCCTGCGAAGACCCCGCCACGATCGCGACCGCCAGGATCGAGACGACGAGGACGACGATGGAGACCCACTGGAACCGGATCGTCGACGCCAGGATCTTCTGCTGCTCCTCGGGCAGGGCATCGCGCCCGGACGTCGAGGTGCGTTCCGGGGCCGGCTCGCCGCGCTCGTTCACAGCTCCCCCTTCTCCTCGGCGAGGAACCGTTCGAGGGAGACCTGCAGAGCGTTCTCGCCGGGCCGGACGCCGATGACCATCTTCTCCGTCGAGCCATCGACGCCGCGGGATTCCTGGTACGGCCGGGTCGGTGAGATCTTGTCCGACCAGGGGGTGTCGGCCGTGAGACCGCCGATGATCAGATCCAGCTCGTTGTCCGTCATCATCGTCGCCAGGTCGCTCATCGCCGCGGTCTCCCAGTGGATGCTCGCGCCGATGCGTGCCGCATAGCCCTCGATGAGGTCCGCTTCCGTCCCGCTCACGCTGCCGGGGGAGTCGAACTCCGTCCACGGCGCGTTCTCGGAGGCGCCGACGTACAGGGTGCCCCCGGTCGCCCGACGCAATGCTCCCTGGGAGTCCCGAGGGAGGGCATCCGAGCAGCCGGCGAGCAGAACTGCGCAGGAGCCCGCCAGGAGCAGGAATCCGCGGCGCGACCCTGAGGCGGTCATGGCGTGTCCTCCGAGATCTCGTGGACTGGGGTGGATGGACCCTACGCCACCCCTGGTCGCTCGGCTGTCATCTCGATGAACCGACCTCCGACGGCGGAGGTCCGTCCACGAGGGATCGAGGACCTTCGCCGCCGCACAGCCACCAGGCGGCTCCCCCTCAGGATCCGCTGTACTGCGCGCTCACATGGTGCACCTGACCGCCCCAGCCGTCCTCGGGGAAGGCGTCGGACACGCGCAGGTAGACATCCTTGTCCTCCCCCTCGAGGTACGGAGCCAGGTCGAAGGTGTGATCGGCGCGGTTCGAGGCATCTCGGAGCGGCTCGTCCTCGGCGAGCACCCTGGTCCAGGTCTCCCCGTCGGCCCCGAGATCCACCAGATACTGGTTGCTGATCGTGACCGTGAGCTCCGCCGTCGCCGTGCTCGCCGGGAACGGGAAGCGGTAGATGAAGTAGCTGCTCCCGTCGGCGAAGCGGCCGGGCTCGTCGGTGACGCCGGAGCCGCCGGCGTCCCACAGCCAGGGGCCGTCCTGGGTGCCGCCGTCGAAGTCGATGCTGCGGGCCACCACGACTTCGCTCCGGGCTGCGTACTCCAGGCCGCCGGGAGCGCTCGCTGTCACGGTGATCAGCTGGGTGCCCTCGGCGGCGTCGGCCGGGACTGTCACCTGCACCGGGACCGTGGCGAGCACCGGTTCGCCCTCGGTCTCCGAGGTCTCCAGGCTGACGTGGTCCGCGGCCTCGAGAGCCCAGCCGTCGGGACCCTCGGCCTCGAGGCGGATGCGCACGTCGCGGGCCGGCGTGGAGGTGATCGCGACGTGCAGCTCGAGGTCGACCGTCATCAGGTCCGTGTCGGGCATGACGACCGGCGCCTGGGAGAGCGAGGCCGACAGCGACCGCCGTGCGCCGTCCTGCGGAAGATCCGCGATCAGGGCGGAGAGGGCGCTCGCCTGGGTGCGCCAGTCGAAGACATTCGGGGACGCCTCGGTGCTCGCGCCGGCCCAGCGCACCCCGAGCTCGTCGGTGATGCTGCGGTCCTGCTCCCAGATCGTCGCCGCCTGCGTCGCGACGACGTCCTGGTACCGGGCATCGCCCGTGGTGTCGGCGAGGTCCATCAGGTAGCGCAGGAAGATGCCCTTGAACTGCTTGTGGTTGTCGTTGGTGCTCTCCCCCAGCACATCGGTCCACTCGGTGAGGATCCCCTCCGTGAACAGGGCTCCCTGTGCGAGCGCCGAGTCCGCGAAGTAGCGCGCCTGCTCCAGCAGCTGGGGATCACCCGTGGCACGCCACAGCTCCAGAGGGGCACCGATCGCCAGACCCTGGTTGTACGTGTAGACGTGGTCGCCGTTGTTCTCGCAGGCATCCGTCAGCCCGTCGTTGAGCAGCCCGGCCTCGTTGGCCATTCCGCTGGCGAGATACCAGTCCCAGGCCACCTGGGAGCGCTCGAGCCAGGCGGAGTCGCCCGGGAGGCGGTTGTGCAGCTCGGCCGTCAGGCGGATCCACTGCCCGTTGGTGACGGCGTTCTTGTAGGTGCGCTCCTCGTTCCACCAGATCCCTCCGTCGCAGGTGCTGGGGTCCCAGAAGTCGTCCATGAACTCGCCAATGGTCACGGCCATGTCGAGGTATTTCTGCTCGCCGGTGAGGTCGTAGGCGGTGATCCAGGTCAGCGCCCACCAGCCCGAGTCGTCGATGGCGCGGCTGGTGAAGTTGCCGTACAGCTCATCACCGGAGAGCTCCCCGGCTGGGAAGGGGCCCTTGTTGCGTTCGAAGGTGTGGTCCAGCTGGTCCAGATAGCGACGGTCGCCGCTGCGCAGCATGTAGTCGCCGATGGTCTGCAGGGCGACGGCGGAGTTCCACCAGCTCGAGGGGAACCATGCCTTGATCTGGTCGTAGTCCCCCATCAGCACATCCGCGGCGACCCGAGCACGGGCGAGCGCCTCGTCGCCTCGGACCCGTGGGAGCTCTGGCGGCGCCGCGTTCGCGACGGAGGCTGCTCCGAGCGCTGGCAGGGCGGCGGCGGTGAGGGCGGCAAGGGTGCGGCGTGACATCTTCATCGATGGGGCTCCCGATCGTGGCGCTCGGTCAGTGAACGCTCTGCTCGTGCCGTGATCGTTCACGGACGGCGTCGAGCATTCCACCGGGGCACCCGGGCGTCAATCACCTCGCCACCCCGATGAGCACGCGGCCGCGCCCCGTCACTGCTCGTCGAGGAACCGCAGGACCGCTCGCACGCGGCGGCTGGTCTGCTCGTCGCCGGTGAGCTCGAGCTTGTCGAAGATGGCGCTGATCGCCTTCTCCACGGTGCTCAGCGAGAGGAACAGCCGGTCGGCGATCCCCCGGTTGGAGAGCCCTTCGGCCATGGTCTCCAGCACCTCGACCTCACGCGGGGTCAGGCGGCTGACGGCCTTCCGCTGCTCGGGGTTGCGCAGGAGCGCCCGCACCACGGCCGGGTCGATCACGGTGCCGCCGTCGGCGACGTCATGCACGGCACGCAGGAACCCGTCGATCTCGGTGATGCGGTCCTTGAGCAGGTAGCCGATGCCGGGCGTCTCCGTGCTCAGCAGGTCGCTGGCATACTCCCTCGCGACGTACTGCGAGAGCACGAGCACACCCACCTCGGGGTGCTCCCGTTTGATGCGCAGCGCCGCGATCAGGCCCTCGTCGGTGTGGGTCGGCGGCATCCGCACGTCCACGATGGCCAGGCGGGGCCGGTGACGGGATACCTCCTCCAGCAGAGCCTCGCCGTCACCGACCGAGGCGAGCACCTTGATGCCCTCGTCGGCGAGCAGGCTCCGCACCCCCTCGCGCAGCAGCACCGCGTCATCGGCGAGGATCACGCTCAGCGGACGCTGCCCGCGGGACGGATCGGATCGGTTCTGGTGCTCAGTCACAGGGGATCTCCGCGGAAATGATCGTCGGCCCGCCGAGCGGGCTGTCCACGCTCACGCTACCGTCCAGGGCGGCCACGCGGCGGGCCAGACCCTGGAGGCCCCCACCCTCGGGGTTCGCGCCGCCGATGCCGTCGTCCTGGACGCTCAGGCGCAGCATGCGCCGGTCGGACTCCGCGAGGGTCACCACCGTGATCCGCACATCGCTCGCCACCGCGTGCTTGACCACGTTGGTGACGGCTTCGCGCGCCACGAAGTACGCGGCGGACTCCACCGCCTGCGGGACCTCCCCCTCGAGGCGCACATCGACGTGCACCGGCACGGGGCAGGTCTCGGCGACGCCGTCGAGCGCCGACGCCAGACCGTGCTCGTCCAGGGCGGTCGGATAGATCCGCCAGGCGACCTGACGCACCTCATCGATGAGGGCCTGGGACTGGGTGTGTGCCTGCTCCAGCAGCTGAGAGCTGCGTTCGGGATCCGTGGCGCGCCGGGCCCGGGCGAGGGTGACCGAGAGCGAGACGATGTTCTGCTGCACGCCGTCGTGGAGATCGCGCTCGATCCGGCGCCGCTCGTCATCGATCGCGAGCACCACGCCGCGCCGCGTGGTCAGCAGGCGGCTGATGCGGCTCTCCAGCGCGTCGGTGCGCACCACGCCGGTCCAGCGCCGCAGGAGCAGGGTCTGCAGCCACACCGCGAACTCCGCGTAGAGCGCCGCGGCCACCAGGCTCGAGGTGCCGAAGATCAGCAGCACGGACGGCGCCGGACGGCTGATCACCCACAGATCGAACTCGAGGGTGACGGGGCTGCCGTAGAAGGACTGCGTGAAGCTGCCCAGCACGACGGCGGCGACCAGGATCAGCAGATCCATCATCACGTATCCGAGCAGACCGGCGAGGGCGCCGTGGAGCAGCGCCCGTCGGCCCCCGAGGAAACGTCCGTCCTCGTCCCCGAGCTGCAGGCGGTAGGCGCGGCGCAGGCGAGTCAGCTCCCAACGGCGCACCCGACGGAAGGGCGCTCGCCAGCGCACCAGCATCAGCACGGCGGTCAGCAGCAGGAGCGGGCCGAGGACCAGGCCCAGCGCGGTGCCCGCGACGTGGCGCAGCGACCTGCGCACGATCCGGGCAGGCTCGCGCGGCAGCTGGATGCCGGAGAGATCGGGCAGTCGCATGGTCGAAGCTCCTGGACCGAGAGAGGGGTGCCGCCGACGGGGCGATCGCCGCCGTCGCTGAGCAAGCTATCAACGCTGGGCGGTGACGCGGCAGGCGGCCTGCCTCCAGGGCGATGACGGATAACCGTAAACCTCGTGCCGGTGCGCCGTCAGGAGTGCGGGGCCGGCTCCGTTCCGGGGTGCCGCCACCGGTCCCTAGCGTCGTCCCTGCATCGGTCCTCCTCGGATCCCTGCACCGGTCCTCCCCGGACCGCCTTCCCGGACCGATCGATCTCTCCCCGCCCCGACCGACTCGCCCGACCGATGCAGGAGCTCGTCCATGGATGCCGTGCTGGACCTCGCCCAGACCCTTCTGATCTCTCCCTGGCTCTACGCCCTCGTGCTCGGGGTGACGATGCTGGATGCCGTGATCCCGCTGGTGCCGGGCGAGACCCTGGTGATCACCGCGGCGGCCTACGCGGTCACCGGGAGCGGCCCCGAGGCATCGTGGGTGCTGCTCTCCGCCTGGGCCGGGGC
Source organism: Brachybacterium tyrofermentans (assembly GCF_014897585.1). Lineage (GTDB taxonomy): Bacteria > Actinomycetota > Actinomycetes > Actinomycetales > Dermabacteraceae > Brachybacterium > Brachybacterium tyrofermentans. Next base: position 149,576 of record NZ_JABUXW010000011.1, on the reverse strand, counting down.
GCTCGGCGGGGACGTCATCGCTCATCATCTCGGTCGCGGAGCCGGGCCGCTGACGGCCTGGTTCCGACGCCGGCGGTGGGGCGGCGCCCTGTTCGAGTGGGCCCGGCGGGAGCTGACCACGCGCGGAGGGATGCTCCTGATCTCCGCCCGCTTCATCCCCGGCGGGCGGACGGCGACCACCGTCGCCTCCGGGGCCATCGGCTACCCGCGGGCGCGCTTCGTGGGCTTCGCCGCGATCGCGGGGCTGCTGTGGTCGCTCTACAGCGTGGGGATCGGCATGCTCGGCGGACTCGCCTTCCATGAGCAGCCGCTGATGGGCGTCGCTCTCGGCATCGGGCTCGCGCTCGCCGTGGGCGGATCGATCGAAGGGATGCGCGCGCTGCGTGCCCGACGACGCCGCCGGCGGACGGCGCTCAGTCTTCCGGTGAGCGCAGCGCGCGCCGCTTCTCCTGCACCTGCGCGAGGCGCGTGAGGATCTCCTGATGGCGCTCCGCATCGGAGGGATCGGTGCGCTGCAGCCGCTGCTTGAGCACGGAGTACTCGCGGGTGATGGACAGCTCGCTGAGACGGGACAGGAGCGAGCCGCCCAGCTTCTGCAGCCCCGCCTCGTCCCGCGCCGGGAGGTCCAGGTTGGCGATCTCGACGATCAGCGGCCGCACGGTCTCTCCGGAGATCTCGAGGACCTGCTCGAGATAGCGCGCCGGGTGCAGGGTGCCGATCACGGCATCGAGCAGAGTCCCGGCAGCCAGCATGACGTCCCAGACCCCCTGGAGGGCCGGCACGTGGAAGGCGTCGTCGGGCAGGGACCCGACCGTCTCGGTGTCCAGGAGCTGCGGAGCCTGCAGCATGACGGCGAGGGACTGGGTCTCGACCTGGCCGACGGGGTCGCGGGGGTTGACGACGTCCGAGAGTCGCGCCGCCGGGAGCGCCTCCTGGCCCTCTCCCCCGGCCCCGGCGCCGTTCCCGGTGCCGTGAGCGCCCGCGTGCCCGTTGCCGTTGTCGAGGGCGCCGGGGCGCTCGGCGAGGGTCGCCGGCTCCGCGTGCCGTCCGCCGCGCCCCTCGCTCCGTGCCGCATCGTGCACCGCCCGCAGCACGGTCCGCTCGTCCATGCCGAGCCAGCCGGAGAGACGGCGCGCGTACTCCGGGCGCATGGCCCGGTCGCGGATGCTCGCCACCACCGGGGCCGCCATCCGCAGCGCGGTGACCTGCCCCTCGACGGTGTCGAGGTCGACCTGGGAGATCGCGGAACGGATGGCGAACTCGAACATCGGCTTGCGGCCCTCGATGAGGTCGACGACGGCCTGATCCCCTTGGGCGAGGCGCAGATCGCAGGGGTCCATCCCGTGGGGCTCGACGGCGACGTACGTCTGCGCGACGAATTTCTGGTCCTCCTCGAAGGCGCGCAGCGCGGCCTTCTGCCCGGCGGCATCGCCGTCGAAGGTGAAGACCACCTCGCCGGCCAGCCCGCGGCCGTCCGTGTTCAGGCGCAGGCCGGCGCTGCGGTTCGAGTCCCCCATCACGCGACGCACGATCTTCACGTGCTCCGCACCGAAGGCGGTGCCGCAGGAGGCGACCGCTGTGGGAATGCCTGCGAGGTGCGCGGCCATCACGTCGGTGTAGCCCTCGACGACCACCACCCGTTTCTGGGTGGCGATGTCCTTGCGCGCGAGGTCCAGCCCGTAGAGCACGTTGGACTTGTGGTAGATCGCGGTCTCGGGGGTGTTGAGGTACTTGGGGCCCTTGTCAGACTCCAGCAGACGGCGCGCCCCGAAGCCGATGGTGTTGCCGGTGATCTCGCGGATCGGCCAGATCAACCGGCCGCGGAAGCGGTCGTAGACCCCGCGCTGGCCCTGGGACACGATGCCGCTGGCCACCAGCTCGTCCTCGGTGAACCCCCGCTTGCGCAGCACACCGGTGATGGAGTCCCAGCCCTCCGGGGCGAAGCCCACGCCGAACCGTTCGGCGGCGGCGCGGTCGAAGCCGCGCTCGGCGAGGAACCTGCGCCCCACTTCCGCCTCGGGCGTGTCGAGCTGTTCGCGGTAGTACTCCTCGGCGATCGCATGCGCGTCGAGCAGGCGGCGACGGGTGCCGAAGTCGGGGCGATCGCCCTTCCCGTCCTTGGAGTCCTCGTAGTGCAGCTGCACGCCGTAGCGGCCCGCGAGCACCTCGACGGCCTCGACGAAGCTGAGGTGGTTGATCTTCTGGACGAAGGAGATGACGTCCCCGCCCTCGCCGCAGCCGAAGCAGTGCCAGTGGCCCAGCTGCGGGCGGATGTTGAAGGAGGGGGTCTTCTCGTCGTGGAAGGGGCACAGCCCCTTCATGGAACCGATCCCGCCGGTGCGCAGCGTGACGTGCTCGCCGACGACCTCGTCCAGCCGGGAGCGCTCGCGGACCAGCTCCACATCAGCACGCCGGATCAGTCCCTGGGCCAACTCCTCACAGCTCCGATCCGAGTCCGGGCAGCGGGGTGTCCGCGGCCGTGATGTGGGTGATCGCGCGGTCGAACAGGACATCGTGGAGCCGACGGGCGGTGACGTCCGTGTAGGAGGCGATCTGGTCGACGACCACCCGGCGGCGGGTGTCGTCGTCCTGCGAAGCCTCCCACAGTTCGGCGAACAGGGGGCTCAGGTACTGGGTGCCGGTGTTCCACAGCCGCGAGTAGAGGTCGTGGATGATCTCCTCCTGCGCCTCGTAGACGGGCTGCTGGGAGGCCGAGGACATCACATAGGCCGCGGCGAGGCCCTTGAGCACGGCGATCTCGAGATGGGTCTCCTCCGGCACCACGATGTCCCCGGCGTAGCGGGACATCGCTCCGTCGCCATGGGCGGCGCGGGTCGCGGTGATCGCGGAGCGGGTGAAGCGCCCGATGAGCTGGCTGGCCATGTTCTTCAGGGCGGCGGCGGAGCGCATCGTGCCGGTGAAGGACAGCATCCAGGAGGGATCCGCCTCGAGGCGCTGCAGCGCCGCGTCCAGGGCGTCGAGGGATTCACCCGGCATGTACCAGTCCTGCACGACGTAGAGCGCCGCGGAGCGCTCCATCGGCTCGCGCAGCTTCCCGAGGTCCAGGGTGCGCCCGGTGATCGCATCCTCGATGTCGTGGACCGAGTACGCGATGTCGTCGGCGAGGTCCATGACCTGCGCCTCGAAGCACTTCCGGCCCGGGACGGCGCCCTGGCGGGCCCACTCGTAGACGTCGAGATCATCCGCGTAGGCACCGAACTTCGGAGACCTCGGGTCCGGGCCCTCGCCCCGCGCCCAGGGATACTTGATCGCCGCATCGACGCTCGCTCGGGTGAGGTTCAGACCGAAGGGGCGCTCCTCCCCCAGCACCTTCGGCTCCAGCCGGGTGAGCAGGCGCAGGGTCTGGGCGTTGCCCTCGAAGCCGCCGAAATCCGCGGCCAGGGTGTCGAGCACCTTCTCGCCGTTGTGCCCGAAGGGCGGATGGCCGAGATCGTGGGAGAGGCAGGCGGCATCGACGATGTCGGGGTCGCAGCCGAGCTCTAGGCCGATGTCACGGCCCACCTGCGCCACCTCGAGGGAGTGGGTGAGCCGCGTGCGCACGAAGTCGTTGGCCCCGGCACCGAGCACCTGGGTCTTGGCGCCCAGCCGGCGCAGGGCCGAGGAGTGCAGCACGCGGGCGCGGTCCCGCTGGAACGGGGTGCGGGCCTGGGACTTCGGGGATTCGTCGGCCCAGCGTTCGACGTCGGCCTGCGTGTAGCCGGTTGCCGGTTCCGGGACGCTTCCCGGAGTGCGCGAGGTGGTCACGGCTCAGCCCCCCGACGTGTCGAGCTCGGCCTCGTGGAGGCGTGCGGCATGGTCGGCGGACAGCTCGCGGGAGGTCATCCAGCCCTCGGGCACCACGGCCTTCTTCGGGGTCCCGGCCCGGCCCCGGGGGCCTTCGACCGCCGCACCCGGATAGGGGCTGGACAGATCGAGCTCGGCGAGCTTGGCATCGAGGTCGGCGAGGGATTCCATGGTCGCCAGGCGATGGCGCATCTCGCCGCCCACGGGATAGCCCTTGAAGTACCAGGCGACGTGCTTGCGCAGGTCGCGCAGACCGCGCCCCTCGTCCTCGTAGAACTCCACGAGCAACTCGGCGTGACGGCGCAAGATCGTCGCGACGTCACCCATCGTGGGCTGCACCCGGTCAGGCTTCCCGGCGAAGGCGGCGGCGAGGTCGGCGAACAGCCACGGGCGGCCCTGGCAGCCGCGACCCACGACGACCCCGTCGCAGCCCGTCTGGTCCATCATCGAGATCGCGTCCTCCGCGGACCAGATGTCGCCGTTGCCGAGCACCGGGATGCCGGTGACCAGCTCCTTGAGCTCGGTGATCTTCTCCCAGCGGGCGGTGCCGGAGTAGTGCTGGACCACCGTGCGGCCGTGCAGGGCGATCGCCGCCGCCCCGACCTCCTGCGCGATGAGCCCGGCGTCGGCGAAGGTCTGGTGCTCGTCGTCGATGCCGATACGGGTCTTCACGGTGACGGGGACCTCGGGGCCGGCGGCCTCGACCGCGGCGCGCACGATCCGCGTGAACAGCTCCGACTTCCAGGGCAGCACGCCGCCGCCCCCGCGGCGGGTCACCTTGGGGACCGGGCAGCCGAAGTTGAGGTCGATGTGATCGGCGAGATCGCGCTCGCGGATCATCTCGACGGCTCGGCGCACCGTGGCCGGGTCCACGCCGTACAGCTGCACGGAGCGCGGTGTCTCGCGCTCGCCCATCGTCACCATGCGCCAGGACTCCTTGTGGTCCTCCACGAGCGCACGGGTGGTGACCATCTCGCCGACGAACAGCCCGCCGTCGTCGTCGCTGTGCATCGCACCGAACTCGCGGCACAACAGACGGAACGCCATGTTCGTGATGCCGGCCATGGGGGCGAGCACCACGGGCGTGTCGATCGTGTGCGGGCCGATCGTCAGGGATCGACGAGCGGCGCCGGCGGGCTGCGCGGGCGGGGCGGTGGGGGCGTCGAGGGTGGTCATCAGGATGATTGTCCCACCTGGGCCCGTCGTCCGGGAGGGAGGGGCAGGGTGATGTGCATCGACACCGGATGGGGAGGACGCTCGGACGGGTCCCGGTTCCGCCCTGGGCAGAGCCCGCCGCGCACCCCGGAGCGCGCGCGTAGCCTCGGGATATGGATGAGCATCTGGAACCCTTGCTGCGCGAGCTGATGGGCGCGGTGCTCCGCGACGAGCGCCGACGGCAGGGCCGAACGCTCGCCCAGGTCGCCGCCACCGCGGGGATCAGCATGCAGCATCTCTCCGATGTCGAGCGCGGCCGCAAGGACCCCTCCTCCGAGCTGCTCGCCGCTGTCACCGGCGCCCTCGAGGTCACCGTCGGGCAGCTCCTGCTCCGGGCGGCCGACGACGCCCTGCTCCAACGGCCTGCACGGGCCGACGAGCCCGTGGACGTGCGGGCGGGCGAGACCTTCCGCAGGCCCGCACCGGTGCGCCCGACAACCCTCGATCTCACCTCCGCCGCCGCTGAGCGCACCGGGCAGAGGGCTCCGGGCGGCGAGGTCTCCCTCGCCGCCCGGCCCCGCCTCAGCCTGCTGTCGGCCGCCTGAGCAGCACCTCATCGGCGAGGCCGTAGGCGACGGTCGCCTCGGCGTCGAGCACCTGCTCCCGCTCGAGATCACGCCGCACCTGCTCCAGGGACCGCCCGGAGTGCTCGGCGATCAGCGCCTCCAACGCCCGACGGATCCGCTCCACCTCCTCCGTGGCGAGGATCAGATCCGGCACCGCTCCGCGGCCCTGCGCCTCGAGCGGATGCAGCACCACCCGGGTGTGGGGCAGCACCGACCGCATCCCGGGCGTCCCCGCGGCGAGCAGGACCACCGGCGCCGCGACCGCCTGGCCCACGCAGGTGACCGCCACCGTGCTGCGCACGTACGCGAGGGTGTCGTAGATGGCCAGCACCGCCTGGGCGTCACCGCCGCTTGAATTGAGGTAGAGGTGGATCGGCGCGTCGGAGGATTCGTTCTCCAGGTGCAGGATCTGCGCGATCACCGAGTTGGCGACGCCGTCATCGATCGGGGTGCCGAGGTAGATGATGCGATCCGAGAGCAGGCGCGAGTAGACGTCCGCGCTGCGCTCGACGCCGGTACGGGTGCGTTCGATGACGCTGGGGATCGTGTAGGTGCTCATCGGAGATCTCCTGCCGCTGCGGAACCGGGACGTGCCGAGGTGGGGGTGATGGAGCCGAGCGATGTGCCCCCGCGGGACGGGATGCCCAGCGGCAGGACCTCCTCGAGGGAGGTGACGACGCGGTCGGCGAATCCGTAGTCGACGGCGCCGCGCGCATCCCACATCCGATCCCGCTCCGAGTCCCGGGCGATCGTCTCCACGCTCTGTCCGGTGCGCTGCGCAGTCAGCTCGATGAGGAGGTCGCGGCCGCGGCGGAGGTCCTCGGCCTGCAGCTCGATGTCGGCCGCGCTGCCTCCGAAGCCGGCCGATCCCTGGTGCATCAGTACGCGGCCGTGGGGAAGGATCATCCGTTTGCCCGGGGTGCCATGGGTGAGCAGGAACTGCCCGGCGCTGTAGGCCATCCCCAGCGCCACCGTGCGCACGTCGCAGGGGATCAGGTCCATGAGGTCCCCGATCGCGAGCATCGCGGGCACCAGGCCGCCCGGGGAGTTGATGAGCAGGGTGATGTCCTGCTGCGGCTCCTCGGCGGCGAGCAGCAGCAGCTGCGCGCTGAGCTGGGCGCCGTTGGCCTGATCCAGCTCACGGTCCAGGATCAGCACCCGATGGTGGAGGAGGCGGGTGGCGGTCAGGGCGCCGAGGGCGTCCGGTGCGGAGGACGGCGAGGTGTCGTCGAGTCGTGGAAGCGAACGGGTGTGCGTCATGGACCCAGCCTCGGCCTCGGAGCGAGCCGGCGGGGGAATCTCCGCCCGGCGCTGATCAGCGCAGGGCAGAGGGTGTGGATCTCAGCCGCCGACGAGCCGCCGGCGCAGCGCCGGATCGACGAGCACGCTCACGTTGTCGCTGATCTGCTCGGCGGTGCCGACCCCGACCGGAAGCGCCCGGACCTCCGGGTCGCGGATCTGCGCGGTCAGCAGCTCGGCCATCTCCCGCACGCCGATGTGGGGGCGCTCGAAGAACGGTTCCGTGGCGGGCTCCATCGTGGGTAGTCCCTGCTCCCCCTGGATCATGGCGAGCAGCTCGGCGGCATCCGCCAGAGCGGCCTGTCGGGATCTCCAGTCCCGGGCGCGCAGCACCTCGTGCAGGGCGATGCGCAGCGCTCCCCCGCCCGGCAGCCTGGCGGCCGAGCGGGCGAGCCACTTCCCGTACGGTGGCCAGCGGCGATGCAGCAGATGGGCGATGTGCAGCATGGTGCGCACATGCCGGGCGGCGATCACGGCCGAGCCGTCCTCGTCCCCGCGCAGCCCTGCTCGCCCCACGTCGGGGAACTCCTGGCCCAGCCGCGACCAGTCCGCAGCCAGGGCATACCGCCAGACGTCGTCCGGATACCAGGCGAGCCCCTCCCGGATCCGGGTCAGCACACCAGGACCGTCGTGGAAGACCGGTCCCGCCGTGACCTCGAGGACGGACTGCCCGGTGAGGGACAGCCAGTCCGGGAGAGTCAACCCCCTCGAGGGATCCGCGCCGAGCCGGGATGCGGCGAATCCGGCCGCCGAGGCGACCTCCACCCGCTGCCGCACGACGGGGTCCCAGGTGGTCGCGAAGCGCGTGGGAAACCCCTGCCAGGTCTCCGGCAGCTCGCTCTCCAGCAGCGCGTCGATCTCCGGGGCGCGGTCGTCCTCGACGAGCACGGTCAGGCGCAGGCCCCAGTCGTGGTCCCGCGACTGGGCGTCGTCGAAGCCGAGCACATCGGAGCCCGATCCCAGCCGCGCCGCGGCGACCTCGAGCCCTGCGTCGTGCGCCGCGAGCAGCGGACGCACGACCTGGCCGAAATACGCTCGCGAGAGGTCGGCACCGGTCTCCGAGCTCCCCTCCACGACCGGGCCTCCCGCGCGCCCGGGCTCAGGCGCCGAGGAGGCGCGCGGCGAGGTAGGACTCGACCTGGTCGAGCGCCACGCGCTCCTGCGTCATGGTGTCGCGCTCGCGGATCGTCACGGCCTGATCCGTCGCGGTCTCGAAGTCGACGGTGATGCAGAACGGGGTGCCGATCTCGTCCTGTCGACGGTAGCGACGGCCGATGGCCTGCGTGACGTCCATCTCGACGTTCCAGTGCTTGCGCAGCTGATCGGCGAGCTGGGTGGCCCGGGGAACGAGGTCCTCGCTCTTGGACAGCGGCAGCACCGCGGCCTTGATCGGGGCCAGCCGCGGGTCGAGCTTGAGCACGGTGCGCTTGTCGACGCCGCCCTTGGAGTTCGGGGCCTCGTCCTCGGTGTAGGCATCCACCAGGAACGCCATCATCGAGCGGGTCAGGCCGAAGCTGGGCTCGATCACGTACGGCGTGTACCGCTCGTTGGCGGCCTGGTCGAAGTACTGCATCTTCGTGCCCGAGCCCTCGGTGTGGCTGGTGAGATCGAAGTCGGTGCGGTTGGCGATGCCCATGAGCTCGCCCCACTCGCTGCCCTGGAAGCCGAAGCGGTACTCGAAGTCGATCGTGCCGGCGCTGTAGTGGGCGCGATCGTCCTCGGGAACGTCGAAGCGGCGCAGGTTGTCCGGGTTCATGCCGAGGTCGATGAACCAGTTCCAGCAGTCCTCGACCCAGGCGTCGAAGTGCGTCTGGGCCTCCGCGGGCGGCGTGAAGAACTCGATCTCCATCTGCTCGAACTCACGGGTGCGGAAGATGAAGTTGCCGGGGGTGATCTCGTTGCGGAACGCCTTGCCGACCTGGCCGATGCCGAACGGGGGCTTCTGGCGGGTCGCGGTGACCACGTTGAGGAAGTTCACGAAGATGCCCTGGGCGGTCTCGGGGCGGAGGTACGTGAGGCCGGCCTCGGTGTCGACCGGGCCGAGGAACGTCTTGATCAGGCCGGAGAACTGCTGCGGATCGGTGTACTCGCCGCGGGTGCCGCAGTTGGGGCAGGGCACCTCGGCCACGCCGCCCTCGGGCGCGCGACCCTTCTTCTCCGTGAAGCCCTCGATGAGGTGGTCCTCGCGGAAGCGGTTGTGGCAGCTCTTGCACTCCACCAGCGGGTCGGTGAAGGTCGCGACGTGGCCGGACGCCTCCCAGACGCGCTTGGGGAGGATGATCGAGGAGTCCAGGCCCACCATGTCGGCGCGGGACTGCACGAAGGTGCGCCACCACTGCCGCTTGATGTTCTCCTTGAGCTCCACGCCGAGAGGGCCGTAGTCCCAGGCAGAGCGCGTACCGCCGTAGATCTCTCCTGCCGGGAAGACGAAGCCGCGCTTCTTGGTGAGGGAGATGACGTTGTCCAGCGTGCTGGCGGGGGCCTTGGCCACGGGGAGACTCCTGGTGACGAGGGTGGAACAGAACCGTCCCAGCATACCGACGGCGCACGTGTGACGGTGCGCACGCCGGGCGGCCCCGGCGGCCCGTCGGCTTGCGCAGGCCTGCCGGCTTGGTGAGAATGATTGTCATGACGTTCACTCCGCGCCCCACGCGCCGCTCCCTGCTCGCCCTCACCGGACTCGGTGCGGGTGCCGCCCTGCTCGCCGCCTGCGGCGATGGTGGGAGCTCAGGCAGCGGCGGCAGTGGAGGGATCACGGTGGTGACCTCGAACTATCCGCTCTCCTACCTCCTGGCACGGATCGGCGGCGAGCACGTGGACGTGACCGACCTCGCCACCCCGGGCGCCGACGCGCACGGACTCGAGCTCTCCGTCCGCCAGGTCATGGCGGTCCAGGAGGCGGGGCTGGTGCTGCAGATCCCGGGCTACCAGGCCTCCCTCGACGATGCGATCGCCTCGGGCGACGGGGACAACGTGCTCGACGTCTCCCAGGTGGTCACCATGCTCCCCAGCGGGGGCGACTCCCATGAGCATGAGGAGGAGGCCTCGGACGCAGGCGGCGACGAGCACGCCGCGGACGAGAGCCACGACGAGCACGATCATGGGCCGAACGACCCCCACTTCTGGCACGATCCGCTGCGGATGGCGGAGGTCGGCGATGCCCTCGCCGCCCGCCTGGCGGAGCTGGCCCCTGACGGCGCCGACGCCTTCTCCGCCGCTGCCGCCGACGTGCGCAGCGACCTCGAGGCCCTCGACGCGGAGCTCACCGAGCAGTACGGGGGCGTCGACGGGGAGCGCGCCTTCATCACGAGCCACGCGGCGTACGCCTATCTGGCGGACCGTTACGACCTCCACCAGATCGGCATCGCCGGGGTGGACCCCGAGAGCGAGCCCTCCCCCCAGCGCCTTCTCGATCTGGAGAAGCTCGTGACGGAGGAGAACGTCTCCACGATCTTCTTCGAGACCACGGCGTCCCCGAAGGTCGCCCAGACCCTCGCGGAGAACCTCGGCATCGCCAGTGAGGAACTCGACAACCTCGAGACCCAGCTCGACGAGGGCACGGACTACCCTGCTGTGATGCGAGAGAACAGCAGGAAGCTCCTGGAGAGCTGGGCATGAACCGATCCGCGGAACCCGTTGTCGAGGTCCGGGGGGCGAACGTCCAGCTCTCCGGGACACGTATCCTCCACGATGTCGATCTGCGGATCGCCCCCGGCGAGATGGTCGCCCTGCTGGGCGCGAACGGCTCGGGGAAGTCCACCCTGCTGCGAGCCGTCGTCGGCGTGCTCCCCCTGGAGTCCGGCAGCGCGACGCTCTTCGGGCAGGAGGTCCACCGCGCAGCGGTGCACGACCGTCTCGGATACGTGCCCCAGGACTCCTCGGAGGCCGGCTCCATCCCGGCGACCGCCCGGGAGTCCGTGGCCAGCGGCCTGCTCACCTCGCGCTCCTGGTGGCCGCGGACCCGGGACCCCCGGGTGCGCACGGCGCTGGACGCCGTGGGGCTCGGGGACCTGGCGGGCCGGCCCATCACCCGGATGTCCGGCGGGCAGCGCCGACGGGTGATGCTGGCCCGTGCCCTCGTGCGCGAGCCGGAGTTCCTCGTGCTGGACGAGCCCTTCTCCGGCGTGGACCTCTCCACCCAGCAGCTCATCGCCTCCCTCTTCCGCGAGCTCACCGCGCGCGGCACCACCATCCTCGTGGTCCTGCACGAGACCGGGATGCTCGAACGGGACATCACGCGGGCGGTGGTCCTGGACCACGGCAGGGTGGTGCACGACGGCGATGCCGGCGATCGCCCGCCGCTGGACCCCGGGCACGAGCACCTGCTCGACAGCCTCCCGCCTCACGAATGCCTCGGACAGGAGATCCACCCCGCATGATCTCCCCACTCGACATCCTCACCTCCGACCTGCTGCGGTACCCGCTGATCATCGCGGTGCTCATCGGGCTGACCGCTCCGGTGGTCGGCACCTACCTGGTCCAGAAGCGCCTCTCCCTGCTCGGCGACGGCCTCGGCCACGTGGCCCTGACCGGCGTGGCGGTCGGCTGGCTGGTGGGCGCCTGGACCACCGCCACCCCCGCCGATCTGCTCGCGATCCCGGGCGCGCTGGCCGCCTCCGTCATCGGCGCGCTGGCGATCGAGTACGTGCGCGAGGTCAGCCACACCAGCCGCGACGTCGCGCTGGCGATCATGTTCTACGGCGGCATCGCCGGCGGCGTCGTGATCATCCAGCTCGCCGGCGGCACCTCGCAGAACCTCATGGGCTATCTGTTCGGCTCCCTGTCCACGGTCACGGCCCCGGATCTGCTCATCGCCCTCGTGCTCGCCGTCGTGGTGCTCGTGATCGGGATCGGTCTGAGCTCCCTGCTCGCGGCGGTCACGGGCGACGAGGAGTTCGCCCGAGCCTCCGGTCTGCCGGTGCGCACGGTCAACATCCTCATCGCGGTGATGGCCGCCCTCACCGTCACGCTCTCGATGCGCATCGTGGGTGCGCTGATGGTCTCTGCGCTCATGATCGTCCCTGTCGCCGCGGCGCAGCAGCTCGTCGTCGGCTTCACCCGCACCATGCGCACCGCCATGGTGATCGCGGTGGTGTGCGCTCTGGGCGGGCTCCTGATCACCGTCTACGTCGACCTGCCCCCCGGCGGTGTGATCGTGCTGGCCACGATCGCCGTCTACATCGTCGCGCTGCTCGTACGGACGGTCCTCGGCACCCGCAGCCGGACCGGGACCGCGCCGACCGAGCCGGACGCGGAGACCCGCACCCGCCAGGAGCGCTCCGCCGAGACCGCACATGAGGTCGCCGCGGCACGTCCTCACACCGGTTGGCAGCGATGAAGGTCCCGACCGACATGGGAGACAATCGAGGCATGCAACGGAACACCCGCCAGCGCTCCGCGATCCTCGAGACGCTCGCCCGACAGGACGACTTCCGCAGCGCCCAGCAGATCCACGAGCAGATGCGGGCCGACGGCGAGACCGTGGGCCTGGCCACCGTGTATCGCAACCTGCAGGCCCTCAGCCGCTCCGGTCGGCTCGACGTGCTGGTCGCCGGCGACGGGGAGTCGCTGTACCGCCAGTGCGAGGACACCGGGCATCATCACCATCTCGTGTGCCGGGAGTGCGGTCGCACCGTCGAGTTCCTCGCGCCCAAGCTCGAGAGCGCCATGACCGCCATCGCCCGGGAGCACGGCTTCACCGACCTCGATCACACCCTCGAGGTGTTCGGTCTGTGCACCGACCACGGTGGCGCCGAACAGGTCGAGGGCGAGTCGGTCGGGAGCGAACAGGTCGAGGGCGAGCAGGTCCAGGACGAGCCGGCTGACGGCGGGGCCCCTCGGCGATGATGGACTGGGTGGAGTCGCTGCCGCTGCTCCAGGCGATGGGCGTGCTGTACGTGGTGATCTGGCTGCGCGCCGGGTCGACCTATGCCCTCGGCCGCGGCGCCCGTCGGGTCGCCCATCGGGGACGGATCGCCGCCTTCCTCGATTCCCCGCGGGTGGAGCGGGCCACGGAGATCGTCAACCGCTGGGGCGCGCCCGTCGTCGCCCTCAGCTTCCTGACCGTCGGCTTCCAGACCGCGGTCAACGCCGCTGCGGGCCTCACCGGGATGCCGCTCCGGCGGTATCTGCCGGCGCTCGCGATCGGCGGCGCCGCCTGGGCGTTCATCTACGCCACCATCGGCCTGGTGGCCTTCGCCGCCTGGCTGGAGCTGTTCCTGCGGTCACCGTGGGCCGCGGTCGCGGTGCTCGCCCTGATCGTGGTGCTCATCGCGATGCTGCTGCGCCATCGGCGCCTCGCCGGCGGGATGCTCGCCCCCGCGGATGACGTCACGCCCGTCGATGACATCGCCACGGAGCCCGCCGACGAGCAGGATGCGGCGTCCGATGGCAGGGATCCGGACGCCGGCCGCAGCACGGATCAGGCCTCCTGAGACGACGACCCGACCCCGCTCGCACCCACTCGGGCTCATGGTCGTGGTCGAGGTCGTGTTCGGGCCGTGCTCGGGCTCGGACCCTGCCCTCAGGCGGGGTCGACCTCCGCAGCGCCGGGGACATCGACCGCTCCCCCGTACCGACGATCGCGCCGGGCGTACTCCGTGATCGCGCGCCACAGCACCACACGGTCCACATCGGGCCACAGCTCCGGCACGAACACGAGCTCGGCGTAGGCGGACTGCCACAGCAGGAAGTTCGAGGTGCGCTGCTCCCCGCTGGTGCGCAGGAACAGGTCCACGTCGGGCATGTCGGGGTCGGCGAGGTGGCGGGCGAGGGTGCGTTCGTTGATGCCGCGCCCGCGCAGGCGCCCGGAGCGGGCCTCCTCGGCGATCTCCCGCACGGCATCGATGATCTCGGCGCGGCCGCCGTAGTTCACGCACATGTAGAGCGTCATCCGGGAGTTGGTGCGCGTGAGCTCCTCGGCCTCGCGCAGCTCCTTGATGACGCTGCCCCACAGGCGCTGCTCGCGGCCGATCCACACGATCCGCACGCCCCAGGAGTTCAGGGTGTCGCGCTGGCGGCGCAGCACCGAGCGCGAGAAGCCCATCAGGAAGCGCACCTCCTCCGGGGAGCGCTTCCAGTTCTCGGTGGAGAAGGCGTAGGCCGACAGATGGGTCACGCCGATCTGCAGCGCACCGGCGACGACGTCGAGCAGGGCCGCCTCCCCCGCCTCATGGCCTGCTGTGCGCGGGAGCCCCTGTCGGTTCGCCCAGCGACCGTTGCCGTCCATCACCACGGCGACGTGGCCGGGGATCGTGGGGGTCGGCAACGACGGCGGGCGCGCACCGCTGGGGTGCTCGAACGGCTCGTCGTATGCAGCAACGGGTGCGCCGGGCATCGGTGGCCTCCAGGGGGTCTCGCGGGCGGACGGTCGGCGGACGTTGCCGCAGCGTTCGGGGTCTCAGAGATCAGGGTCTCAGCAGTCGGGGTCTCAGCGTTCGACGTAGCTCAGGGAGCGCACCGAGCGCTCGAGGTGCCACGTGATCGTGTCGGTGATCAGCCGGCCCGCCTCCTGCATGACGGTCTCGTCGGCCGTGACGACATTGTCCCAGTCGCCGGCGAGCAGGAAGATCATGTGCTCGATCGTGGACTGTCGCACGGCGATGGCCCCGGGACGACGACAGGCGGTGCACACCAGGCCACCGGCGCGGATGTCGAGGGCATGGTGCGGGCCCGGTGCCCCGCAGGTCGCGCAGACGGACAGCTCAGGGGCCCATCCGGAGACGGCGAGGGTGCGGATCAGGAACGAGTCCAGGACCAGCGGCGGGGCGAGACGGCCCTCCGACATCGCCCGCAGCGCGCCGACGAGCATGAGGAAGCCGCGCTGGTTGGGGTCCACCATCTCGTCGGTGAGCCGGTCGGTGGTCTCGAGCATCGCGCTCGCGGCCGTGAAGCGGCTGTAGTCGGCGCTGATCCCGATGGCGAAGGCCTCGATCGCGACGACCTGGGTGACGGTGTGCAGGCTGCGACCGGTGTGCAGCTGCACGTCGACCAGGGTGAACGGCTCCAGCCGCGCACCGAAACGGCTGCCGGTGCGGCGCACACCCTTGGCGACGGCGCGGACCTTGCCGTGCCGCCGGGTGAGAAGCGTGATGATGCGATCGGCCTCACCCAGGGGATGGGTGCGCAGGACGATCGCATCGTCTCGGTAGAGCTTCTGCTGCATGGTCCCTCGAGCCTACGGCGGGGTGGTGACTCCTGGCTGCAGGCAGGGACGGTGTCGGCCAGGAGGTCCGTCACCCCGGAGCCCGCAGATCCGTGTCGGCACCGCATCGGCACCCCACCAGGACCGCACCGGAGCCGCACCTGGGCCGCACCGAGTGGTCGGATCGGTGACGCTGCGGGGCCAGGACGTGCATGATGGCGTCACCAGCCGTCGCCCCGGAAGGGACGTCGGACCACGACCGGGAGGGAGACGCCATGGGGATCCTCGGGATGCTGAACCGTGACGACAGGACGAAAGCGACCGCTCGGGAGGCCATGAAGGAGGCCCGCTCGGGCAAGGGCGGCTCCGACGGGAGCGCGCTGCAGCGCATGGTCGAGATGTTCCGCGACATCGGCCTGGACGGGAAGCTGACCTTCTCCTCGGCGCAGGACGTCGCGAAGCGTGCGCAGCGTGGCCGTGCCCGCAAGCGCCCCGAGAAGGCGGTGCGACGCTTGGTGCGTCGCCATCGGCGCGGCGTCACGATCGCCGGGTTCCTCACCGGGCTCGGAGGCATCTTCACGCTGCCCGTGCTGCTGCCCACGAACGTCGTGGAGTTCTACGCCCAGTCCACTCGCATGGTCGGCGCGATCGCCGTGGTGCGCGGCTACGACCTCGACGACGAGGAGATCCGGGTGCGCGTGCTCGCCTCCCTCCTGGGTGAGGAGTCCGGGGACGTGCTCAAGAACATCGGGCTCGGACCCATCGCCGGCGCCGCGACCCGTACCGTCGCCAAGCGCCTGCCCCGCAGCACCGAGTCCGCCGTCGCGAGCGCGATCGGCGGTCGCATCCTGCGCAAGTTCGGCCTGCGGTCGGCGCGGCTGTTCGGCAAGGCGATCCCGGGGCTCGGCGGTGTGCTCGGCGCGATCGCGGACCGTGCCCAGCTGAACAAGATCGCGAAGGCCGCGCAGCGGACGTTCCCGCCGGTGCGCTGAGCTGGTCGACGGGACCTGCCAGGCGCCCGGGACCTGCCAGGCGCCCGCGGCCTGCCAGGTGACTGCGGCCGGTCAGGCGGGCTTGCGGGCCACCGCGAAGATCCGGCGGAACGGGAGGATGACGCCGCCGCCCTCGTCAGGATAGGCACGGCGCAGGCGCTCCTTGAACTCGGCCTCGAAGGCCGGGAGCAGCGCCTCGGGCAGGGCCTGGAGCGTGGGCCGGGCCCCGGTGCCGCTGACCCACTCGAAGACGGGATCCGGCCCGTGCAGCACGTGCAGATAGGTCGTCTCCCAGGCGTCCACCTCGAGGCCCAGCTGCCCCAGCGCGCGGAGGTAGGTGGCGGCATCATGGGAGGCGGGGTGATCGACCCCGTCGAGGTGGCGGGCATAAGGCTGCTGCGCCGCGAGCTGCCGCCTGATCGAGTGGCTGGGCTCCTCGAAGTTGCCGGGCACCTGCATCGCCAGCCAGCCGCCGGGGGCGAGCATGGCGACCAGGCGCGGCAGCAGCTCCAGGTGCCCGGGGACCCATTGCAGCATGGCGTTGGTGACCAGCACGTCGACCCCGCGCGGAGGCTCCCAGCTGCGCACGTCCCCTCGCTGCGCCCCGATGCCGGGGACCTCCTGGGCCCGGGCGACCATCTGCGGGCTCGCGTCGACCGCGAGCACCTCGGCCGACGGCCAGCGCTCGGCGAGCTGGGCGGTCAGGGTGCCGGGGCCGGCGCCGAGGTCGACGACGAGACCGGGCGAGATGGCGCCGATCCGCGCGGTGAGATCCACGAACGGGCGCCCGCGCTCGTCGCCGAACTTCAGGTACTGCTCCGGGCTCCAGGTGTGCACCATCGCTGCGGCCTCCGACCGTCGAGAATTATCTTGATCTCAAGATACCCGGCTCAGAGCGGGACGTCGAGTGCCACCTGGACCCGCGGCTGCATGAGGGAGACGTCGTCGCCCGGGGCCTTCCACCCGCCGGCGATCGACGGATCATAGGTGGTCTCCAGGAGTGTGAGCTCGGCGCTCTCGGGGACGGTCGCCTCCACCGTGACGGCCTCCCCCTGCGGGACACCGACGATCTGCACCCCGGTCAGGGGATTCCCCGATTCCAGACTGCGCCCGTCGATGCTCACGTCCTCGAGACCCCCGACGCTCGGGCTGAGCTCCAGTTGAGCGGCCTCGCGCGGGGAGGTGATGAGCAGCCGGACGCGCCGCGTGCCGTCCGTCGACGGCGTCCCCGCAGCATCGGCGACCTCGATCATGGGCAGCGGCACGTCCGAGGTGGCCGAGACGCCATCCAGCGCCTGCCCCCAGGCGGTCGTCCCGGACGCCTCCCAGGTGGTCGCTCCCGTCGCGCCGTCGACGTGCGCGTCCACCCGCTCCTGGACCGGTTCCGGTGCGGCCTGGGTCCACGCGGTGCCTCCGACCACGAGGCCGACGGTGATCACGGCGGGCAGCACCGGGATCAGGAGCCGATGCGGTCGCCGGGAGGGGAGGGAGGCGTCGCCGCGTCCGAGGAACAGCGGCGCCGCCGCTCCGAGCCCGACCACGGCGGTCCCGGCGAGACCGCCGGCGGACGAGGCGATGCCGAACTCCATGAGGGCGGAGACCTGCGTGCCGAGCATCCACGCCGTCGGCAGCAGGGCGAGCACCCGGATCGCGAGCGCGGGGCCGGCGGGGAGCATCGTCGCCAGCAGGGCCCCGGCGGCGGCGAGGATCGCGGGCGGGATCATCGAGCTGCCCAGCGCGGGTGAATAGAGGGCCAGTGCGGCGAGCAGCGCCGTCATGGCGAGTCCTGCGCCGGTGAGCAGCGCCGCGCGACCGATGAGAAGGCGCGCCAGCACCCAGCAGCAGGCGACCCCCACCGCACCGGCCACGAGATCGGCGAGGAGGAAGAGCTCGGCGCGCACCGGTTCGCGGGTCGTCTGCGAGAGCATCTGCGGCGTCGCGGCGGAGGCGAGCTGCCAGGTCACGACCGCCGCCGCGACCGCGAGGGCCAGGCCGAGCGTCCCGGCGACGACCCCGAGCGCGACGCCGAGCAGCGTGAGCCGTCCCCGTCGGCGCTCCACGAGGATCACGGCCAGCAGCGCGATGGGTGCGCACAGAGCGAGCACGGTCAGCAGCAGCGGGTGGATGCCGACGATCCCCCACGGGGCTGTGGTCTGCACCGGGTCCCCGCCCGACCCCTCCTCCAGCGCGCCCAGGTCCCTGCCCGCCAGGTCACGGGTGAGCGCGAGGGTCAGATCCCCATAATGCTGGAGCGAGTTCTGATCGAGGTGCGCGGCGTCGTCCTGGGGGCTGTGATACGCCCACGCGTCGTCGATGATCGCCATGTCCATCCCCCACCAGCCGGCCGCACGATAGACGGTGAAGTCGGTGTCGTTGGGGATGATCTCGAACAGGGCATCGGTGAAGGATTCGAACTCGGGGTGGGGCATCGCGCCGAGCACGTCGTGCATCGGCCCGTTCGTCCGGGTCACCACAGGGCGACCGGAGATGCCGCGGGCCTCGTGGTTCAGCACGACCACCGGGGGCGTCAGCTCCTCGGCCCGCTCATCGAGGTACGCCTGCGCGCCCAGCAGTCCGCGCTCCTCCCCGTCGACCAGGAGCACCACCAGATCGTTGCGCTGAGCCTCCGGTCCGAGCGCACGGATCGACTCGAGGATCGTGGCGACGCCGACGCCGGCGTCCGCCGCTCCGGGAGCGCGGGGGACCGAGTCGATGTGCGTCGCCAGGACGATGGTGCCGGTGGGGTCCGTGCCGGGCCGTACTCCGAGGAGGTTCCGGGTATACCCAGCGACCCCCTCGTCGTCCATCGCGCGCAGCCCGATCGACTCCTGGGTGTCGGTCGTGAAGCCGAGCTCTGTCAGCTGGTCAGCGAGCTCCTCGTGGGCACGGGCGTTCGCCGCCGACCCGACGGGACGCGGCTCGGCCACGACCGCTGCGGCCGCCTGGGAGGCACGTGCGGCACTGAAGACGTCCGCCGGGGCATCCGTCCCCTGCGCCGCGGTGACGCCGCGCGAGGCGAAGCCCAGGGCGACCACGAGGGCGAGCGCCACCAGGAGCAGAGGAATCTGCCCGCGCACGAGGAGGGACCGTCCGCGGCCCGGCCGCTGCGCACGGGCCCTCGCGGCGCCGGACCTGCTGGGCTCTGCCGACGATTCGTCCTCCTGGTCCGGGTCAGCCTGTGGTCGCTCGGGCCCGGTCGGGTCAGGGATGTCGGGACCGCTGCGCATCGTCATACCACGTGTGTACAGGGGCGACGCCGCTTCTGCCTCCTCCTTGCGATGGAGAAACGCCGTCGTGCTGGATTCCGTTGCGGTTCCGAGACCTGCCCTCCCCGTCGCTCCTTCCCTTCGCCCTTCCGCCTTGCCGTCCTTCCGCCGAGAACTGCTCGGGGGGGGGGGGGGCTCAGCGCTCGAGTCGATCCAGGGCGTGCAGATCGCTGAGCGTCCCACCGGCCTCGAGCAGGGCGGCTCGGAAGGCCAGCAGCGCGGGCTGGCCCGCCGCCCCGGCCCGGGCCGCGGTGTAGAGGGACCGGTGAGGGTCACCGGGCAGCCGCAGAGGTCGGGTCCCACCGAGGTGCTCGGAGGCGATGATGCCCGGGAGGAAGGCAACCGCATGGCCGGAGCGCACCAGGTGCACCTGCAGGAGCGGGTCCGGGGTGTCGAAGCGGACTCGGGGCTCGACGCCGGCGGCGCGCAGATAGGTGCGCGCCCAGTCCCCGGTGCGGGTGTCCTCGGGGTCCAGCGCCCAGGGTGCATCGGCCAGCTCCGCGAGGGAGCCGGGCACGGACCAGGGACCGGAGTCCGGCAGCACCAGCAGCAGCGGGTCCCGGAGCAGGTCCTCCCGGTCGGTGCCGCGCCGCACGACCCGTCGGCCCCCGGGATAGTCCTCGCCCAGGATCACCTCGAAGCGATGCGCCAGGAGGCCCTCGTACGCCGCCTCGACCTCGCGCTGGGCGAGCTCGATCCGGAGCTCGGGATGGCGCTGCTCGAGGATGCTCACCGTGGCCGGGGCGAGTGCGATCAGCGGCGTCTGGAAGGAGGCGACGCGCAGCACCCCGCTCGCCTCGCCCTGCGCCATCTCGAGCTCGGCCTCGGTGGCCTCGAGCAGGCTGAGCATCTCCTCGGCGCGCCGGGCCAGCTGCATGCCCGCATCGGTCAGGATGACCCGTCGGCCAGCCTGCTCGAACAGGGTGACCTTGGTCTCCCGCTCCAGGTGGGAGAGCTGCTGGGACACCGCCGAGGGCGACATCGAGTGGGCCTTGGCGACCGCCGACATCGTCTCCAACCTGCGCAGTTCGTGCATCAGGAACAGGCGATGGAGGTTCAGCATCGCGCCCTCTTCTCGACGTTAAGCATTGCTTCACGGTACACGTCGGAAACATTCGCTGGACCAGATCGGATGCGAGGCCCCACAGTGGAGGCGTGACGATCTCTGCTTCTCCTGCCTCCACCGGATCGGCCCCGGTCACGGGTGCACCCCGTGGTGGTTCCGGGGTGCCGCTGACCCCGGTGATGTTCATCCTCGGCTCCTGTATCTCGCTCCAGTTCGGAGCGGCCCTGGCCACCCAGCTCTTCCCTGAGCTCGGCCCCTGGGGCACCACCTCCCTGCGCCTCGGCATCGCGGCCCTCGTGCTGCTCGTGATCGTGCGGCCCAAGCTCCACCGCTTCACCCGCGAGCAGTGGATCGCCGTGCTCCTGTTCGGTGGCGCCATCGGTGCGATGAACGGCGCCTTCTACGCGTCGATCAGCCGCATTCCGCTGGGCACCGCGGTCGCGATCGAGTTCCTCGGACCGCTGGCCGTCTCCGCCGTGCTCTCCACGCGCCGCACCGATCTGCTGTGGGTGGTGCTCGCCCTCGGCGGCGTGAGCCTGTTCGGTCTGGAGTCCCTCACCGGCGACACCGCACTGGACGGCATCGGCGTGCTGTTCGCCCTGATCGCCGCCGTGTTCTGGGGAATGTACGTGCTGTGCAGCGCCCGTGTGGGACGTCTCGTGCCCGGACAGGACGGTCTCGCCGTGGCCATGGCCGTCGGCGCCCTCGTGGTGCTCCCGCTGGGTGCCCCCGGAGCGGTCGCGGGTCTGGTGGATCTGCGTCTGCTCGGCCTCGCCGTGGGCACGGCGCTGCTCGCCTCGGTGCTGCCGTACACCCTCGAGCTCGCGGCGCTGCGACGGCTCCCCCGCCACGTGTTCGGGATCCTCCTGAGCCTCGAGCCGGTCATCGCTCTGTTCGCCGGGGTGCTCCTGATCGGCCAGGACGCGACGGCCCTGCGCATCGCCGCCGCGCTGCTCGTCGTGGGTGCGAGCGTGGGCATCACCCTCACCGCCCGGGGCGCCGCTCCCGACCAGCCCCAGCCGGTCGACGAGGAGCCCGGATGGGAGCTTCCCACACCGACCCACGCGACCCTGACCGGGGAGATGCCCGTGGTGTTCCCCGAGGAGGGGCTGGGGGCCGACGAGGCGCCCGGAGCGTTCGGCACCGACACCGGGCGGCACTGAGCCGGGCCACATCGTGGAAGGTGCCAGCTCAGCGGCACCTTCCACGACATCACGGGAGGCACGCCCGCGGAGAACGGGCGCCGGTCCCTCGGAGGGCGGAACACGACCCGCCGAGGGCGGGCACCGGCCGCTCGGGGCCCGCGCCGGGTCTCAGCGCTGGACGCGGTGCTCGCGGTTCAGGGCCGAGATGATCGCCTCGAGCGAGGCACGGGTGATCGAGCCGTCGATGCCCACGCCCCAGAAGATCCGGTCCCCGATCTCGCACTCGATGTACGAGGCGGCCAGCGAATCGTCTCCCTCGGTCAGCGCGTGCTCGGCGTAGTCGAGGATCCGCACGTCGATCTTGCGCTCGGCGAGGGCCTTGACGAAGCCGTCCAGCGGACCGTTGCCGATGCCCGTGACCGTGTGCTCCTCGCCGTCGACCACGAGCGTGACCGTGATGCGGTCCGCGCCCTCGCCGGTGGACTCCTGATGGATGGACGTGATCGCGAAGCGGCCCCAGCGACGTGCCTCGTCGGTGGCGGGCAGGTACTCGTCGGTGAAGGCGTCCCAGAGCTGGTCCGGGCTCACCTCGCCGCCGTCGGAGTCCGTGCGCTGCTGCACGATCCCGGAGAACTCGATCTGCAGGCGACGCGGCAGATCCAGGCCGTGCTCGGTGCGCAGCAGGTAGGCCATCCCGCCCTTGCCCGACTGGGAGTTCACGCGGATCACGGCCTCGTAGGAGCGGCCCAGGTCCTTGGGGTCCACGGGCAGGTACGGCACGCGCCACACCAGATCGTCGAGCGCCTTGCCGGCCTTCTCCGCGTCGGACTCCATCCGTTCCAGACCCTTCTTGATGGCGTCCTGGTGGGAGCCGGAGAAGGCGGTGAACACGAGGTCGCCGCCGTAGGGGCTGCGCTCGGGGACCGGCATCTGGTTGCAGTGCTCGACGGTGCGACGCACCTCGTCGAGGTCGGAGAAGTCGATCTGCGGGTCGACGCCCTGGCTGAACAGGTTCAGGCCCAGGGTCACCAGGTCCACGTTGCCGGTGCGCTCCCCGTTGCCGAACAGGCAGCCCTCGATCCGATCGGCGCCGGCCAGGTAGCCGAGCTCCGCGGCCGCGACGCCGGTGCCGCGGTCGTTGTGCGGGTGCAGCGACAGCACGAGGGAGTCGCGACGATCGAGGTTCCGATGCATCCACTCGATCGAGTCGGCGTAGACGTTGGGCGTGGCCATCTCCACCGTCGCCGGCAGGTTGACGATCATCTTGTCCTCGGGCGTGGGCTTCACGATGTCGATGACCGCGTTGCACACCCGCAGGGCGTACTCGAGCTCGGTGCCGGTGTAGGACTCCGGCGAGTACTGGTAGGTGATCTGCGTGTCCGGGATCGTCTCCTCGTACTTCTTGCACAGCAGCGCGCCCTGGACGGCGATGTCGAGCACCGCGTCCTCGTCCGCCCGGAAGACGACGTCGCGCTGGACCACCGAGGTGGAGTTGTACAGGTGGACGACGGCGCGCGGGGCGCCGGCGATCGCCTGGTAGGTGCGCTCGATCAGGTGCTCGCGGGACGGGGTGAGGACCTGGATGGAGACGTCCTCGGGGATGCGGTCCTCGTCGATGAGGGTGCGCACGAAGTCGAAGTCCGTCGCGGACGCGGCGGGGAACCCGACCTCGATCTCCTTGTAGCCCATCGCGACCAGCAGCTCGAACATCCGCAGCTTGCGCTCGGCGTTCATGGGGTCGATGAGGGCCTGGTTGCCGTCGCGCAGATCCACGGCGCACCAGCGGGGGGCGCGGGTGATCCGGCGGGTGGGCCAGGTGCGGTCCGGGAGCTCCACGCGGATCTGCTCGTGGAAGGGCAGGTACTTGTGGATCGGCATGCCGGAGGGCTGCTGGGGGGCCTCGCCGGTGGGGCCGACGACGGGCTCCGCGGGGTCGCCGACGGCGGCGATGGCAGGGGCGGTGGTGGTGGTGGTGGATTCAGTCATCAGGGGGTCCTTCTCGCTGGGGTACCGGTCGCCGGACACAACGTCAGCCGCGGCGGGGTCCCGGCGTTCAGGTCCCGTCGCGGCGGCTAAGCAGAAGCAGCGATCCACGCATGAGCGCCACGGTAGCACCGTCGCCGCGGCCGTCAGGATCCGCTCACCATGCGAACGCCGGAGCCGGGTCAGAACCCGAGGCGGCCCAGCTGCTTGGGATCGCGCTGCCACTCCTTGGCGACCTTGACGCGCAGGTCCAGGTGCACCTTGCGGCCGATGAGGTGGTTGATCTCCCCGCGAGCCTGGGTGCCGACCTCCTTCAAACGCGAGCCGCCCTTGCCGATGATGATGCCCTTCTGGCTGTCGCGCTCGACGAAGAGGGTCGCGCGCACCACGAGCCGGCCCTCTCCTGGTTCGACGTGCACGAAGGGGTCGTCGGGGTCCGTCTCCACGACCTCCTCGACCACCACGGCGATCGAGTGGGGCAGCTCCTCGCGCACGCCCTCGAGGGCCGCCTCGCGGATCAGCTCGGAGATGCGATCATCACGCGACTCCTCGGTGAGCTGGTCGTCCGGGTACAGCTGCGGCCCGTCGGGCAGCTGCTTCGCGATCACCTCGAGCAGCACGTCCATCTGCTCGCCCTTCACGGCGGAGATCGGGACGATCTCGTCGAAGTCCATCAGCTGGTCCACGGCCGTCAGGTGCTGGGCCAGCAGGTCGCGGTTCACGAGGTCGGTCTTGGTCACGACCGCGACCACGCGCGGTCCGCGTCGGCCCGTGCGCATCTCGACAAGGTCCTCGGCGATGAAGCGGTCACCGGGGCCGATCTTCTGATCCGCGGGCAGGCAGAACCCGACCACGTCGACCTCGCCGAGGGTCTCGCGCACCAGATCGTTGAGCCGCTCGCCGAGCAGGGTGCGGGGGCGGTGCACGCCCGGAGTGTCCACGAGGATGATCTGGGCGTCCTCACCGGTGACGATGCCGCGGATGGCGCGACGGGTGGTCTGCGGCTTGCTGGAGGTGATCGCGACCTTCTCCCCCACCAGCGCGTTGGTCAGGGTCGACTTGCCGACGTTGGGCCGGCCCACGAGGGCGACGAAGCCCGAGCGGTGCGTCGGCCGCTCGCCGTCCGCCGACCGGTCGTCCGGCCCGCTGAGCGCGTCGGGCTGGACGGGGGCTCCGGCGTCCGGGCTGGTGGGGTCGAGGTCATCGGTCATCTGCGGTCTCCTGATCGGCGTCATGCATGTCGTCCTGCGCGTGCTGTACATCCTGTGCGTCCTGCGGGTTCTGCGCGTCGTGCACGTCGTGCGCGTCCTTCACCCGGGAGACGATCACGGTGCTCAGCCGCCGGCGGCGCCCCGAGGTGCTCTCCGCCTCGAGCACCAGGCCGAAGGCCTCGGCGCGGGAGCCGACGATCGGCACGCGGCCGGTCACCTTGCCGAGCAGCCCGCCCACGCTGTCGATGTCGTCGTCGTCCAGCTCGAGGTCGAACAGATCCCCGACCTCTGACAGCCCGGCCCGGGCGGGGACCCGGTAGCGGCCCTCGCCGAGGTCCTCGATCTCGGGTTCGGCGGGATCGTGCTCGTCGGCGATCTCGCCCACGATCTCCTCGAGGATGTCCTCGATCGTGACGATGCCGGAGACCCCTCCGTACTCGTCCACCACCATGGTGATGTGCACGTGGCTGGTCTGCATCTGCCGCAGCACCTCGTCGGCCATGACGAACTCCGGTACGAAGCGCGCCGGCCTCATGATCTCGGAGACCGGACGTTCCGGGCGCGGGTCCCAGGGAGCGTGGATCGCCTTCATGACGTCCTTGACGTACAGCATCCCCTGCAGGTCGTCGACGCTCTCGCCGATGACCGGGATCCGGGAGAAGCCCGAGCGCACGAACAGCTGGACCGCCGACTCGGCAGAGGCATCGCAGGAGAGGGCGACCATGTCGGTGCGCGGCACCA
Organism: Brachybacterium tyrofermentans; assembly: GCF_014897585.1. Classification (GTDB taxonomy): domain Bacteria; phylum Actinomycetota; class Actinomycetes; order Actinomycetales; family Dermabacteraceae; genus Brachybacterium; species Brachybacterium tyrofermentans. Next base: position 124,145 of record NZ_JABUXW010000011.1, on the reverse strand, counting down.
TCAGCTCGCGCACCATCCGATCGCGCAGTTCGAAGACGCCCTGGATCATGTCCCGCTCGCCGTCCTGGACGTGCTCGTCCTCGAGGGCGCGGTCCACGTTCTGGCGGGCCTTCTCGGCGCCGTCCTCGGCTCGGTCCTGCGCGCCGGGACGGGCGGCGAGGTTCGCGCCGACCGCGGTCAGCGCGCTCACCGGCAGCCAGAGCGCTCCCCGCGCCGCAGCGACCACGGAGCGGCTCGAGATGAGCACCGATTCGGGGCGGCTGCGGCCGATCGTGCGCGGCGAGATCACGAGGATCACGAGCAGCAGCAGCGCAGCCCCGACGACGGTCACCACCGTCGGCGCGAGCCAGCTGGCGCCGATCCCGAGACGGTCGGCCCCCATGAAGGCGATGCCGGCGATCGCGGTGACGGTCACCGCCTCGGCGAGCATCCTCCCGAGCGACACGGACAGGAGGGTGCGGGCGGTGTCGGAGTGCTGGCCGAGCACCCGGGTCCGCACGGACTCGGGATGCTCGGCCAGGCTCTTCTCCAGCGCACCGCGGGAGACCGTGAGGTAGGCGCCGTCCACGGCCATCAGCAGGGACGAGACGACCAGCGAGGCCAGGCCCAGCGGGATGAGGACGAGCAGCGCGGTGCTCAGCATGGGAGGCCCGCTCTGTCCGGACTGCTCATGCCGAGGGCGCGCTGCGGAGGTTGATCAGGCATGGCGATGGCGCTCAGCTCTTCCCCCGGGAGGCGAGGAACGTCAGCAGCAGCTGGCGCTGGAGGTCGAACATGACCTTCCGCTCGTCCTCCTCCATGTGGTCATAGCCCAGAAGGTGCAGGATCGAATGGCAGGTCAGCAGCAGCATCTCCTCGACGGCGCTGTGCCCGGCCTCGGCGGCCTGCTTCGCGGCGACGCTCGGGCACAGCACGACATCGCCGAGCAGGCCCTCCGGAGCGGGATGCTCGGCGCTGCCGGGCGTGAGCTCGTCCATCGGGAAGCTCATGACGTCCGTCGGCCCCGGAAGGTCCAGCCACTGCACGTGGAGCTTCTCCATCGCGTCCTCATCGACGAAGAGGATCGACATCTCGGTGGCCGGGTTGAGGTGCATCGCCTCGAAGACGAAGCGGGCGCAGTCGACGAACTCGTTCTCGTCGACGACGTAGGTGGTCTCGTTGCGGATCTCGATGGTCATGTCTGGCTGCTCAGCTCTCGGTTCTCGGTGCTCAATGCTCGGGGATCGGTGATCGACGGCCGGTCCGGGATCAGGTCGCGGTGGAGCCACGATGGCGCGAGTCCCTGCTGCCGCCGGGGCGGATCTCCCAGCGGCCGTAGGCATCGACGATGTCGCTGACCAGGCTGTGGCGCACGACGTCCCGGGAGGAGAGCCGGCAGAAGGAGATGTCGTCGATCCCCGAGAGCACCTGCTCGACGACCCGCAGGCCGCTCTGCTGGGAGCCCGGGAGGTCGACCTGGGTGACATCGCCCGTGACCACCATGGTGGAGTTGAACCCGAGGCGGGTGAGGAACATCTTCATCTGCTCGGGTGTGGTGTTCTGCGCCTCGTCCAGGATGATGAAGGCGTCGTTCAGGGTGCGCCCACGCATATAGGCCAGCGGCGCGACCTCGATCGTCCCCGCGGCCATGAGGCGCGGGATCGAGTCCGGGTCGAGCATGTCGTGCAGCGCGTCGTTGAGGGGCCGCAGGTACGGATCGATCTTCTCGTTGAGGGACCCGGGCAGGAAGCCCAGCTTCTCCCCCGCCTCGACGGCGGGCCGGGTGAGGATGATCCGGGTGATCTGCTTGTTTAGCAGCTGCTGGACCGCCATCGCCACGGCGAGGTACGTCTTGCCGGTGCCGGCGGGGCCGATGCCGAAGGTGATCGTCGAGGACTCGATCGTCTCGATGTACTTCTGCTGGCCCAGCGTCTTGGGCCGGATCGTGCGCCCCCGGGAGGACAGCACCGTGCGCGAGAGCACCTTCTCGAGCTTCTGGCCCGAACCGCGGTCGTCGCCGTAGAGGTTCGCGGCGCGCTGCACGACCTCGGTGGTGACGGCCTGACCGGTGCCGGCAAGGTCGATGAGGCTGCGCATGATGTGCTCGGAGCGCCGCAGGGCGTCCTGGGTGCCGCGCAGGATGACCTCGTGACCGCGCACATGAACATCTGTGTCGGGCACCGCATCCTCGAGCGCCGCCAGTGCCTGATCGTTCTCACCGAGCACCTGGAACGGACTCAGATCGTCTGGGATCGCCAGTTTCCGCTCCAGCACCTCGGGGGCGCGGCCGGGCGTCGGGGTCAGGGCATCAGCCAAGATCCGTCACATCTCTCCTTCTGCGAGCGGCCCGCCCGCCAGGACGTGCGCGTGCACGTGGAATACGGTCTGTCCGGCATGGGCGCCGGTGTTGAAGATCATGCGGAAGTCATTATCGCCCAGGTCAGAGGCGATCTTTCCGCCGACGGAGGCGATATGCCCCAGCAGCTCCGGCTGCTCGACGAGCTCGAGCACGTCGCGGCGATGCTCTCGCGGGACGACGAGCACATGCACGGGAGCCTGCGGAGCCTGGTCACGGAAGGCGATCACCTGATCGTCCTCGTGGACCAGTTCCGCCGGGATCTCCCCGGCCACGATCCGGCAGAAGACGCAGTCCGGATCCGACGGTGCGGCAGCAGTGTTTCCCATAGCGGGAAGTCTACGGGAGCGAGTCTGCGCACATCCCGTTTGGGAGTCCGGGACTGATATGAGAAGTTTTAAGCATCATGACGACACTTGGCATCATCATCAGCAGCGCCCGCCCCAACCGCGTCGGGGAGAAGGTGGCCCGGTGGGTCGCCGAGTCCGCCGGCGACCGGTTCGACCTCGACCTCATCGACCTGCGCGACGTGGCCCTGCCGTCCTTCGACGAGCCCACCAGCCCGAAGTCCGGTGCGGAGAAGACCACCGATCACGGACGCACCTGGGGCGAGCGGATCGCCGCCCTGGATGCCGTGGTGATCCTCACCCCGCAGTACAACGGCTCCTACCCCGGCGCCCTGAAGAACGCGATCGACTTCCTCTATGCCGAATGGTCGGCGCTGCCCACCCTGCTCGTCGGCTACGGCTGGGGCGCCGCGGGCGAGGTGCTCCCGCTCCTGGAGGCCCTCATGCGTCGTCTGGACGCCGAGGTGATCGGCAGCATCGGCCTCGGCTTCCGCGAGGACCTCTCGGTCGAGGGCGAGCTGTTCGTCACCGAGGAGAAGTCCGCCGCCCTCGAGGAGGCCTTCGCCGCCCTCGAGCAGGCAGCGCTCGCTCCGGTCGGCTGATCCGACCCCGTTCTCCGGGCCCCGTCGGCGCATCGCGTCGGCGGGGTCTTCTCGTGCCCGGGGCCCCGGACCAGCTGCTCAGTGCCCGGGGCTCGCGTAGTACCTCGAGAGATACCGGAAGACCGCGATCCCGCCGATGAGCACCAACGGGCCCACGACCGGCGAGAGCTGGGCCAGCCACAGCGGCACGACCAGCTCCTCGGCATGATCGAGCACGAGCGCGGCCGGGAGATAGGCCATGAACGCGAGCGGCAGCAGGAAGGTCAGCAGCCAGGCGCCCGCGGTACCGAAGATCGTCATCGGATACGCGCCGAAATCCGTCAGCACCCGGTCGATGGTGTCCTTCACGCGGGTCGTGGGCCCCATCGTGAAGTCGAGACCGGAGATCCCGATCTGCAGGCCGGCCTCGACCAGCCCGCCGCTGATCGCCGCGAGCGCCACGTACAGCACGATCCACGGGGTCCAGCGGATATCGATCGCGGTCGCTGCGACGCACAGGATCGAGACGCCCAGCACGAGGTCCCCGATCGTCCCGGGGTTGAAGAAGCGGGTGAGCAGCTGGAGCAGCGGCGGAGCCGGGCGCAGCAGATAGCGGTCCCAGTCGCCGTTGCGCACCACCTGGGCGCTGGCACGGTGCTGCCCGAAGTTGATGGTGCATACGCCGTGCGCCGTGAGCCGCAGGCCGTAGAGGAAGGCCACCTCGGCCACGTCCCAGCCGGCGATGGTGCCGAACGCTCCCAGCAGCACACCGATGAAGGCGAGCTGGGTTCCCTGGAGCGCGGCGCTGCCCAGGAAGGTGAGGATCAGGTTCATGCGGTGCACGCGCATGCTGCGCCAGGTCGCCCCCAGCAGGATGCCGTAGGTGCGCCAGGTCGGGACGGAACGGGCGAGGGACCGGCGGGGGCCGTCGTCCAGGGTCATCGGGATCTCAGCCACCGAAGATCACCAGCCGGCGGATCGCTCGCCGCCACACCAGGGCTGCCAGGGCGAGCAGGATCGCGATCCACAGGGCCTGCAGCCCGATCGCCTGCACGGTGTGCCAGCCGGGATCTCGGTCCACGTAGATCGACAGCGGGACGAAGACCTGGGCGGAGAACGGCAGCAGGGTGAGGATGCCGGTGAGCCAGTCCGGCATGAACCACAGCGGGATCAGGGCGCCCGAGGAGAACTGCGCGAGCATCCGGTAGATGAGGAAGGCGCCGCCGGTCTCCAGAGTCCAGAAGCCCACGAGCCCCACGGTGAAGTTCACGATCAGGGCGATCGCGAATCCGAGGACCAGCGACAGCAGGCACGCGAGGCCGGAGGCCCAGGAGCCGGGCAGGGCGATCGCGCCGAGCGCCAGGCCTACGACGAGGGCCGCGACCGCTGCCGGCAGCTGCGCGATCGTGCCGCCCAGCTGCCGGGCCAGCGCCACGGGGACGGCGGAGACGGGCCGCATGACGTCGAAGGCGATGGCCCCGGTGCGCAGCCTCCCCAGCAGGGAGTCGAACATGAACGGCTGGAACAGCGTGGTGGTGAGCACACCGAGCACGGCATAGGTGACCGCGTCGACCTGGGCGACGCCCGCGACGTCCGGACGCCCGCCGTAGACGGCGGTCCACACGAGGTGCACGAGGATCACCTGGAGCACGCAGGCCACGATCCCGGTCCAGGTCGAGGCCCGGAAGGCGAACTGGGACCGCGCCGCATGGCCCACCGAGGCCCGCAGCGCGACGCGGACCTGCGGAGCGGACAGCCGCTGCGCGGGGGCGCTCACCGCTGTCCCGGGGCGCCCGGTCCCGCGGCGGCCGGTTCCACAGGCGGTTCGATCCCGCGGTCGGTGTAGATCCGGCGGATCACGTCCTCGACACTCGGCTCGCGGGAGGACAGATCAGTGATCTCCAGCGCGGCGGTGAGCCGGCCGATCGCCGCCGGTGCCGGGATCTGCGCCGGATCGAAGCGGAACGTCGCGCGCATCTCCTCACCGGCCGGGACCAGGGTGGTCAGCGTGAGCGCCTCGATCTCGAGGGACTCCGGGATCTCGGGGGCGCTCACCTGGATCTCTCGGAAGGGCGCGTAGCGGGCCCGGAGGCTGTCCAGCCCGCCGTCGTAGAGGATCCGGCCCTCGTCGATGATGATCACGCGCCGGGCGAGCTGCTCGATATCGGAGATGTCGTGCGTGGTCAGCAGCACCGTCGTCCCCTCGGAGCGGTTCTGCTCCCCGATGAAGTCCCGGATCCGCGCTTTGGCGACCACGTCGAGTCCGACGGTGGGCTCGTCGAGGTAGAGCACGGGCGGCCGGTACAGCATCGCGGCCACGATGTCCCCGCGCATCCGCTGCCCGAGCGACAGCGACCGCACGGCGGTGTCGAGGAAGGGGCCCATGTCCAGCAGGTCCACGAAGACGTCGAGCGATCGGCGATAGTCCTCGGGCGAGAGCCCGTAGAGCTTCGCGATCAGGTCGAAGGACTCCCGCAGCGGAAGATCGGTCCACAGCTGGGTGCGCTGGCCGAACACGGCACCGATGGTGCGGGCGTTGGTGCGCCGGTCCTTCCAGGGCACGATCCCCTCGACCTCGATGCGTCCGGACGTGGGCACGAGGATGCCGGTGAGCATCTTGATGGTGGTGGACTTCCCGGCGCCGTTGGGGCCGAGATAGCCCACGATCTCCCCGTCGTCGATGCGCAGGGAGATGTCGTCGACCGCTCGCGTGGTGATCTTCTGTGTGCTGAAGAAGGATCGCAGGCCGGACATCCTGCCCTCGACCCGACGGGGCCTGCTGAACTCCTTGACCAGGTTCTCGGCGAGGATCATCGCCGCTCACCGGACCCATCAGCGGTCGCCGGGGACTCGTGGCAGGTGTCGACGCGGCGCATAGCGGATGACACTACACAACCGTGGCCTGCCTCACACGGCGAACAGGGGTCGGAGGGACCCGTGCCGCGGCACGGGCCTCACGCGGACCGACGACGCGACGTCCCGGCGTCGCTCCCCACCTCTGCCCCTACCTCTGTCCCGATTCCTCAGAAACATCCCACGAGCGACACGAATCGAAGGAAAACCGCACCACAGCCCCTGCTCACCCCGAGCCAGACGCCGCCAGCACCGATTCCTCAGAAACGTCCCACGAGCGACACGAATCGAGGGAAAACGGCACCACAGCCCCTGCTCGCCTCACAGCACGCATTCCCCAGCACCGATTCCTCAGCACCGATTCCTCAGAAACGTCCCACGAGCGACACGAATCGAGGGATTCGGGGCGTGCGAGACGTCCGAGCTCCGATCTGAGCGGCGACGCGCGCTAGGCGATGGAAGCTCAGGGCAGGGCGAGAAAGGCTCAGCCCCAGCGGCCGAGGAGCCCGCTGAGCACCGCGAGCGCCGCGGGCCCTGCGGTCGAGGAGCGCAGCACCTCGGGGCCCAGCAGCACCGAGCGGGCTCCGGCCTCGCGCAGCGAGTCGAGCTCCTCGGGGGCGATGCCGCCTTCGGGGCCCACGATCACGACGATCTCCTCGACCCCGTGCTCGCTCGCGGCCCACAGCTCGTCGGCGAGCTCCATGAGACCCACGGACTCCTGCTCGTGGAGGACCAGCACGAGGGTGCCGGCGGCGGAGCGCTCACGCAGATCGGCGACGAGCTCGCGGGTCGTGACAGGGGCGTCGACCGCGGGGATCCCGGGCCGACGGCACTGCTTCACAGCGGCCCGTACCGTGCCGGTCCAGCGGGCACGCCCCTTGACGAGCTTGTCGCCCCGCCACACCGAGACGGAGCGCCGGGCGATCCACGGCACCACCCGGTCCACCCCGAGCTCGGTGGCGGATTCGACGGCCTGCTCGTCGCGACCGCCCGTCGCGAGCGCCTGCACGAGCGCCAGCCTCGGCAGGCGCTGGACAGCAGGCGACGGCTCCTCGAGCAGACGCAGGTCGAGGGCCTCCTTGCGGGCCACGGTCACCTCGGCGAGCACCTGGCGACCCGGGCCGTCGGTGAGCAGGATCTGCTCCCCCACCCCGATCCGGGCCACCTTGGCGGCGTGCTTGCCCTCGTCCCCACCCAGGGTCAGCGTGTCGCCCTCGCGCGCCGTCTCGAGAGCGGCGTCGAGGATCAGGAACCCGGGCGGGGTGGTGGGCATATCAGCGCCTCAGAGGTCGCGCAGGCGGTCGCGGAGCTTGGCGAAGGGACCGTGGCCCTTGCGCCGTGTGGTCTCGTCGCCTCGCAGATCCGCGAACTGCTGGAGCAGCTCACGCTCCTCGTCGCTGAGCGTCGTGGGCACGGCGACATCGAGCACGACGCGCACGTCGCCGCGGCGCTCGCGGCGCAGCGGGGTGACGCCGAGGCCCTTGAGGGTGATCTCGTCCCCGGGCTGAGCGCCCGGCTTCACATCGATCTCCTGGGTGCCGTCGAAGGTCTCCAGCGGGATGGTCGCGCCGAGCGCCGCCGAGGTCATCGGCACGGCCATGGTGATCACCAGGTCCTCCCCGTCACGCACGAACATCTCGTGCTCGGCGACGGCGAGCTCCACGAAGAGGTCACCGGAGGGGCCGCCGGCCTCACCGGTCTCGCCCTCGCCGCGCAGCTGGATCCGGGTGCCGTTCTCGACGCCGGAGGGGATGCGCACGGTGACGGAGCGTTCGGACGGTGTGCGGCCGTGGCCGGAGCAGCCGGTGCAAGGGGTCTCGATGACGTCGCCGTGGCCCTCGCAGGTGGGGCATGGCGCCATGGTCACCATCTGGCCCAGGAGTGACTGGGCGACGCGCTGGACGTGGCCGCTGCCGTTGCAGGCCGTGCATCGGGTGGGGCTGGTGCCGGGCTCGGCGCAGGCACCGTGGCAGTGCTCGCAGAGCACCGCGGTGCGGAAGGAGACCTCCTTCTCGGTGCCGAAGACCACGTCGCGCAGGTCGATCTTCACCCGGCGCAGCACATCTCCGCCACGGCGCTGGCGGGGCACGGGGCCCTGGTTGCGACCCCGCATGCCGGTCGCCCCGGCGAACATGTCGAAGATGTCGTTGACGTCGAATCCGGCTCCGCCTCCGAAGCCGCCGAATCCGCCGCCACCGCCCATGCCGGGGCCGCCGCCCATGTCGTACTGGCGGCGCTTGTCCGCATTGGACAGGGTCTCGTAGGCCTGGGAGACCTTCTTGAAGCGCTCGGAGGCCTCGGGGTCGGGGTTGACGTCCGGGTGGAGGGTCCGGGCGAGCTTCCGGTACGCCTTCTTGATCTCCTCGGTCGAGGCGTCGCGGGAGACGCCGAGGAGCTCGTAGTAGTCGTCGTTCACGGTGAAGGATCCTTACCGGGGAGTCGGGGCGCCCGGGGCCGCGGCAGGCGGCGGACGGGCACGGTCAGTGATGGATGCTGTGGGGTCCTGCGGGGAGCCGGGGCGCCATGCGTGCGCGCCACCGGGTCATTCGAGATAGCGCGACACGTACCGGGCGATGGCCTGCACGGTCGAGATGCCGGCGACGTAGTCCATGCGGCTGGGACCGAGGATCGCGAGGTGCGATCCTGCCCCGTAGCCGGCGCCCACGAGCGCCGCCTGGTGCAGCGCCTGATCGCGCAGCTCCGATCCGATGCGCACCTCGACCGCACCGGGTGAGGCATGCATCTCGGTGAACAGACGCATCAGCACCAGTTGCTCCTCCAGGACGTCGAGCAACGGCTCCACGTCCCGGGCGAAGTCCTGGGCCGAACGAGCGATATTGGAGGTTCCGGCCAGCATGATCCGGTCCTCCGCGCGGGTCGCGGCCAGGGCTGCGAGCGCCTCCGCCACCTCGGTGGCAGCCGCCCGGTCGACGAGCGGCAGGGTCTCGCAGAGATCCGTCAGCGGGCGCTGCAGGTCGGTGACCTCACGCCCGGAGACGGCCCGGTTGAGCTGATCGCGCAGGTCGGCGTAGAACTCGGTGGGTCGGGGTGAGAGCACGGGGACCGTGCGCTGGTCGACCCGGCCGGATTCGGTGATGAGCACGACCAGGAGCAGGGAGTCGGCGACCTTGACCAGCTCGACGTGACGGATGCGGGCCTGGCGCCGCGCCGGGTACTGCACCATGGCGACCTGCTGGGTCAGCTGCGCCATCAGGCGCACGGTCCGGCCCAGCAGCTCCTCGACGTCGCCGGCGTCCTCCAGCAGCGTCCGGATGGCCCGGCGCTCGGGGGCCGACAGCGGCTTGACGGTCGCGACATGGTCCACGAAGGCGCGATATCCCTTGTCGGTCGGGATCCGGCCAGCCGAGGTGTGGGGCTGATGGATCAGCCCCTCCTCCTCGAGCGAGGACATGTCGTTGCGCACCGTCGCCGCGGAGACGCCGAGCTCATGGCGGTCCAGCAGCGACTTGGAGCCGACGGGCTCACGGGTGGAGACGTAGTCCTCGACGATCGCGCCGAGGATCTGCAGCTTCCGGGCGTCCGTGTCCCTCACCTCCCTGCGTTCCGTCGATGCTTCGGGTCTCATCCGACGGGGCTGACCGCAGCCACCGGGACCGCTGGCACTTGCCCGCGCCGAGTGCCAATCCTACGCGTCCCCGGCGATGCTCGCGGAGAGGTGTTCGCCACGAGGGTAAGGTGTCGCGCGTGCCTGCAGCATCCGATCACTTCCCCGACCGGTACGGCCACGACGTGCTGTCCTCCGGTCCCCCTGCCCATCACCGTCGCCGCCCGGTGGCCCGCGAGGTCCCCGCGCAGCGCGATCTCGTCGTCGAGGAGGCCTCGACCGCGTTCACCGGTGCCATCACCCGGGTCGAGAAGATCGCCGGCGAGATGATCGTCGAGCTCGAGGACGGCCGGGGGGCCCGACGCACCTTCCCCCTCGGACCCGGTTTCATGATCGACGGCGAGCCCGTCGTCCTCACCCGCGCCGCGCCCCGTGCGCAGGCGCCGGTGCGCAAGCGCTCCGCGAGCGGGTCGTTGTACGTCGAAGGCGCCACCGCACGCACCGCCCGCGCCTCACGGATCTGGGTCGAGGGCACCCATGACGCAGAGCTCATCCAGAAGGTCTGGGGCCATGACCTGCGCATCGAGGGCATCGTCGTCGAGCAGCTGGAGGGTGCGGACAACCTCGTCGAGCGGGTCCAGGAGTTCGGCCCGTCGGCCGGGCGGCGCCTCGGGATCCTCGTGGACCACCTGGTCCCGGGCTCGAAGGAGTCCCGCATCGCCGCCGAGGTCATGAAGCTGGGCGGCGCTCGAGGCAATGTCGCGGTGCTCGGCCACCCCTATGTCGATGTCTGGCAGGCAGTGCGCCCGGCGCGCGTGGGGCTGCGGGAATGGCCGCACATCCCCAAGGGGACCGACATCAAGGTCGGCTCGCTCGCCGCGCTCGGCTGGCCTCATGCGGACAAGTCCGACATCGGGCTGGGCTGGAAGCGGATCCTGTCCACGGTGCGCTCCTACGCGGACGTCGAGCCGTCGCTGTCCGGACGCATCGAGGAGCTCATCGACTTCGTGACGGTGGACCCCGCCTGACTCGCCTACACCGATCCGGCTCCCCGCACCCGGGGGAAAACCCCCAGGTGATTCGGCGGTCCACTCCCGTGATCCGCCAGGGCGGTCTCGTTAGGCTGTCTGCATCAGCCAGCGGTCGACCCTCGAGGCCGGCCCCGTCGAAGAAGGAATCATGAGCCAGACTCCGCACCCGCACGATCCGTTCGGCAACGAGCCCAGCACCGGCGTTCCCGAGCAGTCGGACGCCTCTGCTCCGTCCTCCGAGGACATGGCGAGCCCGACCTCCGACCCGGCCCTGCACCCGCACGACCCCTACGCCGCGAGCGCCCAGCCCGCCGGCGCCTCAGCTGGCCCGGCAGCGTCCGGAAACTCGGCCGCCTCGGCCGGTCCGGCGCCGTACGCGTCAGGATCATCCGCCGCAGAGGCTTCTGAGGGATCGCCCTACGGCGACCCAGCCTCCGCAGCGTCGGCAGGTGCCGCGGGGCAGCCGTTCGGCGAGGCACCGACCAACGGCTACACAGAACCCAGCGGGTACGCCCCGCAGGACGGGTACGCCCAGCAGGGTGCGTACCAGCAGCCGGGAGGCCAGAGCCAGCAGGGCGGCTATGGCCAACAGGGCGGCTACGGCCAGCAGCAGGCTCCGCACGCCGGCCCGCAGAGCACGGAGGTGCCCCCGCCCGGCACCAAGGGCGTCTACGACGGTCCGCTCTCGGGCCAGCCCCTCACGGACTCCGACACCCGTATGTGGGCGATGTTCTCCCAGCTCACCGTCACGCTCGGTCACGTGGTCAGCTGGGGCTTCCTCGGCTGGGTCGGGCCGCTGATCATCTTCCTGGTCTACAAGGACCGCAGCCGCTTCGTCCGCTTCCACGCGGCAGAGGCGCTCAACGGGGCGATCACCGTGCTCATCGCCCAGGTCGTGCTCAGCATCGTGCTGGGGATCTTCGCGATCGTCACGCTCGGCATCGGCTCGCCCCTGCTGGCCCTGGTGCCGATCCCGGCGCTCGTCCAGTTCATCTTCTCGATCCTCGGCGCCGTCAAGGCGAACCAGGGACAGTGGTGGAGCTACCCGCTGAACATCCGCCTGGTGAAGTGACCAGCCGACTGGTCTGAGACGCACAGGCAGCACCGAGGAGGGCCCGACGATCCATCGATCGTCGGGCCCTCCTCGCTGTTCGAGGAGAAGGACGTCGGTCGACGCCGGTCGACGCCGGCAGACGACGCCGATCGCCGACCGACGACGAGCACCGTCCGTCCCCTCCCCCGCTCGCCCCGCTACTTCCAGAGCACGCCGTCGTCCTCGAACTCGCGGATCCGGTACGCGATCATCCGCCTCAGCAGAGCGCTCGGAACATCGCGGTCATACGGGATCTTCACGCTGCCCAGCCCGGTCTCGAGATCGCCGAGCTCATCATCGAACGCTTCCCGCGTGCTGGGGGTGACGGTGACGTTCGTGTGCTTCGCGTGGGCGCTGATGATGAACAGGATCGTTCCCTGGGAGTGCAGGTAGGCAGGATGTCCCCATTTGATGGCCTCGATCGCCTCGGGTGCGGCCTCCAGGGCGAGGCGGTGCAGCTCCTGCAGTCGCGCGCGCGCCGGCTCGTCATGCGCGGCGATGAACTCGTCGATGCTCGTGGGCTTCGTCATCGCCCCAGTGTCGCCTCACGGCAGCGGCGTGTCGAGGGCGACGAGCCGACGCGGATCGGGTGCAACGCTAGTCAGCGAGTCAGCGAGTCAGCGAGTCAGCGAGCAACAGATCAGCAGGCCAGCATCTCAACGGGTCAGCACCTCAGGGCACGAGATCCCGGATGACGGCGTCGGCCAGCAGGCGGCCCTGGCGGGTGAGCACCGCGCGGCCGGCGGCGAGGGCGTCGGCGTCGAGATGGCCGCGATCCCGGTGCACTGCCAGCTGGGGGCGGGTCTCCTCGGGGATCTCCTCCACGGACAGGCCGTCCACGATCCGCAGCTCGAGCATGATCCGCTCGAGCAGGCGATCCTCAGCGGAGAGCAGCTCGGAATCCGCGACCGGGAGGGAGCCGTCGGTCATCGCCGCCGCATAGCGGCTGGGATGCTTCAGGTTCCAGGAGCGCATTCCATCGCGATGGCGATGGGCCCCGGGGCCGATCCCCCACCAGTCCCCGCCTCGCCAGTAGGCGAGGTTGTGCCGGGACCGCTGGTCCTCGGTGCGGGCCCAGTTGGAGACCTCGTACCAGGAGAGCCCGTCGGACGAAGCGAGGTCGTCGACCAGCTCGTACTTGTCGGCCATGTCGTCCGGATCGGGGGCCTCGAGCTCGCCGCGACGCAGCTGGCGGGCCATCGCGGTGTTGCCCTCGATGATCAGCGAGTACGCGGACATATGGTCCACATCGCAGGCCAGCGCGGCCTTCACGGAGGTCTCGACATCGGCGAGAGTCTCCCCCGGCGTGCCGTAGATGAGGTCCAGACTCACCGACAGACCTGCCTCGCGGGCCCAGCCCACGGCCTGTGGCACCCGCTCGGGATCGTGGGTGCGGTCCAGGGTGCGCAGCACCGAGGGCACGGCGGACTGCATGCCGAAGGAGACCCGGGTGATGCCGCCGGAGGCGAGGCGCGACAGGGAGGCACGGGTGACGGAGTCCGGATTCGCCTCGGTGGTGACCTCGGCGTCGTCCGCGAGCGGGATCAGCGTGCGCAGGTGGTCGAGCATCGCGACGAGGTCATCGGCGGGCAGCAGCGTCGGGGTGCCGCCGCCGAAGAAGACCGTCGAGACACGGTCGTAGTCATACCCGGCGTCGCGGTCCGCGGCGAGGGTCAGGTCCATCTCCCGCATGGCGTTGCGCGGATACTCCGCCTGGGATCCGCCGCCGCCGAGCTCGGTCGCGGTGTAGGTGTTGAAGTCGCAGTACCCGCAGCGCACCGCGCAGAACGGGACGTGGATGTAGACGGAGAGATCGCGCCCGGAGGTGGGTCCAGAACTCATCGCTCACCCGCCAGGTGCCGCTCGGCGCGTGCGGCGAGCTCGCGGTGCAATGCCACGCCGCTGCTCCGCGACCAGGTGTCGAGCGCCCGGCTGAGGTCCCGGTCGCGGGCACCGCCATAGGCCGCGGCGACGCTCACGCCGTGGCCGGGGGTCAGCTCGACGACGACCGGGTCCCCGACGCACACCTCACCCGGCACGAGCACCCGGAAGTAGACGCCGGTGCGGCCGCGGCGGTGGTACTGCGCACGGAAGTCGTCGGTGCCCATCCAGCGCTGGAAGGTCATGCATGGAGTGCGCGGGGCGGTCACCTCGAGCAGGGCGGTGCCCACGCGCAGCCGGGCACCGATCTCGAGGTCGTCGACGGCGAGCCCCTCGATCAGCAGGTTCTCCCCGAGGGAGCCCGCGGGCACCCCGCGGCCGAGCTCCGAGGACCAGTGGGCGGGCTCGGCGGCATCCACTGCGTAGACGGCCTGATCGGGCCCGCCGTGGTGGGCGCGGTCGGCCTGGACATCGGCGTAGAGGCCGAGCTCGCCGATCTGCACCGGTCCGTCGACCGGGCGCTTGTCGATCGCCGTGGTGCCCACGCCGCCCGCGTCGGGATGCAGCGCGGAGACGACGCAGACCGCGGCGACGCTGCCGGCGTCACCGACGGCGAGGGTGGCCACCGGCTCCGTGGACGAAGGATTCCTGGTCACGAGTACCTCCTGAGGCGGGACAGGGTCCGGTGGGGGCTGGGCTCCCCGTCGGTCCTCACTTCTTCGTGGAGTCTTACTTCTTCTTGGAGTCCTTGGGCATGTCGCCCTCGTCGGAGGAGAGCGCGGCGATGAAGGCTTCCTGCGGGACCTCGACGGATCCGATGTTCTTCATGCGCTTCTTGCCCTCCTTCTGCTTCTCCAGGAGCTTGCGCTTGCGGGAGATGTCGCCGCCGTAGCACTTGGACAGCACGTCCTTGCGCATGGCGCGGATGTTCTCGCGGGCGATGATCCGAGCACCGATGGCGGCCTGGATCGGCACCTCGAACTGCTGGCGCGGGATGAGCTTCTTGAGCTTCCCGGCCATCTCGACGCCGTAGTTGTACGCCTTGTCGCGGTGCACGATCGCGCTGAAGGCATCGACGGGCTCGCCCTGCAGGAGCATGTCCACCTTCACGAGATCCGCGGTCTGGGAGCCGGAGACGTCGTAGTCCAGGGAGGCGTAACCGCGAGTCTTGGACTTCAGCTGATCGAAGAAGTCGAAGACGATCTCCGCGAGAGGCAGCGTGTAGCGCAGCTCCACACGGTCCTCGCTGAGGTAGTCCATGCCGCCGAGGTTGCCGCGCTTGGACTGGCACAGCTCCATGACGGCGCCGATGAACTCGGCGGGCACCAGGATCGTGGCCTTCGTGATCGGCTCGCTGATCTCGCTGACCTTGCCCTCGGGGAAGTCGGAGGGGTTCATGACCTCCACCTCGGTGCCGTCCTCCATGACCACGTGGTACACGACGGACGGGGCGGTGGAGATCAGGTCGAGGTTGAACTCGCGCTCGAGACGCTCGCGGACGATCTCCAGGTGCAGCAGGCCCAGGAAGCCGACGCGGAAGCCGAAGCCGAGCGCGGTGGAGGTCTCCGGCTCGTAGTTCAGCGAGGCGTCGTTGAGCTTGAGCTTGTCCAGGGCGTCGCGCAGCACCGGGTAGTCGGAGCCATCGATCGGGAACAGCCCGGAGTACACCATCGGCTTGGGGTCCGCATAGCCCTCGAGCGCCTCGGTCGCACCGCGGATCGAGGTGGTGATGGTGTCGCCGACCTTCGACTGGCGCACGTCCTTCACGCCGGTGATCAGGTAGCCCACCTCGCCGGGACCGATGCCCGGGGTGGGATGGGGCTCCGGGGAGCTCACGCCGATCTCGAGCAGCTCATGGTGCGCGCCGGTGGACATCATGTCGATGCGGTCACGGGACTTCAGGGATCCGTCGATCATGCGGATGTACGTGACCACGCCGCGGTAGGTGTCGTACACGGAGTCGAAGATCATCGCGCGGCAAGGCGCGTCGGCATCGCCCACCGGGGGCGGGAGGGTCCGGACGACGTGGTCCAGCAGGTCCTCCACGCCGAGGCCGGTCTTGCCGGAGACCCGCAGCACGTCGTCCGGTTCGACACCGACCAGCTGGCCGATCTCCGCCGCATACTTCTCGGGCTCGGCACCGGGCAGGTCGATCTTGTTGAGCACCGGGATGATGGTGAGGTCGTTCTCCATCGCGAGGTAGAGGTTCGCGAGCGTCTGCGCCTCGATGCCCTGCGCGGCGTCGACCAGCAGGATCGCGCCCTCGCAGGCGGCGAGCGACCGGGAGACCTCGTAGGTGAAGTCCACGTGGCCCGGGGTGTCGATCATGTTCAGGGCGTAGTTCGTGCCGTCGACCTGCCAGGGCATGCGCACGGCCTGGCTCTTCACAGTGATGCCGCGCTCGCGCTCGATGTCCATCCGGTCGAGGTACTGGGCGCGCATGGCGCGTGCCTCGACCACCCCGGTGATCTGGAGCATGCGATCGGCGAGCGTCGACTTGCCGTGGTCGATATGCGCGATGATGCAGAAGTTCCGCAGCCGCTCCTGGGGTGTCGACGCGGGAAGGATGTCCCGGGCCTCATCGGCCGCGATCCTCGGGGTCACCGGCTTACGTCCTCTCATCACAGCGAGCCGCTGCGCGGCTGCGCAGGGCAATCGGTTCATCGTCTCATGGGGGCCGCGCCCCGTCCCGCCCCGCCGTCGCCCATGGACCGACGTCACACCTCGGCGCGCGGTCCGGAGGGCGGTCGGGAAGGCGGTGCCGAGATCAGGTCGCGGGGCGGAAGTCAGGTCGCGGGGCGGAACGTCAGGTCGCAGGGTGGACGTCAGGTGGCGGGGTGGAAGTAGGTCGTGCCCAGGGCGCGGGTGACCGCCCCGGTGACCTTCTGGAGCTGTTCCATCTCGTCCTCGAAGTCCGCGACGATGTCGTCCAGCGAGCGGAACCGCAGACTCGCCGCCGCCCGCCCCACGATCCGTCGGCCCGGCTCTGCCGTGCCCATCCGGTCGAAGGAGCTGCCGTGCAGCTTGGCGAGGGTCTCGAGCGCCTCGTCGATCTCCAGCAGGCAGTGCGCCGCCGAGCGCGGGAAGATCGAGTCCAGCAGCAGGAACTCGATGGCGTGGGAGGCGCGCACCCGGCCGCGGTAGGACCGGATGTATGCCTCGTGGGCGCTGCAGCTGCGCAGCAGCATCACAGTGGCGGCATCGGAGGAATCCGCCAGGTCGTGCGTCTGCAGGATCCGGGCGATCATGTCGACCCGCTCCAGGAGCTGGCCGATCCGCAGGAACAGCCACGCCTCGTCGCGGGTCATCGAGGAGTCGACCAGACCGTTGACCACGGCGCAGCGGTCCTTCGCGAACTGGAAGGCCCCGTGCATCCGCGAGGGGCGCACGCCGCGCGGCATGCCCATGCTGGTCGTGTTCAGCGATTCCCAGACCTCGGTGGACAGCGCCTCGCGCGCTCCGCGTGCGTTCTCGCGGGCGGTCCGCAGAGCGCCCGCGACCGACGAGGGGTTCTGCCGGTCGGTGACGAGACGGTCGAGCACCCGCTGCACGGTGAGGTCCGCGTCGTCCGCCGCCCAGCTTCCGAAGAGCTCGTAGACCCGGGAGCAGGCGGCGGGAACGTCCTGCGGAGCGTCCTCCGTGATCGACTGCAGCATCACATCGAGGATGCGGGCGGTCTGATCGGCGCGTTCGACGTAGCGCCCGATCCAGAACATCGAATCCGCGATCCTACTGAGCATCATCGGCCTCCTCCTCGCCTGCTGCGGCAATCCCGTCCGCGCCGCTCCCTGCCGGCCCAGCGCCGGGATCCGGCACGTTCCGGTCGTCCTCGGGATCCGGCGCATCCTGCAGGTCCAGGAGCGGGATCGCGGACGTCACCGGGTCGGGCTCGCGCGTCGGCTCCTCCGAGTGGTCCTCGGGGAGATCGTCGTACTCCTCGTAGTTCTCGTCCAGCGGATCCTCGATCCGCTCCTCCTCGGCGGAGGACTGCGACTGCGCTTGCGCGGAGGCCGTGCCGGTCCCGGCGGGTGCCGGCCGGTCGGTCGCGAACACCCAGGTGTCCTTCGATCCCCCGCCGCGCGAGGAGTTCACGATCATCTCGCCGCGCGGGAGCGCCACGCGCGTGAGCCCTCCGGGCAGCACCCAGATGTCGTCGCCGCTGTTCAGGGCGAACGGGCGCAGATCCACATGGCGGCACTCGGGCCCGCCCTCGACCAGGGTCGGGATGGTGGACAGCTGCACGACCGGCTGCGCGATCCAGCCTCGAGGGTCGGCGAGCAGCCGCCCCCGCAGCGCATCGAGCTCCTGCGCAGAGGCCGCGGGGCCGATGACGATGCCCTTGCCCCCGGAGCCGTCCACCGGCTTCACGACCAGTTCGTCGAGCCGGTCCAGCACCTCGGTCAGCGACTCCGGCTCCTCCAGCCGCCAGGTGTCGACGTTGGGGAGGATCGGCTCCTCGTGCAGGTAGTAGCGGATCAGGTCCGGGAGATACGTATAGGTCAGCTTGTCGTCGCCGATCCCGTTGCCGATCGCGTTGGCGACCACCACGGTGCCCGCCAGCACGGCACGCACCAGCCCGGGGACGCCGAGCATCGAGTCGGGCCGGAACACCTCGGGGTCGAGGAAATCATCGTCGGTGCGCTTATAGATGACGTCGACGCGACGCAGTCCGGCAGTGGTGCGCATGTAGATGCGCTCGTTGCGCTCGACGAGGTCCCCGGCCTCGACCAGGTCGACCCCCATCGTGCGGGCCAGCAGCGAGTGCTCGAAGTAGGCGCTGTTGTAGCGGCCCGGCGTGAGCACCACGACCGTGGGGTCCTCATCGGCGACGTCCGGCGCCGCGGCCTGCAGCGCGCTCAGGAGACGCCCCGGGTACTCGCCCACGCGCCGCACTGGACGAGGCGCGAACAGCTCGGGGAAGGCCTGCGCCATGGCGCGACGGTTCGAGAGCACGTAGCTCACCCCGCTGGGGGTGCGCACGTTGTCCTCCAGCACGCGGAACTCCCCTGCGCCGTCGCGTACGAGGTCGATGCCGGAGATGTGGATGCGCACCCCGTTGGGCGGCCGGTATCCCACCATCGCGTCGACGATGTAGGTCGAGGAGGAGACGAGCTCCTGGGGGATCACGCCGTCCGTGATCGCCGCACGGTCGGTGTAGAGGTCATCGAGGAAGCGCTCGAGGGCCTGGACCCGCTGGGCGACGCCGCGCGAGACGCGGGACCATTCCTGCGCATCGATGACCCGCGGGATCGCGTCGATCGGGAACGGGCGCTCCTCGCCCGCATAGTCGAACGTGATCCCCTGGTCGAGATAGCTGTGGGCGAGGGACTCCGAGCGCGAGCGGAACTCCTCGGGCCCGAGGCCGGCGAGGGCGTCGTGCAGGGCCGCATAGGTGGGGCGCACCGAGGCGTCGGGCGCGAACATCTCGTCGCCGCCCGCTCCCGCCTCGACATTCTGGAACAAGGAGGTGGAGGGCATGCCTACCATCTAACACCGTCCCCCTCCCGACGCGGGCGCACAACGCCCAGGAAACGAGAACCATGTCTCTGGGCTCCAGCCTGTCCTCACTCCTCCGATCCGCGATCCGCTCCCCGTCCGTGCGCCGCAGCGCCCGTGGCCTCGGCCGCGCCGCCGTGCGTGCGGTGCGGGAGGGACAGAGGGGCTCGACCCCTCGCAGCACGAGCCCCCGCAGCGCGGACCCCCGCAGTGCGAGCCCTGCCGAGCGTGCGCCCTCCGGGGGCGGCGGCGGGCAGGTGCTCGCCGACCGCGATCCCTCCCGTGCGGTCGCCATCTCCTACGCGCCCCACGCAGACGGCCGGCCCGACCCCGGGGAGATCGTGTGGACCTGGGTGCATTACGAGGAGGACGCCTCCCAGGGCAAGGACCGCCCGGTGCTCGTCCTCGCCGAGGAGAGCGCCGAGGCCGGTGGAGCCGACGGGACGGGGTCGGTGCTGGTGGCGCTGATGCTCACCTCCCGTGACCGCGCGGAGTCGGACCAGGTCATCACCGATCAGCACGGCGCGACCTGGGTGGACATCGGAACCGGGGACTGGGACCGGAAGGACCGCCCGTCCGAGGTGCGTGCGGACCGTCTGCTGCGCATCGTCCCCGCCACGGTCCGCCGCGAGGGCGGGCGCCTGGACGAGGAGACCTTCGGCCGGGTCGCCGCCGCGGTGAGCGCCGTGCACGGCTGGCGCTCCTGACCCCCGCTCCCGCTGCCCCCCGCTCCCGCCCGGATCGCAGGAGACACGCCGCACACCGGGTACGTCCTGGGAGGGGCTTCTGGTAAAGTCTTGCCCCGTATGTGTGACATACCGTTCGGTGTGCGCATGCCGTGATCCCGCCGTGTCAGGGGTGACGGCTCGTGCGACCCGGGCGAGTACCCGTGGCAGCGACCCGGTACCGACGTCTCCAGGCGAGTCCCCACCGCCGTCCCCGTCGGATCCGTCCTCGGCCGTCCCGGATGATCCACCAGAGCAGCACAAGAGAAGAGTCTTCGTGGCAAACATCAAGTCCCAGATCAAGCGGAACAAGACGAACGAGAAGTCCCGTCTGCGGAACCGCGCCGTCAAGTCCGAGCTGCGGACGTACACCCGCAAGGTGAAGGCCGCCGTCTCGACCGGCGACGCCGCCGCCGCCGGTGAGGCCCTCTCGGCCGCGTCCCGCAAGCTCGACAAGGCAGTCTCCAAGGGCGTCATCCACCAGAACCAGGCAGCGAACCGCAAGTCCGGTCTCGCCAAGCTGGTTGCCGGCGCCTCCAAGTGACATCGCAGCTTCGCTGCATCCTCGTCTGACGAGGTGATGAAGGCCCGGTGCGGATCCGTCCGCACCGGGCCTTCTGCTGTCCGGAACCAGTGCCGGGGTCGACGAGATCAGCGGGCGCGGCGGGCCCGGCAGATCTCCATGACCATGCGCTGCACGGACCATCTCGGGTCACGACCGGCGCCTTTGACCTCGTGGTCAGCGCGCGCCACGGCTTCCAGCGCCCGGGCCAGTGAGCGGTCGTTCCAGTTCCGGGCCTCGCGGGTGAGATTGCGCAGCATCCAGTCGGGCATGCCGAGGGTGCGGGCGCTCGCGCCGGGTGACGACGCCTTCGCGAGGGACCGCATCTTCGACGCGATCGCGGCGACGATCGGGACGGGATCGGCGCCGGCGAGCTGCGCCTGCTGCAGCAGCTGGAGCGCCTCCTGCTCGCGCCCGGCGATCGCGGCGTCGGCCACGGCGAAGGCGGTGGACTCCACCCGGCCCGCCGTCACGGCGTGCACGTCCTGCAGCGAGAGCTGTGGGGCCTGCTGGCCCTGTTCCGGGGTGGTGTCCTCGATGAGCTGCCGGCTGATCGCGGCGAGCTCTGCGAGATCTGCGCCGAAGGCGTCGACGAGGGCGGCGATCGCCTCGGGGTGGATCCGCCGCTCGGCCCGTGCGAACTCGGCGGCGACGAAGGTCTGCTTGTCCCCGGCGCGCTTGACGGGGCTGGCATCGACGCGCGGCACGCCCGCCTTCTTCAGCGCGTCCAGGAGCTTCTTGCCCCGATTGCCTCCCCGGTGGACCAGCACGAGGGTCACGTCCGACTCGGGGCTGCGCAGATAATCCAGGAGCTCCAGGACGATCGCGTCCGGGGCGGCCTGCAGCTCCGGCACGATCACGAAGCGCGGCTCACCGAACAGGGAGGGGCTGGTGACCTGGGCGAGAGCCCCGGCACCGGCGTTCTCCCCCACGAGATCGTGGAAGGCCACCGACGGATCGGCCTCCTTGGCGAGCGTGCGCAGCCGCTGCACGGCGCGGTCGGCGATCAGCGCCTCGGTGCCGTGGATGAGCACGATCGGTGCGAGGGCGACGCTGTGCCACTCGACATCGCTCACGGGAACTCCTCTGGTGTTCGGGGACCTGGACGATCCTATCTGGCCGGGCCGACGGATCGAGCCGCCGCAGGGTCCTCGACGGGCAGCACGACGGTGCCGTCGACGTCCGTGCGGATCGTCGCGGTGCCGGCGTCGTGCAGGAGGTCTAGGAGATCCTCGGTGGGATGCCCGAAGGTGTTGTCCTGGCCAACGGTGATCAGCGCGAGATCCGCGTCCAACTGGTCGTACAGGGCCGGGTCCTGACGTCGTGACCCGTGGTGGGCGACCTTGATGATGTCCGCGGTCCCGGGGCCCGTCTCCCCCAGGGCCGCCTGCGCCGCGGGTTCGAGATCTCCCAGGGACACCAGGCGGGTGCCGTCCGGCCAGGTGCCGGCCACGACGACCGAGCAGTCGTTCGCGGCGTCCCCCTCCCCGGAGCCGTCCTCCTGGGCCGTCATGGCGATCGCGTCCTGGGCCGAGCCCGGCCACAGCACGTCCAGGCGGAGTCCCTCCACGCTCCAGGCCTGCCCGGTGGTGACAACCGTCGGCGGCGTGGCACCCACCCGTTCGTCGCCCGCCTCGGGCAGCGGGCAGATCCACTGCTCGGCGGGCACCCGTGCTCCCGTGAGGGCAGCGCGGCCGCCCACATGATCGGCGTGGGGATGGGTGAGCACGAGCAGGTCGATCCGGTCCACACCCAGACGGTCCAAGCAGGCGCGCAGGGCCTCCGGTTCCGGGCCGGTGTCGATCAGCACCGTCGGGGGCGGTGCCGTCGCCGCCGATCCGGTGGATCCTGAGGAGGCACGCAGCAGGAGGGCGTCCCCCTGCCCCACGGCGCAGACGGCGACCGTCCACGCGGGCACGTTCCCGCCGGGGACGAGGCGGCCCAGAGTCGGGGCGAGCGCGGCGACCAGGACGGCGGCCACCGCCCACCGCACCAGGGGCGCCTTCCGAGCGGCGACGGCGATGGTCAGCCCGATGAGCACCGCGACCACCAGGAGCACACCGACCGCGCCTCCGGGCACCGCGATCCGTGATCCCGGGAGCGCATCGGCGGTCCGAGCGATCAGCAGCACCAGGTGCGCGCCGCCGGCGGCGACCGTGTTGAGCATCGAGGCCGCGCCCGGCCAGAGGATGCCGATCAGGAGTGCGAGCAGCCCGATCACAGTGGTCGGCCCCACCACCGGACCGACCAGCAGGTTCACCGGCACCGCCCAGAGGGAGATCTCGGGCGTGAGCAGGATCAGCAGCGGGGTGCATGCCAGCTGGGCGACCATGGGCACCGCGATCACCAGTGCGAGGCCCTCCCCCAGCCTCTTCCCGCTCAGCTCGACGAGAGCCGCCGCTAGGGGCGGGGCGGCGATGAGGATCGCGGCGGTCGCCACCGCGGAGAGCAGGAATCCGATCGACGCGGAGGTGACCGGATCCAGGATCGACCAGACGGCGACGGTCAGGGCGAGGGCCGCGACCGGGGAGGCCCGCACCCCGGCGAAGCGCGCGCCCAGCAGGGGAACCGCCATCGTGGCCGCCCGCTGCACGCTCGGCTCGTCGCCGACCAGCCACACGTAGCCGAGCAGCACCCCGGCGGCGATCGCGATCCTTGGCCTCCGCCGCACCCCGGCCAGCAGCAGCGGGCCCAGCACGGCGGCCAGGACCAGCGCGATGTTCGCCCCGGACACGGCGACCAGGTGCGATATCCCTGCTCGTCGCATGATCTCCTCGGTCTCCTCGTGGAGTCCCGAGGTGTCCCCCGTGGTCATGCCGCGCACCAGCGCGGCTTCGTCCACGGGCAGGTGCGCGGTCGCGGCGCGGGCCTGGCGGCGCAGCTCGTGCCGCAGATCCTGCGCCTGCTCCCTCCAGACCGAGCCCGGCACCGGGGTGGCGTCGTAGGCACGGAGCACGATCAGGTCTCCGCTCGTGCGCAGCGTGCCGCGCACGAGGACCCGGTCGCCGTCGCGCGCCCGCTCCAGTCCGTCGGCCGCCTCCCCGTCGGCTCGCAGCAGCAGCGGGAGGGAAGCGGGAAGGACCCTCTCCTCCCGTCCCAGCTGCGCGGTGCCACGGGCGGTGCGGGCCATGACCTGCATCCCGCCGCGGGACCACTGCGGGCCTGAATCGGGCACGGCAGGATCCGCGGAGGCGATCACCGTGAGCTCGACGACCAGCTCGTCGCGCGCCGCCTCCTCGAGGAGCTGTGCCGCGTCGCCGTGGCGCAGCAGCGCCGGGAACAGGAGCACCCCGGCCAGTGCCAGGATGCCGAGATGGGCGAAGATCCCGTGCCGGACCCGGGGATCGCCGATCAGCAGGATCGCGGTCAGCGCGAGCGCCACGATCGCCGCCGTCGCGGCCACGGCGGCGGCGGCCCCCGCCGTGACTCCGAGGACCGCCACGGCCCAGAGACAGGTCGCCGCCGGGAGCAGGCGCAGGTCGGAGCGCTTCATGGGCGCGCCGCCCCTCGTGCCCCGCGACGAGACCCCTCGCGGCCGCTCATACGCGCGCCCGCTCCCGGATCTTCTCGAGCGTGGCCGGGCCGATCCCGGAGACCTCCAGGAGGCCGTCGACCGAGGTGAAGGGACCGTTCTTCTCCCGGTGCTCGAGGATCCGCTGGGCGATGGCCGGGCCCACTCCCGGCAGCTCTTCGAGCTGGGCGGCGCTCGCGGTGTTGAGGTCGATCGTCCCGCCGTCGGCGCCCTCCCCGGCATCGGCGCCGGTGCCCTCGCCGCCCCCGCTCCCGTCCCCGGCGCCACCCGCCGCGGGGACGGGCGGTGCCTCCTCCCCCGGCACCGGCACATGGATCTGCTCCCCGTCCGCGACGGGACGGGCGAGGTTGATGGCCGCGAGGTCGGCCTCCTCCGTGGTGCCTCCCGCGGCCTGCAGAGCATCCTCGACCCGGGATCCCGGCGGCAGGCGCACGACGCCCGGGGACTTCACGGCTCCGGAGACGTGGACCACCACCTCCTCCTGGCCGCTCGCGACTCCGTCGGCACCGTCGGCCGGCGAGGCGGAGGCTGGAGTGGGGGCGGAGCCGTTCCCGGAGTCCGCCGAGGCGACCTCCGAGCCTGCCTCGGCCTCCTGGTCCTCGGCAGGCTGCCCGTCCGCCTGCTGGCCGGCGATCTCCTCGCCCTGCAGCGGGACCGCGGTGCCCGAGCCGGACAGATGGATGACCCCCACCGCGATGAGCACGAGCACCGCGATGCCCACCAGGGCGGACGGCGGCGGGAACGGCAGGGACAGCCGGCGGCGGGTGGTCGGCTCCGTGTGGTCGCGACGCTCGATCAGCGCCTGGCCGTGGCGGCGGTGACGACCTGCCGCGCCGCGGGGCGTCGGCGAGGACTCCTCATGTGCTCCCATGCCCGCGACTGTAAGGAGCAGGCCCCTGCCCGGTCAGCGGGCGCCCCCGCAGTGGGGACGACGAGGCCTTGGGGAGGAACGGTGAGGCGAGCGACGGCTCGTCGGGTCAGTACAGTCCGGCCACCGCGAGCCACTGGCGCCAGAACCCGGTGAGGATCGCGAGCACGACCAGCAGGTACCACGCGAGGCTCAGGATCACCCAGTGCCGCAGCAGGTTCGCGAGCGGCGCAGGCGGGCGCAGATCCCCGCCCTCGATGCTGCGGGCCAACGTCGCGAAGAACATCGGGGCGCTCACCGTCCACACGACCATGCACCAGGGGCACAGGGCATGGATGACGTAGATCGCCGAGATCGCGAGGAAGTGGACGTAGCCGAAGGCGAACGCCACCCCGCCCAGGCGGGCCCAGCGGAACCAGGCGGGCAGCGCGACGCCGCTGAGCATGAGCGCCCCGACCACGCCCATGATCGCGAAGCCCGTCAGACCGATGGCCTGGTTGGGAAGAACCAGTGCCGACGCCTGCCAGGTCATCATCACGTCGCCGCAGGAGATGAAAGGATTGACGTCGCAGCCGAGCGCGGCATCGGGATTCTTGAGCAGGATCTCCTTGTCCAGCAGCAGCGCGAGCGCCGCGATCCATCCCAGCACGGAGCCGATCAGGAGCACTCCACCGGTCCTCCGCACGCCGGCACGCCGGGTCGCGGTGCGTTCGGCGGCGAGCTCGGCGTCGATCTCCGCCAGGAGGGCCTGGTCGGTGGGATCCGCGTCCTGCGCCCCGTCGGGGCCGGGGAGGGAGGAGTGCTGGTTCATGTCAGGTCCAGGATCTTCCGTGCGGAGGGATGGGAGGGGCGAGCGCGAAGTGCGCTGCACCCCGAGCGCTCAGTCGGTGACCGGGTGCTCGCGGAACCAGGCGGCGAGGTGCTCGTTGCCCTCGTCCATCGTGACGCGCGGCGTCCACTGCAGGCGTTCACGGGTGCGGCGCTGGTCGAACCAGTGCGCGGTCGACATCTGCTCGGCGAGGAACTCGGTCATCGGTGGCTCGTCGTGCCCGGGCCGTGCCTCCCAGATCCGTTCCACGACGCGGCCCGCGAGGCGGCCCACGCTGCCGGGGATCCGGAGGCTGGGCCGACGCACACCGGCGGCGTCGCACCAGCCGTTGAACACGTCGCGCACGGTGCGCGGCTCGCCGTTGGTGATCACGAAGCTCTCGCCGTGCACGTCCTCGATGCGATCGTGCGCGGCGACGATCGCCTCGGCGGCGTTGGTGACGTAGGTAGTGTCGATCAGCGCCATGCCCTCGTCAAGCAGCGGCAGGCGGCCGCTGCGAGCACGGTCCACGATCCGTCCCACGAGCTGGGTGTCCCCCGGCCCCCACACGATGTGCGGTCGCACCGTCGTCACCAGCAGGCCGTCCTCGCCGTCTGCCCCCATGGCGAGCAGCTCGGCGGCGGCCTTGGTGCGGGAGTAATGCCCGCGGGCGCGCGCGGGATCGGCCGGGGTCGCGTCGAGCCCCTCGATGGCGCGTCCCAGGTGGGCGACCGACGGGGAGGACACGTTCACGAGCGTCCCGCCGCCCTGGGCGCGCAGGGCGTCCACGACGTGGCGGGTGCCGTCGATGTTGATCGCGCGGTACTCGTGCTCCGGTCCGGAGATCGACACCTTCGCGGCGAGGTGGATGACCGCGTCGGCCCCCTGGACGGCGCGCCGCACGTCGGCGGCCTCGGTGAGGGATCCGGTGACGTCCTCGACGCCGGGGATCTGGGCGGGACGGCGCTGGAAGGCGCGCACCCGTGCGCCCCGATCGCGCAGGGTCGTCGCGACGGCGCCCCCGAGCATGCCGGAGGCCCCGGTCACCAGGACCGTCGGCGCGCTCACAGCGACCCGGCCTTCTCCCCGCGCAGGGTCTGGCCGGACCAGCGGGACAGCGCCGCCCGGTCGATCTTCGAGTTGTGGCGGATGTCCGTGGGCAGCGCGCTGGTGGTGAACACCGCGACCACCTCGGCCCCGGACCGCTCACGGACGGCGCGGCGCACGGCCTCCTGGAGGGAGGTCGCGGCGGCGCGCGGCTTCCCGGGCCTGCCGGGCCGGTAGCCGTCCTCGGTCTCGAGGATCACGACGACCTGCTGGGTGCCGCGGGGGCCGACGACGGCGGCTCCGGCGCGACGCACCGTCGGCACCGTCTCGGCGGCGTCCTCGATCTGCACCGGGGTGAACAGCCCCTCGGCGGTGGCGAGCACGTGGTCCGCACGGCCCTCGACCCAGAGGCGGCCCTCGGCGTCGAGATGGCCCACGTCGCCGGTGGCGTGCCAGCCCTCGAAGCGCATCGAGGCGTGGGTGGTCCCCCACAGCATCAGATAGCGGTCGCGCACGTGCGGGGCGCGCACCAGGATCTCCCCGGTCGTCCCGGGGTCCTTGGTGATCTCCCCGGTGGTGCGGCCGTCCTCGTCCATGACGGCGATGGCGATCTCGGTGCGCGGCACAGGCCTGCCCACGCAGACTCCCGATCCCTCACCGGCGGCCTCGATGCCCTCGAGGTCGATGGCGGCCACGGCGAGGCATTCGGTCATCCCGTACGGGGTGAGCGCTCTCGCGTGCGGCATGAGGCCGCGCAGCTCGCGCAGCAGATGCGCCGGGATCGGTGCACCGGCGGAGAAGAAGCTCGCCGCACTCGCGATCGCACCGCGCCCGAACTCATCGAGCTGGCCGGCGGTGTCCAGGATGTTGCGCAGCGCGGCGGGAGCGGTGAACACGGCGGGTTCGCCGAGTGCCGCGATGGCCTCCGCGAGCGCCGGGGCCGTGAGCTCGCCGGGTCGCGTGATGTCCATGTCGGGCACCACCGTGGGCGCGCCGAGCGCGGGCCCCAGCAGGGCGAAGGGCGCGAAGCCGGCGACCAGGCCGCGCTCCGGGTCCAGCTGCAGGGTGTCCCCCACCGCGGTGAACATGGCGCTCATCTGGCGGTGGGTGTACACGGCGCCCTTGGCCGGCCCGGTGGAGCCGGAGGTGAACAGGATCGCCGCGTCGGCGTCCGCATCGGGCCAGGCGGCGTCGAGCGGGGCGCCGAGGTCGCGCATCATCGACCCGGACGTCGCCAGCTGGGCGATCGAGGACTCCACGCCGAGGGCGGCTCGATCCAGCGTGGGCAGCTGCTCGACGCTGATCCGGCGACCGGGCCAGCCCATCGTGCGGGCACCGACCAGGGCGGTCTTGATGCCGATCAGCCAGTCCGGGTGGGATCCGATGACGGCTCGAGTGAGGCCCGGGATGCCCAGACCGGCGTCCGCGATGACCGCTACCGCACCGATGCGCAGGCACGCGTAGAGCACGCCGGTGAGGTCCGCACCGGGGGTGATGAGGATGCTCACCCGGTCACCGGGACGCACCCCGTGCCCGAGCAGACCGGCGGCGATGTCATCGACCCGGCGGTTCAGCAGCGACCATGAGATCTCCCGGCGCTCGCCATCCGGACCGGCCATCTCGACCACGGCGGGTCGGTGGGCATGAGCGGGATCGGCGGCCAGGCGGGCGATCGGTTCGCCCACGTGGCGCTCCGGGGCGGGCTCCGCGTAGGAGGAGACCGGGCGGGGCGCGGTGATCCGCTGGGCGGGCTCGAGCTCCGCAGCCGACGGGCTCAGCCGCGTGCGCAGCCACTGCGAGACCAGCCCGGCGACGTCGGCGTCCTCCCAGACCAGGTGGGAGGTCTTCTCGAAACGGTGCACGTCCGCATGGGGCACGCGCTCGATGAGATCGCGCAGGTACCGGTCGGAGAAGGTGACGTCGCGTGGGCCCCAGGCGAACAGGGTGGGGACCTTGAGGTCGCGGATGCCCTCGGCGAGGCGCTCGAGGGTCGGCCGTGAGGGGTGCGAGGCATGGGGCGGAATATCGGCGACGAACTGCTCGATGCCCTTGCGTCGGGCCCGCGTGCGGTACGGCGCGAGGTAGGCGTCCTGGACCTCCTTGGGCAGCGGCGGCCGCGACAGCGCGAGGGTGGTTCGCAGGAAGGTGTCGGTCAGGGAGGTCGACGCGGGCAGGAACGCCGGCGTGGTCGCGAGCTGCAGCGCCTTGGGCAGCTTCTCGACGAGCTCCTGGTGGATGCCGGTGTTGGTGAGGATCATGCCGGCGAGGTCATGGCGGTTGTCCAGCGCCCAGCCGACGGAGACGATGCCGCCCCAGTCGTGGCCGACGGTGACCACGGGACCGCGGATCGAGAGCGCATCGGTGAGCAGCGACAGATCCGTGATGCGGTCCTGCAGGCGGCGCGTGACCCCGGTGCGCTCGGACCAGCCCATCTCCAGCTGGTCCACGGCGATCAGGCGCCACGGGATGTCCTCGCGCACCAGCGAGCGGAACAGGAACGAATAGGTGGGGTTGCCGTGCACGGCGAGCAGCGTGCCCTGCGGGGTGATGCCGCGCTCGGCCAGCAGCGGGCCGGAGTCCAGCAGGTGCCAGCGGCGCTGCTCCCCGGCGTGGTCGCGCACCTCGAGAGTGCGGCTGAGACGGGGGTCGACCTCGGGCATGCCGGGGACGTCGGGCGTCGCCGCACGGCGGCGGCCCGTGCTCCGGGTGCTGGTGTTCACCACTGGACCTCCATCATCGCGGTGTTCAGTCCGGAGCCGACGCCCATGAGGAGGACGCGCTCACCCCGCTTCACGTCGTCCTGGATGCTCGCGAGAGTCATCGGCACCGCCTCGGCGGCGATGTTCCCCCAGTCGGGGAAGCTCACCGGGATGCGTTCCATCCCCACTCCGGTGATCTTGGAGAAGTTGCGGGTGTAGACCATAGACACCTGGTGCGGGATCACGTGGTCGATGCTCTTGAAGTCGAGACCGGCCTCGTTGGCGCCCTTCCAGGTGTCCAGGATCAGCTGGATCCCGTTCTCGAGCAGCCCGGCGGAGTCGGTGCGCATGTCCTGCATGTCCGCGACGCACAGCTCATGGTGCTCGGTGCCGGCGCGGGACTGGGTGTGCTTGAGCCGGTGGCCCTCGGGGTGGAGATCCGCCGGGCCGATGACGGCGGCGGCGGCTCCCGACCCCAGGGTCAGGGACGCGAACTGGTTGTTGAAGTCCGCCCGGGTGGAGGTCTTGGAGTTGAGGCGGTCGATCGTGCCGCGCTGGACCTGCTCGACATCCTCCGCCCCGACGATCAGCGCGTACTGGATCTGCCCGGCGTCGATCATGCCGGCGGCCATCGTCATCGCATTGACGAAGCCCAGGCAGGCATTGGTGATGTCGAAGTTCATGCAGCTGGACGGCATCCCGAGCGAGTGATGGATACCGGTGGAGACCGCGGGCTCCAGATGCTGGCGGGAGACCGAGGCGTTGATCAGCAGCCCGACCTGGTCGCGCATGATCCCGGCCTTGGCCATGGCGCGCTCGGCGGCGAGCACGACGCCCTGCTTCCAGCCGTTCTGCGGATCACGCCACCAGCGGCGCTCGTAGACCCCTGCCACCCGCTGCAGCACGCCCTTGGGCAGGCGCAGTCGCTTGCGGGCGGGAGCGAGCATCTCGTCGATCTCGTCGGAGGTCACCGTGACCTGCGGAAGAGTCATCTCGACCGAGAGCAGGCTCGCGTTCCTGTGGACGAATGCTGTGTTCCCGTTCCCCATCTGCGTGCGATACCTCGTTCGTCTCGTGCATTTCGTGGTGGGCATGGCCGCCGGACGGACGCCGACCCTGATCGGCGCGCCCCGAGGGGCGTCGAGAACCGGGTCGAGCACATGCGACGGCCAGTCTCCCACCGACACCTGTGGGCTGTCTGCCGAGGTGGCGGATGCCACGTCCGGTCAGCCCTCCGGCAGGTCCCCGGGATCGAGGGCGTCCGGGAGGTGGTGACCAAGATGATGGCGGGCGAAGAGCAGGCACTGGCGCAGGATCTGCTCGCGATGCTCGGCGTCGCCGCTGGTGCTGACCTCCAGGAGCACGGAGCCCTCCCAGCCGCGGTTGGCCAGGCGCCGCAGCACCTCGGCGCAGGGCTGGTTGCCCTCCCCCGGCGGCAGGTGCTCGTCCTTCGTCGTACGGCCGGAGCCGTCCGCCAGGTGCAGATGGGTGAGCCGGTCGCCGAGGCGGTCGATCATCTCCAGGGCGTCGTCCCCCGCCGTCGCGGCGTGGGAGAGATCGACGGTGACGTGGGCGTAGTCCTCATCGGTCGGGTCGTGGTCGGGAAGATAGTTGAGCAGCTCGCGTACACCGAGCCGCCACGGGTACATGTTCTCGACCGCGATCGCGACCCCGTGCTTCTCCTCCAGGGCGGCGACCCCGGTGACGAACTCCCGGGCGTACTTCCCCTGCCACCGGAACGGAGGATGCGCGACGACCGTCGGCACCCCGAGCTCCTTGGCGATCTCGACGGTGCGCTCGATCTTGACCCAGGCGTCACGGCCCCAGAGCCCCTGCAGGAAGAACAGCGTCGGCGCATGGAGGGAGAGGATCGGCTGGTCGTAGCGCTGGGAGTACTCGCGCAGGATCTTCGGGTCCTGGCTGTCCTTGGGATAGGACACCATCACCTCGACCCCGTCGTAGCCGATCTCGGCGGCGAGGCGGAAGCACTCCTCGACGCCCGCGGGGAACACCGAGGAGGTCGACAGCCCCACCGGGATCCGACGCTGCGGGTCCTGGTCGCTGCGAGGATCCCCGGCGGAGAGCCGCTTGAACAGGGACTCGCGATGGGAGTGCTGGGCGCTGTTGGGACGGGTCAGGGGCTTGCGGGCCCCCTCACGTGGCGCGCTCGCCGATGGATGATCACGGCGTGGGTTCACAGCAGCTCCTCAACGTTGGGTACGGCGCTGTCAGTATGCAACAGCACCCGACCTAGACTCATCGCCATGCCTGTCCGCGACCTCACGTCCGATGACCATGTCTCCTATCGGAGGCTCTCCTCCGGCGCCTTCGGCGGGTCGCCGCCCGATCCGGAGCCGCGTCCCTTCACCCCCGGCGAGATCCCGATCGGTGTCGACTCCTCCGCCCTGCCGGGAGGCGCCGACGGCGTGATCGCCGCCGGCGCGAGGATCCGACGCGACCGCATCACGTGGGGCGAGGGCGCGGAGATCGCCTGCGGCGGCATCGGGGGCCTGGCCGTGCACCCTGCGCATCGCGGCGGCGGACTCTTCGGCGAGCTGATCATGGAGATCCTCGCCCGCTGCGACGCGGAGGGGATGCCGGTCTCGATGCTGTATCCCTCGAACCCGTCCATCTACCGCCGCTTCGGCTACCAGGTGGTCGCCTCGCTGCACAGCATCATCGTCCCGCTGCTGGACCTGCAGCAGCTGCCTCGGGTCCCGGGCAGGCGCCTGGTCCCGGTCACCGAGGAGACCATGCCGCGCGTGCGCGCCCTGTACCGGGAGCTCACGGCCGGCGACAACGCGATGCTGCTGCGCGAGGGACCGCTGTTCCCCGAGGGTCTGCCGAGCGACGGCTGGTCGGCGCTGCTGCTCGAGGACGACACCGGCACGGATCACGGATACGTCTCCTGGAACCGGGTCCCCTCCTCCGAGCGGGGGTACGGGCTGCAGATCCACGAGCTCCTGGGCCGCACCCGGGAGGACCGGATCGCCCTGCTGGGTTCCCTCGCCTCCTGGTCGACGGTCCTCGAACAGGTCTGCCTGCGCCTGCGCACGGACGATCCCGTGCTCGACGTGCTGCCCGGGGCCGGCTCCCGACCGACCCCGGATCCGATCCCGCTGCTCATGATGCGCGTGATCGATACGGCGGCGGCCCTC
This sequence comes from Brachybacterium tyrofermentans, assembly GCF_014897585.1. Taxonomy (GTDB): domain Bacteria; phylum Actinomycetota; class Actinomycetes; order Actinomycetales; family Dermabacteraceae; genus Brachybacterium; species Brachybacterium tyrofermentans. Next base: position 91,564 of record NZ_JABUXW010000011.1, on the reverse strand, counting down.
GAGGCCCGCCGCGCCCCGGCCGGGCTCGCCGGGTCCTTCCGGCTCGTGGTCGAGGACGCCACCGTCCCGGCCGGCATCTGCCGTGCGGGGGGCGCGTGGGTCGTCACGGCCGCCGACGGGACGATCTCCGCGGAGCCCACGGAGGACGCCGGCACGGCCGACGGCGGAACCGTCCGCCTCAGCATCCACGCCGCGTCGCTCCTGCTGGTGGGCGGCCGGACCATCGCCGACGCCCGCCGACTGGGACTGGAGGTCGAGGCCGACGCCGAGGCCGGGCGTCTCCTGGACGCCCTCCTCGCCGGGCCCCGGCCCAGCGTGCTGGACGCCTTCTGAGCAGGGCGCCCCGCCCCGGCCCGCCTCCGTCGGCCCGTACGCTGGGCACCCTGCCCCACCCCCCTCACCACCCCGGAGCACTCACGCATGGCCAAGCTGCATTTCAAGTACGGAGCGATGAACTCCGGGAAGTCCGACACCCTCATCAAGACGGCGTACAACTACGACGAGCGGGGCCTGGCCACCCTCACGGTGAAGCCGGCGCTGGACACCAAGGGCGAGAACTGGGTCGTCGCCCGGGGCGGCGCCAGACGGCAGGTGGACGTGCTCGCCCATCCCGGTGAGGATCTCCGTGAGCGGGTGGCGGCCATGGCCGACGAGCGGGGCCTGCGGCCGTTGCACTGCGTACTGGTGGACGAGGCGCAGTTCCTCGAGCCCGTCCAGATCGACCATCTCTTCCGCATCGCCAAGCTCGATGGCATCTCCGTGATCTGCTACGGGCTGCGCACCGACTTCCGCACGGCCATGTTCCCCGGCGCGACGCGCCTGTTCGAGCTCGCCGACAACGTCGAGAAGCTGCCGACGATGTGCCGCTGCGGATCCCAGGCGGAGTTCAACTGCCGCAACATCGAGGGACGCTTCGTCTTCGAGGGCGAGCAGGTCGCGATCGACGGAACCGACGTCACCTACGTCTCCCTGTGCGGTCCCTGCTTCCTCCAGGAGCAGGACGCCGCCGGAGTCGCCGTGCTCGGCTGACGCCCTCCTGCTCCGACAGCAGCACGACGAGACGCGCCGCGGCTCCCGGATCGGGAACCGCGGCGCGTCTCGTCGTCGGCGACTCAGGAGCTGAGCGGGCGGTCGTCGCCGACCTCGGCATCGCCGCCACCGCTCGTGGACTCCGCGTCCAAGTCGTCCTGCTGCCCACTGCTGAGCCGCTCCTTGGCGGACGCCGCGGCCCCCGAGGCCGAGGCGGCAGCACCCGAGGCAGCGCCCTTGGCCGCAGAAGCGACCTCCGGAGCCTTGTCCTTCACGGTGGTCGCGGTGTCCTGCGCGACACGACCCGCGGTCTCCTTGGCCTGCGTGGCGCGACGCTGGACCTCAGGATCATCGGCGACCTGCCGTGCCGTGCGCTCGAGGGACTCGTACGGGCCGCGACCCGCACGGGAACCGACCACGAATCCGACCGCGAGACCGGCCAGGAAAATGAACTTCTTCATCACTGCCTCCTTCAGAACGTCGGTGTCGTGCCCGCATCGTGTCACAGCCCGGTCACGAACGTCCTGCGGATCCTACCGACTGGTTCAGCACAGCGCGCCCGACGAGGGGCGTCCAGGCAGATCCCGCGTCGTCCCGGAATGGTCCCATCCCGGTTACACAACCTCCACGAATCGGAGCACCGGTGAGCCTCCGCGGCGGTGCGGAGGATCTACCATCACAGGAGGGCGATGAAGCCCTGCGCCGACTGTTTCCGCCGTCCTGCACGGCGACCGAGGAGAAGACACGTTGTCCACGTCGCAGTTCCCGCTCGATGAGCGCATGACCACCACGCTGACCATCGAGGACGTCGCCGCACAGGTGCGCGCCTGGGTCGATGCCGCCGCCACCCGCTCCGTCCCGGGGCCGGCGAAGATGCTGTCGGATCTCCTGCGCGATCCGCAGGGTCTGAACTTCACCCTCGCCTTCGTGGATCGCGTGATCCGCCCTGAGGACCCGAAGGCCGCGGCCGTCGAGCTGCGTCGTCTCGCGCAGGATCCGCCGGCCTTCCTCCCGCCCGCGCTGCGTCGGGTGGTCTACCTGGGCGGCGTCGGCTCGCGCATCGCGCCGTCCCTCGTGGTGCCCACCGCCCAGGCGGCGATGCGCCGGATGGTCTCCCACCTCATCCTCGACGCCCGCAGCGGCCCGCTCTCCACGGCCATCACCCGGCTCACCGCCGATGGCACCGCGCTCAACATCAACCTGCTCGGCGAGGCCGTCCTCGGCGCTCAGGAGGCGACCCGTCGGCTGCAGGGCGTGCGCGAGCTCGTCGCCCGGCACGACGTCGACTACGCCTCGATCAAGGTCTCCTCGATCGTGGATCATCTGCCGCTGTGGGCGGCCGCGCAGACCGTCGACCACATCGTCGAGACGCTGCTCCCGCTGTACCTCGAGGCGGCTCACGGGGACCATCCCACGTTCCTGAACATGGACATGGAGGAGTTCCGCGACCTCGAGCTGACCCTGCAGGTCTTCGAGAAGCTCCTGGACCGTCCCGAGCTCTCCCGGATGCCTGCCGGCATCGTGCTCCAGGCCTACCTCCCCGACGCCCCGTCGGCGATGGCTCGGCTGCGACGCTTCGCCGAGCGCCGGGTGGCCGACGGCGGCGCTCCGATCAAGGTGCGCCTGGTCAAGGGCGCGAACCTCGCGATGGAGAAGGTCGACGCCTCCGTGCACGGCTGGATGCAGGCGCCGCTGCTCAGCAAGGAGGAGACCGACGCCCAGTACAAGCGGGTGCTCCTGGACGCCCTCCATCCCGAGCAGCTCGCCGCCGTGCATCTCGGGGTGGCCGGCCACAACCTGTTCGACGTCGCCTTCGCGCATCTGCTCATGGGAGAGCGCGGGATCCCTGCGGGGGCCGGCAGCGGCGTCGAGTTCGAGATGCTCGCCGGGATGGCTCCCGGTCAGCAGGCCGTGGTCCGGGAGGCGACCGGCACCATGCGCCTGTACGTGCCCGTCGTCCACCCGCAGCACTTCGACGTCGCCGTGTCCTACCTCGTGCGTCGCCTCGAGGAGAACGCCTCCTCGGAGAACTTCCTCTCGGCGGCCTTCGAGCTCGACACCCAGGCGGACCTGTTCGAGCGGGAGCAGCAGCGGTTCGCCAGGGCGCTGGACCGCGCCCTCCGGGAATCCTCGCTGCCCACCCATCGCGATCAGGACCGCTCCACCGAGACGCAGGGCGCCCTCGCCCAGCTGGGGAGCTCAGCCCTGCCCTCCGTTCCCGGCGCCTTCCGCAACACCCCGGACACCGACCTCTCGACTCCCGCGAACCAGGAATGGGCCGAGCAGATCACGCATCGCATCCGCAGCTCCTCGCTCGGGGAGGACGAGGCGCGTGCGGCGCGGATCGAGACGGTGGAGGGGGTCCGCAGCACGATCACGCGGGCGCTCGCCGCGGGGCAGGGGTGGGCCGCCCTCGACGTGGAGAAGCGCGCCCTGATCCTGCGCCGCGTCGCCGGCACGCTCTCCGCGCATCGCGGCGACCTGCTCGAAGTGATGGCCTCGGAGACCGGCAAGACCCTCGAGCAGGGAGACCCCGAGGTCAGCGAGGCGATCGACTTCGCCCTCTACTACGCGGAGCAGGCGGAGCGGCTCGCCGCCCTGAAGGACGTCACCTTCTCCCCGCGACCGCTCACGCTGGTCACCCCGCCGTGGAACTTCCCGGTCGCGATCCCCACCGGAGGCGCCCTCGCCGCCCTCGTCACCGGAAGCGCCGTGATCATGAAGCCGGCGCCCCAGGCCCGCCGCTGCGGAGCCCTCCTGGGCCGTCTCTTCCACGAGGCCGGAGTGCCGCAGGACGTCTTCACGCTCGTCGATGTCCCCGAGGACGAGGTGGGGCGGGCGCTGATCTCCGACCCCCGCATCGACCAGCTCGTCCTCACCGGAGCATCGGACACGGCCGCGCTGTTCGCCTCCTGGCGGCCCGAGCTGCGGATCCTGGCCGAGACCAGCGGCAAGAACTCCATCATCGTCACTCCGCACGCCGATCTCGACCTGGCCGCCCACGATGTCGCCGCGAGCGCCTTCGGCCATGCCGGCCAGAAGTGCTCGGCGGCGTCGTTGGTCATCGCCGTCGGCTCCGTGTCCCAGTCCCGCCGCTTCTCCGCCCAGCTCGCCGACGCCGTGCTCAGCCTGCACGTGGGCGAGCCGACGGATGCGACCGTGCAGATGGGACCGGTCATCGAGCAGCCCGGCGAGAAGCTCGCCTCGGGTCTCACGGAGCTCGGCGACGGCGAATCCTGGCTCGCCCGCCCCCGGCAGCTGGACGACAGCGGCCGCCTCTTCACCCCCGGTGTGCGCACCGGTGTCGAGGAGGGTTCCGCCTTCCACCGCACCGAGTACTTCGGTCCGGTGCTGGGCATCATGCACGCCGGCTCCCTCGAGGAGGCGATGCGCATCCAGAACGGCACCGATTTCGGGCTGACCGCCGGCCTGCACTCCCTGGAGCCTGCCGAGGTCGCCTGGTGGACGGAGCACGTGGAGGCCGGGAACCTGTACGTCAATCGCGGGATCACCGGAGCGATCGTGCAGCGCCAGCCCTTCGGCGGCTGGAAGCGCTCCGCGATCGGTCAGACGGCGAAGGCCGGCGGCCCCAACTACCTGGTGCACCTGATGGACGCCGCCGATGCCGCGCCGCGCGTTCCGGGCCAGGACGAGGCGTGGCTCGAGCGCGCCCGCCACTCGGACCGGGAGCACTGGTCCTCCGCGTTCGCACCGCGCGATCTGCAGCAGCTGCACGGGGAGATCAACGTGCTGCGGTACCTGCCCCTGCCGGTCCTGGTGCGCGCCGCTCCCGGGACCGCGCCGGCGGAGCTGACCCGCGTACTGCACGCCGCGGCGACCGTGGGTGCCGACGTGGAGGTCTCGGTCGCCGATGCCGAGCTGGCGGCGGTCGCCACCGCTTCGGGCCTCGAATCCACCCAGGTCCTCGTCGAGGGCGCCGCGGATTTCGCGCTGCGCATCCCGGATCTGGAGCAGGCCCGCGTGCGGCTGATCGGGGAGGCGGACCCTGCCCTGCGGTCCGCCATCGCGGAGCACATCACGGTCGCCCTGTTCACCGGTGCCGTCGTGGTCTCCGCACGGGTCGAAATGCTGACCTTCCTGCACGAGCAGGCGATCAGCGCGACGAACCACCGCTACGGCAACCCGCTGCCCGAACCCTTGGACCTCACCGGCGGCCGAGGGTGGTTGCGCGGCGACGCCTGAGACACGTCCGGAGCCTGCCGGGCGCACCTGGGGGACGACAGCAGCACGAGGTCGTACTCTGCTCCCGTCATTCTTGAGTACCAGCTCGAAGGAGCTCCATGCCCGACGGCGACCCGGCATCCCCGCACCCCGAGACCCCGGGCGATGCCTCGACCTCGGGGGCCCGCACGACGACGTCCCGTACGACGGCGGCCCGTCCGCCCCGGGACCCGTTCCTCGACAATGCGCGCGGCATCCTGATCACCCTGGTGGTCGTCGGGCATACGATCGAGAGCTTCTTCCAGTCCTCCGAGATGCTCCCGGACACCATCTACACCTGGATCTATTCGTTCCACATGGCGGGCTTCGTCATGATCTCGGGGTTCCTCTCCCGCTCGTACCGCAATGAGCCCCGACAGGTGCGCCGTCTGCTCACCTCGATGGTCGTGCCGTATGTGATCTTCCAGCTGATCCACGAGTTCGCCAAGATGGTCCTGCTCGGCGACCAGTACCACCTCCAGCTCTTCCTGCCGGCCTGGACGCTGTGGTTCCTGCTGGCACTGATGCTGTGGCGTCTGGCGACCCCTGTGCTGCGCCAGCTGCGCCACCCGTTGGTGTTCGCCGTCGCGATCGCCGTGATCTCCCCGCTCGATCCGGGACTCGACTCGACCCTCACCGTGGGCCGGCTGGTGAGCATGCTGCCGTTCTTCGTGGTCGGCCTCGTGTGCACGCCGCAGATGCTCGAGCGGCTCAAGGCCTTCCGCCACCGCTGGCTGGGAGCGCTCGTGCTGCTGGGGGCCCTCGTCTGCACCGTTCTGATGCGGGAGGACTTCAGCACGTCGATCTTCTTCCTCCGCGAGGCGTACGACGAGGACAACGGGCTGCTCATCGGCATGGTCCTGCGCCTCGCCGTCCTCGCAGTCGGGGTGATCGGCGCCCTCGCCCTGCTGATCGTGACGCCGCGGGGCCGCTCACCGCTGACGACGCTGGGTGAACGCTCGCTGACCGTGTATCTGCTGCATCCTCTCGTCCTGGTCTCGTTCCGGTACGCCGACGAGGTGCCGGACATCACCTCGACCTGGTGGGGAACCCTCGGCCTGGTCGTCGCAGCGCTGCTCCTCACGGCGATCCTGGGCTCGGGGATCGTGGGCCGGCTGACGCGCTGGGTGACGGATCCACCCATCGGGCACCTGCTGGTGAAGCCCGAGGAGAAGCCGGAGGAGAAGCCGGACGCCTCGTCGCGCCCGACGACTGCCAGGTCCTGACCCGAGGGGCGCTCTGCCGTGGCCCGTTCCAGACTCTCGACCAAACGCTGTGCGACAGGTCACGCCCGCGGCTAGCGTAGGGCGGGACCGATCCCGCTCCGACCGCACAGAGGTGCCTCGTCATGCCCATCCCGTCCGCGCCGTCACGGCGCACCGTCCTCGCTGCCACCGCGCTCGGAGGCGGGGCGCTGAGCGCTGCGCCTGCTCTGGCCGCACCTGCCCTGGCCGCGCCCGCCCTCCCCGCACCGACCGAGAGGACCGATCCTGCCGTGACCGAGATGGACCCCGAGGGCGGCAAGGCCCCGTCGCCGCGCGAGACCTCCCAGCGCGCGGTCGACGCGACCCGCGCCCTGCTCACGAACTTCCCGGCCGAGACCGATCCGGACATGCTCATCGAACGCTTCCCCCGCCAGGCGGACGACCCGGAGTTCACCTACGTCTGGCCGCTCTCCCAGGCCCGCGCCGCCGTCACCGAGCTGATCACCGCACTGGACGCGGGCGGCCCGTCGGCCGATCTCGGCGATCTCGATCTCGACGCCGCCGACGCGGCGCTGATCCGCGCCCAGGAGCACTACTGGTACCCGCAGGGCGGGACGACCGGTGTGCCGGGATACACCGCCGCCACGGACTCGCAGCAGGGCGCCAACGGCGACTTCTTCTACGACGACAACGACTGGATCGCCCTGCTCGAGATCGAGCAGCACCTGGTCAGCGGCGGCGCCGCCGGGGACCTGGATCGGGCGGTCGAACTCCTGGAGCTGTTCCGCTCCGGGGAGTCGACCGATCCCTCGCTGCCCTCCCCCGGCGGGATCTTCTGGACCCAGGGGGACTGGAACCACTCCCGCAACACGGTCTCGACCTTCCCCTCGGCGAAGGTGGCGCTGCGCATCCATCAGCTCACCGGCGACGAGAGCGCGCTCGAGGACGCCCTGCGCTGGATGGCCTGGGGCCGGGACACCCTGCTCGATCCCGACGTCGGGCTGTTCTGGGACAACATCGATCTCGAGGGGAAGATCGACAGGACCTTCTGGACCTACAACCAGGGGGTCCCGCTGGGCTGCGAGGCTCTCGCTTACGAGCTCACCGGCGATGCGACGCACCGGGACAACGCGCTGGCGCTGGCCCGATCGATCGTCGCCTACTACGACCCCTACACCACGGGGGCGGGATTCGACGAGCAGCCGATCCAGTTCAACGCCATCCTGCTGTCGAACCTCCTGATGGCCGAGTCGATCCTGGGCGCTCGGGTCCAGGGTCGGAAGATCACGCAGGCCTACGCTCAGCGGCTGTGGGAGGACCGGCGCGATCCGGAGACGGACCTGGTCATCGGCTCCCGCGAGACCGACGTCGGCACCCACCTGCTCGACCAGGCCGGCTTCGCCCGCACCCTCGCCCTCGCCGCCACCCCGCGGCGGCAGTGGACGCACCTGAGCTGAGCCAGGGCCGGCCCAGCGGCCCAGCGGCCCAGCAGCCCCAGCGGCCCAGCGGCCCAGCGGCCCAGCGGCCCAGCGGCCCAGCGGCCCCAGCGGCTCTAGCAACTCAGCGGCTCCAGCGGCCCAGCAGCCCCAGCGGCCCCAGCAGCCCAGCGGACCAGCGGACCAGCGGACCAGCGGACCAGCGGACCAGCGGACCAGCGGACCAGCGGACCAGCGGACCAGCGGACCAGCGGTCCAGCGGTCCAGCGGTCCAGCGGTCCCAGCGGTCCCAGCGGTCCCAGTGCGACCTTGGCGCTGTCCTCGACCAGCGGAGGGCGCGCCAAGGACGCACTGGAAGAGCGATATCTGACATCCGCCCGAGGTGCGCGGCTGGGTCCTGCCCGGATCCCGCTCAAGCCCGCCCGGTGCCCATCGATCTTCTCCACGAGCCGCGTCCCTGTCTGGTCACGTGTACCGCACTCCACGGTCCGCGTCCCCTGCTTGGTCTCGCGTACCGCTCTTCACGGGCCACCGGCCACGGGCCACTCCTCACGGGCTCACGGGCTCACGGGCTCACGGGCTCACGGGCTCACGGGCTCACGGGCTCACGACGGTCTCCACCCTCCTGCGACGAGGGCGGCGCGAACGCGCGCCACCGCCTTTCGGCAGCCGAAGGACAGATCGTCCGCTGTGGTCCGCACCTCCTGCCATCCTGCCGCTCGACGGCGATCTCCCCGTGAGATGTCTTTGGCCAGCTGCTCGGCCCGGAGATGGTGCGGGCCCTCATGCTCGACGACAACCTTCCACTGCGGCCAGTGCAGGTCGGGCTCGCCCAGATCGCATGGCCCCTCGTCCGCCTCCACCGGCCCCGAGATGCGCACGTTGGCCAGCGGCTCCGGCAGGCCAGCAGCGACGAGGGCGAGGCGGAGCCTGGTCTCCGCGGGAGAATCACTGCTGGTTCGGACCTGATCCACCGCCCGACGCAGCTTCCGGGCACCACGGCCCGAGAACCGCTGCGTTGCGTCCGCGAGATCGACGCACGTGGTGTAGGGCTCGGCGCGACCCTCGAACTTCGAGCGCGGCCTCCGCACCAGATGATCGCCGATGGCCACGAGCGCGTCCTGACGCAGTGTCCCGGCCAGATCGAGGTATGTCCGGATCCTCGAGGTGATCCGTACTCCGGAGTCGCTGCCGAGCAGGGTCGGCTCCATCGGGAGGAGGCTCCACCTCAGGAGTGCCGTCTCCCGACGCCGTACGCCGGCAGTCGCCAGATGGATACGGGTGTCCACCCAGTTCCCGCGCGGTCTGAACACGGATCGACCCGACCTATGCCCGGTCGACCTGACAGGCTCGACGACGTCCTCGGACAGGGCGCCGGGCAGCGGGAACTTCCAGAGTCGAGCAGCCGTGAGCCCGGCGGCGAAGACCGCGGGGTCCTGGCGGCAGTACGCGGCGACGATATCCAGCTCGGTGAGCGGGAGGTCGCGACGAGCCCACAGCCCACGGGCCACGGAGCGCAGATCTGACGCCCTCAGCCGAGCGCTGGAGACATCGAGCCCCGTCGCCTCCTCCGTCGTGAAGGCGGCGAAGGGCAGATCTGGAGGAAGGGGACGCGGTCGGCTCGGCATACCGACAGCATCGAACACCTGAACGCGGCTCGTCGGGTTGTGCACACATCGCAGGTCAGCTGGGGACGAACCCTTCCTCCCCAGCTGACGACGCGGGTCCGCGGCGCACAGAGAAACACAGAGGAACACCGAGGAACACAGAGGAACACAGATACCGTCAGCGCCAACTGTCGACGTGCCTCGGCTGTCGATCGCGAGACGCTGAAGCGCGCCGCCCTCAGTGGAAGCGCGCCGCTCTCAGCAGAGGCGCCAGACCCCCGTGCCCTCGTCGAGTGCGTCCTTGGAGCTGGATAAGCAGTCCTAGGGCAACGCCAAGGACGCACTCGATAGGCATCGCACCAGGCAGCCCTGCGGGGAAGCCGTCCCGACGACCGAACGATCGCACGGACACGGATGCGGGTAACTGCGGTCAGGCGGTGCTGGAGGGCAGGCGGTGCCGGAGGGCAGGCGGGCCGGAGGGCAGGCGGTGCTGGAGGGCGGGCGGTGCGGGAAGTCAGGAGGTGCTGGCCGTGCCCACCCGGGCGCCCTCGGGGACTTCGCCGCCCTCGTCGCCGAGCACGGCGTCGCCGAACACGGAGACGTCCGCACCGAAGGTCCAGCGGCCCTGCACGTCGAGGCTGGTGGCCTCCTTGAGGGACGGCACACCCTGCGGGAAGCGCGGTTCGAAGTCCTGGATCAGCTTGTAGCAGTCAGGGGCGAGCGACACCGTCGGCACCGACTCGACCTGCTGGACCAGTGCCGCGCGCTCATCGAGCGCATAGACGTCCGACCGCATGAGGAGCAGGTCGCTGGTGGCCTTCACCGGCAGGAAGCGGTCGCGCCCCACCACGATGGCGGTCGCCCCGTCGAACACCTCGATCGCCGCGCCCATGGCGGACTCGATCTGGTAGACGGGCGTGCTGGTCTTGTCGGCGGGGTCCACAGTCTTCTCGTTGCGGATGAGCGGAAGGCCCATGATGCCGCCCTGCTTCTCGAGCACGGCCGCCATCTGCTCAAGGTCGAACCACAGGTTGTTGGTGTGGAAGAACGGATGGCGGTGCTCGTCGGTGAAGTAGTCCATCTCCTCCGCCGGGGTCTGGGCCGTGTCCCGCAGGATGAGGCGGCCGTCGGACCTGCGCACGGCGAGGTGGCCGCCCTTGCGGTCCGCGGGGGTGCGACGGCACAGCTCTGCCGCGTACGGCGCGCCGGTGGCGGCGAACCAGGAGGCGATCACCGGATTGGGCACGGTGCCGAGGTTGTCCGAGTTGGAGACCGAGGCGTACTTGAAACCGGCGTCCAGCAGCTGCTGGAGCAGGCCGGAGGTCTGCAGAGCGGTGTAGATGTCGCCGTGTCCGGGCGGGCACCACTCGAGCGTCGGGTCCGCCTCCCAGTCCACCGGGGTGAGGTCGTCGACCCGGAGCTTGGGCTCCTTGTTCTGCAGGAAGTCCAGGGGCAGGTCGCCCACGGGCAGGTCCTCGTACTTCGCGAGCACCTCGAGGGTGTCCTCGCGGGTGCGGAAGGAGTTCATGAAGATCAGCGGCAGGCGCGAGCCCGTGCCGCGGCGGGCGGCGAGGACCTGCTCGACGATGAGGTCCAGGAAGGTCTTCCCCTCGCGCACCGGCAGCAGCGACTTGGCACGGTCCAGGCCCATCGAGGTGCCCAGGCCGCCGTTGAGGTTGATGATCGCGAGCTGGTCGAAGACCTGCTTGGCGTGCGCGGGATCGATCGAGACGTCCTCGAGCAGCGGCGGGTCGAGGTAGGGCTCGATGGTGTCCTCGGGGATGGAGCCGGTGACCCCGTCCTCGAGCTGCCCGTAGTAATGGGAGAAGACGTCGATCGCGGTCTGTGCGACCCCCTCGTCGGCCATCTTCTTCTGCGCTGCGGAAAGTCCTTCGGTGCTCATGGGTCCAGGGTATCGGGGCGGGCGGGTGCTCCGCTCCGTTCTCCTCCAGGAGCCTCTCGCCCCGCCTTCGTACGATGGCGCGATGAGCACCTCCCTGCAGCAGCTGCGCGAGCTGGTCCGCGACCACGACATCCGGGCGGTGGTGTCGGATCTCGACGGCGTGCTGCGAATCTTCGACGGGTCGCTGTGGAGCGAGCTCGACGGGATCACCGGGACTCCCGCCGGCACGGCGTATCAGGCGGTGCTCGGTCATCCGTTCCTGGACGAGGTGGTGCGCGGGCGCGGCACCCATCGCCGATGGCGCGAGCACGCCGCCTCCGCACTGGTCGCGGCAGGCAGCAGCCCGCAGGCGGCCGACGCCGCGATCGCCGCCTGGCTCGCCTCCCCCGCCCGCATCGACCAGGGGGTCCTGACGCAGCTCGAATCACTGCGCGCCGCGGGACTCGGGGTGTTCGTGCTGACCAACGGCACGGACCGGGTGCCCGAGGAGCTCGAGGAGCTGGGGATGACGCCCTTCCTCGGTCCGGGCCGACGCTTCCTGCTGAACACCGCAGATCTCGGCGCGGCCAAGCCCGACCAGGAGGCCTACGCCCGCGCCCATGCCCGGATCGAGCAGGAGCTCGGAACGTCGCTGCGCCCCGACCAGGTCGCCTTCCTCGACGACTCCTCCCGGCATGTGGGCGAGGCTGTCCGCTTCGGATGGCGGGCCGTGCTCCACCACGCCCCGTCCGCCCCTGCCTGAGCGGGCACCGCGGGCCCGATATCGGAGGACCCGTCGGAGAACCCACCCGCACTCCCCTAGAATCGACTGCTATGAGCACAGTCCTGTCCGCGGTCGCCTGGCCGTACGCCAACGGTCCCCGCCACATCGGCCATGTCGCCGGTTTCGGCGTCCCCTCCGACGTCTTCTCCCGCTACATGCGCATGGCCGGGAACGACGTGCTCATGGTCTCCGGCACCGACGAGCACGGCACCCCGATCCTCGTGGAGGCTGACTCCGAGGGCATCACCGCGCGCGAGCTCGCCGACCGCAACAACCGCCTCATCGTCGAGGACCTCGTCGCGCTCGGACTGTCCTACGATCTGTTCACCCGCACCACGACGCGCAACCACTACCAGGTGGTGCAGGACATGTTCGTGACCGTGCGCGACAACGGCTACATGGTCGAGAAGCTGACCTCCGGCGCGATCTCCCCGTCGACCGGCCGTACCCTGCCCGATCGCTACATCGAGGGCACCTGTCCGATCTGCGGCGCCGGCGGCGCCCGCGGCGACCAGTGCGACAACTGCGGCAACCAGCTCGACCCCACGGACCTCATCGACCCGATCTCCCGCATCAACGGGGAGACCCCGGAGTTCATCGAGACCTCCCACTGGTTCCTCGACCTCCCGGCCCTGGCCGGCGAGCTGGGCCGCTGGCTCGACGACCGCGAGGCCACGGGCCTGTGGCGCCCGAACGTGATCCGCTTCAGCCAGAACATCCTCGACGACATCAAGCCGCGCGCGATGACCCGAGACATCGACTGGGGCATCCCGGTGCCGGGCTGGGAGGACCAGCCGAACAAGCGCCTGTACGTGTGGTTCGACGCCGTGATCGGCTACCTCTCCGCCTCGATCGAGTGGGCGCGCCGCAGCGGCGACCCCGAAGCGTGGCGCGCCTGGTGGAACGACCCCGAGACGCTCGCCTATTACTTCATGGGCAAGGACAACATCGTCTTCCACTCGCAGATCTGGCCGGCGGAGATGATCGCCCAGAACGGGAAGGGCGACAAGGGCGGCGAGCCCGGGAGGTTCGGCGAGCTGAAGCTCCCCACCGAGGTCGTCTCGAGCGAGTTCCTCACGATGGAGGGCAAGAAGTTCTCCTCGTCGAAGAAGATCGTGATCTACGTGCGCGACATGCTCGAGCGATACCAGCCCGATGCGCTGCGCTACTACATCTCGGCCGCGGGTCCGGAGAACCAGGATGCCGACTTCACCTGGGTCGACTTCGTCTCGCGCACCAACAACGAGTTGGTCGCCGGCTGGGGCAACCTGGTCAACCGCACCGCGGCGATGATCGCCAAGAACGTCGGGGAGATCCCTGCTGCCGGGGAGCTCGAGGAGGTCGACGAGAAGCTCCTGGGCGCGATCCGGCAGGGCTTCGACACCGTCGGCGGTCTCATCGAGGCGCACCGGCAGCGCGCCGCGATCGCCGAGGTCATGCGTCTCGTCGGCGAGGCGAACCGCTACGTCTCCGAGACCGAGCCCTTCAAGATGAAGGCCGACGAGCAGCGGCCCCGCCTGCTCACCGTGCTGCACGTCCTCGCGCAGGCCGTCACCGACCTCAACACGATGATGGCTCCCTTCCTGCCGCACTCGGCCAACGAGGTCGAGAAGGCGCTGGGCGGGGAACGGCTGATCGCCCCGATGCCCTCGATCGTGGAGGTCGACGACCTCGACGGCGGGCCCGGATACCCGATCATCACCGGCGACTACACGGGCGTCCCGGCCTGGGAGCACCACCCGGTGGGCGTCGGCCAGAAGGTCGTGAAGCCCACCGGCATCTTCGTGAAGCTCGATCCGGTCATCGCGGAGCAGGAGCTCGAGCGGCTCGAGGCCACGACCGCGGCCGAACCGCAGGGCTGATCCAGAGGGCTGATCCAGAGGGCTGGCTCGGAGGGCTGATCCCGACGGCTGTCCTTCCCGCCGGATGTGCACGGCCCTCGCCGCCAGATAACACTTCCTTCCCGAAGTGTTACTACACTGGCGGCATGCCCACACATCCGGCGCCGTTGCCCGTCCCCGCCACGACCCGGCGTGCGGGGACCTGGGTCGTGCCCGATGACGGCCTGGTCTCGCGGTCAGCCCGGTCCCGGGGCACCGGACCCTATGAGTCCACGGTGCCCGCGGTGCTGTCCCGTCCCGCCGGGGCGGCCGACCACGACCTCGACCACCTCCTCGATCTCGCCCTGCCCGGGGATCTCGCCGCCGATGTCGCCGACGGGGAGCGTGCCCTGACCACCTTCGGGCTCCACGCCGCTGCCCGACTCGGTGCGGACAACCCCGCCCTCGGCCCGATGAGCAGCATCCTGCTGCGCACGGAGTCGGCCTCCTCCTCGCAGATCGAGGACCTCACGGTCGGGGCGCGGCAGCTCGCCCTCGCGGAGCTCGAGGAATCCCGCAGCGCGAACGCCCGCGCCGTGGTCGCGAACGTGCGCACGATGGAGGCGGCTCTGCGACTCGCCTCGGACCTCGATCTCCAGGCCGTCCTGAGCATGCAGGCAGAGCTGCTCGCCCCGGACCCGACAGCGGGCCGTCTGCGCGAGCGGCTGGTCTGGGTGGGACGCAGCGGGCACAGCCCGCTCGGCGCTGTGCACATCGCCCCGGAGGCGGAGCTGGTGCCTGCCGCGATGGCGGATCTGCTCACCTTCATCGCCCGGGACGACCTCCCGGTGCTGCTCCACGCGGCGATCGCGCACGCCCAGTTCGAGACGATCCATCCCTTCACCGACGGCAACGGCCGTACCGGACGTGCCCTCGTGCACGCGATGCTCACCGGAAAGGGTCTGCTGACGGGCACCACGGCCCCGGTCTCGGCCGGTCTGCTCACGGACCTGCTCGGCTACACCGAAGCCCTCACCGCCTACCGGGAGGGGAACGCCCGACCCGTCGTCGAGCAGTTCGCGCAGGCCGCCCGCTACGCCGCCGTCACCGGGACGCAGCTGGTCGACGATCTCGCCGCGCAGCTGGAGCGGGATCGGGAGCGTCTGGCCGGCGTGCGCCGCCATGCGCTCGCATGGAGGGTGCCGCCCCTGCTGGTGGGACAGCCGATCGTCCATGCCGCGCACCTCCAGCGGAACCTGGGCGTGACCGCGATGACCGCGCAGCGCCCTCGCCCAGCTCACGGAGTCCTGGGGGCTCACCGAGGCGACCGGGCGCTCACGCAACCGGGTGTGGCAGCACACCGAGATCCTCGGGGTGCTGGACGAGTACGCCGCCCAGGTGCGCCGGCAGGGCTGACCGCCGGACCCGGGAGCGACCGCCCGGTCCGACGCGCTGGTCACGCCGGGTATAGCGTGTCAGCATCCGCGACCGCGACACCGATACCGAACGGGAGGCGTCCTTCCCATGTCCACATCCGAGCAGTCCGCCGGCTCCACGGCGCAGCACGCCCAGCATCTGAACCCCAAGGTCGTCGTCATCAGCGTGGCCGCCGCGATCGGCGGCTTCCTGTTCGGCTTCGACACCTCCGTCATCAACGGTGCCGTCAATGCGCTGTCCGACGAGTTCGCCCTCGGCGCCGGGCTCACCGGCTTCGCGGTCTCCTCGGCGCTGATCGGCTGCGCCGTCGGCGCCTGGTTCGCCGGCAGCCTGTCCAACCGCTTCGGACGCATCCCGGTCATGGTGATCGCCGCGATCCTCTTCTTCATCTCCGCGATCGGCTCCGGTCTCGCCTTCGGGGTGTGGGACCTCATCGTGTGGCGCGTGGTCGGCGGTCTCGGCGTGGGCGCCGCGAGCGTCATCGCTCCGGCCTACATCGCGGAGGTCGCCCCGGCCAGGTACCGCGGCCGCCTGGGCTCCCTCCAGCAGCTCGCGATCGTGCTGGGCATCTTCACCGCGCTGCTCTCCAACGCCCTGCTGGCGAACACCGCCGGGGGTGCGGCCGAGTCCTTCTGGTTCGGGGTCGACGCCTGGCGCTGGATGTTCATGATCGAGGCCATCCCCGCCGCGGTCTACGGGGTCATGGCGCTGTTCCTGCCGGAGTCCCCGCGCTACCTGATCGCGAAGAACGAGCTCGACAAGGCCTCGCGGGTGCTCTACGACTTCACCGGTGAGCTCGACGTCAACCTGAAGATCGAGCAGATCCGTCGCACCCTCGAGCGGGAGGAGAAGGCGAGCCTGCGGGATCTCGTCGGCGGACGCTTCGGGCTGAAGCCCATCGTCTGGATCGGCATCCTGCTCTCGCTGTTCCAGCAGCTTGTGGGCATCAACGTGATCTTCTACTACTCGACGACGCTGTGGCAGTCCGTCGGCTTCGACGAATCCCAGGCCCTGCTCACCAGCACGTTCACCTCGGTGATGAACATCGTCGCCACGATCATCGCGATCCTCCTGGTCGACAGGGTGGGACGCCGCCTCATGCTCCTGGTCGGCTCGGCCGGCATGACCGTCTCCCTCGGACTCATGGCGCTCGCGTTCTCCTTCGGGGAGATCGCCCCGGGGACCGATGCCATCACCCTCGCGGATCCCTGGTCCACGGTCGCGCTGATCAGCGCCAACGCCTTCGTGATGTTCTTCGGGACCACCTGGGGCCCGCTGGTGTGGGTGCTCCTGGGCGAGATGTTCCCCAACCGCATCCGGGCCTCGGCCCTCGCCGTCGCCGCTGCTGCGCAGTGGGCCGCGAACTGGGCGGTCTCCGCCACGTTCCCGTCCCTGTCGACCGTCGGCCTGAGCTTCGCGTACGGCCTGTATGCCCTGTTCGCCCTGCTCAGCCTGCTGTTCGTGTTCCTGTGGGTCCCGGAGACCAAGGACCGCGAACTCGAGGACATGGAGGACCTGCAGCTGGGACGGACGAAGAAGACGACGACGTAGACGCCAAACACGACGACAAAGACGACGACGTAGACGACCCCGACGCGAGCCGGCTCCGCCGACCGGCCTCCTGGCGCCTGCACCGACAGTCGCTCCGCACGGACGACGGCCGCCCCTGATCCGAGATCAGGGGCGGCCGTCGCTGTCGGACAGGGCCGTTCGGGCAGGGCCGTTCGGACAGGGCCGTCCGGACGGGGCGGTCAGGCCTCGAGCAGGCTGCGGGCCGCTTCGGCGATGTGGGCCGCATCGATCCCGGCCCAGTCGAGAAGCTCGGCGGGGGTGCCGGATCCCGGGACGCCGTCCACCGCGAGGTGGCTGAAGCGCAGGTCCGTGATCGGCTCCGCGGCCAGCGCGGCGAGCACCGCGGCTCCGAGTCCGCCCTCGGCGTGGTGGTCCTCGAC
This sequence comes from Brachybacterium tyrofermentans, assembly GCF_014897585.1. Classification (GTDB taxonomy): domain Bacteria; phylum Actinomycetota; class Actinomycetes; order Actinomycetales; family Dermabacteraceae; genus Brachybacterium; species Brachybacterium tyrofermentans. The sequence continues at coordinate 74,191 of NZ_JABUXW010000011.1, read as the reverse complement.
GACGACGACCCGTCCGCCGGTCGCCTCGACCGCGGCACGGATGCCCTCGGCATCGATCGGCTTGACCGAGTAGGCGTCCACGACCCGCGCCCGGGTGCCCTGCTCCGCGAGAGCGGCGGCCGCCGAGAGCGCCTCGTGGAGGGTGACGCCCGCGCCGATCAGCGTGACGTCGTCATCCGCGGACTCCACAAGCGTCTTGGATCCGCCGACGGGGAATTCCTCCCCTGCCTCGTACAGCCCCGGGTACTCGCCCCGTGTGGTGCGCAGGTAGCTCACCCCGGAGGTCTCCGCCATCTGCTGCACGAGAGCCGCGGTGGAGGTGCCGTCGGAGGGGTAGAGCACCGTGGAGCCCTGGAGGGCGGCGAACATCGCCAGATCCTCCAGGCCCATCTGGGAGGGTCCGTCGGCCCCGATCTCGACGCCCGCATGGGAGCCGACCATCCGCAGGTCGACACGGGAGACGGGGGCCATCCGCAGGAAGTCCGCCGCACGGGTGAGGAACGCGGCGAAGGAGGAGGCGAAGGCGATGTGGCCGCGGGTGGCGAGCCCGGTGGCGGCGGCCACCATCTGCTGCTCCGCGATGAACATCTCGAAGAAGCGATCCGGATGCTTCTCGACGAAGGTGCCCGTCCCCGTGGAGTTGGAGACCTCGCCGTCCAGGGCGACGATGCGGGGATCAGCATCACCGAGTGCGGCGAGTGCGGCGCCGTAGGCCTTCCGCGTCGCGACCTCCTCGCCCTTCTCGAAGGTCGGCATGCTCGCGGTGCCCACCTCGGGCGCCGCACGCTCCACCTCCGGAGGCTTCGGCCCGCGCACGAGCAGGTGGCGCTCGCCGCCGAGGCCGTCGATGGCCTCGGCGGCCTTGTCCTCGGGCAGCGGCTTGCCGTGCCAGCCCTCGGCGTCCTCGACCTCGGGGTATCCCTTGCCCTTGATGGTCTTCGCGAGGATGACCAGGGGCTTGTCGAGGTCGCCGTCCGTCTCGGCCAGGGCGGCGTCGATCGCGTCGAGGTCGTGCCCGTCGAGCACGATCGCCCGGGCGCCGAACGCCTCGACGCGGCGCTGGTAGGCCTCGAGGTCCCAGCCGAGATCGGTGGGGCCGCGCTGTCCGAGCCGATTGACGTCGACGATCGTGATCAGGTTGGTCAGGCCGTAGAGGGACGCCTTGTCGAGGGCCTCCCACATGGAGCCCTCGGCCATCTCGCTGTCACCGCACAGCACCCACACGCGATACGGGGCCTTCTCGAGATACTTCGCGGACAGGGCGATGCCGACCGCGTCGGGGAGACCCTGGCCGAGCGAGCCGGTGGCGACGTCCACCCAGGGCAGCACCGGGGTGGGATGGCCCTCGAGCCGCTCGTCGAAGCGGCGGTAGCCGGTCATGAGCTCCTCGTCGGAGACGACGCCGGCGGCCTTGTACACGGCGTACAGGAGCGGGGAGGCGTGTCCCTTGGAGAAGACGAGGTGGTCGTTGCCGGGGGCGTCGGCGTCGTCCCAGTCGTACCGCAGGTGGCGGCTCATCAGCGTGGCGAGCAGGTCCGCGGCGGACATGCTCGAGGTGGGGTGTCCCGAACCGGCGCTCGTGGAGGCGCGGATCGAGTCGACGCGCAGCTGGGCGGCGAGCTCGGGGACCTGCGAGAGATCGAGTCCCTCGTGCTGGGTGGTGGTCATGGACTGCTCCTTCCCGGAGCCCGGGTGCGGAGACGTGACCGCGCCGGGGCGCCGATGTTCATCGTCCTGTGTGGTCATCACCTTAGGAGCGTGCCCGGAGGACGACAAGGGTGCTGACGACCACTCGGTCCAGAAGTGCGGTGGTCAGTCGCTCTCGGTGCTCCGGAGCCCACCGAGGTCGTGGACCCGCATCGTCACGGCGTGCTCGGTCCCGGCGGCTTCGCCGCCGTCGCGGAGGATCTCGGGGATGAACTCCTCGGGCACCGGGTGCCCGGTCACGTGCGCGAGATACGCGGCATGGGCGCGCAGCGAGTCCACCGACGCCTGCACCTGCTCGGGCCCGACCGCCTTGGCGTGGGTCGGGGCGGGATGGCCGACGACGAGCAGGGCGCGGGCGCTCCATGGCTCCAGTCCCTCCTGCTCACGCAGCTCACGGAACACCCATGGATTGGCGGCGTCGCGGGCGCCGTCGGCGGCGCTGAGGCCGGCGGCGCGATGATCGGCCTGGTTCAGCGATCCGTAGGCCTCGAGGTCGAAGTTCGTGGTGAGCACGAGATCCGGGCGCACCTGGCGGATCACGCGGGCGATGTCGCGGCGCAGGCCGAGAGTCGCCTCGAGCATGCCGTCGGGATGCTCGAGGATCCGCAGATCCTCCACGCCGACCACGTCGCAGGCGCCGCGCTGCTCCGTCGCGCGCAGCGGGGCGACGAGCTCGGGGTCCTCGGCCATCCCCGCTTCGCCGCGGGTGAGCAGCAGGTAGGTCACGGAGATGCCGGCCGCGGTCCAGGCGGCGACGGCGGCGGAGGCGCCGTACTCCATGTCGTCGGGGTGGGCGACCACGCACAGCACCCGACGGATCCCGTGCTCCGGCAGGGGCGGCAGCGGCTGGGCGTCGGTGTCGGTCATCGGGATCCTCCTGGGCTGGTGGCGGGTCCCTGCCCACTCTAGGCAGAGACCGCCGGTTCGCGCTCGAGCGCGGCGAGCAGCGCGGTGACCGCGGCGCGACCGGCACGATTGGCGCCGATCGTCGAGGCGCTGGGGCCGTAGCCCAGCAGGTGGATGCGCGGGTCCGAGACCACGGCGGTGCCGTCCAGGGCGATGCCGCCGGCGGCGTTGTGCAGGCCCAGCGGCCGCAGATGGCGCACCTCGTGGCGGAACCCGGTGGCCCACAGGATCGTGTCGAGCCCGGTCTCCGTCCCGTCGGCCTCGCGCACCCCGTCGGGGGTGGTCCGCACGAACATCGGGCGGCGCTCGAGCAGCCCGCGACGCTGCGCGTCCCGCAGCGCGGGGGTCCAGCGCAGGCCGGTGTTCGAGACGACGGAGCCCACCGGAAGCCCCTGCCGCACCCGCTCGATGACCCCGGCGACCGCCTCGCGCCCGTCCTCCTGGGTGAACGGGCCGTCCTCGAGCACGGGCTCACTCCGCGTGTACCAGAACGTCTCGGCCACGTCGGCGATCTCTTGGAGGAAGCCGAGCGCGCTGATCCCTCCCCCGACGATGCCCACGCGCTGACCGGCGAAGTCCGCGGCCCGCACATAGTCCACGGTGTGCAGCTGCCGGCCGCGGAAGTCGGCAGCACCCGGAGTGGCGGGGAGGAAGGGTCTCGTCCAGGTCCCGGTGGCGTTGAGGATCGCGCGGGTGCGCAGCGGCGGCAGCGGGACGTCATCGGGCCCGAGGGCGTGCACCCGGAGCAGTGCTGTTCCTCCCTGGGCGGCGGTCTCCGGGTCGTCCTCGACCCGGACCACACGCACCGGCCGCTGGACCGGGACCTCGAACCGTCGCTCGAAGTCGGCGAAGTACTCGGGCACCGCACGGTTCGCGGGGTCGGCGGGATCGGCCTCGACCACCGGCATCCCGGGCAGCTCCCGGATCCCGTTGACGGTGGCCATGGTCAGGCTGTCCCAGCGATGCCTCCACGCCCCGCCCGGGCCGCTCCCGGCGTCGAGGATCACGACGCTGCGCTCTCCCGGTGCCGCCAGCGCCGCCGGTCGCACGCCCCGGCGCAGCAGATGATGGGCGGCCGAGAGCCCGGCCTGGCCGGCGCCGATCACCACGACGTCCACCACGCCGTCCACGCTGCCTCCAGGGATCCACATGTCCGGTCGAACTCCGAGCATGCCCGGGGTGTTCCCCGACGCGTCGGACATCACCGCGGCCTGTGCGGCATCAGCTCAGCAGAGCCGGTTCCTGCGCCGCTCGATCGGTCCCGGGTGCGACCGCCTCGACGGCGGCCAGGCCCCGCTCGAGATCGGCGGAGAGGTCCTCGAGGTCCTCGAGGCCGATGCTGAGGCGCACCGTGCCCGGGTGCACCCCGCAGGCCCGACGCTGGGGCTCGGTCAGATGCGAATGCGTCGTGGTCCCGGGGTGGCAGACCAGCGATCGGGCATCGCCGATGTTCACGGCGAGGGTGAACAGCTCCAGGGCGTTGCAGAAGGCGGCGGCCGCCTCCTCTCCCCCGGCGAGGTCCACGGAGAACACGCCGGAGGTGCCGTGGGGGAAGTCGCGACGGACGAGGTGCGCGTCGGGACGGCCCGGGATGCTCGGATGGTTGACCCGGGCGATCCCGGCGCTGCCATGCAGGCGCCCGGCGAGCGTCGCGGCATCGGCGCTGATCTTGCGCATCCGCAGGTCGAGGGTCTCGATGCCCACCAGGATCTGCTGCGCGCTGGTCGCCGGCAGCGTGGTCCCGAAGTCGGTGACGTACTTCGCGCGGGCGTACGACAGCAGCCCCGAGGCGCCGCGCTCGTAGTCGTCGGCGAAGACGACGCCGAAACGCCGGTTGCGGGTGGTCAGCCGCTGCCAGCGCTGCGGACATCGCCGCGGGTCGAAGCGCCCTGTGTCCACGATGATCCCCGCGATCGTGGTGCCGTGGCCGCAGAGGTACTTGGTGGCGGAGTGCACGACGACGTCGGCCCCGTGGTCGCCCGCCCGGTACAGCGCGGGGGTGGACAGCGTCGCGTCCACGACCACCGCCACGTCATGGGCGTGGGCGATCGCGCTGATCGCGTCGAGGTCCACGAGCTGCGCGCCGGGATTCGCGATGGATTCGACGAGCACCACGCGGGTGCTCGGGGTGATCGCGCGCTCCCAGGCATCGAGGTCCCAGGGGTCCACCGTCGTGGTCGTCACGGCGAGGTCGGCCAGGGTGTCGTCGAGGAACTCGGTGGTGCCGCCGTACAGCAGCGCGGAGGCGACGACGTGGCTGCCCGGCTCGAGCAGCGCGCACAGGGCGATCGTGGTGGCGGCCTGGCCGCTGGCCACCGCGATCGCCCCGATCCCACCCTCGAGCGCGGTGAGGCGCTGCTCGAGCACCGCCGTGGTGGGGTTGCCGGAACGGGCATAGGCGAAGCCGCTGCGGCGCCGGGCGAACAGCTCCTTGAGGGAATCGTGGTCCGGGTGCGCATAGGCGCTCGTCGCGTAGATCGGGGGTGTGACGGCGCCGTGCATGTCGCCGCCGCTCCAGCCTGCGTGGATCGCTGACGTGCTCACGTGGCCTCCCCGGGGGTGTCGTCCTGTGCGGAATCCTGCTCAGCTTCGGGGAGACCGCGCAGTGCGCGCGAGGAGTGTGACGGACTGTGGCCGTGCGCGGGCTTCACGTCGCACCGGGTCACGCACCGTCATGTCAGGCGGGAGAGCCGTCCTGCGTCCACACCTGCGAGGATCCGCGGCGGTGCGATCCCAGCAGATGGGTGTCGACCACGCCGAGAGCCTCCATGAGCGCGAACATCGTGGTGGGGCCGACGAAACGGAACCCGTGACGCTTGAGCTCCTTCGCCAGGGCGATCGACTCGGCACTGGTGGTGGGGACGTCCTGCGCGGTCGCGGGCATCGGGGTGCGCTCGGGCCGGTGGGACCAGACCAGATCCGCCAGATCGGCGCCGGGCCCGAGCTCGCCGCGCGGGCCGAGCCCGTCGAGGTCGCGCAGGGCGATCGTGGCCCGCGCGTTGGAGATCGTCGCCTCGATCTTGCCGCGATGGCGGATGATGCCCTCGTCGTGGAGCAGCCGCTCGACGTCCTCGGGACCGAAATCGGCCACGACCTCGATCTCGAATCCGGCGAAGGCCCGCCGGAACCCTTCGCGTCGGCGCAGGATCGTCGCCCAGGACAGCCCGGACTGGAACCCCTCGAGGGCGAGGCGCTCGAAGACTCCGTGCTCGTCACGCACCGGGAGGCCCCACTCGGTGTCGTAGTAGTGGCGGAGGTCCTCGTGCACGGAGGCCCAGGCCGGCCGGTGGAGCCCGTCGGGCCCGAGGACGAGACCGTCGGCCATCAGTCGTCGATCTTCCCGATGATCTCGCGCTTCTCGGCCTGGAACTGGTCCTCGATCCGACCCAGCGCCCAGTACGCGGAGACCGAGATCTGCTCGCGCGGGATCCCGGAGTCCTTCACGAGGAGCCGGCGCAGCTGCTTGGTCAGGCCGCGCTCGGCGTGGCAGAACACCTGCAGGCCCTCGGTGCGGGACAGGTCCAGACCGCGCACGGCCTCGAGCAGCTGCTCGCGCTCACCGACGATCCAGCGCAGCTCGACACCGGCGGGCCGTGGGAGCTCGAGCGCGTCCTCCTCGTGGTCGAGGTGGAGGAGCACGAGACCCTCGGCCTGCTCGTCCATGGCCTCGAGGGACGCGGCGATCGCGGGCAGCGCGGCGTGGTCGCCGATCAGCAGGTGGGTCCTGGTGCCGGGCTGCGGGGTGTAGCCGCCGCCGGCTCCGGAGAGGGCGATCAGGTCGCCGGGCAGGGCCTCGTCCGCCCAGCGGGCGGCGATCCCGCTGTCCTCGCCGTGGCCGTGCAGCACGAAATCCAGGTCGAGGGTGCGGGCCTCGTCGTCCCAATGACGCACGGTGTACGTGCGGCGTGCCGGGAGCAGCTCGGGCTGCTCCTCGCGGAGGGCGTCGAGATCGTACGGCGGGTGCAGGCCGGAGGCGGGATCCGCGATCAGCAGCTTGACGTAGGCGTCGGCGTTCTCGTTGCGGTTCAGGTGGTCGTACTGCTCCCCGCCCAGGGTCACTCGGAGCAGGCGCGGGGAGAGACGGGTCTTGCCCGTCACCTCGAGCACCGCCTGCTTCCGGGGGCGCTTCGCGGGGGCGGACGGGGCAGGCGTGGTCTCCATGTCTCCACATTACGCGACACCTGCGTTTCGTTAATGAACGGCAGCTGGGATCTCATCTGCTGGTCTCTGCTGGTCTCTGCCGGCTCTCGGATCACGACGTCTAAGCTGGCGACATGAGTGCACAGCGGTTCGCCGAGCTCGATGCCGTCGTCGTCGGCTCGGGGCCCAACGGCCTCGCCGCCGCCGTCACCCTCGCCCGCGCCGGGCTGCGGGTGCAGGTGCTGGAGTCGCAGGACACGATCGGCGGCGGCGCCCGCACCCTGGATCTCGGCCTCGCCCCCGGCATCACCCATGACATCTGCTCGGCCGTGCAGCCGCTCGCCCTGGCGAGCCCGTTCTTCCGTGCCTTCGACGTGAGGGCCCGAGGGGTGGAGCTGCGCACCCCCGAGGCGTCCTACGCCCAGCCCCTGGACGACGAGCCCGCGGCGATCGCCTGGCGGGACGTGGAGCGCACCGCCGCAGGCCTCGGGGCCGACGCCGCCGCCTGGCGCGCCACCCTCGGCACCCTCGCGGCCCACTGGGACCTGGTGGTCGAGCTGTCCCTGGGCGACAAGCGGTCCGTGCCGTCGGCGCTGCTGAGCCCCCGCACCCTCGCCGCGGCGCCGATGTTCGGTGCTCTGCTGGGCCTGCAGGGCACCGCCGCCTGGAACCTGCCCTTCCGCACGGAGCGGGCCCGGGCCCTCCTGACCGGGGTCGCCTCCCACGCGATCGGGGATCTTCCGTCCCTCGCCCTCGGCGCCACCTCCGCACTGCTGGGCACCCTGGCGCACGGCACCGGCTGGCCGATCCCCGTCGGCGGCTCGCAGGCGATCATCGACGCCCTCGTCGCCGACCTGCGCGCCCATGGCGGCGAGATCGTCACCGGTCACCACGTGAGCACCTGGCGCGATGTCCCGTCGGCGCGAGCGGTGCTGCTGGACACGACCGCCGGCGCCGCGGCGGACATCCTCGCGAACCGACTGCCCCGGTCCCTCGAGGACTCGCTGCGGCGCTTCCGGCACGGCAACGCCGCCGCGAAGGTCGACTTCGTGCTGTCCGGCCCGGTGCCGTGGCGCGATGCGGAGGTGGGCCGCGCCGGCACGCAGCACCTGGGCGGGACCCGTGCGCAGATGGCGGCCGCCGAGGCCGAGGTCGCGGCTGGCCGGGTCCCCGAGCATCCGGTGACGCTGGTCAGCGACCCGTCCGTCGGCGACCCCTCCCGCATCCAGGCCGGCCTGCGACCGCTGTGGGCCTACGCCCACGTCCCCACCGGCGACACCACGGACCCCACCGAGCTGGTCACGCGCCAGATCGAGCGCTTCGCGCCGGGATTCCGCGACGTGGTGGTCGCCTCTCGCGGGGTGAGCGCGGCAGACATGCCCCACCACAATCCCGCTCTCGTGGGCGGGGACATCTCGCTGGGGCAGGTCACCATGTGGCGCATGATCGCCCGACCCACCGCCCGTTGGGATCCGTACCGGCTCGCCGACACCGGCTGGTACCTGTGCTCCGCCGCGACGCCGCCCGGCCCGGGCGTGCACGGCATGAACGGCTGGCACGCCGCGCAACGGGTGCTGCGCCACGAGTTCGGGATCCACGAGCTGCCGGACCTGTCCCCGCAGACGGCCGACGTGACAGGCTCCGCGACTGACCCGTCACATCCGCGTTCCTGAACGTGACGGCGGACGTCCTGTGTCGCAGGATGATTGACCGTGAATTCTTCAGACCCCTCCGCTCCGACCCCGTCGGCCCCCGCGGCCGAGAGTCGTGAGGCGGATCTGCACAATCCCTCCGGCAAGACCTTCATGGGCCAGCCCCGGCCGCTGGCGAACCTGTTCAGCGTGGAGCTGTGGGAGCGCTTCAGCTTCTACGGCATGCAGGGCATCCTCGCGATCTACATGTACTTCTCGGCCACGGCCGGTGGCCTGGGGATCGACGAGGGCGTAGCCCTCAGCATCGTCGGTGCGTACGGCGGCTCGGTGTACATCTTCTCGATCCTCGGCGCGCTGGTCTCGGACCGGCTGCTGGGCCCGGAGAAGACCCTGTTCGGCAGCGCCGTGATGATCATGATCGGCCACCTCGCCCTGGCCCTCGTGCCGGGAGTGCCAGGCCTGGTCGCCGGACTGCTGCTGGTCGCGATCGGCTCCGGCGGCCTGAAGGCCACCGCCGCGACTCTCGTCGGCTCGCTGTACGACCTCCAGGACACCCGGCGCGACGCCGGCTTCTCCATCTACTACATGGGCGTCAACATCGGCGGGCTCTTCGGTCCGCTCGTGACCGGCTTCGCCCAGAAGGAATGGGGCTTCCACCTCGGCTTCGGGCTGGCCGCGATCGGCATGGCCGTCGGGCTCACGCAGTATCTGCTCACCCGTAGGTCGCTGCCGCGCACCGTGCACGTGGTCCCCGATCCCCTGCCGCGCTCGAAGTACCCGCTGTGGGCCGCGATCGCCGTGGTCGTGGTGCTGGTGGTGCTGATCCTCGTGCTCACCGGGGCGATGAATCCCGGCAACCTGGCGACCATCATGGTGAGCCTGTCGGTGGTCGGCGCGGTCGTCATCTTCACGTTGCTGCTGACCTCGAAGAAGGTGACCGGCGACGAGCGCTCGCGCGTGGTCGCCTTCATCCCGCTGTTCGTCGGGACCGCGGCGTTCTTCGCGCTTTTCCAGCAGCAGTTCACGGTGATCACGCTGTACTCGGACACCCGGCTGGACCGCAACCTGTTCGGCTGGGAGATGCCGATCTCCTGGGCGCAGTCCTTCAACCCGTTCTTCATCATCACGCTGGCACCCCTGTTCGCGGCGCTGTGGACGAAGCTCGGCACCCGCCAGCCCACCACCCCGAAGAAGTTCGCCCTGGGCATCATGCTGATGGGCGCGGCATTCCTGCTGTTCCTGCCGATGGTCCCGGTGGCCTCGGTGCCGGTGCTGTGGATCGCCCTGATCATGCTGGTCGCCACGCTCGGCGAGCTCTCGCTGTCCCCGGTGGGTCTCTCGCTCACCACGAAGCTCGCCCCCGCGGCCTTCCCGGTGATGATGATGGCGCTGTACAACCTGTCGATCGCCCTGGGCACGTCGCTCTCCGGTGCGCTCGCGCAGTTCTACTCCGCCGAGACCGAGGGCGCCTACTTCGGCATCCTCGGCGCGGTGACCATCGCGATCGGCCTGATCATGCTGGCGATCTCGAAGCCGGTGCACCAGGGCATGCGCGGCGTCCTCTGACGCCCCCGCTCCCCTGCCGTCAGGGCATGACGACGGGGATGAGCACGCCGATCACGGCGCACACGATGCCCAGACCGCCCGCGACGCGCAGCAGCGTCCGGGCGGTCGTGTCGTGCCAGCCCTTGAGCAGGCCCAGCGCGACGAAGAGCACGAAGGAGAGGACCGCGAGGGCCCCGACCGCGCTCAGCAGCGCGATCATCGGCCTTCTCCGGTCCGACGGGTCCGATGGATCGGCGGGCGGGCACGGGACGCGGGGACGGGTTCCATGGCCTCACCGTAGGAACTTTCGGTCAGATGTCCAAGTGGTCACCGGACCAGCGCGTCCCGAGCAGCGCCTTCACCATCACATCGTGCGTGCACCGTTGTGCGTTCACCGTCGTGCGATCACCGCTCAGCGCGCCCCGTCACGAACGCCCGGATCGTGGCCGCGTCGAGCTTGGGCCGACGGTCCGCGTCCGCGAGGCCGTTGGCCTCCTGGAGGGTGTCGGTGAGCTGCGTGTAGCAGTGACCGGCGAGCACGGGGCTGGCGTTGAGCGCGGCGAACAGCCCGCCCACCTTCGCCTCGAACTCCTCCGGGGTGGTGACCGTCGCGTAGCCCCAGGTGTTCTCGGCGGCGTAGGCGATCCCGCCGAACTCGGTGAGCATCACCGGGGCACCCTCGGTGACGTGCTGGGCGGCGTCGTCGACCGGGCGCCGACCCTGCGGACCCCGGCCCTCCAGGACGTCCTGCACCGCGGTGTCATCGGCATAACGACGCTCCAGGGTCGCGGCGTCGGTCGTGTAGTCGTGCAGCGCGAGGATGTCCCCGCCGGTGATCTCATAGCCGTCGTTGGCGACCACGGGCCGGCTCGGGTCCAGGGCCCGGGTGATCGCGGTCAGCGCGATCGTGAGGTCCTTCTGCGGGGCGTGGTCGGCGAGGTCGCGCACGCCCCAGGATTCGTTCATCGGCACCCACGTGACCACCGACGGATGGGCGCGCACCTGCTCGACGATCTCCGTCCACTCCGCGGTGATCGCGGCGACGGCGCGGGGTGAGTACGAGTAGGCGTTGGCGGTCTCGCCCCAGATCAGCAGGCCGAGCCGGTCCGCCCAGAACAGGAAGCGAGGATCCTCGACCTTCTGGTGGATACGGGCCGCGGTGAAGCCGAGCTCCTTGATCAGCTCCACCTCCTCCTTGTACGCCGCGAGGGTCGGTGCGGTGAGCTGGGAGGTGGGCCAGTAGCCCTGCTCGAGCACGGAGCGCACGAAGTACGGCTCCCCGTTGAGCAGGAACCGGCCGCGGTCGATGCCGGTGGTGCGCAGGCCGAGGTAGCTCGCGGCCTCGTCGACGACCTCTCCGTCGACGAGCACCTGCAGGGTGACGTCCACGAGGTGCGGATGCTCGGGGCTCCACAGCAGGCGGTCGCGGTCCTGGGTGTTGCGCACCGCGGGCACGTCGATGGTGGTCTGCACGCGCGGGTCGTGCGCGGCGACCTCGACGGCGCCCAGGCTCTGCTCCTCCCCCGCGAAGGCGATCCGCACGGTGGTGCCGGGCTCGGGCCGACGGGCCAGGCGCAGGGTCACGTCGACACGGGCGCGCGGCATGTCGAAGTCCCAGTGGAATCCGGTGACGTGCTGCTCGGCCACGGTCTCGAGCCACACGCTGCGCCAGATCCCGGTGGAGCGGTGGTACCAGATGCCGTGCGGTTCCTCGCGCCAGTCCTGCTTCCCCCGGGGCAGCTCGACGTCGTGCGGATCATCGTGGGCGCGCACCACGAGCACGTGCTCCGTGCCCTCGGTGAGGAGGTCGGTCAGATCGCAGGTGAAAGCGGTCTGCCCACCCACGTGATGCCCGGCCAGGTGCCCGTCCACCCACACGTGGGCCTCGTGGTCCACGGCGCCCATGTGCAGCAGGAGCCGCGTGCCGGCAGCGGCCGACGCGGTGATCGTGCGGCGGTACCAGACCACCGGGTGGAAGGCGGTGTCGTGGATCCCGGAGGCCTCGGACTCGGGCACGAAGGGCACGGTGATCTCGCGATCGAAGTGCTCGTCGCGGGCAGGCTCGAACCAGCGCTCGGCAAGGCCCACGCCGTCGTCGTCATGGGCGAATCCCCAGGCGCCGTCGAGCAGCGTCCAGTCCTCGCGAATCATCGTGGGGCGGGGGTGGGTGCCGTCATGCGTGGTGGCGCGCAGCGTCATCGTCGTTCGCTCCTGGTGGAGAGGGGGCCAGCGGTACCCGCACAGCCTGCCACAACTTCACTGCCCACGTGGGAATCAGGACTCCGTCGAGAGCACCACCAGCTCCTGCGTGGCCCGGGTCATCGCGACGTACCGCGCGACCGCGCCCTCGATGCCGGCCCCGAAGCTCTCCGGCTCCACGAGCACCACGAGGTCGAACTCGAGCCCCTTCACCAGGTGGGGCGGGAGCGTCATGACGCGCTCATGCCGGTACCCGGTGTCCTCCCCGATCACGCAGACCGTCCCCTCCTCGTGCTCGGCGAGCCAGCGCTGGAGGATCGTGCCGAGCTGGCCGGGTCGGCCGTGGCGCACGGGCAACCCGGACTCGCGGATCGAGGTCGGCACGTTCGCGTCGGGCAGCGCCGCCCGGATCACCGGCGCCGCACGCTCCATGACCTCTGCCGGGGTGCGGTAGTTCAGCGTGAGCGTGGACCGCTCCACCCGCTCCAGGCCCACCCGGGCGAGCCGCTCCTCCCAGGTCTCGGTGAAGCCGTGCGCCGCCTGCGCCCTGTCACCCACGAGGGTGAGGCTCTCCGACGGGCAGCGCCGCAGGATCATCGCCCACTGGGCATCGCTGAGCTCCTGCGCCTCGTCGACGACGACGTGGGCGAACGGGCCGGCCAGCACGTCCGGTGCCGCGACCTCGACGTAGGTGGAGTCCTCCAGCGCGTTGCGCAGGTCCTCGCCGCGCAGCATGGACATCTCCTTCATGTCGGAGCTGTCGGAGGCGATGAGGTAGTCGGTCATCAGCTCCACCTCCTCGACGGTCTCCCGGCGGGCCGCGTCCTGCCGGCGACGCCGACCGTCGGCTCCCGGATCGCCGAGCCGGTGCCGGGCGGCGTCGAGCAGCGGCAGGTCCTCGAGCGTCCACGCGCGGGGCTGCTCGCGCTGCAGGATCCGCACCTCCTGCGGACCCAGGGTGGGCGCGCATCGCCGCAGGTAGGCGGGGACCTCGAAGAGATCCCCGACGAGATCCGTCGCCTCCAGCAGCGGCCAGGCCCGGTGCACGATCACCACGAGCTCCTCGTCCGCGGCGAGCTCCTCGCGCACCTGCTCGACGACCAGGTCCTCCTCCGGATCCTCGCCCGGGTCGAGCTGCGCCAGGACGATCTCCGCCAGCTCCTGCCAGATCTCGTCGCGCGCGAGGTTGTGCGGGGTCGAAGGATGCACGGCCTCGAAGGCGTCGGCGAAGTGCTCGGGTTCCAGCCGCACGGGGCCCCACTGGCTCTCGAGCACGTGCGCCACCTCCGGCGGCTCCTCGTACAGGGCGACCGCGGGCTCGATCGCGGTGACCAGCGCAGGACCTGCCTTGAGCGCCGACACCTGCGGATCGCTCTCGGGGACCGCATGCGCACCCTCGGGCACCAGGTCGGCGAGCGTGCAGGTGAGCACGTCCTCCTCGCCGAGGCTGGGGAGCACATCGGCCACGTAGCGGAGGTAGGGCTGATGAGGGCCGACGACGAGCACCCTGCCGCGGCGGTCCCGCAGGCGCGGGTCCGTGTACAGCAGGTAGGCGGTGCGGTGCAGGGCGACGACGGTCTTGCCGGTGCCGGGCCCTCCCTCGACCACCAGCGGGCGACGGGAGCTCGCGCGGATGATGGCGTCCTGGTCTGCGGCGAGGGTGGTCAGCACGGAGCCCATCTGCGGGGTGCGCGCGCGGGTCAGGGCGTCCAGCAGCGCCGACTCCTCGTCCGGGCTGGTCCCGAGCTCTGCGCCGTCGCCCTGCTCCGCGCTCTCCCCCAGCGTCTCGTCCCAGTAGTCGCGGATCCGGCCGCCCTCCCAGCGGTACCGGCGGCGGGAGAGCAGCCCGTGCGGGTGCGCACGGGTCGCGGCGAAGAAGGGCTCGGCTGCCTGCGAACGCCAGTCCAGCAGGAGCGGGGTGCCGCCGTCGTCGTGGACCGCCAGCCGTCCCACGTAGAGCGGCGCCGAACCGTCCTGCGGGGTCATCCGACCCAGCACGGCGTCCAGCTCGACGCGCCGCAGCCCGTGCAGGCGTGCGCGGAAGTGGTCCACGCGCGCCTCGCGCTCGACCCGTCCCGCGGCGTCCCCGGTCTGATGGAGGAGCGTCTCCTCGAGGTTGCCCTGCACCTCGCGGATATCCTCCGCGAGCGCCTCCGCGACCTGCCGGAAATACGCGTCGTCAGCGGCGATGCGGGCGGGCGCGGCCTTGTGAGCCCGTTGCCCGCGCAGGTCGAAAATGCTGGTCGTGGTCATGGTTCCCCCGGTGCTCGATGTGATCGACCGGTGATTCTTGCGCACCGGGGGGACCTTGCCGCAAGCCCCCCACCAGGGCATATACTGGGATTACGGCGCAGGGGGGACGCAGGTGGAACGCAGGGAGAATTCCGCCGGAAGTGGCCCGCGGAGCCGGGCCGCCGCTCAGAACAGCTGCTGGTTGTCCGCGCTGCTCCAGGCCCCGACGACGGGGAACTCCATCACCCGCAGCCTCGCCGTCCCGTAGGGCACCAGGCGGAACCCATGGATCGGCCCGTGGTCGAGCACCGGGCTCGCCGGCGGAACGGCGGCGGAGGCGCCGTCCTTCCCCCACTGCCGCACCCTGGCACCCACGGCCTCCACGGTCGTCGCCTCGCCGAGCGAGAACGGCACCTCCGGCACCGCGCCGCGACGCACCGCCCACTCGGGCGCCTTCTCGAGATCTGCGAGCGCCCAGTTCCAGGTGGTGCGGGGATGCACGGTCCACTCCCCCAGCCCCGGGGCGTCGGGCACCTCAGTCCAGATCTCCCCGGGGCTCGCGACCATCACGAGCGGGCCGAGGTGCACCGCGGCGGCCTGGCGCTCCCGGCGCACGACCCGCGGGCGCATCGGCAACGTCAGCTCGAGGGTCACCTCGCCGGACCACTCCCGGTCGATCTCGACGTGCCCATCACTGCCTGCCTTCGCGATTCCCGCCTCGACGGCGAGCTGTACCCCGTCGACCCGGAGCGTCGGGTCCTCGCACCACGAGGGCACCCGCAGCCGCAGCGGGAAGCGCACGCCGGGCTCGTCGGCGTCGACGGTGATCCGCACCGTGTCCTCGAAGGGGTAGTCGGTCTCGACGTCGATCCGCACCGGGATGCCGCGCACCTCGGTGCTCACCGTGGCGGGGGCGTAGGCGACCGCTCGCAGGGCGTCGTCGGCGTCGCGCGCCCACAGGGAGGTGGCGAACTTCGGCCATCCCTGGTGGAGGTTCGCGGTGCAGCACCCGAAATGCGGTTCGAGGCCGAAGATGTTCGCGTCATCGCTCGAGTAGGACCAGTCCCGCCGGGCCACGGAGATCTCGAGCTGGGTGCCCTGCTGGTGGTACTGGTGGCCACGCATCGACGGGTCGCTCGAGGCGGGCAGCAGGTTGTAGGCGAGCGATTCGAGACGGTCCCCGTGGTGCGCGTCCCCGAACACTCGGGAGAGGGTCGAGGCGGTGTGCATCATCTCGACCACGAGGCAGGTCTCGATGCCGGCGGTGGCCTCCCGCCCGCCGAGCCACTCGTCCCCGGAGAACCAGCCGTGGGCCTGTCCGTGCCAGCGGTCCAGGGCGGCGAGGGCGGCCTCGGTGCGGTCGCGGTGGGCGGGGTCGCCGTCGAGCAGATGAGCGGTCGCCCCGGTCTTCAGACCCTGGGCGACGTTCACCCCATGGGTGGAGTGGGTGAACACCTGGGCCTGCCCGGTGATCAGCTCGGTGGTGAGGTGGTCGTTCCAGTCGAAGGTCTGCTCCTGCACCAGCGCGGCGAGCTCGAGCAGCCAGTCCTCGCCGGTGGCGCGATGGGTCCAGGCGATGGTGAGCACGTCCTCGGCCCCGCGTGCCCTGCCCCAGTCGGTCAGCGGCCGTGAGGGCAGATGCTCGCGCTGGTAGCGGTGCCAGCGCAGCAGGAACGGGGCCACGCGCTCGTCGCCGGTGGCCTCGGCGTGCTGGACGAGGACCTTGGCGGCGACCATGCGCGGCCACCAGTCCTCGGTCGCCGCCGGGCCGAAGAACCCGTCGGCACGCTGGGAGGCGAGCATCCACTCGATCCACGGCTGGGCCTTCGCGATCAGCGACTCGTCGCCGAGGGCGTGCGCGAGCGGCACGAGCCCGTCGAGGTAGTACGGGCCGCGCTCCCAGCTCTCCCCCGTCCCGCCGAGCCAGCCGCTGTCGGCGCCCACGTCGGGCCAGATCTCCTCGAGCTGCCCGGTGATGTTCTCGGCCTGGAGCCGCAGCTGGCGCTCGAGCCATCCCCGGGGCCTGATCACGCCGGGCGGCAGGGCGGTGGAGGCGGCGTGCAGGCGGGTGGTGGGCAGCGTCATCGTCGATCGCTCCTGGGAGTGTGGCAGCAGTGCGCGGCTCCACGATAGGTGGCGCGGCCGCAATACTGGAGGGGTGACCACGCTTCCCGCCGACCGTCTCCTCGAACTGGTTCCTGCGGACGGGGTGATCGGTCTGGGTGAACCGACCCATGGCAGCGCGAACGCCTTCGCGGCGAAGATGGAGCTGGTGCTCGAGCTCGCTCGTCGCGGGAAGCTCTCGGCCCTCGCGTTCGAGGAGTCCTACGCACTGGGTCTGCAGGTGGACAGGGCGCTTCGCGGTGACGGAGACCTCGACGCCGCCTGGGCCCGGGCCACCTCCGTGTGGAGAACCCCGGTGATCCGCGAGGGTCTCGGCGCGCTCCGGGATCTGAACCGCTCGCTGCCCCCGGATCGCCGCATCGCGTTCCTCGGGATCGACATCAAGAAGCCGTCCCTCGCCGCGCAGGGCCTGCTCGACCGCGGCCACGACGAACCGCCGCTGCACGAGCTCGCCGGCGGCAGCGATCCCCTCGGCCCCGCCCGGGCGAACCTCACCCGTCTCTGCCGCCGGCTCGCCACGGGTCCCGAACCGTCGACGGGAGCCCTCGCCCGTCAGCTCCTCCGCTGGATCGAGGCCTACCGGGATGCACCAGAGCTTCCGGATCTCCACCTCCGCGACAGGTTCATGGCCGCCACCCTCCTCGAACAGCGGCCGACGAACGGGCTCACCGCGCTGTGGGCCCACAACGAGCACGTGGCGATCAACCCCGACTTCTACGGAGGGCCCGCGATGGGGCAGGTTCTGGCCGATGAACTCGGCGGTGACTACGCCGCGGTCGGCATCCTGTGCGGTGAGGGCATGTGCCGGGCGGTGGACCCGTCGACCGGCGAGGACGACTACCGCTCCGTGCCGCTCCCCGCAGTGCTGCCCGGCTCGACGGAGGCGGCGCTCGCCGCCCGTAACGACTCGTTCGTCCTCACCACCGAGTTCTCCCATCCCGGGCCCCGGCGATTCCTCGGCTGGAAGATCGACTCCTCAGCACCCGTCACGCAGCGCGGCGACATCGACATCGCCCGGCCCGCCTCGGACTTCACCGCGATTGCGTACCTGCCCGGCAGCGTCGCCGACACCGCCTGGGTCCCGGCCCACTAGATCCGGCCGTCGGTTCCGTCATCCGGTGCGTTCTGGTCCCTGATCAGCGCGACGAGGGCGACCATCACGGCAGGGGAACCGGTGTAGTGCTCGCCGTCCCGCTCGAGGATCCCGATCTCGGCGAGGTCGCCGAGGTCCCTCTGCACGGCGACGAAGCGGCTGACCTCGTCGCGGTCCCACTCCCCGGTGGCCGGGTCGATCGGGACCTGCGGGGCGTACGGATCGGCCGACTGCAGGCGGGGCAGGGTGAGCCCTGAGGGTCCGCAGGCCGTGAGCAGCGCGGCGATGGTGTCGGGCATCCCGCGGAACCCTCCGTCCTCCATCTCCCGGGCGTCCTTGCCGAAGAGGTGCGCGGTGAGCACCGCATGGCCGAACTCGACGAAACCCTCTGCGGCCTCGGAGTCGGCATCAGGGGCGACGTAGGGCACGGGTCCCGGCCGACGGCGCACCCGGGAGCCGGTGACCTCGAGCCAGCCGCCGTCCAGCAGGGTGACCCAGGGACCGGCGAGCTCGGGACGTTCCCACATCGTCCGCACCGCCGGCGCCGTCCCCGCGTGCTCGCCCTCCAGCAGCACGATGCAGTCCGCCCGGTTCAGCGCGCCGGTGGCGGTGACGGGACGGTCCCCGTCCCCGAGGAGATCGAGGAGGGCCGCGGCCCGGCGCACGAAGGCGTTGCCGGCGTAGACCGCGTGGTCATCCCCGGGGACCATGTCCTCCAGGGCGATCCCGTCGTCCTCGTCGAGCGCGGGCAGGAACCACGGCCAGGTCCCCGAGACGGTGCTGTCGGTCCGGGCGGCCTGCATCTCCTCCTCGCGATCGAAGGCCACCGTCGGCGCGGGCAGGCGTCCGGTGTCGCTGAGCTCGACGCGCTCCTCGTCGGGCAGCGAGTTGTACCAGTGCATGTAGCCGGCCAGCTGCTCGTCGTCCTCGAGGTCGACTCCGAGGGCCATGCCGTGACCCAGCACGTTCGTGGAGAAGGAGCGGCGCGAGGGGTCATCCGCCGCCTCGAGGGTCGCGAACTCCAGCGACTCCACCATCGCGGGCGCCTCCGTGATCGGCATCGCGCCGGCTTCCCAGCGACCGGTCTCCGCGAGATAGGTGAAGAAGCGCACCAGCGTGGGCACCATGTCCATCACGCGCTCGCGCGGTTGGACGACGGTGCGCGGCACGACCTCGGTGAGCAGCTGCGTGGCGAGCTCCTGCGTCCACCATCCGGGCTCCGGGCTCCCCTGCTGCTCGGCCTTCAGGCGCAGCAGCGTCTCCAGAGTGCTGACCTCTCCCGCCACCGGGGCCTCGTCATCGGCCGTGATGCGCCAGGTGCCGTACTCGGACAGCACGAGCTCGCGCTCCTGCTTCCACTGCTCGTCCGTCATCTCCGCCATCCCCCCAGCATGACGGCCCACGACGGTTCCTGCCACCGGACGTTCACCCGTTCGCCCCTCCCCGGGAGCGCAGGGAGCATACGGTGTGGGCGCCCCCACCCATTCTCCCCACCTCTCCCGGAATCGTGATGGTCGCCCACTCCTCGCCCACCCGCCCCTCCTCCCCCGCAGCGGGTTCCCCACCCGCGAGGCTCCTCGCTCTGCTCGCGGCCCTCGCCCTGCTCGCCCCCTCCGCCCTGGCTCTGCAGGCGATGCAGGCCCCGCCCGCAGCCGCCGAGGTCACCGACGACCAGCTCGCCGCCGACGGCGTGCTCCGCGACTCCCGCACCTATCAGGTGGCCCCGGGCCTGGACCTCACGAACTTCTCCCGCCTGGAGGACGGCGGCTGGAACGAGGGCAGCGTGCTCACCGCGGACCTCGACGTCCCGACGCTCTCGCTGGACGTGGCCCACGGCGACTCCGTCTCCGGGCGCGCGCCGCTGCAGGAGGTGATGGCCTCCGGTGAGCACGGCGACCGGGCCGTGGCCGCAGTCAACGGCACCTTCTTCGACATCAACCACTCCGACGCCCCGATCTACACCTCCATCTCGCAGCAGGGCGTGCAGATGGGCTCCCCCTCCCCGCAGCCGGCCCTCACCATCGCCGACGGCCACGCCGCGATCCAGGCGCTCTCCGCGACGGGCACCGCGACCCTCGCCGACGGCACCTCGCTCGAGCTCGCCGGGATGAACAACCCCTCGATCTCAGCGGATGGCATCGGTCTGTACACCGCCGCCTGGGGCGAGTACACCCTGGACCGGCCGGTGGGCGCCCCCGACGCCCCGGCGGAGCAGGTGGCCCGTGCGAGCGTCGTCGACGGCGTCGTCACCGAGGTCAGCGGCCTCCAGGACAGCGCCGGCGAACCGGACATCGCCGAGGGCGAGCAGGTGCTCCTGGGCCGCGAGGACGGCGCGGAGATCATCGCCGACCTCGAGGTGGGCGACCGCGTCGACATCGAGGTGGGCCCGAGCACGGACGTGGATCTCGGCCTCGCCGGCTCCCACCAGATCCTCACCGACGGAGCCGTCCCCGAGATGGGCGACGAGTCGCTCGTGACCGGCGACCATCCGCGCACGGCGGTGGGCGTCTCCCGGGACGGCAGCGAGCTGTTCGTCATGGTGATCGACGGCCGCACCACCGCCTCCCGCGGGATGACGCTGCCCGAGGCCGGGAAGATCCTGCAGGACATGGGAGCGCATAATGCGGTGAACCTCGACGGCGGCGGCTCCTCGGCCCTCGCCGCGCGCACCGCCGGTGCCGAGGGCGCCTCGATCTGGAACAGCCCCTCGGACGGCGAGGTCCGTGACGTCCCCAACGCCCTCGTCTTCTACTCCGATGCCCCGCTGGAGGAGCTCACCGCCGTGCAGACCACCACCGCCCTCGACGACGGCGCCGTCTTCCCCGGCCTGCAGCGCACCCTGCGCGGCACGGGTCTCGGCGCGAACCTCGAACCGCTCATGGCGGAGGGCTCCTTCAGGGCCGACGGGCCCCTCGACCTGGTCTCCTCCGACGCCGAGAGCGCGATCGTGCGCGGCACCGGACGCGGGACCGGTACGGTGACCTACTCCGCGGGCACGTTCGAGGACAGCCAGGAGCTGCGCGTGCTCGGCACGCCCGTCGGCCTCGAACCGGCGGCACGGTCTCTGAACCTGGCCGACGCGAAGGACTCCGCGGAGCTGAGCCTGAACGGCGTCGACGCCGACGGGCAGCGGGCCCGCATCGAGACCGCCGATGTGGAGGTCGCCGTCGACGGCGGCTTCGAGGTCACCCCGGACGGGACCGGTGCGTGGACGGTCACCGCGACCGGCGCCACCGAGACGGGCTCGGCGACCCTCACCGTCGGCGATCTCTCCACCACGGTGGCTCTCACCCACGGCACCGAGATCACCACGGTGCTGGACCTCTCGGACCTCTCCGCGTTCACCACGGACGCGGCCCGCGCGACCGGCACGATCAGCGCCGCCGAGGGCCCCGACGGCGAAGCCGGCTCTGCGATCGGGATGAGCTATGACTTCACCACCTCGACCGCCACCCGCGGCTTCTACCTGGTGGCGAAGGAACCGGTGACGGTCGAGGGCGATGCCCTGGCCTTCACGATGGACGTGCGCGGCGATGCCAGCGGCGCCTGGCCGCGCCTGCAGGTGGCCGACGCCGACGGCACCGTCACCAACCTCGACGGCGACATGATCGACCACGAGGGCTGGGAGCAGGTGCGCTTCACGGTGCCCGAGGGGCTCGCGCAGCCGCTCACCGTGCAGCGGGTGCGGATGATGGAGACCCGCCCCGAGGCGCAGTACTCCGGCGATATCGCGGTGGCGAACCTCGAGGCGATCACCACCCCGACGGCGGAGACGCCCGAGGAGCCGGCCGTGCACGATGCGGCCCTCCTGGCCACCGGAAGCGTGGTGGAGCGTCCCCAGCAGATCGCGGTGATGAGCGACGCGCAGTTCGTCGCGGCCGATCCCGACTCCGGGGCGGTCGAAGGTGCCCGGCGCACGCTGCGCGAGATCAAGGACGCCGATCCGGACCTCCTGGTCATCAACGGCGATTTCGTCGACGAGGCCTCCCCTGAGGACTTCGCCCTGGCCGCGCAGATCCTCGAGGAGGAGTGGGGCGGGGACATCCCGTACGTGTACGTGCCCGGCAACCACGAGGTGATGGGCGGGGACATCTCGACCTTCGAGGCCGCCTTCGGCCCCGTCACCACGCAGCAGGATCTCGGCGGGACCAGGGTGGTCACGCTGAACACCTCCTCCGGCACTCTCGCCGGAGGCGGCATCGACCAGATCGCCGAGCTCGAGGCCTCCCTCGAGGAGGCCGCCGGCGATGAGGACCTCACCGGGGTCACGGTCTTTTTCCACCACCCGCCCACCGATCCCCTGGCCAGCAAGTCCAGCCAGCTCACCGATCAGCGCGAGGCCCGCGCGGTCGAGGATCTGCTGGCGGACTTCCGCCGCACCTCCGGGAAGTCCGTCGCCCTGGTCAACGGGCACGTCGGCGCCTTCCACGGCGCGGCGGTGGACGGCGTGACCACCCTGATCAACGGGAACTCCGGGAAGAGCCCGGCCGGCACCCCCGCCACCGGCGGATTCACCGGTTGGACGATGCTCGGCATCGATCCCGCCGCCGGTGACGTGGGTACGGAACCGAGCACGCAGGACCGGGTGGACTGGCTCGCCGCCGAGACCCATCCGTGGGTCGACGAGATCTCGGTGCAGGCGCCCCGGAAGCTGACCGTGGGCGGCGTGGGAGACGCGTCTGCGAGCTTCTCCCAGGACGGACGGACTGTGCCCGTCGCCTGGCCGGTGACCTCGCAGTGGGGCGGCGAGGGCGTGCAGGTCCTCGGCGACGGAGCGGAGAGCTCCGACCGCCGCGGGGTGGTGCGGCTGAACCCCACGACCGGCGAGATCACGGGCATGCGCCCGGGCACCGCGACCCTCTCGGTCACGGTCAACGGCCGCACGGCGACCACGACGGTGGAGGTCGCCGGGCACTGAGGCAGGAGCCCGCCGACGACGACAGCGGCCGCCCGGAGAAGCTCCAGGCGGCCGCTGTCGTCTCAGACGATCAGACCAGTTCGATCTGCGCGTCCTTGTCGTTCATCACCAGGATCGGTGTGATCGCCGGATGCCCGGCGACGCGGATCGCCGAGAGGTCCGCGCGCAGCAGCGGGGTGCCGGCGGTGACCTTCTGGCCGGGCTCGACGAGGGTGGTGAACCCCTCGCCCTGCATTGTCACGGTGTCCACGCCGACGTGGATGAGCAGCTCGACGCCGTCCTCCAGGACCAGCGCGACCGCATGCCCGGTGGGGAACACGTGGCCGACGGTGCCCGCGGCGGGAGCGACGACCTCGCCATCGGTCGGCTCGATCGCGACGCCCGGTCCCATGATCTCCTGGGCGAACGTTGCATCAGGCACCTCGGACAGCGGGACGACCGCACCCGCCATCGGCTGGCGCAGGCGCACGAGGTGCGTGGTGCGCACCGCGGTGCCGGCGCCGCCGTCGGCCTCCGCCTCTGCCTCTGCCTCGGCCTCGGCCTCCAGCGCCGCGTCATCGGCCGGATCGAT
This sequence comes from Brachybacterium tyrofermentans, assembly GCF_014897585.1. Lineage (GTDB taxonomy): Bacteria > Actinomycetota > Actinomycetes > Actinomycetales > Dermabacteraceae > Brachybacterium > Brachybacterium tyrofermentans. The sequence continues at coordinate 51,104 of NZ_JABUXW010000011.1, read as the reverse complement.
CCGTCCGGTCATGATCGACTCCATCGCGTCCTTCACGAACTGGACGCTGGTGCCGTAGATGACCTGGACGGACTGTCCGCCCGGGCGGACGACGCCCGCGGCGCCCGCCTGCTTCAGGGCACCGTCGTCCACGAGCGTCGTGTCGGCGACCTCCATCCGCAGCCGGGTCGTGCAGTTCTCCAGGTCGGTGATGTTGTCCTTGCCGCCGAGCGCGGCGAGGAAGGCCGTCGCCTCGGCGAGGTGCTTCCGTTCGCCGGAGAGCACGGCGTTCTCATCGGTGAGCAGGTCGCCCTCGTCGCGACCGGGGGTCTTGAGGTCGAACTTGAGGATGATCGCGCGGAACACCACGAAGTACACCGCGAACCAGAAGATGCCCATCAGCGGGATCGCCCAGGGGTTCTGCGCCATGGGGTTCACCCAGCCCAGCACCAGGTCGATGAAGCCGCCGGAGAAGCCGAAGCCCATCCGCACCGGGAGCATCGCGGAGACCGCCATGGAGATGCCGGTGAACAGGGCGTGGACCACGTACAGGCCCGGGGCGAGGAACATGAACGAGAACTCGAGGGGCTCGGTGACGCCCACGAAGAACGAGGCGATGGCGCTGGAGAACAGCACGCCCGCCGCCACCTTGCGGCGCGAGGACTTCGCGGTCACATACATCGCGAGCGCGGCGCCAGGCAGGCCCATCATCATCACGGGGAAGAAGCCGGTCATGTACTGGCCGGTGACGCCGTAGGTGCCGGTGGCGTTGAGGAAGTTGCCGAGGTCGTTGATCCCGGCCACGTCGAACCAGAACACGGAGTTCAGGGCATGGTGCAGGCCCAGCGGGATGAGCATGCGGTTGAGGAAGCCGTAGATGCCCACGCCGAGCGGGCCGAGGGTCAGGATGAACTCTCCGAATCCGACCAGGCCGGTGAACACGAGCGGCCACAGGAAGAACAGCACCAGGGAGAGCACGAGCGAGGCACCGGCGGCGACGATCGCCACGGAGCGACGACCGGAGAAGAACGCCAGGGCGTCGGGCAGCTCGGAGTCCTTGAAGTGGTCATAGGAGTAGGCGCCGATCAGGCCGCACAGGATGCCCACGAAGACGTTCTCGACGTTGGAGAACGCGAGGTTGACATCCTCCTCGACGATCCCCTTGAAGATCGCCACGCTTGCCGGCGACAGCAGATTGGTGACCACGAGCCAGGAGACCAGGCCCGCCAGGGCCGAGGTGCCGTCGGGCTTCTTGGCCATGCCGATGGCGACGCCGATGGCGAACAGGAGCGGGAGCTGGTCGAGGAGGGCTCCGCCGGCGATCTTGAAGAAGCCGCCGACGACATTCGTCTCGTTGCCGGTGGCGGCCAGGATCCAGTAGCCGATGCCGCTGAGGATCGCGGCGACGGGGAGCACGGCGACCGGCAGCATCAGCGATCTGCCGAGGCGCTGGAAGAACTTCATGGGGACCTCTCGGGGGTCGAGGACGCACCGGAAGGGCCGACGACGGTGCCGGGAGGTGCGTGCCTGGGGACGGCCGCCATTGTGCCCCCGCACCGGCTCAGCATCATGCTCAGGGGGAGCAGGCATGACGGATCCCGCATGACGCTCACCGCCGGGTGCGGTTGCCGCTCAGGTCCCGGAGGCGCGCACCGACCCCTGGTCGAGCCGTTTCTGGGCCGTCTTGATCGTGCTGGAGTCGTAGGAGCCCGTCGAACGGGCCTCGTTCAGGGCATCCTGCTGGGCGTCGAGGATCAGCTGCATGAGCTCTGCGTACTGCGACTTGACGGGATCCTCGGCGGCTCTGCGGAGCTGGGGATCGGCGATCCGGGCCTGCACCTCCCGCACCTTCTCCAGCACCCCCGGGTCGAAGTGCTCACCGCCGCGGCGGCGCAGATCGGGGTTGTCGAGCACCTGACCGGCGGCCGCCTCGTTGATCTCGACCAGCAGCAGGGCGAGCTCGCGTCGGGCCTGCTCCTCGTCGGTGCCCCGGATGCCGAGCACGCGGATCAGGAGCGGGAGCGTCCCGCCCTGGCCGACGAGGGTCACGAGCGCGACCACGAACGCGACCAGCACCAGCTGGGTGCGATACGGGAAGTCCGTGGGCAGGGACTGCGCGGCGGCGAGGGTGACCACGCCGCGCATGCCCGACCAGGCGAGCACGGCGCCGCCGCGCCAGCCCAGCCCGTTCCCGGCGTAGAACCGGGCATCGGCGCGGCGACGCTGCAGCCAGCGCTCGAAGCGTGCACTCCGGGGGTGCTGCTGGAAGCGCTCGTCGGCCGAGACCCGTTCCAGCGCCTCGTCGAAGCGCCGGGCCTGCTCCTCGTAGTCCGGACGTCGGCGGCGGGCGGTGAACACCACGGGGACCACGAAGGCGACCCGGATCAGGCCCAGCAGCACCGTGACGGCGAGACCCACCCAGACGGCGTGCCACACCGACAGCCCGCCCTCGGAGACGTCCGTGACGAGCGTGCGCAGCTGCAGACCCATCAGCAGGAACACGCCGTTCTCCAGCAGCAGCTGGACGGTGAGCCAGTTGGTGCGCTCGGCATTGCGGTCCGCCACGCTGAGGCGGCGCACGCTGCTCGCGCCGGTCACCAGGCCGGCGGCGACCACGGCGAGCACCCCGGAGGCGTTCGCGAGCTCGGTGGGCAGGAACGCGATGAACGGCACGACGAAGGAGATCGCAGTGGTGAGCACGGGCTGGTCGATCTTGGAACGGATGCGCACCGCGACGAACCCAACGGCGGCACCGATCGCGATGGCGACCACCACCGCGTAGAAGAAGTCCCCGGCGGCCTGCCAGAAGGAGAACGCGCCGGCCGTCGCGGCGACGGCGGTGCGCAGCAGCACCAGGGCGGTCGCGTCGTTGACCAGGCCCTCGCCCTCGAGGATCGTCAGGAGTCGCGGCGGGAGCCCCAATCGCTTGCCGATGGCGGTCGCGGCGACGGCGTCGGGAGGGCTGACCACGGCGCCCACGGCCACGGCGGCGGCGAAGCTGAGAGTCGGGAAGATCGCCCACAGCAGGGTCCCGACGCCGAAGGCGGACACCAGGACGAGGATCACGGAGAGCGCGCCGATGGTCTTCAGATCGCGTCGGAAGTCCATCACCGGCATGTTGACGGCCGCCGAATAGAGCAGCGGCGGCAGCACCAGCGCGAGGATCAGCTCGGGCTCCGGGGCGATCAGCGGCATCCCCGGGATGACGCTCACGGCCAGACCCACGATCACCAGGATGATCGGAGTGGCGAGTCCGAAACGGCTCGAGAAGTACGACGCAGCGACGATGATCAGCACGGCCAGGACGGCGACGACCTCGAACTGTTCCAAACCCATGGAGTGTCCTCCCGGTCGCCTTCGCTCCACCGTTCGGCGGCACACCCGATCTCCGGGCCGTGCGCCCATTTTCTCATCGATCGTCTCGCCCGGCTGGGATTTCCCTCAGGACGGGCGGTGCGACGTCGCACCCGACACGCAGAGTTTCCAGGTCGTACGGCCTCGCGTCACACTCTTGTCGCCGCCAGGGAGCACAATTCAGTGGAAACCGGACGTGAAGCGGACCACACTATGACGGGTGGTCCGGAGAGGCGGTGGTGACGATGAGCGTGGTGAGGGTCTACAACCGCGGGTACGACGTCGACACCGGGATCGGCGAGCTCCTGCACACCACGTCCGTGCGCCACGCCTTCGGGATGATCCGCCGCGAGGTCGCGAGCCCGGTGGAGCTGATCATCGTCGAGGACCGCATCATCCCCACCGCGCTCGAGCTGACCCGCGAGCTGAGCGGTGCCTGGGTCGAAGGTGCCGGACAGCGCTCCGTCGGCTTCTCCTATCGGGCGATCCACGAGCGCGACCACTGGACCTGCGCCTACTGCGGGCGCAGCGTCTCCAAACGACCGCCCTGCGAAGCACTGCTGGCGACGGTGGACCACATCCAGCCGGTCTCCCGGGGCGGGGAGTCCTCCTGGTGGAACCTGGTGAGCGCCTGCAAGGAGTGCAACAACCGCAAAGGCGCCCTCACGCCGCTGGAGGCGGGCATGGATCTGCGCTTCGAGCCGTACGATCCGGCGCTGGCCTATCGCGTCGGCGGTCAGGTCGAGGCGCTGCCGGTGCTTCTCGCGGTGTGACCCGCTCCGCACGCCGACCTCCACCCCGTATCTCATCTATGAGATACGGTCGATCCATGACTGAGAACGAGAACTACCTGGCCCGTATCGGCACCCTGATCCGTGACGCCCGTCAGCATTCCGGCCTCACCCAGGCTCAGCTCGCCGAGGAGCTGAGCACCAGCCAGAGCGCCGTGAACCGGATCGAGAAGGGTCAGCAGAACCTAACCCTGGATACCATCTCCCGGATCGGCTCCGCCCTGGACTCCGAGCTGGTGGGCATGGGCACGTCCGGCCCGAGCCACCTGCGCGTCGAGGGCCAGCGGACCCTCAGCGGATCCATCGAGGTCAAGAGCTCCAAGAACGCCGGCGTCGCCCTGCTGTGCGCGTCGCTGCTGAACACCGGCACGACTGTCCTGCGCAAGGTGGCCCGCATCGAGGAGGTCAACCGTCTGCTCGAGGTGCTCACCTCGATCGGCGTCAAGGCACGCTGGATGAACGAGGACAACGACCTCGAGCTGAAGGTCCCCGCCACGCTCGATCTCGCCTCGATCGATGCCGATGCGGCGCGCCGCACCCGCAGCATCATCATGTTCATGGGCCCGCTCATGCACCGCCAGGAGTCGTTCCAGCTCCCCTACGCCGGCGGCTGCGACCTCGGCACCCGCACCGTCGAACCGCATATGACGGCGCTGCGCCCCTTCGGCCTCGACGTCGTCGCCACCGAGGGCGACTACCAGGCGACAGTCTCCCCCGGGGTCGGCCCCCGTCGGCCGATCGTGCTCACCGAGCGCGGCGACACCGTCACCGAGAACGCCCTGCTGGCCGCAGCCCGGTACGAGGGCGAGACGGTGATCCGCAACGCGAGCCCCAACTACATGGTCCAGGACCTGTGCTTCTTCCTCGAGAAGCTCGGCGTGAGCATCCAGGGCATCGGCACCACCACGCTCACCGTGCACGGCAAGGCCGAGATCAGCACCGATGTCGAGTACGCCCCCAGCGAGGACCCGATCGAGGCGATGAGCCTGATCACCGCCGCGATCGTGACCAGCTCCAGCATCACCGTGCAGCGCGTGCCGATCGAGTTCATGGAGATCGAGCTGGCGCTGCTGGAGGAGATGGGGCTGCGCTACGACCGGTCCGAGGAGTACCTCGCCCGCAACGGGCAGACCCGTCTGGTCGACATCACGACGCACCCCTCGCAGCTCAAGGCACCGATCGACAAGATCCACCCCATGCCGTTCCCCGGGCTGAACATCGACAACCTGCCCTTCTTCGCCGTGATCGCCGCGACCGCCGACGGCCAGACGCTGCTGCACGACTGGGTGTACGAGAACCGCGCCATCTACCTCACCGAGCTCAACAAGCTCGGGGCCAAGGTCAAGCTCATGGATCCCCACCGCGTGCTCATCGACGGGCCGACCCGCTGGAGCGGCGCCGAGATCGTGTGCCCGCCGGCGCTGCGACCCGCCGTCGTGATCCTGCTGGCGATGCTCGCCGCGAAGGGCACCTCGGTGCTGCGCAGCGTGTACGTCATCAACCGCGGCTACGAGGACCTCGCCGAGCGCCTCAACAAGCTCGGTGCGCGCATCGAGACGTTCAAGGACATCTGAGTAGGAGCTGGGCCCCGCTCCTCCACTCGGCTCCGTGGACTCGACCCGCGATAGCGGGGCGATGGGCCGGCGAGGCCGCTCGGCACCGAACGGTGAGGGAGCCCCTCGCCCTCCGAGCTTCCGCAGCTACTGGCCGGCGAGCGCGTCGGGCTTCCCCGCGCTCGGGATCTCGACCGTCGCGGTCGACGTGCTCGTGGCCGGCGGGCTCTCGATCGGTGCGACGGCAGGCATCCTGTTCGCCGTCGGCTGCGGCGGAGTGTTCGTCGTCGCCGCCGAGCAGCCGTACCTGCCCGATCTGGTGCCGCGCAGGACCCGGGTCCTCGCCGATGCCCGGGTGGGCCAGTCGCTGACGGTCGCGGAGTCCTCCGGGCCCGCGCTCGGCGGAGCGCTCGTGGGTCGGTGGGGCCCGTTGACGCTGCTGCAGTGATCTTCACCGCGGCCATGCTGGTCGCACTGCACTCACCGCTGCGCGGCGCCCGCAGTCGCTGACCCCTCTCCCTCGGGAGCTGTCCCATCCAGCAGACCGTGCCGGGCGAACGCCTGCGCGATCCCACTCTGGTGCACCGTGCCGGTGATCTCATCGGCCGCGGCCCGCGCCTCGGGGGTCGCCTCACCCATCGCGATGCCCACGCCAGTGATGCGCAGCATCTCCAGATCGTTGTTGTTGTCCCCGATCCCGATCGAATCGGCCACGTCCAGCCCGAGCTGGTCGAGCAGGGCCAGGATTGCCGAGCCCTTGTTCACCCCGGCCAGTGAGACCTCTCCCCCACCGGTGCCCAGATGCGTGATGGTCCCGGTGATCACGCTGAAGCCCTCGGGCGTGAGCGCCTGATGGACCCGTTCGAAGGCGTCCGGGGTCACGCCGAGGAAGATCGCCTTGGCGATCGCGTCGAGCGGGGCCTTCTCCGCGACCTGCTCGATGTCCAGCTCCTCGCCCGTCCCCAGCCCGGGCCGGTCCTCGATACCGAGCATCCTGCGCATCTCCTCCCGACGCGAGGCGACGGGATAGACGCCGTCGCGAGCCTGGAGCACGTAGTCCAGATCGAGCTGTCCGAAGACCTCGATCATGCGTCTCGCCTTCGCGACGGGCATGGCGTGCTGGACCACCCAGTCCTCGCCGAGGTGCACGAAGGCGCCGGCGCCGAGGACGGCTCCGTCGAACCCGATCTCCGCGAGACGAGGGTCCAGCTCGCTCGGGGAACGGCCGGTGGCCAGCAGTACGCGGTGCCCCGCGGCGCGGGCGGAGCGGATCGCGTCGACCGTCGAGGTGGGGAGGATTCCGTCGTGGGCGATGATCGTGCCGTCGACGTCGAGGAAGACGATGCGGCGTCCGGGATCCAGGATCACCGGGCCCCCGTCCAGCTCGCGATCGCCGGGGCGTCGGGGATGTACAGGCCCTGCTCGGCGAGCTTGCGGGCGGTGGCAGCACCATCGACATGGCGGCTCACACTCGCGCCGCCGCCCTGGGGCACCACGGAGTGCATGATCGTGGAGTTGTACACATGGACGAGGTTGAAGGCCTGCGCGCCGTCCCGGCCCCGCGTGCCGCGGTCGGGCGTCTGCAGGTCCTGGGTGTAGCAGGTGGCCGAGGCGACGGAGACCGGGATGCCCGCGAAGGTCGCGGAGGTCGAGTAGTGGAAGTGACCCCCGATGATCGCGCGCACATCGCTGCCGGCCAGCACCTGAGCCAGGGCGTCCTGGTCGCGCAGCTCGACGGTGATGGCGAGGTCCTGGACGCACGGGACCGGGGGATGGTGCAGGGCAAGGATCGTTCCCTCCGGGGCAGGCTCGGAGAGCACCTCTCGCAGCCAGGCGTACTGGGCCGGACGGATCTCGCCGTGGGCCCTGCGGGGCACGGTCGAGTCGAGCACGATGATCCGCAGGCCTCCGAGCATGACCACCCGGTCGTACGGGGCGTCGTCGGCCTCCGCATCGAGCAGCTCGGTACGCATCGTGGCGCGATCGTCGTGATTGCCCATCACCCAGATGAGCTCGGCGCCGAGGTGCTCGGCGAGCGGCTCGACCAGCTCGCGCAGCTGCCGATAGGCGGATGCCTCCCCGCGATCGGCGAGGTCGCCGGTGAAGATCAGTGCCTCGGGTCGCAGGTTGGTGGCGACCAGGTCCTCGAGCAGCCCCTCGAGATGCTCACGGACCGGGGCGACCCCGGACAGCAGCTCGCCCGGGGGCACGAAATGGGTGTCCGAGAGGTGGACCAGGGTGTGGTTCGCCCTCGGATATTCGGCGGCGCGCAATGCGTTCATGCGGGTGTCCTTCCGGTGGTGCGGGGCGGCCCGGCGGTGCGCCCCTGGATGAATCGGCCGGGCAGTCGCTCGTGCACGACCCTGCCTCCTGCGGGATCTCCAGGTCCGGCCTCCGCGGATCCGCCCGACCCCGCATCGTCCCCGGTGCCGGTCGCCCCGATCATCCGGGCGATGTTCGCGATGGTCCGCTCGGCGACGTCCTCGACGGCGATGCGCATGGTGGTCAGGCCCAGCAGGTCGATCCCGGGAAGGATCCCGTCGCAGCCGGTGGTGGCGACGTCCTCGGGGGTCCGCAGGCCCGCCTCGTGGAGACGACGGATCAGGGTCAGCTGCCGCAGGTCGGAGGGGACCATGACGGCGCTGACGCGGCCGCGACGGGCCAGGTCCACGGACTCGTCCATCGCGTCGTGACCTCGTCGGTACTCGAGCCGGTGCACCGTGGCTCCGCGGATCTCGAGCAGCTGGGCCATGACGGTGCTGCGCACGAACTCGGGGTAGGAGTCCTCGGCGCGGGCGGTCTGCACGGCCACATCCGTGTGGCCCAGTTCCAGAATGTGCTCGGCGAGGCGACGGGCCGCGTCCTCCTCGTCGTAGGAGACGGCGTGGATCCGCCCGCTGCTCTCCGGGCGTCCGGCCCGGATGATCGGAAGCCGGTCGCGGAAGGGCTCGAGCTGGTCGCTGGTCACTCCGCCCGTGGCGACGATCAGACCGGCCACGCGCATGCCCATCAGGCGGTGCAGGCTGGCCACCTGCTGCCTGCCCTGGTCGTCATGCTTGATGGTCATCGACAGCAGCGTGACGCCGGCGGCGTGGCCCGCCTTCTGCAGCTCGCTGAACAGCAGACCGTAGGCAGGGTTGGAGGCGTCGCGCAGCAGGAGGCCGACGGTGGACGAGCCTCCGGAGGCGAGCTCGCTCGCGGCGACGTTGGTGACATATCCGAGCTCGTCGGCGACCGCGAGCACTCGGCGCCGGGTCCGGTCGGAGACCTTTCCCTGGCCGAGCATGACGCGGGAGGCGGAGGTGCGGGAGACCCCGGCGGCGGCGGCGACGTCCTCCAGCCGGACGCGACCGGGGGGACGTGGCTCGGGAGAGGCGGAGGCGGAGGTGCTCATGAACGGACTTCCTGGTCGACGGCTGTCGCCCCGGCGGTGCCGCGGGCTGCTCGGGTCCCACGATAGGCACGCAGCAGCCAGGGCCAGTCCGTCTGGATCAGATCGGCGCCGAGGTCGAACAGCGGTCCCCACCCGGCAGCGGGCCCGTGCAGCAGCGCCGCCTCGTCGTCATAGCCCGCGAACAGCGGGATCCCGTTCGTCAGCACCTCGGCGTTGACCAGCACGAACAGTCCACGGGCGTGCAGCTCGACGAACAGGTCGGGGTCCGCGAGCGGGTTGTCCGGGCCATCGGCCAGCAGCTCGATGCCCACGACGTCGAGGTCATCGTCCTCGACGAGGTCCTCGATCTGCGCGAGATCCGTGCAGATCGGCAGGTAGGGGTACTTCACCTCGTGGCGCCGCAGGACGTCGAGCGGTCCGGGCAGAGCGGCCGGGCTCTTCAGCAGCAGCTGCTCGGTCATCCCGAGACCATCCAGGGCGGGGAGGAGCGTGGCCCATGATCCCCAGGACCGGTCCACGTTCACCAGGGGCACCGCCTCGTCCTCCACACCCAGCTCAGTGGGACGCAGCGCGGCCAGGAGGTCGAGCAGGCGTTCCACACCAGCCGGACGGCCCGGGCGGTCCACGTGCACGTATCGCAGCTCGTCGATCTGCCGCGCCGTGAGCGTGGTGAGGTTCGCGCCGATCCCGAGCAACCGCTGCTCGGTCCCGTCGTGGAAGGCGTAGAACTCTCCGTCCGCGGAGGTCGAAACGTCGATCTCGACCACATCGGCCCCGGAGACGAGAGCGGCCATCGCCGCCACACGGGTGTTCTCGGCGAAGCTGCCGACGGCCGTGCCGCGATGCGCCACCACGAGGGTCCCAAGCTCGGCGAGGCGCCGGTGCAGGAGCCGGTCGGTGCCGCCCCGCTGCGGGTGCCGGAAGGCGGCGCTCATCGCTCGGCCCCGACGCGATCGCGCTGACGGCGTGCTCGGGCGCGCCGGCCGCCGCGGTCCCGGGCACCCCGCCCGTAGACCAGGTACATCGTCGCGCCGGTGATGATCATGAGCAGCACCGTGTAGACGAAGGTGTTCGCGCGCGCATCGAGGTTGGCATCGCCCTCGGTGCTCGCCTTGATGACCAGGCCCAGAGGTTGGAACAGCGGGTGCGCGAGAAAAACGGAGGTGTCGTAGTCGTCCAGCAGGCTGTTGAAGTTCAGCGCCCCGATCGCCAGGACCGTCGGCAGCACCGCGGGCAGCAGGATCCTGCGGAAGACGTACAGCGTCCTCGCGCCCATCAGCGAGGCGGCTTCCTCGAGGTTGTCATTGATCACCGAGAAGGCAGCCTTCAGCAGGCGCAGGGTGAAGGGGATCTTGCCGATCACGTAGGCGATCAGCAGGATCACGGTGGTCCCGGTGAGTACGCGGCCGCCCACCAGAGGGCTCGGATGGTCGTAGCTGATGATCAGGCCCAGCGCGATCAGGGTGGTGGGCAGGATCCACGGGATGTGGAGCAGGTATTCGGCGGCGAGCGTGATCGCGTTGCGGTGCTTCGCGATGATGCGGGCGACGAACAGCAGCCCGAGCACGCTGATCAGGGAGGCGAGGCCCGCGTAGACGATGCTGATGACGAAGGGCCGCAGGCTCGCGGACTCCCCGAGCACGCGCGCGTAGTTGTCCAGGGACATGGTCGAGAAGCGGAACTGCCCGGACTCGATCGCGCGGGAGTCCTGGAAGGAGTACAGGACGATGAGGATGACGGGCAGCAGATAGGCCGCGAACAGTGCGTAGGCGACCACGTGCACCGCGACGTTCAGCACCGGATTGCGGATCTTCTGCTTGACCAACTGCGAGGAGACCTTGGCGATCGAGAAGTAGGTGCCGCCCTTCTCGATTCGGGTCAGGACGATCAGGAGGAGCACCGTGGCGATGCCGAGCACCAGCGCGAGGAGCGCGGCGATGTCCCGCGAGCTGGGAGTTGCGGCGAACGTCAGGATTATCGGGGTGATGGTCTGGAAGTCGCGCCCGCCGAGCACCTGCGGGGCCGACAGCGCCCCGAGCCCGCCCAGGAACGTGAGGATCGTGACGGCGAAGAGCACCGGTTTCAGCATCGGCAGGACCACTCGGCGCAGGATCGTCCACTCCGAAGCACCCATGCTCCGTGCCGCCTCGATGGTCTGATGGTCCACCTTGGACAGGGCGCTGGAGACGAACAGGAGGTGGTTCGTCGTGGTGGCCAGGGTCATCACGACGACGACGGCGAAGAAGCCGCTGAACCAGTCGGGGTCCATCTCGGGGAACAGTCGCAGCAGGAACCCGGTGATGATCCCGTCGGCGCCATAGACGAACTTGTACCCGGCGGCCAGCACGATGCCTCCGTAGATCAGGGTGGTGGCGTATCCCAGCCACAGGATCCTGCCACCCCTGATGTCGTAGTACCGCGTGACCAGCACGACGAAGATGCCGACGACGTTCACGGTGACCGAGAGGACGAACGCCAGCAGGAACGAATTGCCGAGGGACGTCATGGCCCGTTCCGACGAGGCGAGCTTCTCGACCGCCCGCAGGGTGGGCTCGCCGTCCGGGACGAAGGTCTGCACCAGCAGATTCGCATTGGGCCAGATCAGGAACGCGACGATGAACCAGCCCACGATCGCGCCGGTGACGATCACGAAGGGCGAGCGGATCATCCTCGAGATGCTGCTCGCGCCGTTCATCGCGCGGCCACGGACGTCACGGCGGTCGCGGGCGCCCCGTCCTCGGCGGCGCCAGAGGCGGCCCTGCCCTCGTACTGGAGGATCGTGGCGGGGTCGATGTGCACGGTGACGACGTCGCCGGCCTGAGGGCGGGCGGAGCCGTCCTCGGGCTGCATGACCTTGACGATCGCGCCGTGCGTGCTGATCTCGTAGCTCGAGCGCACTCCGTGGTACCGACGGCGCACCACGGTGCCGGGAAGCGCGACCGATCCGCCGCTCGCCGTCCCGGTGCCGAGCCTCACCTTCTCCTCGCGCACGTACGAGACGCGCGTGGGGTCGAGGGCCGTGCCCGACCGGGCTGCGACCTCCGTGACGAGAGCGGGCGACAGGCGACTCGCATCGCCGATGAAGTGGCACACGAACTCGGTGGCGGAGGCGTCGTAGATCTCTTCGGGGGTGCCGATCTGCTCCACCCGGCCGTCGTGGAAGACGGCGATGCGATCGCTCATGCTCAGCGCCTCGTCCTGATCGTGCGTGACGTAGACGGTGGTGATGCCGAACTGCTCCTGGAGGTCCTTGAGCTGCACTCGCAGCTGGGCCCGGAGCTTCGCGTCGAGGTTCGACAACGGTTCGTCCAGCAGCAGGATCTTGGGGCGCAGCACCAGCGCGCGCGCGATCGCCACGCGCTGCTGCTGCCCCCCGGAGAGATCGGCGAGGTTCTTCTCGAGCTGGGTGGGGGACAGATCGACCTGTTCGGCGATCTCCCGGACCTTGCGCTCCACCTCGGCTCGGGACTCCTTGCGGACCTTGAGCCCGAAAGCGATGTTCTCCCGCACGTTCAGCGACGGGAACAGGGCGTAGTTCTGGAACACCATGCCGATCTGGCGCTTGTCGCTGGGCAGGCGCGTGACGCGCCGGCCGGCGACGTGGACGTCCCCGGCCGAGGGACTCACGAAACCTGCCAGCGTGCGCAGAGCAGTGGTCTTGCCGCAGCCCGAAGGGCCCAGCAAGGTGAAGAATTCGCCGTCGCGCACGTGCAGGTCGAGGCCGTGGATCGCCGTGAAATCGCCGTAGTCCACGCGGATCCCGTCGTAGCGGATCATCTCGGTGCCTTCCGTCAGGGTGCGGTGGGTGGTGGTGGTGCGAAGCCGGTCAGACGACGTACTCGAGCTCGATCTTCTCGACCCAGCCCGGCAGGTTCTCGGTGACGAACTCCCAGTCGATGTCCTGCCGCACGAGACCTTCGTGGAACTCGACGATCGATGGCTCGGCCTGGTCGATCGCGCCCTGGTTCACGGGCATGGAGTCGAACTCCGCGGACCAGGCGGCCTGCAGTTCGGCGCCGCCGAACCAGTCGATGAACTCCTGGGACTCCTCGAGCTGGTCGGTGCCCTTGATGATTGCGGCCTGCTCGACCACGAACGGCACGCCCACCTCGGGCTCCACCACACCGGCTGTGATGTCGTAGCTGGCCTCGCGGCCGGGCAGGCCGGAGGACGGCAGCTGCCCGTAGTCGACCTCCCCGTCCACGATCCGCTGGAAGACGTCGACGTCCTCGACGGCGGGGCTGCCGGTGCTGAAGTACTTCTCGACCTCGGCCCAGCCCTCTTCGGAGATGCCCATCTCGCCCTCAGGATCGGCATAGCGGGTGAGGATGCCGGACATGACGATCTGGATGGTGGCGTTGCCCATGCTGGTCTCGGACTGGTAGCGGCCCTCGAAGGCGGGGTCGTTCCAGAGGTCGAGCCAGTCGTTCGGGGCGTCGGCCGCATCGATCCTGTCGGCGTCGTAGGCAAGCAGGATGGCCTGCTGCACGACGGGCCAGTAGTTCCCGTCCCCGGAGGCGTCGCCCAGCTCGGCGTCGATCTCGTTGGCCCACACCGGGGTGTACGGCTCGATCGTCTCGGCGTCCACGAGCTGGTTGAAGTAGACGTTGTTGAGCCCGAACACGACGTCGGCGACGGGATTGCCCGCCTCGGCGAGGATCTTGTTGGTGGTGTCCCCGCCACCCTGGCCGACGACCTCGATGTCGAAGCCGGCCTCGGCAGCCTGCTCAGTGAGCCAGTCCCCCCGGCCGTCGCCGTTGGAGTTCGTGTAGACGATGAGGGTGTCGCCGGAGTCGGCGCCGCTGTCGGCGCTTCCGCAGGCGGTCAGGGCAAGGGCTGCGGTCGCGAGGACTGCGGAGGCTTTCAGGAGCTGTCGCATGGGAACACTTTCTGTACACGAAGGGGTGAGGCCCTCCGGAGGGCGGAGTTGCGGACGACTGCGGACGGGCGTCACGTCGAGGCCACACCAGAGGGGAGCGCTCTCCCTCCGTGAGGAACTCTCGTCATCGAAAGTGGATGCGACCCAACTCCGAAGGCATCGCCATGTGAACTCTGGTCGAACAGTGGGGGAGCGCTCCCCCTGTGCGTGATCAGCAACACTAGGGGACACCCAGGCGGCTGCACAAGGGGCCCGGACCGCGTGTTCGTGCGTGCCGACCATAGGGGCCCTTCCTCCCGATCAGCTTGACAGGAATCCACAAACCGGTTTAACTGCTTTCTGTTCAAACCGGTTTGCGCATCGGTGTTGGCGTCAGCGCCAGCACAGCTGCTGAGACCGCCAGACCCAAGAACGACCGACCGGTTCGACCGAGCCGACTGCGCTCACCCCGCCCGGAGGAGGAAGACCATGCACGGTGCACGACCCACCATCGGGGACGTCGCGCGAGCCGCCGGCGTCTCCAAGGGCACCGTCTCCCTCGCATACTCCGGCAAGCGCCCAGTGGCAGAGGAGACTCGTCGCCGTATCTTCGCAGCGGCTGAATCGCTGCGGTGGACCGCGAGCTCGAGCGCCCAGGCGCTCGCGACGTCTCGCACCAGCACAATCGGTCTCGTCATTGCACGGCGACCGGAGATCATCGCCACCGACACCTTCTTCCCACGCTTCATCGCCGGCTGCGAGGCCGTCCTCGCCGAGGCCGGGATGGGCCTGATGCTCAACGTCGTTGCTGATGACGACGCCGAGACGGCGGCCTACGAGCGATACGCCGCGGGACGCGTCGATGGTGTGATCCTGCTCGATGTGGAGCAGGGCGACCGCCGCCCTGACCTCGTCCGCGAGCTGGGACTGACCGCCGTGATACTCAGCGCCGAAGCACCCCACGAGGAGGAGCCCGTCGACACCCCCGTGACCCCCGTGGTCTACACCGAGGACGCCGCCGCCGTCGGCGAGCTCGTGGAGCTGCTCGTCGATGCCGGCCATTCCTCCATCGCGCACGTCTCCGGGCCCCTGCGCTACGTCCACGCCGCAGCGCGCCGGGACGCCTTCGCGGCTGCGATGACCCGCCATGGCCTCCTCCCCGACCGCATCGTCGAGGGCGACTTCACCGCCGCCTCCGGTCGTGATGCGACCGCTGCACTGCTCGACGGCGACGACCACCCGACAGCGATCGTCTACGCGAACGACGTGATGGCGATCGCCGGCCTCTCCTACGCGCGCAGCTCCGGGCTGCGCATCCCCGAGGACCTCTCCGTCACGGGCTTCGACGACAGCGAGCTCTCCGCGCACCTCTCCCCAGGGCTGACCAGCGTCTCCACCGGGGCCGATGTGCGCGGCGCCGTCGCGGCCCGCACGTTGCTGGCGGCGCTCGGCGGCGATGCCCACCGCGCCGTCCTCGTCGACGGCACTGTCGTCGTGCGCCGAGGCAGCATCGCTCCGCCCTCTCAGCCCTGACGATCCGCCCACCACCACGACCACCACCGAGGAGATCGACGATGACCCTCACCCGGCGCGCTCTCGGCGCCACAGCACTCGCAGTTCCTCTGACCCTCGCCGCAGGAGCCTGCTCACGCAGCGCGGTCGACCCTGCGCAGGCGGCGACAACCCGTGGCGCCATCCGAATCTGGGTCTCCAACAACGAGCAGGAGCTCGCCTGGGGCGAGGCGGTCACCGCCGCCTGGAACGCCGAGCATCCCGATGAGCAGGTCACGCTGCAGGAGGTCCCTGCCGGAGCCAGCTCGGAGGAGGCCATCTCCGCCGCGATCGTGGCCGGCACCACCGCAGATCTCGTCTTCAACGCGTCCCCGGCAGCGCTGCCCGATTGGGTGCGCGCCGGCGGCCTGGTCGATCTGACCACGTTCGAGGGCGGCCGGGAGCACATCGAGAGCCGCACCGGACAGCGCGCCCGCGACTACGCCGAGGACGGAGGCCAGGGCGGTTATTACCAGCTGCCCTGGAAGTCCAACCCGGTGATGGTCATGTTCAACAAGGAGATCTTCGCGGCCGCCGGGATCGATCCAGGGTCCCCAGGAATGGACACCTTCGAGACTTTCCTCGAGGGCTCACGGCAGATCGTCAGCTCAGGTGCCTCGGCATCAGCCGTCTGGCCCGCACCCACGAGCGACTTCTACCAGCCGTGGTTCGACTTCTACCCGATGTACCTCGCCCAGACCCACGGCACGCTCCTCGTAGAGGATGACGCGACCACCTTCGACTCCCCCGACGGCCTGGCGGTCGCCGAGCTGTGGCGCGCGATGTACGAGGAAGGGCTCGCCCCACGGGAGGAGTCCACGGACGACGCGATGACGATGGGCACCACCGCGATGCAGCTGGCAGGGCCGTGGGCGATCGCCACCTACAAGGATCAGCTCGACTACGGATTCATGCCGGTTCCCAGTGCGGACGGCATCGCCCCTGAGGAGACCATCACCTTCGCGGACTCCAAGAACGTCGCGATGTTCAGCTCGAGCCGAAATCGGCTCACGGCCTGGGAGTTCCTGTCCTTCGCCACCAGCGAGGAGTGGGACGGCAAGCTGCTCGAGCTCTCCGGTCAGATGCCCCTGCGCACCGACCTGCTCGCCACCTACCCGGACTACTTCGCCGAGCATCCCGACTACACGAGCTTCGCCGATCAGGCCGATCGAGTGGCCGATGTGCCCTACCTGTCCGGTGCCATCGAGATCTGGCAGCGATTCCGCGACGAGTTCTCCGCCTCCGCGATCTTCGGGAAGAAGTCGGTCGCGGACGGCCTGCACGATGCCGCCGAGCAGATCGACCAGCTGGTGCAGAAGGGAGCACGATGATCACCCCCGATACCGCCCCGCCCCTACGCCCTCCGACGAGCCCGCTGCGTCGGCTGCTCGGGAAGCAGCCCCTCGGTCTGGGACTCTCGTTGCCGTACATCGTGTTCCTCGCCGCGGTGATGGCATATCCCCTGGCCTACGCCGTGTACATCTCGTTCTTCGACTACGTGTTCACCGCCCCCGGCATGGACATGGACCATCCGTTCGTGGGGCTGGAGAACTACCGCACCGCCCTGACCGATCCCCGCGTGCTGCAGTCCTTCGGCAACATCGCGGTGTTCCTCGTGATCAATGTGCCTCTCACGGTCATCCTGTCGATGGGGTTCGCCTCGGCCCTGAACGCGGTCACCCGCTGGGCCGGTGCTTTCCGCGTGGCGTTCTACGTCCCGTACGTGACGGCGAGCGTGTCGCTGATCGGCGTGTGGATGCTGCTGTTCTCGCAGGATGGCCTGGTCAACACGATCCTCGGGCCGCTCGCCCCGGATCCTTCGTGGCTGGTCAACGACGCCCTCGCGATGCCGTCGATCGCCCTGTACGTGACGTGGAAGCAGCTGGGGTTCTACATCCTGCTGTATCTCGCCGCGCTGCAGAACGTGCCGAAAGAGCTGTACGAATCCGCCTCGACCGACGGGGCCGGGATCCTGCAGCGCTTCCGACACATCACGGTGCCGGGCCTGCGCGCCACCACGATGCTCGTGCTGATCCTCTCGATCATCACCGGCGCGAACCTGTTCACCGAGCCATATCTGCTGACCAGCGGCGGCGGACCGGATGGCGCCTCCACCTCACCGGTGCTGATGATCTACCAGAAGGGCATCCAGCAGGGGAACCCGGATGTCGCCTCTGCGATCGGCGTGCTGCTCGTGATCGGCGTCGGCCTGCTGTCCCTGGCCTCCACCCGCCTGACGAAGGAGAGCTGACATGAGGTCCCGCACCCCCACCCGGATCGCGCTGTACGTGATCCTCGCGCTCGCGGCGCTGGTGTTCATCTTCCCCTTCTACTTCATGATCGTCGGTGCCCTGCAGGAGAACCCGACCACCACCCCGGCGGGCATGTTCCCCACCGGGGGCTGGACCCTGGAGAACTTCGCCAGCATCAACGAGCGGCTCCCGCTGCTGCGTGCGCTGCTGAACTCGGTGGTGTTCACCGCCGGTGTCCTGCTGGGCACCCTGACCTTCGGCCTCAGCGCCGGCTACGCCCTGTCCCGGCTGCATTGGCGTGGCCGCGGAGTACTGTTCGTGGTCATGCTCGGGGTGCAGATGGTCCCCTTCCAGCTGCTCATGATCCCCCTGTACGTGCAGGTCGCCGGCTCGTACGGGCTCGGGGACACCTACGCCGGGATGATCCTGCCGTTCTTCATCAACACCACCGCGGTGTTCATCTTCCGGCAGTTCTTCCTGGCCCTGCCCGAGGAGATGTTCGAGGCGGCGAGGATCGACGGGGCGAGCGAGCTGAGGGTGCTGTGGGCCATCGCGATCCCGCTGGTGCGCCCGGCGATCGCGACGGTCGTGCTGATCACCTTCATCGGCCCGTGGAACGAATTCCTCTGGCCGTTCCTCATCACGAAGGACGCCTCGATGCAGCCCCTCGCGGTGGCGCTGGCGAACTACATCGCCAACATCGCCCAGACCGTCGCGAACCCCAATGGCGCGATCCTCGCCGGGGCCTGCGCCCTCGCGCTGCCCGTCGTGATCCTGTTCTGCCTGTTCCAGAAGTACTTCACGGCCTCCGACATCGGCGCCGGAGTGAAGGGGTGATCGGCCGACACGACCGACGCATCTGACGCCACCGATACGACTGATACGGCCGCAGCTGAAGCGACCGCAGCAGCGGAGGCGATCAACGCCACCGCGCCGAGCCGCCGCAGCTCTCTTCCTCGACCCCCACTGCAAAGGACCTCCCCATGACTGCCACCAGCCTCTTCGGCGACGCCCGCTTCCCGCTGGGCCCCTTCACCCCCTACGAGAACAACCCGATCCTGCGGCCCAAGGGCGACTCCTGGGAGTCCTCGAACCTCTACAACCCGGCGGCACTGGTCGTCGATGACCAGGTGGTGCTGCTGTACCGGGCCCACGCGGAGGACATCGTCTCCCACGTAGGCATCGCGTTCAGCGACGACGGCTACCACTTCGAGCGGGAGAACGCTCCGATCCTCTCGCCGGAGCACGACTACGAGCGCTTCGGCTGCGAGGACCCGCGCATCGCATACATCGAGGGCACCTACTACCTCACCTACACGGGCTGGGACCGACGCTCCGCGCAGCTGTGCCTGGCGACCTCTCCCGACCTGCGCACCTGGACCAAGCACGGCCCGCTCTTCGAGGACTTCGACACCTTCAAGACCATGGACCCGCGCGGCTTCAACTGGTCCAAGGCCGGCGTGATCGTCCCTCAGCAGATCGACGGGAAGTGGTGGATGTACTTCGGAGAGGGCGGGATCTACTGGGCGACCAGCGACGACCTCATCCACTGGACCCCCGGCACGAGCGACGAGGAGCCGATGTACTCCCCCACCCCGGGCACCTGGGACGAGGCCCTCGTAGAGATCGGCACCTCTCCGGTGCTGACCGACAACGGGCTCCTGCTGATGCTCACCAACGGCGCCACCCGGCGCTACCTGGAGGACGGCACGCGGGAGGTCGACTACCGCTGCGGCCAGATCGTCATCGACCCCGCAAACCCGACGACGGTCCTCGCCCGTCTCCAGGAGCCGTGGCTGCGCCCGCAGACCTTCGAGGACACGCACGGGCTGGTCTCGAACGTGACCTTCGTGGAGGGGCTCGTGAAGTTCCGCGAGAGGTGGTTCGCGTACTACGGCCAGTCGGACACCACGCTCGCCGTCGCGGTCGCCGATCCGGGCGCGACGTACGGGACCGATCTGCGCGCCGACGGCTGAGCTCACTCGGTCGGACCTCGGCACGGCACGGCCCGCCTCCCCGATTCCCCCCGGGGCGGCGAGCCGTGCGTGCGCGAGGACTCTCAGGGCAGGGAGAGCAACGCCTGCATCGGCAGATGATCGGACGCGAAGGCTCCGCTGGGATCGCGGTGGTCGTTGATCGCGGCCTGATGCGTGGTGATGTCTTCCGTGGTCAGCACCCAGTCGATCCGGTCGCCGCCCTCGACCGCCTCCGCGTATCCGGGGCAGGTCTCCCAGGCAGGGGTGAGCTGCTCGGCCGCGGCATCCCAGGAATCCACGGTGGGGCCGTCCGTGACGAGGGTCGTGTAGGCGCCGGAGTCGTGGGCGGGTGAGTTGTAATCGCCGGTGACGATGGTGGGGAGCTGGTCGAGCTCACCACCGTCGAAGAGGTCGATCATCGCCTGGCCGCTCTTGATCCGTGCCTGCTCGGACTCGTGGTCGAAATGGGTGTTGATCATCGCGAACTCGGCCCCGCTGGCGAGGTCCCGCAGCCGCGCCCACACCACGATGCGGGTGATGCGGTTCCCCCAGGTCGCGGAGCCGATGACCTCCGGGGTGTCCGAGAGCCAGAACTGGTCCCAGGCCAGCACCTCGAGGCGGGTCGTGTCGTAGAAGATCGCCGAGTGCTCGTCCTCGCTACCGCCCTTGCGCCCGTAGCCGATCATCCGATGCCGGGGCAGGGCGGAGTCGATCGCGCTCATCTGGGTGTACTGCGCCTCCTGCACGCCCAGAAGGGTCGGCTCCTCACGGGCCAGCAGATCGATCAGCACCGGTTCACGGTCCGGCCAATGATCGGGGTCCCCTGGTTCTGTCTCGGGGGTGGTGTCCTGGCGGATGTTGAACGACATGGCATGGAGGCGGTCGCGGCCTGCCCTGCCGATCAGCGGTCGAGCATTGTTGCCGTCGGCTCTCACGGGTGCGGCCGAGGCGGGAGCGGCACGCGCTGCGGCAGCTCCTCCGAGAGCAGCTGCCCCGACTCCGGTCGCGAAGGTGCGGCGGGCGATCGACATGTCCATGGTCTTCTCCTGAAGGTCGTCGTCATGGGAGATCCACACTAGGGGGAGCGCTCCCCCTAAGTACGGAGTTCTCCGAATGGACCATCGATCGGTCTCGGAAGTCATGCGCTGGGAACCGTCCAGCCATCCGGTACGCGGCACCTGCCCGACAGCGGGAACTCCCGCGAGCCGCCGTGCGGCGCGGTGCACGGTGTGCGAGCCTGGTCGGCGGTGCGGCCGACGAGCGACGGATCCCTGACATCGGAGAGCGAGGTGCGGAGTGGACGAACCCGGTCTGCTACTCACTCTCGGCGTGGCCCTGAGCGTGTTCATCGGCGCCATCTCCCAGCGCGCCACCGGGATGGGCTTCGCGCTGCTGTCCGCCCCGTTCCTCGTGCTCGTCCTAGGTCCGCTGCAGGGCATCCTCGCGGTCAACGCCGCCTCGGTCCTCGCCAACTCGCTGATCCTGGTGCAGGTGTGGCGGGACGTGGACTGGCCGCGCGCGAAGCTGCTGGTCCCGATGGGGGTGCTGGGCGTCCTCCCCGGCGCCTTCGCCGTCGCACTGCTGCCGGAAGCCCCGCTGACCATCATGGTCAGCCTCCTGGTCGTCCTCGGGCTCGGCGTCACGATCCTGATGAGGGGCCGCACGGCACCTCCATCGGCCGCGCTGGGCGCCGCAGGCGGCTTCGCCTCGGGCTTCATGGGCGTCACCGCGGGAGTGTCCGGGCCGGGCATGGTGGTCTATGCCCGCGCTACGGGCTGGGAGCACCGCCATTTCGCAGCCACCGCGCAGCTGCACGGACTGGTGCTCGGCATCGCCTCCCTCGCCGCCAAGCGCGCCTGCCGTCCTTCGAGGCCTCGGGCTGGATCGCACTGCTGGTCGCGCTGCTCGTCGGCCTCCTGGTGGGAGACCGGCTCTCACGTCGCATCGACGGCGCCTCCGCGATGCGCGTCGTCGTCGTGATCGCGATGGCGGGAGCAGTCCTGGCTCTTGTGCGTGGTGTGCTCGCCGCTCACTGAGCGGGGCCCGTCGCGCCGCCGACAGCGCCGCCCGCAGACGGTGCCGCCCGCAGACGGTGCCTCCGGTCAGCGTTGCCGTCGTCCCACTCGGTGAGAAGCCTCCGCCGACGACGATGCCCCTGCCTCCTCCCGCGGACGGCGGGGGCGACAGGGGCATGTCCACGGCGAGGTCGCATGCACCTCGCCGGTCAGCTCAGAGCGTGCTGGCGAAGGGGTCGAAGCCCTCCTGCACCAGCGGGACCTCGCCCACGGAGCTGTTGACGGTGACGAACTCGCCAGAGGCTGCGGACTCCTCGGCGGAGAGCATCACGTCGAGCACGTGGTAGCCGAGCTCGCCGCTGGCCACGTGCGGGCGGCCCTCGGCGATCGCGCGGACCATGTCCAGCAGGCCGGTGCCGCGACCTGCGACGACGCCTTCCTGCGGGACCTCGATCCACTCCTGCTCCGGGGGCTGCTCGCCGAAGGACTCGAAGGGCTTCACATAGGCGATGCGACCCTCGAACATGTTCGGGTCAGGGACCACGAGCGAGCCCTCGGTGCCGTGGATCTCCACGACGCCCTGACGGGCGAGCGGCGAGTCGAAGCTGACCAGCGACGTGCCCGTCTGACCGGCCTCGAACTGCGTGAGCACCGAGATCGTGGAGGGCACCTCGACGGGGAAGGTCTCCCCCGCGTTCGGACCCACCTGGATCGCACGCTCCTCCTTGGCCTTCAGCCCCACGGCCGCGACCTTCTCGACGGTGCCGAACAGGCTCACCAGAGTGGTGAAGTAGTACGGGCCGATGTCGAGCAGCGGGCCAGCGCCCTGGGCGAACAGGAAGCCGGGGTTCGGGTGGAACACCTCGGGACCCTGGTACTGCATCGAGGTCTGCGCGAACAGCGGGCGACCGATGGTCCCCTTGGCGATCTCGCGCTTGGCGGTCTGCACACCCGGGCCGAGCACGGTGTCGGGCGCGCAGCCCACCCGCAGCCCGGCCTCGTCGGCCGCCTTCAGCAGCGCCGACGTGGACTCGCGGTCCAGGCCCAGCGGCTTCTCGGTCCACACGTGCTTGCCGGCGGCGATCGCCGAGGCGGAGATCTCGGCGTGCACGGCGGGGATCGTCAGGTTCACGACGACCTGCACGCCCGGGTGGTCCAGCACGTCCTGCGCGGTGCCCCAGGCGGGGATGCCGTGCTTCTCGGCCTGGCTTCGAGCACGATCGGTGTCGAGGTCGCCCAGCACGAGCACGTCGACATCCGGGAAGGAGCCGAGGTGCTCGAGGTAGGTGTCGGAGATGACGCCGACGCCGATGAAGCCGACGCCGACGGGCCCGGTGGAGGCGCTCATGCTGCGAGGCCGTTCTCGATCAGGAAGGTGTAGCTGTCCGCGATGTCCTCGAAGACGTCGCCGGGGGCATTGTCGTACTCGATGACGGCGTACTTCAGGTCGGTCGCGGCCTGCAGCGCCTCGATGGTGGGCACGTCGCCGTCCCCGGCGTGGCGCTGGTCCAGGCTCGAGGAGTCGAACGTGGGGGCGTCGGGCGCGAAGGGGTTCGAGGCCGGCGCGACGCCGTCCTTGACGTGGATCGCGACGAGACGGTCGCCGAGCTTCTTCACGAGGCCCACGGCGTCCTGCTGGCCGGCGAGGGCCCAGAACAGATCCAGCTCGATCACGACGGTCGGGTCGACCAGATCGAGGAAGCGCTCGTAGGCGGTCTGCCCGTCGAACGAGGCGACGAACTCCTGCGCGTGGTTGTGGTAGCCGACGGTGAGGCCGAATTCCTTGGCCTTCTCGGAAGCGGCGTTGAGCCGCTCGGCGATGTCCTTCACGCCGTCCTCGGTGAGCCAGCGGTCCGCGGCGACCATCGGCTCGATGACGGTCTTCATGCCGATCTCGGCGGCGGCCTCGAACACGATCTCGTTGGCCGGGGTGGGGATCGAGCCGTCCGGGGTCCACAGCTCGTCGGAGAGCAGCGGGGCGTGGCCGGTCGGGGAGGTCAGGCCGGCCTTGTCGAGGGCGGCGCGGATCTCCGCGGGGCGACGCACGAAGTCGAAGGCCTCGACCGTGCGCAGACCGATGCCGGCGAGCTTGTCGAGGGATCCGTCCATGTCCGCCGAGAACTCGGAGGCCAAGGAATAGAGCTGGATGGAAGCGATGGGCAGGGCCACGACGAACCTTCTTTCTGGCGGTTATCACCCGCTGTTCCGCACGTCACGGTGGGGGCGTGGGGGAAACGCTAGCACGCAAATCCTCCACATGGAGGTTTTGTCCGGGTAGCATCTGGACA
Source organism: Brachybacterium tyrofermentans (assembly GCF_014897585.1). Taxonomy (GTDB): domain Bacteria; phylum Actinomycetota; class Actinomycetes; order Actinomycetales; family Dermabacteraceae; genus Brachybacterium; species Brachybacterium tyrofermentans. Next base: position 27,093 of record NZ_JABUXW010000011.1, on the reverse strand, counting down.
TGTCCACCGATGAAGCCAGCGCCGCCGCCGAGCCCACCGTCATCGGCCGCGCCGGTTCGTATTCGAAAGGCGTGGCTCGACGCCAGGAGATCCTCGACCGGGCGATCGAGGTGTTCCGCGAGCGAGGGGCCGACGGGACCTCGCTGCGACGCATCGCCACGGCCATCGGCGTCTCGCACGCCGCCCTGCTGCATTACTTCGAATCCCGTGAGCAGCTCCTGGTCGCGGTCTACGAGCACGCGGAGTCCCAGCGCGACACCGCGAAGATGTACGAGGACAGATCCGCGCTCGACGTGCTGGTCACGGCGGCCGTGATCAACATCGGCGTGCCGGGCATGGTGGAGCTGTACACGACGCTCGTCGCCACCGCCCTCGCGGTGGACGGCTCACCGTCGAACACCTTCTTCAGCTCACGATTCGCGCGGATCCGAGAAGATCTCACGCAGCGCCTGGCGGCCGGGCAGGCCGCCGGCAGCGTGCGTCAGGATGTGGACCCCGCCGACATGGCGGCCCTCCTGATCGCAGCGTCCGACGGCCTGCAGATCCAGTGGCTGCTCGAGCCCACCGTGGAGCTCGAGCGCACCCTGGAGACCTTCGCGGTGCTGTTCGCCCCTACGGCTTGAGGCTGCCGCGCAGGTCGGGGACGTCCGAGAGCAGCCGACGGGTGTAGTCGCCCTGCGGGGAGAAGATGACCTCCTCCGTCGTGCCGCGCTCGACGACCTTGCCACGCTCCATGACGGCGACCCGATCGGCGAGATAGCACGCCTGGCCGATGTCATGGGTGATGAACAGGACCGTCAGGCCCAGATCGTTCTTCAGGTCGTGCAGCACGTTGAGCACGTTCACGCGCAGGGTCGCGTCGAGCATGCTCGTCGCCTCGTCCGCGAGCAGCACCTTGGGACGCATCATGAGGGCACGGGCCACCATGACGCGCTGCCGCTGGCCGCCGGACATCTGGTGCGGGAACTTGTGCAGCACCTCCTTGGGCCGCAGGTCCACATAGCCGAGGCATTCCTCGATCAGGGCGTCGGCCTCGTCCTTGGGAACCTTCGCGAGGGCGAGACCGCGCCGCAGCAGGGACCCCACGGTGAAGAACTGGTTGAACGAGGAGAACGGGTCCTGGAAGACCGCCTGCACATCCGTCCAGTACTCCCGCAGATCGCCGCCCCGGAGATGGGTGACGTCCTGCCCGCGGTAGGTGATCGTCCCCGAGGTCACCGGCATCAGGCGCAGCAGCATCCGCGCCAGGGTCGACTTGCCGGAGCCCGACTCCCCCACCACGGCCAGCACGCTGGACTCGGGGAACTCGAGGCTGACGTCATCGACCGCGGTGATCTTCGACCCCGCGACGCTGAACTCCTTGGTGACGTTCTGGCAGGACAGCAGGATCTCGGCGTCGGTCGTGCTGCGCGTGATCATGTCGTCCTGCGGCGCGTCTGCGCTGGGTTCGCTCATGGCGTCCCCACCTCCTCGGTGGTCGTGGAGCGGCGGGCGACGCCGCGCCTGCGCGTCTCCTGGCTCGGATCGAGCACCGAGGACAGCAGCTTGCGCGTATACGGGTGCTGGGCGTTCTCGACGAGCTGCCGGGTGGGGCCGGACTCGACGATGCTCCCGGCGTTCATGATCGCCAGCTTGTCGGAGACCTGGGAGAGGACCGGCAGGTCATGGGTCACGAAGACCACGCCCGACATGATCCCCTGCTGGACCATCTCCAGCAGCATCTCCACCAGCATGCGCTGGCTGGAGACGTCCAGGGCCGACGTCGGCTCGTCGGCGATGAGCAGACGCGGGTTCTGCAGCGTCGAGATCACGGTGATCATGCGCTGCTTCATGCCGCCGGAGAGCTGGTGCGCGTAGGAGTCGAGCACCCGCACGGGCATGTCCAGCATCTTGAGCCGCTCCCGTGCCAGATCAAGCGCCTCGTCCTTGGTGATCTTCGGATCGTGGGCCCGCATCACGTCCCTGACCAGGCTGCTGATCCGCAGCGTGGGGCTGATGGAGTTCATCGCCCCCTGCGGGAGCATCGAGACGGTGCGCCCCCGGTAGGGCCGGTGCCGCTTGAGGTCCGACGGCTGGAGGGTCGAGAGATCGATCGTCTCGCCGTCGATCTCGAGGGTCCCGGACAGGACGTACAGCGGCGGGGTGGCGATCATCGCGAGCGCATTGCCCAGCGTGGTCTTCCCGCAGCCGGACTCGCCGGCCAGCCCCAGGATCTCGCCCTCGCCGAGTTCGATCGAGACCCCGTCGACGGCGGTGAAGTCCTCCTCGCCGCCGCCGTAGACGCAGCGGATGTTCTCGGCGCGGGCGAGGATTCCCGACCGCGAGGGGGATGACGCCGTGCCCGATGGCGTGTTCGTCGTGCTCATGCCTTCTCACCTGCTCTCGCTCGGTCGGAGGGTTCCGGTGGCCCGGCGGCCGGTTCGGAGGCGGCCTGCTGGGCGAGCAGACGAGCCTCCTCGACCCGGCGTGCGGCGGCCTGCTTCATCTGCTTGCGCTTGCCGCGGCGCAGGCGCGGGTTGAACACCTCGTCGAGGCTGGCCTGCAGCAGCAGGAAGCCGAAGGAGACGAGGGTCAGGATGATCGTGGGAGGGAGGAATGCCCACCAGGCACCGCTGGCGACGGCCTGGAACGCGAGCGCCCAGTGGAGCTGGGTGCCCAGGGAGTTCGCGCCCGACGGACCCAGGCCCAGCATCGACAGCGCGGCCTCCGCGAGGATGGCGCCGGCGACCTGCAGCACGAACGCCATCACGGCGTAGGACAGGATGTAGGGCAGGACGTCCTTGAGCAGGATCCCCGGGAGCCGTGCCCCGGAGAGCCGGGCCACGTCGATGTGCTCGCGGGTGGCGACGGAGGAGGCCTGGGCGCGCACGGCCCGGGCCGTCCAGGGCCACGACGTGATCCCGATGACGATGGCGAGGGACCAGATGGTGCTCTCGGGCAGCGACATCGAGATGAGGATCAGCACGACGATCGAGGGGATCGCGAGCACCACGTTGGTGACGCCCATGAGCAGCTCCTCGAACCAGCCGCCGACATAGCCGGCGAGCAGGCCGACGCCCACGCCGATGGTGGTCGCGACGGTTCCGGCGACCAGGCCGATGATCAGCGAGGTGCGGGTGCCGGCCATGAGCACGGCCACGACGTCGTGCCCGAAGTTGTCCGTGCCCAGCAGCAGTCCGTTGCCCGGCGCGTCGTAGAGCGAGCCCACCTTCTCCCCGGCGGTGGTCGGGTACACGAGCCCGGCCAGCCCCAGGAGGATCACGAAGGCCACCAGCACGAGGGCGATCCAGAAGCGCCCGGAGAAGTTGAAGGAGCGCAGGGTGTTCGCGCGGGGCGCGGCCGTCTCCTCGGCCATGGAGGTGTTCACCGTCGACATATCACTTCTCCCCGGACTTGGCCGCGCGGATGCGCGGATCGACGATGCCGTAGACGATCTCCACGGCGAAGTTCGCCACCAGCACGGCCACGGTGATGATCAGCGTGACCGCCTGGATGACGGGATAGTCATTCGCCGAGATCGCGTTGAACAGCAGCGTGCCCACCCCCGGATAGCTGAAGACGAGCTCGGTGATGAGCGCGCCGCCCACGAGGGTGCCGATCGCCAGCGCGAGGCCGGTGATCTGCGGGAGCATCGCGTTGCGGAAGATGTACTGCGTGATCTTGTTGTCCCGGATGCCCATGGCGCGGGCGTAGTTCACGTAGTCGCCGCCCAGCTCGTAGATGGCCATGGAGCGCATGCCCACGGCCTGGCCGCCGATGAAGACGACCACGAGCGACAGGAAGGGCAGCCAGTAGTAGCTGACGGCATCCCAGATGAACGAGAGGCTGAACTCCGGTGTCAGTCCGAGCGAGTACGCCCCGCCGACCGGGAAGATCCCGGCGACCACGGCGAACCCGTACAGCAGCAGGATCGAGAGGCAGTAGTACGGCATGGCGGAGAGGAACAGCGAGCTGGTGAACACGCTGCGGTCCCAGTTGCCGCCGCGGAACGCCGCGATCGCGCCCACGACGTTGCCGAGGATCCAGCCGATGAGGATCGCCGGCAGCTGCACGGCGATCGACCAGGGCAGCGCCTGGCCCACGAGGTCGTTGACCGAGGCCGGGTAGTACGCGAAGGACGTCCCCAGATCACCGGTGAACACCTTCCCGAGATAGGTGAGGAACTGCGCCCAGAGGGACTGGTCGAGGCCGAACTCCTGGACGTAGCTCTCATAGACCTGCTTCTGCTGCTCGCTGGTGACGGAGCCGCCGCGGGACAGGTTCGAGACGATGACATCGACGGGGTTGCCCGGGACGAGCCGGGGCAGCAGGAAGTTCAGACCTACTGCTGCCACCAGCGCGACCAGGTACCACACCGTCTTCTGGGCGATGTAGCGGCCGAGATTCACAGGTTCCCTCAGCCGCCGATCTTCTTGAGCTTGAAGAGCCAGTCGTTGCCGGCGCCGCGGAACATCGGCGGGGCGTAGTCGTTGTCCTCGGTGGGCCAGTTCGACCAGTTCGAGGCGTTGAACTCGAAGAACTCATCGGGCCGGTACATGAGCGGGAAGGCGGGGACCTCCGCGCGGTACAGATCGTCGAGCGCGGTGATCGCCTCCTTCTTGGAGGCGTCGTCGGGCGCAGCGGCCGCCGTCTCCAGGAGATCGTTGACCGTGTCGTTCTCCCAGCGACCGAAGTTGCGGTAGGCGGTCTGACCCAGCGGTGCCATGTCGACGTTGCTCATGACGTCGCTGAATCGCTGCCATGGGGCCGCAGGGTTCGTGCCGGCCACCGACCAGCAGCCCATGTCGAAGTCGCCGTTCTGGAAGGCGGTCGAGGTCTGGGCCTGCTGCGGGAAGTTGGTCGAGGCGTCCACCCCGATGGCCTGGAAGTTCTTGGCCACGATCTCGAGCGCCGCGTTCCAGTCCGTCCAGCCCTGCGGGGTGATGAGCTTCCAGGGGCCGAGCTTCACGCCGTCCTTGGCGTAGAAGCCGTCGTCGCCCTTGGCATAGCCCGCCGCCTGGAGGATCTCCTCCGCTTTGGCGGCGTCGAAGGCCCAGCCATCGGCCTCGGCCTTGTCCCGGTCCAGCCATGCATCCTCGGCGCCGTCCGGGACGACGAGCGAGGCGAGCACCTGGGAGGAGTAGCCGGACATGGCGGTCTCGGCGATGGAGCCGTAGTCCACGGCATGGGCGAGGGCCTTGCGGACCTCGACGTCGTCGAGACCGGGCTTGGTGGTGTTGATCATGAACATCGGCATGGAGCCGGGCGAGAAGTAGGGCTTGTCCTGCAGGTAGGTGCCCACCGGCTTGTCCGCCTCCCACATCTTCCAGATCTGCGGCACGAACTGCTGCATGACGTCGAGCTCGCCGTTCTGGAACTTGAGGTTGCCGTCCTCGTTGGACTTGAAGATCGGGTGGATGATCTTCGTCATCGGCGGCAGACCCTTGTAGAAGTCCTTGCCCCAGTAGTCCTCGTTGCGGGCGAGGATGATCTGGGTCTGGTCCGCGAGCTCGAGGCTGAAGGGACCGGTGCCGATCGCGGTGTCGGTCTCCCAGGAGGCGATCTTGTTGTCGGTCTCCTTCGCGACCTTCTCGAACACCGCCTTGGGCACGATGAACTGCTGGGCGAGCGAGGTCAGCACGGAGCCGACGTTCTTGCGCTCCTTGTTGATCGCGATGCTGATGGTGTTGCCGTCCGCGGTCATCTCGTCGACCTCGGTCCAGAACGAGGCGACGCCGAGACCCTCATCGATCTTGCCCAGCTCGAAGGTGTACAGCACGTCGTCCGCCGTGAACTCGGAGCCGTCGTGCCAGGTGATGCCCTCCTGGAGCGTCAGGGTGATGGACTCGTTGCCGGTGACCTCGTGCGTCGCGGCGAGTCCCGGGAGGAGCTCGCCGGAGACGATGTGGAAGCGCAGCAGGGTCTCATAGACGTACTGCGCGACGTTGTTGGACGCAGGCCACGCGGGCGCGGCGGCGAAGGTGTTGAAGTTGGTGGGCGGGCTCCACTGGAAGCCGGCGATGAAGAGCTGATCTGCGGCGTCGCCGCTGCGACCCTTCCCGGCCATGCCGTTGTTGCCGACGCCGACGAGCTCCTCGCCGCCGCCGCCGTTCTGTCCTCCACCGCCGGTCGCACCGCCGCAGGCGGCCAGGGCTGCGGCGCCGCCGAGGGCACCGGTGCCCGCCATGAAGCGGCGGCGGGTCGTTCCGCCGGGCAGTCGACGGGATCCAAGTTCGGTCATGGCAGACCTACCTCTCTGTTCTCGCTCCCCCTTTGGAGCGTAGGGTCGTCAGTGACCCATGACACTGATTGAACCCTCCACCGCGAGAAAACATCCACTGGTAGGCGTTACGGTCCGATAACGATTGTGACCTGCTTCACCGTGTGAAACGTCAAGGGTGCAGAGCCCCTCTCGCCTGGTCTGTCGTCGACCGGGCATCTCTGCCTCCCGGGCAGGTCAGAGCCTCGACAGGAAGGACGGAGTCGCCACCCATGGATCCCTTGGTCGACGCGATCACGAGCACGTCTCTCGTGGAGAGCCAGCTGCTCCTGGTCGCCTTCGTGCTGTGCTCGCTGATCGGGCTCGAGCGCCAGTTCCGCCAGAAGGCCGCCGGCTTCCGCACGCACGTGCTCGTGGGGCTCGGCTCGTGCGCCTTCACCCTGGTCTCGGTCTACGGCTTCGCCGCCGTGCTCGGGGACGACGTGCGCCTGGACCCTTCACGCATCGCCGCGCAGATCGTCTCCGGCATCGGCTTCCTCGGCGCGGGCGTCATCTTCAAGGGCCGCAACGTGGTGCGGGGACTGACCACGGCCGCCACGATCTGGGTCGCCGCCGCCGTGGGCATGGCCTGCGGCGCCGGGATGCTCTCGCTGGCCGTGCTGCTCACGGCGCTGCATCTGCTGACGCTGTTCGTGGTCGCGCCGCTGCTGCGTAGGCTCCCCTCCCCCGATGCGAAGCGCCTGCTGCGGATCACCTACGCCGACGGCGCCGGGGTGCTGCGGGACCTGCTCGCCCTCGCGACGGCCATGGGGTTCACCAGCTCGATCGAGCACAGCCGCCGCACGGAGCGGGACGGCCGTCGGTTCGTGGTGATGGACGTCCGATTCCACGGCAGGCCCCCGGTGCGCGACCTGATCCCCCAGTTCATGGAGCTGGACGGCGTGGACCGGGTCACCCTGCGCTCCAGTGGGGAGGACGCCGATGACGAGGACGATCGCGGCAGGTCCTGAGCTGCTCCCCCGTCACTGCTCCACGGTCGCCAGGCGGCGGGCCATGATCTGCCGCGCGGCGACGTCGGCGCCGCCGAGGAGCGGAGACGGAACCCCTGGGCTGGCCCCGATGGCGCTTCCGGGCTGGGTGCTCGCCGCGGGGATGCCGAGCACGATCACGGAGGGGTCCTCCGTGCCGTCGACGGCGATCAGGTTGTGCCCGCCGTGCGCGGACTCCGCGATCTCCGCGCGTGTGGCCTCGAGGCTCTGGGTGGGGACGCCGTCGACGGTGTGAATGCGGGCGCGGCCGCTGCGGAGCAGCTCGCTCAGCAGTGGGTCGTCGGTCTGCGGGATCCGCCCCTTGGACATCCGGGTCTCCAGGAGCACGCGCGAGCTCACGGAGCGGCCGGTGATCGGCGACCTGCCGAGGTATCGGCCACGGCGCTCGTCGATCTCGATCTGCAGATCCGGGCCCAGCAGCTCGATCACCCCGGCCTCGAGCAGGGCGAGGACCAGGCGCACCCGATCGGCCGGCGGACCCGAGGCGAGCGCGAGGGAGTCGCCGTCGAACCATCCCAGCACGTCCCGGGCCAGGGACGTGCCGTGGAACGCGCCGAGCCCGGTCAGACGGCCGACATGCCGGCGCAGCGCGCCCATCGCCCCGTTGACCGCCGCGCGGGGATGGTGGGCGGGATCGGAGAGCGAGCCGAGCTCGTCCTCGATCAGGCGGGCGACCTGAGCGTCCCAGTCCGCGCCGGTGACCTGCTCGCCGTAGGTGGGGCGGTGCAGCTCCTCCACGGTCCAGGTCCATCGTGGGTCGCCGATCGCGGCCTCGAGCACCGCGTCGACCGCCTGCTGCGTGGTCGCGGCGTCGAGGGCGCTCAGCCAGCGTCCACCGACCGCGCCGGGCACGTGCTCCGCCAGGGCCTCGAGGTACACGCGGGCGAACTCGCGGCAGAGCACGGGCCACACCTCCGCGGCGAAGTCCACGTCGGAGCGCTCGGCAAGCTCGTCGAACCATCCACGGGTGGCCCAGCGCGCGGTGAAGGGGCGCACGGCGCGGCCCCCGTCGGGCTTGGACCGGTAGGGCACGCCCCGGCGGGAACCGACGACGAGGCGGGGTTCCCGGCCGCTGGGCAGGTAGCGCAGACGGCCGGTGGGATCGCCGGGGATGCGCTGGGCGATGCCGCCCCAGTCGGCGACCAGCTGGCCGATCACGTCGAAGAAGTTCGCGCCGAGGCCTCGCACCAGCACTCTCTTCCCGGCGGGCAGGCCCGTGTAGCACCGCTCGGCGGGCATGCCGGGATCGGCGTAGCGCAGGCCGTGGCGGTCCGCCGCCTCGGCCAGGGCCGTGACCTCGGGGGTGCGACGCGCCTGGACCATCCCCTGTGCGAGCACCACGGTGGGCGCGGCGAGACGTCGCCCGTCGGCCAGCACCACCACGGTCTCGGGTCCGTCGCGCTCGAGGTCCACGACGAGCCCGCGGATCTCCTGGACCTCGACGTGCCCGGCGGCGATCGCCCCATCGAGCTGGTCGCGGAAGTAGGCGCCCTGCAGGCGGCGGCTCGGGAAGCTCTCGCCGACCAGGGTGCGGGCCTCCTCGATCACCCAGGACCCCCGCGGATGTCCGCCGGAGGCGGTGACGGCGCGGGCCCACTGCACGAGGTCCGGGCCGGGAGCGGCGGGGCCGCTCATCGGCGTCGACTCGTCGGGATGGATCGTGGTGGCGTCGGCTTGTGTGTTGTTGAGGTACTCCCCCGGCTGGTCGATCAGCCAGGTGGCGCCGGGGCCCACGGCCTTCGCGTCGATCACGGCCAGACGTGCCGGCGGAGCACCGTCGGCCTCCGCGCGGGCGGCGGCGCGCAGCACGGTCGCGACGCCGCGCGGTCCCCCGCCGACGATGATCGCGTCGAGGGTGCCGCGCTCCGGGGCCGTCATCGGGCGTCTACCGGTTCTCGGGTGCTGTCCCGGACGGATCCGTCGGCGTCGATCTCGTCGAGACGGGAGCCGGTGCGGGTGACGCCGTGCTCGTCGACACGGGGGCGCACCTCGACCGTGCCGTCGCTGAGGCCGACCTCGACGTCCACCTCGTAGACCGTGCGCAGGGTCGGCGCCTGCAGCGCGTCGGCGGGGCTGCCGTCGGCGGTGATGCGACCGTCGTGCAGCACGATCACCTGGTCGCAGTAGCGGGCGGCGTGGTTGAGGTCGTGGATGGCGATCAGGGCGCTGATGCCCTCCTCGCGGGTGATCTGGCGGACCAGCTGCAGGGTCTCGATCTGGTAGCGCAGGTCGAGCGCGCTGGTGGGCTCGTCCAGCAGTAGCACGCGGGTCTCCTGGGCCAGCGCCCGAGCGATCAGCGCGCGCTGGGCCTGACCGCCGGAGAGCTCGGACATGCTGCGCTCGGCGAGGTCGGTGAGGCCCATGCGCACGATCGCGTCCTCGACCGTCGCCCGGTCCTCCTGCCGCGGGGCGATGCCGAAGTGCGGGGTGCGGCCCAGCATGACGGCCTCGCGCACGGTGAGGTCGAAGGGGGCGTCGCCGGCCTGCGGCACGTAGCCGACGACTGTGGCGAGCTCGCGGCGACCGAGCGAGGAGGTGTCCCGGCCCTCGACGGCGACCCGGCCGGCCTTGGCCCGGTGCACCCCGGCGATGGCCTTGACCAGCGTTGACTTCCCGGACCCGTTCGGGCCCAGCAGGGCGCAGAACGCTCCCGGAGCGACCTCGAAGGAGATGTCCTCGAGGATCCTGCGCTTGCCGTAGGAGAAGGAGAGGCGGTCGACGGAGAGGCTCACTTCAGGGTGTTCCTTCGCGTGAGGATGAGATAGATGAACACGGGGCCGCCGATGAAGGCGACCACGATCCCGACGGGCACCACCGCGGGGGCGATCACCGTGCGGCCCACGGCGTCGGCGACCAGCAGGAGCAGCCCGCCGGAGAGCGCCGCGAAGGGCAGCAGATGCCGGTGGTCGGCGCCGATGGCCAGGCGCGCGATGTGCGGGCCGACGAGACCCACGAAACCGATGATCCCGCAGAAGCTGACCACGATCGCGGCGAGGGTGACCGACAGGGCGATCAGGCCCACGCGCAGCGGGCCCACGTTGACGCCGAAGCTGCGGGCGGCGTCGTCGCCGGCGAAGGCGATGGCGTTGAGATCCTTGGAGAACCACATCGTCAGCGGAAGGGCGAGCACGGTGACGGCGCCGACGATGAGCACGTCCTGCCAGCTGGCGTCGTTCACCGAGCCGAAGGTCCAGCGGATGATCGCCTGCAGGGTGTTCTCGTTCGCGGTGAACTGCAGCGCCGAGGTGAGGGCCTCGAAGATCTGGGTCATGGCGATGCCGAGCAGCAGCAGCGTGGCGATGGCCATGCGGCGGGCGGTGGCGATGCCGAGCACGAGCGCGGAGACCATGAGCGACATGACCATGGCGCCGGCGATCGTGGCCCAGGCCGGGAGCTGGTTGGTGCCGGCGAGGGTGATCACGAGGGCCGCGCCGAAGGCCGCCGCCGGGGAGACGCCCAGGGTGAAGGGGCTGACCAGCGGGTTGCGGAGCAGCCCCTGCATGAGCACGCCGGAGACGGACAGCGCGGCGCCGGCGGTGAAGGCGAGCAGCACGCGGGGCAGGCGCAGCTGGGTGATCACGGCGTAGGAGGAGGCGAAGTCGGCGCTGATCGTCCCGCCGAGGATGCTCACCTGGATCGAGCGGAGCACGTCGCCGAAGCCCACGCCGGCGGTGCCGATGGTCACCGAGGTGATCAGGGCGAGCACGGAGACGACGAGGCCCACGGCGAGGACCAGGCGCTTGCGCAGCTCGTGGCTGCGGGCGGGAGCCGATGCCGGGGCCGGAGCGGGCGACTTCTCGAGGGTGGCGGTCACGGCTGCGGCCCCTGCACGTAGTCGGCCGGGTCGGAGAGCTCGGTGTCCTGGAACTCGGTGACCCAGCGGGTGAGGTACTCATCGGGCTTCACGTCGGCCATCTCCCGGGGATGGAGCCAGGCGCCGAGGTAGAGGGCGCCGATCGACTTGCCCAGCGCGCTGGTGGCCCAGCCGTTGGCGACCGCGACGTTCCCCTCGGCGAGGGCGGTCATCCCGCTCCAGCCGGGGCGCGCGGCGAGATCGGCGCGGAGGTCCTCGAAGCGGTCCACGGGCTCGGCGGAGGGCTCGAACTCATGGATCACGAACTCGGGGTCGCGCAGCACGACCTCGCTGGGGTCGACGGTCAGCTCCTCCTGGGCGTCGCCGCCGGAGGCGTCGTCGAAGATGTTGCTGCCGCCGCCGGCGAGGATCATGGCGTGGAAGCCGGAGCCGGGCAGGGTGGTGAGGTACGGCTCGACGGTCTCGAAGTAGACCGGGACGGGCTCGACGTCCGCGAGGCGCTCGGTGAGCAGGCCCGAGATCTCGTCCTTGAACTCGAGCACCGTCCGGGCCCCGTCGTCGGCCCCGAACACCCGGCCGAGCAGCGTGATGGTGGCGTCGACGACCTCGGTGTCCCAGGCGGTCGCGACGACCAGCGGGATGCCGAAGGGCTCGAGCTGCTCGGCGGCCTCCTGCCAGACGGCGTTGCGGGGCAGGATCACGACGTCGGGCGAGAGCTTCGCGATCGCCTCGTAGTTGAGCTGGTCCAGTCCCTCGGCGATGACCTGGCTCTCCTCCAGCGGCAGGTACGGCAGGCGATCCAGGGAGGCGCGGTCCACGCCCACCACCGTGTCGCCGGCGCCGATCGCGCGCACGAACTCATTGGTGTAGCTGTTCAGCACCACGGCTTTCTGCGCGGGGCCGGGCAGCACGACCTCGCGGCCCTGGTCGTCGGTGATGGTGATCGAGGTGTCCTCGTCGCTCACGGCGGAATCGCCCTCCACCGTGACCTCGCCGCAGGCGGCGAGGCCCAGGACGGGCACAGTGGCGAGAACGGCGCCGAACAGGGTACGGCGACGGAGTGCGGGTTGCGTGGGGGTCATGGTTCCTCGAGGGGTTCAGCGGGGAGGACGGGGAAGGTGCAGGAGGGTCAGGCCGCGGCCTGCTCGGCGTCGGGCAGCGAGGGCTCCCCGAGGCTGAGCATGAGGCGGTTCGCCCAGGCGAAGAAGGCGGCGGCGGTGAGCACGTCGGCGATCTGGGGTTCGGTGAGCTCCAGGCGGCGCAGCGCGTGGATCGCCTCGGCCGTGAGGAGGGGGCGCGGGCGAGAGAGCTCAGCGGCCGCGGTGACCACGGCGCTCCAGCGCTCGTCCTGCACGGCGCTCAGAGGGGCGAGCTCCGCAGAGATCCAGTCGGCGTCACGCTCGAGAGCGGCGGCGAGCAGGGCGTCGACGTCCTCGGGCCGCTTGGAGAAGCCGGCGGACTTCCTCGCGTGCACGGAGGCGCAGTAGATGCAGTCGTTAACCTTGCTGGTCACGGCGGCGGCGAGCTCGCGCTCGGCCTTGGGGGCGCCGTCCCGCGGCAGGAAGATCGCGTTGTCCAGGGCGCTGCGGGCCTTCGTGATGCCCGGAGTCTGCGAGAGCATCCGGAAGTAGACGCTGTTGGTGCTGGCCTTGGACGCGAAGGAGTCGCGCTGGAGCTCGGTGAGCTCGTCCTCTGCAGGCACCTCGACCCATGGCTCCCACTGGAGCTGCTCGCGGGTGAAGACAGACGGGCGGGTGCGGCCGGTGACGGTGGTCCCGCCGTGCTCGGCGGCGCGGCCGTGGGTGTGCGTCAGTCGCACGGGGGCGTCGGCCGACGGGACCTCGAGGTCATGGAGCGCGGCGAGGCCGGCGACGAGGCGCTGGAGGTAGCTCTCGAAGGAGACGAGCTGGCTGATGAGCACGGCGATCGGTGAGCTGACGCCGGCGTCGAGCAGTCGCTGCTGGTCGGCGCGGGTGGTCAGCGCCGGGGAGATCGACAGCAGGTCGACGTGATCCCGCAGGGCGTTGAGCGTCGCGGCGTCGAGGGTCGCGCCGTCGGGGCCGCGGAGGTCGGTGGCGACCGGATCGGCGGCGGTGAGCTGTGCGTCGGCCCCCTGGGCACGGTGCCACTGGGCGAGCGGGCCGCTGCCCTGCCAGTCCGCGGTGACGGCGGCCAGGGCGTGCAGCACAGCAGCAGGCAACGGTTGCTCGCTGCGGTACAGCGCGTCGTAGGCCTCACGGGTGTGGGCGAGGACCTCGGGGCGCAGCACCGTGAGCGTCTCGCGGGCTTCCGGGGCATCCGTGAGGACAGCGGCAAGGATCTGGTGGGCGTCGAGAGAGCTGGTCGCATCTGACATGACGACATTTTATGCATGACCCAAGTTGAACTTTGCGGATGGCTGAGGTGTCAGTGGTCACCCGCTTGGTGACCGATCAGTCATCTGCGGCCTGGGCTTTTGCTGCTGCAGAGCGCTGATCTGCAGGAAGTATGGGCCGGTTCGCGCTGGTCGCCAGAGACGGACCGGGATCCCTGCTCGCTCACAGCGGAATGCCCCGTCGTCGCCGGTTCACCGTCCGTCACCGCAAGCGTTCGAACCTCGACCGCCCGGCTGGCGGTCAGTCGGCTGGCGGTAGATCGGCGCAGAGTCCGGGGCCCGCCATCTACAGTCGCGCCATGACATCGCCAGCGCCTCTCGCCGCCAGGTTCTCGGTCGACTCGGGAGATTCCTCCGCAGATGAGTCGATGCCCCAGGACGAGGTCGACCGGGGAGGCCACGGCCAGCTCACCGTCGAGGTGACCGAGAGGGCCACCGAACCTCAGGACCACAGCCTGTCCGTCGACTTCGGGGATCTCCTCTTCTGGATCTCCCCTGAGGTCACCACAGACTTCCGTCTCAGTTCGCTGACTCTGCTCGGTACCTCTGCGCATATCGGGTGCGGCAGGCTCTCCGCGTCGCTCGCCTCGACGGGCTCGCCGGGGGCGCCGAACGGGAGGCTCGACGCGATCGAAGAGTGGACCGTGTCGATCGATCGCGACTCGGTCACCGCTCCCCCGCTCGTGGAGGAGGGCTACGAACCATTGCCCCGGACGGGGTCCTGGCGCGACGGCGCCGCATCCGTCGCGCTCACGATCGATCCCGACGGCGTGGTCCGCAGGATCGTGCTGAGGCTCGACCGGAGCCGGCTTCGCGCGTAGCGGGCGTCGTGGTCCGACTGCCGACCTTCAGCCCTCGAGCCAGCGGGGCTCGACGAGTGTGACGCGGGGACCGGCACCCTCGACCTGCAGCAGCCGGACGAGCTCCTGGACGGCGAGCTCGCTGATCTCGATCCGTCGGGGGTCGAGCTGCGGCACGGAGGCCAGCAGCGGGCTGACGTCCACGAGGTCCTCGCCGCTGAGGGCGATGAACAGCCGGGTGTCGTCCACGAGGGCGCCGGTCGCCGCCATCGCGAACAGCACCTGGCGCACGCCGGTGATGCCGAACAGTGCGGTGCGCTGGTTCGGGAGGGTCAGGCGCAGCGCCTGGTCCGGCACGTCGGCCAGCGGGACAGCGTCCAGCACGACCTCGAGGCCCTCCTCCGAGGCGGCGTCCTCCACCCCGGCAAGGAAGCGGGCGACGTCGTTGCGGGAGCGCTTGCGCCCGGGCTCGCCGAACAGGAGCAGACGGTCGCACTGCTCCTCGACGGCGCGCTCGACGATCATCCCGCCCAGCATCTCGAAGTCGAGGTCCACGACAGAGCCCTGCGGGAACTCGTCGGGCTTGCCGATGGTCACGAAGGGCAGCCCCGACTCGATCACCGGGGCCACCCGTTCGTCGTGCCGTCCCAGCTCCATGAGGATCAGCGCCTCGCACACCCCTGTGCGCACCACACGGCGTATGCCCTGCGCCCCTTCCTGGGCGGTGACCAGCAGGATGTCGTAGCCGTAACGGCGGGCCTCGCGGGCGATCGCGCCGATGAACACCATGAGCACGCCATCATCGGACTCCGCCTCCGGGACCATCAGACCGATCACGCCGCTGCGCTGGGAGCGCAGGGTGCGGGCCCCGGAGTTGGGGTGGTAGCCGAGCTTCTCGATGGCGTCCTCGACCCGGGCCCTGGTGGCCTCGGAGATGGGGCGGGATCCGGTGAGCACGTAGCTCACCGTGGACTGGGAGACCCCGGCCAGTCGGGCGACGTCCTGGCTCGTCGGTGCTTTCTTCCTCACCGCCACCCCCTACCCTTCCTTCGGGCCACCGCTCACGCGGCGGTCAGACCAGAAGTCCCAGTCTTCCATGCGGTCAGGGCCTGGCTGCGCCCATCGGCGACATCCAGGACGCGGGCGCTCTCGAGAGCCTCGTCGAGGATCTCGGCGAGGTCCACTCGGCGTCCCGTGTCCGCGGCGCGCACCGCGGCCTCGACGATCGCCTGGGTCCACACGTTCCCGTGCACCTCGGAGGCGGGGACGTCCCCGCCGCGCAGGGCGGCGCAGAAGCCGGCCAGGGAGGCGTCGAGTTCCCAGAGCTCGTCGGCGGCGGGGTTGCGTCCAGCGATCTCCTCGCCGTCCTCGGGGTTGGCGGCGGGAGGCGTCTCCCCGTCCCAGCTCACCGAGCCGTTCGCGCAGCTCAGCAGCCAGTCGCCGTTCCAGCTGGTCTCGCCGCCGGGAGCGGCCCAGGATCCGGAGAAGGTGTGGACCGCCCCGGTGTCATAGGTGATCGCGACGGTCGCCGCGGCGTCCCCGGCGTACCAGCTCCACGGGGGGTTGTAGGAGCTGGCGGTGACGGAGACGGGGTTGCCGTCCAGCAGCACCCGCCCGGCGTCGAAGGCATGGATCGCCATGTCGACGATCAGGGGATGGTCCATCTCGTCCCGGAACCCGCCGAAGCGGGGTGCCTTGTAGAACCGGGTGTCCACGATTCCGGCGCCGCCGAGCTCGTCGGCGAGCCGCCTCGTCTCGTGCAGATGAGGATTGTTGCGACGGGACTGGGAGACCATGAACAGCTTCCCCGTCGCCTCGGCGTGCCCCGCCAGGGAGACGGCCTCGGCAAGGGTCGCCGCGCAGGGCTTCTCCCCCAGCACCGGGAACCCGGCGTGGAGCGAATCGGCCGTGACGGCGTGATGGGCGGCGGGGATCGTCACGTCGATCACGGCCTCGGCCCCGGCCTCCCGGGCGACGGTGACCGTATCGGTGCCCGTGGCGATCCCGGTGCGGAGATCGGCGGGCACGACCTCCTGGACCGCACTGCGTGCAGCGCCGTCGATCACGTCGACCACCCCGACGAGCTGGGCGTCGGCGCTGCGCAGCACGGTGCCGATCCACGCCCTGCCCATGCCGCCGGCGCCGACCACGACGACCTTCACGGGAGTCTGTGCTGCGAGGTTCGATGCTGTGGCGCTCATGCGCTCTTGCCCGCCGCCTCGGCGTCGCCCAGGCCCTGACCGCCGGAGCCGGTGAGGAACCAGTCGGTCTCGTAGCGGTCCAGGAAGGGCACCTCGCGGTCGCCGGCGGCCGGGCGTGCCCAGCTCACGCCGTTGGCGACCACCCGGCGCACGTCGGTGTGCTGGTAGACGGGGTAGTCCTGGTCCCCGGGGCTGAAGTAGAAGATCTTGCCCTTGCCGCGGCGGAAGGCGCAGCCCGAGCGGAACACCTCTCCCCCGCTGAAGGACGAGACGAACACCAGCTCGTCGGGCACGGGGATGTCGAAGTGCTCGCCGTACATCTCCTGCTCGGGGATGACGATCGGGTGGGGCACGCCCTCGGCGATCGGATGACTGGGGTTCACGGTCCACACCAGCTCGCGATCGGCCTCGTTGCGCCAGCGCAGCGTGCAGGTGGTGCCCATCAATCGGGTGAACGGCTTGGACCAGTGCCCGGAGTGCAGCACCACCAGGCCCATGCCGGCGAGCACGTGCTTCTGGACGCGTTCGGCGACTTCGTCGGAGACCTCGTCGTGGGCCATGTGACCCCACCAGGTGAGCACGTCGGTCCGGGCGAGGACCTCCTCCGTGAGCCCGTGCTCAGGATCATCCAGCAGTGCGATGTGAGTGGTGACGTCGTCCCCGAGGTTCTCGACGATGCCGGCACGGATGGCGGAGTGCATGCCCTCGGGATAGTGGTCGCGCACGCGCTGGTCGCGCTGCTCGTGGCGGTTCTCGCCCCAGACGGTGACGCGCAGCGGGGTGGTGGGCTCGAGAGCCATGGAACAGGTCCTTCCGAGGGGTGGGGTCAGTCGATGACAGGGAGTGCGGAGGGTGGGGTGATGCGGGGCGTGGTGGCGCCGTGGTCAGAGGGATCGATTTCTCATTTGACGGCGCCGCCGGTAGCTCCGGCAGCGATGTACTTCTGAGCGGCGATCATCAGCGCCACCGCGGGCACCGAAGCGATGACGGCCGTGGCCATCACAGAGCTCCAATCGGTGTCGTTGGTGCCGATGTAGTTGTAGAGGCCCAGCGTGACAGGACGGATCGTTTCGCCGGTGGTGAGGGTCAGCGCCATGAGGAAGTCGCTCCAGGCGAAGAGGAACGAGAAGATCCCGGCGGTGATCAGCGAGTTGATGCTCACCGGGAGCACGATCGACCAGAACGCCCGCACGTGGCCGCAGCCATCGATGTGCGCGGCCTCGACGATCTCCTTCGGGAAGGATTCCATGAACGCACGGATGATGAGGATCGAGAACGGGATACCGGCGGTGGCGTCGGCCAGGATCAACCCGGGGATCGTGTTGAGCAGACCCACCGTGTTGTAGGCCGTGTACAGCGCGTTCGCGATCACGATGCCGGGGATCATCTGTGCGATGAGGACCACGAACAGCACCACGCCGCTGCCCCGGATGGGGAACTGCGCCAGCGCGTAGGCGCACGGGGTCGCGATCACCAGCGACAGGATCGCCGCGCCGACGGCGACGATCAGCGAGGTGACGAGGTTCTGCCCCTGGTCGCTGATGGCGCTGGCATAACCGCTGAAGTCCGGGTTCAACGGCAGCAGCTGGGCGTTCAACGTGTTCCCGCCGGGGGCGAGCGAAGCGTTGACCATCCAGTAGATGGGGAACAGCATGATTGCGATGAACACGATCCCGAGGGCGGTGCGCAGTCCGCGCCGGGTCGGGGAATTGCGGGAGAGGACGGGACGGTGTCGCGATGGCGCCGTCCCGGGCCTGTGCTCGAGGGTCGTCGTCATGGCCTCATCCCTCCTTCATCGCGCGGGAGTTGGCGCGCAGATAGACCACCGAGAACAGCAGCGCGATGACGATGAGCACGTTGCCCAGTGCAGCGCCCTGCCCGAAATCGAACTCGATGAAGCTCATCTCATAGCTGCGGGTCGCGATGGTCTGGGTGGCGTTCGCGGGTCCGCCGCCGGTCAGTCCCAGGATCAGGTCCAGGACCTTGATCGTGTAGATCACCCCGAGCAGGAGCACCACGGAGACGACGGGTCGCAGCAGCGGCAAGGTGACGAACCGGAATGAGGACCACCCGGTGGCACCGTCGATCTCCGCCGCTTCGTAGAGCTCCGTGGGGATCGCCTGCAGCCCGCTGTACAGGAGCACCACGTTGAACGGGATGCCGAGCCAGATGTTCACCATCACCACCGCGATCAGAGCCGTATCAGAGCTGGTGAGCCACGGGATCGGTGCGGAGATGAGGCCGATCGCCTTGAGGGACTGGTTGAGGATCCCGCTGTCCTGCTCGAGGATCCAGCGCCATACGGCCGCCGAGACGATCATCGGCAGCAGCCACGGCAGGAGCAGCATCGAACGCAGCAGACCGGACAGCGGGAAGCTCTTGCGGAAGAACAGAGCAAGCCCCATCCCGATCACGAACTGACCGGCGATCGAGACGACGGTGAAGATCGCCGTGTTCGCGAGTGCCTTGGCGAAGATCGGATCGGCGAACACCGCCGCATAGTTCGCGAGGCCGACGAATGGCGCCTCCCCGCTGAAGAACGTCGCGGAGGTGTACTCCTGGAAGCTCATCGTGAAGTTCTTGACGATGGGGAATCCGAAGAACAGCGCCAGATAGATCGCGGCGGGGGCGATGAAGCCGTAGCGCACCGCGGCGGAGCCGTCCATCCGACGGCGCCGCCGGGGAGGGGCATGGGCCGCAGGGACGGCGGCGTCAGTGGTAGTGGTCATGGCGATCTCGGAGCGGGCGCTCAGCCGAGCGAGTCGGCGGCGTCGGCGAAGGCGGTCTGCGGATCGGTGCCGTCCACGAGCACCTGCTGGTAGGCGGTGTAGATCGCCTTCGCTGTGGCGGGCCACTCCGTGCCCAGCTTCCCGGTGCGGGAACGGGCGGTGGAGACCTGCTCGACGAAGGTCGCCAGCTCCGGGTGGTCCTGGGCGAACGTCTTCGCAGCCTCCATATCGGCAGGGATCGTGTTGCGCGCAGTGCCCATCGCCATCTGGTTCTCGGGAGAGACGAACTTCTGCAGCACCTCGGCAGCCTTCTTCTGCTTCGCGTCGTCACCGGTCTGTGGGATTGTCCAGACCTCGCCGCCCAGCGGTGCCACGGAGGCGTCACCCGCTGCGGGCACCGGGATGATCACCACATCCCACTCGAGGTCCGGGGCATCGGTCTGGAGACCGACGATGTTCCAGGGCCCGTTCACCACCATCGCGGCCTTGCCAGCCTTGAACTGGTCGATCGCATCGCCCTGACCCCAGTTCACGACGCCCTGGGACGCGGAGCCATCGGCCACGAGATCCGACCACAGCTGCGCGGCCTCGGCCACCTCCGGGGTGCCGATATCAGTCTCATCGCCACCGTTGGACCACATGAACGGCAGGAACTGCCACGTGCCTTCATAGGTGGCGATAGCCGAGAACGCGAGGCCGTAGACGTCGTCATGGGTGAGGGCCTTGGCCGACGCCTTGAGCTCGTCCCAGGTGGTGGGCGGCTCGACGCCGGCCTCCTTGAGCATCGTGGTGTTGTAGAACAGCGCGATCGTGTTGACCGTCGGGGCCAGTCCATAGACCTTTCCCTCGAACGTCCCGGCCTCCAGGATCTCCTTCGCGAAGCCGGAGGTGTCGATCCCGAAGTCCTCGAGCGGGACGAGCGCCCCGGAGCTGGCGATCTCCTGCAGATCCGGGTTGTCCAGCATGAGCAGGTCCGGGAGCGTCTTGGACGAGCTCATCTGGAGGACCTTCGCGATGAGCTGTTCACCGGGAACCTTCTCCCGGGCGATGCTCACCCCGACCTCAGAGCCCACGGCGTCGAGGGTCTCCTGGATGACCTTGTCATCGGCCGGGGTGTTGTAGTAGTCGACCACCCGGATGCTGTCGGGATCCCCGGAGGAGGAGCCGCCGCCTGATCCGCCGCAGGCGGCGAGGCTCAAAAGCCCCGGCACTGCGGCGAGTGCGCCGAGAGTACGCCGGGAGGGGCGGAAGCCCGACTCCGAGCTGGGAACGCGGACGGAGGCGGCGGAAGTGCGGGCACGCGGCTGATGGGACATCATCGTCTCTCTTCTCAAGTGCAGATCGATTCGAATCGATTCTGGGGAGCAGTGGGGCGGTCGTGCTCAGTGGGGGTCGAATGCGAGGCGGAGCGCCGACACTGGCGGCCCCGCGCACTGCGGTGTCCGCCATCATGTCCGAGCATCCACGCCTGCGCAAGGGCCTGATCACGACCACGCCCGCCGCCGTCGAGGAGCGCCTGCCGACCTCCGACGGTTCCTGCAGGCCGGCGCGGGTCCACCCGCAGGCCCCCGGGGATAACGAATCATCGATTCGTATTGCACACTCCTGCGGACCATGCCGCGCCCGCAGGACCAGCCCGCTGTCCACCTGTTGTCCGACAGGGCGCTGACGTCTGACCTCGCACGGGCCGGACGGGCCGGCGCCGCCTCGGACCGGATTCTCGCGTCGGCCCCGGCGAAGGCGTCCCGGCCGGCGCGGGCGGCTCCCCTCACAGACGGGCCGCGCCGCCGCTGCGCCGGCACCCTTCGGTGCTAGCGTGCCAGGGTGACCGTCTCGGAATCTCACCCTCCCGCCCTGTCCACCTCCTCCACCCCGGAGGGCCGCGGAGGCGGGAGCGTCGGCTTCGACCCGGAGCAGTACATCGCACTGCAGTCGCGCCACATCCAGGAGCGCCGCGAGCAGATCGGCGGCAAGCTGTACCTCGAGATGGGCGGCAAGCTCTTCGACGACCACCATGCCGCACGGGTGCTGCCCGGCTTCACCCCGGACAACAAGATCGCGATGCTCGAGAGGCTCAAGGACGAGCTGGAGATCCTGGTGTGCCTGAACGCCAAGGACCTCGAGCGCCAGAAGGTGCGCGCCGATCTGGGCATCACCTACGAGGACGACGTGCTGCGCCTCATCGACGTCTTCCGCGAGCACGGCTTCCTGGTCGAGAACGTCGTGCTCACCCAGCTCGAGCAGTCCAACCACGTCGCCCACGCCTTCATCGAGCGCCTGCAGCGGCTGGGGCTGAAGGTGGCCCGCCACGGCGTGATCCCCGGCTACCCGCAGGACACCGCCCGGATCGTCTCCGAGCAGGGGCTCGGCGCGAACGAGTACTCGACCACCCAGCGCGACCTCATCGTGGTGACGGCGCCGGGGCCGGGCTCGGGCAAGCTCGCCACGTGCCTCTCGCAGATCTATCACGACCACGCCCGGGGGATCCCGGCCGGCTACGCGAAGTTCGAGACCTTCCCGATCTGGAACCTCCCGCTCGAGCATCCGGTGAACCTCGCCTATGAGTCCGCCACCGCGGATCTGGACGACATCAACCTCATCGACCCGTTCCACCTGGCCGCCTACGGCAAGCAGGTCACCAGCTACAACCGCGACGTCGAGGTGTTCCCGCTGCTGCGCACGCTGCTGGAGAAGCTCACCGGCGCCTCGCCCTACGCCTCCCCCACGGACATGGGTGTGAACATGGCCGGGAACTGCATCGTGAACGACGAGGTGTGCCGCGAGGCCTCGCGGCAGGAGATCATCCGGCGCTACTACAAGGCCGCTGTGGACGAGCGCATCAACGACCACGACGACGTGGTCTCCCAGCGCGTGGCCATGGTGATGAGCAAGGCCGGCTGCCGGGTCGAGGACCGGTCCGTCGTGGGCCCCGCGCTCGCGATCGAGGAGGCCACCGAAGAGCCGGGCTCCGCGCTCCAGCTGCACGACGGCACCATCATCACCGGGAAGACCTCACCCCTGCTGGGCTGCTCGGCCGCGATGGTCCTCAACGCGCTGAAGCACCTGGCCGGGATCGACGACACCGTGCACCTGCTCTCCCCCAGCTCGATCGAACCGATCCAGACCCTCAAGACGGAGCACCTGGGCTCGCGCAATCCGCGTCTGCACACCGACGAGGTGCTCATCGCCCTGTCCGTCTCCGCCTCCTCCGACGAGCACGCCCGGCGTGCGCTGGACGAGCTGCGGAACCTCTCCGGCTGCGATGTGCACACCACGACCATCCTGGGCACCGTGGACGAGGACATCTTCCGCAATCTCGGGATCTTCGTGACCTCGGAGCCCCGCTTCCAGCGGAAGTCGCTCTACCACAAGCGCTGATCCGCGCCGGGTCGCCTCAGGGCAGGGAGATCAGCGCCTGCACCGGGGCGTGGTCCGACGGGTAGGCGCCCACCTCGTCGCGCCAGACGTTGATCGCGGCCTTGTCGGTGGTGAACTCCTCGGTGACCAGCACCCAGTCGATGCGGGTACCGCCGTCGACCGGGTCGTCGTAGCCGGGGAAGGTGCCCCACGCCGGGGTCACCTGCTCCTCCGCGACGTCCCAGGTGTCGCGCGTGGGACCGTCGGTGACCAGCGTCGTGTACGCGCCGGAATCGTGGGCCACCGAGTTGAAGTCGCCGGTGACGATCGTGGGCAGCTCGTCGAGCTCGCCGCCCTCGAACAGGTCGATCATCGCCTCGCCGCTCTTGATGCGCGCGGGCTCGGACTGATGATCGAAGTGGGTGTTGATGAACGCGAACTCGGTGCCGCTGGCCTTATCGCGCAGCCGCGCCCACACCACGATCCGCGTGACGCTGTTGCCCCAGGTGGCGGAGCCGATCTCGTCGGGAGTATCGGACAGCCAGAACTGGTCCCAGGACAGCACCTCGAGGCGGGTGGTGTCGTAGTAGATCGCCGAGTACTCGTCCTTGCTGCCGCCCTGGCGCCCGTAGCCGACCATCCGGTGCCTCGGCAGCGCCTCGTCGATCGCGCCGAGCTGCCCGTGCTTGCCCTCCTGGATGCCCAGCAGGGTGGGCTGCTCCCGCTCGAGCAGTGCGATGAGGAGCGGCTCGCGGTCCGACCAGTGGTCCGGCTCGCCGGGCTCCGTGTTCGCCTCGTTCTCCATGCGGATGTTGAAGGTCATCACGTGCAGCTGATCGCGCTTCGCCCTGCCGATCAGAGCCCGGCCGCCTCCTGCGCCGGAGGGACGAGCGGGCGCGGCCGACGCCGGTGCGGCGAGGGCAGCGGCGGCTGCGGCAGCTGTGCCGACCGCCACCGTCGTGGCGAACAGAGTGCGACGGTTCAACGACGAGGACATGGAGATGCTCCTGGGATCAGGGAAAGGGCCGCGATCACCCTAGGGACCCCACGACGTCGCAACCGACGTTCTGCCCGTTCAGCGGCGGATGTTCACGGATCCGCCGGGAGCCGGTCATCGCCGACCGGTCATTCTCAGGCCAGGGTCATGACCTCGAGCCGGGCGGTTCACCCCATCGCGTGCAGCGTCAGCGCCGCGAGGAAACCGAGCGTCGCGAGGAGCCCGGTGTACAGGGAGTCCTTCGCGAAGGCCTCGGGGATCATGGTGTCGGTGATCATGGCGAGGATCGCCCCGGCCGCCAGGGCGTTGACGACGGCGAGAGTGGCCGGCGCCGCCCCGTCCAGCAGCACGTAGCCGGCCAGCGAGGCGAGCCCGGAGACCAGCGCGATCGTGCTCCAGATCCCGAACACATAGCGGCGGCTGCGGCCGGCCGTCTTCCAGCCGGCGCTGCTGGACAGGCCCTCGGGGACGTTGGAGATGAACACGGCGGCGAACATCGGCACGCTCAATCCTGGCCCGGCGAGCACGCTCAGCCCGAGCACCATGGATTCGGGGACGCCGTCGAGCAGGGCGCCGATCGCGATCGCTCCCCCGCTGCCGCTCTGTTCACCTTCGGAGGTCTGCTGGTCCCCGGAGCGCTTGCGGTGCCGGGCGCCGCGGCGGGCCAGCAGAATGTTCAAGCCCACGTAGATGACGGCCCCGGCAAGGAACCCGCCGCTCGTGGCCAGCAGCCCGCCCTGATCCATGGCGTCGGAGACGAGCTCGAGGGTGAGCGCGGAGATCAGCACCCCGGCACCGAAGGCCATGATCCCGGCGACCACGGCCGGCGGGACCTTCACGAACCAGGCGATCGCGCTGCCCAGCAGCAGCGCGCCGCCGGCGACGAGTCCGGCGAGCAGGGCAAGCACCCAGGGGGCCATGGTGTCTCCTTCGCCGGCAGCGTGGGGTGTGTGACCCCGACCTTAGACCCGCGGATCATCGTGCCCCACCGCGAGAGCCGCGGACCGTCTCCTCAGAACGGGGCGAGGCGCGGCCGCTCCCGCATCTCCGTCGCGACCAGGGCATCGAGCAGGAAGCCCTCCATGTCCGCGCGCAGCTCGCGATGCTCCGGCAGATCCCACAGGTTCACGAGCTCGTCGGGATCGGCCTCGAGGTCGTAGAGCTCACCGGTGCGCTCTCGCGCGGTGGCCGGTGACCCGTGGTGCACGACGATCTTCACGTCGGCGCGCCGCACCATCGTGCAGTGCACCGGCGGGTCGTACTCCCAGCAGCTGTCCCGGTACTCGGTGAGGATCCAGTCCCGGTCCTCCCAGTCCTGTCCGCTCACCAGCGGCATCAGGTCACGGCCCTGGGCTCGGACGAGGCCGTCGCTCCCGGCAGCGGCCATGAGTGTGCGGGTGAGGTCCAGCCAGTCCACGAGCTCCTCCCGGACGGTGCCCGGGGCGATATGGCCGGGCCAGCGGATCAGCAGGGGCACCCGCACGGAGCAGTCGAACATCATGGGGCCCTTGAGGAGCATCTGGTGATCACCGAGCATCTCGCCGTGGTCGCTGGAGAACACCACCAGGGTCTCCTCCGCTAGACCCTCGCGCTCGAGCGCGTCGAGCACCCGTCCCACCTCGTGGTCCACGAGGCTGACCATCGCGTAGTACTGGGCCTTGATCTCCTG
Source organism: Brachybacterium tyrofermentans (assembly GCF_014897585.1). Lineage (GTDB taxonomy): Bacteria > Actinomycetota > Actinomycetes > Actinomycetales > Dermabacteraceae > Brachybacterium > Brachybacterium tyrofermentans. Next base: position 1,904 of record NZ_JABUXW010000011.1, on the reverse strand, counting down.
GATCTGCGCCGCAGTGTGCTCCGCGAAGCCGGCCATCTGCCCGGCGTAGGACCGCTGCGATTCCAGGGTGTGCACCGGGGGCTTCGTGGCGAGCTCGTCCGGCGTGGTGACCGGGGCGGGAAGGGAGCCGGCGTCGTACAGGGCACGGAATTCCGACGGTGCCTCGAACCCGTGATGGGGGTCGAAGAAGTTCGCGATCATGCAGAACGGTCGATCCGCATCGCGGGTCTCGGTGAGGAACTCGATGGTCTCCTCGGCGATCCAGCGGCTGTAGTGGGCCTCCTGCGGGAGGGCGTCGATCGAGCGCTCCCTCCGCACCACGGCCTGCTCGTGCAGCTCAGGATGGGTGCGGCGCAACCAGTGGTGGTACTCGTTCCCCGGGGATCGCACGTAGGGGTCGTGGGCCCAGCGGAAGATCCGGAACCCGTCGTCCAGGCGCGGTTCGATCCGGCCTCCGAAGGCGGATCCGAGATGGAACTTCCCCGCCAGGGCGCAGTCGTACCCGCCGTCGGCGAGGACCTTCGTGAACAGCTGCTGGGCAGGGTCGAGATCCACTCCGTTGGCCCACAGGCCGTGGTGGCGCGGGTAGACCCCTGTCATGAGGCTCGCGCGCGATGGGGCGCATACCGTCGACTGCGTGTAGCAGCGGGTGAAGCGCGCCCCGTCACCGGCCAGCCGGTCGAGGTTCGGGGTGCTGATGTGGGGATTGCCCGCCGCGCCCAGGGCGTCATATCGCTGCTGGTCGGTGCACAGCAGGAGGATGTTCGGTGCGGTCACGACTGATCCGTTCGATGGGGAGGGAGCGGCGGTACGGTCTCCTCCTGCAGTGCATCACACCCTGGCCGCCCCGGTCAGCCCCTCCGTCGATCAGGCGATCGGGTGATCGGCCGCTCAGGAGTCCGGCACCACATCACCCGATCATGTTCGTCGCGAACATGTTCGTGACAGTGGGTGCATGACACTGAACAACAGCCGACGAGAGCGCCCGGCCAAGCCCGCCCTGTCCCGCGAGTGGGCCGTCGCGGAGACGATCGAGATCATGCGTCGCGAGGGTTTGGAGAAAGCGACGATGCGACGCGTCGCGAAAGCCCTCGACACGGGCCCTGCGTCGCTGTACGTGTACGTCGCGAACACCGCAGACCTGCACTCAGCCGTCCTGGACGAGCTGATCGGGACGCTGGCACCCGGTGCACACGGGGACTGGCGAACCCGGCTCGAGTCGCTGCTCGCCGGGTACTCCGAGGTGCTGTACGCCTACCCGGGCCTGGCCCGGTCCGCACTGATGCTGCGCCCGACCGGCCCCTATGCCCTGCGGCTGTACGACCAGCTCCTGGGCCTGCTGCTGGAAGGCTCGATCGCTCCGAGCCGAGCGGCCTGGGGTGTGGACCTGCTGCTGCAGTACGTCACGTCCTCGGCCGCCGAGCACAGCCCGCCTGCGCCGAAGGACATCGGAGGTGACGAGCGCGAAGCGGACGATGAGAACGCGTTGGCCGCAGCCGTCGCGTCGGCCGATCCGCAGGTGACCCCTCACCTCGCCGTGCGCGCCGAGACGGTCATCTCGGGCACGCCGAGCCAGCGCACCACCTGGGCCATCCGTGCGCTGGTCGCCGGCATCACCGCAACTCCCACCACCGACGGCACGGGCGACCACGCCTGAATCGCTGCACCCGACATCACTCGCACCCGGACCACGAAGGACTCACCATGACTGTCAGTCTCTATCTACCCGATCCCGCGAGGATGGGGTAGTCCCGGCCGACGCGGTCTGACCCTTGCTTATGACTGGCCCGCAGGGTGCCTTAGCGTTGATCTGTCGACCGCCCGGCCGGGCACGCAGTAAGCACTGCCGCCGGATCGGGCGTGACCTAATAGGAGCCTGGAGCAGCATGTCGAGAGCGTCCCCG
>NZ_JABUXW010000090.1 GCF_014897585.1 Brachybacterium tyrofermentans | reverse complement strand
CACCCGGCAGAGAGGCTGTTCGACCGGCCCCTTACACAGAAAACTTGACACCTCCCATCGTCGACCCGATCACCTCACTGGCCGGAGCATTCGCCACCCTCCAGAGCGGCCTCGCCGCCGCCGCGCGCATCCGTGAGACCGAAAACCTCGAACTCGAAGACACGCACGCTCGCCCCGCCGATGCATCTGCCCACCTGAGCGTCCCCGATGCCCCGGTGCTCGCGCTCCGTGCGGTCACAGCGGGCTATGCCGACGCAGAAGCCCCCGCGCTGCGCGACGTAACATTCGCCATCCCACGGCAGGGGCATATCGCGCTCGTAGGCCCGTCCGGTGCTGGAAAGACCACTGTCTTCTCGCTGCTGCTCCGCTTCATCGACCCTGCCGCGGGGCGGCTTGAACTGAACGGCGTCCCCTACGACCGGTTGAGCATTGATGATGTCAGGTCCCACATCGCCTACGTCGAACAGGAGACCCCGGTGATCCCCAGCACTGTTCGCGACAACGTGCTCTTCCGCGCTCCCGACGCCACCGACGACGAAGCATGGGAGGCGCTGACGTCGGTGCGCCTCGATCAGAAGATTCGCTCCCTGAATGGCGGGCTGAACGCGGACGTTGCCGAGACCAGTCTCTCTGGTGGGGAGCGTCAGCGCCTCGCCGTCGCACGAGCGCTGGTGCGCCGCCCGAATGTGCTGCTGCTGGACGAGGCAACCGCCCAGCTCGACGCGACTACCGAAGCGGCCATCCAGCACGTCATCGCCACCGCTTCGCGAGAGGGCGCGGTCGTCACTATCGCGCACCGTCTATCCACCGTGCTCGATGCCGACCAGATCATCGTCCTCGAAAACGGTGGTGTGCGAGATGCAGGAACCCACCGCGAACTCCTCACCCGCGACCCCCTCTACCAAGAGTTCATCGCCGCGCTACGCATCCACACTGACACCGACCTCGCCCCGACCGAAGCGTAGGAACGGTCCGAGGACCTCACCGGAATATGCAACAGACAGGGGTCACAGGCGCACGCGCCGAAGGAGGGTGTGAGCTGCTGCGGTGATTTCGGACAGCGGATTCGGTTGATTTCTTATGCTGTCGT
>NZ_JABUXW010000089.1 GCF_014897585.1 Brachybacterium tyrofermentans | reverse complement strand
GGACATCTCCGAGAGCGCGGATACCGAGACCAAGCGCAACAAGCGCTGATGAACGCCTACACCGACCTCACCGTCCAGGGGACACCCACCCGGGCCGCGTCGGTCTTGACCGGCATCTCGCGGGCGACAGCCAGTCGCCGGCAGCAGCGCCCGGGGCCACCCGTGCCGCGGGAGGTGGTGCCGGCCAACCGGCTCTCGCGCACCGAACGGGCGAGGGTGCTTGCGGTGCTGACCAGCGACGAGTTCGTCGATGCCACCCCGATACAGATCTTCGCCGAGTTGCTGGACCGTGGGATCTACCTGTGCTCGGTCTCCACGATGTATCGGGTACTGCGGGAGAACACCCTGGTCACAGAGCGTCGCAGGCAGGCCAGGCATCCGGCGAGGGCGATCCCCGAGCTGGTCGCCACGGCACCTGGGCAGGTCTATTCCTGGGACATCACCAAGCTGCCTGGCCCGGTCCGGGGCGTCTACTACGACGCCTACGTGATGATCGATATCTACTCCCGCTACCTCGTCGGCGTCCACGTCCACGCCCGCGAGTCCGGGCCCCTGGCCGAGGAGATGATGCGCGAGGTGTTCGCCATCCACGGCATCCCCGAGGTGGTCCACGCCGACCGCGGCACCTCGATGACCTCGAAGACCGTCGCGACGCTGCTCGCCGATCTGGAGGTCACCCGCTCGCACTCGCGCCCGAAGGTCTCCAACGACAACCCCTACTCCGAGGCCTGGTTCAAGACGCTGAAGTACGCCCCGGTCTTCCCCGACCGATTCGGCTCTCTCAGCGATGCCAGGGCGTTCATGGACGCGTTCCGCGACCGCTACAACCACGAGCACCACCACGGCGGTCTGGGCCTGCACACGCCGGCGGAGGTTCACTACGGCCTCGCCGCCGCGAAGGCCGCCGACCGCGCCGACGTCCTCAACACCGCCCGGAACGCCCACCCCGAACGGTTCAGCACCCCAACTGCCGTCCCGAAGATCCTCACGCTGCCCGACGCAGCCTGGATCAACAAGCCCGCCAACCACGACGACCAGCAGGCCTACCAGACCGCCGCCTGACTCCCACTGGCCTCATTCACCTTGACAAATTCCG
>NZ_JABUXW010000088.1 GCF_014897585.1 Brachybacterium tyrofermentans | reverse complement strand
GGTGGTGTCATAGCGTCTAAGCAACACTCCCGGTCGGTGGGGGCTTGAGGCGAGGAGGCCTGGGATGGCGCGGCGGAGGCTTACGTTCACGGAGCGGATGGAGATCTCGACGGGATCGAAGGCCGGGTGGGGAGTCCGCAGGATCGCTTCTCACCTGGGTAGATGCCCGTCAGTGGTCTCCAGAGAGCTTCGACGGAACTCCACGAAGACGCGCGGCTATCAAGCCGTGACCGCGGACGTGACCGCGCAACGCCAGCGCTCGCGCCCACAGGTCCGAAAAGTCGCGAAGGACCCCGTGCTCAAGGCCCGCGTCAACGCCGACCTCGCAGCGTCATGGACACCGAACGAGATCGCGGGCCGCTTGCGTCTGGAGGCCGCAGACCCGACCGTTGAACGCATGGCGAATTCTCCGAACGCTCAGGGCCGCACCGTCAGCGGAGAAGCGATCTACCAGTACATCTACGCGATCCCCCGCGGGGAACTCGCCACGCGAGGGATCTTCTTGCAGTCCAAACGGACCAAGCGCCGACCCCGCACACCCGGCCGCACCCGGGGCGGACCGATCGTGGGGATGGTGCCCATCTCGGAGCGAAGCGAGGATGCCGCGGAGCGGCGGGTTCCGGGGCACTGGGAGGGCGACTTGATCATCGGGAAGAACGGGTCCTCGTGCGCGGCGACGCTGGTGGAGCGGATGAGCGGTTTCACCGGACTGCTTGCCCTGCCCTCCAAGCACGCCGAGGGCACTGCGGACGCGGTCATCGAGTACTTCACCGAGCTGCCCAAGATGATGAAGGCGTCGCTGGCATGGGACCAGGGCAGCGAGATGGCCCAGCACGCAAAGGTTTCCCTGGCCACGGACATGCCGGTCTACTTCGCCGACCCCCACTCCCCGTGGCAGCGACCCTCGAACGAGAACACGAACCGGCTCTACCGGGAGTACCTCCCCAAGGGCACCGTGATCCCCGACCACCAGCCCTACCTCACCACCATCGCGGAGGAGATCAACAACCGACCCCGCCGCCGGCTGGGCTTCCTCACGCCCACCGAAGCATTCGCTCGACTACTCGCCGGCGAACCCCATGTTGCTTCCACGCTTTGACACCACC
>NZ_JABUXW010000010.1 GCF_014897585.1 Brachybacterium tyrofermentans | reverse complement strand
GAGTAGGTCGCCGCCGGACATCTTTGTGGGAGTGGGAGTGAGCTTGAGACCCGTGAGGGTTTCGCTCCTCCCACTCCCTTTTTTTATGCCCAAAAAAGGCAGCTCACCGATAGTGGGTTCCGCGTCTCGAGGCTCGCCCCGGTGGGCGTGTTCGTTGGCTGGCCGGCGGTGTCAGGCGCGTGGTGGGTCTCCGTGGAGTCGCCCCGCAGAGGTGATGCGTGCTCGAGGTCCTCAATCGGCCGCGTGCTGCCCGGGTTCTACGCGTCACGAAGGGACCACCGGACCGGTCCGGTTGCGTGACGGATGGGTAGACTGGGTGGTCGTGTGGACGGTTGTTCCGCACACGAGAATCTGATGTCGGTGTCGATCAGTTCGCCACCGGCCACCCGCCATCTGCGCCGGGGAGCCACTCCAAGAGCATCCCCGCCGACTTCCAGGAGAGCCATGCCGTCCTCGCTGCCGGTCGTCCCCGAGATCGATGAGCAGCTTGCCTCGCGCGTCGCAGAGCATCTCGCGATCATCGAGAGTCGTCTGCGGGAGTCTGTCGCGACCTCGGATGATATGGCGCGCTGGACTGCCCGGCATCTGATGGACGCCGGCGGCAAGCGAGTGCGTCCGATGCTCGTGCTGCTTGCTGCTTCGCTGGGCGAGATCGACCGGGAGAGCGTGCTGGACGCGGCGGTGCTGGTGGAACTGACGCATCTTGCGAGCCTCTATCACGATGACGTGATGGACTCCGCGCCCACTCGGCGCGGCGCAGACAGCGCCCATTCGCTGTGGGGGAACAACGTCGCGATCCTCACCGGGGATTTCCTGTTCGCGCGAGCCAGTGGGCTGAGCGCGAAGATCGGCGTCGAGGCAGTGCACCTGCATTCGGAGACGTTCGAGCGTCTGTGCCTGGGTCAGCTGCACGAGACCGTCGGCCCCTCGGACGATGAAGATCCGTTCGAGCACTACATCTCTGTACTCGCGGACAAGACTGCCTCCCTGCTCGCTCTCGCTGGGGAGCTCGGTGCGCTGCTCTCCGGGGCGCCTGCCGGGACGGACGACGTGATGCGCCGCTATGGGGAGAAGGTCGGTGTGGCGTTTCAGCTCGCCGACGACGTGCTCGACCTGGGAAGCGACGCCGCGACGAGTGGGAAGACGCCCGGCATCGACCTTCGCGAAGGCGTGCCCACCATGCCGACCCTGCTCGTACGCCGACGAGCCGCGCAGACCGGCGACGCGCAGAGCGTGGAGATCGTGGCCCGGCTGGATGGTGACCTCACCGAGGACAAGGTGCTCGACGAACTCGTCACGATGCTTCGCGAGGATCCCGCTCTCGAAGAGACGCGTGAGCTTGCCGCCCGCACAGCGGATGAGGCAGTGGAGATCCTCGGTGAGCTCCCGGCAGGGGCCGTCCGTGACGCGCTGACGGAATTCACCCGGTCGCTCGTGCAGCGCCGGCGGTAACCGGCAAAGGGGCGGCAGCGTGGTCGAAAGTGTGGCCGCACCTGCGCGTTGTGGATGAACCGAGGGCTCGCTGCGGGGCCGCGATTACGCTGAGGCGGTCGCGCGTGCGGCTGGGATCGATGGTGTGCCCTGGCTGAGGATCCGGGGGTGGTCCGTCATTCGTGACGCGCACTTCGATGCCACCACTGGGGGATCCGGCCATGCTTGACATTGCTGCGCAGACGCGACGCCGACGGCGCACCACGGCCGTCTCCTTCGCGGTGCTGGCAGTGATCGCCCTGGTGATCACTGGGTTCGCCGTCAAGTATCCAGGGCTGTCGCCCTCTGAGGTCGACGTCTCCAACGGCGGAGTCTGGGTGAGGGACGAGGCTGCCGGGCTCGTGGCCCGGGTGAACGTCGATGCTGGGGAGCTCGATGCCCGGTTGACCGTGGCCGGAGAAGATCTCGAGATCATCCAGGACGGCTACACGGTTCTGCTGATCGACGCCCGGTGGATCACGCCCGTCAACACGGCGAGCGTGCAACGTGATCCGCTCGTCGATCTCACCCCCGGCTCGACAGTTCGTCTGGGCCATGACCGGGTCGCCATCGCATCGCCGGAGGGCAAGGTCTGGATCCTGTCCCCGGGGCAGGTGCCCGGGTTCAGTCCTGCGGAGGTCGAGCCCGCCTATACGACCGGTGGCAGCGCGGCCGAGATCGTCGTGGGCTCGGACGGCACGGTCTTCGTGCTCGACGGGACCACCTTGATGACCTTCCCGCACGCCGATGACCCCGGCCGGACCACAGCGGCGGAGCCCGCCGAGCTCGACGCCCTGTCCACCGCCGCCGACCAGGTGCAGCTGAGCGCAGTGGGCAATGTGCCGGTTCTCCTCGACGCAGAGAACAGCATGCTCCGGCTCGGAGTCTCAGGCATGGAGCACGACCTCGCAGCAGACGGAATCGGCTCCCTGGACGACGCTGAGCTCCAACAAGCCGGACCCGCGGCCGACGACGTGGTCCTCGCGACGGAGTCCGCCCTCGTCCGAGTGCCCCTGGCCGGAGGCGAGGCACGCGAATCCGCTGCGGGAGCGCCGGGCACCCCAGTGCCGCCGGCGCAGGTCGGCAGCTGCGCCTACGGCGCGTGGACGCAGTCGAACCTCTACGTGCGAGCGTGCGACGGCGCCGAGGCGATGGTGGCGTCCGTGCCCGACGCAGACTCCTCGGCAGATCTCGCCCTTCGGGTCAACCGGGGCCTGGTGGTCCTGAACGATCAGGGATCCGGTCTGTCCTGGAAGATCGCCGAGGACATGGAGTTGGTCGACGAGGGTCGAGAGGACAAGGGCACGGGCACGGGCACGGTGACGCTCGACATGCGCCAGGAGGGAGAGACGCCCGGGCCCCAGGCTGCCGCTGACGCGGTCACCACGGTGCAGGTCGGCGGGGGTTGGAAGCCTCCGGTCGAGGCGCATCTCCACGCATCGTTGCCCAGCGGCCACGAAGGCAGGCGTATCCCGTGACCATGACCTCTGAGCAGGCCCGCTGGTTTGCCGAGACCTTCGACAAGCTCGTCCAGAACATCAGCACGGCGGTCCTCGGCAAGCACGAGGTGATCCGGCTCGTGCTGACCGCGATGATGGCGCCCGGGCATGTGCTGCTCGAGGATGCCCCGGGTACCGGGAAGACGTCCTTGGCCCGGTCGATCGCCGCCACGGTGCAGGGCTCCAGCAGCCGGATCCAGTTCACCCCGGACCTCCTGCCCTCCGACGTGACGGGTGTGACGATCTACGACCAGAGTTCGAAGTCCTTCGAGTTCCACCAGGGACCGGTGTTCGCCGACATCGTGCTCGCCGACGAGATCAACCGCGCCTCACCGAAGACCCAGTCGGCGCTGCTCGAGGTGATGGAGGAGGGACGGGTCACGGTCGACGGCATCACCCACGAGGTCGGGGCCCCGTTCATCGTGATCGCGACCCAGAACCCGATCGAGCAGGCGGGAACCTATCGCCTGCCCGAGGCGCAGCTTGACCGCTTCCTGCTGAAGACGTCGATCGGCTACCCGGATCACGCTTCGAGCGTGCAGATCCTGCAGGGCGCATCCGTCCTGGACCGCAGCAGTCAGCTCTCCCCGCGGATCTCCCTGCAGGCAGTCGACGACATGACCCAGCTCGCCTCCACGGTGCATGTGGACGCGGCGGTGCTGGAGTACGTCTCCCGCCTCATGGAAGAGACGAGACTGGCATCGGAGGTCCGGGTCGGCGTCTCCATCCGCGGCGGGATCGCGCTGATGCGTGCGGCGAAGGTCTGGGCGGCGGTCAGTGGTCGCCACTACGTAGTCCCCGATGACGTCAAGCATCTCGTCGAGCCGGTCTGGCTCCACCGCGTCGTGCTGGATCCCGAGGCAGAGTTCGCCGGGTCCACCGCGGCTTCGGTGATGGCGAAGATACTCACCGAGGTGGCACCTCCCCAGGAACGGCAGCACACAGCATGAGATCGAGGACCGTGCGCAGCTCGGACACGTCAGGGGGCCCTTCAAGGCGTTCCTGCCGGTGGAGTCGTCGCGTCGGGCCCGTGCTCGACCTCGTGTCACCGATCGGGTGGGCGGTTCTCGCCGGTGCCGTTGGCTGCTGGTCACTCGGGATGCTGCTCCACGTCACCGAGCTGAACGTCATCGCTCTGGCACTGACGGTGATGCTCGTCGTCGCGGTGCTGTTCGTGCTGGGCCGGGCCACCTCTGCGGTCACCCTCGATCTGCAGACGGATCGCGTCGTGGCCGGCACCAGGGCCGTCGGCCGAATCGAGGTGGCCAATCCTTCCGGGCGTTCGATCCTGCCCACACGGATCGAGCTCGCCGTCGGCTCCGCGGCCACCCACTTCCCGGTGCCGCGACTCGCCCCGGCCGGCACCCATGAGGAGCTGTTCGCCGTCCCGACCACGCGACGAGCGTTGCTGGTCATCGGCCCGGTGCGATCGATACGTGATGATCCGCTCTCCTTGGTGCGCCGGCAGGTGACCTGGGTGAGGGAGCAGGATCTGTTCGTCCACCCACGAACCGTGCGTCTGGACGGTGCATCCAGCGGGCTCCTCCGTGACCTCGAAGGCACGCCGTCGGCGGAGCTGTACAGTTCCGACATCGCCTTCCACGCCCTGCGGGAGTACACCCCCGGGGACGACCGACGACACGTGCACTGGCGCACCACGGCACGCACGGGAACGCTCATGGTCCGTCAGTTCGAGGAGACCCGCCGGTCCCATGTGGTGGTGGCGCTGGGCAACCTCGCAGCGCATTACGAAAGGGCCGAGGAGTTCGAGCTGGCCGTCTCGGTCGCCGCCTCGATCGCGGCGCAGACCCATCGCGAGGAGAAGGAGCTGACCTCCTTCACTGTCGATGCCCGCCAGCGCACCCGGACCCACCGACACTTGATGGACGACTTCACACTGGTCGGTCAGCTCGAGAACCGCGTCCCGTTCCATGCGCTCGGGCAGAAGGCCGCCGAACTGGCGCCCGGGGCCTCGGTCGTCATGATGGTCATCGGTCCTCTGACCACGGCGAGCGAGCTGAACACCGCCGCCCATAAGCTCCCGGTCGGGGTCAGGGCCGTGGCGATCCGTTGCGCGGAGGGCGCCGAGATGCGGCGCTCCGCCATCGGCGGGCTCGACGTGGTCACGGTGGGCTCCCTCGACACCCTGCCGCGGGCGCTTCGGGCGGTGGGACGATGACCACGGCGACGTCGAGGTTCGCAGCACCGTCGGAGCCTGCAGCGCCATTGGGGCCTGCAGCACCGTCCGAGCCTGCACCGTCTCCTCCCCGCACCTACTTCGCGAGCGTCCGGAACAGCCGCAGGGCGATCGACATCGCCCTGCTCGGGACCCTGTTCCTCCTGGCCCTGGCCGGATTTCAGCCGGCCTACGGCGGCGTCGACTATCTCTTCACCGGCACCATGGCGACCGTCCTGGGCACGATGATCGCTCTGATCGGTGCCCGCTTCCGCTGGGGCCCCCTGCGCATCGCGGCGCTCCTGGTCCTCGTCTACGCCCTGTTCGGCTCTCTGCTCGCAGCCCCCGTCCGGGCCCTGTGGGGGGTGCTGCCCACCCGGGGGTCGCTCCTGGAGCTGCTCGCCGCGCCGGTGGTCACCTGGAAATCCGCTCTCACGGTGGTGCCGCCGGTGGGGACGGCCCAGGGAGTTCTCGGCGTGGTCTGGATCAGCGTGCTGCTGCTGACGGTGCTCGGGACGAGCGTGGCGCTGCGCAGCCGTCGCTATCTGATCGCCTGGTTCTTTCCTCTCGCGCTGCTGCTGCTGTCCATCGCTTTCGGTACCACGGAGACCTTTCTCCCGGTGGTCCGGGGAGTGCTCTTCGCCGTGCTGTCCGTCGGGTGGCTGACCTGGCGTTACGAGAGCGAGAGGCTGGACGGCGCCCGATCAGCGATCACCTCCGACGTGGCGCTCCCCGGGTTCAGGAGCAACCCCGTACCTCGGCGTCGGATGATCGGTGGCGCGCTGGTCATGCTGCTCGCGGGGAGCGTCGCCGTCGGTGCGCACTCGCTGCTCGATCCGCCGGAGGGGACCGGACGCTTCGCGGTGCGCGATCGGATCACGCCGCCGTTCGACCCGCGGGAGTATGTCTCGCCGCTCTCCGAGTTTCGGGGCTATCTCAAAGATCAGCGTGAGGCTGAGCTGTTCTCCATCACCGGCGTCGCGCCGGGGGAGTACGTGCGATTGGCCGCGATGGACCTGTATGACCTCCAGGCGTACAACGTCGCCGGGAACGTCGAGAAGGACAGTGCCTCCGGAGCGTTTCTGCGGGTCGCAGACGGCGTGGATCTGCATCGGCCGACCGATGAGCAGCGCACCTCCACCGTGCGGATCAGCGACTACACGGGAGTGTGGTTGCCGACCGTCGGCGACCGGACAGACCGGATCGAACTCGACGGCCTGTCGTCGTCGAGAGCCGGAGCCACGGCCGAGAGCCTCTTCCTCAACGACCGGTCCCAGACCGCGGTGAACGCCAGCGGGGTCCGGACGGGGGACGTCTACACGCTCCGGTACGAGCCGTATCGGGAACCGACCATCCAGCAGCAGAACACCGCGACGTTCGCCGAGGTGCGCCTGCCTCAGAACGCGGACATCGACGTGATGACGTCGCTCGCCGCGGAGTGGGCCGGTGACTCGGAGTCGGACTACGAGAGGTTCCTGGACCTCTCCCGCTCGATCACAGCAGATGCCACCTTCTCCCACGGCATCGATGACGGCGAAGCAGCCTCCTTCTCCGGCCATGGCGCGAGCAGGCTGCTGGCGATGCTCGAGCCCGTCGGGTTCGACGAAGCCCCCGCCGCACAGCCCGTCGGCCGCATCGGCGACCAGGAGCAGTTCGCTGCACTCACCGCGGTGATGGCGAGGTCGATCGGGATGCCGGCGCGCGTCGTGATGGGATTCGAGGTCCCGCCAGGTGCCGGGGAGACGGCGTCGATCACCGGCGAGGACGTCACCGCGTGGGTCGAGGTGAAGTTCGAGGATCTCGGCTGGGTGCGCTTCGCCTCCGCCCCTGAGGAGGACGAGACCCCGACGGGCCGCACGCCCGGGAAGGTCGACGGCCCTCTGCCCCAGGTCGCGCACCCGCGTCCATCTCCGGCCGACCCGACTCCGGGTGCGACGAGTGGCGACTCCGAGGGGGACGAGCTGGCGACGGATGAGTCCGTGCCCTGGACCGGGTACGTCGCCTACCCGCTGATCCCGGCGACGCCGGTGCTCGCGCTCGTGGTCGTGGTCCTTGTGGCCAAGTCTGTGCGTCGTGGCCGGCGCCGGACCCGTGGCTCGCTCGCAGCTCGCATCGACGGCGGATGGCAGGAGATCCTCGACCTCCTCACGGACCTCGGGCACCCGCCGGATCCGATGCGGACCCGTGCGGAGACCGCGGAACTCCTGGAGAGGCACCTCCCGGCGATGGGTGCCCTGGCGCTCGCCCGGGAAGCGGATCGCGCCGTCTTCGGACCCGACGACCAGCCCGACTCGACCGCGGAGGAGTATTGGTGGCGCGTGAGGGGCTCCCGCCGCATCCTGACCGATTCTGTCCCGTGGCACAGGCGGCTACGAGCGGCCATCTCCCCGAGATCGCTCTGCATCCGGTCCCGGCGCCGGACGCAGGAGGGGCGACGGGCCCGCACGACGGCGCCTGACCCGGAGCGGGCCGCGCGAGGCTCCGAAGCGCTGCGCCGTCGCCACTCGTCGATACGCGACTCCACCAGCAGGCCGCCGACCACCAGAGCACCCGCCAGCAGGGCATCGAAGAGACCACCGACGAAGGGCCGATCCTGATGAACCAGACCCGATACTGCAGCACCTGTGGGTCCCTGCTGTCCGAGGAGGCCGCGCTGTGCGGGGAGTGCGGTGCGCGCTATCAGCCCTCGCCCTATGCGCGGCGCGCCACCGACGCTCCCGGAGCCTGGTCGCAGGCGCCCCGACCACGGTCCCGGGGCCGGGGCACCGAGGCTCGGCCGGTGGAGACAGTCGCGGCGATCGAGCTGATCTCCCAGGACTCCCTGGACTCTATGGATTCCCTGGACCGGCGCGAGCAGCAGACTCCGGCACCACGCCCCGTAGAACAGTACGATCGGATGATGGTCACTCAGCCACCGCTCACCCAGAACGGCCCCGGAGCTCCCTTCGGGCAGTCCAGCGGCCCCGGCTCGCCGGGCGCAGCGCCGGATCCCACGACCCCGGGCACCGTCACCGGCGCCGAGATGGAGCCGCCATTGGACGGCTGCGTCCCCTCCTCGCCGGTCAAGCGGCTCGTGGCAGCGCTGATCGACGGCGTCATCGTGATGGTCCTGCTGATCCCGATGATCGTCGCCATCGTGCTGCTCGCCGTCCAGGACCCGATCACCCTGTTCACCCAGATCCTGTCCGGCATCAGCGTGGTGATCCCCGTCGCCTACACACTCCTGGTGATCTGGCTGACCGGCGCCAAGGGGTTCTCCTTCGGCAAGCTGATCATGGGCCTGCGCATCGCCCGGACCCACGACGGCAAGGGGATCGGCTTCCTCCGAGCCGCTGGCCGCTGGGTGCTCTACAGCATCATCCCGTGGCTGATGGGCCTGTCGATCTTCCTGGATCCGCGATCCCTCCTGCGCGGCTTCCACGACCGCGCGGTGGATTCCGTGGTCGTCGACGTCAAGAGCGGGCGGAATCCGTTCGTGAAACGGGCCGACGACTACGAGCGCGCCGACGCGGACCACTACCTCGGTGATCCGTCCGTGGCGGTGAGCGCCCACGAGAACCTGCTCGCCGAGCCCGGAGAGGCCTGGACCGGTGGGCATCATGACGTTGCCGCCGACGCTCAGCACTCTGACGTTCAGCACTTTGACGTTCAGCCCAGCGGTGGCTGGGGCGGCCCTCCATCGAGCGGTGCCAGCCCGGTTCCATCCAGCAGCTCCAGCGCGGCTCCATCGAGCAGCTCGAGCCCGGTTCCGTCGAGCGGCGGCAGCCCATTCGCGGCCTCCGCCGGCCCGGCTCCGAGCCCCGCTGCCGCGCCGATGACGAACGTGCCCGTCGGGCAACCGTCGGCGGGCGCCGCCGACGCCGACGCCGCCCAGGTCGGGCGGGGGCCGGACCAAGGCCAAGCCGCCGCGACACCGGAGAACACGTGGGCACCTCCCCGCGATGAGTCCGCCGACCAGCAGCAGTGGGGACCGCCTGCCCCTCAGCAGGAGCAGCAGTGGGGACCGCCAGCCCCTCCTGCACCCCAGCCGGAGCAGCAGTGGGGCCTGCCGGCGCCGCCTGCCTCTCAGCCGGAGCAGCCGTGGGGACCGCCCACGCCGCAGACCCAGACCCAGACTCAGACCCAGACCCAGGCTGAGGGCGGAGCCCCGGAGCTGGACCAGGATCACGCCGAGAGTCAGCTGGCGTCCCCGCAGTGGGATCAGCCGCAGCACACGGCATCCCCGGCGCAGCAGTCGCTGGCAGCGCCGTTCTGGGACGCTCCCCGGGAGGACCCGTCTGAGGCTCCGAACGGGCCCAGCGGCGCCGCAGGGGGCCCGCAGGACCACGACGTCGACGAGCAGCCCCGCCTGATCCCGAGCGAGGAGTCCCCCGAGGACCTCGAGCAGACGAGGATCACTGCCGTCCCGCCGCCGGCCGTCAAGAAGCTCCGCCTGACCGTGGACGACGGCACCGAGCTTCTCGTCGAGAAGGCGGCCGTGATCGGTCGTAACCCGTCGGCCGCGGACGGCGCTGAGCAGCTCGTGCTGAAGGACGGCACCAGGTCGGTCTCCAAGACGCACCTGCGCATCGACGACTCGGGGGAGGACATCACCGTCACCGACCTCGGCTCGACCAACGGCTCGACCATCGTCCACGAGGACGGCTCCCGGGTGGCCCTCCTCCCGGACGCGGCCACGATCCTGCCGCTCGGCGCTCAGCTCACGTTGGGCGACCGGACCCTGTCTGTGGAGCGCGAGCTGTGATCGACCGTTCCCTGTCGGACCCGGACGTCCACGGCACGGTCCGTGTCGTCTCGGCAGCTGCCACCCATGTGGGCCACGTCCGCGCCACCAATGAGGACAGCATCCTCAACGCCACCCCGGTCTACCTGGTCGCCGACGGCATGGGCGGGCACAACGCCGGCGAGGTGGCCAGCGCGATCGCCGTGGAGGAGTTCGAGAAGCTCACCCTGCAGGAGAACGTGACCGTCGAGCAGCTGGGCGAGTCGCTCGGCTCCGCCGCCGAGCGGATCGCAGAGCTCGGTGGCGAGGGCACCCAGGGCGCCGGGACCACGGTCGCCCTGGTCGCCACCATGGTGCTCGACGGAGTGGCGTACTGGGTCGTCATGAACCTCGGGGACTCCCGCGTCTACCGCCTCTCCGGGGACATCTTCGAGCAGGTCAGCGTGGATCACTCCGTGGTCCAGGAACTGATGGACCGAGGCGACATCACTCCGGAGGAGGCTCGTGTCCATCCCTACCGGCACATGGTGACCCGGGCACTCGGCGCCGGCCCGGATTCCGATCCGGACTACTGGCTGATCCCCGTCGAGGTGGGTGACCGGATGCTGGTCTGCTCCGACGGGCTGACCGGGGAGATCAGCGACGCCGCCATCGAACGCGTGCTGCGCAGCTCCTCGGACCTGCGCACCCTCAGCGACGATCTTGTGCATCAGGCCCTCGACGGCGGCGGACGGGACAACGTCAGCGTGGTCCTCGTCGAGGCCGTCGAGGTCGTAGGTCTCGCGCCGGCCCTCGAGGGCACCACCGCGACCGCGACATCCCCCGATCCGGAGGTCGAGGTGGACGAGGACACGCTCCCGAGGGCGGGCGCCGACGGCACGATCGGTGCATGATGACCCCGGAGAGCGACGCTGATCCTGCTGATCCTGCTGATCCTGCTGATCCTGCTGATCCTGCTGATCCTGCTGATCCTGCTGATCCTGCTGATCCTGCTGATCCTGCAGATTCTGCTGATCTGCTCGGGCCCGGTCTCTGGACCCGGCAGGGCCCCGCGACCCTGGTGGCGCGGGAGACGGGATGGGTGGTGCTGGTGCCCGGCGCCCGCTCGGAGCTCGTCGAAGCAGCCTGGAATCTTCTCGGGGAGGCCCCGACTCCCGAGAGCTTCCTCGACGAGCTGGTCGCCGCCGCCGGTCTGGCCAGCACCGATGATCTCGCCGCGATCCTGTTCGCGATCGTCGACGGCACCTCAGCGGTCCTCGGCGTGAAGGGCAGCACCCCGCTCGCGGTCTACACCGCCGCCGGATCGCAGCGGATCGCGGGAACCGAGACAGGCCCTGTCGTCGTGCAGTCTTTCCAGCACGTGCGCCGCATCGCCTTCGGCGACCTCCCGCCGGAGACGTCCCTCGGCGCGCCTCGTGTCGTGGCAGGAGTCGCTCGCGTGCGCGGTTTCGTGCACGCCATAGTGGACCCCGCCTCCCTGGGCGACGAGGGTCGCACTGCGCTCGCCGGGCAGGTCGAGGCCGATGGCCGGTCGATCGAGGACCCTGAGGAGGCACGCTCTCGCGCCGAGCGTCCGGCCCGTACCGCACCCCCGACCCTCGGGGAACAGCCTGCGGCGGTGAGGACCCCTGCACCGGCCCTCGCTGAGCGGGAGCAGGTGTCGATGCACGCCGTGTCCGAGCGAGGCATCTCCTCCGCGTCGTCGACCGCCCCGACAGCGGTCCCGGAAGCCCCCAATGTGTTCGACAGCCTCCTCGCCGGCCCCTCGTCGCCGACCGCAGCGACGGGGAGGGAGCAGCCGGCACCCGGAGCGCTCGGGTCCGAGCCGTCGCAGCAGCAACAGCAGCAACCCGGCCCGCAGGTATTCCCTTCTCAGCAGGATCAGGCTCCGCGACGCCCGCTGGTGAGCACCTCGTTGTTCGATCGACCGCGACGCACTCCCGACAGGCCCGGGAGCACGGCTGACATCGAGAACGGTCGGGAAGCCGCGCCGTCGACGTCGGCCGCCTTCCTGACCTCGGAGGCGCCCGAGGACGACACCACCCGATCGGCAGATACCTTGATCGCCCCGATCGACGAGGGGGAGCGGACGGAGGAGGTCGAGAACTCCGCGCCGCGCCATCGATCCCGATCCCGCAGCGACTCCCGAGCTCGCAACGACTCCCGATCTCTCAGCGCCTCCCCGTCCCTCAGCGACCAGCAGGCGGCGGACCCCGGCCGGACCTCCGCCGCCATCGGGGCGTACGACGACCTGTTCGGTGAGACCCTGCACCGCCGGGTCGAGGATGCGGCGGTGCGCCGGACGGACGGCGAGGAGACCGCGATACCAGCCGCGTCGGCACACCCCGGAGCGCCGATGACCTCGCTCCCCGCGTCGGACGCATCCCCCGAGACCTCCGCGGAGGCCATGTCGAACCCCCAGCTGAGGAGTGCCGACGGTGGCCAGAGTCCGAGGCCTGCGGCACCGGGCGCGGAGACGCGCCCCGAAAGCGACCTCATCGACTGGGTGCCCGGCGTCGGTCGCGCGGCGCCGGAGATCACCCCCGCAGCCGCCCGCCGCACCGCGGCACCGCCGCAGCAGGAGCCCGGCGGCCCGCAGCAGTCACCGTCGGGACAGTCTCTCCCGCAGCAGCCACCTCCGGGGCAGGCGCTCCCGCCTCACCCGCACTCGCAGCAGCCGCCCCCGCATCAGTCCCTTCCGGTCCAGCCCGGGCCGGTGCCGCCCGGTTCCACTCCGCCGCGCCCGGTGGGCCGTCCCGAGACCACGACGCCCCCCACCGGTTCCGTGCCACCCCCGCACGGACACCGGAACGCGGGGTCCACGAGCCTCACTGCCGTGCTGCTGTCCGGCCTGGTCTGCTCGAACGGACATGCCAACTCGCCCGAGCGCATGGCGTGCGGCGCCTGCGGCACGGCGCTGACCGGCACCCCGCGCACGGTCTCGCGCCCACCTCTGGGCGTCATCGAGCTGTCGACCGGAGAGCAGATCGTGCTCGACCGCTCGGCGATCCTCGGGCGTCGGCCGCGCGCCTCCCGGGTGAGTGCGCGCGACGTCCCCCAGCTGATCACCGTTCCCAGTCCGCAGCAGGACATCTCCCGGTCCCATCTCGAGCTGCGCCTCGAGGGCTGGCACGTGGTCGCCTTCGATCTCGGAACGACGAACGGCACCACGCTGTATCGGGCGAACACGGAACCGGTGCGTCTGCGCTCGCGCGAGGGTGTCATGCTCCGCGACGGGGACACCATCGATCTCGGCGACGGGGTCCTGCTCCGGATGAGGGAGCGCATGTGAGCTCTCGTCCACCGTCGGCGCCGCCACAGCTGCCGGGCTACGAGCACGAGCAGCTGCTGGGCTCCGGAGGATTCGCCGATGTCTTCCTCTGCCGGCAGTTCCGCCCCCGTCGCCAGGTCGCGATCAAGGTCCTGCTCGCGACTGTGCTGGACGAGTCCGTGAGGCGTCAGTTCGACGTCGAGGCGGACGTCATGGCCCAGCTGTCCACGCATCCGTCGATCGTCACGATCCACCAGGCGGAGGTGTCCGGCGACCACCGGCCCTACCTCGTGATGGAGTACTGCCCACGCCCGAACTACGGGGTTCGCTTCCGCAGGCAGCGCATCACCGTCGCCGAAGCGCTGCGAGTGGGCGTCCAGATCGCCGGCGCCGTGGAGACCGCGCATCGTGCCGGGATCCTCCACCGCGACCTCAAGCCGGCGAACATCCTGGTCACGGAGTACAACCGGCCAGCGCTGACGGACTTCGGCATCTCGATCGCCACCGGGCAGGGCCACGAGGTCGACACCTCCCAGGTCATGTCGATCCCGTGGTCGCCCCCGGAGTTCTTCGCGGATCCACCGCGCGCCGACGTGCGCAGCGACGTGTTCTCCCTCGCCGCGACCGTCTACTCGCTGGTGGCCGGGCAGACGCCGTTCGAGCTGCGGGGGCAGCGGAACACGGCCGCCGATCTCCTCCACCGCATCGACTCCGAGCCCCTGCGACCGCTGATCCGACCGGATGTGCCGCTCGAGCTGAACCGGGTGCTGTCGATCGCTATGGCGAAGGATCCGTCGAGCCGGTACGACACCGCGCTCGCCCTGGGCCGCGGCCTGCAGCGGGTCGAGCGTGCGCTGTCGCTGCCCGTCACCCAGATGGACGTCCTCGATGAGCGGGGCCCACACACCGCGCACGGTGACGACGACGAGCTGGAGATGCATACGCGGATCCGGAAGGTCGTGACCGTCGAACCGGATGCGAGACACGGCGCGGAGGGTGGGCGACGTCCACCGGACCGCTACGCCGGGATCGCTCCAGCGCTCGAACCGCATGCTGCTTCCAGCCCCAGCTCCAGCTCCAGCCCCGGCCCCGCCTCGAGCCCCGGTCCCGGTCCGGCGACTCGTCATCCCGCACCGCCACTCTCGCAGGGTGCGACCGTGCTGCGACCGGCAGGAGCATTGGCGCAGGCGAGCGGGAACCCAGCGGTCCCGCCCGGGGTGGCCGGAGCGGAGAAGGACGAGGAGCAGCGCCCGACGGCGATGTGGCCCTACGTGGTGCTCGCCGCGGTGCTGCTGATCGCCCTCGGGGTGGGCACGACCCTGGGGGTGCGGCACGTCTTCGTCGAGGAGCAGCCCGAGCTCGAGACCACGGACATCAACGTCGCCCAGGCGCCCGTCGAGCCGCCGGGCGAACCGACGGCGGTGTCCGTCCAGATCGTGTCGCCCGAAGCCGCGGGAGGGGTCCGGGCTCGTGCGCAGATCGCCTGGGAGAACCCGCAGGGGTTCTCGGAGGGAGATTCCTTCCAGGTGCGGTGGAAGGACATGCCCGAGGGGTACGAGGAGTACGGCGCCCCGGAATCCGTCACCGGGAGGAGCTCGACCGTGCGCTCCGTCCCGCCGGGACTGACCGGACGCTGCGCGGAGGTGCGCACCGTCGCCGCCGGCGGCGACGCGAGCGAATGGGTCGAGGCCTGCCTCGAGGGCGACTGACCGGTACGGTTCAGGGACGGTGAGAGACCGGACGCGTCGATCCGACGGCGCGACCGAGCACAGCAGGGACGACAGAGGGGAAGCCTGACGATGGCGTCGACGATTTCGGTCGAGTTCTGCGGGGAGTGGTACCGCATCGACGAGGGTGAGGAGCTGACGATCGGCCGGGAGGCTGATCTCGACGTCGACGACGACAACCCCTTCCTGCATCGACGGTTCCTCACGATCGTGCAGGTCGACTCCATGTGGTGGCTGGTGAACGTCGGGTCCCGGCTGTCGGCCACGATCACCGACGGCACGGGCTCCATGCAGGCCTGGCTCGCGCCGGGCGCCAGGATCCCGCTCGTCTTCGACGAGACGAAGGTCGTGTTCACCGCCGGCCCCACCACGTATGACCTCTCCGTCCACGCCGACTCCCCGAAGTTCGCGCGCATCGCCGGTCAGGACGACCCGGCGGGCGAGACGACCATGGGGTCGGTGCAGCTCACCGAGAGCCAGAAGCTCCTGATCCTTGCCCTGTCCGAACCGATGCTCGCCCGGGAGGGCTCCGGCATGAGCTCGGTGCCGACGTCGGCGCAGGCGGCGCAGCGGCTCGGCTGGCAGATGACGAAGTTCAACCGCAAGCTGGACAACGTCTGCGACAAGCTCGACAGGCTCGGGGTGCGGGGCTTGCGAGGTGGCCCGGGGAAGCTCGCCAGCAACCGTCGCGCGAGACTGGTCGAGCACGCCGTGCTCTCCAGGCTCGTCGTCCGGGAGGACCTCCCGCTGCTGGACCGGTCGCAGGAGGCCGACGAGGACTGACCACGTTCCGCCGGATCGAGCTGAACCGGAACTGACCGAGTCGGATCGGCTCCGCGGGAACCGGACCACGGGCGAGGACGGTGCCCACCAGGGGGAGGATGACCGATGCGCATCAAGCTCACGCTGCGCAGGCCCGAGGACCGGATGACGGACCTCGAGGTCACAGCCGATGCGACCGCGACGGTGGCCGATGTGGCCACGGCGCTGTACCGCGCCGACCCCTTGCGCGATGGCGCCGAACCCCCGGAGATGCTCACCCTCCAGGTGCAGGATCCGGGCGCCGGCGAGGGCGCCGACGGCGTGCGCAGCCTGGACCGCGAGATCGATCTGATCCAGGCCGGGCTTCGCTCCGGCAGCGTCGTCTCGATCGCGCGCTCCTCGGCCACGTATCGGACCCGATCGGAGTCGCGCGGCGCGGCGGTCGCCCTGATGCGGATCCTCTCGGGTCCGGAAGCCGGGCGCGAGCACCCGCTGCCCAGCGGATCGAGCATCGTCGGCCGCGAGGGAGATCTCGACATCCGCATCGCCGATCCGATGCTCTCGAAGCGCCATGCCCGGATCAACGTCGGGGACTCCGTCGAGATCGTCGACCTGCACTCGTCCAACGGGGTCATCCTCGGGGGCGAGCAGGTGCGGCGAGCGGTGATCGGCCCGGCGGACACGGTGCTGATCGGTCAGACCACGTTCTCGGTCACCGCCCTGCACCGGCTCGGAGGGACCGCCCCCAGCTCCCCGGTGGTCGAGTTCAACCGCTCCCCGCGCGTCGTGCCCCGGTTCCCGTACCGACCCCTCAAGGCACCGACCCCGCCCAAGGAGCCGACTCCACCGTTCTTCCCCGTGTTCATGATGTTCGCCCCGCTGATCCTGGGTGGGCTCATGTTCGCCATGACGCACAGCCCGTACTCGCTCCTCTTCGTGGCCATGATGCCGATGATGGCGACGGCCGGATATCTGAATCGGAAGCTCCAGGGCAAGAAGCAGCTCGAGCGACAGATCACGAACTTCGAGGACGGCCTGGCGTCGCTCAAGCGCCGGGTCAGCGCCGCCCAGGAGCTCGAGCGCGCCGTGCGCCTCGTCGAGACCCCGTCCGCGGCGGACACCGTCGACGCCGCCTTCCGCCTAGGACGACTGCTGTGGACCCATCGTCCTGAGCACAGCGCCTTCGCGACGCTGCGCCTCGGACTGGGGGTCGCGGAGTCCCGGGTCGGGATCGAGATGCCGGGGGAGAACGACGCGATCCTGCGGTACTACGACCTGCTCGACGACATGCACGAGGAGTACCGGTTGATCGCGGGGGTGCCGATCGTCGCGCAGCTGCGTGACGCCGGGAACGTCGGCATCACCGGCGGCGGGGGAGAGGCCGACGGCGTCGCCCGGGGGATCGTCACCCAGCTTATCGCGCTGCATTCCCCGGCGGAGATGGCGATCGCCGCGATCACGTCGCGGTCCAGCCGCGACACGTGGGAATGGCTGAAGTGGCTCCCGCACACCTCGAGCCCGCACTCCCCGCTGCCCGGCGACCATCTCGCCGAGACGCCGGGACGCGGGACAGCGCTGCTGGCACGGATCGAGGAGCTCATCGAGCAGCGCACGGGCGGGGAGGCGCCGTCGCTGCGCACCCCGTCGACCCGCGACATCTCGGAGCCGCCCGAGGTCCCGCCGGAGCCGATCACCCCGAACCTGGTGGTGATCATCGAGGATGACGCCCCGGTGGATCGGGCACGACTGGTGCGCATCGCCGAACGTGGGCCCGATGCCGGAGTGCACGTGATCTGGAATGCCTCGAACATCGCGGCCCTGCCGGCTGCCTGCCGGACCTACGTCTCGGTCGAGGAAGCGGTGGACGGGGCGAGCGCCGGCCATGTGCGGATGGGCGAGAGGTTCTACCCGGTGGCGGTCGAGACGGTCTCCGGGGAGGTGGCAGCCGGGGTGGCGCGCCATCTCTCCCCGGTCGTCGACGCCGGGGTCCCGATCGACGACGACTCCGATCTCCCGCGCGCGATCTCCTACCTCACGCTCGGCGGCGTGGAGCTGGCGGAGGATCCGAGCGCCATCATCGAGCGGTGGAAGGAGAACAGCTCGCTGACCCCGCGGGACGGGTCCGAGCCCCAGCGCCGCCGGCAGGATGCGGATCTGCGCGGACTGATCGGGCACAACGGGCAGGATGCCTTCCACCTGGACCTTCGCGCGGACGGCCCCCACGCCCTCGTGGGCGGCACCACCGGCGCCGGCAAGTCGGAGTTCCTGCAGACCTGGGTGATGGGCATGGCTACGGCCCACAGCCCGGATCGGGTGACGTTCCTGTTCGTCGACTACAAGGGCGGCGCCGCCTTCGCCGACGCCATCGAGCTGCCCCATGCGGTCGGTCTGGTCACCGACCTCTCCCAGCACCTGGTGCGCCGAGCGCTCACCTCCCTGCGCGCGGAGCTCCACCATCGCGAGCACCTGCTGAACCGCAAGAAGGCCAAGGACCTGGTGTCCCTCGAGCGCACTGGTGATCCCGAGACCCCGCCCAGCCTGATCATCATCGTGGACGAGTTCGCGGCCCTGGCCCAGGAGATCCCGGAGTTCGTGGACGGCGTCGTGGACATCGCCGCACGAGGGCGATCGCTGGGCCTGCACCTGATCCTCGCGACGCAGCGTCCCGCCGGTGTCATCAAGGACAACCTGCGTGCGAACACCAACCTCCGCATCGCGCTGCGGATGGCGGACGAGGCCGATTCCCAGGACATCCTCGGCGATCCGTCGGCGGCGCATTTCGATCCGGGCATCCCGGGGCGGGCGGCGGCGAAGACCGGTCCCGGCCGGCTCGCGACCTTCCAGACCGGCTACGCGGGCGGCTGGACGAGCGACGAGCCCGAGCCCACTCGGATCGACATCGTCGAGAAGGACTTCGGCACCGGCGTGCAGTGGGACATCCCGGCACCGCCCGCCACGGAGGTCGCGGACCCCGGCGCCCAGGACATCACGCGGATCGTCGCCACGGTGCGTGCCGCTTCGGCGAAGGCCGGGGTGCCGGCTCCGCGCAAGCCGTGGCTGTCCGAGCTCGCCGATGCCTACGACCTGTCCCGCCTGCCCTCCCGTCGGATCGACGACGAGCTGCTCCTGGGCGTCATGGACAAGCCCGAGGACCAGGCGCAGCCGACGGTGGCGTACTACCCGGACCGGGACGGCAACATGGCCGTCTACGGGACCGGCGGGTCCGGCAAGTCGACGACGCTGCGCACGATCGCGATCTCCGCCGCCTCGACCGTGCGCGGCGGCCCCGTCCACGTCTACGGGCTCGACTTCGGCACCTCGGGGCTGACCATGCTCGAGGACCTCCCGCACGTGGGGTCCATCGTCCCGGGGGAGGACGAGGAGCGGGTGATCAGGCTGCTGCGCACGCTGCGAGAACTCATCGACCAGCGTGCCAAGGAGTTCGCTCGGACCCGGGCGGGATCGGTGACGCAGTACCGCGAGCTGGCCAGCGCGCCCGGGACCCCGCGCATCCTGCTGCTCGTGGATGGGATGGCGGCCTTCCGCGAGGCGTACGACTACTCGAGCCTGTCCGCGTGGTTCACCGCCTTCGTGCAGATCGCGACCGACGGCCGGCAGGTGGGCGTGCATGTCGTCGTCACCGGGGACCGTCCCAGCGCGATCCCGACCTCCTTGGGATCCTCGATCCAGCGTCGACTCATCCACCGCATGTCCGGCCCTGACGACTATGCGGGCTTCGGCGTGGCCAAGGACGTGCTGGATGCCAGCTCACCGGCCGGCCGCGGGATTCTGGACGGGCATGAGGTCCAGGTCGCCGTCCACGGCGGCGACTCCAACGTCGCCATCCAGTCACGGGAGGTCGCCAAGCTGGCCGAGGCCATGCGTCGGGCCGGGGTTCCCGAGGTGCCCTCCATCGACCGTCTGCCCGAGCGGGTGGAGCTGGCGGATCTGCGACCGGTGGTCGCGGGACGGCCCGTGCTCGGTCTGGCCGACGAGACGCTCGCAGAGATCACCGTCGAGCCTCGGGGAGCCTTCATGGTCTCCGGACCGATGGGCTCCGGTCGCACCACCGCGATGCGCACGATCGCCAGCGGGCTCGGGGCGCTGGAGAACCCGATGCGTCTGGTGCGCTTCTCCGCGCGCCGCACCCCGCTGACCGGGCTGCCGATCTGGGACGTGGAGGGCTCGGACCCGGAGTCGGTCCGGGAGCTCGCGGCGCAGCTGCGACGGACCGTCGACTCCGGTGCCGTGGGGGAGGGGCGGCTCGCGCTGTTCGTGGACGGTGTCGCCGACTTCACCGGAACCGGTATCGAGTCGGAGCTCGACACGCTCCTCCGCGCCTGTCTCCGCGAGGGCCAGTTCGTCGTGGGCGAGAACGAGTCGACATCCTGGTCGCAGGCGTACGTCCTGGCCCAGCCGTTCAAGGCCGGACGGCGAGGGCTGCTGCTCCAGCCGGGTGACATGGACGGCGAATCCCTGCTCGGCACGGGACTGGGGAGGATCCGTCGAACGGACTTCCCCGCCGGGCGAGGATTCCTGATCCACGGCGGTCGGGCGATGAAACTGCAGGTCGCACAGGTGACCGGCTGATCTCTTCCTGGGGCACGATCCGCGGCGTACGGAGTTATCCCCAGGGGATGCCTCCCCATGGTCCGGGCTGCCGCATCGCTCTAGAGTGTGCCTGTCCACCCGCGGCGGGCCACATCCCGACGCGGCGGGAGCGCGAGTCACCAGGAAGGGGAACCACATCGTGAATGCCACGAAGGGGATGGACGTCGACGAGGTCCGCCGGATGTCCGGCCAGCTGCGCGAGGCGGCTGCGGAGATCACCAAGATCGAACAGGAGCTCACCTCCGGTCTCGAGGGTGTGGACTGGACCGGACCGGATGCGGATCGCTTCCGGGGCCAGTGGTCGAGCGAGATGGTCCCGGCGATGCAGCGGATCATGACCTCGGTCCACGAGTTGGGGGATACGGCCGATCGCAACGCCGCCGAGCAGGACGGGGCCTCCTCGACCTGATCGCCGTCGTCGGTCCCGTGCAGGAGCCGGAGCAACCCGGGCAGTCGTTCTGCTCGGGAATCCCGCATCTGGCTTGCTGATATGTTTGGCGCCGTTGCCGACGGGAAGAATGGAGTTGTGAATGCCCAGGAGCATTTCGTACCCGAGCCCGGATTTCCCTGGTCCTCCCCGGATCACGGTCGAGGTCCCCGATGACTGGGAGACCCTGACGGTGCCCGGAGTCCAGCTCGCCGTGGCCCAGCCGCGGGTGGACGGTCAGTTCCGCGCGAACGTCGTCGTCACCGTGCAGCGCTTCGGCCCCGAGTTCACCCGGGACGCGGCCAGAGCCGGCCTCGAGCAGCGCAAGGCGGCGCTCCCCGGGCTCGAGGAGATCGGCACGGGCGAGGTCGAGGTCGACGGGATCACCTGGATCGCCAGCGAGTACGGGTACACCCAGGAGGATCGGCCCACCGTGGTGCAGGCGGCCCGCTATGCGGTCGTCGACCGCGGAGGGGTGGCCAAGGACGTGGTGGAGCTCGTGGGCAGCTGCGGGGCGGAGATGGCCGACGACGAGATCGAGACCGTGCGCTCCATCCAGGACTCGGTGGTCCTCGACCTGAGCTGAGGAGTCTCGGGCCGCTGGACCGGGTCTGATCCCACAACCCGGTACTCCTGGTCACTCTGGCAACCCCGGTATCGCTGGCGCGGTACCGGGGTTCTCTGCGTCCGGGACCGCGTTGTCCACAATCGGTCGATACGGTGGAAAATCCCGATGACCTGGGGCTGCAGCGTGTTTTCGGGATGTGGAGGACCATGCGCGAACGCCCCCATGGTGCCCGGCCGAGAGCCCGGTCTAGGGTTGCGCCACCACCTGGAGAGCCGGGTTGAGCAAGCGGCCGGTGGCCGTGGGTCAGCGCTGCGTGTCGAGTAGGTGGGGACCTTGGCAACTACCACATGGAGGACACCATGAAGAAGGGCATGACCCCGGAGTCCGTCGAGCAGATGGGCAGCCAGATCACCGAGGCCGGTGAGCAGATCCAGCAGATCTACACCCAGATCCAGGCCCGCGTCGCGGAGCTCGATTGGACGGGTGAGGACAGGGACCGGTACCTGACCGAGTTCGATGGGGACCTCGGCACGCAGGTCCAGCACGTGGTCACGAAGACCGCCGATCTGGCCGAGCGCGCCGCGCGCAATGCGGGTGCACAGCGGGAGGCGTCGGCCTGATCCGTCAGGGATCACCCGTTTCCGTCGGCGCAGTATCCAGACTTTCCAGCAAGGGGCAGATGATGACTTTCAAGGGTATGAATCCGGATGAGGGGCGCGATGTGGCGACCGCGGTGAACGAGGCGGGTCGCCAGATCCTCGAGCAGGTCGAGACGGTGACCACCACGGTGACCTCGGTCGACTGGCTCGGTCCCGACTATGACGGCTTCCGGGAGGATTGGAGCGCGTTCTGCTCGGGAGCGGTGAACGCGCTGGTCGAGGGGTTCCAGCGTCGGTCGGACGCTCTGAGCACGCACGCCGATCAGCAGGACACCACGTCGGACATGCAGTGACGCGCTGATCGCACGGCCCGCCGGGGTGTGCGAACGGGCATGCAGAAGGTCCCGTCCCCACCAGGGGGACGGGACCTTCTGCATGCTCAGCTGCGGAGCAGCCTCAGCGGTAGTTCACGAACTGGAGCGCGACGTCGAGATCCTTGCCCTTGAGGAGCGTGATCACGCCCTGGAGGTCGTCGCGGCTCTTCGAGGACACCCGCAGCTCATCGCCCTCGATCCGCGCCTTGACCCCCTTGGGGCCCTCTTCCCGGATCAGCTTGGAGATCTTCTTGGCGTCGTCGGTGCTGATGCCCTCCTTGAGGCCGGCGACCAGGCGGACCTCCTTGCCGGACTGCTTGGGCTCGCCGACGTCCAGGGCCTTCAACGAGAGGTTGCGACGGATCAGCTTGGACTGCACGACGTCCAGGATGGCGAGCACGCGCTCCTCCGCATTGGCCGTCATCACGATCTCGTCGCCGCTGAGGGTGATCGACGCACCGGTGTTGCGGAAGTCGTAGCGCTGCCCCACCTCCTTGACGGCCTGGTTGACGGCGTTGTCGACCTCCTGCCGGTCGAGCTTGCTGACGATGTCGAACGATGAATCTGCCACGGTGCGTCCTTCCCTCCTGCGGCCGCCCGATGGCGGCACTGTGGTGTCTGTCCGGCCCGGAAGCGGTCCGGGGCCCTCCTGACGAGCTTGCCCGCTGCGACGGTTCGGCCTGCTCAGGAGCCCTTGTGACCTTCTTCATGCACCATAGACGGCTTCTGGGTTAGCGCCGCCGACGGAGCGCCGGTATGCTGTTTCGAGTCCGCTTCCGCTGGCACCCGATCTGATCGGGCAGGCATCGGAAGTGAACGCCTGGCAGGTTACCCGAGTGGCCAAAGGGAGCTGACTGTAAATCAGCTGGCATCGCCTTCGTGGGTTCGAATCCCTCACCTGCCACCGCGGACGATCCTCGTGATCTGATGCAGCGGAGGGTCCTTGTGACCCGAAGCACGGGGGCCTGACCTCGAATTGCCTCGCGGCAAGGACGAGGGTAAGGTTCACCGGGTTGCCCTGATAGCTCAGTCGGCAGAGCGTCTCCATGGTAAGGAGAAGGTCAAGGGTTCGATTCCCTTTCAGGGCTCTGATGGATGCGGCGGCCCGGTCTCATTCGAGATCGGGCCGTTTCATCGGTCAAGCCGGGGTAGCTCAGACGGTTAGAGCGCACGACTCATAATCGTGAGGTCGCGGGTTCGATCCCCGCCCTCGGTACCACGTCGGCTACCGCCGGAGTGCACGATCCACATCCCCCGAGTACGGGGACCCACGAGGCGCGCCGTCAGGCGCACCACCCGGACGAAAGAGGCGAACCGTGGCGAGCAAGAGCTCTGACGTGCGTCCCAAGATCACCATGGCATGTGTTGATTGCAAGGCGCGCAACTACATCACCAAGAAGAACCGTCGCAACACCCCGGATCGGCTCGAGCTCTCGAAGTTCTGCCCGACCTGCGGCAAGCAGACGGCACACCGCGAGACCCGCTGACCAGGTCGAGCACACGTCACCAAAGGCCACACGGGCATGTCCCGGGTGGCCTTTCGTGCATCCGGAACCGGTGAGCCCAGCATCACAGCGGTCGGCTCCTCCGAGCGCCGTCCTGCGGGGCCCGGGCCCTCCTGAGATCATCGGTTCGACAGCATCCGTCGGCCCCACCGGCCGTGTCCCCTCGGGAGATGACATGACGACCACCCCAGACCCCGCCTTCGCGGGCCGCACGTACCCGGCCGGTCCTGCGCACACCGTCTCGGCCGCGAAGATCGCCGAGTTCGCCCGGGCGACCGGGGC
Organism: Brachybacterium tyrofermentans; assembly: GCF_014897585.1. Taxonomy (GTDB): domain Bacteria; phylum Actinomycetota; class Actinomycetes; order Actinomycetales; family Dermabacteraceae; genus Brachybacterium; species Brachybacterium tyrofermentans. The sequence goes on along the minus strand of NZ_JABUXW010000010.1, from coordinate 145,449 downwards.
GAGCTCGCCGCTGCACACCGACCCGGCGGCCGCGCGTGCGGCCGGCCACGCCGACGTGATCGCCCCGCCCACGTTCCTGGTCTCCCTCGCCCAGGCCACCGAGGCCCAGTACATCGAGGACCCGGCCTCCGGCATCGACTTCACGCGCGTCGTCCACGGCGAGGAGTCCTTCACCCTGCATCGACCGGTCGTCGCCGGCGATTCCCTGGTCCCCACGCTCACCGTCGAGTCCGTGCGTGCTGCCGGCGGCCACTCGATGATCGCGACCCGCGTCGACCTGGTCGACGCCTCCGGGGCCGATGTCGCCGCAGTGCGCAGCATGATCGTCGTCCGCGGGGACTGACCCGTCACGCACCGTCGATGATCCGGCGCCGACGATCCGGCATCGATGGTCCGGCGCCGACGATTCAGCGCCGACGATCCGGCATCGACGACAGACCACCCCCACCTGCAGCGGTCGCCTCGTCCCGACCCGCGCAGAGATCCCAGGAGCAGACATGACCGCCGCACCCGCCACCCCTCGCGACCTCTCCGACCTGAGCGTCGGCCAGGAGATCGCCCGCACGACGCATGAGATCACCCGTGACACGCTCGTGCGCTACGCCGGGGCCTCGGGGGACTTCAACCCCATCCACTACAACGACACCGTCGCCACCGACGCGGGGCTGCCCGGCGTGATCGCCCACGGCATGCTGACCATGGGCGTCGCGGTCACCGGGCTGCTGGACGCCCTCGGAGACCCCACCACCGTGCGGGCCTACTCGGTGCGCTTCACCAATCCGGTTCCCGTGCCGGCCACCGGATCGGTCACCCTCGAGGTCGTCGCGGTGGTCGGAGCCATCGACGAAGGTGCCGGGACCGCACGGGTGGACATCGCGGCAGAGGTCGACGGCACCAAGGTCCTCGGCCGTGCCCGCGCCACGTTCGCGCTGCCGACCGCGACCGCTGACTCGGACCAGGTCGCCACGGCATGAGGCTCTCCGACCTCACCACGCTGCGCATCGGCGGCGAGATCTCGAACCTGATCGAGGCGAGAACCGCCGACGAGGTCATCGAGGCGGTCCGCGCCGCGGACGCGGCCGGCGAGCCGCTGCTGGTCCTCGGCGGCGGCTCGAACCTGGTCGCCTCGGACGAGCCCTTCCCGGGGACCGTCGTGCTGCTGCGGGATCCGGAGGAGCCGCCCCTGCTCGACGCGACCTGCGAGGTCGGCGCCTCCGGTGAACCAGACGGCATCCCCGTCGACCCGGCGGACCTCACGCCGCTGGATCCCACCTGCGGGGGCGCGATCGTCGAATACTTCGCGGGAGTCACCTGGGATCGGGCGGTGCGCTATGCGATCGCCCGGGAGATGGTGGGCATCGAAGCGCTCTCCGGGATCCCCGGGACCGTGGGCGCCACCCCGATCCAGAACGTCGGCGCCTACGGACAGGAAGTGGCCTCGACGATCTCCCGGGTGCGCACCTGGGATCGCGAGAAGAACGCGGTGCGCACCTTCTTCGCCGCGGACTGCGAGTTCGCCTACCGCGACAGCATCTTCAAGCGCACCCGGTACTCCGGGCCCGTCGCCTCGCCCACCGGGCGCTATGTGGTGCTCTCGGTGACCTTCCAGCACACGATCGGCAGCCTCTCCGCCCCGATCCGCTACGGGCAGCTCGCCGATACCCTCGGCGTCCAGGCAGGGGGCCGGGCGCCGATGCAGGAGGTGCGGGAGGCCGTGCTGGCCGTGCGCGCGTCCAAGGGCATGGTGCTGGATCCCGCCGACCACGACACCTGGAGCGCGGGCTCCTTCTTCACGAACCCGATCCTCGAGGCATCCCAGGCGGCGGAGCTGCCCGAGGGCGCCCCGCAGTTCGACGCCGGGGACGGCAGGATCAAGACCAGCGCGGCGTGGCTGATCAGCCACGCCGGGGTGGAGCGGGGCCACGCCGTGGGGGAGCGGGCGGCGGTCTCGTCCAAGCATTCCCTGGCCCTGACCAACCGCGGCGGCGCCACCAGCGACGACCTGGTGGCCCTCGCGCGCGACGTGCAGGGACGGGTCCAGGAGACCTTCGGCATCCAGCTGGTCCCGGAACCTGTACGCCTCGGCCTCGATCTCTGAGCGCGGCCTAGGATGTAGCCACGGCGCCCGTCGCCGCCCCGACCGTCACCGCAGGAGGCCCCGTGAACGTCCTCGATCAGTCCATCGCCGATCTCGACCCGGATATCGCCGCAGTCCTCGACCGTGAGCTCGCCCGCCAGCAGCGCACCCTCGAGATGATCGCCAGCGAGAACTTCGTGCCGCGCGCCGTGCTCCAGGCCCAGGGCTCCGTCCTGACCAACAAGTACGCCGAGGGATACCCGGGTCGTCGCTACTACGGCGGCTGCGAAGAGGTCGACGTCGCCGAGCAGATCGCGATCGACCGGGCGAAGGAGCTGTTCGGGGCCGAGCACGCCAACGTGCAGCCGCACTCGGGTGCGTCCGCGAACGCCGCCGTGATGCACGCCCTCGCCCGCCCCGGCGACAAGCTCATGGGCCTGTCCCTCGCCCATGGCGGCCACCTCACCCACGGCATGAAGATCAACTTCTCCGGCCGCCTCTACGACATCGTCGCCTACGAGACCGAGCCCGAGACGGGCCTGATCGATATGGACAAGGTGCGCGAGCTGGCCGTGGCCGAGCAGCCCAAGGTCATCGTCGCCGGCTGGTCCGCCTATACCCGGCAGCTCGACTTCCCGACGTTCCGGGAGATCGCCGACGAGGTCGGCGCGGCTCTGTGGGTCGACATGGCGCACTTCGCGGGACTCGTCGCGGCCGGCCTGCACCCCAGCCCCGTCCCCTATGCGGACGTCGTCTCCACCACGATCCACAAGACCATCGGCGGCCCCCGCTCCGGCATGATCCTGTGCACCGAGAAGTGGGCCAAGAAGATCGACTCCGCCGTGTTCCCCGGTCAGCAGGGCGGCCCGCTCATGCACGTCATCGCGGCGAAGGCCGTGGCCCTCAAGGTGGCCGCCACCGAGGACTTCAAGGACCGCCAGGCCCGCACGCTCGAGGGCGCGAAGCTCCTCGCGGATCGCCTCCAGGAGGAGGACGCCAAGGCTGCCGGCGTGAAGGTGATCTCCGGCGGCACCGACGTGCACCTGGTGCTGGTGGACCTGGTTGACAGCGAGCTCGACGGCCAGCAGGCCGAGGATCGCCTCCACGAGGCCGGCATCACCGTGAACCGCAATGCCGTCCCCAACGACCCGCGGCCGCCGCGCGTCACCTCGGGCCTGCGCATCGGCACCCCGGCCCTGGCCACCCGTGGCTTCGGCGCCGCGGAGTTCACCGAGGTCGCCGACGTCATCGCGCTGGCCCTGACCGGCGGCGAGGACCTGGAGTCCCTCCGCCGGCGCACCGCGGCCCTCGCCGACGCGAAGCCGCTGTACGCCGACCTCGAGCAGTACTGATCGACAGGTGGGACCCGGCATCTCCATGCCGGGTCCCACGGCTGTTCCCGGCGCTCGCGCGCACCGGGGAGCCCTCCAGCGCTCCGGTCACCGGCCGCGTCCCCTCGGCACACCCTCCGCACATCCCTTCGGCACGCCCCTCCCACCGACATCAGCACAGACACCCCAAGGAGCGCCATGACGGCTCAGATCCTCGACGGCAAGGCCACAGCGAAGACGATCAAGGAGGAGCTCGCCGAGCGCGTCACCCGCCTCGTCGAGGGCGGGCATGAGCGCCCCGGCCTGGCCACGGTGCTGGTGGGGGAGGACCCGGGCAGCGCCGCCTACGTGCGCGGCAAGCACCGCGACAGCGAGCAGATCGGGCTCCACTCCATCCAGAAGCACCTCCCGGCCGACGCCACCCAGGCCGATGTCGAGGCCGTCGTCGACGAGCTGAACGCCGACCCGACCTGCACCGGATACATCGTGCAGCTCCCGCTGCCGAAGCAGATCGACACCGATGCGATCCTCGAGCGCATCGATCCCGCCAAGGACGCCGACGGCCTGCACCCCATGAACCTCGGCCGCCTGGTGCTGAACGCCTACACCGAGATCACGACCCCGCTGCCCTGCACGCCGCGCGCAGTCATCGAGCTCATGGAGCGTCACGGGCTCGATCTGCGCGGCAAGGACGTCGTGGTCGTCGGCCGTGGCATCACCGTCGGCCGCTCGATCGGCGCGCTGCTGACCCGCCGCGAGTACAACGCGACCGTCACGCTCTGCCACACCGGCACCACTGACCTCCCGGCCCACCTGCGCCGCGCTGACGTGATCGTCGCCGCAGCCGGTGCCGCCCACCTGGTGCGCCCCGAGGACGTCAAGCCGGGCGCGATCGTGCTGGACGTCGGCGTCTCCCGTCAGGAGGACCCCGAGGGCGGGAAGGCGAAGCTCGTGGGCGACGTGGACCCCGCGGTGGCCGAGGTCGCCGCCTGGATCAGCCCCAACCCCGGTGGCGTCGGCCCCATGACCCGCGCGCTGCTGATGAAGAACGTCGTCGAGTCCGCCGAGCGCGCGGCTGCGGTCTCTGCGGACTGATCGGGCGGCCTCGCCGGCCACCTCCGCTCGGAAGGCCGTCATGGGGACCCCTCCCCATGGTGGCCCGTCCAGCCCCTGGATACGGTGAACGCAGTCGCGGGGCAGCAGCGTCCGCAGACGGTTCTGAGCGGGTGGAGACGGGGAGCGATGGGGTCCGGATTCTGGGGGATGAGCGTCGAGCAGGCCGAGCAGCATGCCGACAGGGTGGGCGGCGCCACAGGTATCGCGGTCAGCCAGGGGATCGGTGACGGAGCTGTGCCGTCACCGATCTCCGCCGTCGGTCTCCTGCTCGGAGGGCACCTGGGGGAGCACGGCGGGCCGATCGACCAGATCCTCCTCTCCGCGGCGACGCCGAGCCCGTACCTGCCGTGAACCGGCCCGCCGCACCGGAGTCGCAGCATCCCCATCATCAGGAGCATTCGCACCGTCGGGAGCGTCGGGACCGTCCGGAGCGTCCGGAGCGTCGGGTGCGCGTGGAGCGCGGAGAACGTCAGCTCGGCCTGGAATACTGGCGGGCATGACTTTCACTCTTGCCACCGTCAACGTCAACGGCCTGCGCGCCGCCGCCCGGAAGGGAATGGGCGACTGGCTCGCCTCCACGTCCGCGGATGTCGTCACTCTCCAGGAGGTGCGCGCCCCGGGGGAGCTGCTCGCCGGGCTGGTCGGGGACGACTGGACCATCGTCGGGGAGGCGTCGGAGCTCAAGGGCCGTGCCGGCGTCGCGATCGCCGTCCGCTCCTCGCGCGAGGATGTCGACCTCGACGGAGCACGGGGCGGTCTGCCGGGTCTCACCGAGCCGGCGCACACCGGTCGCTGGTTGGAGACCGACGTCGTTGACCCCTTCGGCGATGGCCGCACCCTCACCGTCATCTCGTGCTACATGCACTCCGGCAACACCGAGAAGCCGCAGACCATGACCGACAAGTACGCCTTCCTCGACATCATGATGGAACGTCTCGAGCAGCTGCGGGCCGACGGGCGCCACGTGGTGCTCACCGGCGACATCAACATCGCCCACACCGAATGGGACATCAAGAACTGGAAGGGCAACCGGAAGTCCGCCGGGTTCCTGCCCGAGGAGCGCGCCTACCTGGATCGCCTCACGTCGGACGCCGGATACGTGGACGTGCACCGCACGCTGCACGGGGACGGCCCCGGCCCTTACACCTGGTGGTCCCAGCGCGGCAAGGCCTTCGACAACGATTCGGGCTGGAGGATCGACTACCAGCTCGCGACGACGGATCTCGCGGCCCGGGCGTCGACGGCACAGGTCGACAGCGCCCCCAGCTACGACACCCGCTGGTCCGACCACGCACCCCTGGTGATCTCCTACTCCTGAGGACGGCACCAGAAATGCCCCCTGCGGACCGATGTTCGACGACGAATCGGTCCTCAGGGGGCATTGCTCCCGAGCGGCTCCTCAGGCGCCGGCATTCCCAGGGCGGCTCAGACGCGGCCGCGGATCACAGCCTGCTTGACCTCGGCGATCGCCTTGGTCACCTGGATGCCGCGGGGGCACGCCTCGGTGCAGTTGAAGGTCGTGCGGCAGCGCCACACGCCCTCCTTCGAGTTCAGGATCTCCAGGCGCTGCTCACCGGCATCATCGCGCGAGTCGAAGATGAAGCGGTGCGCGCTGACGATCGCGGCGGGGCCGAAGTACTGCCCGTCGGTCCAGAACACGGGGCACGAGGACGTGCACGCGGCGCAGAGGATGCACTTGGTGGTGTCGTCGAAGCGCTCGCGCTCCTCGGCGGACTGCAGGCGCTCCTTGCTGGGCTCCTGACCCTTGGCCACGAGGAACGGCATGACCTCGCGGTAGGAGTCGAAGAACGGCTCCATGTCGACGATCAGGTCCTTCTCGACCGGCAGGCCCTTGATGGGCTCGACGGTGATCGGCTTGTCGACGTCGAGGTCCTTCAGGAGCGTCTTGCAGGCCAGGCGGTTGCGACCGTTGATCCGCATCGCGTCGGACCCGCACACGCCGTGTGCGCAGGAGCGGCGGAAGGTCAGGGACCCGTCCAGATGCCACTTGATCTCGTGCATGGCATCGAGCACACGGTCGGTGCCGTGCATCGTGACGGTGAAGTCCTCCCAGTAGGAGCCCTTCTCGTCCTCGGGGTTGAACCGATTGATGCGCAGCGTGACGTCGAAGGAGGGGATCTCCTCGACCTCGGGCTGCGGGGACTCGGCCTGGGACTTCTCTGCGACGGCAGTCATCAGAACGTGCGCTCCTTCGGCTCGTAGCGGGTGATCACGACGGGCTTGGTGCCCAGACGGATCGAAGTGCCTTCTTCGCCCTGTTCGCCTTCCAGGGTGCGGTAGGCCATGGTGTGCTTGAGGAAGTTGACGTCGTCACGCTTGTCGAAGTCCTCCCGGAAGTGGCCGCCGCGGGATTCCTTGCGGTGCAGCGCCCCGATGGCCACGATCTCTGCGAGATCGAGCAGGAAGCCGAGCTCGACGGCCTCCATGAGGTCGAGGTTGTAACGACGCCCCTTGTCCTGGATGGCGACCGTCTCGTAGCGTTTCTTGAGCTCCACGATCTTGGCGAGCGCGATACGGCAGGTCTCATCGGTGCGGAACACCTGGACGTTGGCGTCCATGACCTCCTGCAGCTCGAGACGGATGTTCGCCACGCGGTCCTCCGTGGCGGGACGATCGCGGAGACGCTCGAGCAGCTCCACCGTGGGGGCTTCGAGGTTCTCGGGCAGCTCGGCGAGCTCCACGGTCTTGGCGTGCTCCGCGGCGGCGATCCCGGCGCGGCGACCGAAGACGTTGATGTCCAGCAGCGAGTTGGTGCCCAGACGGTTTCCGCCATGGACCGAGACGCAGGCGGTCTCGCCGGCGGCGTACATCCCCGGGATCACGTCTGTGGCGTTGCGGAGCACCTCACCACGGATGTTGGTGGGGATGCCGCCCATGCCGTAGTGCGCCGTCGGGAAGACGGGCACGGGGTCCGTGTACGGCTCCACGCCCAGGTAGGTGCGGGCGAACTCGGTGATGTCCGGGAGCTTCGCATCGATGTGCGCGGGCTCGAGGTGGGTGAGGTCGAGGTAGACGTAGTCCTTCTTCGGTCCGCAGCCTCGACCCTCGCGCACCTCGTTGGCCATGGCGCGGGCGACCACGTCGCGCGGGGCGAGGTCCTTCAGCGTCGGGGCGTAGCGCTCCATGAAGCGCTCCATGTTCGAGTTGCGCAGGATCGCGCCCTCTCCGCGGGCCGCCTCCGACAGCAGGATGCCGAGGCCGGCGAGGCCCGTCGGGTGGAACTGGAAGAACTCCATGTCCTCCAGCGGGATGCCGCGACGGAACGCCATGGCGGGGCCGTCACCGGTCAGGGTGTGGGCGTTCGAGGTGGTCTTGAAGATCTTGCCGAAGCCGCCGGAGGCGAACACGACCGACTTCGCCCGGAAGATGTGGATCTCGCCGGTGGCCAGCTCGTAGGTGACCACGCCGGAGGCGCGCACGCCCTCGTCGGAGCGGGGATCGCCGGTCATGAGGATGTCAAGCACGTAGTACTCGTTGAAGAACTCCACCTGCTGCTTCACGCAGTTCTGATAGAGGGTCTGCAGGATCATGTGACCGGTGCGGTCCGCGGCGTAGCAGGAGCGGCGCACGGGCGCCTCGCCGTGCTCGCGGGTGTGGCCGCCGAAGCGCCGCTGGTCGATGCGTCCCTCGGGGGTGCGGTTGAACGGCAGCCCCATCTTCTCGAGGTCGAGCACCGCGTCGATGGCCTCCTTGGCCATCACCTCGGCGGCGTCCTGGTCGACCAGGTAGTCACCGCCCTTGACGGTGTCGTAGGTGTGCCACTCCCAGTTGTCCTCCTCGACGTTGGCGAGGGCGGCGCACATGCCGCCCTGCGCCGCACCCGTGTGGGAGCGCGTGGGGTAGAGCTTGGTGACGACCGCGGTGCGGGAGTCCTTGGAGGATTCCAGGGCGGCGCGCATGCCGGCGCCGCCGGCACCGACGATGACCACGTCGTAGTTATGGGTCTGCATGTCTGGTGACTGCTCCGTTTCGGGGTCGACCGGTGAGAACTGGGTCGGGAGCCGGACCTGCCGGCTCCCGGGGGGAGGCCGTCAGCCTTCGCAGAAGGAGGGCAGCAGGCTCGGCTCGGCGCCGACGGGGCACGGGTTGAAGGTGAAGATCACCAGGGTGCCCAGGACGACCGTCACGACGACCGCGAAGTACAGCAGGCCCTTGAGGGTCAGCCGCAGCGTGGAGCTGCGCGCGTAGTCGTTGATGATCGTGCGCACGCCGTTGCCGCCGTGGATGAGGCCGAGCCAGAGCATCAGGAGGTCCCAGACCTGCCAGAACGGGTTGGCCCATTTGCCGCCGACGAAGGCGAAGTCGATGCCCTTGACGCCCTCGCCGAGCCACAGGTTCACGAAGAGGTGGCCGAAGACGAGGATCACGAGCAGGACACCGGAGATGCGCATGAACAGCCACGACATCATCTCGGTGTTGAGACCGCGCTGGCCGGTGCGGCGGTAGCGCGTGGTGGGATCAGGAATCGAGGTTGCAGACTGTGCACTCATCATCAGGCTCCGAACATGTGCATGAGCTGACGGGGGACGAAGCCGACCATCAGGACGGCCCAGACGATCACGACGCCCCAGAACAGGGCCCGCTGATGCGTGGTGCCCTTGGACCAGAAGTCCACGAGGATGATGCGCAGGCCGTTGAGGGCGTGGAACACGATCGCGGCGACGAGTCCGATCTCGCCGAGACCGAACACGATGGTCTTGTAGTGGCCGATCACCTCGTTGTATGCCTCAGGGGAGACCCGCACCAATGCGGTATCGAGGACATGCACGAGCAGGAACAGGAAGATGAGCATTCCCGAGATGCGGTGAGCGACCCAGGACCACATGCCTTCGCGACCGCGATACAGCGTCCCGGATTTGGCTGATGCCACGGAGTTCCTCCAGAAGCGACGGGTGAACGCCGGGAACGGGATGCATCACCGAAGTGGTGGGGCGCGCGGACCCCCGGGGCGTGCCCGGACGGCCTTCGCGGCGCTCGAGGCACCCCGTGGGCACCTGGTTCACGACACGGCGACATCATCATCGCCCCCGACAGGGGCAGAGCCAGCGTAGCACCGTGATGTGCAGGTCGGGGGCACCCTGCGGGGCCCGACGACACGTCCCGATGCCCCTGCCGCTGGCGGGTTCCGGGCCCGGATACCCTGGGCAGATGCCTGAGGCTCCGTTCATCCCCGTGATCCCGGCCGGCGGTGCCGGCACCCGATTGTGGCCGCTCTCACGCCGTGCCCGACCGAAGTTCCTCCTGGATCTCACCGGGAGCGGCACCTCGCTCCTGCAGCAGACGGTGCAGCGCCTGGCGCCGTTGGCCGACAGCCCACCGATCATCGTCACAGGGGGCGCGCAAGCCGGGGCGGTGCGGGTGCAGCTGGACGAGATGGGCTCCCCGGGGTCCGGCGTGCGGGCCCGAATCATCACCGAGCCCTCCCCGCGCAGCTCGATGCCGGCGATCGCGCTCGCGGCCGCGCTCGTGGAGCACGAGGAGCCCGACGCGGTGATCGGCTCCTTCGCTGCGGACCATCTGATCTCCGCGCCGGAGGACTTCGCCCGAGACGTCGCGGCCGCGCGCCAGGTCGCGGAGCTCGGCTACCTCGTCACCCTCGGGATCCGGCCGACGTCACCGGCGACCGGCTTCGGCTATATCGAGCAGGCCCCGGCAGAACAGCATCCGGCAGGACCCGGCACGGATCCTGCGGCATGTCGTGCGCTCGGCGCCCTCCCCGTCTCGCGGTTCGTGGAGAAGCCGGATCTGGACACGGCCGAGCGGTTCGTCGCGGCCGGGACCTTCTTCTGGAACGCCGGGATGTTCGTCGTGCGTGCCCGGGTGCTGCTCGACGAGCTCGCTGTGCAGATCCCCGGCCTCGCCCGGGGCGTGCGGGAGATCGCCGCGGCCTCCGGCACCGAGAAGTATGACGAGGTGCTGGCACGGAACTGGCCCACCCTGACCTCGATCGCGATCGACCATGCCCTCGCCGAGCCTCTCGCAGCGGCGGGACGGGTCGCCGTGGTGCCGGCCTCCTTCGGCTGGGACGACGTCGGCGATTTCGCCGCGCTCGCCCGCCAGCTGCGCGAGTGGGGGCCCGACGCAGACGGCTCGGATGTCCGGGTGCTGGGCACCTCGACGGTCGATGCCATCGGCTCTGCGGCCACGGTGTACGGTTCCACCGATCGTCACATCGCCCTGGTCGGGCTGCAGGGCATCAGCATCGTGGACACCGAGGACGCCCTGCTGGTGCTCGCCGACGATCATGCACAGGACCTCACCCGGCTCGTCGACCTGCTCGACGAGCATGGTCGTGGACGCCTGCGCTGATCGCGGCGGGACATCGCACAGCTGGACACGGCAGAGAAGGCATCGAGGATCAGTGGCACGAGGGAGTGGACAGGTGGAGCAGCCGCAGCAGGTCCTGCTGGGAACCGCGGAGCAGCGGTCGATGCTGGGACCCGAGGGTCTCATCGCGCGCACGATCGCCGAGAAGGCCGACGAGCTGCGCGACGTGCGCCGTCACCTCCACCGTCATCCCGAGCTCTCTCACGAGGAGCACGCCACGACCGACTACGTCGTGGACCGGCTCTCCGCGCTCGGGCTGTCCCCGCAGCGGCTCGCGAGCACCGGGGCGATCTGCGACATCCCCGGCAGCGAACCGGATCTCGCGCCGATCGCCCTGCGCGCGGACATGGACGCCCTCGGCATCCCGGAGCTGTCCACCGTGTCCTACCGCTCCACGGTCGAGGGCGTCTCCCACGCCTGTGGCCATGACGTGCACATGAGTGCCGTGCTCGGCGCGGCGACGGCCCTCGTGCGCGTCGCCGACGCCGGTGCGCTGCGGCGCGGGGTGCGCCTGGTGTTCCAGCCGTCGGAGGAGATGCATCCCTGCGGGGCGCTGGACCTCATCGGCCAGGGCGTCGTGGACGGTGTCGACTCGATCCTCGCGCTGCACTGCGACCCGGGCGTGGACGTCGGCCACATCGGGCTCAAGTCCGGGCCGATCACCTCGGCCACCGACCCGGTGTCGATCCACGTGCGCGGAGCGGGCGGCCACACCTCGCGTCCGCACCTGACCCAGGACCTCGTGTACGCGCTCGGCTCGATCGCGACCCAGCTCCCCGCGGCACTGACCCGCCGGATGGATCCTCGCTCCGGGGTGAACCTCACCTGGGGGAGCATCCATGCAGGGTCCGCGTTCAACGCGATCCCCAGCAACGGCACCCTCGAAGGAACTCTGCGGTGCCTGGACCACGACGCCTGGGACAGGGCCGAGGAGCTGCTGGAGTCGGTCCTCGCGGACCTCGTGCGTCCCTGGGGCGTCGAGGCCCGGGTGGACCATGCTCGTGGAGTGCCGCCGGTCTCCAACTCGACCACCAGCGTCGATGTGCTCACGGCCGCCGTCACCAGCGTGCTGGGCCACGAGAACCTCGATCCCACCGCGCAGTCCCTGGGCGGGGAGGATTTCGCCTGGTATCTCGAGAAGGTTCCCGGTGCTCTGGCGCGTCTGGGGACCAGGACCCCGGGCGGGCGCACGTACGACCTCCACATGGGGGACCTGATGATCGACGAGCGCGCCATCGGCATCGGTGCCTCGGTGCTCGCGAGCGCGTGCGTGCAGCGGGACCTCGCCGTCAGCTGATCTGTCGACCCGTCATCGGTGCGGCCCCATCGAGGGTCGGACCGCTGACCTGCCAGCCCGTTGGGGTCCCGACCCGCTGATCGTCCGGTCGCGTGCTCTTCCGGTCGACGGACTCTCCGCGATGTCACCGTTCGTTCAGCAGGGCGTGGCATCCGCGTCGATTTCATAACGGTTCATACTCAGCGTCGATGAGGGCCTCCTGGAGCCTCCGCGCACGGCTATGGTCCGAGGCGGAACGCGACAATGCTGTCGCCCGAGACCTACCGGGGCCCGATCGGCCCCGACTCTCCAGCGGAGGAACCCCCATGAAGAGCATTACGCGTGCGCTCGCCCTCACCGGGGCCGGCGTCCTCACCCTCGCATCGTGCGGCACAGCGCCCGAGGAGGGCGGCGGCAGCGGCGGCAGCGATGCCGGCGGCGCCTCGAGCGACTACAAGGCCTGCATGGTCTCGGACTCGGGCGGCTGGGACGACAAGTCCTTCAACGAGTCGAGCCACAACGGTCTCAAGGCCGCTGTCGAGAACCTCGGCATCGACCAGGCTGAGGCGGAATCCACCACTGACTCCGATTTCGCCCCGAACATCAACAACATGGTCACGCAGGGCTGCGACCTGATCGTCACGGTCGGCTTCCTGCTGGCCCCGGCCACCGGCGCCGCCGCCGAGGCCAACGCGGACACCGACTTCGCGATCGTCGACTCCACCGCACAGGACGCCGACGGCAACCCGGTCGAGCTCGACAACGTCAAGCCGCTCGAGTTCAACACGGCTGAGGCCGCGTTCCTGGCCGGCTACCTCGCCGCGGGCATGACCGAGACCGGGAAGGTCGCCACCTACGGCGGCATGGATCTTCCGACCGTCACGATCTTCATGGACGGCTACGCCGATGGCGTCGCCTACCACAACGAGTCCAAGGGCACCGACGTCGAGGTCCTCGGCTGGAACAAGGAGACCCAGAAGGGCTCCATCGTGGGCTCCTTCGACGACCAGTCCAAGGGCAAGGCCGTCTCCGACGAGTTCTACAACGCCGGCGCGGACATCATCATGCCGGTCGCCGGACCGGTCGGTGCAGGCACCCTCGCCTCCGCCAAGGAGGGCGAGGATCGCACCGTGATCTGGGTCGACTCCGACGGCTTCGAGACGAACGCGAGCGACAAGGACGCCCAGGACGTCATCCTCACCTCCGTGATGAAGGAGATGGACACCGCGGTCGAGGACGTCATCACCACCTCTGCCGACGGCAAGTTCGACGCGACCTCGTACGTGGGCACCCTCGAGAACGGCGGCGTGGGCCTGGCCCCGTTCCATGAGTTCGAGGACGACGTCCCCGAGGAGCTCTCCGCCGAGCTCGAGACCCTCAAGCAGGACATCATCGACGGCACGGTGACTGTCGAGTCCGAGGCCTCGCCCAAGGCTGCCTGACCCCTCCGGAGAACGGCGGTCCCGGCCCCACCCGGGCCGGGACCGCCTCCTCCTGATCGCTCGGCCGATGATCTCGGCCGTCGCCGACGGAAGCGAGAGATGTGAAGCTCGAACTGCGCGGGATCACGAAGACCTTCGGGTCCTTCGTGGCCAATGACGCGATCGACCTGGTCGTCGAACCCGGGGAGATCCACTCCCTGCTGGGGGAGAACGGCGCCGGGAAGTCCACCCTGATGAACGTGCTGTACGGGCTGTACCGACCCGACGGCGGCCAGATCGTCATCGACGGGAAGCCCGTCTCCTTCTCCGATCCCGGTGACGCCATGGCGGCCGGCATCGGGATGGTCCACCAGCACTTCATGCTGGTCCCCGTCTTCACGGTGGCCGAGAACATGGTGCTCGGCCACGAGCCGACCAAGGGCGGCCTGCTCGACCTGGGTGCGGCCCGCACGCTCGTGCGTGAGATCTCCGCGCGGTTCGGCTTCGAGATCGATCCCGACGCCCTCGTCGAGAACCTCCCCGTCGGCGCACAGCAGCGCGTCGAGATCATCAAGGCTCTCAGCCGTCGGGCCGAGGTGCTCGTGCTGGACGAGCCCACCGCCGTGCTGACCCCGCAGGAGACGGACGAGCTGATGGCGATCATGCGCCAGCTGCGGGACGAGGGCACCTCGATCGTCTTCATCACCCACAAGCTTCGTGAGGTCAAGGCGGTCTCCGACCGCATCACCGTGATCCGCCGCGGCAAGGTCGTCGGCGAGGCGGACCCCTCCGCGGACCAGGCGGAGCTCGCCTCCCTCATGGTCGGCCGTCAGGTCTCCCTCGCCCAGGACAAGATCGAGGCGACCCCGGGCGAGATCGCCCTGCAGGTCACCGATCTGCGGGTGACGGACAGCGCCGGCGTGCGCACCCTGGACGGCGTCACCTTCGACGTCCGCCATGGCGAGGTGCTCGCCATCGCCGGTGTCCAGGGCAATGGGCAGACGGAGCTCGCCGAGGCACTCCTGGGGCTCGAGGACACCGTGCACGGCTCGGCGACCCTGGAGGGCCGCGAGCTCGTGGGCCGCAGCACCAAGCAGGTGCTCGATGCCGGGGTCGGCTTCGTCCCCGAGGACCGCACCCATGACGCCCTGATCCCGGACTTCTCGGTCGCCGAGAACCTCGTGCTGGACCAGCACGACCGCCGGCCCTTCGGCAGCGCAGTCGCCATGTCCCTGCGGGCCGTGCGGGAGAACGCGGAGCGCCTGATCCCCGAGTTCGACGTGCGCACCCAGTCCGCCGACTCCGCCGTCTCCGCGCTGTCCGGAGGCAACCAGCAGAAGGTCGTGATGGCCCGCGCCCTGCACCGCGAGCTCGCCCTGCTGATCGCCTCCCAGCCCACGCGCGGCGTCGACGTCGGCTCGATCGAGTTCCTCCACCGCCGGATCCTCGACGAGCGTGACAAGGGCACCCCCGTCATCATCGTCTCCACCGAGCTGGACGAGGTCACCCAGCTGGCGGACCGCATCGCCGTGATGTACCGCGGCCAGATCCTCGGGATCGTCCCCGGGGACGAGGACCGCGACGTGCTCGGCCTGATGATGGCCGGCTACACGGTCGACGCCGCCCGTGAGGCCGTCGCCGCCGGTGCGCGCACCACCGACTCGCAGCTCGCCGACGAAGGAGAGATCGTATGACCGCCGTCGTCGACCCCGAGAACACCAGCTCCGCCCCGGGGGTAGGGGCCGGGAGCAACGACGCGCCGCCGCCCCCCGAGCAGCAGGCCGAGGACCGCCTCCGCGGGACCCTGCAGAAGATCGCCCGCGGGGACCTGCTCGTGGTGGTCATGAGCTTCATCTTCGCCTTCCTCATCGGATCCGTGCTCATCGTCATCGCCGACACGGAGGTGCGGGAGACGTTCAGCTACTTCCTGGATCGCCCGTCCGACGCCTTCACCGCGATCTGGCAGTCGGTGACCCAGGCGTACGGGGCCATGTTCCGCGGGGCGGTGTTCGACGGCGTCGGATACTCCCGGGTCGCCGATGACCTCCGCGCAGCGGGCGGGAGCGGAACCTACGTCCTCCTCCCCGCGCTCGCCGCCGGCCTGCGGCCGCTCACCGAGACCCTGACCGTCGCCACGCCGCTGATCATCGCGGCCGCCGGCATGGCGGTCAGCTTCCGCGCCGGGCTGTTCAACATCGGCGGCACCGGCCAGCTCATCGTGGGCGCGATGGCCGCCGGATACATCGGCTTCACCTGGGATCTGCCCATCGTCGTGCACCTGCTGATCGCCCTGCTCGGCGGCCTGCTCGCCGGCGCGGTCTGGGGCGGCATCGCCGGCTTCCTCAAGGCGCGCTTCGGCGCCAACGAGGTCATCAGCACGATCATGCTGAACTGGATCGCCACCTATCTGCTGTTCTTCGCACTGAAGACCGCGGCCTTCACCGGGGCCAACCAGTCCCAGCCGACCTCACCCTCGATCTCCGACTCTGCCGTCCTCCCGCAGCTGCTCGGCTCCGGCTTCCGGCTGCACGCCGGACTGTTCCTCGCCGCCGGCGCCGCCGTGCTGCTGTGGTGGCTGATGAGCCGCTCCACGCTCGGCTTCCAGTTCCGGGCCGTCGGCTCGAACCCTCGCGCGTCGCGGGTCGCCGGCATCTCCCCGTCCCGCACCGCCTTCCTGGTGCTGACCGTGGCCGGTGGCCTCGTCGGCCTCGCCGGCGCCGTGCACGTGCTGGGCACCGAGAAGCGACTCACCGAGGGCGTCGCCGGCAGCATCGGCTTCGATGCCATCACGGTCGCTCTGCTCGGGCGCTCCGGCCCGGTCGGTGTGGTCCTGGCCGGGCTGCTGTTCGCCGGTCTGTCCACCGGTGGCCGCTTCATGGAGAGCAGCCAGGGCGTCCCGCTGGACCTCGTGCAGGTCATCCAGGTCCTCGTGGTGCTGTTCATCGCGGCACCGCCCCTCGTGCGCACCCTCATCGGCCTGCGCCGTGTCGACCACCCCTCCACCGGAGCCCGGGGGCGCACCGCCCGACGGACGATGGCCGGCAGCACGTCGACCTCGGCGTCGAACTCAGACTCGACGTCGATCTCGGACTCGATGTCGACCTCGACGACGTCCCCGCCCTCGGCGTCGTCGGCGGATCCCGGCACGAGTGCGGCCGGTGATCTCCCGCCGGGCAGCACACCGGAGGGATCGCCCGGTCGCTCACCGGACCCGGCGGGACGTCACGAAGGAGCTCACCGAGACCCCAGTGCCCCATCTCCCGATGCCCCCTCCTCCGACTCCTCGCCGCGGACAGCACCTCCCGCCGGTGACGTCGAAGATCCCACCGACGCGACGGGAGATCAGCGATGACCGCCACGCCCACCGTGGCCCCGGACGACTCCGAGGTCCAGAAGAAGGTCACCGACGAGCGCCCCGACAGCTGGTGGCACCTCCCGCTCACCACCACCGTGCTCGGCCTCATCGCGCTGGTGTTCTTCGGCCTGCGCGGGGTCCCCGGCGCGGAGTCGTCCTTCGCCCTGGCCCGTGAGGGCGACCTCAACCCCCTCGGTCTGATCCCGGAGCGGATCACCGTGCCCTCGATCGGCGGGGCCGTGGCCCTGGCCGTGATCGCGCTGGCGGCATCGGCGGCGCTGTGGGTGCTCCACGCCCGCGCGGCCCGTCCCCGGCCCGCCGCACGCCTCGGCCTCATCGCCGTCTTCGCCGTGAGCTGGATCCTCGCCTTCATGACCTGGGTGATCTCCGAGCGCGCACTGGACGTGGCCACTCTCCTCCAGGGCACGCTCGCCCTTGCGGTCCCCCTTGCCTTCGGCGCCCTGTCCGGTGTGCTCTCCGAGCGTGCGGGAGTCATCAACATCGCGATCGAGGGGCAGCTGCTCTTCGGGGCGTTCGGCGCGGCGCTCGTGGGCTCCCTCGCCGGAAGCGCCTGGGTGGGTCTGATCGCCGCACCGATCATGGCCCTCGTGATGGGTGCCCTGCTGGCCATGTTCGCCGTCGGCTACCGGGTGCAGCAGATCATCGTGGGCGTGGTGCTGAACGTGCTCGCCATCGGCGTCACCTCGTTCTTCTTCGGCACCGTGATGCGGCAGAACCCGGGTCAGTTCAACTCGCCCCTGCGCCTGCCGACCCTGCGCATCCCGGTCCTGGCGGACATCCCCGTGATCGGCCGCGTGCTGTTCGAGCAGAACATCCTCGTGTACCTGATGTGGATCATCGTCGCCGGCCTCACGATCGCTCTGTTCCGCACCCGCTGGGGCCTGCGCGTGCGCGCCGTGGGCGAGCACCCGCGCGCCGCGGACACCGTCGGCATCCCCGTGAACCGCACCCGGTGGATCAACGTGATGCTCGGCTCCGCCGTCGCCGGACTCGGCGGCGCCACGCTCACCATCGGCACCGGGGTCGCCTTCGGCGAGGAGATGTCCGCCGGCAAGGGGTACATCGCCCTCGCCGCGATGATCCTGGGCCGATACCACCCCGTGGGCGCTCTGCTGGCCGCGCTCACCTTCGCCTTCGCGGATTCCCTGCAGCTGCGTCTGGGGACGATGTCCGCCGCGGAAGGGGGCGTCTCCATCCCGGGCGACTTCCTCCTCATGCTCCCGTACGTCGTGGCGCTGTTCGCCGTCGCCGGCGTCGTGGGCCGGGTGCGGGTCCCGGCGGCCAACGGCGTCCCGTACGTCAAGCAGTGAGGTCGTCGCACAGTGGGAACTTCAGTGGGAGCTTCAGTGAGGACGTCACGCAGTGAGGACGTCGCGCCATGAGAACTTCGGCGAGCAGTGGGACCATCGACCTATGAGCACCTCACAGACCGCAGGCACCGATCCCGCCGGGACCGAACACGACGTCGAGGTGGACGGTGACGTCGACTTCACGGAGCTGCTCGCCGCGGCCCGAGAGGTCGCTGAGAACGCCTACGCGCCGTACTCCCGCTTCCGGGTGGGCGCGGCGGGCCTGACGACCGATGGTCGCCTGGTGCGGGGCTGCAACGTGGAGAACGCCGGCTACGGCGTCACCCTCTGCGCCGAGTGCGGCATGATCAGCGATCTCGTCGCCGGGGGCGGCGGGCGGCTCTCGCGCTTCGTCTGCGTGGGCGGGGACGAGCACCTCTCCCGCGAGGAGCGCGCCGTGGTGATGCCCTGCGGGCGCTGTCGCCAGCTGCTGTCCGAGCACGCCGCCGAGGATCTCGTGGTCCTCACCCCCGAGGGTCCGCGGACCATGGCGCAGGTGCTGCCCCAGGCCTTCGGCCCCTCCGACCTCCAGGTGTGAGCCGGCGGCAGCACGCGTCAGCAGGAGGCAGCGCCGGCCAGAACCGATTCCAGCCCAGCACCCAGCAGAACCCGGCGAGACCCAGCAGGTCCCAGCGAGACCCAGCAGAACCCCGCCGGGACCTGACCTCACAGACCACTACGACACGACGATCCGACCTCCCCGCGATTCCAGGAGACCTTCCATGACCACTGCATCTGCCGGCTCGACCGGAACCTCTCCCGCCGTCGAGCCCTTCGACGTCGTCGACGTCATCCGCACCAAGCGCGACGGCCAGGCGCTCGCCGACGGCCAGATCGACTGGGTGATCGACGCCTACACCCGCGGCGTGGTCGCCGAGCAGCAGATGGCGGCGCTCGCGATGGCGATCTTCCTGCGCGGGATGGAGCGGTCGGAGATCGCCCGCTGGACTAACGCGATGATCGCCAGCGGCGAGCGGATGGACTTCCAGGCGCTCTCGAAGCCGACGACGGACAAGCACTCCACCGGCGGCGTGGGCGACAAGATCACCCTGCCGCTGGCGCCCCTGGTGGCGAGCTTCGGGGTGGCCGTGCCGCAGCTGTCCGGGCGCGGGCTGGGCCACACCGGCGGCACGCTCGACAAGCTCGAGGCGATCCCCGGGTGGCGCGCGGACCTCAGCAACGCCGAGATGATGGCTCAGCTCGAGAGCGCCGGCGCCGTGATCTGCGCCGCCGGCTCGGGCCTCGCCCCGGCCGACAAGAAGCTCTACGCCCTGCGCGACATCACCGGGACCGTCGAGGCGATCCCGCTGATCGCCAGCTCCATCATGTCCAAGAAGATCGCCGAGGGCACAGCCGCGCTGACTCTGGACGTGAAGACCGGAGCCGGTGCCTTCATGAAGGACGAGGCGGATGCGCGCGAGCTCGCCCGCACCATGGTGGAGCTCGGCACCGACGCCGGGGTGCACACCGTCGCGCTGCTGACCGACATGTCCGCACCGCTGGGACGCACCGCGGGCAACGGCCTCGAGGTGCGCGAATCCCTCGAGGTGCTCGCCGGCGGCGGCCCGGCGGACATCGTGGAGCTCACCTGCGCACTGGCCCGCGAGATGCTGGATGCGGCCGGGGTGCACGATGCCGACGTGGAGGCCGCACTGGCCGACGGTCGGGCGATGGACTCCTGGCGCGCGATGATCTCCGCCCAGGGCGGGGACGTCGACGCCCCGCTGCCGGTCGCGAAGCACGTCGAGGATCTCCGGGCCACCGAGGACGGTGTCGTCACCGGTCTCGACGCGATGGGCGTGGGCGTGGCCGCCTGGCGTCTGGGGGCCGGCCGCTCCCGCCCGGGGGAGGCCGTGCAGGCCGCCGCCGGCGTGGAGATCGAAGCGCACATCGGCGACGAGGTGAAGGCCGGCGACGTCCTGGCCCGCCTGCACACCGACACCCCGGAGCGGATGCCCCGGGCGCTCGAGTCGATCGACGGGTCCTGGACCCTCGCCGCCCCCGGCACCACGGTCCGCGCGCGGAAGATCGTGATGGACCGCATCGCCTGACCGCATCCGTCTGACCGCATTGCCTGAGTGCTGAGTGCTGAGTGCTGAGCGCCGGGAACTGGGCCCGGGTCCTGGATCCTGAGCCCTGGGTCCCGGGGCCTACAGCGCCCGCAGCGCCGGCAGGATGTGCTCGACCATGAGCGGCGCCAGCCGGGCGCCGGTGCCGGGCTCGCCGATCTGCACCCAGCGGTGATCGGCGAGCTCGGCCTGCACGATGATCGGCTCCGGCAGCGGCGTGCGACAGATGAACACCGTCGAGCACACCATCGTGTTCGGCTCGTTCGCGGCGACCGCCTCGAAGTCGCCCAGCGGCGCGAGGTCCTCGGGAGCCAGCGTCACGCCGATCTCCTCGGCGACCTCGCGGATCGCCGCCTCCTGAGCGCTCTCGTCGGCCTCGAGCTTGCCGCCGACCTGCATATAGGAGCCGGTGCCGCGCTTGCGCACCGCCAGCACCTCGGTGCCGTGCGTCCCCTCGCGCAGGAAGCACACCGCCGTGATCCGCAGGACGTCCCCGGCGCGTGCGGCGTGCGCGTGCCGCTGCTCGCAGTCCGCGACGCCGGTGAGCCGATGCAGCCAGCGGGTCCCGGCGTGCAGTCCTTCGGGACGCATCCCGGCTCGGCTCCAGCCCTCGAGATCGGCGCGCTGGTCCCGAGCCAGGCCCCATCCCCGGCGCAGCAGGGTCAGGGGAGGCTTGCGGTTCTGGCGCAGATCCCTCACGAGCCGCAGAGCGAACACGACGGGGGTGGGGCGGTGCAGCACGATGGCGTCGGCCAGGAGGCCGGCCGCCGCGAGCGGGGCGATCAGCTCGGCGGCGAAGATTCCCTCGGCGATGATCAGCGGCGCGTCCCCGGCCACGACCTGCGTGGTCCCGGTGCGGCGCGAGGCGGAGATCGAGTACTCCGGGACTTCGGCGGCGCCGTCATGGGCGAGAGCCGTCAGCGCCTCGAGAGCGGCGCCGGCGTTCCATGAGGCGGGATCGTCCCAGTCGACGATGCCGAAGCGGCGGGGGAGGCCGGGATCGTCGTGCTCGCGATAGAAGTCGTCGAGCCCCAGGACCGGAAGCCCGGATCGTCGTGACATGACACCCTTGCCGCTCCCTGACGGGCCGGCGAGCAGGACGATGCGGCGGGGCGCGCGGGAGGGGGCGGGAGCAGTGGTCACGACCGCCGATTCTAGGCGCTCGGGGGAGCGCGGAGGGCGGCCTCACGGGCATCGGGGCGCACCTGTGATGGCCTCCTCAGAGCGTCGCTCATGGGAAGATCTCCCTATGACCACTCTCGATCGCGCACAGCTCGCACCCCTCATCGATCACACCCTCCTGAAGCCCGAGGCGACCCGCGCGGATGTCGACGCGCTCGCCCGCGAGGCCGAGCAGCTCGGCACCTACTCGATCTGCGTCTCCCCGTCGATGCTGCCCGTGGAGACCACGGTCAAGGTCGCCACCGTGTGTGGCTTCCCGTCCGGCCAGCACGCCCCGGCGATCAAGGCCGCCGAGGCCGCGGACTCCGTGGCCAAGGGCGCCGACGAGGTCGACATGGTCCTCAACGTGGGCCTCGCCCGCTCCGGGGACTTCGCCGCCGTCGAGGCCGAGATCCGCGCCGTGCGCGACGCCGCTCCGACGCCCGTCGTGCTGAAGGTGATCATCGAATCCGCCGCGCTGGAGGACGAGCAGATCGTCGGCGTGTGCGAGGCCGCGGAGCGCGCCGGCGCCGACTTCGTGAAGACCTCCACGGGCTTCCACCCCGCCGGGGGCGCGAGCGAGCACGCCGTGCAGCTGATGCGCGCCACCGTGGGCGACCGACTCGGCGTGAAGGCCTCCGGCGGTATCCGAACCCGCGAGGCAGCCGAGGCGATGGTCGCCGCCGGTGCGAGCCGCCTGGGCCTGTCCTCCTCGAAGGCCATCCTCGACGGCGGCACCGGCACCGGGTACTGATCTCCGGGAGCCCGAGTGCCCCGGGGAGCCCGTCAGCGCAGTGCGGACAGGCTCCCCGTCAGGTCTCGTCCCCGGAGCGCTCAGCGTCAGGAGCGCTCCGGAGGCGACCTCGGTGCCGAGTCTGTGCCCTCAGACCTGCGCGAGCGCCCTCAGGCCTGACCGAGCACCCCGCGCAGCTCGTCCTTCAGCTGCGCCAGGCGCTCGCCGGCATGCTGGCGGATCGTTGCCATCTCCGGCGCGGACGTTCCCGCGGGAACGTCCTGGACGACCTCCAGATAGCACTTGAGCTTCGGCTCGGTGCCCGAGGGGCGCACCACCACGCGGGTGTCCTCGGCGCTGAGCAGCAGCATCCCCTCGGTGGGCGGCAGGCCCGTCGACTCGACCGAGCCCTGGGACAGGTCCTGGGTGGTGACCACCTCGGAGCCCAGCAGCGCGGTGGGCGGGGCGGAGCGCAGCTGCTGCATCATGGCGGGGATCTGCGCGAGGTCCTCCACCCGGATGGACAGCTGCGAGGTGGCGAACAGACCGTGCGCCGCGGCGAGCTCATCGAGCCGGCCGATCAGCGTGGTGCCCTCCGCCTTCGCGAGAGCCGCCATCTCCGCGACCATCAGCCCTGCGGAGAGGCCGTCCTTGTCCCGCACCACCTCGGGCAGCACGCAGTAGCCGATCGCCTCCTCGTAGCCGAAGACGATGCCGGGGGCACGGGCGATCCACTTGAAGCCCGTCAGCGTGGTGGGGGAGTCCACCCCGACGGCCTCGGCGATCTTTCCCAGCCAGCGGCTGGAGACGATCGAGCGGGCGAAGGCCCCGCGATAGCCGTGCCGACGGATCAGATGGTCGCCGAGCAGAACTCCCAGCTCGTCACCGGTGAGCATCCGCCAGTCGCCCAGATGCGGGTCGAGCACGGCTGCGGCACAGCGATCGGCGTCGGGGTCGTTCGCGATCACGACGTCGGCCTCGACCGTGCGGGCCAGCTCGAGCGCCAGATCGATCGCTCCGGGCTCCTCGGGGTTGGGGAAGGCGACCGTGGGGAAGTCCGGATCAGGGTCGGCCTGCTTGGCGACCGTGTGCACCTCGGCGAAGCCGCTGCGGTGCAGCGCCGCGAGCGCCGTCTCGGTGCCCACGCCATGCATCGCCGTGTGCACGATCCGCACGTCGCGGGGCCCCTGGAGATCGGGAAGGGCGCAGATAGCCGCGAGATAGTCCTCGCGCAGCTGCTCCCCCAGCAGCTCCCAGCCGGCGTCGGCCACCGGGATGTCCAGCACGGGGCCGACGGCGGCGATGCGAGCGGCGATCTGCCCGTCCGAGGGTGGCACGATCTGGACGCCCTGTCCGTCGGACTCCTGGGCCCGGCCTCCGAGATACACCTTGTAGCCGTTGTCGGCCGGCGGGTTGTGGCTCGCCGTGACCACGATGCCCGCGTCGGCGCCCAGCTGGCGCACGCCGAAGGCGACCAGCGGTGTGGGGCCGAAGCGCTCCAGCAGCTGCACGCGGCAGCCGGCCGCCGTCATGATCGCGGCGGAGCGCAGCGCGAAGTCCTGCGAGTTGTAGCGGGCGTCGTACCCGATCACCACCAGGGGCGCCGCGAGCTCGAGATCGCCCAGCAGATGGTCGGCGAGACCACGGGCGGCGCGGGAGACCACCGCGAGGTTCATCCGGTTCGGGCCGGGACCCATCCGGCCCCGCAGACCGGCCGTGCCGAACTCGAGGTCACCGGAGAAGGCATCGGCGATCTCGTCGATCGCGGCCTCTCCGCCGGAGACGGCCTGCTCGAGCAGCGAGCTGAGAGCGGAGCGCGTGGCCGGATCGGGATCGTCCGCGAGCCAGGCCTCGGAGCGCCTGCGCAGGGCCTGGTCCAGCGCGGTCATCACGACTGCTCCCCGGAGGTGGAGGTGGAGGTGGAAGCGGCCGAGGACGGTGCGCCCCCGGTGATGCGACGGACCGTCTCGGCGAGCAGCGCCGAGATCCGCGGACCGGCGTCCCGCCCCGCCTCGAGCACCTCCTCGTGGCTGAGCGCCTGGGCGCTGATGCCCGCGGCGAGGTTCGTGACCAGGGAGATCCCGAGCACGTCCATCCCGGCCTCGCGGGCGGCGATCGCCTCGAGCGCGGTGGACATGCCCACCAGGTGCGCTCCGATGGTCCGGGCCATCTGCACCTCGGCGGGGGTCTCGTACGTCGGCCCCTGGAACTGCATGTAGACGCCCTCGTCGAGCGAGGAATCGACCTCCCGGGCGATGTCGCGCAGCGCCGGGGTGTACAGATCAGTGAGGTCCACGAAGTTCGCCCCGGACAGGGGAGTGGCACCCGTGAAGTTGATCTGGTCGCTGATCAGCACCGGAGTGCCCGGGGTCCAGGACGGGTCGATGCCGCCGCAGCCGTTGGTCAGCACCATCGTGCGGGCCCCCGTGGCCGCGGCGGTGCGCACGCCGTGCACCACGGCGCCGACCCCGGCCCCTTCGTAGAAGTGGGTGCGGGCACCGAGCACCAGTGCACGGGCATCGCTGCCCTCGACACGGATCGAGCGGAGTGTCCCGATGTGGCCGGCGACGGCCGGCGGGCGGAAGCCCGGGATGGTGGTGGCGTCGGCCTGCCACACGGTCTCCCCGAGCAGGTCCGCGGCACCGGCCCAGCCGGACCCCAGGACCAGGGCGAGATCATGGGAGGCCACCCCGCTGGCCTCGGCGATCGCGGCAGCGGCGTCGCGGGCGAGCAGGTACGGGTCAGAGGCGGTTTCAGTCATGGATCGAAGGTAACGCAGCCACGCCCCGCACAACACCGGAACCGGGCCCCTGTCGAGCCTTCTGAGACACAATGGAGACGTGAGCGATCCCAGCACTGCCCTTCCGTCCGACCCCCATCGAGTGACCCGTTCCGGTGACCGCACGCGGGTCGTGATCATCGGCGGCGGACCGGGCGGCTACGAGGCCGCGCTCACCGCCGCCCGGCACGGCGCCGATACGGTGCTCATCGAGGACCGTGGGCTCGGCGGGGCCGCAGTGATCACCGATGTGGTCCCCTCCAAGACCCTCATCGCCACCGCCGACGTGCTCGACCAGGTGGCCACCTCCCAGGAGCTCGGCATCCGCCAGGCCGACGACGGCTCCGCCCCGGGGACCGGGGCCCTGACCGTGGACCTCGCGGCGGTGAACGCTCGCGTCCAGCGGCTCGCGACCGCGCAGTCCGAGGACGTCCGCATCTCCCTGCGCGAGGCCGGGGTCCGCGTGATCGAGGGCCGCGGCCGGCTGCTGGGACCGGCCACCGTCGAGATCCGGGACGGCGCGGGGGAGGACGCCGCGGTGCTCGAGCCCGCCTGCGAGGCGGACGTGATCCTGCTCGCCGTCGGTGCCCGTCCCCGCGAGCTGGACTCCGCCCCCTGCGACGGCGAGCGGATCCTGAACTGGACCCAGCTGTACACCCTCGAGGAGCTGCCCGAGCACCTGATCGTCGTCGGCTCCGGGGTCACCGGCGCCGAGTTCGCGAGCGCCTATCGCGCCCTCGGCAGCGAGGTCACCCTGGTCTCCTCCCGGGAGAAGGTGCTGCCCGGCACCGACGGGGACGCCGCCGACGTGCTCGAGGACGCCTTCGCCCGCCGCGGTGTCACCGTGCGCTCACGAACCCGTGCCGCGTCCGCGCACCGCACCGAGAACGGGGTGGTGGTCACGCTCACCTCGGGGGAGGAGATCGCCGGCAGCCACGTGCTGATGGCACTCGGCGGAATCCCCTGGACGGGCGAGCTCGGCCTCGAGCAGGCCGGGGTGCGCGTGAAGGACAGCGGCCATATCGACACCGACCGCGTCTCCCGCACCAGCGTGCGGGGCATCTACGCCGCCGGCGACTGCACCGGGGTGTACCCGCTCGCCTCGGTGGCCGCGATGCAGGGACGCATCGCCATGCATCACGCCCTGGGCGATGCGGTCTCCCCGCTGATCTCCACGCAGGTGTCCTCAGCGATCTTCACCAGCCCGGAGATCGCGGTGGTGGGCGTGAGCGAGCAGGACGTCGCCGACGGGGTCCTCGCCGGCGAGGTGCTCGTGCTGGGCCTGGACACGAACCCGCGCGCCAAGATGCAGGGACTGAGCGAGGGCTTCGTGAAGCTGATCGTGCGCTCCGGGTCGCACACCGTGATGGGGGCCGTGGTGGTGGCCCCACGGGCGAGCGAGCTGATCCTGCCGTACACGCTCGCGGTCGCCCACCGGCTCACCGCGGAGCAGGTCTCCGGGACGTTCACGGTGTACCCCTCGCTCACGGGGTCCCTGGCCGAGGTGGCGCGACGGGCGAGCCAGGCCGGCACCGACTGAGGCGTCGCCCGTCAGTCCTCGATGGAGCAGAGCACGGCGCCCGCGGAGACGGTCGCCCCGATCTCGGCGCCGAGGCTTTTGATGACCCCGGAGCGGTGCGCGGTGATGGGCTGCTCCATCTTCATGGCCTCGAGCACGACGAGGAGGTCCCCGTCAGAGACGCTCTGGCCCTCTTCGGCGACCACCTTCACGATGGTCCCCTGCATGGGGGCTGTGACCGAGTTGCCGTTGGCCGCGGACTCGCCGACGGACTTGTGCTGGCGCTTGCGGCGCGAGCGCACGGCGGCCTGCGGCGCACGCAGCGAGGCGGGGAGGCTGATCTCGACCCGGCGACCGTCGACCTCGACCACGACGGCCTCGCGGTCCTCCGCCTCCTCGGGCTGCGACGGCAGCGGGGCCGCGGGCAGCTCGTTGTGGAACTCGGTCTCGATCCAGCGGGTGTGGACCGTGAACGGCTCCTCCGGGTCCTGCGGCGCGAAGGCAGGATCCTCGACGACCGCGCGGTGGAAGGGCATCACCGTGGGGATCCCCTCGACGTGGAACTCGGCGAGGGCCCGACGGGAGCGCTCGAGCGCCTCCTGGCGCGTGGCGCCGGTGACGATGAGCTTGGCGAGCATCGAGTCGAAGGCGCCGGAGATCTCGTCACCCGCGCGCACGCCGGTGTCGACGCGCACGCCAGGGCCGGAGGGCATCTCGTACCGGTGGATGCGCCCTGGTGCGGGCATGAAGCCGCGGCCCGGGTCCTCGCCGTTGATGCGGAACTCGAAGGAGTGTCCGCGCGACGTCGGATCCTCGGAGCTGATGGTGCCGCCGGCGGCGATGCGCAGCTGCTCGCGCACCAGGTCCACGCCGGCGACCTCCTCGGTGACCGTGTGCTCGACCTGGAGACGGGTGTTGACCTCGAGGAACGAGATGGTGCCGTCGATCCCCACCAGGAACTCGCAGGTGCCGGCGCCGACATATCCGGCCTCGCGCAGGATCGCCTTGGAGGATGACACCAGCTGCGCGTTCTGCTGGGCGGTGAGGAAGGGGGCGGGCGCCTCCTCGACGAGCTTCTGGTGGCGGCGCTGGAGCGAGCAGTCACGGGTGGAGACCACCTGGACGTTGCCGTGCATGTCGGCCAGGCACTGGGTCTCGACGTGCCGGGGCGAGTCGAGGTAGCGCTCCACGAAGCACTCGCCGCGACCGAAGGCGGAGACCGCCTCGCGCACCGCGGAGTCGAACAGCTCGCGCACCTCGGACTCCTCGCGGGCGACCTTCAGGCCGCGGCCGCCGCCGCCGAAGGCCGCCTTGATGGCGATCGGCAGGCCGTGCTCCCGCGCGAAGTCGACGACCTCGTCGGAGTTCTGGACGGGGTCCTTGGTGCCGGCCACCAGCGGAGCGCCGGCCTTCTGGGCGATGTGACGTGCCGAGACCTTGTCGCCGAGCTTCTCGATGGCCGACGGCGGCGGCCCGATCCAGGTGAGCCCGGCGTCGGTGACGGCCTGGGCGAAGTCGGAGCGCTCGGAGAGGAAGCCGTAGCCGGGGTGGATGGCGTCGGCGCCGGAGCGCTTCGCGATGTCCAGGATCTTGTCGACGACCAGGTAGGAGCTCGCGGCGGTGGTGCCGCCGAGGGCGTAGGCCTCATCGGCGATCTGCGTGTGCAGGGCGTCGCGATCGGGGTCGGCGTACACGGCGACGGTGCGCAGCCCGGCGTCCCGGCAGGCCCGCGCGATCCGCACCGCGATCTCTCCACGGTTGGCGATCAGCACCGTGGACAGCGGGCGGGGCTTGGAAGAGCGTGCGGGCATGGGGGAGGGTTCCTTCCGGGAGTCAGCAGTGGCCGAGTCTAGTACCGAGAGCGCTCAGGCGGACGCAGGGCGGGGCGTGGTGCCTGGTGAATCGGCCGTCGCCGGTGCGGGCAGTGCGGAGTCCCACAGCTCGTGGATGCCGATCCCGATCTCCGCGAGCAGACGGCGCAGCAGCGGCAGGGACAGCCCGACCACCGCATGGGGGTCCCCGGAGACGCCCTCGAGGAAGGGGCCGCCCAGGCCGTCGATCGTGAATCCGCCGGCCACGCCGAGCGGTTCGCCGGTGGCGACGTACGCCTCGATCTCCTCGTCGGACAGCTGGGCGAAGGTGACCTCGCAGCTCGCCGTGGCGCCGAAGGTGGCCCCGGTGCCGCCGTCCTCCTCATCGCGGTCGTCGACCAGCCAGTGACCGGAGTGCAGGATGCCGGTGCGCCCGCGCATCGCCTGCCAGCGGGCGGTGGCCCGCTCGGCCGTGCGCGGCTTGCCGATGACCTCGCCGTCGAGCTCGAGCATCGAGTCGCAGCCGAGCACCACATAGCCGCCATCGCTGCGGGAGGTCGCCGCCACGGCCTTCTCACGGGCCAGCAGCAGCACCTCGTCCGCCGGGGTCAGCGCGTCCTCCGGCTCCCCGGTCGCGGCGGCCCGCTCACGCGCGGCCTCGAGGATCGCCTCCTCGTCGAGGTCCACAGGCAGGGTGCCGTGCTCGATCCGGGCGGCGCGCAGCGTGGCGCGGCGCCCGGCCGAGGCGGAGGCGAGCAGGAGCAACGGATCATGGTCGGGGGTCAACTGCTCCGGGGACGCCTGCTCTGGGGTGGTCTGATCCGGGGTCGTCATGACAGGGCTCCTTCGAGGACGGACAGCGGCAGGCTCCCCAGCTCGAGGGCCTGACGGTGGAAATCGCGGGCGGGCAGGGCGGACTGCGCGCGCAGCTGCTCCCAGACCCGCTGGCCGATCTTGTAGGACGGCGCCTGTCCGGGCCAGCCCAGGTAGCGGTTCAGCTCGAAACGCTGCTCCGCCTCGGTGACTCCCCAATGGGCGCTCATGAAGTCCCAGGCCGTGTCGTAGGTCCAGTCGCCGCCGGCGGATCCGGCGAGATCCTCCGGCATCGACAGGCCGACGTGGAGACCGATGTCGAGCACGACGCGACCGGCTCGCAGGCGCTGCGCGTCGAGCATGCCGAGCCGGTCCCCGTCGTCGGAGAGGTATCCGAGCTGGTCCATCAGGCGCTCGGCGTACAGGGCCCAGCCCTCGCCGTGCCCCGAGACCCAGCACATCATCGCGCGCCAGCGGTTCAGGGTGGAGGCCTGCATGGTCTGGGTGCCGACCTGCAGATGATGGCCGGGGACGCCCTCGTGGTAGACCGTGGTGGTCTCCAGCCAGGTGTGGAACTCGGTGGTGGACGCCGGGACGTCCCACCACATGCGGCCGGGCCGGGTGAGGTCCTCGCTGGGGCCGGTGTAGTAGATGCCGCCGGACCCGGTCCGGGCGATGCGGCACTCCAGGCGCCGCAGCGGATCGGGGATGTCGAAGTGGGTGCCGGCGAGCTCCTCGATGGCGCGATCGCTGAGGTCCTGCATCCAGCTGCGAAGCGCCTCGGTGCCGTGCAGGATCCGGGCCGGATCGCTGTTCAGGCTCGCCTTCGCCGCCTCGACCGAGCTCCCGCCGCCGTTGCCGTGGCGGTCGTTGATCCGGCGGGCGACCTCCTCCTGCTCGGCGACCACCGAGCGGAGCCCCTCGATGCCCCAGGCGTAGGTCTCGTCGAGATCGATCTCGGTGCCCAGGAAGGTGCGCGAGGACAGCAGGTAGGCGTCGCGGCCCACCGCGTCGGCCTCCGGGGCGTGCGGGACCAGGGCGGTCAGCTCCTCGGCGAGCGCGAGATAGCCGTCGGCCGCGGTGCGCGCAGCCTCGGCTACCCGGGTGCGCTGGGCGTCGTCCCCCTGGGCCTGCGCGGCGAACTCGGCGAAGAAGCCGTCCTTCGCGGCGAAGCCGCGGGCCTGCTCCGCGCCGAGCAGGAGCTGGCGGCGAGCCGAGACCACGCCGTGGTCCGCCGCCTCTCGGAGCGACTGCGCCCAGCTGGACAGGGATCGGGGCATCGCGTCTAGACGCTGGGCGATCACCTGCCAGTCCTCGGCGGTGTCGGTGGGCATCTGATCGAGCACATCGCGGGACTGCAGCGGGGAGGCGAGGTTGTTGACGGTGGCGATGTCCAGGCGCCGCTCGGCGCGCTCGATCTCGAGGCCGAGGCGCTCGGTCAGGGCGGCGCGGGTGACCGCGTCGGTGGCGTCCTTATCCGGGACCCTCGCGAGGCTCGCCAGCAGGCCGCGCGCCGCCTCGGTCCGCTCCGACACGGCCCCGGGGGAGTAGTCGGTGACCTCGGTGTCGTGCCCGGCGATGCCGAGCTCGGTGGCCAGGAACGGATCCAGGCGGACGCTGAGATCGACGTAGTCGTCGGCGAGGCGGTCCAGGGCGGACGCCGTGCGCGCGGGCTGGGGTGAGGGGGTCTCGGGCATGTCCGCGAGTCTAGTGCCGCACGAGGTGCTGGGCCGGTCCCGGCACGGCGCTCGACGCTCGGTGAGCTGCGCGCTCAGCGGTCGGCGAACTGCCAGGCCGTGGGGGAGGCGTGCCCGCGCAGGGCATGCGCCCGGGGATGGCTGTGCACGGGGCCGTTCCAGGCGCTGGGCCCGCCGCCGCGACCCTCCGCGAGGGCGCGCTCGTCGGCCTCCAGGCGGCTGGTGACGCTCATCGTCGAGACCACCACGGCGATCGCGGCGAGCTCGTCCGCCGCGAGGCGGCCCTGGACGAGCTTGACGTCGGTGTGCGGCATGCTCACAGCGGGATGTTCCCGTGCTTCTTGGTGGGCAGGGTGTCCCGCTTGGTGCGCAGCGCGCGCAGCGCCCGGGCCACCTCGATGCGGGTATCGGCCGGCTGGATCACGCCGTCGATCCAGCCGCGCTCCGCCGCGGTGTACGGGGTCGCGAACTGCTCCTCGTACTCGGCCTCGAACCTGCTGCGCTCGGCCGCGACGTCCCCACCCTGCTCGGCGACCTGGCGCAGGTCCCCGCGGTGCAGGATGTTGACCGCGCCCTGGGAGCCCATCACCGCGATCTGCGCGGTGGGCCAGGCGAGGTTGATGTCCGCGCCGAGCTCCTTGGAGCCCATGACGATGTAGGCGCCGCCGTAGGCCTTGCGGGTGATGACGGTGACCAGCGGCACGGTCGCCTCGGCGTAGGCGTACAGCAGCTTGGCGCCGCGACGGATGATGCCGCCGAACTCCTGGTCGGTGCCGGGCAGGAAGCCGGGGACGTCCACGAAGGTCAGGACCGGGATGTTGTTGGCGTCGCACAGCCGCACGAACCGGGCCGCCTTCTCGGAGGCGTCGATGTCGAGGGTGCCCGCGAGATGGGAGGGCTGATTGGCGATGATGCCGACGCTGTGGCCCTCGACCCGGCCGAAGCCCACCAGGATGTTGCGGGCGAACAGCGGCTGGACCTCGAGGAACTCCTCATCGTCCAGGACCGTGCGCAGCACCGTGAGCATGTCGTAGGGCTGGTTCGGGGAGTCCGGTACGAGAGTGTCCAGCGCCGTGTCCTGCGGCGTCCGGCCCTCCTCGAGGAGCACCGGGAAGGACGGCGCCGGGCTCAGCGTGTTCGCCGGCAGGTAGCTCAGCAGGTCCTTGACGTACTCGATGGCCTCGCCCTCGTCGGGGGCCATGTAATGGGCCACCCCGGAGCGGGTCGAATGCGTGCGGGCGCCGCCGAGCTCCTCGAAGCCGACGTCCTCGCCGGTCACGGTGCGGATCACGTCCGGGCCGGTGATGAACATGTGGGAGGTCTTCTCGACCATCACGATGATGTCCGTCAGCGCGGGGGAGTAGACGGCGCCGCCGGCGGCCGGGCCCATGATCAGGGAGATCTGGGGGATGACGCCCGAGGCGCGGGTGTTGCGCTTGAAGATCCCGGCGAACATGGCCAGCGAGGCCACGCCCTCCTGGATGCGGGCGCCGCCGCCGTCGAGGATCCCGATGATCGGCACGCCGGTGCTCAGCGCGAGATCCTGGATCTTCTGGATCTTGCGGCCGTGGGCCTCGCCGAGGGAGCCGCCGAAGACCGTGAAGTCCTGGGAGTAGATGCACACCTGGCGGCCGTCGATCGTGCCGTGCCCGGTGACGAGGCCGTCGCCGGCGGGCCGCTTGCTGTCGATGCCGAAGCTGCGTGCCTGGTGCTTCACGAAGCGATCGGTCTCCACGAAGGAGCCGTCGTCGAGGAGGTCGGTGATGCGCTCGCGAGCAGTCTTCTTCCCACGCGCATGCTGCTTCTGGACGGCGATCTCGTCCGCTGCGGAGACCGCCGCGGCGTCGCGCTCGCGAAGGTCGTCAAGTCGCTGAGCGGTGGTGAGCGGCCGCGGGGCGTCGGTCACGGAGCCTCCTGCGACGGCCGTCAGGCCGCCAAGAATACGGGGAGATGAACACCGGGATACTACGCTACGACATGCCGACGAGGGCCGACCTGACCCGGCATGGAGTGACATGTCCCGTCGCGGACGGCACAGCGGCATCGGACATCGGCCCCAGGAGGGAGACCACGCGTGCCAGACGACCCAGAGGGCTCAGGTGACTCAGGGGGCCGTGCAGACTCAGCGGACCCAGCGGACACGGTGGATATCGACCCCCGGCCCGCTGTCGCGACGCACCCCCTGGCGGGCTCCGCCCCATCCTCCCCGTCGGCCGCCCGGCTCCCGGCGGGCCTGCAGTCTCCGCCGATCCACCGGTCGGGCGAGGTCAGCTCCACGCAGGACGAGGCCGCGAGGCGGCTCGACGCCGGCGAGCAGGCTCCCTTCGCGGTCACCGCGCGGCGGCAGCAGGCCGGTCGCGGTCGGCTGGGCCGACGGTTCGTCAGCCCCGACGGCGGCAACGTCTACCTCACCTATGCCCATTCCACCCGGCTCGCGCCCTCGCAGCGCACCTGGATGCCGCTCGTGGCCGGCCTGGCCGCAGTCTCCGCGGTGGATGAGGTCGCCGGGGCGAGCGGGGTCCGGATCGGCCTCAAATGGCCCAACGACCTGCAGACGGCGGACGGCCGCAAGCTCGGCGGGATCCTCGTCGAAGGCCGAGGAGCGCACGGGGTGCTGATCGGAATCGGGATCAATCTCCACGGACCCGTGCGCGACGGCGACGGCACCGTCGTGCCCGGAGCGGCCTGGCTGCTCGGCGAGGCCGGGATCCGGGACGGCGCCGAGTCGGCGCCAGGCGATTCGGTGCCCGCCGCGGCAGCTCCCGTCGCGGCATCACCCCCTGGCGGCACGCAGCGCCCGGAGCAGAACGAGGAGCTGGGGGACCGGATCGCGACGGCGATCGTCCTGTCCCTCGGGGCGGAGCTGGCGGCCCTGGAGTCCATGGGCGGGGACGCGGTGACGGCAGGCTCTGCGCACCGTTACACTATGACGTGCCTCACAATTGGGCAGCTGGTGCGGGTCGATCCGCTGGGTGGTGGGGGTGCGCACGGTGCGCCGCTCCCGGCGCTGGTCGGAACCGCCGTGGCGATCGACGACCGTGGCAGATTGATGGTCGACCCGGTCGATCCTCTCGCCGAGGGGCCGGTGGCCGTCGACGTCGGCGATGTGAAGCATGTGAGGCCGGGCGGACCCGCTCGGCTGACGAGAGACGCCGATCGCGGCGTCGAACAGGAGGATCACAGCACGTGACCGGCGGTACCGAAGACCTGGAGCGCACGACGTCCGCGGACGGGAATCCCCCGGCCGGGCAGTCCGGTGTGCCGCTGGAGGAGTCGCCCGACCTCGTGCAGACCCCTCTCGACGATCGCGAGATCCTGGAGCTGAACCGGCGCTTCGCCGAGGTGCGACGCAGCGTCGGCGCCCTCGAGAAGGTGCTGCTGCAGGGTCCGCGGAAGTACTCGCGGCGCGACCTGGCCCAGCAGCAGGACATTCCCGAGCGCCTGACCTCGGTCTACTGGCGCTCGCTCGGCTTCACCCCGGTGGACGAGGACACGGTCGTGTTCACCGAGGAGGATGCCTACTCCATCGGCGACCTCGCGGCCATCGTCGAGGACGGCGTGCTCTCCGAGCGGGCCTTCGCGAGCATCACCCGTGGCCTGGGCTTCCACATGGGACGGCTCGCCATGTGGATCACCGAGGCACTTGTCGACGAGGCGAAGCATGCCGACGGCGCGGACGACGCGGACGCCCGCCAGCAGATGCTCGACTCCGTCCCCGAACTTCTCGAGACCCTCGAATCGCAGGTCATGTTCGCGTTCCGCAGGCAGCTGGCGGCCTATGCGGCCCGGGCCGGCTCCGAGGTGCTCCACCAGGACACCGATGAGCTGTTCCCGCTGCAGCGCGCCGTCGGCTTCGCCGACCTGGTCCAGTTCACCCGCCTCGCCCAGGACCTCTCCGGCGCCGAGCTCGCCGACGTGGTCGGGCGGTTCGAAGCCGTGGGCCGCGACATCATCTCCGTGGGCGGGGGTCGCGTGGTGAAGACGGTCGGTGACGAGATCATGTTCCTGGCGGACACTCCCGAGGACGGCGCGCAGATCGCCGTCAGCCTCGCCGAGAACATCTGCTCCGACCAGGGCCTCCCTCCGGTGCGGGTGGGTCTGTCCTGGGGTTCCATGTTCTCCCGGTACGGTGATGTCTTCGGTCCCAAGGTCAATCTCGCCGCCCGCATGGAATCCGTGGCCCGCCCCGGCTCCGTGATGGTCGACTCCGAGACCGCCGCCGCCATCGGCCTCGCACTGCCGGGCGGCTTCAGCATCTCGGAGGGTGAGGACGTGGATCTGCACGGCATCGGATCGGTGAGGGTGCAGGAGATGCGCCGTGACCGTTCGGCGCCGCTCGATCTGGGACTGTGAGGAGAGGGCCGACCGGCCCGCCACCCATCGCGACGTAGGATGGAACTCGTGACACGACTGCTTCTCGTCGAGGACGACTCGGCCATCGCTGAACCACTCTCCCGGGCACTGGACCGGGAGGGCTACACCGTCACGCGGGCATCGCGGGGCATGGACGCGCTCGCGATCGCCGCCGGGCCCGACCCGATCGACATGGTCATCCTGGATCTCGGGCTGCCCGATCTGGACGGCCTCGAGGTGGCTCGGCGCCTGCGCAAGGGCGGGCTCGAATCGCCGATCCTGATCCTCACCGCACGGGCCGACGAGGTCGACGCCGTGGTGGGACTCGATGCCGGAGCCGACGACTACGTCACCAAGCCGTTCCGCCTCGGGGAGCTGCAGGCCCGCATCCGGGCCCTCATGCGGCGCTCGCAGGCGGTGGAGGAATCCGGCGACGCCTTCGACGTCAACGGAGTCTCCCTGGACGTCTCGGCCCGCCGCGCCTACGTCGACGGCGAGGAGCTGAGCCTCTCTGCCAAGGAGTATGACCTGCTGACCGTGCTGGTGCGCGAGTCGGGCAGCGTCGTCACCCGCGACGACCTCATGCGCGAGGTCTGGGGCGCTGAATGGTGGGGCTCCACGAAGACCTTGGACATGCACATCTCGTGGCTGCGCCGGAAGCTCGGCGACGACGCCACGAACCCGCGTCGCATCACCACCGTGAGGGGTGTCGGTTTCCGTTTCGAGACCGGCGCGGAGAACTGACGCGTGTGGCAACGGGTGCTGCAGGCCACGATCATCACCGTGGTCCTCGTCGTGCTGCTGCTGGGCATCCCGCTGGGCTGGTCCTGGCTGCAGCTCGCTGAGCAGAGGCTCTCCGCACAGGCCAACGGAGTCCTGGACGAGGCGCGGGTCGTCACCGAGACCCAGCTTGCGGATGATCGGCCGCTCGACGAGGCGATGCTGCAGGCCATCGTCGACCAGCAGACGGATCTGGACATCCAGATCGTCGTGACTCTCGACGATGGTGACGTCGTCACCGCCGGGGAGCCACCCGGTCCAGATCCGCTGTTCGTCACGGCCTACGGCTCCGAGCAGCAGCAGATCGTCGTCAACATCCCGAAGTCCGATGTACGCGCCCATACGGCCAGTGCCTGGGTGCTGCTCGTCGTCGCCGGCCTCGCCGCCCTGTCGATCGGGGCGTCCGTCGCCCTCTGGCAGGCCCAACGGATCTCCATGCCCCTGGCCCGGTTGAACCGGCGCGCCGAGGAGATGGGCTCGGGCCGGGCCCGCGGGCCGTGGAACACCTCGGGGATCTCCGAGATCGACGACGTCGCCGAGGAGCTCATCCGCTCCGGCGCGATGCTCACCGAGCGCCTGGAGGCCGAGAGCCAGCTGGCGTCGGACGCCTCGCACCAGCTGCGCACGCCCCTGACCGCGCTCTCGATGCGCCTGTACGAGATCCTCGCGACCAGCTCCGAGGAGTGGGTGCGCGAGGAGGCCCGCATCTCCCTCGAGCAGATCGACCGCCTCACCGAGGTGGTCCATGACCTCATCAATGCCCCGCGCTCGTCCTCGCGTCGTACGCCCGGCGTGGTCGAGCTGCGCGCCGTGCTCACGCAGCAGAGCGAGGAATGGTCCCCGGCCTACCGCCGGGCCCAGCGCGAGCTGCGCATCCAGGTGCCGCGCAGCGCCGCCGTCTGGGGATCGATCGGACCCCTCACCCAGGTCATCGCCACGCTCATCGAGAACGCCCTCATGCACGGTGACGGCCGCACCACCGTGAAGGTGCGCCGGAACGACCACTCCACCGTCATCGAGGTCACCGACGAGGGAGGCGGGATCGACCCCGATCTCGGCACCCGCGTCTTCGAGCGGTCCGTGTCCGGTCGCAGCTCCTCAGGCACCGGCGTGGGGCTCGCGCTGGCACGCACCCTCGTCGAGGACGACGGCGGGCGGCTCGAACTGCTCACCGAGACCCCCGCGAAGTTCGGCGTCTTCCTGATCACCGCGCCCGGCGAGGACAGCCCGGGCGAGCAGGACGGGTCCGCCGGGAACGTTGGCGATCTCGAGACGCTGCCCCAGGGGTCCGTGGTGCGGCGCCGTCCGCGCTCGCGCGCCTGATCCTCGTACACTGGCCGCCGTGTCCGAGACTCCTCAGCCCCTCCCTCCTTCTGCCTCCTCCGGTCTGCCCCACGAGGCGGACCGGTCGCACGGGGTGAATCAGTCCCCCGGGGCGGATCAGCCCTCTGGGGCACGCCGCGTCGGCATCGTCGGGGCGGGCCAGCTGGCCCGCATGATGCTGGGCCCCGCGATCGAGCTGGGACTGGCCACGCCGGTGCTCGCCACCGATCCCGCGGAGAGCGCCGCGGCGGTCGCCGGGCAGGTGCTGCTGGGCCGTCACGATGACGCGGAGGCCGTCCAGGCCCTCGCCGACGAGGTCGACGTGGTCACCTTCGACCACGAGCATGTGCCTGCCGAGATCCTCCAGACGATCCTCGGCGACGGTCGCGCCGCCGTGCGTCCCGGCCCTGCGGCCCTCGTCCACGCCCAGGACAAGCTGGTCATGCGCGAGCGCCTCACCGCGCTGGGCCATCCCTGCCCGCGCTGGTGGCGGGTCCGTTCCCCGGAAGAGCTCTCCGCCGCGCTCGGCGATGCCGGGGGCCGCCTCGTGGTCAAGACCCCGCGCGGCGGATACGACGCCCATGGGGTGCGGGTCGTCGACGATGCCGCTCAGGTCGCGGACTGGTTCGAGGAGCACGGCGACCTCCTCGCCGAGGAGCTCGTGCCCTTCACCCGGGAGCTCTCCGCCCAGGTGGCCCGCCGGCCCGGGGGAGAGGCCGTCGCCTATCCCGTCGTGCACTCGGTCCAGAAGGACGGGGTCTGCTACGAGGTCGTGGCGCCCGCCGCCGGCCTCGAGTCAGCAGACCAGGAGCGCATCCAGGCTCTCGCCCTCGCGATCGCCGAGGACCTCGACGTGGTGGGCATGCTCGCGGTCGAGCTGTTCGAGACGGCGGACGGCGCGATCAGCGTCAACGAGCTCGCCATGCGCCCCCACAACACCGGGCACTGGTCCATGGACGGCGCGGTGACCGGCCAGTTCGAACAGCACCTGCGGGCTGTCGCCGACCTCCCCCTGGGTTCGACCGCCCCGGTCGCCCCGGTCGCGGTGATGGTGAATCTGCTCGGCGGGACCGCCACCGATCTCGCCCCCGGGGTCCACGCCGCACTCGCCGCCGATCCGGAGCTGAAGGTCCATCTGTACGGGAAGTCGGTGCGTCCCGGCCGGAAGATCGGCCATGTCACGGTGGTCGGCCAGGACGTCGAGGAGCTCCTCGAGCGTGCCCACCGCGCCGAGCACCTCATCATCGACGCATCCGCATCCGCATCCGCATCCGCATCCGCATCCGCATCCTCATCCGCATCCGCATCCGCAGACCCTGCAGCACCGACGAAGGAGACCCGATGACCGAGACCACGCCCCGCCCCCTGGTGGGCATCGTCATGGGATCCGACTCCGACTACCCGGTCATGAAGGCCGCCGAGGAGGCCCTCGCCGAGTTCGGGATCGCCGTCGAGGTCGATGTGCTCTCCGCCCACCGCATGCCCGAGGACATGATCACCTGGGGCCGCTCCGCCGCCGAGCGCGGGCTGCGCGTGGTGATCGCCGGCGCCGGCGGCGCGGCGCACCTGCCCGGCATGCTCGCCTCGCTCACCCCGCTGCCGGTGATCGGAGTCCCCGTGCCGCTCAAGCACCTCGACGGCATGGACTCGCTGCTGTCGATCGTGCAGATGCCCGCCGGGGTTCCGGTGGCGACGGTCTCGATCGGCGGGGCACGCAACGCGGGACTGCTGGCGGCCCGGATTTTGGGTGCCGGCAGCGATGTGGAGGCCGTGGCGCTGCGCGAGAAGATGGTCGACTTCCAGTCCGAGCTGCGGGAGATCGCGGTCCGCAAGGGCGAGACCCTGCGCTCCTCACGCTGAGTCGCTGACCCACCGAGTCACTGACATCGGCCGACAGCGACAGCGTCAGGACACCGCCAGCGACAGGACACCGACGAGGAGATGCCGACGGAGAGAAGGTCCGGTGTCGTTCCGGTGAACTCGCACGGCGATATGAACAACAGCTCGTCGAGACCGACGAGCTGCTCCAGGTCCCGGCGGGGTCCTCGCGGTATCGTCGAACCCATGAATGACACACCCGCCTACCGGGTCGCCCCGGGGGCCGACATCTCGGATGATGCGACGATCGGCGACGGCAGCTCCGTCTGGCACCTCGCGCAGGTGCGCGAGGGTGCCCGGCTCGGCACGGACTGCGTGATCGGCCGCGGCGCCTATATCGGCAGCGGCGTGCAGATGGGTGATGGCTGCAAGGTCCAGAACTACGCGCTGGTCTACGAGCCCGCCGTGCTGGCCGACGGCGTCTTCGTCGGCCCCGCGGCCGTCTTCACCAACGACCACTTCCCGCGAGCGGTCAATCCCGACCTCACCCCGAAGTCCGCCTCGGACTGGGAGCCGGTGGGAGTCACCTGCGAGACAGGCGCCTCGATCGGCGCCCGCGCCGTCTGCGTGGCCCCCGTGACCATCGGTGCCTGGGCGATGGTCGCCGCCGGCGCCACCGTGGTCAAGGACGTCCCGCCGCACGCCCTCGTCGCCGGGGTGCCCGCCAAGCGCCTCGCCTGGGTTGGACGCTCCGGGGAGAAGCTGGTCCCCACCTCGGACGGCACCGACGCCTGGGTGTGCCCCACCACCGGCGAGTGGTACATCCCCGATGACTCCACGGGCGGGCTGCTGCTCGCCTCCTCACCCCTTGCCGACGCCCCGCGCCCGGCCCCCCTCACCGATCCCGATGGACAGGATGGACTCCCCGCATGAACAGCGAACTCACGATGATTCCGCCGGCGAAGCCGATCATCGGCCAGGAGGAGCGGGACGCGGTGGATCGTGTCCTGGCGTCGGGCATGGTGGCGCAGGGTCCGGAGGTGGTGGCGTTCGAGGGGGAGTTCTCGACGGCGCTGGCCGGTGGCCGGGAGGTCGTGGCGGTGAACTCGGGGACCTCGGGTCAGCATCTGGGGATGCTGGCGCTGGGTCTGGGTGCGGGTGATGAGGTCATCGTGCCGTCGTTCACCTTCGCAGCGACGGCGAACACGGTGGCTGTGTGTGGGGCGACGCCGGTGTTCGTGGATGTCGATCCCGAGACGTTCACGGTGGATCCTGCGGCGATCGAGGCTGCGATCACGGAGCGCACGGTGGGTATCCAGCCGGTGCATCTGTATGG
Organism: Brachybacterium tyrofermentans; assembly: GCF_014897585.1. Lineage (GTDB taxonomy): Bacteria > Actinomycetota > Actinomycetes > Actinomycetales > Dermabacteraceae > Brachybacterium > Brachybacterium tyrofermentans. Next base: position 104,963 of record NZ_JABUXW010000010.1, on the reverse strand, counting down.
CCATCCGGCACCGATGGATCAGATCATGGCGATCGCGGCGAAGCATGAGCTGTGGGTGTTCGAGGATGCAGCGCAGGCGCATGGTGCGACGTGGCAGGGCGCCCAGGTGGGCACCTTCGGGCAGGGCGGCATGTTCTCGCTGTATCCCACGAAGAACATGACCTCGGGTGAGGGCGGGATGGTCTCGTGCTCGACCCCGGAGCTCGCGCGTCAGGTGCGGCTGCTGCGCAACCAGGGCATGGAGAAGCAGTATGCGAACGAGGTCGCCGGGTTCAACAACCGGATGACCGATATCCATGCGGCGATCGGTCGGGTCCAGCTGGGCAAGCTGCCGGCATGGACGGCGACGCGGCAGGAGAATGCGGCGTTCTTCGATGCGAATCTGGCCGGGGTGGTGACGCCGGTGGTGCGTGAGGGTGCCTCGCACGTCTACCACCAGTACACGATCCGGATCGAGGGCGCGTCGGCGGCGGAGCGGGATGCGTTCGCGACCGCTCTGCGGGAGGAGCATCAGGTGGGGTGCGGGGTGTATTACCCCACGCCGGTGCACCGCTTGGCGACGTTCCTGACGGAGGTGGATCTGCCGGTGACGGAGATGCTGGCGCGTGAGGTGCTGTCGTTGCCGGTGCATCCGAGCATCACGGAGCAGGATCGGGATCGGATCGTGGCGGCTGTGAACACTGTGGCGAAGGCGGGTGCGTGAGCATGGGGAAGAATCTGCGGGCCGGTCTGATCGGTCTGGGCATGATGGGTCGCCATCACGCCCGTAATCTGCAGGCTCTGGAGGGCGTCGACCTGGTGGCGGTGGCGGATGCCTATGGCGATCCGCATGGGGCGGCGCCGGATCTGGAGGTGCTGCCGGATGTGGAGGCGCTGATCGCGGCGGGCATCGACTATGCGGTCGTGGCGGTGCCCACCCAGTTCCATCGGGATGTGGCGATGACGCTGGCGAAGGCCGGGGTGCACACCCTGGTGGAGAAGCCGCTCGCGTTCGACATCGGCGAGGCCGAGGAGATCGCGACCGCGTACGAGCAGGCCGGCCTGGTGGGCGCGGTGGGCTATATCGAGCGGTACAACCCGGCGCTGCAGGCCATGCGCAAGCGCATCGCCGACGGCCAGCTGGGCGAGATCTACCAGATCGTCACCCGCCGCCAGGGCGGGTTCCCCGCCCGGATCGCCGACGTCGGCGTCGTCAAGGACCTCGCGACGCACGATCTGGATCTGACGGCCTGGGTCGCCCAGTCGCCGTACGCCTCGGTCGGGGCGACCTCGACCCGTCGCAGCGGCCGCGAGGACGAGGACATGGTCTCCGTGACCGGCCGCCTCGAGGACGGCACCATCACCAACCATCTCGTGAACTGGCTGTCCCCGTTCAAGGAGCGCGTCACCGTCGTCACCGGCGAGAAGGGCGCCCTGATCGCCGACACCCTGAACGCGGACCTCACCTTCCACGCCAACGGGGAGGCGACCACGAACCTGTGGGAGTCGATGGCCTCCTTCCGCGGGGTGAGCGAGGGCGACTCGATCACCTACTCCCTGCAGCGGCAGGAGCCCCTGGCCACCGAGCATCAGGCGTTCCGCGATGCGATCAACGGGGACGCCTCCAACATCGTCACCATGCGCGAGGGGCTGCACACCGTCCGCACCGTCGAGGCTGTGCTGGAGAGCGCACGCGAGGGCACGGTCGTGTCCTTGGATGGACCCGCCGGTGAGCGCTGACGTCGGACGGCTGACCCAGGACCTGATCCTCGCCGGATCACGGGCCGTGCGGCACGTCCCCGGGGCGGTCGGCGGCCTGGGGACGTATTTCGTCGCCCTCGACGAGCTCGCGGCCGGTCAGGAGAGCCACGACTGGAGGCGTGACGAGAAGATCCTGATCACGCGAGCGGATCGGGCCCTGGAGCGCCGACGTATCACGTCGGCCGTGCGGTGGTTCGACAAGGCCCTGCGCGTCGCCTACCACCCGACCCTCCACATGGGCGCCGAGTCGCCGCTGGTCGAGGACCCGGAGGCGTTCCTGCGCCCCCTGCGCGCCTCCCGGACCGGTCAGGTCCTGCTGGAGTCACCGATCCCCGAGGGCACGGCCCCCCGGCGACCGGGACCGCGCTCCGGCGAGGGGGCGAGCGGAGACGGGGAGCAGGTGGTCCATCTGCTGGTGATCGCGCAGCAGAACTGGACGTTCCTGCGCCCGCTGCTCGACGCCCTGCGCGAGACGGGCCGCTTCGAGATCCTCGAGTTCGAGGTCGACGGTCTGCCCGAGACGGACCGGCCCGACCGGGAGCGCATCCTGCGCGCCCGCTACGACCTGGTCACCGAGGGCCGCAGGATCCCGACCCCTGAGCGATTGGTCGAGGCCTACGAATGGGCCGACGTCGCCTTCGTCGAGTGGGGCCATCACATCCTCAGCTGGATCACGATGCTGGATATGGCCCCTCGCCGCCTCGTCGCCCGCTATCACCGCTTCGAGGCGTTCACGCCGTTCCCCCTGCTGCACGACCACTCCGTGATCGATCACCTGCTGCACGTGTCCCCGCCGATCCGAGGGCTCGTCACCGCGATCGCGCCCGAGTCCACGTCAGTCCCCACAGACATCGTGGGCAACCTGCTCAGCCGCGGTCTGGGCGCCGTCTCCGACGCGCCCCGGGACACCCGGGTCATCGTCCAGGTGGGCTGGAACCGCGAGATCAAGGACGTGCTGTTCTCCCTCGACCTCATCGAGCGCCTGCACCGGGAGGATCCGGCCTACCGCCTCAAGCTCGTCGGCCCCGGGCTCCCGGATCTGCCGGCCGAGGACACCCCGTACCAGAGCAGGGTGCGCCAGAGGCTCGCCGCCCTGCCCTCCGGGGTGGTCGAGCAGCTCGGCGTGCGCCGGGACGTCCCCGAGATCTTCGCCGCGGCCGGGGTCGTGCTCTCGTCCTCCTTCGGTGAGGGGACGCACGAATCCGTGATGGAGGGACTGGCGACCGGCTGCCCCGCCGTGGTGCGCGACTGGCCGCATGCCCGCGACTACGGAGGTGCGTCCTCGATCTACCGGGAGCAGTGGGTGGTGCCCGACGTGGAGACCGCCGCGCAGCGCATCCGGGAGCTCCAGGACCCGGGACGCTACGCCGAGGAGTCTGTGGCCGCCCGCGAGTGGGCTGTCCTGCATCGCAGCCCCGAGCGTGTGGTCGACGACTACGACCACGCGCTCCGCGCCTCGAGGTGCTGATGACGCACCACCGCTGTGCGGGGCCCCGAGGGGCGGGACGATGAGCTGGATCCTCCCGGTGCTGGTCGCCTGGGCGTTCCTCGCCCTGCCGGGATATGTGATGCTGCGGGCGCTCGATGTGCAGGTCTCCCTGCGCTGGGGCTGGGCACCCGCCGTGACCGTGATCCTCGCTGTGCTGCTGAGCACGTTCTTCTCCCTGTTCGGCATCCCGTGGCATCCTCTGACCGTCGTGGCCTGCGTGACGATCCTCGCGGCCGTGGCGGTCCTGCTCCGACGCCTGCATCGGCGCCGTCAGCCCGGACAGCACCGCAGCGGCCAGCCGCCTCGGACGGGCGACCCGCTCCGGAACCCCACAGCGCACGTGGTCACCAGCGGGGGCGTGGTGCTCGCCGGGCTGGCCGTCGTCGCCTCGTCCTCACGCCGGATGGGAGGCATCGAGACCCTCCAGGGCGGCTACGACGCCTTCTTCCACCTCTCCGCGATCGCCTTCATCCGGGATTCCGGCGATGCCGGACTCACCACCGCCCTGACCCCGATCTACGGTGAGCCCACCTTCTATCCGGTGATGTTCGACGCCCTCGCCGCCCTCCTGCCGTTCAGCACGGTGACGAGCGCGAACGCCATGGTCCTCGCGGTGCTCGCCGCCCTGCCGGCCGCGGTCGCCGCGATGGTCGCGAGCGTTCTCGGGCCGCACCGTGCGCTCCCGGTCGCGGTGACCGCTGGTGCTCTTGCCTCCACGCTGTTCCTCAGTACTCCCGCGATGGCCCTGGTCATGGGCCTGTGGCCGACCGTCCTCGGGGTCCTCTGCCTGCCCGTCGCCCTCGCCTCCGCCCTCCACCTCGCGGACGACCCCCGCCGCACCGTGGGTGTCTGGCCGGCGCTGGGCCACCTCGCCGTGATCGTCGGGGCCGCCCTCGCTCACCCGGCGGTGTTCTTCTCCGTCGCGGTGGCAGCGGGTATGGCCCTGCTGGTCCGCGGGTCGCAGCGGATCGTCCAGCGCGACGACGTGCGCCGGGGAATCGTCCAGCTGACCCTGGCACTGCTCTCGGCCTGCGCGGCAGTCGCCCTCTCCGCGACGATGCTCAACGGGATGAATATGACCGGACCGAGCCCGCTGCCGCTGCGCGACGTCCTGCGGCAGATCCTCGTGGACTCTCCCCGGATCCCGGTGATCGGTGATCCGATCTGGCCAGTCGCCGTGGTGATGCTGCTCGCGGTGATCGGAGCCGTCGCGGGCGCCCGGCACCGTGAGCCGACGACGCTGACCGCCGGCGTCGGCACGCTGGTCTGCCTCGGCCTCTCCCTGGCCACCGAACTGCCCGGCGCGCTCAGCGCGGCTCTGGTCAACCCCTGGTACGGGGCTCGCGAGCGGATCGCCCCGCTGCTCATGTGCATGCTCGTGATCCTGGCCGCCCGCGGTGTGCTCGCGGTCGTCGCCCTGTCGAGGGCCCGACGCCGACGCGCCCAGGCGATCCTGGCGCCCCTCGCCCTCGGCGCTCTGCTGGTCACCGTGGCCGTCGCACTGATCGTCCCGCAGCGGCTGCCTCTGATGGGGTCCCTCGCCTACACGGCGTACGGCGTGCACCTCGCCCCGTACGACACCCAGCAGGAGCGGGACTTCATCGAACGCACGGCGGCCGAGCTCCCGGCGGACGCGGTCGTCCTCGCGGACCCGCGCGACGGCGCGACGCTCTACTGGTCCATCGGCGGTGTCACCACGGTGTTCCCGACCCTCGCGACCCCGCAGACCAGCGACAGCCGGATGCTGGCGGCCTGGTACATGAGTGCCGACGAGGACGAACGGGTCTGCGCCGCCTATCAGCGACTCCACCCCACCCACCTGTACCGTGACACCTCGGAGCACTCCGGCGTCGCCCTGAACCCGGAGGCCTCGGCACCGTGGGACGGGCTCCGCGAGATCCCCGACTCCCTGCTGACGCCCGTCGCCGGCGAGGGACCCTATGCCCTGTACGAACTGGAGGCTCCATGCTGACCCGACCGGAAGAGGACGAGCTGTGAAGCAGACGCTCAGGATCGTGCGGCGCACCCTCTCGGTGCTGCCGGCGAACTCCCGACGGTTCCTGGTGACCTTCGGCATCGTGATGAGCCTGCTGGCCCTGCTCGACGTCGTGGCGCTCGGCGCGATCGCCATCGTCATCCCTGGACTGACCAGCCCTGACCAGTCGGTGACGATCCCGGTCGTCGGCTGGGAGCTGCACTCCTTCGAGGAGATGATGTGGCTGGTCGGGGTGTTCGTCGTCCTCATCATCGTCAAGAGCTTCCTGAACCTGCTCACGATCCGGATCGCCACCCAGCGCTTCGCGCAGCACGAGGTCTCGATCGGACAGACGCTCTTCCGCTCGTACATGTCCGCCTCGTGGGTGGACCGGACGTCGAAGTCCACGCAGGAGATCATCCGCATGGTCGATTCCGGCGTCGCCGCCGTGGTCGCCAATGTGCTGATGCCGTCGATGACGGTGGTCGCCGAGTTCGCGACGATCACGGTGATCGGCGTGGGGCTGCTGCTCCTGGACTGGCAGACCGCCCTGGCGACCTTCGCCTACCTGGGCCTGATCGCGCTGGTCCTCTCGCGGGTGATCAGCCCGCTCGCGGTGAGCAACGGCGCCGCCAACCGGGACAACTCGATCGCGGTGGTCCGGCTGCTCGGCGAGGTGCTCGCGGCCCTCAAGGAGCTCACCCTCAAGGGCAACGAGAAGCAGGTGACGGACATCGTCGCCGACCGTCGTTCGGCGGCGGCACGCACCCGCGCCTTCGCGCAGTACTACAACCAGATGCCGCGTTTCGTGCTCGATGCCGGGCTCGTGGGCGGGTTCGTCGTGGTCGGCGGAGCCGGCTACCTGGCCGGGCTCCCGGACAACGGGGCGGCGTCCGCGATGACCTCGGTCGCGCTCTTCGCCGTGGCCGGCTTCCGCCTGGTGCCCTCCCTGACGCGCTTCCAAGCGACCCAGAACCGCATCCTGACCAACGCGGCCTTCGCGGACTACATCATCGACGACATCGAGTTCGCCCGCACCGCCGTCGAGCGCCAGGACGCCCCGGACACCGCGACCCTGGACAGCGGCCTCCACGACATCGTCTTCGACGACGTCACCTTCACCTACCCCAGCCGGGAGGAGCCGGCGATCCGCGGGGTCTCCCTGCGCATCCCCGCCGGATCCGCGGTCGCCTTCGTGGGCACCTCCGGAGCCGGCAAGTCGACGCTCGTGGACCTGCTCCTCGGACTGCTCACTCCCAGCAGCGGCACGATCCTGGTCGACGGCACCGACATCACCACGGTGCTGCGCCAGTGGCGCTCGACCGTCGGCTATGTGCCCCAGGAGGTCGCCCTCTTCGACGTCACCGTGGGGGAGAACGTCGCACTGACCTGGGACCCGTCCGACGTCGACGAGGAACGCGTGAGCACTGCCCTGTCCCGGGCGCAGATGCTCGGCGTGATCGAGGACCGCCCGGGAGGCACCCAGGGACGGCTGGGCGAGCGGGGGATGACCCTCTCCGGCGGCCAGCGCCAGCGGATGGGGATCGCCCGTGGCCTGTACGCGGAGCCATCGGTGCTGGTTCTCGACGAGGCCACCAGCGCCCTGGACACCAAGACCGAGGCCGCGGTGACCGCTGCGATCCGCAACCTCGGCGGGGACGTCACCACGATCACCGTCGCGCACCGCCTCGCGACGATCCAGCATTGCGACATCGTCTTCTACATGTCCGAGGGCGAGATCGCCGCCTCGGGGACCTTCGACGAGGTCGTCGCCGCCGTGCCCGCCTTCGCCGAGCAGGCCGCACTGGCAGGGCTGGGCCGCTCGCGCGGCGCCGTGGCGGTGCCCGAGGAGGACGCGGAATGACCTCGCTGACCATCGTCTCGTTCTCGACGCTCGCACGGGACCCCCGCGTCCAGCGCCAGATCGACCGCTTCGCGCAGGAGTACGAGGTCACGACCGTCGGGTTCGGACCGACGCCGCACCCCGCCGTGCGCCACATCGAGCTGCCCGAGAACACCCGGGCCTGGCCGAGCAGCAAGAAGTACCTGCTCACCCGTCGCTTCGGCCACGCCTACTGGGACATGAGCGCCGTTCGGGCCGCGCGCACCGCCCTCGAGGCCCACGTCGGCCAGGCGGATATCGTGCTCGCGAACGACGTGAACACCCTGCCGCTCGCCCTGTGGCTCGCCCCCCGCCAGGGCATTCACGCCGACCTCCATGAGTACGCGCCCCGCGAGAAGGAGCACGTGCGCACCTGGCGCTGGTTCATCGCGCCGTACCAGCGGTGGATCTGCCGCACCTGCCTGCCCCGGGTGGACTCCGTGACCACCGTGTCCCCAGGGCTCGCCGCCGAGTACGAGCGGGAGTTCGGCGTGGTGCCTGAGGTCGTCACGAACGCCGCCGCCTACGAGGACCGGGCGCCGCGCCCCACGGGGCAGCGGATCCGGCTCCTGCACACGGGGGTCGCGCGCGCGAACCGTCGGCTGGAGTCCATGGTCGACGCGATGCGCGGAGCCCCTGAGGGCATGACGCTCGACTTCATGCTGGTGCCCAGCGAGCCCGGCTACATCGAGGCCCTGCAGGAACGTGCACGGGACCTCCCGGCGGTCCGCTTCCGTGATCCCGTTCCCTACACCGAGCTGGTGGACGCCGTCGCCGAGTACGACCTGTCCATCGTCGTGTTCCCGCCCACCACCTTCAACCTCGAGCACAGCCTGCCCAACAAGCTCTTCGAGGCGGTGCAGGCCCGGGTGGGCGTGCTGGTCGGACCGTCGCCGGACATGGCGGACCTGGTGCGCGAGCACGGGATCGGCGACGTGCTGCCCGGGCCCGATGCGGAGTCGCTGGGCGCTGTCCTGCACAGCCTGGACGCGTCGCGGATCGACCGCTTCAAGCAGGCGGCGGACGCCTCGGCCTCGGCGCTCTCGGCCGAGGTCCAGATCGAGGCGTGGGCGCGTGCTCTGGAGCGGATCAGCGCCCGCTGACCGCTCCCTGCAGGCGGGGCAGGTGACGCACCGCGAGGGACGCCGCCATGAAGCGCAGCGGGGCCTCGCGGTCCAGCACGAACCGCGGTTCACGCGGGATGAGGGTCGCCGGTCGCCCGTGATGGCGGCGATCCTGCGCCGCGGCGATGAGCTCGGTCGCCGGGACCTCGGGGTTCAGGCAGGCGTCGACGAGTCGACGATCCGCACGGGACAGCGGCTCCAGGCAGCCGGGCGCCCGAGCGATCACCTCGGCCGTGATGGCCGCCAGATCGGTGCGCTCCCGCGAGGTCCAGATGGCCGGATCCTCGCGGTAGAACACCGCCCCGAAGACGTGGATGCGCAGCAGCTTCGTCCCGATCGAGCGGCGAGCCGCCGCAGGCAGCGCCGCGAACCATCCGGCGTCGAGCAGGTCCGGGAAGAATCCGAGCTGCTCCTGCATCGGCCGCACCACATAGGTGACGCGGTCACCGGCGTCCTCCCCGATCACGTAGGCAGGACCACCCCGGTCGTAGGCGGTGCGCCAGGTCGCCATGAGGCGCGTGACCATCGCGACGTCGCCTCCGATGGTCGCCCCTTCGACGAGCTCGATCCCGGTGGACTCGAGCAGCGAACGGCGCATCAGGCCCAGCGGTGCGGACCGGTAGCTCAGGCGATCGGCGACGAGGTCCACCAGTCCCCGACGGTATGCTCGCACCGCCGGCGTCGGGACCCCGGCGGTGGCCGATCCGAGTGCCAGGCGGGTGATCACGAAGTCCGCCCGGGTGCTCTCCTGGACCGCGAGCCATGAGCGGACCGCCCCGGGAGCGAGGGTGTCGTCGGACCCGAGGATCGCGACGAACTCGCTCCTGCTGGCCCGGATCCCGGCGTTGAACGGCCCCGAGGCCGAACGGTAGGAGTCGTGATGCTCCATCAGTCGCACCCGGTCGCGGTGCTCCGGGCGGATCACTGCGGCGATCTCGGCGGCCGCGATGTTGTGGCAGACCACGGTGACGCCTGCCAGCTCGCCGTTCCCGTCCAGGACCGAGGCGACGGCGCGGCCCACGGGACGCTCCGGGGTGTGGCAGGCGATGATCACATCGACGACCGGGCCGGCAGTCGGGTCTCCTGCGCCATCGGTGCCCGGGGCACCTGCTGCCCGTGCGGCACCCGTCGACCCTGCGGCGTGGTGGTCGCTGCTGCCGTGGAGCAGGAGCTCGTACTGATCGCGGTAACCGGCTGCGACGGTCCGGGTCGAGAAGCTGTCGCCGATGGTGTCGGCGATCTCCTGGGCCCCGAGGTTCCGGGTCCGCGCATCGACCTCGAGCACGGCGTCGGCATAGGCATCGGCGTCCTGCTCGGCGACCAGGGCTCCGACCTGCGGCTGGACATACTCGCCCTGTCCGCCGGTGGCGCCGAGCACCACGGGGCGGCCGGCGACGATCGCCTCCGCGGCGGAGACGAAGAAGTTGTCCGCCTTGGTGGGGCCGAAGAACAGATCGGCGCGGGCGAGTGCCGCACGCACCTCGTCGCCGGGAACGCTGCCGGCCAGGACCAGGCGCTCGGAGACACCTCGCTCCGCCGCGCGGCGCACGGTGTCCTCCCGCAGCGGCCCGTCCCCGAGCCACTCGAGCCGCGCGTCGACCCCGCGCTCGACGAGACGGGCGAGCACGTCGACGGCCAGCAGCGGGTCCTTGCGATCGATGAGCCCGCCGGTGGAGACCAGGCGCAGGGAGCCGTCACGTCGGTCGCGGCGCGGGACGACCTCGCCGGGCTCGACGATGCAGGGGACGATCGCGGTGGGTCGCGCGGCGCGCACCTCGCGGATCGGCGCGGCGAGGAAGTCGCAGACGGCGGTCACCCGGTCGGGCAGCGACAGCAGGTGACGGAGCACGGGGAGCCCGAGCTGGGCGGGCCGGGGGAGCGTGGCCGGGGTGGTCAGCGCGGACCAGTGCTCGGTATGGATCCACGGCACGTCCGGGCGGCGCAGCGCGAGGGGGAGTAGCGAGGAGAACGCCATCGAGTGCACGGCGTCGGCGCCGCGCACCGCGTGCTCCAGGGCGCGAGATGCTCGGAGGACCTGGTCCGGCCGCTTGGGGTCCATCGGGATGCGCAGCACGTCGATCCCGTCGTGGACGAGACGGCGGCTGCCGTCATCGTCGGCCGGCGGCACGAGGTGGATCAGCCGGACGTCGGCATGCCGGGCGATCGCCAGGGTGTCGCGGACCACGAAGGATCCCCGGGACGGGGCCACATCGGTGGGGAACCAGGTTGTGATGACCGTGATGCGCACGAAGGTCCCTTCAGGACGGGGGATGAACCATGGATGACGTCATGGTCCCATGACCACGGCATGCGTCGGAGCGCGCTCGTCCCCGCGTACCATGTGGGTGGCCCGCAGGGCCTGCGGCCACGGCCGATCCACGATCCCCGAGGGAGCACTTCGAGCATGCCACGTGCACGTCTTCTGATCATGTCGTTCTCGGTGCTGACGGGGGATCCCCGGGTGCTGCGGCAGATCGAGATGTTCAAGGACGACTACGAGCTGGTGACCGTCGGCTACGGCGGCGCCCCGGCCGGTGTCACGGAGCACGTCGAGGTGCCCGCCCATCTGGACTCCTTGCGTCCGAGCTTCCGGCACCTGATGGTCCTGTACGCCGCACGCCGCTATCGGCGCGCCTATTTCGGGGCCCGACGCACGAGATTCGTCCTGGACCGGGTGGCTCCGCACAGCGTCGACGTGATCATCGCCAACGACGTCAATGCCGTCCCCCTGGCGCTCGCGCTGCGGCCGCGGCTCGGTGTCCACGCGGACCTCCACGAGTACGCACCGCGTCAGCGCGAGGACGAGCGCTGGTGGCGCACGCTGGTGGGGCCGTTCCAGGGCTGGATGGTGCGTCGCCATGTGACCCTCGCGGACTCGGTGACGACCGTCTCGCCCGGACTCGCCGCGCAGTACGCCGCCGAGTACGGGGTCACCGCGAGGGTGGTCCCGAACGCCTCCCCGTTCCGCGGGGACATCGAGCCCTCGACCGTCGGCTCCCCGGTGCGCCTGGTCCATATGGGCTCCGCCGTGCGCGGTCGCGGCATCGCCGAGATGGTGGGTGCGGTGATCGAGGCCGCCGCCGAGGCCCCCGGCCGCCTCACGCTGGACCTGTACCTCAAGGGCGGCGACGCCTCCTACCATCGCGAGCTCGGCGAGCTCGTCGCGGCGCATCCCGACGCCGGTGTGCGGATCTGCGACCCCGTCCCCTTCGCGCAGATCGTTCCGACCCTGGCGGGCTACGACCTGGGCCTGATCATCTACCCGCCGACGAACTTCAACATCGTCCATGCGCTGCCGAACAAGCTCTTCGAGTACGTCCAGGCACGGCTCGGCGTGATCGTCGGCCCCGGGGTCGACATGCGGGAGATGGTCCAGGAGCACGGGATCGGCACCGCCGTCGACGAGGCGACCGCCGAGCAGATCCGCACCGCGCTGCTCGCCGTCGACGCGGAGCAGATCACGCAGTGGAAAGCCGCCGCCGATGCACGGGCGCAGTCGCTCAGCGCGGAGGTCACCTCCGAGCCGTGGCGGGAGGCGGTCGCCGCCCTCGTCAGCTCCACGAACCCGGTCGCCGGCCCGGAGTCCTCGGATCCGTCGGACCGTCGATGAAAGGTCACAGAATGGACACGCCCGTGCCCGGAAGGTCGCCGGGGGCACCGGCCGCGGCGTGCGAGGATCAGCTCGTGATGTGCGAACTCCGATGCCGAGGACGAGCCCGATGAGCCCCTCGATCCTGGTTCTGTCCCTGTCCCCGATCGAACGGGACCCGCGCGTGCTGCGCCAGATCGCTCTGCTCAGCGAGCTCGGCGATGTCCACACGGCCGGGTACGGGGCGGCCCCTGCCGGGGTCGCCTCCCACGTGCAGGTCCCCGAGGAGCTCGGGAACTGGCGCTCGGACTACCGGCGCTTCTACGCCCTGGTGCTGACCAGGCAGTTCCGCCGTCTCTATGACAACGCACCCTGGGTGCGCTTCCTGCGAGGGAAGATCGCCCCGGGCAGCCACGACGTCGTCGTCGCGAACGACGCTCCGTCGGTCCCGCTCGCTCGGGAGCTCGCGCCCCGTCGGGGGGTCCACGCCGACATGCACGAGTACGCGACCCGTCAGCGCGAGGGTGATGCGCTCTGGGAGCGCTACCAGCGCCCCGTCGTGCGCTGGATCGTCACGGAGCACCTGACCCGCGTCGACAGCGTGACCACGGTCTCACCGGGTCTCGCCGAAGCCTACGGCCAGGAGTTCGGGATCGCTGCCGACGTGGTGCCCAACGCCGCCCGGCATCGGGCGGACATCTCTGTGCGCGAGACCCCCCGAGAGGGCCCGATCCGTCTGGTCCACACCGGGGCCGCCGGTCGTGCCCGTCGGCTGGAGATCATGATCGACGCGGTGGCCGCCGCGAACGCGCGGCGGCCAGGTTCCCTGACCCTGGACCTCTACCTGATGCCCGGTGACAGCGCCTACATCGCGGAGCTGACCCGACGCGTCGAGGACCTCGGGGACCCCGCGATCACGGTCCTGGACCCGGTCCCCTTCGACCAGATCGTGCCGACCCTCACGGGATACGACGTCGGCCTGTTCGTGTGCCCGCCCACCACCTTCAACCTCGAGCACACCGTGCCCAACAAGCTGTTCGAGTTCGTCCAGGCCCGGCTGGGCATCGTGATCGGTCCCAGCCCGGACATGCGCCGATACGTCGAGTCGTACGACCTGGGGTCCGTGACCGCGGACTTCGAGGTGGAGACGGTCGCCGACGAGCTGCTGGATCTGACGCCAGCACGGATCGATGCCATGAAGGCCGCGGCGGACCGTGCGGCCGCCGAGCTCGGCAGCGACCGGCTCTCCATCCCCTGGACCGACGCCGTGCGCCGCCTGCTGGCCCCCGGAAGCAGCACCTCAGAGCCCTGACTCCAGAGCCCCGACCTCAGGGCCCAGCGGCTCGAGCCCTGGGGCCGACCCTCGAGACAACCCCCGGCACCGGGGGACCCGTACCCGGAAGGAACCCGAAGCTGTGAAGATCCTGTCCGTCGTGGGCGCCCGCCCGCAGTTCGTCAAGCTCGCCGCGATCGCGGACGCCGCCGCCCAGCGCGACGACGTCGAGCACATCATCGTCCACACCGGACAGCACTACGACGCCGCCATGAGCGACGTGTTCTTCGCCGACCTGCGGATCCCGGCGCCCGACGTGAACCTCGCCATCGGCTCCGGCTCCCACGGCCGCCAGACCGGCGCCATGCTCGCCGGCATGGACGAGGTCCTCGAGGAGCACCAGCCCGACTGGACCCTCGTCTACGGAGACACCAACTCCACCCTCGCCGGCACCCTCTCCGCCGTGAAGATGCACCTCAAGGTCGCCCACCTCGAAGCCGGCCTGCGCTCCTTCAACCGCCGCATGCCCGAGGAGCACAACCGCGTCATCACCGACCACGCCGCGGACCTCCTCCTGGCGCCCACCGAGGTCGCCCGCGCGCACCTCGCCGCCGAGGGGCTCACCGACCGCACCGTCGTCACCGGCGACGTCATGACCGACGTGTGCCTGCGCGTCGCCGCCTCCCTCGAGGACACCCCGGTCGCACTGCCCGAGGGCATCGACCCCGCCGCGGACTACGCCGTCGCGACCATCCACCGCGCCGACAACACCGACGACCCGGCCCGGCTGCGCGGCATCATCGAGGCCCTCCAGGCCCTCGACATGCCCCTGGCCCTGTTCGCCCACCCCCGCCTCGTCGCCAAGGCGAAGGACGCCGGCATCGAGCTCGCCGGCGGCGCCGTCCACGTCGGCGCCCCCGTCGCCTACCCCGACCTGATCAACGCCGTGCAGCACGCACGCGCCGTGGTCACCGACTCCGGCGGCCTCCAGAAGGAGGCCTACCTCCTGGGCACCCCCGGCTCCACCGTGCGCACCGAGACCGAATGGGTCGAGACCCTCGAGAACGACTGGAACCGCCTCGTGCCCGAACCCGCCGACCTCACCGCCGCCGTGATGCGCCCCCGCCCCACAGCGGACCGCCCAGCCCACTACGGCGACGGCCACGCCTCCCTGCGCAGCATCGACGCCCTCCGCGAGCGCGCCTGATGGCCCGCTCGCGCACCGCCCGCCGGCGCGGCCGCACCAGGCCCCCGCACGTCGTCGTCGCGACCCGCGTCTACACCCCGGAGCCGGTCGCGGCCGCGTTCCGGCAGGAGGCGCTCGTGCTCGCGCTCGAACGGGCCGGCGCAGAGGTCACGGTGCTGACCACCACCGCGCCCGGTGCAGGGAGCGTCCGCTCGCGGGCCCGGAAGGTGTCCCGCTGGCCGGTCAAGCGCGACTCGCAGGGCCAGGTGCGCGGCTACGTCTCGTACCTGAGCTTCGACCTCCCGCTCGCGCTGCGCCTGCTGCTGCAGCGCCCGATGGATGCGCTCGTGCTCGAGCCGCCGCCCACCACGGGCATGGTCGGGATGGTCGCGGCGGCGATCCGTCGGGTCCCGTACACCTTCTACGCGGCCGACGTCTGGTCCGATGCGACCGAGAGCGTCGACGGCGTGCCGACGCTCGTGCGCACCGTCGTGCGCTGGGCCGAGAAGACCGTGTGGAAGCGGGCGGCGCGCGTGCTGACGATCTCCCCGGGGGTCCAGCACCGGCTCGAGGAGCTCATCGGCTCCCGACCGAGCCTGGTGATGGTCGGCAACGGCATCGACACCGACACCTTCAGCGATCAGGGCGGGACCGGCGGCGAGCAGGGCCCCTACTTCGTCTATGCCGGGACCGTCTCCGAGTGGCAGGGCGCGGGCGTGTTCGTCGACGCCTTCGCCCGGGTGCGCGCCACCCACCCCACGGCGCGGCTGCTGTTCTTCTCCGAGGGCTCCGGCCGCGATGCGCTCGAGGCACGGGTGCGCGCGGAGGGCATCGAGGGGATCGAGTTCCGCGACAAGATCCCGCCCGCCCAGGTCGCCGCGCACCTGCGGGGGGCCGCCGCCGGGCTGTCCTCGATCACTCCCGGCCAGGGCTACGAGTTCGCCCTGCCCACCAAGATCTACGCCGCGACGTCGACCGGGACCCCCGTGATCCACGCCGGCGAGGGCGCCGCCCACGACCGGATCCGGGACAATGCGCTGGGCTGGGCCTGCGACCACGATGCCGAGCACGTCGCCGAGGCGATGCGTGCGGCGCTCGAGGGTGAGGGCCACGGCGAGGGCGGGGCGGATCCGCAGCACCTGCGCCGCTGGACGCTCGAGAACGCCTCGCTCGGCGGCTGCGCGATGCAGGGCGCCGAGCAGGTGCTCGCGAGCCTCGAGGAGCGCAGCACCCGGGACGGCTGAGAAACCGCGGGATCCTTCCTCACAGGATCGTGCGCAGTCCCGGGATCCGCTTCCCCATCAGGGTGAAGCCGGTGGAGAGCATGGCCACCACGACGATCAGGGCGAGCACCGCGAGCGGCGACCCCTCGGGGAACCCGGCGCCGCGCAGCGCCACCAGGATCGCGAAGTGCGCCAGGAACACGCCGAAGGTCGCGTCGCCGAGGGTGCGCAGTGCCGACTCCATGCCTGCGGAGGCTCTCCAGCCCCGGCCCAGTGCCATGACGGCGATGACGAGGGCCAGAGCGAGCAGCATCACCGTCGGCGTCAGATAGGTGGGCAGAAGTGCCTGGCCCGGAGGGGTCTGCGTCACGGGGGATCGGTAGGCCCAGGTGGTCGCCGCGGTGAGAGCCGGCACCGCGATCAGCAGCAGGAGCATCGAGGTCCGGCGGGACACCGGCGCGGCCCAGGCGGCGCGGCCCAGGACGTAGTAGCCGATGTACGGCAGGAAGTACGTCATCGACCCCAGCGGGAGCGGCACCACCGCCTCCCCGAGCAGACCCTCGGTGAGGAACGGGAGCGCGATCACCACCAGGGCCCACAGCGCGCACACCGCCCCGGTGACCCAGGCGCGTCGGCCCGAGTCCCCGACATAGGTGGCCAGGACCGGGGAGATGAGGGTCAGGCCGATGATCAGGGGCAGGAAGTACAGGTGGGGATAGGTCTCGGCGGTGACCAGCAAGGAGGCCTGCTCCCGCCAGTCCACGGGGCCGACGGGGACCAGCACGTTCATCACCAGCAGATAGAACGCCGTCCACACCACGGTGGCGGGCAGGAGCCGGCGCAGTCGCCGGCCGAGGAACCGGCCCGAGCCGTGCCGCAGGGCGGCGGGAGCGAGGTTCAGCGCGCCGGAGATCATGAGGAAGGTGGGCACGGCGGTCGACAGCAGGGATCGCAGCATGTGCAGGACGATCGGCGAGCTCGGCTCGAGATGGTCGGCGAGGACGTGCACGCACACGACGCCGAGCACCGCGAGGATCCGGATCAGGTCCAGCACCGGCGCATAGCGGCGCACTGCGGGCGAACTGGGCACAGCGGGGACAGCCTCGGCGGGGGGCGAGACCGGGACGTGCGGTTCCGCCGCAGGTCGGTTCTGCTGACCGGCCTTCTCAGGCAGGGTCATAGCTCCCGTCCCCGGGATCGCAGTCGATCTGGATCATCCGCGAGTGATCCGTCTCGAAGAGCACGATGCCCAGGTCGGGGCCGGCGACGTTCAGGGAGTCGGACGTGGTGTGACGGTTGTATGGCATCCGTTCCTGGTACACGTAGTGGATCCCGTTCTCCTCGAGCACCCGGCACGACGCCGGATCCGTCGCGGCATCCTCGGTCGCGTAGATGAGCTGCCGGTCCAGGTCCGTATAGGCCATCCCGGCCACGGGCAGGCGCACATCCTGACCGAACATGGCGTACAGGTGCGCGCCGCCGGAGAACGGGCTGGCGAGCAGGGTGCCGTCCTGATCCATCTCCGGCACGTACTGCTCGAACAGCGCACGCTCGTCGGCCTGGAGGAACCGGCCCCGGCCGGGATAGTCGGCGGCGAGGTTCTTGGCGGCGTTGTCGGAGCGGCTGGGCACCGACGAGAGGGCCGCGGCGACTGCGGCGATCACGAGGATCACCGTCACCGTCCGAGCCGGTCGGAGATCAGCGCGAGCGGCGCCCGGAGTGCGGGCCTCGCCCCGCGAGCGAACCAGCAGCCTCGCCCAGGCCTGGAGGCCGGGCACCACGAGCACGGCGGAGAGCATCGCGAGCGGCATCGAGACCCGGTCCTGGCCGCGGTAGTACAGGGTCGACAGGTTCAGCGGGGAGTCGAGCGCCGCATCGAGGTAGATCACCGCGATCACCACCCAGGCGACGGCGAGCCAGCGCCAGGTGGCTGTGCGGAACGCCGAGATCAGGCCCGGCCACCACAGCACCGCCAGGACGACGCCGAGCGCCATCGGCCACACCGTCAGCAGGCCCAGAGCGACTTCGCCGAGGGCGAGCCACCACTGCACCACCAGCCCGCCGTTGAACCCGGTCACCTGGGACCCGAGCGGGGTGTACGAGAGCAGGACCACCGGGAGCAGGGTGAGCACCGGCACCACGACCAGCCAGGGACGCCGCCGCCAGGACGAGGCGCCGGTCACCGCGGTGAGCGCGGTGAGCAGGATCAGGGCGGTGACCGCGACGTTCGGATGCATGAGCCCCAGGCCAGCCCCGGCGAGGCCCAGCACGAGGAGCGATGCCACGACGGGCCGCAGCGTGAACCGGGGGAGCAGGGCGCCCCAGAGGGCGGCCGCCGCAGCGATCACCCCGGGCAGCGCGGCGAAGCCGGACAGGTTCGGGACGGGGGAGAGGTGCATCCACAGGTCCACGGGGCTGGCAGGGATCAGCGCGGCCGTGATCGCAGCGGCGAACGGTGCCCATCCGGTGGTGGGGAACAGGGCACGGGCCAGCAGGGCGATGCCCAGGATCCAGGGCACGACCGCCAGGGCCAGGACCGTGCCGTTGAGCAGGGTGGGCGTGGTGACCCCGGGGACCACCGCGGCGAGGGCGTGGAAGGCTGCGGGGTAGAAGGTGGGATCGCCCGCGGAGTTCGAGACGGAGCCGACGTGCAGGGAGGAGGCGTCCCCCGTCTCCCGGATCCGCTGCAGGGCCGAGAGGTGGTACAGGGTGTCCCAGCGCTCGAGGATCGCGTCGGGCCGCCCGGCCCGGATCGCGATCGGCACGAGCGAGACGGCAAGAGCGCCGATCATCCACAGGGCCCCGCCCGGGACCGCACGGCGCGGTGACAGCGCACCGTCCAGGATGGTGGACGGCAGGCGAACGCCCAGTCGGCGCAGCCCGAAGGCCACGGCGAGGAGGACGGCCGCGCCGAGAAGGAACGGCAGCATCGACCAGTGCCATGCCAGGACGGACGCGGCCACCGCGCTGATCCCGGCGATCGCCGCGGCCAGTGCCGGAGCGAGCGCCAGGGCGAGCAGGCGCGACCCGTCGAGCGCCCTCACCGCGACATACCCCGGAAGGTATGCCGCGGCGAGGACGACCAGGATGGTCAGGAGCAGGGAGAGCAGCGGGGTCACCTATCGGATCGGGGCAGCGCCTCTGCGCGGTACTGCGACGGGGGCACCGCCTCGTCGAGGGCGAGCCGACGGGCCAGGTACGTGGTGCGCTTCTCCGCTGCCTTGGTGCGTGCCTCCTGCAGGGCGAGGAAGCCCAGCAGGACGAGCACGGTCGCGTACAGCAGCAGGTCGGCACCACGGCCAACCCCGACCAGGTTCGCCACCCGGCTCAGCATCCCGGGGAACATCACGGTCAGCACGGCGAAGGCCGCGAAGGCGATGACCAGCAGCCGGCGCACGGCCAGCTGCTTCGCACCGCGCTTGATGAACAGCCACGCGATGATCGCCACGATCCCGAGCACCAGCAGGAGCTGGATGATGAAGGTGCGGCTGCCCACGTCGAGCGCGGGGACCAGGGCGAGGATCAGCTCGTGCTCACCCACGAGGTCAGGCCTCCTCGGCCTGCTGGTGGGTGGAGGCGGAGCCGTCGCCGAGGACGAGGCGGGGCGTGCCCGTCCAGTTCTCGGCGGTGGTGATGTTGCGGCCGTCCACGATGAGCTTCACCCCGGGCACGTCCGCGGCGGTGAGGTCCTTGTACTCGGCGTGGTTGGTCTGCACGATCACCAGGTCCGCGGCCTCGCCCACGTGGTACGGGGCCCAGCCGAAGCCCTCGAGCTCGGCATCGTCGTAGTACGTGTCGTGGACCGCGACCTCGGCGCCATGCTCACGCAGCGCCTCGACCACGGGGAACACGCCGGAGAACGCGGTCTCCTTCACCCCGGTGCGGTACGAGGCGCCGAGCACCACGGCCTTGAGGCCCTTCAGCTCACCGAGCAGGCCCGAGGCCCGCTCGACGAGCTTCGCGGGGACCGACGCGTTCAGCGTGCGGGCGGTGCGCACCGTCTCGGCCCGCGGATCGGTCGAGAGGTACAGGCGCGGGTAGACGGGGATGCAGTGCCCGCCCACCGCGATGCCGGGCTGGTGGATGTGGGAGTAGGGCTGCGAGTTCGACGCCTCGATGACCTTGTACACGTCGATGCCGTTGTCCTGTGCGAACAGCGCGAACTCGTTGGCGAGGCCGATGTTCACATCGCGGTAGGTGGTCTCGGCGAGCTTCGCCAGCTCCGAGGCCTCCGGTGACCCCAGGTCCCACACCCCGTTGGGCTTGTTCAGATCGGGGCGCTCATCGAACTGGAGCGCGGACTCGTAGAACTCGCGGGCCCGCTGCGTGCCCGCCTCGGTCAGAGCGCCGATCAGCTTGGGGTACTTGCGCAGGTCCTCGAACACGCGTCCGGTCAGGACCCGCTCGGGGGAGAACACGGCGAAGAAATCCGTCGATTCCTTCAGCCCGGAGATCTCCTCGATCATCGGCACGAACCGGGTGCGCAGCGTGCCCACCGGGAGGGTGGTCTCGTAGGAGACCAGGGTGCCGGGGGTGAGGTGCTCGGCGAGGGACTTCGTGGCGGCGTCCATCCAGCCGAAGTCCGGCTCCCAGGTCGCATCGTTCACGAACAGCGGCACCACGATCACCACGGCGTCCACCCCGGGGATCGCCTCGGCGTAGTCGGTGGTGGCCGTCAGCTTCCCGGCCGGGACCAGCTCGGAGAGCTTCTCCTGGAGGTGGGCTTCGCCGGGGAACGGTTCGGTGGCCTGGTTGATCAGCTCCACCTGGCGGGGGTTGGTGTCGACACCGATCACCTCATGGCCGGCATCGGCGAACTGCACGGCGAGCGGCAGTCCGATCTTTCCCAGGGCGACGACAGCAGTTTTCACGGCGGGGTTCCTCCTAGTCCGACACCGGGATCGGTGTCGCATGCACGACGGTGACCGTCATCAGCGGTCCACCGTGACAGAGTATCGTCATCGACCGTTCCGGAGCGTCGCCCTGCGACGCCTCGACATCGTGCCCTGCCCCGGTCGTCAGCCAGAAGGAGAGCCCGTGAGCACCCCCGAGCCCCCGCGCGAAGCAGTCGTCGAGGAGACGTCCCCGGGAGCGGACACGACCTGGTTCGTCGTCCCCTTGTTCAACGAGGGTCAGGTGGTGGGGGATGTCATCCGTGACCTGCGCACCCGCTATCCGCTCGTGGTCGCGGTCGACGACGGGAGCCAGGATGACTCGGCGGCCATCGCCGCGCGCGCCGGTGCCGCGGTCGTGCGCCACCCCTTCAACATGGGCCAGGGCGCCGCGCTGAAGACCGGCATCGACTACGCACTGCGCGACCCGGGGATGCGGCAGATCGTGACCTTCGACTCGGACGGGCAGCATCAGGTCGATGACGCCGCCGCGATGATCGCAATGCGTGACGCGGAGGGCGTGGACATCGTGCTGGGGTCCCGTTTCCTGGACTCCCGGACCAAGCCCGGCCTGCTCAAGCGCATCGTTCTGCGCGGTGCGGTCTGGTACACGAATCTCACCAGCGGGGTGAAGCTCACCGACGCGCACAACGGCCTGCGGGTGATCGGTCGCGAGGCCTGCGAGAAGATCGCGATCGAGCAGAACCGCATGGCCCACGCCTCAGAGATCGTCGAGGAGATCGGTCGCCATAAGTTCACCGTGCGGGAGCACCCGGTACACATCCTGTACACCGACTATTCCCGCTCGAAGGGCCAGTCGATGCTGAACTCGGTCAACATCGTCATCGACATGCTCTTCCGCTGAGTTCTCCACGTCCGCGGAGTCCGCTGAGCCGGCCCCACGGCGCCCAGCGGTTCTCAGCCGTCCTCGGCGGCGGAGTGCAGGAGCGCCGCGAGCTCGTCGTGCCCGCCGTGCGCGGCCCATCCCCCCGGCGTCGCCCCGTGCTGGGGATCACGCAGCTCCGGATCGGCACCCCGGGAGAGCAGCAGCGTGACGATTCCGGTGTCTCCCCGCACCGCGGCCTCGTGCAGGGCCGTGAGCCCGGCCGGGGTTCGGGCGTCGATCCCGAAGCCGTGACCGAGGCAGCGCTCGATCGCGTCGGCCCGGCCGGCGGCCGCGGCGCGTGCGACGAGGTCGGGGTGACGTTGCCGCACCACGTCCAGCAGCGCGGCGTCGGCCCCAGAGCCTGCTGACCTTCCTGCTGATCCTCCGGCTGGTCCTCCGTCCGATCGTGTGCTGGTTCCGTCGGACCCTGCCGGGGCCAGGAGCTCCCCGACCACTCGCTCCGGGTCGCCGACGGAGGACGTCGCGGCGCCGGCCCTCTCGAGCAGGTCGGAGACCCCAGGGTTCCCCTGGAGCACCGCCTCCTCGTAGGGGCTGCGGCCGAAGTACACAGGATGGGTGCTGCGCAGGTCGGGATCCGCGCCGTGGTCCAGGAGCAGTCGGACCCGGCGGGGGAGCCCCGCATGGGCGGCGTGCTGGAGCGCCTCGGCGAGGAGCTGGCGGGGAGCTGGATGCCGGGGAGCGAGCAGCCGGTGCCAGGGCCCGCCGTCACCGCGTCCCAGCCCGGCCTGCAGCAGCAGTTCGAGGTATTCGGTGTCGTCCCGGGCATGGGCATCGCCCGCGCCGCGGTTGTAGATCGTCTGGCTGTCGTTCGCCGATGCTCCTGCCTCGAGGAGCAGCCGAGCCAGCTCCAGCTCCTGGGGGTGCGGGGGAGCCCCCTGCTCACCGCCACCGAAAGCCCCGGTCAGGGCCGTGAACGGAGAGGTCAGGCCGTCCCAGAGGAAACCCGCGTTCGGATCGGCACCGGCTGCGAGGAGGAGGCGGGCCACGCCCAGGTGATCGATCTGACGCTCGGTGAGCGGCCCCGGTGCGCCGCCGAGCCGGGAATAGGTCAGGTACAGCAGCGGCGTCCAGCCGAATGGCCCGTCCTCGCGGTGCACGGCGGAGGGATCCGCCTCGAGGATCTCGCGAGCCGCGAGCAGATCCCCGGTCGCGGCGGCCGTGGCCAGGCTCGCGCGGGAGAGGGAGGGATCGGCGGCGAGGAGCACGGCCGCCTCCGCTGAGCTGCCACGGGTCGTCGAACCGTAGTCCAAGCAGGCGAGCCGGAGCAGCCGGTCCGCCCCGGTGCCGAGCGGGGCGAGATGGGGCCGACGGGTCAGACGGTGCACCTCGTCGACGTGTCGCCGCAGTGCGGGCCAGGAGGGGAAGCCGTACGCCCGGGAGAGGGTCAGCTGTGCATCGGCCAGCGCGAACGGCGGGGAGGTGCCCTCCGCGCCCAGCAGGGGCACGAGGGCCCGCGCTTCGGGATGGTGGTCGCTCACCTGGTCGATCGCCTGCTGGTCGCCGCGTCGCACGCGGTCGCGCAGGGACTTCGCCTGACGGCGCAGGTGGGAGAGATCGGGATGGTCGGGCAGGTTCAGCTGGGACATGGCGGCCTCCGCTCCGGGCCCGGTGCCCACTGGGTCGGGCAGGAGGGGAGACGGACGTCCTCGTGCTCGTGTCCGGTGCGGGCTGTGCCCTTCCCGTGGGCGGGAGGCGCCACCGGCTCGCCACCATCCATCCTAGGCGGCGGGACGGCCGATGTCCCACGGGTTCACGAACACGGTCAGGAGCGGGTCAGGCACCGTCCGCGGCGGTGGCCTCGGCCGAGCCGTCCTCGACCGAGTCGAAGAAGGTGGCGATGTCCGCGTCGTCGGTGAGGATCGCGACCCCGGAGTTCTGGGTCTGGAACTCCGGATTCTCCACGGGCATCGTCAGCGTTCCCGCGCTCATGGCGCTGCGGGCGGTCAGAGCCATCCGGCCCACCGTGAAGATGCCGGTGCCCTCGCTCGTGACGAGCGAGTCCGAGCCGGCCCCGGCGAGCTTGACCTGGCTGAACGGGTTCAGCAGGACGGCCGGGGAGGTGACGCGGTCCATGAGCGCGCTGACGAACTGCTGCTGGCGCTGCTGCCGCCCGATGTCCGCGGTGGGGTCGAAGTAGCGGGCTCGGACGAAGGCCAGAGCCTGTTCGCCGCCCACGTCGTGGCAGCCCTCGGTCATGGACAGGCCGGACTTCTTGTCGTCCACGTCCCGATCGATGCACAGGTTCACATGGTCCACGGCGTCGACCATGCCCGAGACGCCGTCGAAGCCGATCTCCACGTAGTGGTCGATGGTCAGGCCGGTGAACTCCTCGACGGTCTCGACCAGGAGCGGTGCACCGCCGAAGGCATAGGCGGCGTTGAGCTTGTAGCCGCCGCGGCCGGGGATGTCCACGAGGGTGTCGCGGGGGAGGGAGATCAGGTAGCTGTTCCCGTTGCGCGCCTTGTGCAGGAGCATGATCGTGTCGGTCCGGGCGCCCTCGGTCCCGTCGTCGTCCACGGCGTCGCCGCCGCGCCGGTCGGAGCCCGCGATCAGGTAGGTGGTCCCCTCGGTGTTCTCGATCCCGGAGAGGGCGTCGACGTGCTCGATGCGGCTGTCAGCCCACAGCACCAGCCCGGCAACCCAGCCCACCACGACGACGAGCACCAGCACCATGAGCGTCGCCCCGAGCCGCAGGGGCCGCGGGAACCGGGATCGGCGACGGGTGCTGCGTGCGGGCCCTGGGGGCGGGGGAGCGACCGGGTCGTGCCCGGCCTCAGCCCGCGTGGACGATCCGCTGCGGATCCCGGCATCGGGCTCCTCGGACACCGGGAGCGCCCGGGTGGGCGTGGAACCAGCGGTGGGTCCCTGACGGGGTGATCGCGGGACCGGACGGGCGCTGCCTCCGGCGCGGGCCCTGTGCCCGGCGGGGCGTCGCGGCCCTCCTGGTCGCGAGGAGCGCGGGGGCTGGTGATCGCTCACAGCTGTCTCCTTCCCGGCCGGGATGTTCTGAGGTCTCGAGGGTCTCGAGGGTCTCGAGGGTGCGGGGTGCACGTGGTGTGCTGTTCCGGGGCCGTCCGAAGCCGTCCCCGATGTGCACGGCGTTCGCCAGGGTAGCGGTCCGCGGGGCGACGGCGGGGCTCGGCACGGTCGGAATGTCCAGCATGAGCAGAACCTCCTAGGAACCTTCACAGCGTCGTCATCCCCAGAGGTCCTCGATATTCTGCGGCCTCCGTACACTGGGTGACGTGCCGTTCCGCGGCCACGACCACCCGCAGGAGGCGCTGTGACCCATTCCGCACCCGCAGTCGGCCCGACGCCGCACCCAGGGACCGCGCACCCCGACGCGACGACCGCCCGGATAGTCGCCGTGGTAGTCACCTACAACCGTGCTCAGCTGCTCGGCGAGTGCCTCGACGCGCTCGACTCCCAGGAGCGGCGCCCGGATGCCGTCGTGGTCATCGACAACGCCTCCAGCGACGCGAGCGGCACCGTGGCCGACGAGCACCGGATCGGGGCGGACGTCGTCCATCTCCGCCGCAACGTGGGCGGGGCGGGGGGCTTCGCCGCCGGGATCGCGCGCGCCCTCGTGCGGCACGACGCGGACTGGGTGTGGGTGATGGACGACGACACCGTCCCGCGCCCCGGTGCCCTCGCCGCACTGCTGCACGCTCTGGAGGCCTCGCCCGTGCGGCTGAGCGTCCTCAGCTCGCGCGCGGTGTGGACCGATGGTCGCGACCATCCCATGAACACCCAGCGCACCCGCCTGGACGCGAACGCGCAGGAGAAGGCGGATGCCGCCCGCGCCGGGGGGCGGCCGATCCGCACTGCGAGCTATGTCTCGGCCCTCCTCAACGGACAGGACGTGCGCCGGCTGGGGCTGCCCTATGCCGACTACTTCATCTGGTCCGACGACTTCGAGCACACGGGGCGGTTGCTCCGACACGGCCGTGGTCTGCAGGTCCCCTCCTCGGTCGTGGAGCACCGCACCGTCCTGTTCAGCAACGCCCAGACCAACCCGGGATCGCGCTTCTACTACGACGTGCGCAATCGCCTGTGGGCGCTGCTGCGCACCACCTCCTTCAGCCCGGGCGAGAAGGTGCTCCATGGCGGTCGCACGCTGCTCGGCTGGGCCGGTCAGCTGCTGCGGCACCGTGGCGACCTGCTGGGCGTCGGAGTGCGCGGGCTGATGGATGCGCTGCGCCGCGGGCCTCGCCCGTCGGTGCAGGTGCTGCAGATGGACGCCGAGGTCGCGGCCGACGTGCGGGCCATCGAACGGGCGGCCGGCCGGTGACCGCCCCGCGCGGCGCCCCGGCATCGGACCGGGGCACGCCGCCGTTCGTGGTGCTCATGCCGTTGTGGGGGCGGGACGTCCCGGAGCGGGTCGAGCTCGCCATCACCTCGGCGACCCTCGCTCAGCAGCTGCGCCCCGATCTCCTCCTCCTCACGGTCGACGGGCCCCTTCCCGCAGGTCTGGAGGATCTCGTCGCCCGCGTTCTCGACGGCGAGTTCGGCCCGGCCGAGGTGCTTCGACATGACGCGCATCGCGGCGTGGCCGCGGCGCTGCAGGACGGGCTCGAGGCCTCGCCCCACGAGCTGGTGGCTCGGGCCGACGCCGACGACATCTGCCGCCCGGAGCGCTTCGCGCTGCAGATCCCGCGCATGCAGGGCGGCGCGGGCGCGGAGAAATCGCCCGCCGCTGCCCGTGCATCAGCGGCGCTCGCCCCCCTGGACCTGCTGGGCGGCTCGATGCGCGAGTTCAACGATCGGATCGCTCCGGGCGAGGGCCCGCTGCGCTCCCGCCCGCTGGAGCACGACCAGATCGTAGAGTATCTCCCGCACCACAGTCCCTTCCACCACCCCACCGTGGTGATGCGGCGGTCTGTCGCGCTCGCCGTGGGCGGGTACCGGGCGCTCCCGCTGCTGGAGGACTACTGGCTGTGGGAGAGGATGATGCTCGGCGGCGCCCGCATGGGCAATATCGACGAGGTCGTCGTCGACTACCGCGTCGACGAGGATCTGTTCGCCCGGCGCGGTGGATGGCGCCTGTATTCGAGCGATCTGTTCCTGCAGCGTCGCTTCGTCCTCGACCGTGTCACGACGCCCTTCCAGTTCCTGCGGAACCTGGTGCTGCGTGGCGTCTACCGCTTCATCCCCGGGCAGCTGCGACGAATCGGTTACCGAAAGTTCATCGAGAGTTCGGCCTGAATGTGACGTCCACGGCGGGTCCTGCGAGGACTCGTCGGACCGCAGGAGAGCGGCAGGGACGCTCCGCTACTGTGAACGGGTCCCCAGCGGACCGCCGCCTGCTTCGAAAGGACCTCCTGTGTCGACTCCTGACCTCCTGATCGTGGGTTCCGGCCTGTATGGCCTGACCATCGCCGAGCGGGCCGCCGTCGAGCACGGCGCCAAGGTGACGATCATCGACAGGCGCCCGCACGTCGGCGGCAACGCCTACTCCGAGACCGACGAGCAGACCGGGATCGAGGTCCACAAGTACGGTGCGCACCTCTTCCACACCTCGAACGAGAAGGTCTGGGAGTACGTCAACCGGTTCACCACCTTCACCGGCTACCAGCACACGGTGCACACCACCCACAAGGGCGTCGTGTACCCGCTGCCGATCAACCTCGGCACGGTCAACCAGTTCTTCGGAGCCGCCTACACGCCCGACGAGGCGCGGGCGCTGATCGCCGAGCAGGCCGGTGAGCTCGCGGGCACGGACCCCGAGAACCTCGACGAGAAGGGCGTCTCCCTCATCGGTCGCCCGCTGTACGAGGCATTCATCAAGAACTACACCGGGAAGCAGTGGCAGACCGACCCCAAGGACCTGCCCGCCTCGATCATCTCGCGGCTCCCGGTGCGCTACACGTACAACAACCGGTACTTCAACGACACCCACGAGGGGCTCCCCACCCAGGGCTACACCGCGTGGCTCGAGCGGATGGCAGATCATCCGAACATCGAGGTGCAGCTGGACACCGACTACTTCGACACCTCGCAGCCGCTGAACAAGGACGCCACCCGCGGGAACATCCCGGTCGTCTACACCGGGCCCGTGGACCGCTACTTCGACTTCGAGCTCGGCGAGCTGGGCTGGCGCACCATCGACCTGGAGACCGAGCACCTCGATGTGGGCGACTTCCAGGGCACCTCGGTGATGAACTACGCGGACGCCGAGGTTCCCTACACGCGGATCATCGAGCCGCGCCACTTCCATCC
Source organism: Brachybacterium tyrofermentans (assembly GCF_014897585.1). Taxonomy (GTDB): domain Bacteria; phylum Actinomycetota; class Actinomycetes; order Actinomycetales; family Dermabacteraceae; genus Brachybacterium; species Brachybacterium tyrofermentans. The sequence continues at coordinate 77,464 of NZ_JABUXW010000010.1, read as the reverse complement.
TGAGCGTGACCACTACCCCTCGGACCGCACCGTGATCCAGCGCGAGTACTCGCGCTTCGCGGAGACCGGTGACGAGCCGTACTACCCGATCAACTCCGGCAGCGACCGCGAGCGGCTGCTGGCCTACCGCGAGCTCGCCGACGCCGAGCCCCGCACGCTGTTCGGCGGGCGCCTGGGCACTTACCAGTACCTGGACATGCACATGGCCATCGGCGCGGCCCTGTCCATGGCCGACAACAAGCTGCCCGACCTGCTGCGCGCGTGACCTATGAGCCCCACGGTCAGGATCGTGGGGCCCGTGACGATCGCCGACGAGGAGCATCATGAACGCCAACGCCCCCACCCTGACTCCGTCCGCACAGGACTCCACCGCTGAGGACTCGACCCCCGAGCGCGCCCCGCAGCGGCTGCTGCAACGGCTGATCCTCCCCTACGAGGCCTCCCCGGACATCGTTCCGCTGTACATCGAGGCGGAGGATGCCCGCTCGGGTGCCACCGGAGGTGCCTTCGGCCTGGGCGAGGCCCCGGCGAACGAGGCCACCGCGGATGCCGGCGCCGCGGCGCGCGGCGCGGTGCAGGCCCCGGTGGACGTCAGCGAGCTCAGCGATCGGCACTCGGTGCGGATCCCGGCACGCTCGATGCGGTCCTTCGGCACGTACTTCAACGCCTTCCCGGCCAGCTACTGGCGACGCTGGACCCCCGTCCGCTCAGTGCGGCTCACCATCCGCACCGCAGGCCGGGGCCACCTCATCATCATGCGGTCCACCGCTCGCGGCACCCTCCAGCGCCAGGAGTCGCGCACGGTGACGGCGGGCCGCTCGGAGCAGGTCTTCGATCTGCCGCTGACGGCCTTCGGCGACGGCGGCTGGTACTGGTTCGATGCCTTCGCCGGCGGTCAGGACCTCACGATCCTCGGCGCGGAGTGGACGGCGGACGCCGACCTCGCCCGCACCGAGGGCACCTTCTCCATCGGGATGACGACGATGAACAAGGTCCCGTACTGCCTCGACAACATCCGGACCGTCGCGGAGGACCCGGCACTGCGCGAGCTGCTGGACGTGATGTACGTCGTCGACCAGGGGTCGGATCGGCTGCGCGACCACCCCGAGCAGCTGGCACCGCTGCAGGAGCTCCTCGGCGAGCAGCTGCAGATCATCGAGCAGGGCAACATCGGCGGGTCCGGCGGGTTCTCCCGCGGCATGTACGAGGCGGCCACCACCGGCACCTCGACCTACGTGGTCAACTGCGATGACGACATCGTGCTGGAGTCGGAGTCCCTGATCCGGATGGCGACCTTCGCGGACTTCGCCACGAAGCCGACCATCGTCGGCGCGCACATGTTCGATCTCAACAACCGCAGCGTGCTGCACACCTTCGGCGAGGTCGTCGATCCCTGGAGGATCCAGCCGTCGCTGGCGAACCCGGGCGCCTCCATGGGGCATGACTTCGCCCAGGAGCCGCTGCGGTCCACGCCCTGGCTGCACCGCCGGGCCGACGTCGACTACAACGGCTGGTGGAGCTGCCTGATCCCCACCGAGACGGTGCGGGCGGTCGGTCTCAGCCTGCCGGTGTTCATCAAGTGGGACGACGCCGAATACGGCCTGCGCGCGAAGAAGGCCGGCTATCCCACGGTCTCCCTGCCCGGTGCCGGGGTCTGGCACATGAGCTGGGTCGACAAGGACGATCTGGTGGGCTGGCAGGCCTACTTCCACGAGCGCAACCGGATCATCACGGCGCTGCTGCACTCGCCGTACGCGCGGGGCGGGCGAGTGATCAAGGAGTCGCAGTTCCTGGACATCAAGCACCTGATCTCCATGCAGTACTTCACCGAGGCCGGGCGTCTGCTTGCGCAGCGCGACGTTCTCGACGGCCCCGAGGCGCTGCATCCGTCCATCGGCACCAAGCTCCCCGAGATCCGGGCGATGGCCGCGCAGTTCGACGATGCGACCTCGAAGAAGGACCAGGACCACTTCCCGTCGGTCCATCTGGACAAGCCTCCGCGCAAGGGGAAGCCGTTCACCGAGCCGACGCCCCTGAAGCTGCCGGCGTGGACGGGGAAGGTCCTGGCCAAGCAGCTGGTGAAGACGCCGACCTCGCGCTCGGAGGAGCACCCGCAGGCCGCGATCGCTCACCTCGATGCGAAGTGGTGGCGGCTGTCCGCCTACGACAGCGCCCTGGTCTCGAACGCGGAGGGGACCCAGGTCTCCTGGTACAAGCGCGATCCGCGCCGGGTGAGGGCGATGCTCGGCGCGGCCGTGCGAACGCACCTGGATCTGCACCGACGCTGGCCCGAGCTGCAGCGCTCCTACCAGCAGGCCGCCCAGCACATCACCTCCTTCGCGGAGTGGGAGAAGACCTTCGCCGCGAACCCTGCGCCGGTGCGCGAACAGGATCGTGCCGCCCAGGACCACGGCCCCGAGGCCGCCTCCTCGACGGGAAGCGCTCCGGCGTGACCGCGGAGGCCGTCGAGCCCCGGGCGTCTCTGCCCCTGGTCCCCACCCGCGCCGAGCAGGCGCAGGGATGGCGGGCACCTGGGCAGGACGCGGGCTGGCTGAACCCGATCCGGGAACGGTTCCTGCTGCGCCTGCTGGTGCGCAAGGAGCTGCGTGTGCGCTACCGCGGCAGCATGCTCGGCATGCTGTGGAGCTATGTGAAGCCCGCGGTGCAGTTCATCGTCTTCTACATCGCGCTCGGGGTGTTCCTGCAGCTGTCCAAGGGGACCCCCGGCTACGCCGTCTACCTCTTCAGCGGCATCGTCGTGATCAACCTCTTCGGCGAGGTGTTCGGCAATGCCACGAGGTCCATCACGGGCAACGGCGCGCTGGTGGCGAAGATCTATCTGCCCAGCCAGCTCTTTCCCTGGTCGAGCATGATCGTGGCGCTCGTGCATTTCCTGCCGCAGCTGCTGGTGCTCGTGGTGGGGGCGCTGCTGTCGGGATGGCTGCCATCCCCGACCTCGATGGTCGCCTTCGGGCTGGGCATGGTGATCCTGCTGGTGTTCACGATGGGGCTGGGCATGCTCGCCGCCGCGCTGAACGCCGCGTTCCGCGATGTCGAGAACTTCGTGGACCTCATCGTCATGGTCGCGACCTGGCTCTCGCCGGTGCTCTACCGCATCTCCATGGTGGAGGAGTCGATCGGCGGCACGATCTGGTGGTGGCTCTATCAGCTGAACCCGCTGACGATCGTGGTGGAGCTCTTCCACGTCGCCTTCTGGCGGTACTCCGGTCCGGTGGTGGACAAGCTGCCCATGGATCCGACCCTCGCCACACCGGGGGAGCCGTTCGGTCTGTGGTGGGCCGGTCTGCTCATCGCCGTGGCCACCTTCGTCATCGGCACCGTCGTGTTCGAGCGCTCCAAGCGGCGCTTCGCCCAGGAACTGTGAGGGGAGCGGAGCGATGAGTCCGAACATCCAGGATGTCCCCGAATCCGCGGCCGTCCCCACGGACCGCGAGATGGTGCGCATCCAGCACGTGACCAAAGAGTTCTCCCTGCGTCATGACCATTCGTTCAAGGAGCTGGTGTTCTCCGCGCTGCAGAAGAAGAAGCTCTCCGACACCTTCCTGGCCCTGGACGATGTGGATCTGACCGTGCACGCCGGCGAGACCGTGGGCCTGATCGGCTTCAACGGGTCCGGCAAGTCCACGCTGCTCAAGACCATCTCCGGGGTGCTCTTCCCCGATCACGGCCGCGTGATCCTGCGCGGACGAGTGGCCGGTCTGATCGAGGTGGGCGCCGGCTTCCATCCGGATCTCTCGGGTCGTGAGAACGTCTACCTCAACGGGGCGATCCTCGGGATGAGCCGGGAGCAGATCGATGCGAGGTTCGACGAGATCGTCGCGTTCAGCGAGATCGAGGAGTTCATCGACACGGACGTGAAGTACTACAGCTCGGGCATGTTCCTGCGCCTCGCGTTCTCCGTCGCGGTGCACACGGAGCCGGACATCTTCTTGGTCGACGAGATCCTCTCGGTGGGTGACGAGCCCTTCCAGCGCAAGTGCCTCGAGCGGATCAGGGAGCTGCAGGCCGCGGGCCGCACCATGGTGGTGGTCTCCCACGAGCTCGAGATGCTCGAGAAGCTGTGCACCCGGATCGTGGTGCTGCGCAAGGGCACGGTCATCTACGACGGGGACCCGACCGAGGCCGTCGCGACCCTGCGCGCCAGCTGATCCTCCGGGTCGCGACAGCGCTCAGGCCGTCCCGTCCCGTCCCATCGCGTCTGCGCTCAGGCGGTCCCCGTGACCGCCTCGTCGCTCGCCTGACGCTCGGTCACCATCGCCGAGGGGCTGACGATCCCGCCCCCGGCGAGCAGAACGCGCAGCACGGCGGGCATCGAGCCGCAGCCGTCCTCCGGGACCAGCAGGCGCGGCGGCGTCCCTGCGGCGGGCTCCGACTGCTCGGAGGTCGACTGCTCGGGAGCCGGGCCGCTCCAGGCAGGCAGGATCACGCCGAGCTGATCCGGATGGGCACGCACCTCGCTCACCCAGTCGTGGGCCAGCGCCGGCAGATGCCCGCTGTAGCGGGGCGTCAGGGAGACGGGCTCGAGCACGAGGAGCTCGTCCGCGGACTGGGCCAGCGGTGACTCCGGACGATCGGTGGCCACCACGCGGGGCTCCTGCGGGACAGCTGCCGGTGCTCCTGCGGGTTGCTCCGCCGAGAGGTCAGCCTCCGCCGACACCGCGGCGCCACGTCCATCGAGCACCGTGACCTCGGCGCCGAGCGACCAGGCCGCGATCGCCAGCACCAGACGCTTCCAGTGGGCGGGGAGATCGAGCACCACCGTGTCCCCGGGCTCGAGGGCGAGCTCGTCATGGAGGTGCCCGATCGTCTTGATCACCCAGTTGGCGAGCACATGCCCGGACAGCTCGATGCGGGCAGCCTCCCCGTACCAGGCGAGGGCCGGATTCGGTCCGCTCCGCTCGAGAGTCGACAGCAGCTGGGTGTTCAGGTCGGTGCTCATCGGTGATCCTCCGGGATCTCGGGGCGGACGATGTCGATCGCCAGGGTCGGCAGAGCGGCGCCGAGGGACTCCGCGCCCAGAGCGACGCGGATCCTCTCGGCGAGGGAGCCGGCCGCGATCCAGTTCTCGGGATCGGGGCCGGCCGGGACGACCTCGATGCGTGCGTCGGTGGAGAGGGCCGGACCACCCAGCCCCTCCAGATCCTCCAGCCCGTCCGGACCACCCGGACCGTCCGATCGGTCGGGACCGGAGGAGGCGGTGCCTGGGGCGGGCACGAGGCGCGCGACGGCACGGTGGCCCGGGTCGCCGTGCCGAGGGATCGCGGCGACCGCGAGGGCACGGTCTATCCGTTCGGCCACGGGCTCGGGGGACATTCTGGCGATCGGCTCCTGATGCGGTTCCAGGCCGAGCGCCACCCAGACGGATTCCAGGCTCGGACGGCGGAACCAGTCGTCCTCGCCGGTGCGGGAGAGCTCCCGGGCGGGCACTGCGCCGTCCGTCGCAGCGTGCACGCCGCGCACGAGAGCGGCGGGCACCCCGCTTGCTTTGCCCTTGACGAGGTCGGCCGCTGCGGCGAGCTCATCGGCGAGGTTGCGCACGGTGACGGTCAAGGCCCGTCCGTCCGCGTCCGCCCCGCCGCGCAGGTCCTGCAGGGAGGTGACCCCGGCGGCTCCCAGGGCGATGTCCCCCACGCCCACCCGCCAGATCCTCGAGGAGGTGTCCGTCAGGAGCACCCCGATCCGGATCCCGAGCACATCGGACAGGGATCGGTGCAGGTCACGCGCGCAGGCGTCGGGATCCTCGGGAAGCAGCAGCGGGCCGTCGGGGGCGTTGGAGGAGTCCACCCCGGCGGCCGCCATCACGGGCCCCGAGGCGATCTGCACCACCGAGGTGACGACGCGGGTATGCCGTCGCCGCGCGACGGTGCGCACGGCGGCCGAGTCCACGGCGGTATCTCGGTGCTCGGGATCGACGCGGAGCCCCAGCGCCTTGGAGACGATCTTGGTCGAGACGCACAGCACGTCGCCGTCCTGGACATCCATCGCCTGCAGCGCGGGGAGCAGCACGCCGGCGAGGTCGTCCCCGGCGCGGATCTCGCCGATCCCCAGCACGGGGAGGATGTTCACCTGACCGGGAACCGGCCGGGACGGCGTCCAGGTCGCCGGCTGTACGGTCGACTGTTCGCCCGCCGCCGCGGAGGCCTGTCGATGCGGTGACGTGGTCACGTGATCCTCCCGGGTCTGTGATTCGGGGCGTTCAGCAGGGGCGACGCGCCGGGCCCGCTTGACGGGCCATAACTACATGCGTGTATTTTAGGGTGATAACGGGCCTTCGGTGGCCACTCAGCAGTGGAAGGAGAGGTGGCTATGGACGAGGAAACAGTCAACGACGACGCGCGTGCAGAGCTGTCCCTGCTCGATTTCGCCGGGCAGGACTCCGACGAGGCCGAGATGTCATGGCAGGAACGCGCACTGTGCGCGCAGACCGATCCGGAAGCATTCTTCCCGGAGAAGGGCGGCTCGACCCGCGAGGCGAAGAAGGTCTGCGTCTCCTGCGATGTCCGGGCTGAATGTCTCGAGTACGCCCTCGAGAACGATGAGCGCTTCGGGATCTGGGGCGGGCTGTCGGAGCGCGAGCGCCGTAAGCTCAAGCGCCGGGTGGTCTGACATCATTTCCCGGTGAGCGAACGCCATGTCACTGCTGTCGTCCTGCTGAGCGGGTCGACCCCTGAGCGCTCGCGGAACGCGACGTTCGACGCAGTCCTCTCACAATCCCGACCGGCCGACCGCCTCGTCGTGGTCGCCGGGGCGGACCTTCCCGACGACTCCCTCGCCAGACTCGATCAGCTCCTCGGCGACGGGGTCGTCGACGACGTCCGGACCATGTCGTCCACTGTCGGACGCGCCGGAGCAGTGCACGAGGCGCTGGATCTCCTCGAGAGTGGCGGTGAGCTGGGTGACGGCGATCCCGCTGCGGATCTCCCGTCCGCGCATGACTCCTCTGACCCGGCCCTGTCGGGCACGGGCTCTCCCGCGAAGCAGGCGCCGCTGGGACGGCGTGCGCGGGCCATCGACACGGCGGCGGAGGAACGACGTCGTACTCAGCAGGCCGAGGATCTGGCCCTGGTCCCCGAACGGCTGCGCACGGAGCGTCAGCGCTCCGGTCGACGCATCGGTCGCATGGCTGGCGCGGCGGAGGAGAGCTGGCTGTGGTTCGTCACCGACGCCGGGACCCCCGGGCGGACGGCCCTGGAGCGCGAGCTCGAGATGGTGGCGAGCTCCCCGAACACCGGCGTGGTCGGCGCCAAGCGGGTTCGTCCGAGGACCCGTCCCGCTCCTGACCCCGCGCCGACCGGCGCGGAACAGTCCGACGACGAGATCGGGCGTCCCGTCGAGCACGGCGGCGAGCCCGGCGATGCAGCCCTCCTGACGGCGGAGAGCGCGGATGCGCTGGTCGACGTCGGCCTCACCCTGACCCACGGCGGGCGCATCATCACCGGGGTCGATCCCGGGGAGATCGACCAGGGTCAGGCCGATTGGCGCGAGGACGTCCTCGCGGTCGCCCTGCCCGGCATGCTGATCCGTGAGCAGACCCTGCGCGATGTGGGCGGGCTGGATCCTGACCTCCCCGAGCCCTGGGCGGAGATCGACCTGTGCCGGAGGATCTGGCGATCGGGGGAGCGGGTCGCCGTCCAGTCGGCGGCACGCGTGGTGTCGCCCCATCCCACCCGGCCGCTCCTGGACCGGCTGCAGGAGCAGCGCACCGGCCAGATCCTCGTGCTGCTGAAGCACCGGTCCCTGGTCATGGCGCTGGTGATGCTCTGCCTGCTGCCCCTGACGACGCTGCTGCGCATGGCCGGCTCCGTGGCGGCCTCGCAGCCGCGGCGTGCCGTCATGGAGCTGCGGGCATGGGCCGCCGCGATGCCGCGCGTGGGTCGTGTGCTCTCGCGAAGTCGGGCGGCACGCCGCCGAGCGCGGGTGCCGAGCGGTCGGCTCGCGCCGCTGTACCTGCCGCGCGGCGACAGCATGCGGCGCTGGCTCGAGGACACCTGGACCCGGCTGTTCGCCGATGACGACCACCGACGTCGCGTCCGCCGTACGACCTGGGGCATCGCCGGCACCCATCACGGCGTGGAGGATGCCGACTACGGCCGCCACGTGCTCTGGACGGTCGTCGTGGCGCTGGCCTCGACGGTCCTGGGGCTGTTCGCGCTGCGAGGTCTCTTCGGCCGCGGCGAGCTGACCGGCCCCGGCCTGCGCGCGCTGCCCGAGAGCTGGGCGGCAACCTGGGCAGCAGCTTGGTCCAGCTGGATCCCCGGCGGACTCGGCGAACGCGGCCCGGCGGACCCCCTGACGCGCCTGCTGGGGCATCTCCCGTTCGGGGGCTCCCTCGTCGAGGTCCTCATCTTCGCCGCCATCCCCGCCAGCGCGCTCGCCGCCTGGTGGGCGGCCGGCGCGATCACCCGCGCCGTCGGCGCCCGCCTGACCCTCGCGACCCTCTGGGCGCTGGCGCCGCCCCTGATCTCCGCCCTCGTGATCGGTGCGTGGCCCCTGCTGGTGGTCCACGCCCTGCTGCCGCTGCTCGCCCTGTGCATCGGCCGTGCGATCGGCCTACCCCACAAGGTCTCCCAGGCCAGCGTGTCCGCTGCAGCGGGTGGCGGGCTCCTGCTCCTGATCATCGGCGCTGTGAGCCCGGTGCTGGTGCTGCTGGCGGCGCTGGGCCTGGCACTCCTCGCGGTCGTCGTGCCCGGCCGGCGCCTGCGCCTGCTGTGGATCCTGCTGCCCTCGCTCGCGCTGCACGTCCCCTACCTCCCCGTCTACCTCGGCCACCCCGAGACGCTGCTGGCCGTCAGCGGGGTCCCGCCCCGGGCTCCCAGCGCCGACACGCTCGACCTGCTCACGCTGTGGCCGGTCGCCCCCGGCCTGCAGGAGCTGCTCGTCCCCCTGGTGGGCACGACCGGCGCCCTGCTGGTGCCGATGATCCCGGTGGCACCCGTGGTGATCGCCGCGGTCATCTCCCCGCTGCTCGCCGGGAGCGCCGGCAGGGCGGGACGGTTCAGCATCCTTCTGGCCGCCGTCGGCCTCATGACCCTTTTCCTGACCCGTTCCACCGCCGTCGCGGTCGCCGGCGACCAGCTGGTGCCCGCGCCCTGGAACGCCCTGCAGAGCGCGATCCTGCTGATCCTCTCGGTCGGTGCCGCCGCGAGCTTCGACGCCCTGGCCCGCCGCGAGGAGGAGGACGGCGGCCTGCGCCGAGCCGGCACGACGGTGATAGGTGCCCTGGTCGCCGTGGTCTGCGTCGTGACAGTCGCCGGCTGGACCCTGGCGCTCCCCGGCCAGCTCCGTCTGGACCGCGTCGAAGGTGGTGCGGTCCCTGCTGCCGCAGCGGATCAGGGCCGGACCGAGGCGAGGGCGAGGGTGCTCGTGCTCGAGCAGCAGGACGACGGGACGATCGAGGCGAGGCTCGTCGTCCACGGCGGGGACACCGTCATCCAGCACGCCACGATCACCGATGCGCGCGCCGTGGACACGGTCCGCGCCGGCGAGATGGTCGACGACGACCCCGCTCAGGGCGCGCTGCGGGCGACGGTCGCCACGATGCTGTCCAGCGGGACGGAGGGCGCCGGGCCCGATGACCCGGAGCAGGCGGCGGCGTCCCTCGCGATCGCCTATGTCGTCGTCGAGGGCGACCCGGCCGACCAGCTGGATCTCGTGGGCGCGCTCGACTCCTCCTCGACCTTGGAGAAGGTCACCGAAGGCTCCCGGGGCGGCATGTGGCGTGTGCTCGGTACCGCGCCCCGCGCCGTGGTCGTCGGCGGCGCGGACCCGGTGGCGCTGTCCAGCGGCGTCATCGACGCCACCGGACGGATCCCCGCGGACAGCAGCGAGCGCACCGTGGTGCTGTCCGAGCGCGCTGACAGCCAGTGGCGGGCGACCCTGGACGGGACCGAGCTCGAACCCGTCGTGGTCGGCGACTGGGCCCAGGGCTTCGCCATCCCGTCCGGAGCCGATGGCGAGATCGACATCCACCGTGAGCAGCCTGCCCGGCTGGTCTGGCAGATCCTGCTGTACGCGGTCCTCGCTCTGACCATCGTGATCTCGATCCCCTGGCGCCTGCGCACCCGGGACGCGGAGGAGATGTATGGCTGACCACGATCCCCAGCATCCCCGCGATGCCCAGGAGCAGGAGCCCCCGCGGCTGTCCCGCCGCGAGCGCCATGGACCGGTGCGCCCGGTGCTGGCTCTGGCCTCCCTGCTCCCGCTCGCGGCTGCGATCGGTATCATCGTCACCTCGCCGACCCCCGAGCCCCCGCAGGTCACCCGCATGGAGAGCCAGTCGCAGCCCGGGGCGAGCGCGCAGTGGTGCCCGGGCCCGCTCGACGTCCCTGATCAGCTGCTCGTCGAGACGGCGGATCAGGACCTCTCGGTCACCCCGCCCAGCTCCACGGTGGGCCTGTCCAGCGTCGCCCTCGAGCAGGACTCCTCGGTGCTCTTCGGGCGGGTCAGCGGCTCCGAGACCCTGCAGGACGAGAACGGGAAGGTGCGCGCCCCGTCGCTCGCCACCGAGACCGCCGACGGCTCTGCCCTGAGCACGGACACCGCCTCGGCGGACCTCGGCGTCGGAACCCAGATCGTCCCCGAGGTCGACGGGTCCTCCGTGGTCCGGGCGGCGACCTCCGAGGGCGGCAGGGCGGTCACGGACTCGGTGCAGTCCACCGCCACGACCAGCGGCGACTACCGGTCGCTCGCGCTGACGCGCTGCGGCGCCCCGATGACGGACGCCACCTTCCTGGGGATCTCCACGGCCACCGGGGACAGCTCCACGCTCGTGCTGCGCAACCCGACCGAGCGCCCCGCCACCGCCTCGGTCCAGGTCTGGACCGAGGACGGACCGGCCGCGATGGAGGGCCGCAGCCAGATCGTCGTCGCCCCGGGTGCCGAGGAGCAGGTTCTGCTCGAGTCCGTCGCCGGCGGTCATGACGCCGTGGGCGTGCGGGCATCGGTGCTCGGTGCACCGCTGTCCATGCACGTCCAGACCACGGAGCGCGACGGGCTCACCCCGGGCGGCGCCGAGATCCTCACGCCCCTGTCCGGAGCGGCCGTCGAGCAGACCATGCCCGGGGTCGACGTCGCCGGGACCGCGCCCCAGCTGGTGCTGGCCAACCCGCAGGGGACGGACACCACGGCGTCGGTCGAGGTCTCCGGACCTGACGGGGTCCTCGATGCGGCCTCGCTCGAGGACGTCGAGATCGCCGCCGGCGCGGTGGTCTCGCTCCCGCTGGACGGGCTCCAGGACGGCACCTATTCGGTCTCCGTGCGGTCCCCGGAGCCGGTGCATGCCGTGACCCGCAGCTCGGCCACCGGGGCGGACCTTCCCGGAGACACCCTCGGAGCACCCGTCGACTTCACGGTCGTCGCTCCCGCGCCCGCCCTCGTCAGCGCCGGGGTCCTGGCCCTGCCCGCCGAGGGTGGCGCCGGAAGCCTGACTCTGACGGCCTCGGAGGCGAGCGGAGCGGCGATCGTGCCCCTCGCCGCCGATGGCAGCGCGGGGAAGCCGGTCGAGGTGGATATCGCCGAGGGGGCATCGGTCACGGTCGCGGCCGACTCCCTGACGATCGACGGCGCCAGCCCGAGCGCGCTCTCCGTGGTCCCGGACGTGCCGGGCGCGGTGCGCGCCGGATGGATGCAGCGGGAGAGCGACGGCGCCGGCGGCCTCCTGCTCTCCTCGCTCCCGGTCACCACGGCGCAGCAGACCAGCGATCCCTTCACGATCAGGGTGCAGGACTGACGCAGCTGGACTGACATCGCAGGACTGACGGCGTTGGTCCGGGAGGCGTGGAGCGCGGTCCGGCCGGCCTGATCAGGCGGTCCACGCCTCCGGGTCGACGTCCTCCGGGTCGATGCCCAGCAAGGAGCCGATCTGCTCGGCCAGCACCTGGCGCACCAGCTCCTCGGTGTCCTGCTCGCCCTCGCACCGGGTCTGGATCGGCCGACGGTAGACGATCACCCGTGCCGGATGGTCCCGGGAGGGCGGCAGGACCCGGCCCAGCAGCACCGTCACGTCCTCCCAGGGCGCAGGATCCGAGGGCGGGACCTCCTCGACCAGCACCTGCAGGTGGGCGAGACGGCGCGGGAAGCGCTCGGCGAGGGCGGCGCCGGCATCGGCGACGGTGTCGTCGAACTGTTCCCGACGCGTGCGATATCCCGGAAGATGCGGAGGGATCAGATCCCAGCGGCGGCCGCGTCCGCGACGATCACGGCGTCGGGGTCCCGAGCGGGGTCCGGGTGCGCCGGGGAGAGACGACGGCTCGACATCCATGCCCCCACAGTAGCGTTCTGCGCCACGTCCTCGCCGGTCAGGGCGCGCCGTCGACCGGCCGACAGCGGGACTGCGTACACTGCTGGACGTGCCAGCTCGTGAATGCTCCAGAACCGCCTGCTCGCGACCGGCCGTGAGTTCGTTGACCTTCGTCTATGCGGATTCCACCGCTGTGCTGGGCCCCCTCTCGCGGGTCAGCGAGCCCCATGCCTATGACCTCTGCCGCGACCATGCGAGCGGTATGACCGCGCCACGGGGCTGGGAGCTGCTGCGGGTTGCCGGGAGCGAGGAGGTCAGCGACGATCTGGTCGCTCTGGCCGATGCCGTGCGCCCCCATCGGCCCCCGGCGGAGCCGACCGGGCACAGCCCGGGCCCGCCCTCGTCCCGCGAACCGAGCCGTCGGCCCGAGGGCACCGAGCCCGGCCGCCACCTCCATGTCCTCAGGAGCACGAATGACTGATCCCGCGCCGTCCTCCGACGGCACCGCCCCGGCTGCGGTCGATCAGGACTCCCATGCTTCTCCCGCCTCCTCCGTGTCCCTCGCCTCGATCGTCAAGGCCTACGACGTACGTGGCACGGCCGGGACCCAGCTGAGCGTCGACGTCGCCCGTGCCCTCGGAGCCGCCTTCGCGGACTTCCTGGAGTCCCAGGAGCTGATCGTCGCCCATGACATGCGCGTCAGCTCCCCGGAGCTCTCTCGTGCGGTCATCGAGGGCGCGGTGCGCCGCGGGGCGATCGTCGCCGATGCCGGACTCTCCTCGACCGACCAGCTGTACTGCGCCTCCGGGCTGCATCGCGCGGCCGGGGTGATGATCACCGCCTCCCACAATCCGGCCCCGGACAACGGCCTGAAGCTGTGCCTGCCGGGCGCGCGACCGATCAGCCGGGACACCGGTCTGGAGGAGATCCGTCGCGGTGCCGAGGCCTACCTCGCGGCCGGCGAGATCCCGGAGCGCGGGGACGGCCGCTCGGAGCCGCTGGACACCCTCCCGGATTATGTCCGGACCCTCCATGAACTGGTCGGCGTCCCCACCCGTCGGCCTCTCCGGGTCGTCGTGGACGCGGCTAACGCCATGGCCGGACTGACTGCCCCCGCCGTGCTCGGTGCCCTGGAGCAGCTGATGGTGATCCCGCTCCACTTCGACCTCGACGGCACCTTCCCGAACCATCGTGCCGACCCGCTGGACCGCGAGACGCTTCGCGATCTGCAGGCGGCAGTCGTCCGGGAGGGGGCCGATCTCGGGCTCGCCTTCGACGGCGACGCCGACCGCTGCGTGGTGGTCGACGAGACCGGCACCCCGGTCCCGCCCTCGGCGGTGACCGCGCTCATCGCGCGCCGCGAGGTCGCCCGGGCTCGTGCCGCCGGCGAGGAGCGGCCAGCGGTGGTCGCGAACCTGGTCTCCTCCCGCCACGTCACCGAGACGGTGCTCGAGGCCGGGGGAGACGTGGTGCGCGCTCCCGTGGGCCACTCGCTGATCAAGGCGATCATGGCCGAGCACGACGCCGTCTTCGGCGGCGAGCACTCTGCGCACTACTATTTCCGGGACTTCTTCTCCGCGGACTCCGGGATGCTCGCGGCGCTCCATATGCTGGCAGCTCTCGCCGAGACCGACGGGCCGCTCTCCGCGCTGGTCGCGGAGCATGATCCGTATCCCTCCAGCGGGGAGATCAACTCCCTGGTGCGTGACTCCGGGGCGGCTCTGGACCGGGTCCGCGAGCAGTCGACGTCGCTGAGAGCCGCGCAGATCGACGAGCTGGACGGGCTGACCGTCGTGCACTGGGACGAGGATCTCGACCCCGAGGACCGCTGGTGGTTCTCGTTGCGCTCCTCGAACACCGAGCCGCTGCTGCGGCTGAACGTCGAAGCAGGAGAGAGGACCACCATGGCCCGCATCCGGGACGAGATCCTCGCCATCGCACGGGACGATGACGACGCCGATCAGGCGGGGCCGGGCGCAGAAGCCGTCGAGCTTCCTGCCGGAGCCAGCGGTGCCGATGTTCCCAGCTGGGTGCGCTCGCGCCTGCGCTGTCCCGACTGCGGCGGAGAGCTGCGGGACGTCGAGGCGGCTCTTCAGTGCACGGACTGCGCCCGTCGGCACCCGGTCGAGGGCGGGATCCCGGTGCTGATCGCCGGGCGCCACGACGTGCCGACAGCCTGAGACGACGCACGGACACCCGGAGACGGAGAGTCCCCGGCTCCGGCGCAGGTCCGGGCCCAGCTCCAATCCCCGCTCCCGCTGAGGGCCACAGTCTCTGCTGCGGGTGACGCACGTGCGCCTGCGGTGAGGGAATGCTCTGCCGGAGAGCGACCGGGAACGCTCTGCCGGAGAGCGACCGGGAATGCTCTGCTGGAGAGCGCCTCAGGCGGAGAAGCGGACTGCGCGTACCTCCGCGGCGAGCTCCTCCTGGCGCCCCTGCGCTCGACGCAGCCGCTCCTCGTCACGGCGCGACCGCTCCGCGATCACCGCGGCCAGAAACTCCTCGGGCACCGTTCCGGGCGGCGGAGCTGGCGCGACGTGGGGCAGCGTACGACGCAGCAGATCCCGGGAGAGCTGACGGCGCGACTCCGGATTGATCCGGTCAGCCCGCGGCAGGAACGAGCGGATGTCCTGCATGAGGGTGAGCGGGAGCCGGCCCACGTCGGCGGCGGCCACCCACTCCTGCAGGCGCGCGGGCACCTCGGTGCGCCTCGGCTCGAGTGCCGCCATGCGCTCCTGGATCACGAGGGTCCCGGCCAGCAGATCGCCCAGTCGCCGAGACTTGCGATCGATCACCGCGCAGGTCAGCGCGATGGATCCGGCGGTGGACCAGATCTCCAGCATCGCCATCACGGCACGGAGCAGGCTCTGGCGCCCGTGGACGGGACCGCCGTCGTCCCGCACCACCCGCGTGCCCATCGCGATTCGCCCCACCGAACGACCCTGCAGCAGCATCTCGCAGAGCACGGGGTATCCGACGTAGGCGGCCACGGACACGGCCACGATCGCGGCGGCGATCAACCCCTCGTCGAGATCCGCGCGCGCCGCCGTCCATGCCACCGCGACGGTGCAGACGATGAGGATGCCCAGCTGCAGCGCGCCGTCGATCGCGGCGGAGAGCATGCGGGCCGCGAAGGAGGCCGGACGCAGATCCAGGAGGACAGCATCCCCGGTGATCAGCGCGTCACGGTCGGTGCGCGCCGTGACCGGCGCAGCGGAGCCCATCGTTGCCATGCCCCCATCCTGTCAGCCTGCGGTGCCCTCGGTCAGCGCCGAGCGTCGGCTTCCGGCGCCGAGGGCTCCGACTTTCGTCGGCGGTGCGAGGACGGTCGGGACCCTACGCTGGGATCGTGGACACCGACGCATTCATCGCCGTGCACCGCCCCCAGTGGGAGCGGCTCGCGGAACTGACCCGTTCGCGCACTCTCGATGCGCAGGGCATCGACGAGCTGCTGGCTCTCTATCAGCAGACGTCCACGCACCTGTCGACCGTGCGCTCCACCAACCCGGACCCGGCGCTCACGGCACGGCTCTCCCTGCTCGTGCATCGGGCGCGCCTGCGGATCACCGGGGCACGGATCCCGCTGTGGAAGAACGCGCGCACCTTCCTGTGGGAGGACCTTCCCGCCGCCCTGTACGAGGCGCGCTGGGCGGTGGCGCTCTCGGCCGCGATCTTCCTGGTCTCGGCCATCGTCACGGGGGTGTACTTCGGGACGGATCCGGTGGCCCGCGGCCTGGTGCTCCCCGAGGCGGCCCAGCGCTCCCTCGCGCAGCGCGACTTCGTCTCGTACTACTTCGAGGGCGAGGCCACGGGCTTCGCCGCTCAGGTCTGGACGAACAACGCGTGGATCACGGTGCAGGCAGTCGTCTTCGGCGTCACCGGGATCTGGCCGCTGATCATGCTCGTGCAGAACGGGTTGAACGTCGGGCTCTCCGGAGGTGTCATGGGCGCGTACGACGGGCTGGACACCTTCTTCGTCTACCTGCTGCCCCATGGTCTGCTGGAGATCACCGCCGTGCTGGTCGGCGCCGGTGCCGGGCTGCGCACCTTCTGGGCCTGGGTGCGGCCCGGTCCGCTCCCTCGGCTGTGGGCCCTGTCCCGGGCGGCCCGTTCCCTGATCACGGTGGCGATCGGGCTCGTGCCCGTGCTCCTGATCTCGGGCTTCCTCGAGGCCTTCGTGACTCCGAGCGGGCTTCCTCCGGCGGTGCGGGTCGGCCTCGGCGCCCTCGCCTGGGCGGCGTTCATGGTCTTCTTCCTCGTGCGCGGGCGCCAGGTGCATCGCCTCGGGATCACCGGCGACCTCTCCGACGACCTCGTGGGCGATCGCGTCGCCACCGCAGGCTGAACAGCGCCTCGCAACAGCGGTCCGAACGGTACCCTTCCCGGATGCAGAGCAGCGGCGCCGACCGGGACTTCGCCCCGTACAACGCCGCGCAGGAGGGCAGGGACGTCCGCCCTCTGGCACGCGCCGCCGTCGCCGCGGCCCGGCCGACGGGCGATGCGATGGGAACGAGGCGGGTGGCCATCGACCTCGGGTGCGGCCGAGGTATCGAGGCCCGTCATCTCGCAGAGAGCGGGTACACAGTGCACGCCTATGACGTCGACCCCAGTGTGGCGCCTGCGATGGCCGAGCTGGCTGCAGAGCGTCCCGTGCAGCACGAGACGCTGGATCTGGCCTCGATCACCGCCCTCCCAGCGGCGGATCTGATCCTGTCCTGTGCCACCCTGCCCTTCGTCCCGCGGAATCACTTCGACGGACTGTGGCAGACGATGCTGGAGGCACTGCGACCGGGAGGTGTCCTCGCCGTGGACTTCTTCGGGGACCGCGATGACGGGGCCGGCACCGATGGCACGTTCCTGACCCGCGCTGAGGTGGAGGCCCGGCTCGCGGGCTTCGACGTGCTCTCCCTGGACGAGCGGGAGCGTGACGGAGCCTCGTTCCAGGGCCCGAAGCATTGGCACACCTATCAGGTCCTCGCGCGATGCAGGTCCTCGCGCGGCGTCCGACGCAGAGCTCAGAGCCTGCCGGCGGCCTTCAGGGCGAGGTAGGCATCTGCGAGAGCCTGCGGGGCGCTGTCGGGCGGGGCATCGACGACGTGGGCGCCCACCCGCTCGAGGGTCCGGGAGACCCCGGCCCGCTCGGCGCGCGCCTTCTCAGCGGCGGCCGCACGGTAGACGTCCTCGACGTCGCTGCGATCTGCGGCGAGCTCCTCGAGGGCAGGATCCGCGACCGAGGCGACCACGAGCGGACGGTCCTTGGCCAGGCGTGCGGCGACCGGCAGCAATCCCGTATGCACGACCGACGCATCCACCGGGGTCACGAGCACCACGAGGGAGCCGCGCCGGGCACGGTCGGCGATGACCCCCGCTGCGCGATCCCAGTCGGTCTCCACGAGCGCAGGGTGCACCGCGGCGGTCGCGGTGACCATGTCGTGGAGCACTTTCGTCCGAGTCGAGCCGAGCACGGAGACGTGCGGGATGCGGTCGATGCACAGCAGATCCACGCGGTCCCCGGCCTGCCCCGCGAGCGCTGTCAGCAGCAGCGCGGCGTCGAAGGCGGAGTCCAGGCGGGTCGCGTCGCCGAGGCGGCTCGCCGAGGTGCGTGAGGTGTCCACGACGATCAGCACGTGCCGATCCCGCTCAGGCCGCCAGGTGCGCACCACGACGCTGCGGCGGCGGGCGGTGGCACGCCAGTCGATCGAGCGCACGTCGTCGCCGTCCACGAAGTCACGCAGCGAGTCGAACTCGGTGCCCTGGCCGCGCTGGTGGATCGCCGCCAGGCCCTCGATCTCCCGCAGCCGCTGCACCCGCGAGGGGAGATGGCGTCGTGCACCGAAGGGGTGCAGGGCGAGCAGGCGGCCGGGGGCGTCGGCCCTGGTCGTGCGCCGGGCCAGCCCCAACGGGCCGCAGGAGGCGACCAGGAGCGCGCGGGAGCTGTGCTCGCCGCGTCGCGTGGGGGTGAAGTGCTGGGAGATCGCCCGACGCTCGTGAGCCGGGACCCGGATCGTCGTCCGCTGTGCGGCGAGGCCCGCGGTGGGGTTCCAGGCGTCGCGCACCTCGAGGTGCGCGGCGCGGGCGGTGGTGTTGGTCAGCAGCAGCCGACCGGTGACCTCGTTGCCGAGCCGCACCTGGATCGGTGCCTCGCGGCGCACCCGGATCGCGGTCGGGGCGGGGGCCGCGAAGGCGTCGGCGAGGATCACCAGCGCCCACAGCACGAACAGGGTCAGCAGCATCCACCAGCTCGGCCACAGCACGACCACGGGCAGGGGGATCAGCGCGGCGAGGGCCGCGCGCGGGGTCAGGGAGATCCTCATGGGATGGCGCCTCAGCGCGGCACCGGCACGGAGGCGAGCGTCGCCGCGAGCACGGACTCGACCTGGGTGCCCTCGAGCTCCGATTCGGTGGTCAGGCGCACGCGGTGCGACAGGGTGGACGGGGCCATGGTCTTCACGTCGTCCGGGGTGATGAAGTCGCGCCCGGTCAGGTAGGCCCAGGCCCGCGAGGTGCGCAGCAGGGCGATCGCGCCCCGGGGCGAGACCCCGAGCGAGAGGCTGGGGGAGTGGCGGGTGGCCCGGCACACGTCGACGATGTACTGCACGACGGGATCCTCGGCGACGACCTGGGAGACGTCCTGCTGGGCGCGGTGCAGGGACGGGACGTCGACGACCGGGCCCAGCCCCATCGCGGCGAGGTCGGTGGTGTCGAAGCCGTCCGCGTGGCGGCGCAGCACGTCGATCTCCACGTCGCGGTCCGGGAGGGGCATGACGGCCTTGAGCAGGAAGCGGTCCAGCTGCGCCTCGGGCAGGGTGTAGGTGCCGTCGAACTCGATCGGGTTCTGGGTGGCGATCACGAGGAACGGATCGGGCAGCGGTCGGCTCGCCCCGTCGACCGTCACCTGCCGTTCCTCCATCGCCTCCAGGAGGGCCGACTGGGTCTTCGGCGGGGTCCGGTTGATCTCGTCGGCCAGCAGCAGGTTGGTGAACACCGGTCCCTCGCGGAACACGAGATCGCTGGTGGTGTTGTCGTAGATCAGGGAGCCGGTGATGTCGCCGGGCATCATGTCCGGCGTGAACTGCACGCGACGCATCCGCACGTCGAGCGCGGCGGCCAGCGATCGCACCAGCAGCGTCTTGGCGACGCCCGGGACGCCCTCGAGGAGCACGTGCCCGCGGCACAGCAGCGCCACGACCAGGCTGGTCACCGCGGCATCCTGACCCACGACGCCCTTGTGGATCTCCGAGGAGAGGCCCTGCAGCTGAGCGCGGGTGTCGTGATCGACGGCGTCCTGCGATGCGGTCGGACCGCCGCCGGGCAGGCCGCCGGGGGTGCTTCCGGGCTCGGTGGCCGGTGTGTCACCGGGGGTGGGGTCTGTCATCGGTCGATCTCCTTCTCAAGACGGTCGAGGTCCTGTG
The DNA here is from genome assembly GCF_014897585.1 of Brachybacterium tyrofermentans. GTDB lineage: Bacteria > Actinomycetota > Actinomycetes > Actinomycetales > Dermabacteraceae > Brachybacterium > Brachybacterium tyrofermentans. The sequence continues at coordinate 57,793 of NZ_JABUXW010000010.1, read as the reverse complement.
CGAGTCGCACGAGGTCCTCGTCGGTGGTGACGGGGGTGGGGCCGAGCAGCGTGCGCAGCTGCTCGGGCGAACGGTCGGTGTGCGGGGCGAGAGCCGCCAGCAGACCGTCGAGGGCGGATTCATGGCGCAGCCCGAGGCGATCTGCCAGCCGCGTCGACGTGGCGGAGCGCAGGGAGGTCGCCGCCGCGTCCCGGGCATCGGACCGCTGGAGCAGGCGGGCCCGTCCCAGCACGAGCTCCTGGGGTCGCACGGTGACGGGCAGCGGCTCCACGACCACCGGCCCGAACCGTCGGCCCAGCGCCACCATGGCGATCACGCCCACGGCGAGGATCCACAGCGCGACCGGGCCGGCCCAGTCCGGGAGGTACCCCACGAGGGACTGGCCGCTCGAGCCCATCGGGTCCCCGGCAGAAGGGACGTACCAGGTCAGCTCGCCGGACTCGCCGAGCACGTTCAGCACGAGCGCGGAGTTCTCGGCCTCGGAGATCCCCGCGTTGGTCAGCAGATCGGCGCTGCCCAGGACGATGATCCCGTCCTCCGCGGCCACCAGCGAGCCGTCTCCGGAGTCGAAGCAGCCCTCGGCGCCGTCCGCGGTGCGGTACACGGAGGAGGATCCGCGCAGGCCCTCCGCACCGGGCACGTGGACCTGCCGTGCCCCGTGGGCGAGGTCCCCGCATCCGGGGCCCGCGGTCAGGTCCGCCTCGGTGCGGAGGGAGCCGGTGGGGCTGATCGCGGAGGTGAAGTACGACAGCGTGACGAAGTCGGGCTGGACGAGCACGAGCTGCCCGCCGTCGTCCTCCTGGGCCTCGGCGAGTGCGGTGAGCTGCTGGCCCGAGAGGTCGCTCGGGGCTGTTACCAGCACGGTCCGGCCGGCGTCCAGCGCTTCGACGGCGTCGTCGGTGTGACGGTCCGTCTGCACGTCCACCCCGAGGTCCCTGAGCACCTGAACCGTCGCCTTGGAGCCCTGCTCGGTAGGGGCATCGGGCTCGAGGGGGCCGTCGCGGTAGACACCGCGGGCGACCGAGGCGAGCACGGCGGCGAGCACGGCGATCGCGACGAGGATGGTCAACCAGGGTCGCCGTCGTGTGGTCTCGGGGGTTGCAGAAGACCGGCCGGAATCGAGCGCTCCGACGGGCGGGGTCGACGGTGGCGTCGGCGAGCGGCGCGAGACGGTCGGGGCGCTCATGAGCGGACGCCTGTCCGGGATTCGGATGCGCTCGAGGTCCCGGGGCCGTTCGCGGAACCGGTCTCGCTCGTGGGCTCGGCGGCGTCGACGGCGGTGAGATCCGGGGCGGAGTCGGCGATGTACTCCGCGAGACGCAGCAGGTCATCAGCTTGCTTCTCCGTGGCGTGCCGGGGGGAGTAGGCGGCGGTGTCGAAGGCCGTGGCCCCGCGCTGAATGCGGCCCCGCAGGTCCGGGTAGGAGAGGGCTGCCCGTTCGGCGGCCTCGTGGGCGGTCAGGCCGGCGGAGACATCCAGCAGGGTGCGTTGGTCGAGGTCGCGCACGAGGGAGCGCAGGGCGAGCACCGCGCCGTCGTCGAACCGTCCCGAGGTGATGGCGCTGCGCGACGCCTCGCGCAGCTCGGCGGCGGTCAGCACGGGATCGGCATCGAGCTCGGGGGCGACGGCGAGGGAATGGCTGCGGCGGATCATGCCGGTGCGGCGCAGCACCAGGAACGCGACCACCAGCAGGGCGAGGAGGAGGAGCACGGCGATTCCGGCCTGGGCGGCCGAGGAGCCGTCGATCCCCGCCACGAGGTTCGTGTACCACTGCTCGATCTGTCCGAGCAGCCAGTCCACGAAGCCGGGGGAGTTGTCGTACTCCGCCTTGGCCAGCTCCTCGAGGATGCGCGAGCGCGCCTCGTCGGGATCCAGCGGAGGAGGGCCGGCGGGGATCATCGCACGCCGCCTGTGGACCAGTTCTCCCGGGCCCGGCGCGTCAGCTCGATGTCCCAGGCCTCATGGCGCATGCGGTTGTCCGCGTAGACGGCGGCGAACCCGGCGCAGAGGAAGGGGGACAGCATCACGTACGCGACGTAGCTGCCGAGCAGGGTGAGGACGGTCAGCACGATCATGCCCACGACCACGGCCTGTCCGGACGTGGCCAGCATGATGGCCAGGTACACCACGACGGCGACGGTGCTGAACACCCCGGCGACCACCTGGAGCGCGATGGAGTAGAGCGCGTACAGGAGGACGCCCACACCGAGCACCCGCCACAGCTTGCGGCCGCGGGTCATCTGGAAGGAGCGCCGGAGCGCACCGAGGATCCCGGTGCCCTCGACCACGAGGGCGGGGATCGCGAGCAGCGTGCGCGCCCAGATCCATAGTGCGGCGACCACACCGATCACCAGGCCGACGACGATCGCCCCGATGGTGAGCGCGTTCGGCTCCTGGACGAGGACGATGGGCAGGATGCCGAGCGCCGTGGGGAGCGCGAGCAGGAGGAGGCTGAGCAGCCCGATCACGATGCTCACGCAGATCGCGGACACCGCCAGCTTCCGGGTCCGGGCCCACATCTCGGCGCCGGTTAGGCTGCGTCCGGTGGCCTCACCGATCGAGACCGCCGTCAGGGCGACGGTCACCAGCGATGCGGCGATCATCGTGATGACCCCGGTGATCGCGGAGGAGCCGATCGTCAGCAGGAGGTCCGAGCCGGAGAAGACCGAGGCGGACGACGACGCGGTGGGGTCGTCCATCATCGCCTGCATGTCGCCGACGAAGGGGATCATCCCCGCCCCAGTCGTGAACATCATGATCGCGAAGGCGATGCCGTAGACGATCGCCGCCAGACCCAGCACCGTCCGTGCCCGCAGGCGGTAGATGCGCACCGCCGCACCGAGCACCTCCCCGAGCCCCAGCGGACGCAGCGGGAACAGCGGCATGTTCTGCACCAGCTCGCGCCGTGGCCCGGCAGGGGCGGAGCGCCCATCGTTCCCCGACGGGCCGCCGTCCGGGGGTCCGTCGGCGCGGCCGGTGGAGGGCAGGTCGGTGCTCTCTGTCGATCCGGGTGCGATCCAGCCGGTGCTCATCGGTCCTCCTGCAAGTCGTCCTGCCGCGTCGTGCCGCCCTCGGCCCGACGGAGGCCGGCGGGGCATTTCGAAGTCCTGGAGGACAACTTACGGACCCGGAGGGGTTTCACCGATCCGACGAACGTCGATGACCTCGCATCTTCCGGACACCCCCGCAAGGAGCGGATGCGAGGAAGGAGACCCCTGCGGTGGCACAATGGCCACCATGACGACGCCTTCACGGATACTCGTGGTTGATGACGACCAGGCGATCGCCGAGATGGTCGGGATAGTCCTGCGCGGCAAGGGCTATGAGGTCGCCACCTCGCCCGACGGCGCCTCCGCTCTGGAGACGTTCCCTCGACTGCGACCGGACCTGGTGCTCCTCGACCTCATGCTCCCCGGCATGGACGGCATCGAAGTATGCCGTCGACTGCGCCGGGAGTCCGGCGTGCCCATCATCATGCTCACGGCCCGCACCGACACCGCCGATGTGGTGGAGGGGCTCGAGGCCGGGGCCGACGACTACCTCACCAAGCCCTTCGAACCCGAGGAGCTGGTGGCCCGGATCAAGGCCCGCGTGCGCCGTGTCGATCCCCCCACCACCGAGCAGCTGGCGATCGGAGACCTGGTCATCGACGTCGACGGCCACGAGGTGAGCCGCGGCGGCGAGCTGATCTCCCTGACCCCGCTCGAGTTCGATCTGCTCACCCAGCTCGCCCGCAAGCCCTGGCAGGTCTTCACCCGCGATGTGCTGCTGCGCGATGTCTGGGGGTACCGCCACAGCGCCGATACCCGCCTGGTCAACGTCCATGTCCAGCGGCTGCGTTCGAAGATCGAGCACGATCCCGAGAACCCCAGCATCGTGGTGACGGTCCGGGGCGTCGGCTATCGCGCCGGGGGCGCGTCCTGAGAAGGTCGGACCGGCCATGAGCAGCCCGGCGAGCAATGCGGCGGGAGGGCCGACGCAGGAGACCGGTTCGGCGCTGAGATCACGGACGGTCGACCCGCGCACCTGGCCCCTCGCTCTGAGGGTCGTGCTGGTCACGACCCTGCTGTCGATCGTCGCGATGCTCGCCGTGGGCGCCTACCTGTCCTCGGTGATCGCGGACGGTCTCTACGAGCAGCGGCGGGACCGTGTGCTCGAGGAGACCGTGGAGGTGCGCCGTGATCTCACGGATAACCTGACCCAGCTGTCCGGCGCGACCACGACCCAGCGCCAGGATGCCGTCAACGCCTTCGTGCAGTCCGCAGGTGGCCAGGGCGGCGGCGACCGGCGGGAGGTGGCCCTGGTGCCGGTGGAGACCTCCGGGACGGTGTTCCCGGTGGCCTCCTCGGATCGCACGCTGCTCGAGGAGGTCGACGACGAGCTCGCGGCCGCCGTGGCGGCGAGCCCGGACTCGGTCTCCTGGCGATCGATCGGCCGTGAGGATCTCGAAGGGAACACGGTGCCCGCGCTCCTCGTCGGCACCCGGGTGATGGTGCCCGGCGTCGGGTCCTACAACCTCTACCTCGTCTACTCGCTCCAGGAGGAGCAGCAGACCCTCGCCTTCGTGCAGCAGGTGATCCTCGGCGGAGGTGGCGTGCTCCTGGCCTTGATCGTCGGCATCGCGATCGTGGTCGCCCGGCTGGTCACGACGCCGCTCAAGCATGCCGCGCACGCCGCGGAGCGCATCGCCGGCGGCGACCTCGACAGCCGTGTGGAAGTCTCCGGTGCGGACGAGCTCGCACGGGTCGGGGAATCCTTCAACGACATGGCACGCAGCCTCGCCCAGAAGGTCGACGACCTCACGGAGCTCTCGCGGGTCCAGCAGCGCTTCGTCTCCGATGTGTCCCATGAGCTCCGCACACCGCTGACGACCATCCGGATGGCATCCTCCGTGCTCGACGGACGGCGCGACGAGCTGCCCGGGGAGCTGCAGCGGACCTCCGAGCTGCTCTCCACCCAGGTGCAGCGCTTCGAGGTCCTGCTGACGGACCTGCTGGAGATCTCCCGGTACGACGCCGGCGCCGTCGAGCTCGAGGCGCACCGCGAGGATCTCGACGCGCTCGTGGTGCGGGCCATCGACGACGTGCGCCCGCTGGCCGGGGCGCGCGGCTGCCTGCTGGACGTGCACCTGTCGGGACGCGGTATGCACGCCGTGGTCGATGCACGCCGCATCGATCGGATCCTGCGGAACCTCCTGACCAATGCGATCGAGCACGGTGCCGACGGGCCGGTGCTGGTGCAGACCGCCTCGCACGAGGACGCGCTCGCCGTGGTGGTGCAGGACTACGGCCATGGGATCTCCCCGGAGGCGGCTCTGCGCGTCTTCGACCGCTTCTGGCGCGCGGACCCCTCGCGCGCCCGCACCCTCGGAGGCACCGGACTGGGGCTGTCGATCTCCGCCGAGGATGCGAGGCTGCACGGCGGATGGCTGCAGGCCTGGGGGCAGGAAGGCCGGGGCGCGGTGTTCCGGCTGACCGTGCCGCGCCGCCCCGGCGGGACTTTTCTGCGCTCGCCGCTGCGCCTGGAACGGAGCTTCGACCGTGACGCCGTCGGGGAGTATTCGGTGACGCCCACCGGCGAGATCCCGATCGCGCCGGGCCTGCTCCCGGATCTCTCGGGCACGTCGGCCGATCCGGAGGCGGAGGCCGATGCCGGTTCCGGCCAGGGTTCAGATCCGAGCTCCACCCGCGACCAGGAACCGCCGATGATCGGAGGCAGCCGATGAGTCCCGACCGTCGAACCGTGCTGCGCGCCGCCGGAGCGGCCACCGTGCTCGGACTCGGTGCCGCGTGCGCGCGCATCCCCACCACGTCCCCCATCGACAGCCGCCCGCTGGCAGGCCGCGCACAGCCCGGCGCGCCCTATGTGCAGGCGCTCCCGCCTCCGGAGGATGCCACCGCGGAGCAGGTCGTCTCCGGGTTCGTGCAGGCCGGGGTCGGGTCCGAGGAGAATTTCGGCGTGGCCCGCTCCTATCTCACGGAGGAGCTGAGCGGAGCCTGGAACCCGACCGCCGGCATCACGATCTATTCGAGCAGCCAGGAGCTGCAGGTGAAGGACGCCGGCACGTCGGAGATGGTCCTCGTCCTCCAGGTGCTCGCACTCGTCGACGGGGGCGGCACGCGCAGCCTGCTGTCGGGTCCGGTCGCACGGGACGTCGAGCTCACGATGGCGCAGGTGGATGGGCAATGGCGCATCAGCGCGGTGCCCGACGGAATCTTCCTGTCCGAGGCCGCGTTCGAGACGCTCTACTCACCGGCACGGCTCTACTTCCTCGACGCACGCACCCGGCACCTCGTCCCGGACCATCGCTGGTTCTCCCTGCAGCGCGGCGCCTCGGCTGTGCTCGAGGCGCTCGCCGACGGGCCGGCGGCCTTTCTCCGACGAGCAGTCCACAACGAGGTGCCCGACGTCCTGGGCGTGCTGGACGCAGAGGTCACCAGCGGGGCGGACGGGACGCCGGAGGTCACGGTGCCCGAAGCGATCCTCGACCTCGCTGCACAGCCTCGGGCGGCGGCTCTCGCCCAGCTGGAGTCCTCCCTGCGGTCCATGCGGACCCTCTCGGGCATCCGCCTGGTGCGGGACGGCCAGGAGTACGCCCCGGAGGACGAGGACGCGATCGAACGGGCGCTGCCGGGGCATCGTGCCATCGCCGCCGGCCCGACCGGCGTGATCCTGCTCGCCGATCCCACGACGGACGCGCCGGCCGACCAGCTGGTCCCGGACCTCGCGGACCTCCCGCTCACCTCCCCGGTGATCGCCCAGGACGGGGTGCTGGCCGCTGCGCTCGTCGACGGCGCCTCGAAGGTGCTGATCGCCTCGACGGACGGGTCCGTGCCGCTGCGTGAGGCCGCCACGGGAGGGCTCTTCGTCCCGCCCCGGATCGACGATGCCGGTTACGTCTGGACCTCGACCGTACGCAGTGCCGGCGTGCTGCTCGCTCTCGCGGGGCGGGGGCCGGCGGACGACGCCAAGGTCGATGCCCCCTGGCTCGTCGGCCGGGAGGTGCGGGCGCTGGACATCGCGGCCGATGCGACCCGCATGCTCGTGCTGTCCGCCGATGCCGCCGGGACTCGGCTCGACCTGTGCGCGGTGGTGCGTGACGAGCATGGTGCTCCGACCTCGCTCACCGAACCGGTCCAGGTACGGACCTTCCTGTCGGAGGAGACCCAGGCCAGCTGGTACGACGAGACGGCGGTGATCATGCTCGGCTCGGACCCGGGGACCGACGAGCTCCGCGGCCAGCTGGTCGACTTCGAGGCCGGGCGGGAGCCGCTGCCGGCGCTGCGTGCGGACACGGATCGCATCGCCGGGACGGTCATCGGCGAGACGATCTGGATCGGGGCCGCCGATGGATCACTCCAGCGCAGCGATGGCAGCGGCTGGGTCACCGTCGATCTCGACGCGCACGACCCCTGGTTCTACTGAGGCGTCCTGGGCCGGTCCGTCCTGGACCGTTCCTCCACACCATCCCTCGGTCCACAGCGGGGCCGCTCGGCCCCGCCGAGGGCGCGTGACGGTGCTGGAATCACCCCATGGACCATGCGATCACCACGACGGCCCCTGACGGCACGATCGGCGTCACTGGCGGGGCTGACCCTGCAGGCGCGGGCACCGAGGGCGGTTCGAGCAGCACCACCTGGAACCCGCTGCCCCTGATCCGGGAGATCGCCGCACAGACCTGCTCGCTGGTGACCCCGCGCCATTGTCCCTGCGGGGAGGAGGGCACGTGGCTCTGCCGCCGCTGCGCCGGGCTGCTCGCCGCGCCCGCGATCCGAGTCGAGTCCTGCTGCGATGCGCTGCAGCACCTCACCGCGGCCCGGGTGCATGCGGAGCAGCACGGCGGAGTGCTCCTCCCCGCCGGGGTGGACCACACGCCCATCCTCCCGGTGCTGGCGCTGGGGGAATACTCCGGACCCCTGCAGCGTCTCGTGCTCGCGTGGAAGAACGGCGGCATGCTGCACCTCGGAGCTCCCCTGGCACGAGCTCTCGCGCCCGTGATTGCGCGCCTCGCCGCCGATGCGGAGCAGACCTGCCCAGCGCTGGTCCCGGTGCCCTCCCGACTCGGCGCCCGGCTCCGCAGAGGGGAGGACCACACAGCCGAGCTGGTAAGAGAGCTCGCGCGCACCGGTGCCGGACGCCCGCTGCTGCTGCGCTCCACGCCGACCACCGCGCAGGAGGGGCAGGGGTCCAGGCAGCGTCGGACCCGGCAGATTCGCCTGGCGGGCCACGCCGCACGGCGAGCCGGCCAGGAGCGGAGCGCGGTGATCATCGTCGATGACGTCGTCACCACAGGATCGACTCTGCGGGGGATGCATGAGGCGCTCACCGGGGCGGGGATGACCGTGCTGGGCGCCGCGGTCGTCGCCTCGGCCCGACTCCCGGTGCGGGAGCAGGGAGAAATCTTCTGACCTGAGAGACGAACGGCCAGGAAACGTTGAGCAAAACATGGCATGCTGATGTGACTCGGCACACTCCGCCGAGTCTTCCTCTGATCAGGAGGTGCGCACCCCAGTCGACGAGCCACTGCGGCCGGGCTCAGAGCGGCCGCACCCGGATAGGAGGAGAACACCTCATGGAGATCAATGTCGTCGGACGTCATATGGACGTCCCGGACCGATTCCGTCGTCACCTCGAGGACAAGCTCGACAAGGTCACCCAGCTCGCGCCGGCGGCGCTGAGGGTGGATGTGGAGATCTCGCAGGAGAAGAACCCCAGGCAGGCGGAGCTCAGCGATCGCGTGGAGCTCACCGTGCACGACAACGGGTCCATCGTCCGCTCGGAAGCTCGTGCGGATGACCTCTACGGTGCCCTGGACATCGCCTACGGGAAGCTGCTCGAGCGTCTGCGCCGCGCACGGGACCGCCGCAAGGACCGCCATCGCGGTCGTGGCCGTTCCCATCAGGCATCCGGTGACAGCGTGCGCACCTTGCCCGCCGACCAGGATCTGCCCGCCACGCTCCCGGAGACCCCGTCGGAGCCCGACGATGCGCAGACCTCCCAGAACTCTCGAGCCGCGGAGACGGCCGAGGAGCCGGTGGTGACCGAGCAGGATCTCGCTCAGGCCGGCAGCCCCGTCGTGATCCGCGAGAAGAAGCACTCCGCGAAGCCCATGTCCATCGACGACGCTCTCTATCAGATGGAGCTCGTCGGGCATGACTTCTTCCTCTTCGTCGACGCCGAGTCCGGACACCCCAAGGTGGTCTACCGCCGCAAGGGATGGAACTACGGCGTGATCGAGCTCGACGCCGAGCTTCCGACGTCCTGACAGGTTCGACGGATCCGGGTGGGTGCACGCCGAGGCGTTCACCCACCCGGATCACGTCTGTCGCCCGACCCCATGCTGGAGAGAACTTCTGATGAGCACCGCACTGAGCTGGACCACGGCACGACGCATCGCGCTGCGTGCACAGGGGATGGGGCGCTCACGCCGCACCGAGATCCCGTCGCGTGCGGTCAGCAGGCGGTCGCTCCAGGCCACGGTGGAACGCACCCATCTGCTCCAGATCGACTCGGTGAACATCTTCGAGCGCGCCCACCACCTGCCCGTCTTCACCCGATCGGGCAGCTGGGACACCGCGGTGCTGGACCGGCACTCACGGCCGGGCCCATCCCGACTGGTGCGAGAGGCACTGGCCCATGAAGCCACCTTCGCCAGCCACGAGGTGCACTCCCTGCTCGACTTCCGCCGCCGCGCCGCCGCCACGAAGGACTGGGGAGAGGTCCGGGAGGCAGCGGCCTCCACACCGCAGCTGTTCTCCCGCATCTACGGAGCACTCGAGGAGCTCGGCCCGTCAAGCGCCTCCGCCGTCTCCCGGCACCTGGGAGACACCGAGCGGGGCGAGGGCTGGGGATGGCGGCGCACCTCCAGCCAGTGGGCGGTCGAGTACCTGTTCCGCGCGGGCGGCCTGGACTGCGTGGGCCGCAGCTCCCAGTTCGAACGGCTCTACGTCCCGGCGGAGGATCCCGGCTCCTGGCTGGTCGACAGAGGCGTCGGACCGGAAGGCGGTGCGCTCGAGTCGCAGGACGGTCGGGCCGGCACGGTCGACGCCGAGTCGCACGACCGAGACGCCTCGATCCTCGCCCTGATGGGACTGGCCGCGAAATCCTTGGGCATCGCGGAGGTCAGCTCGCTCGCCGACTACTTCCGCATCAGCGTCCGGGATGCCCGCACCGCCGTCGACCAGCTCCTGGCGGAGGACGTCATCACGCCGGTCCTCGTGGACCACCCGGCTGGGCCGCGGGAGATGATGCTGCATCGGGACGCGCCCTCGCCGTCCCCGCTGCGAACCGCCGCGCTGGTCAGCCCTTTCGACCCGATCGTGTTCCATCGCCCCCGTCTCTCGCGCCTCTTCGACGTCGAGTACCGCATCGGCATCTATACGCCGGCCGCCCAGCGCGCCACCGGCTACTACGCCCTGCTGTTCCTGCTCGGCGACGTCTTCCCCGCCCGGGTCGACCTCAAGGCCGATCGTGCGCGCGGGGTGCTCGAGGTGCGCGGCACCTTCCGCGAGGAGCTGCCCCACCTGCCGTCCCGGCAGCGCCCCGCGGACGGCGCGGTGGTCGAGGCGCTGCTCGGAGAGCTGGAACGTGCCGTGATCTGGCAGGGCCTGGACCGGATCGAGGTGCGCACCGGGCCAGGGACCGGGGCTCTCTCCACGGAGCTGGCCGCTGTGTGCGCGACGCGAGGAGTCGGCGTCTGACCGCGTCCCCGCGCCGCTCGGACCCCGTCGGGGACGTGAAGAAATGCGCGGGGAGTCACCTCTCCAGGCGGTGACCCTTACGATGGGTCAGGCATCAACTGTCCGCAAGGACGAATCCACAGAACTTCGGGAGCACGAGTGGTCAACCTCTTCGACAAGATCCTGCGCGCCGGCGAAGGCCGTGAGGTGCGTCGGCTCGAGTCCATCGCCAAGAAGGTAGGCGAGGTCGAGGACGTCTTCACCGACCTCAGCGACGACGAGCTGCGCGAGGAGACCGACCGTTTCAAGGAGCGGTTGGAGGACGGCGAGACCCTCGACGACGTCATGATCGAGGCCTTCGCCGCAGTGCGTGAGGCCGCTCAGCGCACGCTGGGCCAGCGCCCTTACGACGTGCAGATCATGGGCGGTGCCGCTCTGCACCGCGGCCGCATCGCCGAGATGAAGACCGGTGAGGGCAAGACCCTGGTCGCGACGCTGCCCGCATACCTCAACGCGCTCTCCGGCAAGGGTGTCCACGTGGTCACCGTCAACGACTACCTCGCGGGCTACCAGAGCGACATCATGGGCCGCGTGTTCCGCAGTCTGGGCCTGACCACGGGCGTCATCAAGTCGGGGATGACCCCGGCCGAGCGTCGCGAGCAGTACGCCGCGGATATCACCTACGGCACGAACAACGAGTTCGGCTTCGACTACCTGCGCGACAACATGTCCCTCTCGCCCGAGGACCGGGTGCAGCGCGGCCATAACTTCGTGATCGTCGACGAGGTCGACTCGATCCTCATCGACGAGGCCCGGACACCGCTGATCATCTCCGGCCCCGGCTCCGGTGACGCCAACAAGTGGTTCAGCGAGTTCGCCAAGGTCGTGAAGCTCCTGCGCCGGGATCGCGACTACGAGGTCGACGAGAAGAAGCGCACGGTCGGCGTCCTGGAGTCAGGGATCGACACGGTCGAGGACCACCTGGGCATCGACAACCTCTACGAGTCCCTGAACACCCCGCTGATCGGCTTCCTCAACAACGCCATCAAGGCGAAGGAGCTCTTCAAGCGGGACAAGGACTACGTGATCATCAACGGCGAGGTCATGATCGTCGATGAGCACACCGGCCGTATCCTCGCCGGGCGCCGATACAACGAGGGCATGCACCAGGCCATCGAGGCCAAGGAGGGGGTGAAGATCAAGGCGGAGAACCAGACTCTCGCCACGATCACCCTCCAGAACTACTTCAAGCTCTACGAGAAGCTGTCGGGCATGACCGGCACGGCCGAGACCGAGGCCGCCGAGTTCATGAACACCTACAAGCTGGGCGTGGTGCCGATCCCCACGCACCGCGAGATGCAGCGCGACGACGAGCCGGATCGTATCTACCGCACGGAGAAGGCCAAGTTCGACGCCGTGGTCGAGGACATCGTCGAGCGGCATGACCGCGGCCAGCCCGTGCTGGTCGGCACCACCAGCGTGGAGAAGTCGGAGTACCTCGCCAAGCTCCTCAGCGCGCAGGGCGTGAAGCACGAGGTGCTCAACGCCAAGAACCACGCCGGTGAGGCCGCGATCATCGCGATGGCCGGCGCGAAGGGCGCCGTCACCGTGGCCACCAACATGGCCGGGCGAGGCACGGACATCATGCTCGGCGGCAACGTCGAGTTCATGGCGCACGCCGCCCTCGAGGAGCGCGGCCTGGACGCCGAGGAGGATCCCGAGGGCTACGAGGCCGCATGGGACGAGCAGCTCGAGAAGGCCAAGGCGGCCGTCGCCGAGCAGCACGACGAGGTCGTGGAGCTCGGCGGACTCTATGTGCTCGGCACCGAGCGTCACGAGTCCCGCCGCATCGACAATCAGCTGCGCGGCCGTTCCGGCCGACAGGGAGACCCGGGCGAGTCCCGTTTCTATCTGTCCCTGCAGGACGATCTGATGCGTCTGTTCAACTCGGGCGCGGCGGAATCGCTGCTGGCCCGCGGCGGCGTGGACGAGTCGGTGCCGCTGACCGGCCGTATGGTCTCCGGCGCCATCCAGCGTGCCCAGAACTCGATCGAGTCCCGCAACGCCGAGATCCGCAAGAACGTCCTGAAGTACGACGACGTCCTCACCAAGCAGCGCAAGAAGCTGTACGAGGAGCGAGGCCGGATCCTGGAGGGCGAGGAGCTCGACGAGCACGTCGAGCGCTTCATCGACGAGGTCATCGGTGGCACCGTCGAGTCGCACACCAAGGGCAAGAACCCCGAGGACTTCGACTTCGAGGAGCTGTGGGGCGCGCTGCGCCCGGCGTACCCGGTGTCGATCACGGCCGATGAGCTCATCGCCGAGGTCGGCGGCAAGGAGAACCTCGGCGCGGATCTGCTCAAGGAGGAGATCCTGGGTGATGCCCGCGTGGCGTACGAGACCCGTGTCGAAGAGCTCGGCGACGAAGGCCTGCGTCAGCTTCAGCGCCGTGTCCTGCTCTCGGTCATGGATCGCCGGTGGCGCGAGCACCTCTACGAGATGGACTACCTGAAGGAAGGCATCGGCCTGCGAGCCATGGCCCAGCGCGATCCGCTCATCGAGTACGAGCGCGAGGGCCACCTGATGTTCAACGACATGATCGCGGGCATCAAGGAGGATGTGGTCGGCTACATCTACAACCTCGAGGTCCAGGTGGAGAAGGCCGAGCCCGTCGTGCCCAAGGCGGTCAGCGACCTGCTGCAGGCCGGCACCGGGAAGAGCAAGCTCGCGACGGCTCTTGCCCAGGCCACCTCTGGTGCGGGGGCCTCGCGACCGGCCTCGGCAGAGTCGGCGACGACGGGGACGACGAGCCCGGTGGAGGATTCGTCGGAGAAGCCGGCGAACACATCGTCGGAGGTCGACGAGGAGCCGAATGGGTCCGCAGGGGAGTCCGAGAAGGACTCCGAGGAGAGTTCTGCATCGGATCCGCTCGACGAGGAGAGGAGCGTGGTGCTGACCGCCAAGGGCCTCGATGATGGCCCGAACTCGCGGCAGCTGCGCTACTCCTCCGCCGAGGGCAGCGGAGTCCAGGATGATGCGACGCTCTCCCGCGCCCAGCGCCGCCGTCGGGCGAAGCAGAGCGCCCGGGTCGATTCGGCCGCCGCGGACAAGACCTCCGACAAGCCCGAGGGTGCGCCGGTGGCGGAGAACCGCGGGCCCCGCCGAGGCAGGCGACGCAAGAGCTGAGGCGATGTCGGGGCGAGGCGGCTGAACCGCTGAGACCCTGATGACGAAGGGCAGGGACGGCTCCCGTCCGCTCATCGCGGACAGAAACCGTCCCGGCCCTTCGTCGTCCTCGGGGGAGCGGCGAGCAGCGCTGATGGACGCGCTGTACCGACGTGCGGGCGGGACCTCGCCGGAGCTTTAGTGACCCGGAGCGGCAGCGCCCCAGAGCGGTAGCGACCCGCGCCGGATAGCCCGGCCGCGCCGTACGTCAGCCCATCTCGAGGACGGTGACCCGCCATCCCGAGTGCCGCAGCTCCCACCGCATCGCGAGGAACCGCGCCCGCTCCGGTTCGCGTAGCACGCAGCTCGCTTCGACGGTGTGCTCGTTCACGATGCACGTGCGCACTCCGCTGACCTCCAGGCGCGTTGGCGGGGCGTAGCCGGTGGCAGCCCGAAGCCGACGCGTCAGCGCGGCCCGTCGGGACAGCAGCTTCTCCACCTCCGGAGTCACTATCCGGGTCAGGGCGTTCTCCGGGCGCATGTCGCGCACGATCTCCACGGCTCGACGAGCGACAGGCTCGACCATCCGCTCGACCACTCGGGGATCGCTGAGTTCGAGGCGTTCAGACGTATCGGGTGTGGCATTCGGGTGCTGGTCGGTCGTCGTCATCACTGCTCCTGGGAGGAAAGGGGTGCGGGCACGAGAAGCTCCTGCCCGGGTTCGAGAAGATCTGGGTCTGTGCCGATCACGTCGAGATTGGACTCATGGAGGAGGGGCCACACCGCAGCGATCTCGGACGGCGAGTCCGGGACCGGACCGAGGAGGTCGTCCGTGATGCTCCACAGGGTGTCGCCGGACTGCACCACCACGGTGCTCGGGGCCGGCGCGGACTGCGCAGGCGCAGGGGAAGAGTCATGTCCGGGAGGGGAAGGCTGGACAGGCAGACGAGGGTCGGCGTCGGTCGTGGACGACGGTGCGGACTCGCCGGCCTCGTTCTCTGAGCTCTCGGGGGCTGCGGCTCCCGAATCCTCTGCGCCGTCGCCCTCCGGCTCGGAGGGCACCTCACCCTGGTCCTCGCCGCCCCATCCCAGCGCGGGCAGTGGGCCCGGCTCCGTCCCCTGGCCATCAGACGCAGCGGTCGAGGAGGGGTCGTCGGCCCCGGTGCCTGCTTCGGTATCGGTATCGGTTTCGGCCTCGGCACCGGTGCCGGGCTCGGAGCTGTCCGACGGGGTGAGTTCGGAGGACACGGCAGCAGGGATCGGGGACACGGCGTCGGCGCCGAGCGAGCGATCCGCCGCTGTGGCGGGAGCCAGGGCGAGTCCGGTCGCTGTCGCGGCAAGTGCGGTGCTGACGACCACGCGCCGCGCGACCCGAGGCGCGAGGACACGCAGCGCGATGAACAGTGCGGCTCCGAGACGGCTGGCGGGCCCTGCGGCCATGACCGCGGCGGCGAGCCCCCAGATCACCGTCAGGTACACGCAGAACAGCACGCCGATAGCCGCGCAGGCGACGAGGACCCAGGCGATCAGGACATCTTCGCCGAGCACATGTGACACCGGAGGGCGCAGCGTGTGCGCCGCGCCCGCCATCGCCAGGGCGGCCGCCCCGGAGAGCAGCGCACCCGCCAGAGCTGTCGCCGGCTGTGCCGGTTCAGGTGCGTCGTCGTCCATGGGTTCCTCCCGGTGGGCACTCTTCGCACTGCAGACCATGTCGTTTGATGCAGTTTGATGTGCTTCGTGTGTCGTGACGCCAAGTTAGTGTGTCATGGGGCACAGTGCAAGGCTTGCTGGTCACCGTGTGGATGGCGCGGCACTGGGGAGGAATGGTCCGGGACATCCGCTCCGGCCGGCACTCGCCCGTGCCCCGGAACGCGGACTCCTGGTCGTCCGGTTGCTTGGCCGCCCGCGCGCTTCTGTCGGAGTTCTCCATGAGCCGCCATCACCCGTGCGGGGCGGAATAGGGTGTCGGCATGCGATTCGAGCGGATCTTCGACGACCTCGAGGGTCGTTTCGCCCATCAGGAACGGGAGGAGATGCGTGCAGTCTCCGAAGACCTGGCGCGCGCCGAGCGGGCACAGCTCTCGCTCGCGGACCGCCTCCGAGGCGCAGGAGCCCACTCGCTCACGCTCCACCTGGGTGCCGCACTGCGCCTCGAGGGGACCGTCGAGGAAGTGGGGGAGGGCTGGCTCTCGATGCGCGAGGCAGGTGCCCGTCAGCGAGCCGTGGTGCCCCTGCCGGCGATAGCCCTCGTCCAGGGGCTGCCCACTCGGGCGCGACCGGCCGAGGAGACCCTGAGGTCACCTCTCGGTCTGGGATCCGTGCTCCGCGAGATCGCCAGGGATCGCAGCGTGGTGCGTCTGGAGACCACGGCGGGCGGGATCACCGGCCGGATCGCAGCGGTCGGCGCGGATGCGCTGGACGTGCAGTCCTTGCCCACCGGTGAACGAGGGACGGTGCCCGGGTCGTCGCGCGTCACCGTGGCCACCGCATCATTGCTGGCGATCACTGCACGCTGATCGGTCCCCGGGGGTCTGATCGGACCCGAGCCGTCGTGCCGCTGGGTGTCGGGCCGCTGGGTCAGTGCTTCTGGTCGTGCTTCTGACGGTCGAGCTCACGCTCGTGGGCCAGGATCGACGCGGTTGCGGCATAGCTGCGCTCGATGTAGGACTCGATCTCCGTGACCTCGACCCGCCACTGCCCTCGCCCGCCGACCTTGATGGCCCGCAGTTCCCCGGAACGGACCAGGGCGTATGCCTGCGATGCGGAGATGGAGAGCATCTCGGCGACATCGGACAACGGGACGAATCGCGGCGCCATCGACGTACCTTTCCGGTCAGGGAAGAAACCTTGTGACACGGATGCTCTCATACCCTCCCGTGCCCAGCTGGGGGCGCGATGTGGAGGAACAGCCTCGCCGCCTCCTTCGACGAAGTTTTCCACAATTGTCGGAGTGGGCCTCCCCGCAGTCCCCCGTCCCGTAGCCTCTGGCAGAACTCGGTCACGGGGATCGGGCAGGGAGCTGGAGGACGACGTGGCGGGTGCTGCACCGGTGATGAGACTGCGCCGACCACGGTGGAAGGATCCTCGGCTGATCGTGGGCATCGTGCTCGTCGTCGCCAGCGTCCTGATGGGGGCGCTGCTGGTCTCCCGCCTGGCAGAGACCACGCCGGTCCTGGTGGCGCGCTCACCGATCGTCCCGGGGGACGTCATCGGGCCCGAGAATCTTGCCACGGTCGAGATGCGACTGGGCGAGCAGGACGGCCTCTACGTCGGAAGCCTCGACGCCGTCCCGTCCGGAGCGGTGGCCACTCGAACCGTCCAGGCGGGGGAGCTGATCCCGCTCTCTGCCGTCGGTCAGGCCTCCGACGTCCCGCTGCGGCCGATCGTGATCCCGGTGGACGCGACCGTCGCCGAATCCGTGGCTCCCGGCGCGACGGTCGAGCTGTGGCACACCAGTCCTGAGGCTGACGACGGCACCAGCGCCGACGCCGAGCTGCTGGTGTCCGCGGGCATCGTCCGGAACATCGACGAGGGAAGTTCGCTGGGAATGCGGTCCATGGCCGTCGAGGTGCTGGTTCCCCAGGCGGATCTTCCTGCGGTGCTGAAGGTCCTCTCCCGTGATGAGCGCCTGGACGTGATCGGCGTGCCCGGAGCGCATGGGGTCGCCCCGTGATCGATGTCGTCCTGTGCGCCTCCGGGAGTGACGAGGTGCGCATCGTGCATGACCTGGCCCAGGAGAAGAGCGGCACGGCCAGAGTGGTGCGTCGATGCGCGGATCTCGCCGAGACGATGGCCGTGGTCGCCGCCGGCGTCGGGGACGTCGTCCTGATCGATGTCTCGGTCCGTGGTCTGGGGCGAGATCCTTTGGCGACGCTGATGCGTGGAGCAGCCGTGGTGGGGCTGCGTTCCGAGGAGGCGCCGGACCAGACGTCGCTGGGCCTGCGTCACCTGCTCCCGTCCTCCGCGCCCATCGCCGAGATCCTCGCCGTGCTCGACGCCGCCGTCGCGCCGACGGAGCGCGAGGAAGCCTGGGTGCAGGAGCCGGCGATCGATGGCCCTGACGAGGCGGGCCGCCTCGTCGTCGTCTGGGGCCCCGGAGGTGCTCCCGGGCGGTCGACGATCGCGGTGAACCTGGCAGCAGAGGCTGTGCTGGCCGGAGAGCAGACCGTCCTGGTGGACGCCGATACCTATGGTCCGGCGCAGAGCCAGATGCTCGGGGTGCTGGACGAGACTCCGGGACTGGTGGCGGCCTGCCGAGCGCACGACCGGGACACGCTCGACGCGGAATCGCTCGAGGCGCTGCTCCCCAGCGCTCAGCCGGGGCTCCGACTGCTGAGCGGGATCGGGGTCCCCGCTCGCTGGTCCGAGGTGCGTCGCACCTCGATGGATGGCCTCTGGCAGGCGCTGGCACGTCGTGGCGACCTCGTCGTCGCCGATGTCGGACCGGTGCTCGAGGAGGACGAGGAGCTCAGCTACGACACCGCTGCGCCGCAGCGGAATGCCGCGACGATCAGCGCCCTGGAGAGCGCCGATGTCGTGATCGCCGTGGTCGCCGCCGACCCCGTCAGCATCACCCGTCTGCTGCGGGACCACTCCCGGCTCGAGGAGCTCGGGGTCCACGAACTCCATGTCATCGTCAACAGGGTCGGCTCGCCGATCCCCGGCGATCGGGTGCGGGACCTGATCACGTCCCGGATGCAGGTCGCCTCGGTGCACCTGCTCCCGGACGATCCCATCGCCTGCCGGACCGCGGCATGGGATGGCGCCCTGCTCTCGGAGTCCGCGCCCCGTTCGGCTCTCCGCAGAGCGCTGCGCGATATCGCAGCCTCCGAGGCGATCCTCGGGGCGAAGGAGACCGATCCGGTGGTCGTGGACGCGACATCCGAATCGTGAGGCTGCCGAGGGAGATGGGTGCAAGGGTGAGAAGATGGTGGCCATGAGGATCTACCTGCCGCTGAGCGCCGAGGACCGGACCACCCTGGAGAACTCCTCCTCGGGGCTCGAGCTGATCGCGGGGCGAGCAGCCTGGGGCGTCACGGGGCCTGCGCGCACCGGCAACCCAGATCAGGACGAGGAGGATCTCGAGTACGAGGCCATGCAGGACGCCGTGCACGTCGCTCTGCTCTCCGCCGACGCAACGGCCCGCGCTCTCGTGATCGCCGCCGATGCCCCCGATGGGGACGTCGCGGCCGCCGAGGAGAACGGCGGTGCGTTCGGTGTCGAGATCCGTGGGACGACGCGGGCACGCATCGCCAGCTTCCACGTGACCGAGCTGGACGCTGCCGCCGCAGAGCAGGACGACACCGACCCTGCCCTGCTCTGGTTCGACGCCTCCGAGGGAGCTGACGCGCTCGCATATCTCGAGGGCTCCGCCGGGAGCGGGGCGGTCCCGCCTATCCCGAACGCCCCCCTGGCCTGAACCCGCAGGAATCTCCGGCCTGGACGCGGGCATCTCCGGCGAGAGACCGCAGGCCAGGCAGGTCCCGACGGGCGCCCGTGACGCCCGTCGGAGTGCGAGCGCGGATCAGCTGCTGGCGCGATCCTGGTACTTCTTGGCGGACTTCTCCTCGGCGCGCAGCACCTTCGAGACGTAGGGGAGAGCCGCCTTCTCGAGCTTGGAGCCGAGCAGCGGGATCTTGGCCACCAGATCGCCGTCGATGTCGACGCTGCTGGTCAGCTCGCCCGTGGGGGCGAGCCGCAGCGAGGCCTTCATCCCTGCGGGGGTGCCGACCACCTCGAGCGTCATGGTGCCTGTGCGGCTGCCGTCCGGTTCCGGCGCGGACCAGGACTGCTCCTCGCGGATCGTCACCGAGGATCCGACGAACGGGCGCACGATGTCCGGAACCTTGTCCGTGGGCATCGCGAGCTCGGTGCGCACGGTGAAGGCTCCGATCGGATCCCCTTCGACCGTCGCGGCGGCGCTCTTGGCTCCGAGCGTCTCCTTGCGGATCGCGGTGTACTCCTCGTCGGCGTACATCGTGGCAGCGGTGCGCGCGGACAGCGGCAGGTTCAACGTCTCGCGAAGCTTCATTCCTCGTCCTCCCCGGTGGATCGGTCGGTCTCAGCCTATGTCAGGAGCGCCCGTGGGCACGACGTGCTCGTCCCTCGTCCTGGCCACTATCCTGATCCCATGCCGAGCCTGTCCAAGTTCCTCTCCGACAACCGTGGACTCTCCGAGAAGGAGGCCGACTGGTTGCAGCATCTCGTCGGGGACTGGAACCTCGTCTCCGACCTCCTCCGCGCCGACCTCGTGCTCTGGATCCAGGGGGTGGAGGGTGCTCACGCCGTCGCCCACTGCCGGCCAGCGACCGGTTCGACCGTCTACTACGAGGACCCCGTAGGGATCGTGATCACGGACGAGCAGGAATCCTCGATCCCGTCCCTTCTCGCCGGCGCCGAGCCCACCAGGGAGCCCGAGCCCATCGAGCGCGAGGGCCGCGAGGCCACCGGCCTGCTGGTCCCTGTGCGCAAGGACGGGCGAACGCTGGCGGTGCTCGCCGCGGAGAGTCCCCTCAGCGACGGTTCCCGCTCGGCGAACGAGGTGCACCAGCACGAGCTCGGGCGCCGCCTGCTGCGGATGCTCGAATCCGGGGCGTTCCCCATCGAGGGGGCCCCGATCCCGCCGCGACGCGGTGCGCCGCGCGTCGGCGACGGCGTCGTGCAGCTCGACGCCAACGGCGTGGTCCGCTGGGCCTCTCCCAATGCGCTCTCCGCTTTCCACCGATTCGGCATCGACGGCGCGATGGAGGGAATCACCCTGGCCGAGCTGTCCACGGACGTGCTGCAGTCCCGATCGCCCGTGGACGAGTCCCTGCCCCTGGTGCTGATGGGTCGCGCGGCCTGGCGCTCGGACATGCAGGCACGGGGAGGGACGCTGTCCTTGCGCGCCGTCCCCTTCACAGAGCGCGGCGTGCGCACCGGTGCCGTGATCCTGGTGCGCGATGTGACCGAGCTGCGCCGCCGCGAACGGGAGCTGATCACCAAGGACGCGACCATCCGCGAGGTCCACCACCGGGTGAAGAACAACCTGCAGACGGTCGCCGCGCTGCTGCGCATGCAGTCGCGTCGGATGAAGTCCGATGAAGCGCGTGAGGCGCTCAGCGAGGCGATGCGCCGGGTCTCGACCATCGCCCTGGTCCACGAGTCCCTGCTGCAGGGATCGGAGGAGGCGGTCCACTTCGATGAGGTGATCGATCGCTGCCTGCGGCTCGCCGTCGATGCCGCCAGTGCCACGGTGCACAGGGCGGGGGCGCCGCGTCTCACCGAGACCCAGGTCGAGGTGCACACCGAGAAGATCGGTCGGGTCGGCTCGATCCGTGCGGAGGAGGCGACACCATTGGCCCTGGTGGTCACGGAGCTCGCCACGAACGCGGTCGAGCACGGGCTCTCGGAGACCGGCGGAACGCTCACGGTGCGCAGCGAGCGCGTGGGGTCCCATCTCGTGATCAACATCGAGGACGATGGCGACGGGATGGGAGCGGCCAAGCCCACGGGGCTGGGCACGAACATCGCGATCACCCTCGTGCAGGGTCAGCTGGGCGGGACGCTGACCTGGCAGGTCCGCCCGGGGGGCGGTACGTGCGCTGTCGTCGACGTCTACCTGGACCCGCTCAGCCTCTGATCGGGTCAGCTGCAGGCAGGACTCGCGTCGGAGTCTCCACCGGGGTGTGCTTCGGCGCGGGGGTGTCCCGCGGCGCTGGAGTGTCCTGCGGCGCCGAGCAAGGTCGCGCCGCAGGACGAAGCGGTCAGCTCGCGCGGCGGGCGCGGGCGTTGCGGCGCTTGAGGGAGCGGCGCTCGTCCTCGGACAGGCCTCCCCAGACACCGGAGTCCTGACCGGACTCGAGAGCGAACTTGAGACAGGCGGTCATGACGTCGCACCGCTGGCACACCGCCTTCGCCTCCTGAATCTGGGTGATCGCCGGGCCGGTGTTCCCAATCGGGAAGAACAGCTCGGGATCATGGTTGAGGCACTCGGCACGGTGGCGCCAGTCCATCGTCACTCTCTCTTTCCAGAACGCCACGCCTCACCCCTCGGGGCGCGACGCGGCGAGGGTCGCTCCGGGTGGGGCGTTCTCGGGTCTCCGGCTCTGGGGCGCGGCTCCGAGGGCGGCTGATGCTGCTGCGGAGCGCGGCGTCGTGGACGAGCCGACTTCCATTCTCTGGGCCGGTCGCGGCCTCGACAAGGGCTTGCGTGCCCGACCTGGGTGGCACTTCCCACACGGGTCCGCAGGGGCGTGATGCCCCGCACTCAGGCGTTGCGAAAGCGCTCGCGGAGTGCTTGGGGTGTGCTCCAGCTCGGCGTCAGGCTGGCGTCGGGCTGGCTTCGGGTCGTCGTCGGGCCTGCGCCGAGGGCGGGTCCCGACGGTCTGCCCGGATACAGTTCCTCCATGCCCATCGATTCCCAGACTCCTGGATCCGGCGCGTCCCGACGCGCCGGTGAGCGACCGGCGGATGCCGACGATCCCGGCCCGCGCACCCGTCCGACGGTCGCCGCGCTGCTCGGCGTCGAAGCCCTCATGCTGGCTGCCGCCGCCACCTACTGCTTCCTGCTGGTCCCGGCGGGGGAGATCCCCTCCAAGCTCCTGACCGGTCTGGGGATCTTCCTGCTCGTCTTCGCCCTGGGAGCTGCCTTGGCGGCGCGGTCGATCCTGGTGAGAGGCCGTTTCGGTCTGGGCTATGGCATCACCTGGCAGCTGTTCCAGGCACTCGTGGGCGTGAACATGCTCCGCGGAACGCTGTACTGGCAGGGCGCGCTCGCCCTGGTCCTCGCCGTCGTGCTGTTCCTCCTCCTCCTGCGCCTGGTGCGTTCCACGCCCCTGCCCGAGAGCGTGCGCCGGAGCTGACCCTCCAGCCTGGGCCAGGGCCAGGGCCAGGGCCAGGTCCGGTACCGGTGTCGATGACGGCGTTCCGCGTTCCGGGGCCTGGGGCCAGCAGAGTGCGGGTCCCAGGCCCCGTCCGGCGCACCACCGCGTGGGGCGGGCGGGTTCAGGCCCTCATTCGTTCGCCGCCAGTGCAGCGGCGGGAGCCGTCCGGGCCGCGGTGCGTCCCGGCAGCACCGAGGCCAGTCCTCCCGCGAGGACGGCCAGCACCAGCACCAGGCCCACCTGCGCCCACGGGATCGTGATCGAGACCGGATAGGCCGAGCCCAGCAGCGCCTCGATGCCGAGCACCCCGTAGGCGCTGCCGAGGACGATGCCGAGCACCGCTCCGACCAGCGCGAGCAGCATGCCCTCCCAGCCGAGCATCGCCCGCATCTGACCGCGGGTGGTGCCCAGTGCCCGCAGCAGGGCGTTCTCCCCGGTGCGTTCGATGACCCCGAGGCTCAGCGTGTTGGCGACGCCCACCAGGGCGACCAGCACCGCGACGGCGAGCAGGCCGACGGTGATGCCGAGCAGGATCGTGAGGATCTGCCCGTAGGACTCCCGTTCCATGCCTCCGAAATCTGCGGATGCCTCCGAGTACCCGTTGCCGTTGATCTGCTCGTTCACGGCGTCGACGAGGTCCAGTGCGGCCACGCCCTCACGGGCCGGCGTGCCCGGGTCCGCGAAGTCGGCGAGCACCACCGGTGAGGTCTCGTCCCCGTGCAGCTGCTCCAGGGTGGAGGGCGTCACGAGGGACATCTGCAGGTTCGCATCGATCTGCACCCGCAGCTCGTACGGGGAGCCGTCGGCTCCGTCGACCGACAGCACCTGGCCGTCGGTGACGCCGAAGCTCTCGGCACGTTCCTGCCCCAGGAGCACCACACCGTCCACGAGCTCGTCGGCCATCTCCGGTCGATGCGAGACCTCCCGCACCGTCTCGGGGGTGGCGCTGTAGAGGGTCATCGGCTCCGTGGACCCGACCTCGATGTCGCCGCGGGCGGAGGCGATGGCGGTGTCCATGCCCCGGATCGCCATGATCTGCGCGGCGGCGTCCTGCGGCATGTCGGCTGCGGAGACCACCATGTCGATCGGGCGGCGGGAGTCGAGCTCCGAGGTGAGGGTCTCCTCGGCGGTCCGGGCCCCGACGGCCATCATGGTCATCAAGGTGGTGCCGATCAGGAGCGCTGCGATGGTGGCGGCGCTGCGTCGGGGGTTGCGGGCCACGTTCGCGCTCGCGATCCTCGCCGGGAGGCCGCCGACGCGACTGATGATCCGGCCGACGATGGCCGACAGCGGGCGGGTAATGATGACCAGCGTGAGCAGGACGCCCGAGAAGCTGATGACGCCTCCGGCCAGCGCGAGGAGGATCCCGAGCGAGGCGACCTGGTTCACGGCGAGGACGGTGCCCGCCACCATGATGGCGATGCCTGCCGCGACACCGATCAGGCCCAGCATGCCCCGGATCCCGAGTCCACGACGCAGGACCGGCGGAGCCGGGCGCAGCGCCTGCAGCGGTGCCACCCGGGTGGCGGAGCGCATCGGGGCGAGGCTCGCCGCGAGCGTGATCGCCACGCCGGCGAGCACCGGGAGCGCCACGGACCAGAGGCCGAGGGGGACCAGCAGGACGCCATCCAGCCATCCGAGCCCCGCGGCGGCGGCGAGCGCGGCCTGCGTGAGGAGGTGCCCTCCGAGCATGCCGAGCACCGCACCGATCACTCCGACGGTCAGGGACTCGCGCAGCACCACGCCGCGCACCTGTGACCGGGTCGCGCCGAGGGTGCGCAGCAGCGCGAGGCTGCGGGTGCGCTGGGCGACGGTCACCGCGAAGGTGTTCGCGATGACGACGGCGCTGGTGAACAGGGCGATCACCACGAAGACGGCGAGCATCATCGCGAGGGCCCCGAAGCCGCGCATGATCTGCGAGGCGGACTCCTCCTCGGCCTCGTCGACGGTGCGCACGGTGGTCCCGTCGCCCGCGGCCTGTGCCGCGACGGTCGCAGGATCGGTTCCCGCGGGAACGCTGGCGAGCCAGCGGTCGGTGATCGCCCCGGCCGTCGGCCCGAGCAGCGCCTCGGCGTTCGCCTCGGAGACCAGGATCTGCGGGGTTCCCCCGAAGACGGCGCCCGTGGGGGCCGGGGCGATGCCGACGACCGTGAAGCGGTGCTCCGCGCCGCTGGCCGAATGATCGGCGGGCAGCACGACGGCGTCGCCGACTGCGACCTCGAGCGCCTCGGCGGCGTTCTCGTCGAGCACCACCTCGGAGGCGGACGAGGCGGCCGTCCCCTCGGAGAGGCCGTCCTGGCCCGACGCGCCCGGCGGACGCATCGAGGCCGAGAGGACGGCACTGGAACCGGTCGCGGAGTCGAGCTGGATGTAGTCCATCAGCTGGGGCCAGACGGCGTCGGCCCCCTCGATCTCGGGCGGAGCAGGCGGGGTCTGCGAGGACCACTGCTCGTCGGTCATGGGACGCTCGATCGCGAGATCGGCGCCCTCGTACTGCTGAGACGCCTGGGATCGCAGGGACGCCTGCATGAGGTTCCCGGCCAGCACCATCACGGCGACGAAGGCGCAGGACAGGGCGATGGTGACGACGGCTGCGAGATGCCGGCGCAGCGGGGTGAGCTTGACGGGGACGCGGCGGGCCATCAGCGCTGCCCCCGCAGGTCCTCATCGCTGGCGATCCGACCGTCGGCGAGGGTGACGATCCTGTCCGCACGCTCGGCGGCATCCCGCTCATGGGTGACCATCACGACGCTCTGGCCGAACTCGTCGACCGAGAGCCGCAGGAACTCCAGGACTTCCTCGGTGGTGCGCGAGTCGAGGTTGCCGGTGGGCTCGTCGGCGAAGACCACGGCGGGGGACGTGACCAGCGCGCGGGCGATGGCGACGCGCTGCACCTGGCCGCCGGAGAGCTGCGAGGGGAGATGGGTGAGGCGGTCGCCGATCCCGAAGGCCGAGGTGATGGTGTCCAGCCAGGCACGGTCCACCCGTTTGCCGGCGAGTTCGAGGGGCAGCAGGATGTTCTGTTCGGCGCTGAGCATCGGCAGCAGGTTGAAGGACTGGAACACGAAGCCGATCCGTTCGCGGCGGAGCTTCGTGAGGGCGTCGTCGCCCAGTGTGGTGATCTCGGTGCCGTCGATGCTGATGGAGCCGCCATCGACGACGTCGAGCCCCGCCAGCGTGTGCAGGAGCGTCGACTTGCCCGAGCCGGAGGGGCCCATGATCGCGGTGAACGCGCCGCGGGCGACGTCGAGATCGACCGCATCCAGGGCGGTGACGACGCCGGCACCGGTGCCGTAGGTGCGGGTGACCCCGCGGGCGACGATGGCGGGGGCGGTGGACGTCGCGCCGGTGGGGTCGCCGGGGGAGGGCTGTGCGGCGAGGGACTGGGCAGTCATCGGGATCCTTCACGAAGAGGTAGGCGGTCATCGACCATGCTCCTGCCCCGATCTGCTCCGCGTCGTCAGTCCGTGGTCCCGTGCAGGGCAGCGTTGTCCGACCTCAGGATGCTGTCATGTCATACCCGGGAATGACGCGCGAGGCAGATCCCGATGCTGCATGGCGGCAGACGGGGTCGCCCGCTCTGAAGCATGTGGCCGTCGGCCCACGCCTGTCCGTCGCCTCAGCCGGCGCCGGGGCTCACCAGGCCGGTCTCGAAGGAGACGATCACGGCCTGCACCCGGTCCCGGGCGCCGAGCTTCGCGAGGACACGGCCCACATGCGTCTTGACGGTCGCCTCGGCGACGAACAGCTCCGCGCCGATCTCCTGGTTGGAGTAGCCACGGCCCATGAGCGCGAGGACCTCGCGCTCGCGCTCGGTGAGCACGTCGAGCACCGAGGTGTCCTTCTCCTGGGGCTCAGGCGCGGCGATCACGCGGGCGAGCAGGCGGCGGGTGGCCGACGGGGCGATCACCGCGTCGCCGCTGTGCACCGTGCGGATCGCGCCGAGCAGGTCCTCGGGCTGCGCATCCTTGAGCAGGAAGCCGCTGGCGCCGGCGCGGATCGCGGAGACCACGTACTCGTCGAGGTCGAACGTGGTCAGCACGATGATCTTCGGGGCACGGCCCTCGGGGGACTGGGCCAGGATCCGAGAGGTCGCCTCGATGCCGTCCATCCGGGGCATGCGGACGTCCATCAGCACTACGTCGACGGTGCGTGCGCGCAGCTCCTCGACCGCCGCCGCGCCGTCGGAGGCCTGGGCGACGACCTCGAGGTCGTCCTGGGAATCGATCACCATCGCGAAGCCGGCCCGCACGAGAGGCTGGTCGTCGACCAGGGCGATGCGCAGCGGGCGGTCCAGTGGTGAGGTCATCGGGGAGCTCCTCCGGGGTGGTGGGGTGGCTTGGTGCGCTGCGGTGCGGCGCGCGGTGCCGTGTGGGTGACTGTATGCGTCGGGGTCGCCGCCGGCCGGATGGGGTCGACGGACGGTTCGGGCTGGGAGAGCTGGTGCCGGGGTCGGTCGGCGGTCTGCGACGCCGCGAGAACGCATCCGTCCAGCGGGATGATCGCCTGCACCCGATAGCCGCGTTCCAGGAGCGGCCCGGCCCGGAGCACCCCGCCGAACACGGCCATCCTCTCGCGCATCCCGGTGATCCCATGGCCCTCGCCGTCGGACTCCGGGTCGGTGCCCTGGCCGTCGTCGAAGACATCGATCTCCAGCCTCTGCGGTGTGCGGTGGATCCGGACCCTCGCGGAGGCTCCGAGCCCGGCGTGCTTGAGCACATTGGTCAGGGATTCCTGGATGAGCCGGAACACGGACATCCCCAGGGCTTGAGGGAGGTCCTGGATCCGGCCCTCGAGGTCGAGGGACACGTCGAGGCCCGTGGCCCGGACCCGCGCGATCAGGTCCTCGAGCATCTCCGGCCCGGGCTGCGGGCCGAAGCTGGTCTCATCCTCCTGGCGCAGAACTCCCAGCAGGGAGCGCATGTCGGCGAGCGCGGCCCGCCCGGTCTCCCCGATGGTGGAGAGCACCTCGGCGGCCTTCTCCGGCTTCTGGGCGGCGACGAAGCGGCCGCCGTCCGCCTGCGCGATGATCACGGACAGCGAGTGGGCGACCACATCGTGCATCTCGCGGGCGATGCGCGCACGCTCGTCGGCGACGGCCAGCGCGGTGCGCTGCTCCCTCTCCCGGATGGCCTGCTCCGCCCGGTCACGGGTGAGCGCGAGCTGCCGCACCCGGGCGCGCTGGAGGCTCGCCAGGGCCCAGATCGCGACGATGGTGATGCTGCCGACGAGGATCAAGGTGCTGAACATGATCGCCGCCTGGAGCGGACCGCCGTACTCGTCGCGCACGGCGCCCACGGTCCACGAGGTCGCCTGGACCAGGACGCCGAGGAATCCGGCGCCGACGCCGAGACCGTGCACGAGGCGCGAGCCGTAGGCGACCGCGCAGAACATCGCGTAGAACGTGAGAGCATCGCCCATCACGACCGGGATGCCGACGAGGACATGGAGCAGGGCCAGGCCGCCGATGACCAGGACCCCGAGGGCAGGACGTGTCCGGCACACGGCGCCGGTCAGGATCATCGGTACGGAGAACACCGTCCACCAGCCGAACGACCCTGTCCAGAAGCCCGAGAGGAGAACCAGGACGGCGGCGGCACCGAAGACGATCAGGTCGACGGTGCCGGGGTTCTCGATGATCCAGCGGAAGGGGTCGGAGCGGCGGACGCGCCCGTCCGGCACGTCGGGCCGCGCATCGGATCCGTTCGTCATGGGATCGAGCGTACGGGGATCAGCACGCGTCGCGCGTCAGACCGCAGTCGGACTGTCCGTCACGGGTCGGATCGGGTCAGAGCAGGGTCTGCGGCGGCTCGAGCAGCTCCGGGCCGTCGTTGCCCACTGTGCCGACAGCCGGATCCACCTCGCGCACCTCGAGCGTCGTGTCGTCGAGCAGATGTGCGTCGTCCAGGATCCATTCCTGCGCCGCGTGGCGATCGTCCATGGCGGTGTCCAGCCAGGCATCGATCTCGCCGCGGCGCAGCATCACCGGGGTGCGGTCGTGGAGCTCGGCGAGGTCACCGGTGGCCTCCCGGGTGATGATCGTGGCGCTGAGCAGGAAGGTGCCGTCCTCCGTGGCGGCGGGCCCTTCATGCTGCCCGGGCCCCTTCCACCAGGAGACCAGAGCCGCCATGTACAGCGGAGATCCGTCGGCTGGGCTGATGAAGTACGGCTGCTTGCGCTTGCCCTTGTCGTCCCGCACCCACTCGTAGTACCCGTCCATCGGGACGATCGCCCGATACCGCCCGAGGCTCCCGCGGAAGCTCGGCTTCTCCCCGAGCGTCTCCCTCCGGGCGTTGAAGGTGCGCGAGGAGAACGAGGCCTCCTTCGCGAACGGGGGCAGCAGGCCCCAGCGGGCGACCCGGAGGGCACGGACCACCTCACCGGTCTCCTTGTCCACCGATTCCGTGACCACGTGGATCGGCGCCGTCGGAGGGATGTTCCAGCGGCTGCGCAGATGCGGATCGGTGAGGTCGACAGCGCCCAGGTCGTCGACCAGCGGGTCGATCTCCTGGAAGAAGGCGAAGCGCCCGCACATGTCAGGAGTCCTTGGCGGAGGGGCTGTCGTCGGACGGCACGGTCGGCACGCCATGGCGAGGGGTGAGCCGGGCGTCCTCGCCCGTGTAGGCCTCGGCATCGCGATGCAGGTTCTTCAGCCGGATATCGCGGCCCTGGTCGATGAGGTCCTCCCGCTTGGACTCGGCCTTCTCCGCGCCCTTGGACTCCCGCATGGGCAGGTCGAGGGTGTCTTCCGCCGGCTTGCCCGACTCGAGCTCGCGGGCCCGCTCGAACTCGGCGTCGACCTCCGCACCGAGGATGATCACGATGTTGATGATCCACAGCGCGAACAGCACGGCCATGATGCCGCCGATGGCGCCGTAGCTCGAGTATCCGGCCACGGTGCCCATGTAGATCGACAGGGCGACGGCGGCGACGGCGACGCCGACGATCGCGAACACGCCGCCGGGGGAGATCAGCCGGAACGGCTTGGCGATGTTTGGAGCGCCCCAGTACAGCAGGGAGACGAGCACGAAGGCGAGGAGCAGGATCACGGGCCACTTGACCCAGGCCCAGATCGGCAGGAACGACTCGGTGAGGAAGGCGAGCACCCCCTCGGCGCCGATCGTCGAGGCGATCGGCCCCAGCACGCCCTCCACGAGCGACTGGTTCAGGAGGACCGAGACCATCACCAGGAGGATGCCGAGGATCATCGCGATGGTCAGACCGAGCATCGAGAGGGTCAGGCGGATCGGTCCGCGACCCTCCGGCACCTCGTAGACCTGGTTCGTGACCCTGCCGAAGGCCTTGATGTAGCCGGAGGCGGACCACAGGGCGGTGGCGATACCGATGATCAGCGCGATCGTGCCGCCGGTCGCCGATCCCATGAGGGAGGTGATCGTCGAGCTGACGGCCTCGCCGGCGCCGAGCTCGGACCCGCTGGCTGCGGACGAGATGCCCTCCGTGATGAGCTCCGCGATCTGGTCCTTGATGGGGGCCAGCAGCAGTGTGGCCAGGGAGAACAGGGCCAGCAGCGTCGGCGCGATCGAGAGCACCATGAAGTAGGTGAGCTTCGCGGCCTGGTCGGTGCCGCCGTCGCGCGAGAACTCCGAGAGCACGCGCTTGGCCATGTACTTCACGGTGGGGAGGCTGAGTGACGAGGAGGACGAATCGGGGGAGTCGGCCATGAGGAGGGCTCCTGAGGTGTGGAGGATCTCGAGGACAGGTGCTGTCATCCTGCCATGGGCCGACGCTGGGAGAGTTATCCACAATTCCTGACATCTGCCAGCGAAGGCCCTCGGTTCGTCCTACAGTGACCGGCGTGCGTGTGAAGCGTATTCCACGATCGGAAGGGACCGGTCGGTCGGCTCGAGAGGGGACTGGATGGACACCGCCGCCATCATCGAGGCCGAATCGCGGGAGTTGATCCGCCGCCGAGGCCTCGACGCGCAGGCGGACCAGCTCGAGCCGTTGATCAGGGAAGTGGTGGCCGACTACGACCGTCGCTCCTCCTCCGGTGAGGTGCCGGTCCTGCACGACGACGATTCGACGGTGGCCGAGGTCGCAGCCCGCATCGGCGGCTACGGGGCGCTCCAGGAGATGCTGGATGATCCATCGGTCGAGGAGATCTGGTTGAACTCGCCGAGCCAGGTGTTCTGCGCCCGCAACGGACGCAGCGAGCTGACCACGATCGTCCTGTCGGACACCGAGGTGCGCGGGATCGTCGAGCGGATGCTGGTGAGCTCCGGGCGCCGACTGGATATGAGCACGCCCTTCGTGGATTCCCTCCTTCCCGACGGATCGCGCCTGCACGTGGTCATCCCCAGCGTCACCCGGGCTCACTGGGCGATCAACATCCGCAAGTTCGTCGCGAAGGCCTATGACCTCGGAGGGCTCGTCTCCCTCGGGTCGCTCACGACTCAGGCGGCGGACTTCCTCGATGCGGCGATCGCCTCGGGTCTCAATGTGATGGTGAGCGGGGCGACCGGCGCCGGGAAGACGACCTTCCTGCGGTGCCTCTCCCAATCCGTCGGCGCCCGGGAACGCGTCGTCACGATCGAGGAGGTCTTCGAGCTGGACCTGGGCCTGAGGGACGTGGTCGCCATGCAGACCAGGCAGGCGAACCTCGAGGGAACCGGTGAGATCTCGATGCGTCGCCTGGTGAAGGAAGCACTGCGTATGCGGCCCAGCCGAGTCATCGTCGGAGAGGTCCGGGAAGCGGAATCGCTGGACATGCTGATCGCCCTGAACAGCGGGTTGCCCGGCATGGCCTCGATCCATGCGAACTCCGCGCGCGACGCCGTCACCAAGCTCTGCACCCTTCCTCTCCTCGCCGGGGAGAAAAGAGAATACAGGGTGTGCAAGTTTTGGTGCCGACACGAGTTCAGTCAGCAGTGGTCTGAACAACAGGGGGCGAGTCCCTGCCGATGCTTGCTCGCCTTCCGACCGACCCGGCAACGAGGAGTCCCGTTCGCAGTTGTGGGCACGCGAAGGGCCTATCAAGCGCACTTCCGCGGGTCCCGCCGGTCTGATAGGTTTAGAGAGTTCGTAGCCTGAAAGCTGGGGGCGGACCCAGTTCAAATCTGGGGCGTCCTAGAGGTCGTGGTGGCACTGCTGATTCTTGGCGTCGTGCGTCTACTGAGTGAATGGTCCAAGACCAAAAGCGAATGTGACAACGACAATAAGTACGGGAGGTTCATCATGAGAGCAGACATGTCGAAGAAGTTCTACAGCAAAGTGACCGCTTGGCGGTCGAAGTGGTCAGGGCGGAAGTTCTGGCAGTACGTAATGGAATCCATGTGGGCTTACGGCGCTGGTGTATTGGCGGCACGCCCCCTTCCTTGAGGTTGCGAACAGAAGAAGGTCCCAGGCGCGCGCCGGGGCCTTCTTCATTTTTGTCACTAGCTTCGACGGCGCACTTGCAGGTTCTGCGTCGAATCTGGCGTCGATTCGAGTTTGTCCAGAACGGCTCTCCAAGCCCCCTCCAGTAAGCGACGGATCGGCGAGACTGATCCCATGGACTGGAAGCTAAATTCCGCGCAAAAGACAATCCTTGATTGGCTGTGCACATCTCCGGAGAGTGCGCCGCCAACGGACTCCTGGAAGCATGCAGCTCGGGCACTTCAGGGGCGCGAGCTCGTCTCGATCTCCCGCGCCGGCGGCAAGTACTCGGTCGCGGTCACGGACGTCGGGCGGCATATGCACCAGCATGGCGAGTACCCGGTGGACAGTGCGGGAGGGCGACAGACGCGCCAGGCAGGTCGGAAGGCACATTCAGCCGCCGGCTCCCACGCATCCAAGGAGGCCCGTACTGCGAAGGCTTCGGTCCAGCCCAAGCCGATGGTGGTCACACCGCCGGTGTTGAGTCCCGAGCTGGCGAGCAGACGATTCCTACGACCCCATCCTGTGGTGAAGGCGCTAAGGGATCGGCCGGTGGCTCTACCGGCGGACGTAGCTGGTCGGCAGCGCGGGCTCCTTGCTGCTGATCTTCTGGTCGCCGCAGCTATCGAAGCAGGTTTCACCGTCACGGCACACGAACAGCCGAAGAAGCGCACATCCGGCTCTCCGTACACGGGGGACCCGCTGGTGACCTTGAACGCTGGCAGCGCAGAAGTGGTCGTGAGGATCGGAGAGTACGACCGCCAGGTCGAGCACGTGAAGACCGAGGAGGAACTCAAGCGTGAGCGCCGTTCGGGATACTCATGGTCCCGTCGGTGGGACTACGTGCCTACGGGCCTGATCTGCCTGCGTCTCTACACCCGACTCGGAACGCCGACGCGGCTGGTCGAGACCGTGTGGAAGCCGCTTCATGAGTTCATCCCGCGCGTTGTTCATCTGGTGCAGCTCGCGACCGAGAAGGAAATCCAGCTCGAGGCATCTCATCGGCAGCATCGCCGGCGCGAAGAGGAGCGCCAGAAGGCAGCTCAGCTGCTCGCGCAACGCCGCGAGCACTATGCCCAGTGGGAGAAGAAGCTGCTCGAGGGCGTTGAATCCTGGGAGCGCACGAAGCAGATGCGTGCCTATCTGCATGAGTTGAAGTCTGGGTCGGGGCCAGAGAGCGCAGACTTCATCTCCTGGGCGGGGGAGTACATCGAGCAGCTCGACCCGGTCGAGGGGTTCGAACCTCCGGAGGGCGAGATTCCTGACCTGACTCACGGAGAAGAGTCTCGGATGCGCAGCAAGCCCGCACCGGGCCTCTTCGACCTGTGGAGAACGTAGTCGCGGGGGAGCGCACCGGCTAGCCTGATCGATGTGGCAGAGCGAGGGTTGATCTACGGTCGTGCATCGCGGGATCCCAAGCACCGCGGAACCAGCGTCGACGACCAGATCCGCGAGTGCCAGGCGTGGGCGGACCTGAACGGTGTGACCGTGCTGAGCGATCACATCATCCGGGATGACAACCGCTCAGCAAGCGCATCAGCGAAGCGGGAGCGCCAGGGCTTCATCGAGGTGCTGACACTGATCGCAGCCGGTTCAGTCGACGTCCTCATCGTCTGGGAAGCCTCACGTGCAGCGCGAGACCTGGAAGCGTTCTTGCCCCTGCGTGCCGCGTGCCTGGGGGCGGGCGTCGACCTCGTCTCCAAGGGGCGACGCTACGACCTCTCGCACTCCAACGACTCGTTCAACGCGAGCCTCGATGCTCTTATCGCCGAGCGCGACGCCTCGGATATTCGGGACCGAAACGTCCGTACAGTTCGTCGTAACGCAGAGCTCAAGCGCCCCCACGGTCGCCTTCCATATGGCTACAGGCGTGTCTACGACGCTACGACGGGCTCGTTGCTGGACCAGTCTCCGTACGTCCTTGACGACGGCACTGGATCGCCAGTGGAGGACGATCAGGGAGCGTTAATGCCGGTGCTTCCTGACTCCGACGAGCCGAAGGTGCTCTCACCGGAAGCCCAGGTGCTCGTCGCGGCCGCCACGCAGATCCTCGACGGGGTATCGCTGCGCAAGGTCACCATGGACCTGAACCAGAGAGGCGTGCCGAGCCCGCGGAGGCCGAGCACCAAGACCCTTGAAGAGAACCCACGGGGCGTTGTCGAGGCATGGCATCCCGCTTCGCTCCGACAGCGTCTGGTCAACCCGACCATCGCTGGTAGGCGGATCCACCAGGGACAGGACATCGGGGAAGCAACGTGGGCACCGATCATCGAGTACGGGACCTGGCTGAAGGTGAACGCTGTTCTCAGCAACCCATCCCGGCGGTCGACACCAGTTCCTAGAGGGCCTGCTCCACGCCACTTGCTGTCCCACATCGCTCGTTGTGGCGAATGCGGGGCCCGAATGAAGGCACGGACGAATATGTCCCGCATGCCACGGGCCTATACCTGCGACCACGAGGGGTGCAGGAAGGTCACCATTACGGCCCCCAAGGTCGACAAGATGGTCGAGACGCTCGTACTTCGACTCTTCGAGACCGATGGGTTTCGCCGCTTCCTCACCGAGGCCTTCCGGCAGCGGCCGCAGGCGAAAGATTCGGGTCCGGATCTCCACGCTCTGATAACGGCGAAGGAGAGCGAGCGGGATGACCTCGAAGAGCTGAGGGGCGCAGGGGACATCTCTCTGCGTGCCTACGCTGCCGAGGACCTGCGCATCGAACAAGAACTCGATCAGCTGCGGAGCCAGGAGGTCGCCCCGGTCACCTCGCCGGCCTTGCGACGGATGCTGAGTGCCGGATCTGTGGCTGCCGGTTGGGGCGAGGCAGACCTCATGGACCGTCGCGACGTGATCCGGCTGCTGCTCGATGTGCAGATCCACAAGGCGACCAAGCGCGGCCGGGCCTTTGACGTCTGGCGAGTCGACGTGCTCCCCGGCGACTTCCTGCTCGATTCTTGGGATCGACAGGCCGGGGCGGACGTCGAGGAGGGCGAGCCGGCGCAAGACGGTCCGGACGCCGGGAAGGCTTAGTTGCCGGTCGACTCGTCAGATGCGGGGCCGTCGCCGTGTTCGGGGCCGAGGAGGTCTACAAGCCGCCGTGCGACCTCGGGACTAGGGGCCGGGAACCGGTCAATCATGCGGTCGAGCCATTCCTCGAACTCGGGCGTCTCGGTGATGTCAGGCAACGGATCCTCCTCGGTCGACTCGTCACGAAGCTAGTAGGGAGGCTAGCCCGCTGGCAGCTGCGGACTCACTCCTCAGTCCCGCTTGTATCGAGAAGCTGACTACTGGCCAATCTGTCAGCTGTCGCAGATATCCTGTGGCAATGAAGACTACTGACCTCGCTAAGGTGCGAGCGACGCTCTGGGCCGCTGCTGATGAACTGCGCGCTAACTCGAAGCTCACCCCCGTCCAGTACCGCGACCCCGTGCTGGGCCTGGTGTTTCTCGCGTACGCCGAAAACCGATTCGATTCTGTGCGTGGTGAGGTCGAAGCGACGGCTAGTGCCCGCAACCCCTCGACCATCGCGGACTACAAGGCGAAGTCTGTTCTGTTCGTCCCGGACGAGTCGCGGCTGTCGAGTCTGGTGGCTCTGCCCGAGGGCGACGATGTCGGCAAGGCTACCGACGAGGCGGTCAAGGCCATCGAGACCGCCAACCCGGAGCTGAAAGACATCCTGCCGAGGGGCTACCAGAAGCTAGAGCGCTCGACACTGATCGATTTGCTGCGGCTCTTCGCGCCGCTGCCAACCCAGCTCGAGGGTGATGCCTTCGGATTCATCTACGAAGACTTCCTCTCCAACTTCGCTGCCCAGGAAGGCAAGGGCGGTGGCGAGTACTTCACCCCGTACTCCATCGTCCGACTCATCGTCGAGATCCTGCAACCGTTCGAAGGCCGCGTGTTCGACCCGGCGTGTGGTTCGGGTGGCATGTTCGTCCAGTGCGCAAAATTCGTCGAGCGCCACCACGATTCTGCTAGTCGCAAGCTCTCGGTCTTCGGTGCTGAGAAGACCGAGGACACCGTTCCACTGGCCAAGATGAACCTGGCACTGCACGGACTTTCCGGCGACATTCGCCAGGCCAACAGCTACTACGAGGACCCCCACAGCGCCGTGGGTGCCTTCGACTACGTGATGGCGAACCCGCCCTTCAACGTCGACAAGATCAAGAAGGACCAACTGGCCGGTGACAAGCGGTTCCCCTTTGGGCTACCGAGGGCCGACAACGGCAACTTCCTGTGGATTCAGGAGTTTTACGCAGCGCTCTCCCCGAAGGGCCGCGCCGGCTTCGTCATGGCCAACTCCGCCGGCGACGCGGGCCACTCCGAAAAGGAGATCCGCAAGCAACTCGTCGAGTCCGGGACTGTCGACGTCATGGTCGCGATCAGCTCCAACTTCTTCTACACCGTGACCCTCCCGGTGACCCTGTGGTTCCTCGACAAAGCCAAGGTCGGGAGTCCACGCGAGGACACTGTGCTTTTCCTAGACGCCCGGCAGATCTTTCGCCAGATCGACCGCGCCCATCGCGACTTCTTGCCTGAGCAGATCGAGTTCTTGGCCAACATCGTCCGTCTCTACCGCGGGGAGCACGTAGAGACCAACGAAGGCAGCGAAGCACTGGTGTCGGAAAACTTTCCCGACGGGAAGTACGTCGACGTTGGAGGTCTGTGCAAGGTTGCCACCCGCGCCGAAATCGAAGCTCAGGGCTGGAGTCTCAACCCGGGCCGCTACGCCGGCAGCGCCGCAGTCGACGAGAGCGACGTGGACTTCATCGGAGATCTCGAAGCGCTGTACGAGGTGTTCACGATGCTGGGTGACGAGGCCGATGTGCTGCGCGCAAAGGTCGATTCGGCCGTTCAAGGGATTATCAGAGCATGAGCCTCTGGCAGGAGTTCGCCCTCGGAGACATTTGCACGCTCCGTGCAGGGAACGCGTTTAAGGCCGCTGAGCAAGGCCGCTCCGAAGGTGATATGCCGTTTATCAAGGTCAGCGACATGAACCTGTCTGGTAATCGAGTGCTAGTCCAAGAGGCGAACAACTGGGTCACATCGGAGCAGGCGGAACGACTGAAGTTGAAGCCCTTCTCTACGGGGACGACGGTATTCGCGAAGATTGGAGAAGCGCTGAAGCAAAATCGCGTGCGAATGCTTATCCGCGACACGGTCATCGACAACAACATGATGGGGGCAGTCCCTGCCAGGGAGCTGGTGGAGCCGGAACTTTTCCACTACCTCATGAACACCGTTGACTTCGCGGCCACAGCGACAGGCACCGCGTTGCCGTACCTAACGCAGTCAACGCTCGTGAGGGTTCCGGTGCGGATCCCTGACCGGGCCACTCAGGCCATGATCGGTGCTGTCCTCAGGGCGATCGACGACCTGATTGAGAACAGCCGGCGGCGGATTGAGGTGCTGGAGGAGATGGCGCGGGCCATTTACCGCGAGTGGTTCGTGAAGTTCCGCTATCCCGGCCATGAAGACGCGCCCATGGTCGAGTCTGCCCTTGGCCCGATTCCTGAGGGGTGGGCCGTAGAGAGTGTTGACTCACATGTCTTCTTGCAGCGTGGGTTCGACCTACCGACGAAGGATCGCGCTCCTGGCCTGGTAAACGTCATGGGTGCATCGGGCGTTCAAGGCACCCATGATGTGGCGAAGGCCGTCGGCCCCGGTGTGACAACTGGACGAAGCGGCACCGTCGGTGTTGTCCACTACGTTCCGGAGGACTTCTGGCCGTTGAACACGTCCCTGTGGGTGAAGGAGTTCCGACTCGCGACTCCGAGGTTTGCGTACTTCTTGCTCGACGACCTCGACCTTCGGCGGTCGGCCTCTGGTGCGGCGGTGCCCACGCTTGATCGAAGGGTCGTACATGCGATGCCCGCGGTTTGCCCACCAGCCGACCTCATTGCGCAATGGGACGAAGTAGTACTGCCGATGTTCGAGGAGGGCGTAGTTCTTCAACGACAGTCAACTTCGCTGGTCAGTGTGCGTGATCTGCTCCTTCCGAAGCTGGTAGCGGGGCAGATCGATGTTTCGACTCTCGACTTGGACGCGGTGGTTTCTACAGTCTCAACCGGCGAGAGCGCGGTGGCGTGATGACTCCTACCGGTCCGGAGTATTGGTACGTCGAGAAGCCGAGCATCGAACTCCTTGAGCAACTTGGCTGGACCGCTGTGGATGCCTTCCAGGAAACTCTGGGAGCCCAGGGCACCCTGGGTCGCGACTCCCGACGCGATGTTGTGCTCACGCACCGTCTGCGCGTCGCGATGCGCCAGCTCAACCCCGAGCGCGTGCCGGACACCGCAATCGACGAAGCCATCGAGGTGCTCACCAAGGACCGATCAGCCATGGACCGGGTGCGGGCTAACCGTGAGGTGCATGACCTGCTCCGCGACGGTTACCGCGCTGAGTGGGCCGACGGTCGCGGTGACAAGCAGACCGAGATACTCCGATACCTCGATCTGAGGAATCCTTCGAACAATGACCTGTTGGCCGTACAGCAGATGTGGATTAAGGGCGAACTACACAGCCGTCGACTCGATCTGGCTCTGTTCGTCAACGGTGTCCCACTCGTGCTGATGGAGTTCAAGGAGCCGGGTGAGTCGGTCAAGGCGGCCTACGACAACAACCTGACCGACTATCGCGACACGATCCCTCAGCTGTTCATACCGAACTGCTTCGTGCTGCTGTCCAACGGCAACGAGGCCAAGGTCGGATCGACTTACTCGCCGCGGGAGTTTTTCAACGACTGGAAGGTCATTGACGCACACGGCACCCGCGGCGAGGTCGCCCTGGAGACTGCACTTCGAGGCACCTGTGACCCAGCGGTTCTGCTGGACCTGCTCGAGAACTTCGTTGCGTACATGGAGCGCCCAGGCGGCCTGATCAAGGTGCTTGCCCGTTCGCACCAGTACCTCGGTGTGAACGCGGCGATCGAGAACCTGCATCGAGCGCGTGCCGAGCAAGACAAGCGTCTCGGCGTCTTCTGGCACACACAGGGGTCGGGCAAGTCGCTGTCCATGCTCTGGTTTACGCAGAAGGTGCTGCGGCGGCTGGCGGGCAAGTGGACCTTCGTCATGGTCACTGACCGCACCGAGCTCGACACCCAGCTTCATGGGGAGTTCGCCGACGCCGGCGCGATCTCGCCGAAGGCAAATGTCCATGCTCGTTCTGTCGCGCATCTGCGTGAGCTGCTGGCGGCTGACCACAGATACGTGTTCACGCTGATCCAGAAGTTCCAGCCTTCCAAGGCGCTGGGGGAGCGGCAGATGCCTGTGCTCTCCACTCGATCCGACGTCATCGTTATCACCGACGAGGCGCACCGCAGCCAGTACGACACCCTCGCACTCAGCATGCGCACCGCGTTGCCCAATGCCTCGATGATGGGCTTCACCGGCACTCCTTTGATCGCCGGCAAGGAACAGGCTACGCGCGAGCAGTTCGGTGACTACGTCAGCGTCTACAACTTCCGTGACGCCATCGAGGATGGCGCGACAGTGCCGCTGTACTACGAGAACCGTATACCTGAGCTTCAGTTGGTCAACGAGAATTTCTCCG
The DNA here is from genome assembly GCF_014897585.1 of Brachybacterium tyrofermentans. Lineage (GTDB taxonomy): Bacteria > Actinomycetota > Actinomycetes > Actinomycetales > Dermabacteraceae > Brachybacterium > Brachybacterium tyrofermentans. The sequence goes on along the minus strand of NZ_JABUXW010000010.1, from coordinate 18,162 downwards.
AGGACCTCAACGCCCTCCTAGAGGAGGCCGAGGTCGACGAGGACGCGGAGGGGCAGCTCGCACGGGCATTCGGTACGCAGTACACGCTGCTGACACGGCCCGACCGCCTCAAGACCATCGCGAAGGACCTCGTCTCCCACTTCGTTGGGCGTGGCTTCACAGGCAAGGCAATGTACGTCGGCCTAGACAAGGCGGCGGCCGTGCGGATGTACAACCTGGTCAGGGAAGCCTGGACTGTGCATCTGGAAGAGCTGAGAACTAAGCACGACAAACTGCCCGAGCTTGAGCGGCCGTGGCTGGCATCGCGGATCGAGCTGATGGAAACCACCGACATGGCGGTGGTGGTCTCGCAGAGCCAGAACGAGCTGAAGATGCTCGACGACCTTGGGCTCGACATTCGGCCCCATCGTGATCGGATGAACAGAGAAGACTTGGCCGAGAAGTTCAAGGACTCTAAGGACCCCCTGCGATTGGTCTTCGTTTGCGCGATGTGGATGACCGGCTTCGACGCGCCCAGTGTCTCAACGATCTACCTCGATCGGCCGATGCGGAACCACACGCTGATGCAAACGATCGCTCGAGCAAACCGCGTCTTCCCCGAGAAGGACAACGGACTGATTGTCGACTACGTGGGAGTCTTCAGGAACTTGGAGAAGGCGCTGGCGATCTACGGAGCCGCGGGCGTCGGTGAGTCACCCATCGAGATCATCGATGCCCTCGCTGCAGAGCTGGATGCAGCCGTGGTCAAGGTCTTCGAATTCTGCTCCAGCATCGGGGTCGACCTTGCTGCGATGCGCGACGCCGAGGGATTCGCTCATATCGCCAAGCGCAACGCGACCGTCGAGGCCCTCCTCGTAGACGAGGAAACCCGTACCGAGTTCCAGGAGGGAGCTCGCCAGGCACGCAAGCTCTTCAAGGCTCTCCTGCCGGACCCGAGGGCAGCTGCCCAGCAGCGGAATGTTGCGGCCATTCGGGTAGTCGCCGAACGGATCACCGAGGTCACGCGCCCACCCAAGGCCGACATCCGGACCGTTACGGATGCGGTCGACGCGCTGCTTGATCGGTCTGTCGGAGCGGAAGAATACGTCATCCGGGCTGCTGCAGAGGGAACCAAACCTGACCCCCTAATCGACCTGTCCTTGATCGACTTCGAGGGGTTGGCGGCAAAGTTCGCTGGTCGCAAGCGCGCCGAGACCGACCGGCTGGCACAGCTACTCCGGCAGAAGGCAATCGCATCAGCCACTCGGAACCCAACCCGGTATGAACTGGTCGAGCGGATCGAAAAGCTGATCGACGACTACAACGCCGGCAGCGTGAACATCGACGAGTACCTGCGACGCCTTATCGAGCTGTCGCAGACGTTGACAGCGGAAGAAGAGCGCTCGGCCCGCGAGGGACTATCGGAGGAAGAGCTCGCGATCTTTGATCTGTTGACCCAGCCCGATCCCGTTCTTACCGACGACGAGCGCGAGACTGTCAAGGCCAGCGCAAGGAAACTCCTGGAGCACCTGCACGACAAGCTCGTCCAGGATTGGCGTCGCAAGGTTGACGTGAAGAATGATGTCGACAGCACCATCCGGCAGATCCTGGACCAAGGCTTGCCGGAGTCGTCCTACACGCTCGACATCTTCAGCTCGAAAGTGCAGCTCGTCTTCGACCACGTTCTCACCGCTTACGGCGACGACGGCGAAAGCGCCTTCCACTCGAGAGCGAACCAACGCGTGCCTGCGCAAGCGGTCAGTTTTGGCGGGCCTATTGACGTGGACAAGGTCGCTGACGATGTCGTCGCCCGCATTCACGATGACCCAGCATTGGCAGCCCGAGTTGCCTCGCAGTTGGGCGCTACCGACGTCGGAGGCGCGGCGACGTGACTCGAGTGAAATCCTGAGCAGTCAGCCCCTTCAAAGAACGGGTCGACTCGCATCTGGGTGTCGTGCTCGGCAAGGACAACTGCGGCTATCCCTGGCTCACCGTACGGGCGGAACAGACTCGCTCGACTACACGATCGGCGTAGGCATCCCGACTGATTTCGGATGCCGGGATCGAGGAATTCCACCGATCTGATCCGTGCGGCTCCCCAGGCGTCCGCTGAGAGGCGCGTCGGGGCAAGTAATCGGGAGATCGATGTGTTCGTCGCCGACTTCACCCAGGCCGCCCTGGAACTTATGTACCCCTGATATGACTCATGAAAGAGGATGACTATGTCAGCTTCCGTTGCACAGAAGAGACGCCACGAGGCCCCAGCCCGCACCCATCTCGCCTGGTGTCGTGAGCACGGCATTGATGTCGTGGACGGGCAATGGACTCTGGAGAACCCGATCTCAGGGCTGCTCCTGGCCGCGGTGCTGCAGCGCTCTAGCGCGGCACCGCTGCTGAACATCTTGTGCGGGCAGTCTTGGAATCAGATCCAGGTGACCTCCGCCTGGTGGCCCAGCTCGGTGGTCGATCTCATGGTCGGCTTCGTCGCCGATGGGTCGGCGCACATGCTGATCCTGGAGAACAAGCACTTGGACTCCAACTCGAATCAGCCGGGACACCAGAAGCTGACCAGGCTCGGGCGCATGGACGAAGTCCTCTGGCAGACCGAGAAGATGCTGTGCGATATCGATGACGCCCGCGTAGCGGGCGACACGCGTCTGCTGGGCGGTCCGTTCGATCCAGCGGCCACCATCCATCCTGTTCTCCTAGACGCCTCCGAACGTACCATGGACGAGGCCTTCCCTATGTACGACTGGATGGTTCCGGCGCACCGCCACGATCATTGGGCCACCGTCTCCTACTCCGAGCTCGCTGAAGGTCTGCGTGCGCACTACGAGCACGACCCCATTCCCATGCTGGAACCCCTGCTGAGCCAGATATTCGCCTTCGCAAAAGGCTGATCTTCGTGCGTGCTTCCTAGGTTCACGAAGGCGGACTCAAGCGTCGGATCGATCTACTTGCTCGTTAGGGTGTCGGGCGTAACCGAGAGGTTTGTCGGTGCTCGGATGTACGTTTGCGCCATGACGAGCTCCCAATATTCATGGCTCCCCGACCACCACCTCGGTGTCGCGGCGACGCTGGCGCATACCGACGAAGTGATCGCCAACTTGTCCGAGGTCCTCTATGCGTTCCAGACGCAGGAGGACGGAATCTTCCAGCTCGCCGAAGTACCGGTGGGGGAATATAGTCAATCGGTCGTAGCGAGTGTGGCTCCGATTCCGCGCAAGGTACAGTTGCTCGTCGTTGATGCGATGGTCGGGTTGCGCAATGCGCTCGAACACACCCTCTTCGCTGAGGTCGAGTATCGAGACGGGGATCTCGATGCCAAGGCGGCGCGGCAGGTAGAAATACCTGCCAATGAGACAATCGAGAATTTCCAAAAATGGATTGCTTCGAAGCGCAAGAACGGTCCACCTTCGCTGCAAGCTGACAGTGAGCTCCTGGAGCGGATTGACGCTTTGCAGCCATACCACCGAGTTCAAGACCCTTCTGACCACCCCTTAGCGATACTGGCAGCCCACACGAACAGATACAAGCACCGGACTGTTCCTAGTACGGCCGTCATGCTTCCTGCGATGTATCGCGAAGATCAAATGCCGAGCTCGCTTAGCGACCTGCCGCGCCGCCCAGAGGCACCGTTACAGGTCGGGGAGGTGATTGCCGAAAACCCGATCGGGACGAAGGTCATGGTTACTCTTTTCCCGACTGTTGGAATCAACCGTCCCGATACCGCCAGGTGGCCGGTACTCATGAAGGAGCTCGACCAACTTGCTCACTGGGTCCGGGCCGTCGCGGTCCCTCGGCTGATTACCGGCGCTCCGTCCGTAGTACCCGCGCTCCCGGCACGCTATGCAATTGCTGTTGGTCATGAAGACGATCGGAGTTCGCTCGCGGGAGGGTCAGCGAAGGCCGCTCCGCAGGTACACCTCGAGCGCCTGAGCGCTCGCATGGTGAGGGCAGATATGGGAGAGACTCTCGGAGCGATGCAAGACGCGCCTGAGAAGGATCAGATCACAGCATGGTTGGAGAGTCTCTCTGATGAGGAGATGCTTCGGCGGATGTCCGAGCTCCGGGCGACGTTCGACTATGAGCCCGAGATCGTGTTGGCCAATTTTGCGATCATGGAAGGTATGCGCGACGAGGCGGTGCGGTTCGGTCGCAGCGTAGCGGTAGCCAACGATTCCAGTCTGGGCAAGGGCGAAGCATCAGTCGTCTCGTAGACATCACCTTGACGAGACAGCTTGCTGGCGGGGTCTCGACGTGTGTTCTAGGCACGGGCGGGTGTCTCATGAACGCCGAGATCGCCAGCCGGGGTTTCTGAGACAGCCACAGGAGTCACCCTGAAGGGTATGGAAGACAACACCGACAGATTCACCAGCTACGCGGAGATCACAGGACGTCTCACCGCCGACCAGCAGCGGCAGGTGCTGGATGTCGCCCACTCGTTCGCGGTGAATGACGAGCCGATCCTCTCCGAACTTCTCGGGTTCGTGTCCCTGCATGTCCTCGGCAAGCTCGACGACGGCGAGTTCGCCGACTGCGTCGACGAGTGGCTGCGGGACGTGGCCATCGTCTTCGAGGGAGCCAGGGTCTCAGACGGTTGATGACACTTTGTCGGCGTGGCGATAGTAGGTCGCACGGGACCACCCGACCATCCGTGCGGCTGCTGTTACCGTCATGCGCTCGGTCTCGACGAGGTGCCGCACGGTACGAACCCTCCGTTCCGTCTCCTCGGGATCTGGTGCCGGGCGACCGAACCTCACCCCGCGGGCCTTCGCCGCGTCGACGCCGACCTGGACGCGTTCCTGGATGAGGTCGCGCTCGTACTCGGCGAAGGTCGCCATGAGGGTGAGCATGAGCCGGCCCTCGCGGGTGGACGGGTTGATGCCATCGGTCAGGGATCGAAGGATGACGCCACGCTCCGTCAGGTCGGTGACGGTCGTGATGACGTCGATCATCGACCGCCCGATGCGGTCGATCCTCCACACGACCAGCTCGTCGCCCCCGCGGAGCCTGGCCTCCAGCGCCGTCCAGCCGTCTCTTGTCGCGGTCTTCTTCGTGCCGGAGACCTGGTCGGAGTAGATCTGGCGCTCTGCGACCCCGGCGTCGGTCAACGCACGGCGCTGAAGATCATCGGTCTGCTTGTCCGCTGTGGACGTGCGGGTGTACCCGTACCTCATCGGATCCTCCTTCGTCTGTGTGCGGCGGGACATGCTCACTCGCCCGGCTGGGGGTCATGCTCCGGAGCCTCGCTGCGGAACTGTGACGCGCGCTGTTCGAACTGGCGCAGCCGCGCTGCGTTCCTCTGTGCACGGGCTCCCTTGTCGGTGTGGGGGTTCGCCTGTTCCCACCTCTTGACCAGCGGCTGCAGGTTCCGGATCATCTGATCGAACTGGGCAGCGGTGGACGTGTATGCGTCGCGTTCCTTTGCCGCCAGGGTGAGCTGCTCCTCCAGCTGTTCCCGCTGGCGATCGAGGAGGGCCTGCGCCGGGGCGAGCGCCGTCGCGACTCCCCGCTGGACGTGTTCCTTGATCTCTGCCTCGGCGGCCTTGACTCCGTCCTTGCGAACTTCTTCTTCAAGGTGGCGGCGCAGCATCGGCAGGTCCGCTTCACGGCGTTCGAGGCTCTCCATGTGGTCGCGCTGGCGCTCGGCCTCACCCTCCAGCTCGTGCCTGCGGTCCAGGAGCTCGGCGTCCCAGCCGTTGAGCTTCTCGTGGTCCTCGACAGCGCGGTCCCGGAGTATGTCGACAGAGCGCTTGGCGTCCATCGTCCGGCCGTACTCCTCCTTGCCCATCCCGACTAGATGGCGCTTCTCGTCGAAGTCAGGAGAGATGTCGTAGCCGCGGTCAACCAGGTGCTGTTTGAGGCCCCGGTGGTACTCGCGCAACTTCGTCTTCCCACTCTTCTGCCGGCCCTGCTTGTCCTTCACCTCGCGGTGGGAGAACCACGCCTGGGAGGACTCCACGCGGAGGGACTCTTCGTCCTTGGGGTCGGGGGCGAACGTGTCCGCGATGATCTGCACGTGCGGGGTGGACTCACTGTGCTGGATGTCGTACCCAAGGACAGCGTCAGGCCCGCCGGGGATCGCTTCAGCCGACAGGTACTGGATGACGTCCTGGAAGTAGCGCCGTGCCTCGTCCCGATCTCGCGCCACCCACCTGCTGCGCATCATCGGCTCGCCATCGGCGTCGAGCGCGGCTTCGCCGGTCCTGCTGTCGAGAACGGGGTAGAAGCCCGGGATCTCGACGCACATCGACTTGGGGAGGTGTGACACGAGAAGGGAGGTGGTGACCGTCCCACCCTTCATCTTGCTCGTCGTAGGGTCGAGCTTGTCATCACGGAACTTCCGCTTCACGCGGCGGACACGATCAGCTCCATAGTCCAAGACGTCCTGACGGTCGACGCAGCGCCGGAAACCGCCGTCACCGTCGTTGACCATCGCCTCGTTGAGCACCTCGTCGGCGACGACGATGTTGGGGTTCCGCTTGGCCCAATATGCGATGGAGTCCTCGTCGAGCTCGCGCATCATCTCGTGCACGATCGCGCCGCGCTCACCAACCTTCTTTGCGTGCTGAGCATGGAACCCTGCGCGTCCGATGACCTCGCCGGGACTGATGCGCGATCAGGTGTCAGCTGAGGTTAGGCCGCCAGGCTGACGGTCGGGTTCATGATGGTCTCGTACTCGATGGGGGTCAACCGGCCCAGACGGGCCTGTCGACGGCGACGGTGGTACGTCCTCTCGATCCAGGTGACGATTGCGATCCGCAGCTCTTCCCGGGTTCGCCATCGACGTCGGTTCAGGACGTTCTTCTGCAGCAGAGCGAAGAAGGACTCCATCGCTGCGTTGTCCCCGGCCGCGCCGACTTTCCCCATCGATCCCACGAGGTGGTGACGGTTCAGAGCGTGCACGAATTTTCGCGACCTGAACTGAGATCCGCGGTCCGAATGCACGATGCAACTGGCAGCGTCAGGACGCCTGGATATTGCGTTGTCCAGGGCGTTTACCGCGAGGCGAGCCTTCATCCGGTCGCTGATGGAGTAGCCCACGATCCGGCCGGAGAACACGTCCTTGATCGCGCAGAGGTAGAGCTTGCCCTCATCGGTCCAGTGCTCGGTGATATCCGTCAGCCAGAGCTCGTTGACGTCGTCAGCGGAGAAGTCCCGCTTCACGAGGTCATCGTGGACCGGCGGGCCCGGGCGCTTGCCGTTCTTCCCACGCTTCTTCCCGAACACGGACCACCACTGGTTGTCTCGGCAGATCCGCCACGCGGTCCGCTCACACATGCGCTGGCCAGCTGCCTCCGCTTCGCCGGCGAGGAAGCGATACCCGAACTCGGGATCATCCCGGTGGGCATCGAACAGCGCGTTGGCACGGTAGGCCTCGACCAGCTCTGACTCGGTGACCTGCTGTTTCCGCCAGCGGTAGTAGGGCTGGCGGGAGAGCCTCAGGACCCGCAAGGACACCGCGACAGGGACACCATCGCCGGCGAGCTCGCTCACGAGCGGGTAAAAGATTTTCCCGGCAGGTTCGCCTGCGAGAGGTAGGCGGCCGCGCGGCGGAGGACCTCGTTCTCCTGCTCAAGCAGCCGGTTACGGCGACGCAGATCCCGCAGCTCGGTGGACTCCTCACGGGTCTTGCCAGGCCGGGAACCGTCCTCGACATCGGCTTGACGCATCCAGTTCGTCAGGCAGGACTCGGAGATCCCGAAGTCCTTCGCGATTATCGAGAGCTTCTGGCCAGGTTCGCGGTTCCTGGCGACGCGGACGACGTCGTCACGGAACTCCTGGGGGTAGGGAGCGGGCATGGTGCACATCCTTCCCTGTGACGCTCCTCAGCGCCACAGATCATGTGACACCTGATCGTGCGGCAGTCCCATCCGCGTCGGTGGCCGAGGGCAGTGGCGCGTGGATCTGCGCGAGCTCGAGGCATACATCGAACGCGCGTATGCGGCAGCGGCAGCAGAATTGCTCACCTGAAGCCACCAGCGTGAGCAGCTGCGCGAGGATCGACGGCATTGAGCCGGGCGAGTCGCGAGGATGCCGAGCGCGGGGGTTCGATCCGCTCGTGGAGGTGCGGGTCGAGCACCTCGGCAACCAGATGTCGGCGAGAATCCTCATGGACTTTGTTCACGAGTCCACGGTCGGTGAGCGCGCTGAGTTTCAGAGTCGCACGGTCCCGTTGGCACTCGTACTCAGGCCGAACGGGGGTGGCTCTTCCGCCAGGGCATCAGCGCGCGGCGCAGCTCATCGCGGTAGGCGGCCTTGCGGGCTGTGGCGTAGTAGCCCTCAGGGTCCGTGATGATCCGCTCGAGCTTCGCGGCCATCTCGCGCTCGTGCTCGGTCATCGTCGACGTGGACTTCCTGGTGTGCTCCATAAGTCGCCTCCTTCGTCTGCTGCCGTCAATTGAGCTGGATCGGCTTGATCAGGCCTGAGTCGCTGCGGTCGAGTGTCCGGACGTTGTTCACGGCCCGATCGACGGGGTGCGTCACCAGCGACGCAGCGACCGCCTCGGAGACGTCGCCGAGCACGCCGTGCAGGTGCTCGCGCTCCTCCTTCTCGAGCTTCCCCGGTGCCAGCCACTCGTTCATGAGGTCCTGGTCCAAGAACACCGGCATGCGGTCGTGGACATCACCCGCAGCGTCTTTTGCTTCGCGGGTGATGATCGTGAAGGACACGTCCCACTCGCCGTCGGCGTTCTGCTCGGCGGTGGTCAAGCCCGCAGCGTGCAGCAGCTCGCCGCCTTTGGCATGGACGAAGTACGGCTGCTTCCCGTCGTCCATCTCGACCCACTCGTAGTAGCCGGTCATCGGGACCACGGCGCGCGAGCTCGCGAAGCCGGCACGGAACATGCCGTTGGTGTGGGCCGTCTCGAAGCGGGCGTTGATGGGCCGCGGACCTTTCTCCTTGGCCCATGCCGGCTTGAAGCCCCACCGCGCGAACTCGAGCGTGCGCTGCAGCTCGCCGTCATCATCGATGTGCTCGCGGACCACGGGGGCCTTGGTGCGGGGCGCGACACTGAAGACCGGCTCCCAGTCGAACGCCTTCGCCGGTTGCGCGGCGTAGGACCGCAGGAGTCCCTGAGCGTCGACCTCGAGTACATACCGACCGCACATGAGCTGCCTCCCTTGGCGTTGTGCCCTCGATCGTACTCAGTACTGACACTGGGGGACCGGAGCTCACCGTCTGCCCGGGTTGGCCTCCTGCCATGCGCTCATCCAGACGGCGTCATACCTCCTGGCACCGGGTCGGGGTCGCGCTGCGCGCAGGTCGATGTGTTCGAGCATCCATGCAAGGACGTGCTCTTGGAGCTCCTCGCGGCGGTCGCTCCAGGACGCTGAGTCGATGATCAGCTCGGCATGGCCCGCCGTGATCCTGATCGAACGCTCAGGCAGCGTCGGATCGATCTCGGAGTGCAGCACGACCACCGATGGACCGATCAGCGCAAGGCGATAGCGGATCGTCACGCCATGAGTCACCTGCACGGCTTTCTGGTGCGCGAAGTACAGATCGAGGTCGCTCACGCGGGTTCCATCCAGCCGGGATCTTGCGACCCGTCACCGTCCTCGAGCATGCCGCGGATCGAGAAGTGCATGCGCTCTCCGTTGGGGGCTGTGCGGCACTCCAGGGTCTCGTCCGCGCTCGTGAGTGAGCCTCGGCGGATGGCTGCGTCGACGCGTCGGTCGATCTCTTGCTCGAGGTCGCGGAGCCAGTCCTTCATTTTCATGAGCTCATGGTGGGGGAGGGGGCAGACGATCCTGCCCCGGTGTGGTGAGGCCAGGGTGGTGCGCCGTATCAGAGCCATTGCGAAGTTCGCCCAGCCACGCCCGCCGTGCTTGTCCTTGGACGCGGAGACTCAAGAAGTTTGTAGCGAAGTGACCGTCCGCTCTATTTCGTGGTTGGCGTGCCCGACGATCGGTCTGGATGTCTCGAGACAGCATCTGTTTAGCCCACATCTTCGTTAGAGCCCTCCCACTCGATGCGCGGCGTACGTGGTTCGGTGATGTCAGGCAGGCCCCAGGGGGTGGCCGTTTTTGGCGTGCCCGAAAGGAGGGGCGGCGAGTACATGACAAAGGCCTCCCCGTTCGTAGCGACATCTCGGACCTTTCTGGCAGTTTCGTCGACATAAGAAAACATGCAACTTGGGTGGAAGTAGATTAGTGGAGGGAGTGTAATGCGGTTATCTCCGATTTCAAACACTGCTTCCGGGGTGGTCTGTGCGGTAAATCCAGCCCCACGCCCCGCTGCACTAGCCGCCAGCTGCCCTTCCATCGATGCGCCATCCTCAAGAATCCAGCGGTGCTCCCTGAAAGGATAGGGCGTTAGGTGACCCTCGAGAGCCAAGCGTAGCGTCCGCAGCATCATTCTGTTGGGGCCGGTCATTTCTTCCGGCATTGACAAAGGTTGCCGCCGCATTCGTTGAATCGCTACGAGGTCGCGTGCGCTGGCCTCAAGGATTTCTAGGTCGGAGGGGGTTGAGGCGGAGCCGCGTTGCTCAGGTGGGGCACTGCGGGACAATGTGCCTTCTTCGCCACTCGGCGAAATCAGTGTTAGCTTTGTGGCGCGCTGTATAGCGAGGGCGTTCTCTACGGCCAGAAGATATTCCACTACGCCAATACGCTTTGGCGAAAGCGAGAAAGAGGCTCTCCAGTTATGTCGCGAGCGCGCGTCCGCAGTAATAGTTGCTGTTAATCCTGAACCGCAGTCAAACGAGTAGGTGCCCCCGTACATGCCTCGAGTTGCTCGCAATGCTGTAGCGGGTAGCTCGACGACATCGTCATCCTGCGATGTCAGTAGAAGCAGGTGTGGCAACGCTTCGACCCCGATGTCCTGCGGTGTGAAAAGCCATGATGTAGTTTCGCTGTCACCTGCGAAGGAATCCCTGAATATCTCCGGTCCCTCGTAGTCAATTGCGCTGATGTGATCTCGTGAAACCTCCACAGATTCCGAACCGAAAGCCAGCATCTGTTCGAAGCGAGCGGAAACGTCATTTGACGAGTCCCCGGTGGGGAACTGGAAGAGGTACTTTGTCCGGATCGGCTCTAGAGCCTGTGCTTGAGGGTGTCGGGCCACAGGGAGTATCCGGGACTTTCCGCCTCGGTGGTCGATGCGGGCATCCCAGTTGACGCTTCCGGTTTCAATCCTGTCTGTGGCTGCTTGAATGGCCTGGTTGAGGGACTTGGAGTTTGTGATCGGCCCTAGGCCCTGCGCTTCGAGCTGATCCAGAATACGTCGGTAAGCGGGGTCCTCGTGCTGGATGAGCGCGATCGTCTCCGGGTATTTAATTAGAAGTTGATCAAGTTTTAGGACGTCGAGAAGTTCAATCTTCACCCGCGAGGCATCGTGAACAGAGTCTTGAACATTTTTGCGGGCATGGAGGTTCCCGACAAACTTTTTCATGGTGTCATTGAGTTTTGCTGGCACGACGAGAACCCATATGTCGGGGTCGTGCTGGAGGGCCGAAATGAACGATCTCTCGATCTGACTCTTCCTCGAGGCTGGCGCGCTCGTGACGTTGCCGGTCCAGAACTTAAACTGATAGATCGTCAGCTCGCCGTTCTCGCGGACGAGAAGATCTCGGCCTCCATCGCCCCCGCTGTCGCTGAACACCTCTACCTCTGCGGCAGGGTGTGTGCGTGCAAGTAGGGATTCGGCAAAACGATCAAAGAGTGGTTGATCGAACCTAGTCCAGTCGACCGCCGGATTGTAGTTATGTTCTCGCACCTGGGGCCGCCCATCATCTTCACTGCGTGACCGTATTCGAACGTCGCGCGCTGTCTGCAGGGAGGGCGCGCCACTATCAAGATCCTAGGCACTGATACACGGGTAGGCGTCATCGGGCCCGTGGTGCTTGAGGAGACTCGTCCGGTTGTCGCTGTGGGCCCCGTGTTCATGCACCCCCTGTTCGACATTCTCGCCGGGGAGAACATCTCCAGTCGTTTCGTCGTCCCCACCGTCGCCAGCGCCATCGACCTCGTCGTGCACCTCGACATGCTGGCCGACGGTCGGCGCCGGGTCCGGGAGATCGTCGGGCTCAGCGGACGCGTGGAGGACGAGGTCATCGAGATCTCGGAGCTGTTCGCGCTGCGCGGGGATCGACTCGTGCGGGGAGACGGACGCCCGCCCCATGCGGAGCGGTTCGCCCGTGCGGGCCATGACCTGGGAGCGCTGCTGGGTCGGGCGGAGGCGGCATGAGCGACGGCGCCTTCCTCGGACTGATCACCGGGCTCGGAATCTTGTCGATCTGGTGGTCTCTCTGGGAGCAGGAGGGAGAATCGACTCGGCGCGGAAGGATCGCACGGATCATGGATCACCTCCGAGATGACCTGGTCACCGTCGGTCTGACGTCTGTCCCGCCCGCGGCCGTTCCCGCGCTGAGCGCAGGCCTCGGCCTGGTGGTCTCCGCTGCTCTCTGGGCCGTCTCGAGCGCAGTCGTCCCATCTCTGACCATCGGCGTCGCCTCGATGGTCGTTCCGGTCGTGTTCCTGCGCTCGGCGGCACGGCGCCGCACGACAGCGATGCGCGAGGTCTGGCCGGAAGCCGTCGATCACATCAATTCAGCGATCCGCGCCGGGCTCTCGCTTCCCGAGGCACTGGTCCAGCTCAGCAGGAAGGGGCCGGAGGACCTCCGCCCCGCCTTCCACGAGTTCTCCCTCGACTACCAGGCCAGCGGTGACTTCGCCGTGAGTCTCGACCGGCTCAAGGTCCGGCTCGCCGATCCGGTCGGGGATCGGATCGTCGAAGCGCTGCGGATCACCCGGGACGTCGGCGGGACCGACCTGGGAGGGCTCCTGCGCACGTTGGCCGCCTTCCTCCGGGAGGACGCGAGGACCCGTGCAGAGCTCGAGGCCCGCCAGTCCTGGACGGTCAACGCGGCACGACTGGCCCTTGTCGCGCCCTGGCTGGTGCTGGCCCTGATGTCGACGCGTCCGCAGGCCGCTCAGGCCTACGACTCCCCGATGGGAATGGCGATGATCCTGATCGGGGCTGTGGTGTCTCTGATCGCGTACCGGGTCATGCTGCAGATCGCGCGCCTGCCCCAGGACGAGAGGGTCCTGCGATGACCGCGTCGGGCACCACCCTCACAGGCGCCCTCCTGGGCCTTGTGCTCGGGCTCGGTCTCGCGCTGATCGCCGGCCATCTGCCCTGGCTCCGATCGCGGGACCTCGATGCCCGGATCGATCCGTACCTGCGACGTTCGCGGTCCTCATCGCTGTTCAGCCCGTCCGCGGCCACGAGTCGAGCCCGGGTGGTCGCAGAGAACCTGCTGGGGCCCGTCGCACACCACGTCCTGGGAGTGCTCGAACGGCTCACCGGGGGAGCGGACCAGCTCGAGCGTCGACTCCGTCTGGCCGGACGGCGCTCCTCTGCGGACTCCTTCCGCATCGAGCAGGTCGTCTTCGCCGCCTTCGGCTTGATCCTCGGGATGGTCGTCGCCCTTCTCGCGATGAGCACCCGTGGAGCGAGTCCCGTGCTGGGCCTGCTCATCGTCGCTCTCGGCGTGATCCTGGGGGTGCTCCTGAGGGACTACCTGCTCGGCGTCGAGATCACTCGTCGCGCTGCGCGGATGGCCAGGGAGTTCCCCACGGTCGCCGATCTGCTCGCCCTCGCCGTCGCGGCCGGGGAGAGCCCGATCGCGGCCATGGAGCGCGTGGCCCGGACCTCCACCGGCGCTCTGCCGGACGAGTTCGCGGCGACCGTCGCAGACATCCGCTCCGGGACCAGCGTCGCCCAGGCGCTGGCGTCCCTGGGCATGCGCACTCCACTGCAGTCCCTGAGCCGTTTCGGGGAGGGGGTCTCCGTCGCCATCGAACGCGGAACACCTCTCGCCGACGTGCTCCGTGCACAGGCGCAGGACGCTCGCGAGGCGTCCAAGCGCGACCTGATGGAGACCGCTGGTCGCCGGGAGATCTACATGCTCATGCCGGTCGTCTTCTTCGTCATGCCGCTCGTGATCGTCTTCGCCATCTTCCCAGGGCTCGCCGTCCTCCAGATCTCCGTCTGAGCGTCCCGCTCCGTCTCCAGCAGCCACCGCCCCCGCTCCAGTCCCCGTCCTCCGCCCAACCCCAGGCGTCACCGCCCCGATCCACCAGACCGAAGGACCGCACGATCCGCCCGTCCACCGTCCAGATCCGACGATTCCACCGCACCATTCGATGAGGAGCCCGACATGACCGTTCACCGCACCCGACTGCACCGCCCGACCCGCCGCGTGCGACCTGCCGCCCGGGTCACGCAGCACGCCGGCACCACCGAACCGAGACCTCTGGCGCGCCTCCTGGCACGCCTCGGCTCGGACCGCGGGGATGTTCCCGGATGGGTTCTCATCACGCTGATGACCGCGGGGATCGTCGTCGCGCTCTGGGCCGTCGCCTCGGACCAGATCGTCCAGATCTACAAGGGGACCAAACAGGATCGGTGGGTTGACCAGGTCTTTCGGTCGGGAGTGTTCGTAGGCTAGCGTAAGCGTGCAATAGGCGCAAGCGGACACGAGTAGTCGCGGACGCACAGAAGCAACCGCACGTTAGTTGCACGATCAGGTGGGGGCAGGCCATGGCAGCGCAGAAGCGACGGACACGCAGACCATTCGGGGCCATTCGCAAGCTCCCCTCTGGCCGCTACCAGGCCTCCTACCTCGACCCTCACGGGCAGCGAGTCAACGCGCCCGTCACGTTCACAGCGAAGATGGACGCCGACGGGTGGCTGTCCGTCCAGCGCGCTGCCCTAGAGACCGGGACGTGGAGGGGCCGCGATGACAAGACGACGGTGGGGGAGTTCGCTGAGCAGTGGCTAGCAACCCATCGTGTCCGTGAGCGTTCCACCGTCAAGTACCGGACGACGTACCAGCGCTGGATCCGGCCCACGTTCGGCACCACGGCACTGTCTGCCGTCACGCCTGCCATGGTCCGCAAGTGGATGTCGATTCTCCCTGCCGACAAGCCCGCAGCACGCGCCGGTGCTTACCGGGTTATGGCTCAGATCTTCCGTGCCGCTGTAGATGACGGGATCCTCCACGAGTCCCCGGTGAGGGTGAAGGGCGCGGCAACGTACACGCCGAAACGCGACGGCCACGCGCTCACTGTGGAGCAGGTGCATGCCCTTGCCGCGAAGATGCCAGAGGAGCGCCGCCTCGCAGTCACCCTCGCCGCGTACTGCGCACTACGGCCCGGTGAGGCTCTAGGTCTACGCCGCCGTGACGTGGACACCAGGAAGCGGGTGCTGAACATCAGGGAGACGGTGAGCGCCCGACACGATGGCGGGCAGGCTATCGGTCCTGTGAAGACTGCCGGGTCGGTGCGCGCCGTGCATTACCCGAATGTCCTCCATGAGCCGATCCTCGCCCACCTCCGGGAGCACGCCGCAGAAGGTCAACAGGGGCACCTTTTCCCCTCGCCGCGTTTCCCCGGTCAACCTCTATCTTTCGGCGGTTACACGTACACATTCCGTCTCGCCGTGAAAGCAGCCGGCCTAGAGGATGTACGCCCCGCGGATCTTCGGCACACGGGTGCGACTCTGGCAGCTGCTACGGGCGCGACGACGCGGGAACTTATGGCGCGCCTCGGTCATACCAGCCCGGAGATTGCGATGCGCTATCAGCATGCGACGGCTGAGCGTGACCGTGCGATTGCGGATCGGCTGGGGGAGTCGCTGTAGGTATGGCTCATTTGGGCCAGACGCCCCGCGCACGCCAGCAGGTCTCGAACCACGTTTCCGCAGGTCGCCCCAATGGTGGTGCCGCTACCGACAATGCGGTCCAGCAGGTCGCCAGCCACAACGTCGCAGGTCAGGCCGGAAGCGAGAACGTCCTCGGTTTCGAGAACGCAGAGCAGATCGTTACGGGTAGCGCCGTTGCTCGCGCCGTCCCCGACGTGCATCTCACCCGGTTCGCCGCCTACTTCGTGGCGCTGAACGCAGAGGTGGAGGTGTCATGCCCCCGCGAAGCGCGCGCGACACTGCCGCGACACGCCGGGATCCTCCTCACGTGGAGGACGTTCCGGAGTGATCCGCAGCGCTCGCCGCAGCCCGTCGTCCACCGCTGCGATGGGCTGTCGGACCCCTCGTCCACATTCCGCGGTACATGCATGCTCGCGTTTCGTGCGTAACCGCTATGGACTGTCCCCACCTTTCCCGAGCCGTCCACAGCCCATCAACAGTCGAATGTGGATGACAGGGTTGTAACTCAGTACATCTTGTGGTCACTCCACTGGGACACCACTGCCTGTAGTGTTAGTTATGTGCCGAGGGGTTCGGCGCAAACGGGAAGTAACCGGACAGCCAAACGGCTACCCGGCGATCCCGTACGCCCGCAGACTTTTCGCGGGCACCGCCCCCGCACTGCAATGCGGAGGCCGATCAATTTCGAAGACAAGGACCACCGTACATGACGACAACTCTCGCACCAAACACTCCGACACGAAACGTCGGACGCAACACCCCGGCAGTTCCCCGCCGCATGCCCCCCGAAGTGTTCGACGCACTCCGGGCAATCACCGGCCACGGCCCCTCACGCGTGTATGACGACGTACGAGACAACGTGAAGCGCCGGATCATGGACACCCCCGGACTGGACAACGGCCCCGCCCGCGCCCGAACGCACTTGGAGGCCATCTGGCGCATGTCCTTCACAGACACGATCCGCGACTGGACCGGACGCGACCCCGAGACGATCACCGTCGGCGGCAGTGCCCTCGCGCACGAGCTGGCACGCATCGCCACTGACAAGCACTTCGGCTTCCCCACGGACCACGGAAGACGAGCACGACGAGCAGTCAACGCCTGGCTCGCACGAGCACTCGCCTCGCAGACCGCCTGACCCGCACCACCCCGCACGACCTCAGCCCCGGCAGCACACCGCACCGGGGCTTTCCCATGCCAGAAAGGGCACCCCGTAATGAATCCGCTCATCACCCTTGACGATGCCGCAGAAATGCTCGCAGTCAACACCCGCACCATTCGCCGCTACGTGTCAGCTGGCGACCTCCCCGCGTTCCGCCTCGGCCCCCGGCACATCCGCGTGAAGCATGACGACGTGCTCGCGCTTCTGGTCCCGGTCCCCACCGCGTGAACCGCCCCCCGTTCGATCTGGCGCACAGTCTCGGCCCCGGCACCGCCGCAGCAGAAGCCCGCGTGAGAGCACACCGAGAGGCGACCTGGTTCAACCATGCACGCGCCACTAACGCGCTCTGGGAAGCCGAGCAGCGGCCACTACAGCCCCACCTGCGGGCAGCGTTGGCCCGCACTTTCGCGGAAGTCGCCCATCAGGCCGCACAAAGACAACCGGGCCGACACCTGTAAGTGCCGACCCGGTAGCTAGACCCTCACGTAAACGCGTGAGGTCATTCAAGTTCCATACACCGGGGTTACCGCCCCGGACCAAACGCCCCGGCAAGGGCAGTAAGGCATTCATTCATGGAAGACGATAGCAAGCCGATGCAGGTGATAGCAAGCAGGTCGCGCTGGCATCGACCGGACGGGACCACGACGCCTGTCGTCACGGTCACTAACGGTCGATCCCGAATCATGATCGATCCCCGAGACCTTCCCAGCATCGCCCGCGTGATGCTCACCGTCATGGAGCAGGCCGGTCGGGGTGGTGCATCTTGACGATCACTACAGACGGCTCCGCTGACGATGCCCTCGCCCAGTATCTGGCAGACGAGAAGGCGCAGTTCGACCGCGAGCACGCAGCGATTGGCGACACAGGCCCCGCCATCGCCTACCCGCCCACGCCCACCGTATGGAACGACACGGGCCTCCGCTCACATCAGCGCATCGCCAAGCGGTTCGCCACCTACGCCGAGGGCCACGCCCTGTACGTAGACGGCACCGGCTGGCACTGCTGGGACGGCACCCGCTGGGCACGAGACGTACACGCCAAGCGCACTCACGACCTGCTGGAGATGATGCTCAACATCTCCTGGGGTGAAGCGCTAGCAGACAAGTCGCTACAGGCCGACGTGAAGGCCAGTATGTCCAGTCACGGATCGGCCGGCGTGCTCGACCTCGCCTCACGAAAGCTGTTCGCCCCCGAGACTGACACGGACCCGTGGAAGCTCAACTGCGCGAACGGGACCCTGGACCTGCACACCCTGGAGCTGCACCCCGCAGACCCCGCAGACCTCATCACTAACCTCGGGCTTTCATCGTTGAGGTGTCCGAGGGGTGGGTCGTGATGGGTGAAGGTG
>NZ_JABUXW010000087.1 GCF_014897585.1 Brachybacterium tyrofermentans | reverse complement strand
CCGGATCGGGCGTGACCTAATAGGAGCCTGGAGCAGCATGTCGAGAGCGTCCCCGTGACAGTCCTGTCCACCCGCCGGCGACAGCGTGAGACCACGCTAACCGTCAAGGGAGACAGGCACCATGAGCACACTCGAAACCGTCCACTCCGGGCACGTCGTCATCGGCGTCGACACCCATAAGCACATCCACGTCGCCGCCGTGCTCGACACCATCGGCGGCATCCTCGCTACCCTCACGGTCCCTACCGATACAGGGGGCTTCAAGCAGCTTCTCGGATGGGCGAACTCGTTCGGAACGGTCCTTGTGTTCGGCATCGAGGGCACCGGTTCCTACGGTGCGACGCTGACATCGTTCCTGCGCCGCCATGGGCACAAGGTCGTCGAAGCAGGGCGCCCTGACCGGCGCCAACGGCGGCTGAACGGGAAGTCCGACACCCTCGATGCGGAGAACGCCGCCCGCTCCGTCCTCGCGGGCTTCGCGACAGTTATTCCGAAGACCGCTGACAGCGGCGTCGAGATGATCAGACAGCTCAAGATCGCGCACGACTCCGCCGTCACCGACCGTTCCGCCGCGATCATCTCGATAAAGGCGATGCTCGTTCACGCTGATGACACGCTGCGCCGCGAGACGAACCGGATGACGCCGATCAAGCTCGCCCGCCACCTCGCGGCACTGCGCCCTCGGAACCTCGAGACGCCCGCAGACGCTCTTCGCCATGCACTGCGGTCCCTGGCCCGCAGATGGCAGCACCTGGACAGTGAGGCCAAGGAACTCAGGGCATCGATCGAGGCGCTCGTCATTCGCACCGCTCCCCAGTTGCTGGAGCAGTTCGGCATCGGCGTCGATACCGCAGCCGAGATCCTGATCGTCGCTGGCGACAATCCCGAGCGGATCCACTCCGAGGCAGCGTTCGCAAAGCTCGCCGGCATCAGCCCCGTCCCGACCGGCTCTGGAATGACCAGCGGCAGGCATCGCATCAACCACGGTGGGCATCGGCAGCTGAACGCCGCGATCTACCGCACCGTGATCGTCCGTATGAGATTCCACGAGCCGACCATCGCCTACGTTGCCCGTCGGACCGCCGAGGGCAAGAGTAAACGCGACATCATCCGCTGCCTGAAGCGCTACGTCATTCGCGAGGTCTACCACCTCATCAAGGTCAACCCCCGCACCGGCGAAATCGCGAGTTGACAACTATAGGAGCGTCAA
>NZ_JABUXW010000086.1 GCF_014897585.1 Brachybacterium tyrofermentans | reverse complement strand
AGGCAGCGTTTGATCTCTCGCGGGGTCTTGCCTTCGCTGGTGCGTCGGGCGGTGTAGTCCTTGGTGTCCTGGTCGTAGCGCTGGCGGGAGAGCACGATCGTGTGCAGGGCTCGGTTGAGCTGCCGGTCGCCGTATCGGTTGAGCCGGTATCTCGTGGTGACTTTCCCACTGTTCGCTGGCAGCGGGGCGACGCCTGCGAGCATCGCGAACGCGGCCTCGTCACGCACCCTTCCGGAGTGGGACCACGCGCAGAGAACGGTCGCGGCGACGATCGGGCCGATCCCTGTCTCGGTGAGCAGGTCGGCCCGCCAGGACCGCACGATCGCGCGGATCTGCTTCTCGTGCTCGTCGGCCTCGTCCTGCAGCGCTTGGGCGCGGCGAGCGAGGTCGCGCAGCACCTGCGCGGTCGTTGTGGTCTCCACGTCCCACCCAGTTTGGATGCGGAAACGGGCCGCGATCTCGACCATCTCGGGCAGCTTCCGATCACGAAGCTTGGCGCGCAGACGCTCGGGAGCAGCGATCGTGAGGCTGAACAGCTGGCGCTGGGCGGCCGTCGCAGCGGTGACCGCGGAACGACGTGCGGTCAGCAGTACCGACAGGGCTTGCCGTTCCTGGCCGGTGCGCGGGGTCCCGTGGTGGGGGCGGGCCATCGCCTCGCGGGCCGCGCGGATCGCGTCCAGTGGATCGGACTTCGCGCCGTTGCGGCGCTTGGCCCGTTGGGGGCGGTCGAGCTCGATGACGACCTCGCCCTCCAGCAGGTGGGTCAGCCCGGCGCCGTGACCGCCGGTGCCCTCGATCGCCCACGCCCGCAGGGGTGAGTGTTCGTCGGCCAGGTCCAGCAGTTCCTGGTAGCCGGCCGGGGTGGTGGGCACCGTGATCTCGGCGAGGACTCCGCCGGTGGTGGTCTCGACGATGGCGGCGGTGTGGGTGTCGACGTGGGTATCGACCCCGATGACGATCTCTGCGATTTCGGTCAGACTGGTCATGCGTTCCTCCTAGCTCCGGAGCGGACGAAATGGGTCCGGTCCGGGAGGAGTCACGGCAGGACTGTGACGGGACACGTGGGCGCGGCTACGCCCGCGGTCAAGCTCCTGATCAGGCCAGTCAGCTCCGACCGGGCCGGGTTCGACGACACCGAGTGGACAAGTCGTGCGAAAGGCACGAAGCCAGTCAGCTCTCGGGTCACACCCGGTGCCGTCGAACACACCCCATCAGCACAAGGCCGACAAAGCCATCCTCACAGTCAG
>NZ_JABUXW010000085.1 GCF_014897585.1 Brachybacterium tyrofermentans | reverse complement strand
GGGACTGCCGCATGATCAGGTGACAGTTGTGGTGTCAGGCCGCGAGGCTCACGGCCGGTTTCATGATGGTCTCGTATTCGATGGGGGTCAATCGGCCCAGGCGGGCCTGTCGGCGGCGGCGGTGATAGGTCCGCTCGATCCAGGTGATGATCGCGATCCGGAGCTCGTCTCGGGTCCGCCAGCGCTTGCGGTCCAGGACGTTCTTCTGGAGCAGCGAGAAGAAGGACTCCATCGCGGCGTTGTCCCCGGCGGCACCGACTTGCCCCATCGATCCGATGAGGTGGTGACGGGTCAGGGCGTGCACAAACTTCCGTGATCGGAACTGGGATCCGCGGTCCGAGTGGACGATGCAGCCAGCGGCATCTCGACGCCTGGATATCGCGCTCTCCAGGGCATTCACTGCCAGACGCGCCTTCATCCGGGAGTCCATGGAGTAGCCGACGATCCGGCCGGAGAACACGTCCTTGATGGCGCAGAGGTAGAGCTTGCCCTCGTCGGTGGGGTGTTCCGTGATGTCGGTCAGCCACAGTTCGTTGACGTCATCAGCAGTGAAGTCGCGCTTGACGAGGTCGTCGTGGACCGGTGGCCCGGGGCGCTTCCCGTTCTTACCGCGCTTCTTCCCGAAAACGGACCACCACTGGTTGTCCCGGCAGATCTTCCACGCGGTCCGCTCACACATCTTCTCGCCGGTGTCGGCGGCTTCGTCGACCAGGAGCCGGTAGCCGTACTCGGGGTCGTCGACGTGGGCGTCCAGCAGGGCGTTGGCCCGGTAAGCCTCGATCAGTTCGGCATTGGTGACCTGCTGTTTCCGCCAGCGGTAGTAGGGCTGGCGGGAGAGCTTCAGGACCCGCAGGGACACCGTGACGGGGATGCCGTCGACGGCGAGCTCGCTCACGAGCGGGTAGTACCTTTTCCCGGCAGGTTCGCCTGGGACAGGTAGGCAGCGGCGCGGCGGAGGACCTCGTTCTCCTGCTGAAGCAGCCGGATCTGCTTGCGCGCCTCACGCAACTCGGTCGATTCCTCCCGGGTCCTGCCGGGGCGGTTGCCGTCGTCGATATCGGCTTGGCGGATCCATTTGTGGAGCGTCATCTCGTGGACGCCGAAGTCCTTCGCGATCTGCGCGATCGTGATGCCGTCCTCACGGGACCGGGCCACTCGCACGACGTCTTCGCGGAACTCCTGGGGGTAGGGGGCGGGCATGGTGCACATCCTTCCAGGCCGCCCTACGGGCAAGCCAGATCAGATGTCACCCATCCTTGCGGCAGTCCC
>NZ_JABUXW010000084.1 GCF_014897585.1 Brachybacterium tyrofermentans | reverse complement strand
CGAAGAGTTTCGCCAGCAGGCGGTTGACCTGTACGAGTCGACACCGGGAGCGACGGTCCGCGGTATCGCGGAGGACCTCGGGATCGTCCGGGGCACGTTGCGGCAGTGGCTGGAGACCCACGGGACCGGAAAGAAGACCGCGGCTGACGGCACGCTGACCGACCGCCCGTTGCGGTCCGCGCCGATCGCTCCGACGTCGGATCCTAGTGAGCCGCTCGAGCAGCGCGTGGCTCGGCTGGAGGCAGAGAACGCCCAGCTGAGAGCGGAGACGACGAAGCTCACCACGGAGCGGGAGATCCTCCAGAAGGCCGCGAAGTATTTCGCCGGGGAGACGCGCTGGTGAGTCGCTTCCAGTTCGTCGCCGACCATTCCACCACCTATCCGGTGAAGCGACTGTGCGAGCTCGTCGAGATCGAGCGTTCCTCCTACTACGCCTGGCAGACAGGCGCCCCGGCTCGGTCCGCGCGGGCCGCTTCCGATGGCGAGCTGCTGGAGCGGATCCGCATCATCCACGCGGACGACAATGCCCAGGGTGCCCCGCGGATCACGGCAGAGCTCAACGACGGGGCCGCGCCCGAGGACCGGGTCAACCACAAGCGGGTCGCTCGCGTGATGCGAGAGGCCGGCCTCAGCGGCTACGTCAAGAAGCGTAAGCACCGCACGACGGTGCCGGAGCCGGCCGACCAGGTCGTTCCTGACCTGCTGGGCCGGGATTTCACCGCCGAGGCGCCGAACCAGCGCTACGTCGGCGACATCACCTACCTGCCGCTATCCGAGGCCGGCGGGGGCGGGAACCTGTATCTGGCCACAGTGATCGACTGCTACAGCCGCCGCCTGGTGGGCTGGGCCATCGCCGATCACATGCGCACCGACCTCGTCGCCGACGCGCTCAAGGCCGCCGCCGCGGCCCGTGGATCTCTGGCAGGAGCGATCTTCCACAGCGACCACGGGTCCGTCTACACCTCCAAGGCCTACGCCGAGCTCTGCCAGCGGCTCTGCGTGACCCAGTCGATGGGAGCCGTCGGTTCCAGCGCCGACAACGCGATGGCCGAATCGTTCAACGCGACCACGAAGCGCGAGGTCCTCCGCGACGCCGCGTGCTTCACCGACGAGCTCACCGCCCGCCGCAAGATGTTCCGCTGGCTGACCCGCTACAACACCAAGCGCCGCCATTCCTGGTGCCGCTACCTGTCCCCGAACGCCTACGAGCGCGCCTACACCGCTAAGCTAGCGCTCGCAGCGTAAACACCCCCGTGTCCACGAACCGGGGGTAGGCCCC